>CAYYWQ010000001.1:0-149112 GCA_964474825.1 uncultured Candidatus Saccharibacteria bacterium
CAAAAACTTAGGTCCGTGCTAAAGCGCAAGCTGATGTATACGGGCTGATGCCTGGCCAGTGTCAGAAGGTTAAACCGGGTGGCGCAAGCCGCTCGGCCAAGCCCTGATGAACGCCGGCAGTAACTATAACTGTCCTATGGTAGCGAAATTCCTTGTCGCGTAAGTTGCGACCCGCACGAATGGCATAACGAGTAGAGGACTGTCTTAACGAACATTCCGATGAATTTACAATGGCGGTAAAGATGCCGTCTACCCGCAGCAAGACGGAAAGACCCTATGAAGCTTTACTATAGCGTGTCATTGCAATTTTATTTTGGCTGTTTAGCCTAGGTGGGAGACTTTGAAACTCAGGCGCCAGCTTGAGCGGAGTCAAAAGGTGAAATACCACCCTGCTAGAGTGAAATTGCTAACCAAAGTTTAACCTACTTTGGGACAGTGGCTCGTGGGTAGTTTAACTGGGGCGGTTGCCTCCTAAATGGTAACGGAGGCGTTTATTAAGGTATGCTAAGCATGGATGGAAATCATGCTGATAGTGCAAACGCATAAGCATGCTTGACTGCAAGGGCGGCGACCCGCGCAGGTACGAAAGTAGAAGTTAGTGATCCGATGCGTTCGAGTGGAAGACGCAAAGCCCAACGGATAAAAGTTACTCTAGGGATAACAGGCTGATCCTCTCCAAGAGTCCATATCGACGAGAGGGTTTGGCACCTTAACCTTAATCGGGGTGCATTGAGAGTGATCTCATTCCTAACGTTTAGTCCGTCTGTCTCCGTTCATAGCGGAGATGATAAAAATCTAAGCAAAATAAATTCGGCTTATAACGGTGAACCCGCAGTTAATTATATGTGAGCAATATTCTAATTAACCGGCAACACCGTGGGAAGTCAGAATTAGTGATTAGTGAATAGTTGTTAGTGATTAGTACTGCAGTTTGCAGTTACTACCCACTACACACTATCAACTACCCACTTGTTCTTGACCCCGTAACGACTGACCCGAAAGGGGAGATGTAGATTAGTTTATAAAGTTCATAAAGTGAAAAGTTCATAAAGTTACTGCAGTTGCAGTACTTTACAAACTTTATAACTTTCAACTTTATAACTCGTTTACATAATACGCCGACTCTTGTCACAAAAAAAGCAGGCAAATGGCCACAAAGAACCTAAATAGCCGCTGACAAGAAGAAGATATAGTCTGCCCCATACGAAAGTATGGAATATGTACGATGTCGGCTCATCACATCCTGGGGGTGTAGAAGCTCCCAAGGGTTAGGCTGTTCGCCTATTAAAGTGGTACGCGAGCTGGGTTCAAAACGTCGTGAGACAGTTTGGTCCTTATCTGCTGTGGGAGTACGAAACTTGAGTAGTCGCATCTCTAGTACGAGAGGACCGAGATGCATAGACCTCTGGTGTACCCGTTGTCGCGTCCGCGGCATGGCGGGGTAGCTAGGTCTAGTTAGGATAAGCGCTGAAGGCATATAAGCGTGAAGCCGTCTACAATACTAGGTTTCGTTGTTCTAATTTATTAGAACGAAAGATTCGGGGAAGACTACCCCGTATTTCAATCGAAGTTTTTGTTCTTGAAGTAGCAATACGGATGGAACTAAAATGTAGATTTTATAGGCTACAGGTGTAAGTCTAGCAATAGATTGAGCCGAGTAGTACTAATCAATCAAAAGTTTTAATTCTAATTTCTTTGACTAGCAATTTGTGACTCACAATAATCTTTTTTCAGCTTTGCTGAAAATATTATAGCGAGTCATCCCGACGAATGTCGGGATGAAGTTTATACAATGTTAAGTGCTCCCTTCTTTGTGCTTTATTTAATAAAGCGCGACGAAGGGTGGCATTTCCAGCCGGGCTCGACCTGATCCCATCCCGAACTCAGAAGTCAAAACGGCTTGGGCCAATGATAGTCCTACGCATGTAGGCGCAAAAGTAGGTGGCTGCCCCATTTATAAAAAACCTCTCTTAAAACGAGAGGTTTTTTATTATTTTACTAATCGTATATAATACAGAAATGGATAATATATCCCTAATTTTACCGGCGTTTTTACTAGGAGGCTTTTTAGAGGCTGCTATTTTGTTAAGGCACAAAGTATCCTGGAAGCGGTTTTTTGCGCTAATAGTTTTAATAGCTGCCGGCAGCGGAATTTTGCAAATTATGGATTTTGCCAGACAAACGGCAATTTCCAATATAGTGCTTTTTTATTTTATTTTTTTTGTAATTTCTTACGCGGTAATTTACCCTCAGCATATTCTTCCAAAAATAAGCCGGAGGACTCTTGCCGGCTTAACCGTGATTTTTTGGTATTTTTATTTAACTTCCGGGCTTACGGTTTTAAGCCAAAGCGGTTTAGTATTGTTCGGCGCTATAATTTTGTCTGTAATGGTTTTTGTGGTAACGCTTTTTGCCTGGCCCATACATGAATTTTGGCGCCTGTTATGTTACCTCTGGTTTTTGTTAATGGTGGTTTATTTTAGCATTTACCATTTAGTGCCCTCATATATTTTTTCTGTGTTACATCCGGGAGTCGAAAGTAGCAAATTTTTGGTTGCGGGGAATTTAATAGTCCTAGGAATGACTCTTTTTTATTTGGCAGTAAATATTTTAATGCTGCTGCAAGCACTGCCCTTAAGGTTTTTGGACAAGTCCAAAAGTACAGCTTACGCTTTATGGGAATGGAAACAAGGACTTGCGACTTTTTACAGTAAATACCGGAATGATTCTCCACTTGTTTTTGCCGACACTTTAATTGTAGCCGCTGTGTTCTTGGCTGTTTTGCTGTTAAACCATAAGTTTGTCTTAATCCCTAAGCAGGTTTTAGCCGATATTCTAATTTTGTGGACCGGCTATTTTTTTGACCAAACACAGGCGGAATAGTTTAGAATTTCTGCTATAATCAATCTATGTTAATTTCTGCAATTTTAATTGGTTTGTTACTATTCGCTTGCCTTGTATTGTTTGTAATTTTTAGTGAGTTTGTGGCTTTTGTTAGAACTAGGGTTCCATTTGTACCGACTTACACGAGTGATATTGAGTTTATTGTAAAAAAGCTTAATATAAAACCTAACGATGTTTTTTATGATCTTGGCAGCGGTAATGGTAAGGTAGTGTTTTTAGTAGAGGAACTTTCCGGCGCAAAAGTTAAAGGCTTTGAACTTTCCTGGTGGACAATAATATTTTCCAAAATAAAAGCCAAGCTTAAAGGCTCTAAAGCAGTGTTTGTAAACAAGAATTTTTTTAAACAAGACTGGTCAGAGGCTAATTATATTTATGGCTACCTTTACCCGCCCCTTATGGGCAGGGTAAAAGAAAAGTTCTTCGCAGAATGCAAACCCGGCAGCATAGCCATAATCCGCGACTTTCCTTTTCCAGACCTTAAAGCAGACGAGGTATGCTATATGCCAAAGAAGCACGAGATTTATATTTATAAAAAATAATATGAAAAAAATATTAGTTATCATAACATTCATTCTGGTCCTGTCCGCTTTAGGTTTTGTATTTTACAACAAAAGCCATCAAGCGACCCCCGGCGACTTAAAGGCAGCACATCAGAAACTGCTAAATAATTTTGTTGATTGTGCCAAACAAGGCGACGCTCAATGTGCTTGTAAGTTTATAACTAAGTCCAGTTGCGATTTATTTAGTTCCTCCACAGAGGGGTTAAAAAGCATCGGGGCAGCTTTCAACAAGAATTCAAGTACTGAATTACTTGGTGAAGTGGCAGATACTCCAGGGTCAATTCCTGACATCAGTTATAATATTAAAGCAGGTCTATATACTAAGGCTATTTTTATAAATGAAGAAGGGGTTTGGAAATTGCATACTTTAGATTAATTACAATAAAATTGTAGAAAGATTTTGTTATGTATTTTATAAAAATAGCCTTTAATTAAAGGCTATTTTTGTTTATCCACAAAAGTGTAGAAAAATAGTTGACAGGCTAATATCAAAAGAGTATTATAGATTATATGCAAATTGAAGTTATTTTAAAGAATTTTGGTCTTTCGGAAAAGGAAATTGCCGTTTATTTGGCTTTAATTAGCCTTGGGCCTTCTTCGGTGCGCGATGTTTCCGCCAAGTCCAAGGTTAACCGCGGGACGAGTTACGATATTTTAAAGTCCTTAATTGCTTTGGGGATTGTTTCTTACTATAATAAAGAATCTAAGCAGTATTTTATGGCAGAGGCGCCGGAGAAACTGCTTTCGGCCATTGACCAGAAAAAAGAAGATTTAGACGAGGTCCGGGGGAATGTGGAGCAGAGCCTGCCGCTGCTTAAAACTTTGTTTGAAAAGCAGGGCGGCAAGCCCGTTGTTAAGTTTTATGAAGGCAGTAAAGGCGTAAGGCAAATATTTGAGGACGTGCTAGACGAAGTTGCTACATCAGTCGATAAGTCTTATTACCTCTACTCTTCTGCAACTGCCGAGCACAGAAAAAATGTTTACGACAGCATGCCGGATTTCAGTAAGCGGAGAATTGCTAAAAAGATATCAGTCAAAATTATTTCTCTAGGAGAAGGCGGAAAATTAGCAGGAATGGATGAACGAAAGCAAATGCCGGTTTCAAGCAAAGATTTAAAAGCCACCCACGAAATAATTTACGCCGGCAAAGTCGCGCACATAAGCATAGACAGCAACGACCAACCCGTAGGCGTAATTATTCAGAACCAGGAAGTTTACAACATGCAGAAAATGATTTTTGAATTTAATTGGAATAAATTATAGTGAATAGAGAATAGTGCTTAGAGAATAGGATAAAACACTTATTCATTAAGCGCTTGCATTGTCTTCTCCTATTCTCTACTCGCTAAGCACTAATCGCTAACTCATATGTGCGGAATTGTTGGATACATTGGAAATAAACAAGCTTTGCCGGTCCTGCTTCAGGGACTGCGGGATTTAGAATATAGAGGCTACGACAGCGCAGGCGTGGCGGTTTTGGACAATGGAGTTATAGACCGCTTACGTGAAGTGGGTAAGGTGGACATGCTTGTAAAAAAGATAGACGGCAAAAAAATGGACGGCAATGTTGGTATTGCTCATACCCGCTGGGCCACACACGGAGGAGTTACGGAGAGTAACGCGCATCCGCATATTGTTGGCAAAGGTAAATTAGCCTTGGTGCATAATGGAATAATAGAAAACTACAGGGAACTAAAGAAAGAGTTAGCGCATCACGACTTTAAATCTGAAACCGACAGCGAGGTTTTGGCAGCGCTCATAAACGAAAATTACGACGGGGATTTAACACAAGCTGTAAAAAAATCTTTACTAAAAGTTCGCGGCACTTATGGTATTGCTGTTATGCATGCGGAGCATCCGGACATTTTAGTTTTGGCCCGTTTAGGCAGCCCTTTGGCAATAGGCATAGGCGAAGGCGAATACTATATTGCTTCGGACGTAACACCAATGCTTCCTTACACTAAGCAGGTGTCTTTCTTAGACGATGGCGAAGTTGCCACAGTAAGCCGTGAGGGCCTTAAAATTATAAACTTAAAAGATGAAGTTGTAACTAAAAATATTACGCAAATAGATTGGAACCAGGAAACCGCGCAAAAGGGCGGGTATGAGCATTTTATGCTTAAGGAAATTTTTGACCAGCCCACTGTTTTTGAAGACGCTATTCGTGGAAGACTTGACATGGACGAAGGCACGGCTCGTTTAGGCGGGCTGAATATGACTTTGGAACAGATGCGCGATATTAAGCGCGTGATGATTATCGCGGAAGGCACAGCCAGGCATGCCGGACTTATTGCCAAATACGCTTTTGAGCGTTTAGCTAACTTGCCTACCGAAGTAGATTATTCTTCTGAATTCCGTTACCGGGACCCCATAGTAAATAAATCCACTTTAGTTTTTGTAATTTCGCAGTCAGGTGAAACAGCCGACACTTTAATGGCTGCCAGGGAAGCAAAAAGAAAAGGCGCCATTGTTCGCGGCATTGTAAATGTAGTTGGCTCTACTATTGCCAGGGAAACCAAAGCCGGTACATATATTCACGCAGGTCCCGAATTGGCCGTTGCTTCCACTAAAGCTTTTACCAATATGGTTGCCGTACTTATGCTTTATGCATTGCAGTTTGGGCGTTTAAAGCACACATCTTTAGCCACGGGCCAAAGAATGCTCCAGGCGCTTTTAGAAATTCCTGAAAAAATGAATGAAGTGTTAAAACAGGCAGACACAATAAAAAAGATTGCGGACGAATATTCAAAATACCAAAACATTTTGTTCATGGGCCGCGGAGTAAATTTCCCTGTGGCTTTGGAAGGCGCGCTTAAACTTAAAGAAATTTCCTACATTCATGCCGAAGGTTATGCCGGCGGCGAAATGAAGCACGGGCCTTTAGCTTTGGTAAGTAAAGACGTGCCAATTGTGGCAATTTTAAGTAAAGACCAACTTTACGAAAAAATGAAAAGCAGCATCCAAGAAGTCCGTGCCCGCGGCGCCCGTACTCTAATAATCGCCACAGTCGGCGACGAAGAAGCCAAAGAAGTGGCAGACGAAATTATTTATGTCCCTGACACCATGGAACTGCTTGAGCCGCTGTTGAACACAATTCCCTTACAGCTATTTGCCTACCATATTGCGGTTGCGTTAGGACGAGATGTAGACAGGCCTAGGAACTTAGCTAAAAGTGTAACAGTGGAATAATAGAATTAAGTATGTAGCGTGCCGATTTATCGGCGAAGTATATTTTAAATTAAAAATTAATCTCTAATAAATTTTATGACTTTCAATAGAGAAAAAGAGCAATTTGAGCAAGAGCCCAAAATTGAAACAGTTGAAATTTTAAACCAGAGAATGGAGGGCGAATATCCTATAGTGATGGCTAAGGTATCGGGTCCTGGTTTGGGATTAGAAGGGACGACTGTGACAGTTAAAATGGGTGGAGATTCGAATCAATTTATCCCAAGAGCTCCCACTTTTATAATTGGTTATGAACAAGAAGTTGTAGACGCCATTAAAGCCAAGCTCTCCGAACAAGGTGGACATTAAAATTTATGAGAGCATTAATTTTTGACAAATCAAAAACAGAATGGGAAAGCTCGCGCGGGTTTGAGCTCGTAGATGTGGCCGAGCCGGTTTTGGGGGTGGGTGATGAAGACAAGATTATTTTAAAAGTCCATTATGCCGGAGTGTGCGGCACGGACAAAGGTATTTGGAATAGGCAGGCTTTTAGGGACCAGATTTTGTCTACTATAGACGAGCAAATAAAGAGCAAGGGTAATCCTTATAGGGTTATTGGCCATGAATTTTTTGGCGAGGTAATAAAAATAGGTTCGGCTGTAAAGAATGTTAGCGTTGGAGATTTCGTTGCTTGTGAATCCCACGTGGTTTGCAACAAATGCGTTCAGTGTTTAAACGGGCAAAAAGAAGTTTGCACTAACGAAAAAATTCTTGGCATAAGTGTTGAAGGCGGGTTTGCGGAATATGCCAAGGTGCCGGCGCAGGTGGCTTGGAAAACAGACACAGGAAAAATAAGGCCGGAAGTTGCGGCCATGCAGGAACCTTTTGGCAACGCAGTGCACGCGGCCAGCAAAGTAGATTTAAAAGGAAAATCTGTTGCCATTTTTGGTTTAGGTCCCATTGGAATGTTTTTGGCTATTGTAGCTAAAGGTATGGGCGCTTCTACTGTAGTTGGTATTGAGCCAAACCCGGTTGCTGAGCATATGGCAAAAAAATTGGGTGTAGACTACGTTATTCCATTAGGAAAATCAGCCAAAGCTGAACCATACGCGCGCGATGCGGAAGTCATAAAGGAACTTATGGATATTAGCAAGGGCGTGGGGTTTGACGTAAGTTTTGAAATGGCTGGGTTTAACAGTTCGCTAAATAATTCCATAGCTTCTGTGCGCAGAGGCGGGGACGTAATACTTTTTGGTTTAAAAAACGGTCATTTTACAATTGACCAGGACTATAACACTTTGGTAATGAAAGGTCTAACCCTACACTGTGTTGCCGGCCGCCAGCTGTGGCAGACTTGGGAGAAAACCAAAGCGCTTATGGAAGAAGCCAGTAACGGCGTGCAGGAAAAACTTTTTAACGTAATCCTAGACCAAGGCCACGGGACAATTTTGCCCATACAGGAGTATACTAAAGAAAAGTTTGAGGAAATGATGTCTGAGCACCCTAAATTTTTAATTCAGTTTTAAATATGAATGAAAGCGCGTCTGAATATAAAAATAATATTGAACAGCCTAAATCCTTGTTTGTGTATGTGGTAAGGCATGGCAAGACGGATTATATAGAAAGGGGTCATGTCCAAGAAACCGGCAAGTGGAATGACGAATTGGACGATTTAACTCCAGAAGGGAAAGAGGGCTTGCTCAAGACGGCGCTTAGAATAAGGGAGGATTTGGACCCCACAAAACACATTATTATTTTTTTAAGCAGTCCTCGCGCCAGGGCACTTAGGAGCATGGATCAAATTGCCGATTATTTAAAACAGGAAGGTTTTGAAATCGGGCAGCAAAACACAGTCGAGTCTTTACGTAGCGGTGGAGATAAGGCCCCTTTAGTGGGGAAAAATAAGGAGCTGGTTTTTCCGGAAAATACTACCAGCGAAGGCTATGATATTTCTACAGAAGACGGAATGGAATCTACAGGTGTAAGATTTAGGCAAATTTTAAGCTATTTTAGTTCAGTGGACAAAGAGCTGTTATGGAAGAAAATTAAATCACCAGAGGAAAATTCTTTTCACGGAAAAATACCGGTTTTTATTACAGTCACTCACGGCGAAGTAATGCATGCCGGCAACTATACAGATGAAGAATATGGAAAATCTTTTATTGGAAATTTATACAAAGGGCATAATGAGAGGGTAAAATTAAAGAGAGGCAAGCTTCTAAAATTAGAATTTGATTTAGAGCACCCGGGACAAGCTAAGGCCTACATAAGACGCGCCATGAGTCCTAAGGGAGAGAAAGAAGTTATCGATTTTTCCATTAACCAAAATAATGGTTCCGTTGAAAGATTAAAAAAATAATAAATATATGTACACAAGCTACAAACAACAATTTGAACAGGAACT
Organism: uncultured Candidatus Saccharibacteria bacterium; assembly: GCA_964474825.1. GTDB lineage: Bacteria > Patescibacteriota > Doudnabacteria > UBA920 > UBA920 > CAYYWQ01. The sequence continues at coordinate 9,034 of CAYYWQ010000001.1, forward strand.
TAAGGAAATAAAAGATTCCGGAATGTGGAAAGACGTGGGGGTTTTGGAAGGTAAGCAGGGGACAGAGGTAAAAATGGGTGGGAAAACCTTGCTTAACTTTTGTGCCAATAATTATCTCGGCCTTGCTTCATCAGATGAATTGGCAAAAGCAGCCAAAGATGGTGTTGACAAATATGGTTTTGGTGAGGCAAGTGTTCGTTTTATTGTGGGAACTTCAACTATTCACAAAGATTTAGAAAAAGAAATAAGTAAATTTTTTGGCACAGAAGATTGTATAACTTATACTTCCTGCTTTGATGCTAACACAGGACTTTTTGAAACTATTCTGCAAGCAGGGGATGCAATTTTTTCAGATGAGCTAAATCATGCATCTATAATAGACGGCGTAAGACTCTGTAAAGCCGAACGCTTTAGGTTTAAAAATTCCGACATGGCAGACTTAGAAGCACAGCTTAAAGAGGCATCATCGCGGCCAGAGAAACCAGAGAATCCCGCGGCGGATGTAAAATACAAACCGCGAAGAATGCTTATTGCTACAGATGGCGTGTTTAGTATGGACGGTATAACTGGTAAAATTAAGGAGATTTGCGATTTAGCCGACAAGTATGGCGCTTTGGTTATGGTGGACGACAGTCACGCATCAGGTGTACTTGGAGAACATGGCAGAGGGAGTGTAGAAGGACTTATGGACCGGGTAGATATTTTAACTTCCACTTTTGGTAAGGCTTTAGGCGGTGCAGGTGGTGGGTTTACTGCCGGACGAAAAGAAATTATAGACGTGCTTCACCAGCGAAGCCGTACAACACTTTTTAGTAATTCTCTTCCGCCAATGATAGCCTCAGCAGCATTGTATGTTTTGCAGAATTACGACAGCAAGTTTGACGGATATCGTAAGCAACTTATCGACAACACTGCCTACTTCCGTTCTGCTATGGAAAAATTAGGCTTTAAGTTAGGCGGCGACGGCAAGCACCCCATAACTCCAGTAATGCTCATGGAAGAAAAACTTGCCCAAGAAATGGCCAAAGCCCTGTTTGAAAAAGGCATTTACGTCCGTGGCTTCACATATCCGGTCGTCCCCAAAGGCAAAGCTCGTATTCGTGTGCAAATTTCTGCGGCGCACACCAAAGAACAAATGGACAAAGCAGTTAAAGCGTTTGAAGAAGTAGGTAAGGAAATGAAAATAATTAATTAGCCAGTAGGAGGTAGCGAGTAGCTTGTAGGAAACTGCATTGCTACAAACTACCGGCTACTAGCTACATGCTAAATTATGAAAAATATAGTTATTATTGGCGGAGGGACAGGAACATTTACTTTGCTTTCAGGCCTTCGTAAGTTTCCTTCTAACAATTCAGTAATAGTATCTTCTGCGGATGACGGGGGGAGTACGGGAGAGCTTCGTAAAGATTTAGGCGTGTTTCCTCCCGGGGACATTCGCCAGTGTTTGGTTGGCCTTTCCTATACAGAAAGCGAAATGAGAGAATTATTTTCTTACCGTTTTGAAGCCGGGTCTTTAAAAGGACATAACGTTGGAAATATTATTCTTGCTGCTTTAGAAAAAACTACGGGCAGCATTGAAAAGGCTATTGAGCTTGCTGGAAAAATGTTAAATGTTCGCGGCCAGGTTCTGCCTGGGAGTTTAAAGCCAACTGTGCTTTCTGCGGTTTTGGAAAATGGTAAAGTTCTAACAGGGGAGCATAATATAGATGACAGGACTCCAAGTGGTAAAGCTTCCCCAATCAAAAATTTAAAACTATCAGCTGCTACCGCCAATCCTAAAGCCATAAAAGCTTTACTGGAAGCCGATGCTATTGTTTTTGGCCCAGGAGATTTATATACCAGTATTTTGCCCAATTTGTTGGTTAAAGGAGTTAAAGAGGCCATACAAAAGTCCAAAGCCCAAAAGGTTTTTGTAACAAATATTATGACGCGGTTTGGGCAGAGCGACGGCTTTAGAGCAAGTGATTTTGTTTCGGTGTTGGAAAGCTATTTAGGGTGTAAAATTGACGTTGCGGTTATTAACAATAAAAAACCCTCCTCAGTTTGGCTAAAAAAATACAAAAGCCAAAAAGCGCAGTTTGTTGAGCCCAATGCCGTAGTGATTGAGAAAATGGGCACTAAAGTTGTTAAAGCGGACCTTCTTTCCAGTAACGTGTTTCAAAAATCTTCTGCCGATGTTTTGCAAAGAAGTTTTCTTAGACACGACAGTGACAAGTTAGCCAAATTAATTTGGGGATTACTTTAATATGGAATTTAAAAAGGAAACCGTCAAAGAAGCTTTTGCTGTAAAACTTACAGCCCATGAAGGGGGTAAGGAAGTAGGGCGGGCGTTTTTGTATGTGTTAAAAAATGATTTGCACAAAGAGCCCTTTGGTTTTTTGGAAGACGTTTATGTAGAAGAGGAATATAGGAAACACGGCATTGGCTCCCAGCTTGTGGAAAAGGCTATAGCAGAAGCTAAAGAACAAGGCTGCTATAAATTAATTGGTAACAGTAGAATGGCCAAAGAAAATGTCCATGCTTTTTACGAACGCTTAGGCCTAAAAAAACATGGGTACGAGTTTAGGATGGATATATGAGGAATCAGATTGTAATCTTGGCCGCGGGTAAAGGAACCAGAATGGGGCAGAGTAATGTGCCTAAGGTTTTGGTAATGCTCCAAAACAAGCCTTTAATTTTGTATTTACTGCACCAATTAGACAAAATTACCCAGCTAATTAAGCCAGTGGTGGTTGTTGGCTATATGTCGGAGAAGGTGGTGGGGGTGCTAGGGGATGACTATAAATTTGCTTACCAGCAAAAGCAGCTCGGTACGGCTCACGCGCTTTTGTGTGCAAAGCCAAAAATTAAAGCTGACAACATTTTAGTGCTGTATGGCGATATGCCGTTTATACAAGCAGGCAGTTTAAAAGAATTTATTAAAATGCATTTACATAGCGGCAGCAACATAAGTATGATGTCAGCCCAAGCGCCGGATTTTAAAGGCAAGTTCTCCTCTCTGGAACATTACGGCCGTGTACTGCGTGATGCCTTTCATAATATTATTGGAATTGTTGAACACAAAGACGCCTCTCTGGTCCAGCGGAAAATAAAAGAAGTTAACCCGGCTATATATATGTTCAACACCAAGTGGCTGTGGCAGCACTTAAAAAAAGTTGGCAATAAAAATTCGCAAAAAGAATATTATTTAACCGATATTGTGCAAATAGCTATTGAGCACGGAGAAAAAGTTGGCTCGCTGTTAATAAGTCCACAAGAGGCTATTGGGATAAATAGTAAAGAAGACTTGGTTATAGCAGAGAAATTACTGCAAGATTAGAGTGCTGTGTTTGCCCTACGTAGTCCCTTTAGGCACGAAGTAGGGGATATCATACGAATTTCCCCCTTAAATAAAAGGGGGATTTTTAGTGTATTTGGGTTGACCTGAAATAGTATGATAATGTATGATAATATCATATAGAGCCTTAAAAAGGGTAGGTGTGGGGACCTAAAACAAAAACTTTTAGGCCCCGCCATCTGCCTTTTCCAGCTTAATGTTTGGCGGTAAGTTATAGAACCAAGAGACTTGGTTTTGTAATCTGCCGCCAACCACGTTGTTGGTATCGCCGGCAGAACCCCAATTTGTAGGAGGGGTGGATGCATAAGGTCAAATTTTTATAAGGGAGAAAGTAGTTGGACATACGCCTCAGTTCCACTCTTGGTCAGTTGCAACCGTTGGTCTATCCTCGCTTGGAGAAGGCCAGACTCAACGCCAAGGCAAAGTTCGGTTCGACCGGAGTCATTAAGTTGACTATCGGAAGTCCCGATCGCCCTGCGCCTGAGAAGATCCGGCAGAAGCTTTCTGCTTCAGCCCAAGACGCAGAGAAGTATCATTATTCTCTGCCGGCATTCGGTTCACCGGAGCTGCTTAGAGGGGCTTCGGACTATCTGTTTCGCATGGACGAAACACGGCTCAATCCCAAAACCCAGATTGTCGGTTTGCCGGGAAGCCGTTACGCAATTGCCGCTGCCATTCGCACGATGATCGATCCAGGGGATTCGGTTTTGGTCCCTGGGTTCGGCTATCCCGCTTATCGCAACGGTGTTTTGTTGGCTCACGGTCAGGTTGTATACTACTCTGTGAAGCCCACTCTCGACCAATTCGAGCAGATTTACAACGCGTATTACAGCGTTGAGCCTGCTCCGCGTGTCCTTGCCGTTTGCTCTCCAGGTAACCCCGCTGGACAGATCAATGAAGAAGACTTCTTCCGGAAGATCGTTGCGTTTGCCAAAGAGAACGATCTGTTGATTATTTCGGACGAGGCATATCGGCGGACCTGCTTTGATGGCTTACGGGCACCGGGGTTGATGGAATTCGACGGAGAAGAGGTTGGAATTTCGACCTGGACTCTGTCCAAGACCATTGATATTCCTGGTCCTCGCGTTGCTTTCGTTCACGGCAACCAGACCATCTGCGCCGGCCTGAAGAAGATGCATAGCATGTTATTTTATGGAATCTTCCAGGCTATTGAGGATGCTGCAGTAGTAGGACTGGCCGCCGAATTCGACGAGTTTCCAACGGAAACAGCAGCTATCTATCAGCGACGGCGGGACTTGGTGTGCAACATCTTCGACGCCGCCGGGTTGAATTACATCCGGCCACAAGGCGGAATGTTTGTTGCTCTGGAAATCCCTAACCGGGGAGATCGGAGCAGTATTGATGTTGCCGCTGAGGTGCTCGAAGCCACCGGCGTTGAGGTGGTTGCAGGAGAAATGTTCGGACCCGACGGCGAGGACTATCTCCGCATCGCTCTGGTGCAGTCTGATGAGATTATGGAGGATGGTTGCCTGAAGCTCGCAGCTCATTTTCCGGAGAGCGTCAGAACTCGCGCACGTTTGACCTGATACTCTGGGCGGCGGTTGGTGGATTTTAGCTAGATCCTTCCATACCTCCGCCCTTTGCCCTTTTCTGGAAAGTTTTTAAAAAGTATGATATCATCATACAGGACATATTAGCATCTTATCATTTTAACATTTTATCATTCTGGTTTCGCAGTTTGATAAAATGATAGTATGATAGCATGTTAAAATGATTTTTTATGAATCGTGAACGTTTAACAATTACACTTCGGTCCGACTTGCTTAAGTCGCTGGACTCTTTAATAGACGGCGAGAGACTTAGGAACCGCAGCCATGCTATTGAGTATTTTTTGTCGCGCTCTATGGGGGCCAAGAGCGTGAAGGTTTTAATTTTAGCCGGCGGTAAGCCTGTGTATTTTGAAAGTGAAAAAAAGAGTTTGCCAAAGACTATGGTTAAAATTGCGGGCAAGCCTTTGCTGGAACAGACTTTGCATAGGCTAAAGGCTTCTAAGTTTACAGACATTACTATTTCCATAGGAGAAGGTGGCGAAAGTATAAAAAATTATTTTGGCGACGGCAGCAACATGGGTATAAAAATTAGCTACTTGGAGCAAAAATCCCAGAGCGCGGGCAATGCCCAGCCTTTGCTTCAGGCGAAAGAGCATCTTGGCGGCAGCGACTTTCTGATGCTTTATGGTGATGTGCTTTCCGACATAGATTACAACGATTTTGTAGAATTTCATCGTAGCCAAAAATCTTCAGTCTGCACCATGGCTCTAACCAGCACTGAGTCCGTAGACATGTGGGGCTTGGCGAGGCTTCAGGGCAATAGAGTAGTGGAGTTTGAAGAAAAGCCCAAAAACCCTAAAACGTTTTCGCGTTTAATTAACGCAGGTATTTACATGATGGAAGCGGAAATTTTTAAATACATTAGCGGGCAAACAGGAAAATTGGAAGGCCAGGTCTTTCCACGTTTGGCAGAGGAAGGAAAACTGAGCGGATATCCTTTTGAAGGTTTGTGGCTGGACATTAACAGTAGTGCAGCTTACCGACAAGCGGTTAAGCAAGTTAAAAGTTTATAAAGTTTATAAAGTTAAAAAGGAGAAACATGGCTAAAACAACATCTGGCAAAACAAAAATAGCATTAAATGGACTCGGTCGGATTGGCAGAGTTTTTTTACGCATTGCTTATAACAATCCAAATTTTGAAATAGTGGCCGCGCATAGCAGAAGCCCTTTAGAAATGTACGCGCATCTTTTAAAATACGACACCACCTACGGCACTTGGGACAAGGAAGTTAGGGCAGAGGGCAGTAATTTAATAATCGATGGTGTCCGAATTCCTTATGTCCAGGACGAAGGCGGAAAATTGCCTTGGAAAAAATTGGGGGTAGATTTACTGCTAGACGCTACAGGTAATGCCACCAAAAGGGACAAAGCTTCCCAGCACTTAAAAGACGGGGCAAAATTTGTTGTTGTAACTGCGCCAATGGACGACGCGGACGAAACTTTTGTGTTTGCGGCCAACCACACAAAGTTTAACCCGGCTAAGCATAAAATTATTTCTGCCGCTTCCTGCACAACGGTTTGCAGCGCTTTAACTATAAAAGTTTTAGAAGAAAATTTTGGCGTAAAGCAAGGGTTTATAAATACCGTGCACGCGGTTACCAGCGACCAAAGCCTGCTGGACGGCTCCCATAAAGATTTACGTCGCGCCCGTTCCGCAATGGAGTCCATTATTCCTACTACCACTGGGGTTAGTAAAACTATTATCAAGCTGTACCCGCACCTTAAGGGAAAAATTTCTGCATTGTCCCTACGTGTTCCTGTGCAAAACCCTTCTATTGTTGTTTTAACCGCGGAACTAAAAAAACCAACCACTTTGGCCGGTTTGAATAAAGCTTTTACAGAAGCCTCTCAGGGCGAGTTAAAGAGTCATTTAGCTGTTTCTAATTTGCCTTTAGTGTCTACAGATTTCCGCGGCAACCCTAACGGTGCAATAATAGATTTGTTAAGTAATGAATTAGTAGACGGAAAACTGGCAAACGTTTTAGCCTGGTATGACAATGAGTGGGGATATGTAACGCAGATGTCAAAACTTGTAGAGTATGTTAGCCAGAGAATTAGAGACTAGAAAAAAGCTCGCCTAATGGGCGAGCTTTTTTAATACCTTAAGTAATTGCGAATGAATTTTTCCGTTGCTGGCTACTACTGAGCGTGTAGTTAGGGTTACTGGTTTGCCTTGCCAATCTGTGGCTTTGCCACCAGCTTCAGTTGTTATGAGTATAGCCGCGCCGTAGTCCCAGACATTAATGTCGTAACTTATTTGAAAATCATAATTGCCGCCGCCTACTAAACCAATTTGCCAGGCAGAACTGGCTAAAATCCTTAGCTTTCTGCAAACGTCTGCCATAAGCGTAAAAAGTTTTAGGCCATCCTCTACTTTTAGCCAGCCCACGCCGCCTAGCGCGTGAAGGAGTCTGTTTTCTTTGGAAACTGTAACTGGTTTGGAGTTAAGTTTTGCGCCTTGGCCTCTGGCTGCGCTAAACATTTGGTTGAGCACGGGGTTGTATAACACGGCGGCCAAAGGGCCCTGGTTGTCCCAAAGGGCAATGGAAATGCAGCAAAAGGGAATGCCTTGAATGTAATTTGTAGTCCCGTCTATTGGGTCTAGTATCCAAACCAGGTCGTTTTTACCAACCTCGTCTTTAGAAAATTCTTCGCCAATAATTTTGTGCGTGGGAAATTTTTTATGCAGAGTTTTTCTAATTTGAGTTTCAATTTTTTTGTCGACCTCGGTTACTAAATCCCGAAAGTCGTTGTTCTTCATTTGAATATCTGCAGCTTTACCAAAGAATTTTTTAAAAACAGGACCGGCCTTTTTTGCCGAGAGTATAGCGGTTTTTAGGTAAATTTCAGAATTATTCATATCTCTTATTATATATTAAATGATGGTATAATACCATAGTTATGAGAATAATTGCGGATCTTCAAATACATTCAAAATATTCTAGGGCCTGCAGTCAAGACTTAAATCCTTACACTATTGGTGCGTGGGCTGACAAGAAAGGTATTGCTGTTGTTGGTACCGGAGACTTTACTCATCCGCGATGGCTTTTGGAACTTAAAGAAGCTTTGGAAGAAGTTAAACCGGGGCTTTATAGGCTGAAAGATAAATCCGCCGCCGCTTATTTTATGCTCACTGCCGAGGTGTCGAGCATTTACAAACAAGGGGACAAAGTGCGAAGGATTCATAATATGATTTTTGCTCCTAACTTTTCAGCAGTAGACAAAATCATTATGAGTTTAGAAAAGAGAGGGGCAAACTTAAAGGCAGACGGCAGGCCAATAATGGGTGTGCATTGTGACGATTTGGTAAAAATAGCCAAGGAGGCCAACTCAAACATAGAAATAATTCCAGCTCATGCGTGGACGCCGCATTTTGGAGTGTTTGGCAGTTTGTCGGGTTTTAACAGTATAGAAGAAGCATTTGGTGACCAGGCTAAATATATTAAAGCTATTGAAACTGGCTTATCATCCGATCCCAAAATGAACTGGCAAATTAGCGGGCTAGATAAATATTCTTTAACTTCCAATTCCGACGCACATAGTTTGCGTAAGTTAGGGAGAGAGGCGAATGTTTTTGAAATTGCGGAAGACAAGCTATCTTATGCAGAAATTATTAGTACTTTGTATAGTAAAGACCCAACCAGGTTTTTATACACCTTGGAGTTTTTTCCGGAGGAGGGAAAGTACCACTTAGATGGCCATCGTGATTGTAAATTTTCCTGCCTGCCCGCACAGACAAAAAAACTAAAAGGCATTTGCCCGGTTTGCGGTAAAAAATTATTAGTAGGAGTTTTAAATAGAGTAGAAGAATTGGCAGACAGGAAATATGGCTTTACGCCGCAAAGAGCAGTGCCATTTAAGAGCGTAATTCCTTTGGAAGAAATTATTGCAGAAACTTTAGACGTGGGAACGGGGAGTAAAAAAGTTGTGGCCCAATATGAAGCCATGGTTGCTAAAAAACCAGAATTTGAAATTTTGTTAGATTTAAGTGAAGACCAGATTATTCAAATATCATCAGCCGACATCGCAACAAGCGTAATACGAGTGAGAAACGGTCAGGTTAAGGTAGAAGCCGGGTATGACGGCTTGTTTGGTAAAATCCACATATTCGGAGAAGGCGAGAGGGAAAAAATCTTAAAAAAGCCAAAACAAATGGGATTATTTTGAGTTTTTTGGTATAATGAATTAAATGGAAAATTTACTTACTACTATTTACTTGGTTCGTCATGGCGAAACTAAAGCCAATTTTGAGAAGGTTATTGCCGGGCATTTTGACAGCCCTTTAACTGAGAAAGGTAAACAGCAGGCAAGGGAACGCGGAAAACTCCTTCAAGCAGTTAAGTTTGACGCGGTTTTTTCTTCCGATCTAATACGTGCCAGGGAAACGGCGGAGTTAATTTCCGTTGACAGGAAGCTTGCCGTAAATACCACAAGGTTAATCCGGGAAAGATATTTTGGCCACTGGGAAGGGCAAAAAGAAGAATTATTCCGAGAGGAAAATAAACAGTTATTTGAATTCAAGAAAAACTTATCGGAACAGCAAAAGAGGGATTTTAAATACAGTTACGCTTACGAAAGCGATAATGACATTGCTAGCAGGATGTTACTCTTTTTAAGAGAAATCGCAGTAACTTTCTTGGGTAAAACTGTATTGATTGTGGCGCACGGCTCAATCATGAGGGGATTGTTAATGCATTTGGGGTTTGCTGTCAGCGATGAATTGCCGGCGGGGGCAATAGAAAATACGGGTTATGTAGTTTTGGAGTCCGATGGAGTAGACTTTTTTATTAAAGAAACGAAGGGTATAAATAAACGAACACATGAATAAAAAAACGAAAATAGTTTGTACTTTAGGGCCGACTTCGCAGAGTGTTAAGACTTTAACGGAAATGGTAAAGGCGGGGATGAATGTAGCCAGGCTTAATTTTAGCCATGGCGACCATGAAAACCATGCCATGCTTATTCGCAACATCCGCTCCGTTGCTAAAAAGTTAAATACCACTATAACAATTATTCAGGATTTGCACGGGCCCAAAATCCGCGTTTTGGAAATGAAGGAACCAATCAACGTTAAGGTTGGACAAACTGTAATTATTGGCGAAGACTTTAAACTAGACTTGGACGTAATGAAGTCCATAAGGGCTAAACAGAGGATTTTAATAGAAGACGGGCTTATTGAACTGGAGGCGGAAAAAGTAGTGGGCGGCAAAATTTACTGCATTGCCCTTTCTCCGGGGAAAATCCAAAGCCATAAAGGCGTAAACCTGCCCCGCACCAAACTGCACATTCCTATTCTTACCGACAAAGACATTGCGGATTTAAAATTTGGCTTGGATCAAAATGTGGACTATGTTGCGTTGTCTTTTGTCCGCAACGCTAAAGACGTAGTCAAACTTCGGGAGTTAATAGAAAAATATAATCCTAAAACTTTCCAAAAGCCTTTAATTATTGCCAAAATAGAAAAACCGGAAGCTGTAAAGAATTTTGATTCCATTTTAAGAGTGACAGATAGCGTTATGGTAGCCAGAGGTGACTTAGGCGTGGAAATGCCTGAGAACCAGGTGCCTATTATTCAAAAATCTATAATCCAAAAATGCTTGCATGCCAGTAAGCCCGTAATTGTGGCCACGCAAATGTTAGACAGTATGATACGAAATCCACGGCCGACCCGCGCTGAAGTTAGCGACGTGGCCAATGCTGTCATAGACCAAACCGACTGCGTAATGCTTAGCGGCGAAACTGCTTTTGGAAAGTTCCCGGTTAAAGCCGTAAGCGAAATGGCGCGCATAATTGAAACCACGGAAAAATCTGCCTTCCTGCCTGCTCACAAACATTTAGCCGACCGCATTGTAAGCAAGACCGAAGCAGTTGCCGAAAGCGTATTTGATTTAGCTATGCATACCAAAGCTAAGGTAATTGTGGGAGCCACGGAGTCAGGGTTTACCGCAAGGGAAGTCGCGCACGAGAGGCCTTACCATCAACATTTGGTAATGCTTACTCCCAAGGCCAAAACTTTAAGGCAAATAAATATGATATGGGGAGTCCAGCCGTTTTTGGTAGGCGAAGCTAAAACTTTTGAAGAATTAATGGAGGTAATGTTGGACACGCTGAAGCAAAAAAAATTGGTAAAAAAAGGCGACAAGGTCGTGGTCGTAACCGGCGAGCCTTTAGGTCAAAAAGAGAATTTAAATATGGTGGAAGTAAAAACAGTATAAATTAAATTTATGAGAAAAATACCACGAGAAGGTTATGAGCCCAAACATGAGCCAACATCTCTCGATGATGTAATGCAAGGCCTGAACAGTTTAGGTATGGTACAGAATGCTATTAGAAATCCCACAGCCGAAGATATACTGCTTATGGAAAGTATGAAAGAGCAAATAAGGGGGCAAATAAAAGATTTACATGGTCTGGAAGAAATTAAAGCTGGCTTGAGGAAGCAGAAGGGTGACGATGCAAAGCTTACACTTGCGGCTTTAGAAAGAGCTGATTTAACATGGCTGGATGAATCTAATGATTCTAGTAAAACCGCCCAGGCTTAGTAGGCGGTTTTTTAATGACAGATTTAAAAAAACAGGATATAATAAAGTTAATGAATCTATCATACTTTGTATGATTTTTTAATAAAAATTTATCCTTAATTAAGAGAGAATTTATGGATCAAGACAGAGACAAAACGTTTATTTTGTGGTTTGACCAAATCAAAAAGGAAGACGTGCATTTGGTCGGCGGCAAGAATGCCAACTTAGGGGAAATGTTTCAGAATTTAACGAACGCCGAGAGCGCCACATTTAAAGGTGAGAAAATCTCTGTGCCTTACGGTTTTGCCGTAACAGCAGCGGCTTACGCTCATTTTATTAAGGAGAATCAGTTAGACGCCAAAATTAGGCAGGCCCTGGAAGGTTTGAACACCCACGACATAAAACAGTTAGAGCAAAAAGGCCAGCAGGTCAGGCAATTAATTTTGGAAGCCGACTTCCCAACAGATTTGCGCCAGCAAATTAAGACAGCTTTTGAAGAACTGGGCAAGAAATTAAAACTTACCTCACAGGAATTAGATGTAGCTGTTAGGTCCAGTGCCACAGCGGAAGATTTACCAGACGCCAGCTTTGCCGGGCAACAGGAAAGTTACTTAAACGTTCGTGGTGAATACGAACTTTTGGAAGCTATTAAAAAAGCTTTCGCATCTTTGTTTACCAACCGAGCTATTTCTTATCGTGTTGACCAGAAGTTTGACCATTTTGAAGTTAAGCTTTCTGTTGCCGTGCAAAAAATGGCAAGGTCCGACAGAGGGGCCAGCGGCGTGGTCTTTACACTGGACACCGAAAGCGGTTTTAAAGATTTAGTTTTAATTAACGCCTCCTGGGGTTTGGGTGAGTTTGTGGTTAAGGGTGTTGTTACCCCGGACGAATATAAAGTTTTTAAGCCAACTTTGCGTAAAGGTTTTAAGGCAGTTATAAGCAAAAAAATTGGCAGTAAAGAGAAAAAGTTAATTTACGCTACGGAAGGCACTCAGGCCACTAAAGAATTGCCAGTTGCCGAAGCAGACCGTCACCGTTTTGTTTTAAACGACGAGCAAATAATGAAGCTGGCCAAATGGGCAGTTATAATAGAAGACCACTATGGCAGGCCAATGGACATTGAATGGGCCTACGATGGCTTAGACCAGACTTTATACATTGTGCAGGCCAGGCCGGAGACAGTGCAGGCGCGAAAGAGCGGCACGGTTTTGGAAGAGTTTGTTATGGAAGAAAAGAATGGTAAAGTCTTGGTAACCGGCGCTGCCGTTGGTGCTAAAATTGGTCAGGGCAAGGCCCATTATATTAAAGACGCAACTCAAATTTCTGAGTTCAAAAAAGGTGAAGTATTGCTTACGGAAATTACAGATCCAGACTGGGAACCAATCATGAAAATAGCTTCCGCTATTGTAACCAACAGCGGCGGCAGGACTTCGCATGCTGCTATTGTTTCGCGCGAACTTGGTATTCCGGCTATTGTAGGTTGTGGCCATGCTACAGAGGTTATTAAAGACGGGCAGGAAATTACAGCGTCATGCGCAGAAGGTGAAGTAGGAAAAGTTTATGAAGGCCTTCTTAAATATGAAGTTAAACGCCATGACTTAACAGACTTCCAGCCCCCAAAGACAGACATTAAAATGATAGCCGCAGACCCAGAGCTGGCTTTTAGCCACTGCTTTACACCGAACAAAGGAGTAGGTTTGGCGCGCGTGGAATTTGTTATTTCCAACTTTATTAAAATCCACCCTAATGCGTTAATAGATTACGAAAAGTTAACAGATAAAACCGTTAAAGAACAAATAGACGAACTCACAGCCGGATATCCTGACAAAGTGGAATATTATTTGAATAAGTTTGCTTACGGTGTGGCCCAGTTGGCCGCGGCGTTTTACCCTTATGATGTATTGCTCCGTTTCTCTGACTTCAAAAGCAACGAGTACGCCAACTTAATTGGCGGTAAACTTTATGAGCCGGAAGAAGAAAATCCAATGCTTGGTTGGCGCGGAGCCAGCCGTTACTATGACCCAAAATTCCAAAAAGCTTTTGCTTTGGAATGCGAGGCAGTAAAAAAAGTTCGTGAAGAAATGGGTCTGTGGAATTTAAGCGTTATGATTCCGTTCTGCAGAACACCTGAAGAAGGTAAAAAAGTTGTAGAAGAAATAAACAAGAACGGTTTAACCAGCCGCATAACTCCTGAACAGCGTAAGAAAAAGAAAAACGGCGACTTGGTGGAAGCCATGGAAATTTGGGTTATGGCCGAAATTCCTTCCAACATTTTGCAGGTAGACGAATTCGCGGAAATTTTTGACGGCTTCTCTATTGGCTCTAACGACTTGACCCAGTTAACATTGGGATTAGACCGTGACAACAAAAACATTGCCCACATTGGCAATGAAAGAAGTAAGGCTGTTGCCAAGTTGATCCACATGCTCATTACCGAAGCCCACGCCCGCGGCCTGAAAGTCGGCATTTGCGGCCAAGGCCCTTCCGACTTCCCGGACTTTGGTGAATACTTGGTGAAAGAAGGAATAGACTCAATATCAATCAACCCAGACACAGTCCTTAAAGCCAATATTCAAATTAAGGAAGTAGAAGACAAGATGGGGAAGTAGATCCTATCGATAACTATCGCTATTACAAAAACACCCCCGCAAAGGCAGGGGTGTTTTTGATATCTATTAAGGCTTGGCTGTTTCAATAAACGGCTCGTACATCATGATTGCGTGGTTTTCGGTAATGAGTTCGTCTTTAATTAATTTATTTTGTGGGTCTGTAATTTTTCGGAAAATGGAATTGTGCCTGGTGTAGCCGCCCCACCATTCGTGGTTTATGTGGTGGGATTTTTCATAAACTTCGTAGTTAAAGTTGGAGGGGGTATTTGACCGCCATTGTCCAATTAGTTGGTCTTTGGTTAAATTAATTTTAAGTTGGAAAGTGGCGGAGGTGGGATTAACTATTTGCAAGTCTATATTTGGATAAGCGCAGGTGGCGCCGCTGCCAAAGGGCAGGGTGCGGTTTGCGTCCGGGAAGACGTCGTACGAATGGCGCCACCGTTCTACTACCTGTAGGGGAGTATGCAGTGTTGCCCAATAAATTAAGTTGCTGACTTGGCATAAACCCCCGCCAGTCCCGGATTTTACTAACCCGTTGTGGAGTACCATGCCGGTTTTATAGCCGCGGCGTTTAGTTGGCCGGCCAATTAATTTCCAAAAAGAAAATATTTCCCCAGGGCCTAAAAGCAAACCGTTTATGTGCTGCGCTGCAATTTTTAGGTTGGTAATTTTATTGTGCTGTAAGTGCATATCAACATTGCGAAGCTTGCGCAGCAGGGTGGATTGGTGCGTAAAAATAACATAAGGAAGTTCTTCCGCTTGAATGCGGCTGGCAAAAGGCAACTTAGAAAAATGCCAGTAAAGTTTTTTTCTAGCTGTAAAATAAAAACTTCCAAGTATTTTGCGCAGGCGAGACCGGGCTTTAGGTTTGTCCATAAATATTGCTTAGCAATGTTAGGGGAATTATATAATATAAAGCTTGAATTGTCAGGGGCTTTGCTCTTGATAAAGGCCTGTTTTAAGTGTAAAATTAAGCATCGCAGTTTTTGTTTGAATCTGAACGGAGGCCGTATGTTCAAGTTGTTTTTGCGTTTACAGTTGTGGCTGGTAAAGGCGGCAGAGTGGATCCCGCTGGGGAACTATAAACCCGCAAGAACCAAAGCCCGGCAACTCAACGGTAGGACAGTGCTTCTCATCTGCGCTCACTGCGACGATGAGTCCATGTCCATGATGCCGTTGGGCGTTCGATACCAGGAGGAAGGCTACCAAGTCGTATGCCTGACCTTAACCATAGGCAAAGAACCTAAAGACAAAGTCCGGCGCAGAAAGGAGCTGCTAAAGGCCTGTAACTTTATGGGGATACAAAGTGTGCTATTGGTGCACGAGGGAGTGTTGCGGGAGATCAAAAGCAAGGACCCCGCAGATCACGAAATCGTTATCTCGAGGCTGACTCGAGAGATTGCTATAGTTCGGCCGCACACTATTATTCTCCACGGCCTGGACCGGCACCCTGACCACATCGCGGTTTGTAATTTCACGCTGGAAGCACTCAAGCGTATGCCCGGATTTAGTTGTGTGTTGGCTTTCTCTGAGTTCTGGGGAAAGCTGACGCGGCCAAACGTCCAGGTCCAAATTTCAGTCAAGAACTTAGCGTTCTTGCTGAAAGCGCTTTCGTTCCACGTTGGCGAACTGAGTCGCAATCCATACCACCTGCTCTGGCCGTTCATGCTCATGCTGAACCGCCTGTACAGTGAAGTGGTATCAGGGTGGGGAGGAAAAGCTACACCCTTCCCTCTGTCGGCGTTGTACGAGGTGGTCCTGTGTACCGACGGCATGGTGAGCGATTTCATTAAACCGCCCGAAGGCGCCAACGGGATCCAACTTGCGCTTACGGACTCCCTTTCCACTTTAATGCCCAGCAACTAACAACTCTATGAAAACTGAGGCCGGCGGCAGCGTTTAGCAGACAGTTATCGCTAAACGAGCCGCCGGTTGCTTGTTTGTAAATTCAGTTTAATTTAAAATAAATGCCCTGGCTTTTATCTGCTGTTTATGATAAAATAATCAAGACTTTTGCGACCATGGAAGCGTCGCATAGTGGTCGAGTGCACCGCCTTGGAAAGGCGGCAGGGTGTTACAGCCCTCAAGGGTTCGAATCCCTTCGCTTCCGCCATAAAAAACGCAAATAATTTTGCGTTTTTTATGCGCCAAAAACAAGTTGCGGGTATTATTGTTAGGGTTTAATATACATGTATGGCAGACCAAATGCTCCAAGAAATTAAAGACCGTTTGAATGTTGCGGATGTCCTTTCTTCATATATTCAAATAAAAAAGGCCGGGCCTAATTTTAAGGCGCTGTGTCCTTTTCATGGTGAAAAAACACCTTCTTTTCAAATAAGTCCGCAAAAGCAAATTTGGCATTGCTTTGGCTGCCATGAGGGTGGTGATATTTTTGGGTTTGTAATGCGTTATGAGAATGTAGACTTTAAGGAAGCTTTAAAAATTTTAGCCCAAAAAGCCGGAGTGCAGCTTCCGCAATACCGTCCTGCAAGCCCACAGGAACAAACGGAAAAAGAATTACTGTTTAGGATTAACGACTTTGCCGCTCGCTATTACCATGAACTTTTAATAAAAGACAAGCGGGGAGCGGAGGCCTTAACTTATTTAAAAAACAGGGGGCTTACACTGGACACCATAAAAAAATGGCAAATTGGTTTTGCGCCGGACGACTTTCATACTTTGGAGCAGGCTTTAGGCAAAAAGAAAATAGCTCCGGCTATGCTAGTTAAAGCAGGAGTCTCAGCCAAGAATGAGCGCGGCCAAATTTATGACAGGTTTAGGGGTAGGGTAACTTTTCCTATTTATAATTACAACGGCGAAACAGTTGGGTTTTCGGCAAGAATATTGAAAGATGACGGAAAATCCGCCAAGTACGTAAACTCTCCGGAAACTTTAATTTATAGCAAAAGCAAAGTTTTGTTTGGTTTGAATTTTGCCAAAAATTCTGTTCGTAAGAATGACGAGGCGATTGTTGTAGAGGGTCAAATGGACTGCATTGCAGCTCACCAGGCTGGGTTTACCAATGTTGTGGCTAGCAGCGGCACAGCGCTTACATCTGACCAACTGGACTTGCTAGGCCGCCTAACCAGAACTTTAAAATTTTGTTTTGACGCGGACGCGGCAGGCCTTGAGGCCACCAAACGTTCTGCCTCTATGTATATGGGACGGGATTATGTTATTAAAATTATTGAATTGGCCGGCGGCAAAGACCCGGACGACGTAATTAAAAATAATCCGCAAGATTTTAAAAAGCAGGTGGCCGACGCCAGACTGTTTTTAGACTTTTATATAGACAAGCTGTTTGCTGATTTTAACAGCTCGTCTGTCCAGCAAAAGAAATTGGTAGCCAAGGAAATTTTACCGTTAATTAAATTACTTACTGACCCTGTTGAGCAGGATCATTATGTAAAGATTTTGGCCGGAAAATTTAACACTCAATCTAAAGTTTTGTGGGAAGCTTTGGATAAAATTAAGAAAACAACCGCTCCAAGTACTGCAGCATCTGTTAACCAGGTTTCTGCCGCCAGAGTTTCCCAAGAGGCTTTTTTGGAAAAACAATTGCTTGGGGGAATGCTGCTTTATCCGGATTTTGCCTCCTTTCTTCTAAAACAGGCCTCTCCGGACGAGTTTAGCGACTCTATTATTAGGGAACTGGTAACCAAACTTGGGTCTGGGCAAGCTTTTGAGATCAAGGCTGAGGTAGTAGCCAAGGAAGCCCTTTTTATGGTAGAATCACAACGTGATCAATTGGAGGGTGGTAGTGAGCAGCAATTGCGGGAGCTTCGAAAGACTTTCGCGATTTTTAAGCTGGCTGGCATAAAAAGGCAGCAGCAACGGCTAAATATGGAAATCAGGCAGGCTGAAACAGCGGGTAATAAAGACCAGATTCATAAGTTGACTGAAGAATTTGCAAAGAGCGCAAAGCTCCGAATGGAATTTGAGAAATCTATTTAATAAGTGGGATTTAAGATTTTATGGTAAAAAAGAAGAAGCCGCAAAAACTTAAAAAGAAATTCCTTCGCAAAATTAAAGCGAAGAATTTTAAACATGTCTCTAAGCCTAAAGTAAAGGCTAAGGTAAAAAAGGCGGCAGCCAAACCTTCCGAAACTGCCGGAGTTATCCGCGACGAAAAAATAATGGCGCAGTTAATGGAGAAGTCCTTGGAGCGCGGTTTTGTAACCGAAGCGGAACTGCTTCATGCGCTTCCTCAATTTGAAGACAATATAGCTGAATTGGAAGCCGTAATGGAAGCTTTGGAAAAGCGCGGCGTGGAAATTGTTGACCAGGAAGTGGCTAGTGTTTGGGAGCAGAATAAAAAGCCCGAAACTGTAGTTCAGCAAAAGACCGGCAAAGGCAAGAAAAAGAAGCAGTCTGAAGACGTAGATGCTTTTGATTTAGGAGACATTTACGACGACAGCATTCAAATGTATTTGCGCGAAATTGGTAAAGTTTCCTTAATTTCAGGAGCTGAAGAAATAGATTTAGCCAAACGAATTGCAAAAGGCGACGTAGCGGCCCGCAAAAAACTTACCGAAGCTAACCTGCGTTTGGTTGTGAGCATTGCCAAAAAATATATGGGCAGGAATTTGGGCCTTTTGGATTTAATACAAGAAGGTAATTTAGGGTTATTCCGCGCCGTAGAAAAGTTTGACTGGACCAAAGGCTATAAATTTTCCACTTACGCTACCTGGTGGATCCGTCAGGCTATAACCCGCGCCCTTGCCGACCAAAGCCGTACCATCCGCATTCCTGTGCACATGGTGGAGACCTTAAACAAATACGCGCAGGCCGAACGGTCGCTCGTTCAAGATTTAGGACGCGAGCCTTTGCCAGAAGAAATTGCCGCGGAAATGGGCATTGAGGTTGAAAAAGTTTATCATCTCAAGAAGATTTCCCAGGAAACGGTTTCCATAGACGCTCCGGTGGGGGAAGATGACGGTGAAGATTCTTACCTCGGCGATTTTATTGTAGACGAAGACACTACCAAGCCCAACGAAGTTGCGGGCAGGCAAATTCTAAAAGAATATGTGGGAAATGTTTTGAAAGACTTGGATCCGCGCGAACAAAAAATCCTAAAAATGCGTTTTGGTTTGGAAGACGGTGTTACCCATACCCTGGAAGAAGTCGGTGAAGAATTTGGCGTCACCCGCGAGCGCATTCGGCAAATTGAAAGCAAGGCTTTAGAGCGCATTAGGGAACATATAGATATAAATAAATTAAGAGATTACTAGAACACACAGCATAAAGCAGATAGCATTTAGTAGTTAGATAAAATCCGCCCTTAAACTGGGGCGGATTTTTATTTTGTGGTTAAATAAAAGTATTTTTTGGCCGTGGTGGATAACTTTTATTGACCTTAGATTTTGACGGGCGTAAACTTGAAATAGAAAGGAACGTAATAGATGCAAAGAGGAGTAACTGCAGGTTAGCTTTCCCAAGCTTCTGCGAAAAACCCTTGCGGCCGGTTAGGCCATAATGCATCAGCATTAACAAAAGAACATCGCCTATGGGGAAAGCTAACCCTTTGTAAAACCCCTTCTATCCTTATTAGGACGAAGGGGTTTTGCTTTTGTATGAGTTAAATTTATCTTAAAGCCCGAGTAGTACTGCCGCAATCCACGGGAATACCACAGTAACATCACTCTGGATAATTTGGTAATAGCTTTGGGTGGAAAGTTTGTCCCAGGTAATTTTTTCTTTACCGCCAGCTCCTGAGTAGGAGCCGTAAGACATTGGGCTGCTACCGATTTCTATAAATCCTGCCCAGTCGCGGACTTTGTGGATTTTAAGGTCGTGCTTTATGGAAGGCACTACACAAATAGGGAAGTCCGCGGCAATACCGCCTCCAAGTTGCAAAAAGGCAATGGGGGCGTTTTTACTTTCCTTCATATACCAGTCGTACATTAAGTGGAAGTATTCAAGGCCGGTTTTCATTACGTTTTGGTCAACGCTAATGTCACCTTTCTTTTTGTGAATCCCGTTATAAGAGTAGCTGGAAAAAATATTTCCCATAGTGGAATCTTCAAACCCGGGAATAACAATGGGAATATTTTTTTCAAAAGCAGCGTAAGTCCAGCAGTCGGCTGGGTTGGCAAGTTTGTCGGGCTTTATTAGGTTTTCTTTAAACAATCTTCTAAAATATTCGTGGGGATAATGTCTTTCTCCGTTTTTTTCCGCCTCTTTCCACATTTTAAGTAAATGCGGCTCCATAATGCGCACGCTTTCGTCTTCCGGCAAAAAGGTGTCGGTTATTCTACGTAGGCCGGCATCTCTCAGTTCTGCTTCCTGCTGCGGTGTAAGTTCGGTGTAGCGGGGAATATAGGCGTAGTGGGAATGGGCTACATAGCGGTAATATGATTCCTCGTGGTTAGCGCCAGTGGCAGAAACTAAGTGGACTTTGTTCTGCCTAATAAGTTCGGCTAACATTACCCCAACCTGAAAAGAACTTAAAGCACCGGCAATGGTTACAACTAATTTGCCGCCATTGTCCAAATGCTCCTTTAGCCAAAGAGCAGCCTGCATAGTAGAGCCGCCGTTTAAGTGCTGCAGGGTTCTTTCTGCGTAAGCCGTAACCGGTTTGCCGGCTTTTTTTACGTGGCTGCTAATTGTGCCTTTTGTGCCCGTGTTTTTTTCCTGCTCAATTAAATTTCTTAAGCCGGCAGACAGCTTGTTTAATTTAGCTTTTTCCATTTTTATCCTTTTGCTTCTCGCGAATTTTTACCCCATCATCCGATAGGGCCTCACCACCTTCAGATCCCGTCTTAGGACAGGAGACATTGTTTTAAGCTTCAGCGAAAAGGATTAATTACAAAATTATTTTAACAGATATCAAACTTATGTCAAAGCCGTTCTTTTTAATTGCCAGCGACGAATTAGTATTAGGGTGGCATAACTAAAATCAATCGCAATAACCCAGACCGGATACAGAAGCCCAATAAAAGAAAATACCTGGTAAGACGGAAAAGAAAATATATATTCAAATCCTGAGATATAATATGTTGCGGGGGAATCTTCCAGAGGTTTTCTAAAAGATTTACGGAAACTAGGAATAAAGGCAAACAAATCAATTACACACGAAAGAATAACAGAGAATAACGGTTGTTTAGTAACTAACCAAATTACTATTGCAACTATCCCTAGAATCAAACATATAATATCCTTGGCATCATGCTCGGTATAACCCTTTTTTATGCATGCCCCAAATATTAATAAGCAAGCAATCAAGTTGCTCGCAAGTAATATAGAGCTTATTCCTACTCCGGATAAAATTTGGGCAAAAAAATTAATTGTTAAAATTAGTGACCAAATTAAGAAAGTGAAAGAATGGGGGCGTATTTTATTTTTGAAAATTGCGAAAAGGTATATTACAGTGGCTGTAATATTTGAACCGACCGACAGCACGAGTAAGATTTTTGCAAAAATCATTGATTTTAGATTGCAGGTTGTTGCTGAGTCATGCAGTGAATGGTGCCGCCGCCGTAGATTATGTTGCTGCAGCTTATACCTATAACTTTACGGTCAGGGAAGCAGGATTGAATAATCTCCAGGGCTTTGGCGTCACTTTTGTCTTCAAAAGTAGGAACTAAAACAACTTTGTTGCCAATGTAAAAATTGGCATAAGAAACCGCTGCTTTTTCTCCTTGTTCTTCGGTGCCTTTTTCATCTCCCGAATGCACGGTATGGCCTTCTTCGTAACGCATGTGCGGCATGGGCAGTTTTATAACTTCAAATGGTTTGCCGTCCTGGTCAGCAGCATTTTTTAAAACAGTGTAATTGTCTTGTAGGCTCACATAGTTTTCGTCGTTTTCGTCTTCTTCGTAAGCGGTAACAATTTTATTTGGGGAAACAAACCTGGCCAAGTCATCAATATGCCCGTCTGTGTGGTCGTTTACTAAACCTCTTTTTAGCCAAATAATATTACTGACTCCTAAATAATCTTTGAGATACTGCTCTGTTTGTTCTTTGTTTAAGTGGGGATTGCGGTTAGGGTTAAGCAGGCACTGCTCGGTTGTTACTAAAGTTCCTTGGCCGTTAACTTCAATTGATCCGCCTTCTAAAACTATGCCGGGTTCAAATTTTTGGCCAGGTAGAGCAATTGTATTAAATACATCGTTGTCTTTTAACAGGGGAGCCCAATAGACCGGGTCTTCGTGGGCTTTACCGTAAACGTTGTAAACCCACTTAGTCCAGGCATTGTTGTTTAGGAATGTGGGGCCGTAGTCGCGGGTCCAGACGTCCGCGTAATTAATTTTATGAAAATTAATGTTGTTTAAATCAGCTTCCGAGTCTTTAATTAACTTTTCTGCCCGGTTCCGCATTTCGTCATTTACAACAAGTAACTCAATCTTTTCGCTGCCTTCTAAAGATTTAATAATTTCACAAAAAGTTTTTTCTGCCTGTTCTATTCCCTGGGTAAAAGTTGTTATGTCGTGCGGCCAGGCAAGCCAAACAGCGGAATGTTGTTCCCATTCCGCGGGCATGTGTAAATCGAGCTCTTTAGGAGTTTGGGCCATTTATTTTTCTCCCAAAAGTTTTTGGACTCTTTTTTCTTCTGCTATCATTTCTTTTGAACGGGTGCGGTTTTTTACAAACTTAGTATCAGTCAGGGAAGAGTAAGTATCCGGTCTTCTGTCGTGCAAAAATCCCCAGCCGTCGGAAATGTAGTGGTTCATATTTAAATCCACTTTGGCAACAATAACTTCTTCTTTGCTGCTGCTGGCGCGTTTTAAAACTTTGCCAAAAGCGTCCGAAATAAAAGACTGTCCCCAAAAGCGGGACTTGCCTTCTTCTCCAATGCGGTTGGGAGTTATTACCGGTACGCTGTTGGCTATGGCATGGGCGCGCATCATGGTTTCCCAGGCTTCATGCCAGTCGCCTTCGCGGGGAATATAGCCAATTACATTGGCAATGGCCGTGGGGTAAAAAATCATTTCCGCGCCCGCGAGCCTTGCAGACCGGGCCGCTTCCGGAAACCACTGGTCAAAACAAATAAGCACCGCGAAATTGCCAAACTTGGTTTTAAATATTTTATAGCCCGTGTCTCCTTTTTCAAAATAATCTTTTTCGTAAAAGCCTGGGTCATGCGGGATATGTATTTTGTGGTAGCGGTCTACCATTTGTCCTTTTTCGTTAAAGACCACGGCCGTGTTGTAATATTTGCCATTGGCAGCTTTTTCGAACAAAGGGACAATAATAACTATGCCTAATTCTTTTGCCAGGGCTGACATTATTTTAGTAGTCTTGCCAGGAATGGTTTCTGCGTATTTTTCTTTGGCTACTTTTGCAACCAAAGGAAAATATAAAGTCTGGAACAGTTCCTGCAAACAAACAATTTGCGCGCCTTTTTTTGCGGCCTGGCGGATTTGCTTAACTGTTTTTTCCACATTAGAATTTATATCTGCCGAGACTTTAGACTGAATTGCGGCTACTGTGACAAAACGATTTTTCATAGTCATTTATAAATAATTACCCCTGTATTCTAACAAAAAAGGCAAAAAAATGCTATAATGAAAACAGAGGCATAAATGCCCATTTTTTCTTAAGTAGCTATTTAGCAATAGCTTTGAGGACGCAAAAATGATTGGGCATATTAGGGACAGTGTAATCGGTTTTGTTTATCGTAAAGTGCTTAAGCCGATTTTTTTTATGCAGGATCCGGAAGATGTGCACGACCGGATGATTACAGCCGGCCGTCTCCTGGGAAGTAATTCGGTAACGCGGGGAATAACAGGCTTAATGTTTGGTTCCAGTAATTCAATGCTGCAACAAACAGTAGCCGGAATAAAGTTTAACAATCCAATTGGTTTAGCGGCAGGATTTGATAAAAATGCCCAACTAACTAAAATTTTACCTTCAGTAGGTTTTGGTTTTGAGGAAATAGGCTCCATAACAGGGGAGCCTTGTCCGGGGAATGAAAGGCCGAGGTTGTGGCGGCTTAAGCAGTCGCAAAGTTTATTGGTTTATTACGGTTTAAAAAATGACGGGTGTGAAGCCATTGCAAAAAGACTTAAGGGGCGAAAGTTCGGGTTTCCCTTGGGTATCTCCATAGCTAAAACCAATAATCAGGCTTGCGCGGACGAGCAAACAGGTATAGCCGATTATGTTAAGGCTTATAGGGAATTTGTTTCCGCTAACATTGGCGATTATTTTACGGTTAATATTTCCTGCCCTAATACTTTTGGGGGCGAGCCGTTTACCACACCGGAAAAATTTGAGCGGCTTATTTCCGCCTTGCGCCAGGTGTCTTCACAAAAACCAATGTTTATTAAAATGCCTTCGGAAATGCCGTTTAATGTTTTAGACGGTATAATAGAAGTGGCGCGTAAATACAAAGTTACAGGATTTATTTCCACTAACTTAGCCAAAGACAGAAGTAATCCAAATGTCCATGACAAAGATTTTCCTTCGGTAGGGGGTATGTCCGGGAAAGTCGTGGAAGAGTTGGCCAACAAGCAAATTGCTTATTTGTATAAAAAGACCAAGGGTGAATTTATTTTAGTTGGCTGCGGCGGGGTGTTCTCTGCCGAAGACGCTTATAAAAAAATCCGTTTGGGCGCTAGCCTTATCCAGTTAATTACCGGAATGATATTCCAAGGTCCGCAGCTTATAGGACAAATTAACCGCGGTTTGGCGACACTGCTTAAGCGAGATGGTTACACAAACATCTCCCAAGCCGTGGGAGTAGACAGTAAATAAATAATGAAATTTCCACAAATACCAAAAGACAGTATATTGCTTACTCCCGTGCTCCATCCGGCACCGCTGCCGGTACTAAAACCCAAAGCCAAGGGCAGTTTACGCGTGGCTACTTTTAACGCGCATTTTGGCCGCAATATTGCCAAAGTGGGCCAGGCATTTTTAAATAATCCCAATTTAGCTTTAGCAGATGTTATTTTACTCCAGGAAATTGAACATAGAAGCGGAGAAAAAACTTCCAGCGCCAGCCAGTTAGCCAAGCGTTTGGGATTAAATTTTGCATACACCGCGGTTAGGCGCCTTTCTTTGGGACGCGGCACTCATGGGTTGGCAATTTTGAGCCGTTTGCCTATTAACAGCACAACAGTTATAAAATTGCCGGTTTACCCGCTTCTGCGTTTTAGGCCGCGCTTGGCTGTTTGCAGTGAAGTTGATTTTTTAGGCAAGAAAATTAAAATTTATAATGTTCATTTAAATGGCCCGCTTAATTACGCAAAAAGAATTTTGCAGCTGAGGGACGTGTTAGTAGACATTAGTCTGCAAAATAAATCTGACACCGTAATTTTAGGAGGGGATTTTAACACTATTCCGCTTATGACTTTGGCCGGCACAATGATCCCGCTTTTTTACGACGACCAAAAAAATAAATTCCATTTGTTTTTAAAAAAGCACGGGTTTATGACTAACTGCGAGGAAATTGGTTATACCATGCGCCGGGGTTTTGTGCGCTTTCAGCTGGACGGCATTTATCCTAAAAACGCCAAAGTTGCAGCCTTTGGCATAGAACGCAGTATAAAACTTTCAGACCACTTTCCTATGTGGGCGGATATTAAAGTTTAAAGTTTATTTCACCGAAGTATTTTTTACTAAAGTTGCGGTTATGGCAACATCCCCGGAGAGGTGTTTGCCTTCTACTTTGACCACATCACCTGTATTAAATTTAGCAAACGGCAAAGACTGGCCGTTTTTATTTTGTAATTTTGCGTTTGTAACGTCTATTCCATAAATTGCGTTACCGCTTCCGAGAACAGTAAAGCTGTTGCCAATTTTCATGGTAATGGCGCCGGTTATGGTTATGTTTATGTATCTCAAAGTGCCTTCCACAGACTTGGCCGCAATGTCGGCTTTATTTCTGTCCCAAAGGCCTTTAACAGAAGCGGTCATGCCTAATTGCATATCGCTGAAAGTCGCAGCGCCTTTGTTTTTCTTAAAAGTAGTTAGCTGGTCAGTGTTAATAGTTTGGGCTCCGTTTGTTTTGCCGTCTATAACAAAACTGGAATTGGCGGGATTTATATAAATTATTTTTCCACTGAATGTGCCGGTATGCGGGAAAAGGGAGAGGTTGCGTAAGTAGGTAGCGCTTATACTGCTGTCTGCCCAAAGTATGCCTTTGGTTTCTATTTTGTCACCGGGTAAAATTTCTGTAAACTTCATGGCCGCGCCGTTTTTGCGGACCAATTGCGCGTTGCCGACCTCGGCGCTGTAATTAGCCGCGTTGGTGGTTCTAAAGAAAACCTGGCTGCCTACTATTTTAGTTACTGTGCCGGTAAAGGTTTTGGGCTGGGTTTGGGCCAAACTTATGGCAGGAACAGCACAAAGTAAAATACTGACTATAATTATTCTCTCCCAAATTTTTATTCGCATATTATTAAGATAATTTTATTATATTTATAGGGTATACTGTCGTTCACTAAAAGTCAATTTTAAACTGTGGATAATTAAAAAAACCGCCAAATCGCGGTTTTTTTAATTATTTCCATTCAAGGTCTTTATCACGTTTAGTTTTTAGGGATTTCACGCGGCTTTTGGAAAGGGAAGTCCAGGCTAAAACTCCAATGGCTGTCATGAGGGCTTCTTTTTCTTTGGCCTTAAATTTACCATCAGACACCAATTTTATTAAAATATCCGCGGCTTCTTTGTGTTCCATGTGGTTGCCCTAATATTATTAGTTACTGTTTTCAACGTGTTTTTTAAAATTGTCTAAAATTGCCTGCCAACCCTCCCTTTGCATTTCTTCCGGGTTTTGGTTTTCCGGGTCAAAGGTTACGGTTACCTTTGTGCCTTCAACAGCCGCGGCAAATTCAACTTTCACATGACGGCTTTTAACTTCAGTGGGAGCTTTATCCATATCGTATTCAATAAGTTCGTGTTCTGTTACGGCAGTGTAAGTCCCAGTAAAATCAAAGCTGGCGCTTTTGTCTTTTGCGGCCATGGTAGTTTTAAATTTTCCACCTACTTTTAAATCATTCTCCGCGGCCGGCGCTTCCCAGTCGTCTGAGGCAAAAGCCCATTTGGTAATATGTTCGGGTTCGCTATAATATTGCCAAACTTTTTCAATTGGCGCGTTAACAATTGCTTCCACTATAATAGTTTTTGTGTTCATATATAATGTTAATAATTATTAATATTATAATAACAAAAAACATTAGCACCTGCTAATGTTTTTTGTTGGTAATGAATTTCTACTTTAGCAAAGCGGGGATGATTGCTAAAAGCACAATGTCCGCGGTAAAATGGGCCACAATGCTGTATTCCAAACCTTTTTTCCAGTAGAGCCAGCCAAAGACCAGGCCGCCAACTCCGTTAAGTACTATTGCCCTGGCAATAACCAGAGGAGTTATGGCTGTGAGCGCCGCGGTTATGGGTAAGTGGCCAAGTCCAAAGAGTATTGAAGAAAGTATTATTGCCGCCGACATAATTAGGGCGTTCTTAGTAGGCTCCATTGATTTGAAAATTTTGGCAAGTATCCATGCGAATAGCGACATGCAAAATAGACGCATTAATAATTCTTCCACTATGCCGCCGTAGAATGCCGCTAGCAGTGTCTTCCACATTGTCACGTGGCCGTTAACTACAGTAAGTTCCGGAAGGTATTTTCCAAACTGCACATCGCCAAGTGCAATTAACACAGCGGTTATTACACCCGCAGAAACAGTTAATAAAACAAAGCGCGGTAGTTTTTGTTTTGTGGGCGTATTTGGATCAAAAAGCGTAAGTACGGGAATATTTAAGCTCTGAGAAAGTTTTAACCCAAAAAATATGGCAATGGCTAAAAGAACCGCAGTTTGCGCAATTGATGCCAATATAATTGTTAGCAGTGGCTGCCCAGTTTTTAATATAATATCGTGTTGCAAAGTAAAGGCATAAGGCAGAACAGCGGCCCCGCCCACTAGTCCCGCCAGCCATAATACCAAAAATTTGTGCTTCATAAATAGTTTATCTATTAATTAAGTCGTTATTGTTTTGTGTGTCAATGCATTTTGGAATTAAGTCGACAGGAAAGCTGTATTTATTGGCCGCGTCGCAGGGGACAATGCCGTTTCCGTCAAAGGCCAATTCCCACCCATTGGCAGTTTTAGCGGCAAACCATAAACCGCCGCCGCCCGTCCCGGCTTCATTAAAAGTGCCTTTGGCAAAGGTTCCGCTGTCCGTTGTTACTTTAACATTTATTCCACTTCCGGATAAGTCGTATTTATTCATAAAAATTTCAGTTACCTGTTCTACCGTGGTTTTTTTCTGGTTACTGCTTTCTACTTTGGTAAATACGCGTAAAGAAATAATAGTAAGTATGGCAAGAATTATAGCCATAACCATTATGAAGCCAAATATTTTTTTACTCATGTTTTTTAGTTTAATAGTTATTAAATTTGTGGTGATTGGGTTGGTTTAGTGAAAATAATAATCCCGGTTCCCGTTAGTCCCGCAATTAGGAGGGAGATGTCTTCGGTAACGCCCATTGACAGCGCGGCAGTAAAGCCAAGCAGTGACCATAACAAGGGGATAATAAGCGCATATTTGGGAACCCGTCTTGCCAGGAGAAGGACTCCAAAAGTAAATATGGTGGTGGGGCAGGGCAGACCAAAAGTGGGAGAGAAGGGGTAAACGTGGCCTAGATTGCTTCCCAGTAGCGGATAGAGTATTGTCCCAAAAATCATAAGGAAAAGGCCAATAATGGACTTCCAATTTTTAGTAAATGAAAACCATAAGCGGTTCTTTATTGCTCCTTCAAAAATAAATATTAATGCTTGCACAATAAACACAGCGCCAAACAGGCGTGCCGCTGGATTAATGTCGGCAAAAAAAGTCCAGTGGTACATAATGCCCATCCATAGCCAGTAAAGGGCTAGTATTAGGGCTATTATTTTTCCGGAATTTTTACCCGGCTTAAAAATTAAATATAAAATTAAAGCTGCCGCAAAATAAATAATTATTTGCGCTGGCCAGACTGAGAGGTTGTATTGTTCGAGTGAGCCAAAAAATTGGGTGGGAGTGAAAGGTAGTTGCATAATTAAAAATTAATAAAGGTTTCCGTCGAGGAGCTAATAAAAAAAGCTAACGGAAAAATCCGCTAACTTGTGTTTATATTTAGCATGGCAACTAGCTGCTCCTCGGGGGAATCACCCAAAAAATTTACGGGTGATATTCGCATGTTTAAAACTTATTACTTTAGCATTATAGCATAAAATATAAATGCGATTTCAGCGCCCATTGTTCTCTATGTAATCTGGACAAACCACAGTGCATTGGTTTTTTAAGCAAAGGGAAGTCATAGGGCAGCGGGATATTAATAAATATTCAGGCGGCGTTTGGCAGTCTGTGGTTTTTGTGCAGGCAACGTCTAGGACCTTTTCTACTTTATAAGAGTCCAGGGTGTACCCTTGTGGTAAAGATGGGTTTTCCGGGCATTGGGCAAATTCGCACAAAGGACCGCTTCGGCCTACGTAAGAGCCGTCCGGACAAAGCTTGGCTTCCATTGTGCAGGCAACCGGTTCCGTGTTCTTTGTTTTATTCTTCTGAGCAAAAAACCAAGCCCCACCTAAAATGGCTAAAATAATGATAACAATAATGATTCCTGCGGGTTTGTTTTTCATAAAGTAATTTTAAAGAATAATTAATTTTAATGCCAGCCAGCTTGGTATTCCCGGCGCGTTTATAAATAATTTTTATATCCGTATTTTTTAAAGTCTTTTTTGGCGTTTTTAAAAAATTTGCCGAACTTCCGGTCTTTTTCCCTTTTTTCAGGCTCTGTCATTCCGTAATGGCTGACTTCCTTTTTTAAGCTAATGTAATTGTTATATTTGCCGCGGTCCAGCTTGTCTGTTTCCAGGGCAGCCAGCACCGCGCAGCCGGGTTCGTGGACGTGGGTGCAGTCGTTATACTTGCAGCCTGTAGCCAAAGCGGCAATTTCTTCAAAAAAACTTCCCAAATCGGCGCTGACTTCCGCCAGTCCGACTTCGCGGATTCCGGGGTTGTCTATTACTATTCCGCCGCTTTCCAAAAAATACATTTCGCGGCTCGTGGTCACGTGCTGTCCGCGCCCGGAATAGGCGCTGACTTTTCCGGTTTTAATTAAATCTTTTCCAATTAATTTATTTATTAAGGAAGATTTGCCCACGCCGGAAGACCCTAAAAAACAGTATGTCTTACCGGGCAAAATATAAGCATTTAATTTATCCAAGCCGTTACTATTCATTGTGCTGGTGGGGATAACCTCTGCACCAGTAAACCTTTTTTTTATTTCGGAAAGCTTAATTTCCAACTCTTCAGGAGAAATCAGGTCTGTTTTGTTCAAAACCACGGCTGGCGAAATTCCCGCGTCTTTTATTAAAACAAAATATCTTTCCAGCCGGTTTAAATTGTAGTCGCGATCCACGGACTCCACCACGAATGCCGCGTCTATGTTGGCGCCAATAACCTGGATGTTAGTTTTGTTGCCAGTTTTGTTCCTGTCTCCTGAGTTTCTGCTTATTACCGTCTTCCGTGGCAAAACTTTTTGGATTACGGCTTTGCCGGGTCCTGTTTCCGAAATTGCCACCCAGTCTCCCACAGCAGGGAAGTCTTTCCTTCCCAGGGCCGTAAACATTTGCTTGCCGGTAATTTTTGCAAAAAATATACCGCGTTCGTTAATTACGCTGTAAGCTCCTTTATGCTCCGCAATTACCCTGCCTACGCTTACTCCGTCTGACATAAGTGGGTCAAAGCTTGAGGCAAAAAATTCGCTGTATCCTAAATCTTCAAGTTTAAGTTGTCGTGCTTCTTTTGAATCCATAAGGTAATTATACCCTTTATTTAAGGCTGTTCATAATTTATGTATAACAATAATAATATATTGACAAACGATAAATCATAATGTATTATATAAATACTTATTAATAATACTAAATCTTATGAAGAGAGGTTCAACATTGTTTTTAAAAGGGGTTTTAATATTTTTTGCGTTTGGGGTGCTGGTTTTGTGCGTTTATGGTTTGCCCAGAGTTATTGGTTCCATAGACTTAAAAGGCTACGACCCTCTCTTAATAGGCCTATATGTTCCGTCTTTCCCGTTTTTATTTGCGCTGTACCAGGCTTGGAATTTGTTAACCTATATAGACACAAACACTGCTTTTTCAAATTTGTCTGTTAAGGCATTAAAAAATATAAAATATTGTGCTGTGACAATTGGCGTCCTGTTCGCTGCAGGCATGCCATATATATTTATGGTCGCAGACAAAGACGATGCCCCAGGCGTGGTGCTAATTGGGCTTATTATTATTTCTGCGTCAATTGTAATTGCAACATTCGCCGCAGTCCTACAAAAACTTATACAGAGCGGCCTGGATATAAAGTCGGAAAACGAATTAACAGTATAACCCTATGTCTATAATTATCAATCTTGATGTCATGCTGGCAAAGCGGAAAATGAGCGTAACTGAGCTTGCAGAAAAAGTTGGAATAACCATGGCTAATATTTCCATATTAAAAAATGGAAAAGCCAGAGCCATTCGTTTTTCAACGTTAGAAGCTATTTGTAAAGCGCTGAACTGCCAGCCAGGGGACATTTTGGAATACAAGAACAGCTAGTCAGCGAATAGGCTGATCGGCTAATCAGTCGATATGCTACATATTAATAATTAGTGAACAAAAAAATTTATGAAAAAAGGTTTAACAATATTTCTCCAGATAGTCTTAGTGCTCATCGGCCTCGTGGCACTGGTCATTATGATTAGGTTTCCATTAACTGAAGGAAGAGCAGTAAACTTAGACCTGTTTAGTATTTACGCTGATCCATTAATTATGTATGGGTACTTGGCGTCCATTGCGTTTTTTGTTGCCCTGTATAAGGCGTTCAAATTACTCGGATACATTGGGCAAAATAAAGTATTTTCAGTAAACTCTGTGAAGGCTTTAAGAACTATAAAATATTGTGCTATTGTACTTGGCATTTTAATTGTAATAGCAGGGCTATATATTAGAATATTTCATGCTACAAATGACGACCCGGCGGGTTTTTTGGCCCTGTGTATTGTAACCACTTTTATTTCTATGGTAATTGCGACTGCCGCGACTGTGCTTGAAAGAACTTTGCAAAAAGCCTTGGAAATAAAATCCGATAACGACTTAACAGTTTAATGGCCAATTAGACTTCATATAAAATGAAAAGGATGCTAAAAATTTTATTGCCCTTAATTTTGTTAATTTTTGCTTTAGGGATTACCTATGTGGGCCAAGTTAACAAAAATCTTATAAAAGATTGCAACGCGAGTATACAGGAATACATAAACCCTTCTTGGGGTCCGGGTTCGCAAGGGGAGGGTGTTCAGAAAAAAATTATTTGTGAACATAACTTGAGGTATAACCTAAACCTACTTCCTTAATTAAAAAACAATGGGGCATGCCCCCATTGTTTTTGTTTAAACAACAACCCTTGAAAAATCTGGGGGTTTTTGGTAAAATGACGTACGTTCAATTTCCCAGGAGGAGTGCCATGAAGAATTCGAAAGACATGAAGGATATGGTGTGGAGCAAGGTGCAGAAATGCCCTTACTGTTTTTCCGACAAGATCGTCTGTAGGTTGGGGGAGGGGGTTTACCAGTGTGGCGAGTGTCGCCAGCCCTACAGAAGGCTTAAGCTCGGGTTAGGGAGGTGGGTGCTCTGGTATATCACCACCCGAGTCTGACTTTTCCACTACTTCAAGATAAGAGACCTTTGGGTTACACCAAAGGTCTCAAAAAATAATCGGCGCATTCCCTATTGTTCTTATTTTTTAGATCGCCTATTAAGTATTCCTTGAATTGAGGGGCTTATGGCTTTGTCTTTCCTATGTATACAGCCCAGCCAGCAACAAGGCCGGCGCATACCTTCTTTGAGTTCACCGACCACTCTTTTAACATGGTCTTTTCTTGTTTCTTCTTTTTTAACAAAGGTAGTCCAGCAAATCCATTCATTGCGCGCAAGGGGAGAAAGGCTTTCCCATAATGCCAGCGCTGCTTTGTCCGAAGCCAAAGCCTGTTTTAAGTCAGTAGGAATTTTATGCGCTGTTCCGCTTGAAATTGTTTTTTTGATCATAAAAATTCTTTATGCAGACTATATAAACATTCGTAAATTATGGGGTGTGGCCCTCTTTATTACACCTATATTCTAACACAAAGGCATAAATTTGGCCTATTGATAAAATATCAACATAATGATAAAATATCTAAGACAATTGAATATTGTCTATATTCGGGAGTAGCTCAGCGGTAGAGCAATCGGCTGTGAATCCGCCTTTATCAGTAAGCTATAATATATGGCTGATACAAGGAAATATTCCGACCGCGCAGAGTATCTTAAAAAAGCAGTTGATAAAAGACGCAAAAAGATCAAAACCATGGCCATTGCCTATAAGGGCAATAAGTGCACATTCTGTGGTTATGATAAATGCGCCGGAGCCCTAGAGTTCCATCATCTTGACCCAAAAGGAAAAGATTTTGGACTAGGACAAAATGGTTTAACCCGTTCTTGGGAGAAGACCAAAAATGAACTAAACAAATGTGTATTAGTTTGCTCCAACTGCCATAAAGAAATTCATGCAGGTCTGTTGCAGCCTTCTCAAGTAATTGAGAACGGAAAAACGAGGTGAATTGCTGGAAACCTTTAAAATGGTAATCAGCAGCCAAGCCCCACCAATGTGGGGAAGGTTCAGAGACTATCTCGCAAGAGAGTACTTAGATCGAAAGATCTTGGGAAGCCCCTCGCATCCCTCCATCGGGGATGATGATATAGTCCACTCTTAATAGAAATATTAAGGCAAGGTGTAACCGATGGGTCCTGGGTTCGAATCCCAGCTCCCGAGCCAACAAAGGACATCTCTTAAATGGAGGTGTTTTTTGTTTAAAAAATGTTAAGTTAAATAGAATGCTGAATAATAAACCTGGTATGATATACTAGCTTAAGAAGCCTTAAAGGCTCGCCCGTGTGGCGGCCTTTTTTTATTTTTTAGGTTTAACTTATATGGATTACACTATTATAGACGTACGCGAGCCTTACGAGTATGCCCTAGGGCATGTGGAGGGCGCTATTAACATACCGGCAGGGAGCATTATGGAAAGCCCGGCAGCATTACAAGGCTTGCCTAAAGATGCCAAACTGCTCCTGTATTGCCGGTCGGGGAGTAGGTCAGAGTATGTTATGATCCTCCTAAAACAAATGGGATTTACAAATATGACCAACGGCATTAACAAAGAGCGAATTAAAGCAACGTTTGGAATTTAACTATGAAAATCCAAGTTTTAGGTTCAGGCTGTGCTACCTGTAAAAAACTGTTTGAAATAACCAAACAAGCAGCAGTTCAATTAAAGCTGCCCGACCAGGTGGAATATGTTACCGACGTTCAGCAAATTCTAAATATGGGGTTAATGTCCAGCCCGGTTTTGGCGGTGGACGGAAAGCCTGTCTTAGTTGGTTTTGTGCCAAATGTGGAAGAGATTAAAAAAGCCATACTAAAGGCTTCTTCAATGCAATAACTCATGAATATTTTTTTCCCTTTGCAATTGGCGGCTGATTGGTTAACCTATTCGGTCTTTAAACTTTTACCGGACAGTTTGGCTGGCATAGCAGTAAATTTTTTTATATTCGACACGGTTAAGATCTTTGTGCTCTTAGCTGTTATAGTGTTTGCGGTATCTCTACTCCGTTCATTTTTCCCGCCAGAAAAAATTAGAGGAATTTTGTCACACAAAAATAAATACACTGGGAATGTTGTTGCTTCACTGCTCGGCATTGTTACGCCGTTTTGCTCATGCTCGGCAATTCCTTTATTCTTAGGTTTTGTCCAGGCCGGCGTACCGCTTGGAACTACTTTTTCTTTTTTAGTTGCTTCGCCAATGATTAATGAAGTAGCATTAGTACTTTTGCTTGGGTTATTCGGCTGGAAAATAGCCCTTATTTATATTATTAGTGGCCTGATTATTTCTATCCTGTCGGGTATTGTTATAGGAAGCTTAAACCCGGAAAAATTGGTAGAATCTTTCGTGTTTCAGAATGCTATTAAGTCCAATATAGAATTACCTCAAATGTCCTGGAAGCAACGCCTGGCTTATGCCAAAGATTACACGCTGGATATTTTAAAAAGAGTTTGGCCTTATATTATTATAGGCATTGGAGTGGGGGCTTTCATACACGGCTATGTTCCTACAGACTTCTTAGTAAAATACACGGGAAGTAACAAATGGTACGGCGTGCCGCTTGCGGTTCTTATAGGCATACCCCTATATTCCAATACCGCGGGAATAATTCCGCTAGTTAGCGTTTTGACAGAAAAAGGAGTTAGTATGGGAACAGCACTAGCCTTTATGATGTCGGTTACGGCCCTCTCCCTGCCTGAATTTATGATTTTGAAAAAGGTAATGAAATTAAGACTAATATTGATTTTTGCAGGTATTGTGGGGGTAAGCATAACAATTACCGGATACATTTTTAATCTTTTATTGCGTTAGCTTTTAGAAATTTAGTAAAAAATTAATTAACAAATTAAATCCCCAATAGGGTGAGCAAACAAAAAACATCAATAAAATTGGTGTTTTTTGTTTGGGGTAGTGTATAATGAATGTATAATAATTGATTAAATATAATTCAAATATGACAACAATAAATCCTTGGATTAATTTTAATGGTAATGCGGAAGAAGCATTTATTTTTTACAAATCAGTATTCGGTGGAGAGTTCACCAAAATAATACGTTTTAAAGATCTTGCAAGTGCCGAATTTCCTGTAGCAGAAAAAGAACAAAATAAAATAATGCTTATTACTTTACCTATTGGTAAAAATAATATGCTCATGGCAAATGACGTGCCGGAAGTTTTAGGAAAAGTAAATGAAAACGAAAACCGAAGCAAGATTTCCATACACACGGAAAGTAAAGAAGAGGCGGATAAATTATTTACCGGTCTTTCTGCCGGAGGGCAAGTAGAAGGACCAATGGGTAACGGCCCATGGGGTTCTTACGCTGGTATGTTTAGAGACAAATATGGCATAGAGTGGATAATTGAATTTTACCCAAAAAAATAGAATACTTTCCGTAACCTACTTTTCCCTAAAACATTTTAGTTAAATTATTATTTCATTTTCTAAATAGTCGGTTGTAATCTGTTCCGCTAGGGAGCCAATAAAAAACACCAACTCTCGTTGGTGTTTTTTATGTTCGTAAAATCTTTTCCATTTGCCTGCCTTTGGCCAGTTCGTCTATTAGCTTATCTAAGTACCTAACTTCCCTCATAACCGGATCTTTTATTTCTTCCACCCGCACACCACAAATTACACCGGTAATTAAGGAGCGGGAAGGGTTCATTTTAGGAGCCTTGGCAAAAAAGTTTTGGAAATCAGTTTTCTTTTCAAGTACCGCTTCTAATCGTTTTTGTGAATACCCTGTAAGCCAGCGAATAATCTCATCCACTTCTTTTTTTGTGCGTCCTTTTTTCTTAGCCTTAGCAATATAAAAAGGATAAACTCCGGCAAAACTCATTGCATATACACGCTTTAGGGTCTTAGGGTCTTCTTTCATAGTTTATTCGTCTCCCGGCCATTATGATAGTATAAGGATCTATTAAAGTCAACGTCAGGCAGCTTTTTTAAATATGCATATATTAAGACAGATGTTTTTTGATCTCGACAAAGACAACCCCCTGAGTTATTATTAAAATAATTAACTTAATACTTATGGCAGAAATAAAAACCAAAGCAACAAAAGAAAGCGTTATAAAATTTTTAAATGCGGTAAAGCCTGACGACAAGCGGAAGGACGGCCTGGCTTTGCTTAAACTTTTCAAAAAAACCACCGGGGAAAAACCAGTAATGTGGGGAACGAGCATTGTGGGCTTTGGGAAGTACCATTATAAATCTGAAAAAAGCAGCCAAGAAGGCGACTGGTTCCATGTTGGTTTTTCTCCCAGGAAGCAAAACCTGGCCCTTTATATTCTAGCGTGGAAGCAGGAAGACCCGGCGCTATTAGCTAAATTAGGAAAATATAAAAGAGGCGGCGGGTGCCTGTATATAAACCACCTTTCCGATGTAAATGAAAAAGTCTTAGGCTTGCTCATTAAAGCCATATACACATACAGAAAGAAAATCCATTCTAAGTCGTCTTCAGTACTAGCTCATATGGAATAAAAAAATAGTAAAATATATAGCCCCGCAATCTCCAAATAATCTAATTAAAAAGCTGTATTAGCTAAATAAAACAAAATGAAAAGTAAAATTGTCATTGTTCATGACAAAATGCAGAAAAATTACCGTTACCCGCTGGCGGAGCCGGCAGGCAGGAATTTCCATCCGGATTTTAAGCCGGAACTTACGCCCAAACAAATGCTGTCCTTAGGGGTGTTCGGCGGAAAATATATGACGGACTGTAAAAAAGAATTTCCAAAAAGCTGGTTTGCCCGCGCCAAGCTTTCTCCCGAGCATCACGACGACTCATTAAATTATTTCCATAAACACGCCAGCCAGCCGCTTAAAGTCTGGGAGAAAAAAGGCTGGATTAACGAAAAGCATGATCCCCGCGGCTGGTTCCAATGGTACTGCCGATACTATATGGGCAGGCGCCTACCTGAAGAAGACGGGCGACAGATAAAGCGATGGAAGGCCATTACGCGTCACATTGCGCAGGTCAAGAAATATTGTAAGCAGGGTGACTTAACCTGCAGGCCCGGCCAGCGCCAAGCAATTCTCCACTGGGCTTACGACAGCAGGAAAATATAAATAACGCTTTAAATAATTAATGTATTTCCATGAGAAAAATAATTGTTTTAGAGTTTATAACTTTAGACGGGGTTATGCAGGCCCCGGGCGGGCCAAAGGAAGACACTTCGGGGGGTTTTAAATACGGCGGCTGGACCGCGCCTTTTGGCGACAAGATTTTTAACAATGTCCTCAAAAAAGAAATGAAGCCCGCAGACCTTCTTTTGGGAAGAAAAACATTTAAGATTTGGGAAAACTACTGGCCAAAGCATACAGACGTATGGCCGGGCATAAATGAAGTTACAAAATACGTGTTGTCTAAAACCGTAAAAAAGTCGTCCTGGAAAAATTCAGTTTTTCTTAAAAGTGTAGGTGATATTAAAAAACTCAAAGGTTCAAAAGGCGGCGACATTAAAGTTTGGGGCAGTAGTAACCTTGCCCAGTTACTGCTTAAGAACGACTTAGTAGACGAACTTTGGCTTAAAATTTATCCTTTAACTCTTGGGCAAGGAAAAAAGTTGTTCGGCACTGGCACCATTCCGGCCGCCTTTAAGTTAACAGAAAGTGTAGTTACCTCCGACGGAATAATTCTTACCAAATACAAGCGAGCAGGAAAAGTTAAAACAGGTACGGTAGGAGATTAACCAAAAATACCCTAACTTAAGTTAGGGTATTTTTATTGGCATATGTGATGGAATTTGCTAGTATTAATATACTTTTAAAATTAAATTAAACCCATAAATTTATGACAAACAAAGAGTTCTTTTTAAGAACCATAAAAGAAGAAGCGTCTAAGTTTAGAAGCGTTATAGAAGCCTTGCCGGAAGACAAACATAGCCATAAAGTTCATGAAAAGTCCCGCGAGGCAGGGAATTTGGCCGCGCAATTGGCTTTGCAATGGAAAGCTATTTCCGGGGTAGTAACCAAAGGTTCGCCGAATTTTGATCCCCACGAAATGGGTCCGCAAAGCAAGGCAGACATGCTTGCGAAGTTCGACGAAGGCATGGAGCAAATGGTTAAAGACGTAGAAGCGGTTTCTGAAGAAGAGTGGGAGAACGGGGACGCGGCTATGGGAGAAATGTGGAAAGACAAAAAATATAATATGGCCTGGGGCTTCTTGTTTGATGCCATTCACCACCGCGGCCAGTTGAGCACATATCTTCGGGCCATGGGCGCAAAAGTCCCTTCCATTTACGGTCCTTCCGCGGACGCGCAAAACTAAACACCGGTGTAAATATGAAGAAACCAAAAGACGTTGATTCTTATATAAAAGGTGCCCCACCGGAAACCAAAAGCAGGCTTAAAGAGCTTCGTAAAATTATAAAAGCTGTGGCGCCAAAGGCAGAGGAAAAAATTAGTTATGGCATGCCTTATTACGGGTACTTTGGACGATTAGCTTATTTTGCCTATGCCAAAAATCATGTTGGCTTGTATGTTATGCCCCCAACAGTTGAAGTGTTTAAACAGGAATTAAAAAGCTATAAAACTTTAAAAGCCACAGTCCAGTTTCCTTTAGTTAAACCGTTGCCTGTGGCCCTCATAAAAAAGTTAATAAAGTTTGGGATAAAAAGGAACGAGGAAAAGAGTAAAGCCTAAAACAAGCTATTCTTCAACAGGCATTGCCAGCTTGTTGATTTTGGATTTGGCTAGGCTGTTTAATTTTTCGTCCGCGCCTTTTTCTTCTGCCAGGGTTTCTTCCAACAGTTCAGCTGCACGTTCATTGCCAAGAAGCAAGGCCCATTCTTTGGCTGTGCCATAGCCGGCCATTTCGTAATGCTCAACATACTGGGCCGCGGCAATTAAGGAAGCGTCCAGCGCCTGTTTTCCTTTAACGTTTTTTATGAGCCATTCCGCGTCTTTAATAAGACCGGCAATGGCCTCCACTTTGGTTTTTTGCGGCTTCATTTTCAGGGTTGCAAAAATTTGTTCCAATCTTTTTGCGTGCTGCTTGGTTTCCTCCAGGTGTTCTTTAAATCCGGCTTTTAACTGCGGGTCCGCGGAATTCTTTGCCATTTTAGGAAGGGCTTTAATAAGCTGGGATTCTATGTCGTAAAGCGCCTTTATTTTTAGCAAAAATAGTTCCGGCAAGCCTTCAATTGTTTTGCTGTTGTAAATCATAAAAGCCCCACTCCTTGGTTAAGGTTAATTTTCTAGCTTTCTTCGTTGTCCGCGTCTGCGTCGTGGGCTGCCGCGGCGTCCCTGTCCGCCTGGGCGGCCTCATCGCGTTGTTGGTTTGCGGTGTCATCTGCTTGTGTTGAATCTGCCATATAATTAGTCTCCTTTATAATTTGGTAATTAGGGTTAGTTAGTTAGATTGTAAAAATTTCTTTTGTAAATATTTTTCTTCAAAATAAGAGAAGTCGCAGTGTGAGGGGCGGGAGCCCAGGAGGTCGGAATAATTATGTGTATTAAAATTAGTTTTGGGCAATTCAAACTCTTCCAAGCCCCCGCGTTTGTGGGGATTTTTTGAACTTTTTATTACCCTTAGTATGCCTGAGCCGATTTTTTTAAAAGCCTTGGGTAAGGGAAAGGTTTTGTAAAGCATGAATACTCCTTAAAATGGGGGAGAGGCCGGTGTTTAGGCCGGACCTCTCCGTCCACCTAGGTTCTGTTCTTAAGTTTTTCACATTCTGGATTGTTTTCGGGCGCCCTTTCTTCCTCTGGCAGAAGAAGATGACTTGGTAGTCCTGGAGCGCGAGCGTTTATTCTGTGGCATGGTATTGTCTCCTACAGGGATTTCATACCGATTTCTTAAGGGCTGTCAGAGCGGGTTTTGCCTCGGCAAAACATGGCTTTGGGACAAGGCCGTTAAAAAGCTAAGGTTATTTCGGTGCGGGTCCCTGTCTATATTAGTAAGTTTGGGTATAGGCTTTCGGAAAGCTTAATTGTTGCTGCCGCTGTTACCCTGTCCACCCTGGCCGCTTTGGCCACCCTGGCGGTTACCGCTGCCGGAGTCGTTGTTGTCTTGCTGTCTGTTGGCGTTCGGGGTGTTGGTGTTGTTGGAAGTTGTCATATTTTTCACCTCCTCTCGGTGTATTAATAATAAATAATTTAATTTACAGTCGCATCCGCAACAGTTAAAATAAAATTTAGGAAAAATAAAAACCGAACACTCTATTACAATGTCCGGTTTCGCCACTGGCCTATCCGTGATTATAAGGCGACCAAATAATAAATCACGGGTTTTCGGCTTACACTTTATTTAATTCTCTTGCGCATATATTAAAACGAATATCTAACAAGAAAGTTACATTTTATGTTGAATAAAATTAACTTCTTGGTTAAAAGGGTTTTAGCCGTTTTCTTTTTCTTGGAAACTGAAAGTCAAGGTGGCCAGGAAAATTAAAATAATTCCCCAAACCAACATGGCAATTAAATTTTTGGAAATGTCCATGAACCCCGCGTTTTTTGTCATAATATCGCGGAGCGCGGTGGAAAAATAAGTCAGCGGCAAAAATTTGGCAATGTTTTGGAGCCAGTTTGGCATATTGGAAATTGGGAAAAAGGTTCCGCCTAAAAACAGCATGGGGAAAACAATTAAGTTAGCCAGCGCTGGGACTGTTTCCACGGTTTTGGAAAGTCCGGAAATTGTATAGCCTAATCCCAGGAACATTAACGCACCTAAAATTACGCAAAGCAAAACCAAAAACAGCGAGCCAATAATGTGGGCTTTGAACAGGAACACTCCCACTGCAATAAATATGGCAGTCTGGAGGACGGCAACAATTAGTCTCGTAAAAACATTGGCAGCTACAAACTGGAAGGGGCGCATTGGAGTGGCAAGCAGGCGCTTAAGCACTCCCTTTTCTTTGTATTGGGCAAAGGCAAAAGCCACTGAGAACACGGACATTTGCATAATTGAAAGAGCAATTAAACCCGGCAACAAAAATTCAAAGTAAGTCAGGTTTTTGGAGTTGACTGCTTTTTCTTCCACGGTAAACAGGGTAGGGGCATTGGTTATGGCTAAGGTGGTTTTGTCCAAATATGTGCTCAATATGGAAAGTACGGTTTGGGATTGAGCGGCTTGTCCTTGGTTAGTGTGGGCAATAATTACTTTTGCTTGAGTTGTGGCGGTAGTTTGCGATATTAAATCATTGGGAACTTCCAGCACCACCGTGCGGTTGCCTTCGTTTAATTCTTTAAGTTCACTGTCCAGTGTACCTTCGTGGATTTTAAAAGTCGGGAAATTTTTTAGCTGGTCAACAAACTGCTGGGTTTCCTGGTTGGGGTGTTGGTCTATTAACCCCACGTCAAATTTAGGGGGCTTGTCGAAACCAATGAGGCCAAAAACTATCATAATAAGCAGGGGAGAGAACAAAGTAAAAAACAGCGCCTGCTTGTTGCGAAAAAACATTTTTATGGAAGACTTTGTAAGGGTTGTTGTTGTAGACATAAAAGTTTAAGAAATTAATCCCGTAATTGGTGTCCGGTTAATTTTAAGAAGACGTCTTCCAGTGTGGCGCGTTTTAAGCTCAGCTCCTCAACCTTAAAGCCCGATCCGCGGCTTAAGGAAAACAGCCCATCTAAAGTGGCTTGAGGATCTTTTGTGGTGACAAAGTACATAAATTTTTCGCGTTTGACCGCGTCTGCTGCGGGAAGCTTTAACAGCTGGGATTCCGCAATATCAGACCTGGACATGAATTCCACGGTAGGGCTTACCTCGGTTTGCATAAGCAAGTTTGTGGTTGTGTCTAAAGCTACAATTTTTGCGTGGTCCATAACCGCTATGCGGTCACACAAAACTTCCGCTTCGTCCATGTAGTGGGTGGTTAAGACAACTGTTTTGCCGCGTTTTTTTATGGACTCCACTAAATCCCAAAGATTCCTGCGGGCCTGCGGGTCTAAGCCCGTAGTTGGTTCGTCCAAAAAAAGAATTTTTGGGTCATTAACCAAGCCTACGGCAATGGAAAGGCGCTGTTTTTGTCCCCCGGAAAGTTCTTTGACTTGGTTTTTGGCCTTGTCTTCCAGTTGGACTTCTTTAAGTAAATCCATTGGGTTAACTTTTCTGTTATAAAATGAAGCAAAGGTTTCTATGAGCTCCAATAAATTCAAGCCTTCAAAAAAAGTTGAAGCCTGTAATTGTACCCCGATTATGGACTTTACCGCTTGTGTTTCTTTGGTAACGTCTTTTCCGTCTAATGTTATTTTTCCGGAGGTTATGTTTTTTAGGCCCTCTATCATTTCCAGGGTTGTAGTTTTGCCGGCTCCGTTGGGGCCAAGTATTCCAAAAGTTTCTCCGGCTTCCACGTTAAAAGAAATATTGTCAACGGCCGTGAAATCACCGTATTTTTTGGTCAAGTTTTTTACTTCAATTATAGAAGGCATGTTTTATAATATAATTATTTTTTACAATATTAGTGAATTATATCTGAAAATTCATTTTCAGGGAAATACTTGAAATTTTATGGATGTATATAGGGTAAAACGAACATTACCCAATAAAGTTTCCCCCTGTTTGGGACAAGGTTAAAATTTTGTTATAATACAAATTCAAACATTAAAGCCCCTATTAAAGAGGGCTAGGGAGAGGGATAAATTTATGGCTAAAATGAACCCGGTGGTACATTTTGAAATGCCCTACGAAGACAAGGCCCGCATGGCAGATTTTTATTCAAAAGCTTTTGGCTGGACAGCGCAAATGCTTGGTCCGGAAATGGGTGAGTATGTGGTTGTTCATACCAGTGAAACAGACGACAAAAATATGATAAAAGAACCGGGCAGGATTAATGGCGGGTTTTTTAAAAGGACTAAAGACCACCAGACTCCTTCCGTGGTAATAGCGGTGGACGACATCCAGGAAGCCATGAAGCAAGTTACAGAAGCCGGGGGTAAAATTTTGGGCGGAAGCCATGGTCCGGACAAACCGGATGATATTCCCGGGATTGGTTTATATATTGCAATAGTAGACACAGAAGGCAATAAGGTTGCACTGCTGCAGCCAAAGGGAATGTAGAAATTAGTCAGTAGGAAGTAGCGGGTAGTAATTAATAGAAAGGAATCCTATATGAAAAAATTACATTTTAACATTACCATCAACGCGCCAAAGGAAAAGGTTTGGCATGCCATGTTAGACAAAGAGTCTTATAAAGAATGGACATTGGTGTTTAATGCAGGCGGTTCATATTATAAAGGAGATTGGAGTAAGGGTTCAAAAATACTTTTTATTGGTCCCGATCCAAAAACCGGAAAAGAGGGCGGCATGGTCAGCCGAATTGCCGAGAATAAGCCATATGAATTTATTTCCATAGAGCATGTAGGAATTGTAAACGACGGAGTAGAGGACACCACAAGCGAAGAGGCTAAAAAATGGACTCCGGCTTTTGAAAATTACACTTTTAAAGAAACCAATGGGGCGACCGAAGTTTTAGTGGACATGGACGGTGCAGATGAGTATGCGGAAATGTTTGAGGGTATGTGGCCAAAGGCTTTGCAGAGGTTAAAAGAAATAGCAGAAAAAAGTAACATTTAGTAAGTAGTCAGTAGGGAGTAGCGGGTAGCAGTTTCTTGGACCGCCTTCCTACTTCCTACCAGCTACTTACTACTCACTAATACAATGAACGCAATCCCATATATTGAAATTCAAGCGGAAAGTCCCGAAAGGGCAGTAAATTTTTATAAGGAAATATTTGGTTGGAAGTTTGAGAAAGACCCTAATATTCCAATTGAATATTGGCGGCTGGAAGCCGGGGGAGTCCGCGGCGGGGTGCTTAAGCGCCCCGCAAAAACACCCCCCAAGGAACATGGAACCAATGCCTTTACTTGTTCTTTTGAAGTGGAAAAGTTTGACGCTACTGCGCAAAAAATTATTGTCCTTGGCGGGCAGGTTGCCATGGAAAAATTTGCAGTTCC
The DNA here is from genome assembly GCA_964474825.1 of uncultured Candidatus Saccharibacteria bacterium. Lineage (GTDB taxonomy): Bacteria > Patescibacteriota > Doudnabacteria > UBA920 > UBA920 > CAYYWQ01. The sequence continues at coordinate 53,588 of CAYYWQ010000001.1, forward strand.
AGGCAAATGTTGGCAAGGATATTTTTTAGACACCGAAAATAATGTTTTTGGCGTATTTGAGCCTGACGAAAACGCAAAATAATTAACATAATAAAAATTATGAGCCAACAAATAACTCCATTTTTGTGGTTTAACAACAACCTGGAAGAAGCAATGAAGTTTTATACTTCTGTCTTTAAAGATTCCAAAATCATTACGGCTAACCCGGGGCCTGACGGTAAAGTTATGATGGGGATATTTGAGCTCCAAGGACAGAAATTCTACGGCTTAAATGGCGGGCCTGAATTTAAATTTACCGAAGCAGTTTCTTTTTTTGTAGACTGCGAATCCCAGGAAGAAGTAGATGATCTTTGGAATAAACTTACGGCTAATGGGGGACAAGAATCTCAATGCGGCTGGTTAAAAGACAAGTATGGCTTGTCATGGCAAATTATCCCAAAAGAATTAGGGCCAATGTTAGGGGATAAAGATCCGGTTAAAGCCAATAGGGTAATGCAGGCTATGCTGAAAATGAAAAAGATTATTATTGCGGATTTAGAGGCTGCTTACAATCAAAATTAATCCCTTCAATAAATTAAAACCGCCATTTGTTTTGGCGGTTTTAATTTGGCCGGAAAAAGGCTATCTTATTGAGCGAACCAGTGCAATAAGAACAATGGCCCCTAGCACTGCCACTAAAAAGCTGTAAAGGTTAAATCCGGTTACGCCGGTTTTGCCAAAGAAGCTCATAAGCCAACCTCCAACAACCGCCCCTATTATACCTACTATAATGTCCGCTAAAAGCCCTTGGTTGTTGCCGGTAATTAAAGACGCTATCCAACCGGCTATAGCTCCAAAAATTATCCAAAGTATAATCCCCATATAATTTATATTAATTATCTACGTTTAGCTTTGGGAGTTTTTGCCCCCATTTTCCTGGCCTCAGAAAGGCCAATTGCTATTGCTTGTTTGCGGCTTGTAACTTTTTTTCCGCTACGCCCGCTTTTTAATTTACCTCTTTTCATTTCATGCATGGCGCGTTGCACTTTTTTTTGTGCGGTTTTTCCATATTTTGGCATGATAACCACCTCCTTCTGCAATATAAAACTCTAAAAGAAACTTTTTGTTATCAAAAGTGTTTCAATTAAGGCGTTTAAAAACAAAAGTATTGACAAGCTTTTTTGAATAATGTATATTCAACTATATGGTTGAATATACATTATCACTGGACAGCATTTTTGGCTCCTTAGCAGACCCCACCAGGAGGGATATTTTGAGGCGCGTAGCTAAAAAAGAACTTTCTATTGGCCAAATTGCCAAATCCTATAAATTAACTTTTGCGGCCATTTCCAAGCATTTAAAAGTTTTGGAAAAGGCCAAGTTAATTGTTAAAAAACGGCGGGGGAAAGAGCAGGTCGTAAGTATTTATCCGGCAGCCATAAAAGACGCGGAAGCTTACCTTAAAAATTACGAAGCCATTTGGAACCGGCGGTTTGACCGCATAGAGGAATTATTAAAAAAATAATCTTAAAATTAATAGAAAGGGAAAAATATGGGCAATAAAACTACGTTTACAGTAAAAAAAGAAAATTTGGAAGTGGCAATGGAGCGCGTGTTTAATGCGCCGAGGGAAAAGATTTGGAAAATAATGTCAGACCCAAAATTAATACCGCAATGGTGGGGGCCTGCTGAATATGAGACCACAGTAGATAAAATGGATTTTAGGGTAGGCGGGGAGTGGCGTTTTGTCCAAAAGGGTAAAGATGCACAGGAATTCGGTTTCCACGGCGTGTACCAGAAAATTGAAGAGCCAAAAATAATATCCGACACGTTTAATTTTGAAGGCATTCCCGCCGGCCATGAATTGGTAGAAACAATGGTTTTAGAAGATTTGGGAAACGGTCAAACCAAAGTTATTGGCATCTCCAAATACCAAAATATGGAAGACCTTGAAGGAATGGTTAATTCTGGTATGGAAGGGGGCGCGGTGGAAACTTGGGAAAGGCTTGCTCAACTTGTTGAGAAGGCATAAAATTACTCCATGGATTACGAAAGATTTATGGAGTTGGCAATAGCGCAGGGAAGGTTGGCAAAAGAGGCCGGTGAATGGCCTTTTGGCGCGGTAATTGTTTGCGGGGAAAAAGTTGTTGCCCGAAATCGCCGTTCTGAAACGGCAGACAAAAATGCATTGTCCCATGCTGAACTTAAAGCGGTTGGCGATGCCTGTAAAGCTTTGGGAAAAAATAACCTCAGCGACTGCGTTATTTATTGCACGAACGAACCGTGCCTTATGTGCGCGGCGTCCATTTTCCAGGCCAAAATTCCAAAAGTTGTTATTGCGGCTTCCCGAACGGATTTTCCAGATTTGCTCAGGCCAAGAAAATTACACATAGAAGATTTGGCTGCTGACTCGGGTTATAAAGTGGAAATTATAAAAGGAATTTTAAAAGACAAGGTTTTGGAACTATTTAAAGGCATAAAAAAATAATACCCGTTTGCTTAGGCTAACGGAAAAGGAGAATAACTATGATTATCGTCCACGACACTTTTGTGTGCAAGCCCGGCAATGCTTCCAAAGTGGCCAAAATGTTTAAGGAAGCTATGGAAGGAAATAAGGATGTGGTTAATATAATGACAGATATGACAGGCCAGTACCACAGGGTAATAATGGTTTCAAAATATGAAAACCTTGCGGCTTACGAAAAAAGTTTTGAAGAGTACATGAAAGACACAGAGGAAAACAGGAAAATGGGAGAAAAAATGAAAGGCATGTCAGATATGTATACCAGTGGCGGTCGGGAAATTTATAAGGTTTGGTAAAAATAAACACGGCTTAATAAGCCGTGTTTTTATAATGTAAAATTTAGGAGTATACTATATAAACATGAAGACAAAAATAAAACTTGTTTTTCTCTTGGTTTTTTTGCTTGCTGTAGGCTTGGGCTTTGTTTATTTTAGAAGCCAACAGCTAAAGCCCTTTTTGTATGTTAAAAATAAGGAAGAACAACCAATTGCTCCAGCGCCAACACCGCAGCCTACGCTTGATGTCCGTGCTTATGATCAAAAGTTAATGGAGATTGCGAATAATCCTATTGTTCCATCGTCCAGCGCGTCTAGTACCTTAAACCTAAAACCTAATTTGTGGCCTGTAAAAACTGTTTATCCAAATTATGGCGCGCTGTTGCCTTTTAACCGTATTGTAGCTTACTACGGAAATTTGTATTCGCAGAATATGGGGGTGTTGGGCGAGTATCCGGAAGAGGAGATGCTTAAGCGATTATCGGTAGAAGTAAAAAAATGGCAGGCTGCAGACCCAAGTACCCCTGTTATTCCCGCGTTGCATTACATTGCAATTGTGGCTCAAGCAGGGCCTGGGAGGGATGGTTTATATCGCGCCCGAATGCCGCATTCGGAAATAGACAAAGTTGTGACTATGGCACAGAAAATAAACCCCGCAACTTTTTGTCAAAAATTGAAAGATGAGAATCTAATACCAGAAGGATCGTCATCACCATCATCGGATGAAGTTTCCACAAAGTGCGGGGCAAGCGCCTTAGTGTTTTTAGACATTCAAATTGGGCTTAGTAATGTGCAAACAGAAGTGCCATTGCTTGAAAAATATTTAAAACTGCCTAATGTGCATTTGGGTATAGACCCGGAATTTGCAATGGAAGATGGAGAAAAGCCGGGAACGGTTATTGGTTCGCTGGATGCCAGTGACATAAATTTCGCCGCGGAATATTTGGCAAAAATTGCCAAAGAAAATAATTTGCCACCAAAAATTTTAATTATCCACCGCTTTACCCAAAACATGGTTACTAATTACAAACAAATTACCCCTTTGGAGGATACGCAAGTAATTATGGACATGGACGGCTTTGGCAGCCAAGGGAGCAAGCTAAATACTTACAAACAATACATTTATAAACAACCCGTGCAGTTTACCGGGTTTAAACTATTTTATAAAAACGACACCGCAGTCGGCCCAATTTTAGAGCCTGAAGATTTGCTAAAGCTTAACCCAATTCCATTGTATATTCAATTTCAGTAAAGTTTTTTAAAAGAGCCCCTTTGTGGGGCTCTTTTTTTATGCTTTTATAGTAGAGGAGGCAAGCTTATGCCTCGTAGCCATTATACCAATAAAGACTACTGCTAAATAAACCAAGCCCTCGCCGCAGACCTGCATTAAGTGAGTCGGTTTGGTAAGGACTAAATATGTGCCGCTGGCAAAGGTTAGGGTAACTAAGCTGTAAGATACTCGGAGACCTTTTTGCGAAGGCTTTATAAAAATGTAGCCGGTCCAAAGCAGGCCAGAGAGCGCAATAATTATGTGGAGAATTAACATGTTATTTGTGAATTAATGAACTTATTGAAATTATAACACATAAACTGGTCAGCACCATAAGCGAGGTAGAGAACATTTTTTTTGCCCATATTTTATCATCCGCCGCGTTAAAACCTTTTATTGCGTACCATAACCATTTTAGACTGATTAAGATAATTACTAACAAATAAACATAACCGGTAAATTTAAAATAAGTAAGGGAAGCCGCCGCAACCATAAAGAGCAGGATGTATATAAGCATTTGGATTTTGGTTGCCCTTATGCCTTTTTTTATTGGCAATACAGGAATGTTTGCTGAAGTGTAGTCGTTTAACCTATGCATTGCTATGGAATAAAAGTGCGGCATTTGCCAAAAGACTAAAATTAAAAATAATATTAACGCTCCTGCATCGAACCCGTTGGTTACTGCAGTGTAGCCCACAACCGGGGGAGTAGCGCCGGCAATACTGCCAATTAAAGTGGCGTGGACATTTCTGTGCTTAAAAGGAGTGTAGATTAATACATAAACAATCCATCCGGTTATTGCGGCAATTAGGGCTGAGTTGTTTACGTGATGATGTAGAGCCACAATTCCCAGAAGTAATAAAATTATTCCGAAGATAATAGCATTAGTTTTGGAAATTTTTCCGGTAACCATGGCGCGGTTTTTGGTGCGCTGCATTTTAGCATCAATGTGCCGGTCATAAACATTATTAAACACGCAGCCAGAGCCAATAATTAAAGACAGGCCCGCTAAGGCGGCTAAAAATAATCCCACATTAAACTGTCCTTTAGACGCAAGTAAAAACCCGGCAATTAAGCTCAGGCTATTTCCGTAAATTATACCGGGTTTGGTTAAATGATAATAAGCTTTGATCATACAGAAAATCATTTTTCTACTAAATACGAAAATAACTAAAAATACTAAACTTAAACTTCTAGATTTCGTACTTTAGTTTAATTTAGTATTTAGTAGAGATTATTTATGCATGCCCTCAGACTTCATCATGTAATTATTCATTTCTGTTGGAGTCATGTTGTAGTTTAGGTGGTTCATAATCCAAAGCGAACCAATAACTAAAATAAGAACAATAGAAAGTGTGGAGAAAAAAACCACTAAGTTCCAGTTTGAGTCTTGACCTTTGCCTAAATGTAAAAAGAAAATTAATTGCACAACCAGTTGCGTAATTGCCAAAATCAAGACCATCCAAATTAAGAAGCTGTGTGCATACATATGGTGATGGGAAATAGTATGTCCATGCACAAAATAATACGCTACCAGTGTTAGAATAATCGATGTTATAAATCCGGTGAAGTAAGATTTAAAAGTTGCCATTAGAGTACTCCAATTAAATAAACAATGCTAAAAATAAATATCCAGACAATGTCCAAGAAATGCCAAAACAGCGCTAAGCGGGTAAGTTTGTCGGAAATAGCCTCTGTCAGTCCTCTTTTCCAAACCATAAACATGGAAACAGCTATCCACAAAAGTCCTACAACAATGTGAAGTCCATGGGAGCCAAGCAGAGTAAAGAAAGAAGAGAGAAAGGCACTTCTTTGGGGGCCATTGCCTTCAATTATCAGATGCCGAAATTCCGTAACTTCCATTATTAAAAAAGCAAAACCCAGCAAGAAAGTAACGCCTAACCAATTTAAAACTTTATTTTTATCTGCCTTTTGCACCGCAATCATAGCAAGGCCGCAAGTAAAACTGCTGGTTAATAAAATTATAGTTTCAATTAATACAAAGGGCAGGTTGAAGAGTTTGTCCCCGCCCGGACCGCCAAAGGTGTTGTTGCGGAGAACGGCGTAAGTGGCAAACAAGGCCGCGAACATTATTAGGTCTGTCATTAAATAGACCCAAAAGCCAAATATGCTTTTTTCGTTGGTATTATGTTCCATAATGTTTCCTCCCTGCTTCCATTTCCGCAACTTGCGCTGCTGGAATTGCGTACTCAGTTTCTTCGTCGAAAGAACGAATAATAACGCAACCAATTGAACCAATTAGACCTACAATTATAAGCCAAATTATTTGCCAAATAATAGCAAAACCCATTAAAAATACAAAGCCGGAAATATATATGCCTATTGCCGTATTTTTTGGCATGGTAATGTCCTGGAAGCTTGTAGTTTGTATTTTATAATCCGGGGATTTTTTTATTTCCCAAAACGCGTCCTTGTCCGTTACTGTGGGAATTTTGGCAAAATTATAAACAGGGGGAGGGGAAGCAGTAGCCCATTCCAGGGTTCTGCCGTTCCAGGGGTCGTTGTCCGCAATATTTTGTTTGCGATCCCGCACGCTTATAAATATTTGTAAAAGTTGAAGTGCTACCCCGCAGGAAATAATTACAAACCCAACTCCCGCTACTATAAACAGCCCTTGCCAGCCCATGGAAGTGTCGTAGTGGTCAAGGCGTCTTGTCGCGCCCATTAAACCTAAAATATATAAAGGAGTAAAAGAAGTGACTACTCCAATTAGCCAAAACCAAAAGGCGTATTTGCCAAGTCGTTCGTTTAACTTAAAACCCGTAACTTTTGGCCACCAGTAAGTAATGCCGGCAAAAATTCCAAACAAGGCACCGCCAATGACCATAGTGTGGAAATGTGCAACTAAAAATAAGCTATTGTGAAGTTGGAAATCCGCGGCCGGAACTCCAAGCAAGACTCCGGCCATACCCCCAATGGTAAATGTAACAACAAAGCCTATAAACCAATACAGGGCGGAATGGAAAATAATTTTTCCCCGGAACATTGTGGCCAGCCAGTTAAAAACTTGTACTCCTGTGGGGATGGCAATAATTCCGGTCATAATGCCAAAAAAAGCATTAACATCTGCTCCTGCTCCCATGGTAAAGAAGTGGTGCAACCACACGAGCATAGAGAATAGGGTAATGCCAATGGCTCCGCCAACTAAAGATTTGTAGCCAAATAATTTTTTTTGTGAGAACGTGGCCACAACTTCCGAGTAAATGCCAAACGCCGGGATCATAAGAATATAGACTTCAGGGTGTCCCCATGACCAAATGAGGTTTACGTAAAGCATGGGGTTGCCGCCAAAGCTTGATGTAAAGAAATGCATTCCTAAAGAGCGGTCTAAAGAAAGAAGAAGTAGAGCAATTGTTAGAATAGGGAAGGCGGAAATAACTAATATCATGCTGCATAGCGAAGTCCAAACAAACATAGGCATGCGCATTAAAGTCATGCCCGGAGCTCGCATTTTTAAAATAGTAACTAAAATGTTAATGCCCGAAAGTAAACTGCCCAGGCCGGAAATTTGCAAACTCCATATCCAGTAATCTACCCCAACGCCGGGACTATAGGCTATTTCCGAGAGGGGCGGCATGGCCAGCCAGCCTGTGGCTGCGAATTCCCCGCCAAAAACAAAAAATAAATTAATTAAAGCGGCGCCTGCCACGTACAGCCAAAAACTTAAAGTGTTTAGCAAAGGAAAAGCTACGTCTCTTGCCCCAATTTGCAGAGGCAAAATAAAATTCATTAGGCCAAACAAAAAGCCTGTGGTAACAAAAAAGATCATTATGGTGCCGTGCGCGGTAAAGATTTGCTGAAAGTGGTCCGCGTTCAAATAGCCGTGGCTGCTACCTACTGAAAGGGATTGCTGTAGCCATATCATTCCGGCGTCTAGAGCACCTCTAAAAAGCATTAAAGACGCCACAATAACATACATAATGCCGATTTTTTTGGGGTCAGTAGAAGTCAGCCATTCCTGCCATAGCCATTTCCAGCGTTTAAAATAAGTAAGAGCTATGGCGACACTAAGGCCGCCCAAAATTAAACTAACGGTTCCGCCAATGGTAAACCATTCGTGGGGAAGAGCGGCAAGAGTTAATTTTCCAAATAAGAAGTTCATAAGCAAGTAAGTTAATAAGAGAGTAATCTGATCCGCAGATTAGCTGATTTACTGATTAGCTGGGGGCGGTGTCATATATTTCATCATAATATTATTATAGAGATTTTCATTAACCCTGGAATAAACAGTTTTCGGATTATTTTCACTTGGCTTCACTAGTTCGTTGTACGTCTCCATGGTTAGTATTTTTTCTGACAATTTTACTGTTTGCAACCATAGGTCAAAATCTTTTTGCGACGTTGACTTGGCAATAAACCGCATACCGGCAAATCCTTTGCCGCTTATGTCCGCAGCAGAGCCTTTAAATTCACCCGGCTTGTCTGCTATTAAATGAAGTTGTGTTGACATTCCGGCCATGGCGTACATTTGTCCGCCAAGTTCCGGGATCCAAAAAGAATTCATTGGAGCATCGGCCGTTAGTTCAAAATTAATAGGGGTGTTTTCCGGGAACTCCACAAAATTTACTGTGGCAATGTTGCTTTCCGGATATATAAACAGCCATTTCCATTGCAGGGCAACGACTTGGATGGTTATAGGCTTTTGGTTAGACGCAATGGGCTTGTAAGGGTCAAGCGTATGGGCGCTTTTCCAGTTTAAAATGGAAACCGCAAAAATAATCGCAGCCGGTAATACCCAAAGTAAAGCGGTGGTTAATGGAGTACTTTCCGTGTCCGGAGAATATTGGGCGTTGCTTCCCTTTTTATATTTTAAAAGGATAACAAACAACAAAATAAAAACAGGGATCACTATTATTAGCATTAGAAGCACTGCGCCAACAATAAGATTTTTTTGCTGCTGGGCAATAGAACCTTTAGGGCTTAAAAGAGCAAAGTTACCCAGGCTAAAATGCGGCCAGGGTATTTGGTAAAGTGAGAGTCCAATTAGCGCAAGGGCAATAATTAGGACAACGAAAACCGATAATTTGTATTTTTTCCCTTTGTTTTCCATGCAATTGAATATATATGATTATACCATAAAAAAACCGCCCTAGCTTTGGGGCGGTTTTTCCATTTCTATTTTTATTAACCAACCTTGATCTTCCTCGTCAGGAGTGGTATCTATTTTTCGAAGTAACTCTTGAACAGCTTCTCTGGCATCTTTGCTGTGAACGGTTACTTCCATGGTATCTTCTTTACCAGCAAGCTTAGTTTTGGCTGTAAATTCTCCATTTTCATTTTGTCTAACTTCCACCACTGCTGATCTGGATTCGTCCCAATTTTCTATTTCAAAAGAAGAAATTTTTTCTCTAAGCTCTGGATTTTCGTTTATTTCGCCCATATTATTGTGAGGCTAATTTAGTTGCTAAGCCTGTGTAGTTTTCCGGTGTGAATTGTTTAAGTTCTTTTTTAATTTTGTCAGAAACTTCCAAGTTGTCTATAAATTTGCTAAAGTCTGCTAAAGTAATGTGTTTACCGCGAGTCAGTTCCTTTAATTGTTCGTAAGGCATTTTTGCTCCTTCTCTTCTGAGCACAGTTTGAATGGCTTCGGCAATAACTTCTGAATGGTTATTTAATTCCTCACGGACCTTTTGTTCATTAACTGTAATCCGGGAAAGTCCTTTGAGTAAATATTCGTATGCAATTAAGCAGTGAGCAAGAGCGGTGCCAAAGTTGCGTTCTACGGTGGAGTCGGAAAGATCACGTTGCAGCCGGGAAATGGGAAGCTTGCGTGAAAAGAATTCAAACAACGCGTTAGCTAAACCTAAATTGCCTTCGCTGTTTTCAAACTTTATTGGGTTAATTTTGTGAGGCATTGTGCTGCTTCCTACAGCGCCTTCTACCGGTTTTTGGATAATCCATTCGTCTGAAATGTAGCGCCAAATGTCTTGGTTAAAATCTAGTAATATAGTATTTACTCGGCGGAGGTTGTCAAAAATTTCTGCTTCGCGGTCATGCGGGTCAATTTGGGTTGTGACTTCGTTTAGTTCAATTGCAATGGATCTGTTTTTGTTAAATTTACCAACAAAATTTTGGGCAAATTTTGGCCAGTTTGTTTTAGGGAATGCCGCAACAAGGGCATTATAGTTTCCGCTGGCACCACTGAATTTAACAGAAGTTCTTTGTTGTTTTAATTGTTCCAGTTGTTTTTGTAGTCTAACTTCAAAAACTTTAAACTCCTTGCCAAAAGTAGTAGGGGACGCAGGTTGGCCGTGAGTGCGGGAGAGCATGGGTAAATCTTTGTATTTCGAAATTAAAAGATTTAAAGAGTGAATTATTTCTTTTAGTTTAGGTAAAATAACTTGTCCTAAGCCGTCGCTAAACATGAGGCCTCTAGCTAAGGTATTTGTATCGTAAGAAGTTAGACCAAAATGTAAAAATTCTAACACGTCTTTTAGACTGCTATTTCCCAGCCTGTCCTTCATAAAATATTCTACGGCTTTAACGTCGTGGTCTGTGGCTTTTATGTTTTTATAGCCCTTGGTTTCTATGTCGGAAATTATTTGCGCATCAGATTCCGATAAGTTATAAAGCGATTGAATAAGTTTTTTTTCTTTGTCGCTTAGTTTGCGTATTAGTTTCCCTTCAGAAAGCGCAATAAAATATTCGCCCTCAACAATTAGGCGATACTTCATTAGCCCCATTTCGGAAAAAATGGGGGAAAGAGGTACAGTGGATTTTGCGTAGCGGCCGTCAATGGGGGAAATGGAAGAAAGCATAGGTTTTAGCTGTTAGCTTTTAGGTGTTAGGATTGATATTTTTCTAAGTTTTTTTCTATCCTGTCCAAAATTGGAGTTTCTAAATCGGTTTCGAATTTTTGTCCCGTGATCTGCTCGTAAATTTGAATGTAGCGGGAGGAGAGTTCGGCTATCATGTCTTTTGGCGCGGCGGGTAGCTCTTTGTCATTGTAGGGGTCGCAGTTTTGTTTAAACCACAGGCGCAAGAATTCTTTGTCAAAGTTGTGGGGTTCTTGGCCGGCATCTATCCTTGCCTGATAGGAATCTGCTTGCCAGTAACGGGAGGAGTCTGGCGTATGGATTTCGTCTATTAACATTAATTTTCCGTCTTCCGCCAAACCGAATTCATACTTAGTGTCTACTAAAATAAGTCCATGCTGCAATGCAAGTTCCTGGCCGCGTTTGAACAATTTAATGGCAGTTTCGGCCAGTTGATTCCACAGTTCTTCCGGCACAATTTTTTGCTCAATAATTTCCTTTGTTGTAAGTGGGGCGTCGTGGTCGTCCGACTTTGTTGTGGGTGTTAAAACCGGCTCTGGTAATTTTTGATTTTTTTTCATGCCATCGGGCAAAGTAAAATCGCCAAAATCTCTTTGGCCGCCGGTGTAAAGCGTCCAAAGTGAAGTGCCGGTTACGCCGGTAATGTAGCCGCGAACAACCATTTCTATTGGGATTACCGAGCCTTTTTTCACTACAACAACATTTGGGTCCGGGGACTCAATAAGATGATTTTGAATAATGTCCTTAGTATGGTCAAACCACCACTTGCTGGTTTGGGTTAACACTTGGCCCTTAAAAGGAATTAAAGCTAAGTTCCGGTCAAACGCGCTATAGCGGTCGGTGGAAACCAAAATAATTCTGTCCGGCTGTGTGTAAATGTCGCGCACCTTTCCCTGTCTTCTCTCACCCAGATTCTTGAAATCCGTTTTTTCTATAATGCGGTCTGAGTATTTTTCTTCTATTGTTTTTTTGTCCATAAATAGATTTAAGATTAAAGATTTATGATTTAAGGTTTCCAATTTAAATTGCCATGGAATTTAACCTGCTTACTTCCTTTTGTTATTGTGCCAATTTCATAAGTATTAATATTAAATTTTTGTAAATGGGCTATTGCTTTGGCAGCGAAAGATTTTTTAACAACCGCGGTAATACCGACTCCCATATTAAAAGTTCTAAGCATGTCCTGGTCTTCTAGTTTACCGTAGTTTTTTAAGGTTTTAAATATGGGCAGAATTTTAATTTTTTCCAAATTAATTTCTGCGTTTAAATTTTGAGGCAATATTCTGTTTAAGTTTTCTTTTATGCCGCCTCCGGTAATATGCGCTAAGCCGGTTAATTCAGAATTGCCGAATAGTCCTTTTAAGGAATTATAGTAGCAGCGATGCGGCGTCAAAATGGTTTTTATAAAAGTTTGTCCGTCAACTTTTTCTTTTAAAATTTTTGGACTACCGGCCATAATTTTCCGGACTAAAGAATAACCGTTGGTATGAAGGCCGCTGGAAGCTAAAGCCAATACTACATCACCATCTTTAATTTTTGAACCGTCTATAATAGAATTCTTTTCTACTACTCCTACAATACTGGCACTTAAAATATAAGTCCCGGCTTCCACTACGCCAGGCTGTTCCGAAGTTTCTCCTCCGGTTAAAACGCAGCCGTTGTCTTTGCACGCTTTGGCAAGTGAGGAAACAATTTTTACAACAACGTTTTTTTCTATTTTACCGCAAACTATGCAGTCTTGGACAGAAAGGGGAGTGGCGCCCATAACAATGGCGTCATTAATTAAATGGCCAACTAAGTCCTGGCAAATAGTTTCAACGCTATTGTTTTGCAGGGCAAGTTTTTGTTTGGTGCCGGGCTCCTCGGTTTTAAAAACCAAAACCGGGTTTTTGTACCCGGGAAAAGAGCCGTCAAACAGCGTGGCAAAAGCGCCAACTTTGTTTAGCACTTTGGCGTTATTGGTCTTAAGCGCCTTAGCCATTTGCCGTTTGGAGTCATTGGCAACGTCTATATTTACTCCGGAAGTTTTGTAAGATAGTTTGGGCATTTAGGCCTTGAATGAATAGTTATTTTATGTTATTATTTTGCAACCTGGAAGGAGGTAAGATGGTTGGACGGAAGCTGCGAGAAATTGTCGGTTGCATGCGTACAGCGGTGGGGGCTCTCGAAAACGCTTTGAAGTCTCCCGACTTTTCATCCGAGGATAAAGCGGTAATGGGTGCCGCCTTGGAGGATCAGAGGAGTGCCCTCGCGATGATGAGTTGTCTCGAGGGAAATTGTCGTCATCGGGAAGGTGGCTCGGAACATAACGCGCCTTGGTGGCCTGTTGTGGAAGCCGAAGGCGACGATGCTCACCTTGCGGCCGATGAACCTGTTGGCTGAGACCGTTTCTATGGGAGGCTTTGGGCACCGCGTTCCGAGCCTCCCTTTCTTATTTACTTTCTAAATATTTTTTATAACCCATTTCTTCCAACTTTTTGGCCTTCTCATTTACTTGGGAAGCCATCTTTTTTTTGTAATCAACTAATTTTGTAGCCACTGTGTCGTCTGCTGTTCCTAAAATCTGCAAAGCCAATAGGCCGGCGTTTTTGCCGTTGTCTATTCCTACAGTTGCCACAGGAACTCCAGGTGGCATTTGAGCTGTGGAAAGCAGGGAGTCTAAACCGTTTAGCATCCAGTTAATAGGTACGCCAATTACCGGCAAGGTGGTGCTGCCGGCCATAACTCCTGCTAAGTGGGCTGCTCCGCCGGCGCTGGCAATTATAACTTTAAGGCCGCGGATAATGGCAGTGGTCGCGTATTCGTGCGCGCGTTCCGGCGTCCTGTGGGCAGAGCAAACAGTAATTTCAAAGTCTACACCAAACTCTTCCAAAACTTTAGCAGCTTCCTGCATGGCTTTTAAATCGCTGTCGCTGCCCATTATAATTCCAACTTTTGGGTTCATATATAGTAGATTAAAAATTTATGATTTAAGATTAATGTTATTCTATCATTTATTAAGCTTTTTGATAATTGGGATAAGCTCTTTCATATTGTGAATTAAAAAGTCGGGACGGTGTTTTTTTAAGCGGGCAGCCGTGTTGTAACCCCCAGTTATACCCACTGTATAAAATCCATTAGCTTTGCCGATTTCAATTTCTTCTTCTGTGTCGCCAATTGAGACAACCTCTTGGGGTTTAAGTTTATTTTTTTTAACATAATCACAAAGTTTTTGTTCCTTTCCCCGGCTATGTAGTAGCGAATTGTCTCTCTGTTCCCTGGCTAGTATTGTGGTTATAAAACTATTAAGTTTTAGTCTGACTAGTTGCCCCATTATTTTAGATTTTATATGGTTGCTGTAAATTATGGATTGGACACTGTTTTTACTAAGCCAACTTAGGGTAACTTTGCTGCCGGTCCTCGTGCGGCATTTGTCGGCAATCGGTTCATAAAAGTCATGAAAGATTATTTCAATTTGATTAGCGTGCTTTTCAAAAAAGCTTCTTTTCATTCCCAATGCGGTCCAGTACTGGCTTATGGGAATATGAAAACATTTTTGGAACTCATTTAAAGTAATGGTTCTTTTTATTCCTAATTTTTTTAAGGCAATATTATCTGCTTTTACTGAAGCAAAGGTATCGGACAGAAGAGTTCCGTTCCAGTCAAATGCGACGAGTTTAATCATAAAATAGTGTACAGTGATTAGTGGTTGGTCGGTAGTAAAGATTTGGCACCAATATCTGTGCGGTAATGCGTCCCTTCAAAGCTTATTAGCTTTATTGCTTCATATGCTTTGTTTAGCGCGGACTTTAAATCGTCAGCAACAGCAGTAACTCCAAGCACTCTTCCGCCATTTGTTGTTAGTTGATTATTATTCATGGTGGTTCCAGCATGGAAAACTAAAATATCATTTAACTTTTCCGCTTCTTCAATTCCTGAAATTGGAAAACCTTTTTCATATTTACCGGGATACCCCCCGCTGGCTAAAGCAATGCAGCAAGCAAATTTGTTTTCCCATTCTATATTAACTTCCGCCAAACGTCCTTCCACACTGGCTTCTAAAATGTCGAACAAATCTGTTTTTAAAAGGCGCATGTAGCTTTGGGTTTCCGGGTCACCAAAGCGGCAGTTGAATTCAATAACTTTCGGCCCCTCTTTTGTCATTATAAGTCCGGGGTAAAGCAAGCCAACAAAAGGGGAGCCGTTATTTTTTAGTCCTTCCAACGCTGGCTTAACAATATCCGAAGAAACTTTTTCCATAACTTCCTTAGTAACCCAAGGCACAGGCGCAATAGTTCCCATGCCGCCTGTGTTAGGGCCAAGGCCGTTGTTATTTACAGGTTTATGGTCTTGCGATGGCGGCAAGAGTTTAAAGGTTTTACCGTCAGAAAAAGCGTGGATGGAAAACTCCTGGCCTTCTAAAAATTCTTCTATGACCACTTGGTTGCCGCTGTCGCCAAAGATTTTTTTAACCATTACGTCTTCGAGGAATTTTTTTGCTTCATCAAGCGTTTTGCAAACTGCAACACCCTTGCCTAAAGCCAGGCCCGAAGCTTTTATAACAATTGGCGCCCCGGTTTTTTCTAAATATTTTAGAGCGGATTCATAATCACCGAAGCTCTCAAATGTCGCAGTTGGAATTCCCTGTTTTTTCATTAGATCCTTGGCAAAAGTCTTGCTGGCTTCTATTTTCGCGGCGGCCTTGGTTGGGCCCCAAATTTTAAGGCCCCGTTTTTGGAATTCGTCCACCACGCCCAAAGCAAGGGGATCGTCCTGGCCGACAACTGTAAGGCCAATTTTATTTTTTTCGGCCCAGTCAGCTAAAGCTACAATGTCGGTTGCTTTAATGTCCACATTCTCGCCAACCTGCGCGGTCCCGGCGTTTCCCGGCGCAATAAAAATTTCCCCCACCTTAGGGGATTGTTTTAATTTCCAGGCTAACGCATGCTCACGTCCGCCACTGCCAATTATTAGAATCTTGTTCATGATTTTATAAAAAATGCAAATGCTTTTTACTACCTACAGCAACTCATCATACAAAGAACATCGGAGATCTTGCCCATTAGTTTTTCGTTATTTGGACAATTGTAACCCATACTACAGCTAACAAGATGTCCGCCTGAGGCTGAGCATTCTTGGGCGGTGAAAAAAGGTAAGGTATCGGCGAAAGATTTATTTTTATTGTTTTCATAACGAGTCCAAGTTATGAAGGCCAGTACCCCAATGACCAAAACAATTAGTGTCGCTAGTAAAATTCTAAAAAGACTTTTCCCCATGGTCAAATTTCCTCCTTCGTTAATTTTTCCAAAACCTCAACGTATAACTGGTTTTCTTTTTCCTTTAACCTTTTGTACAAGGTTTCCACAGTGTCGTCAGTTTCAATCTTTTCAAAAGTCTTTCCCAGTACAGGGCCAAAGTCAAATTCCAAAGTTAAAAAGTGAATGGAAGAGCCGGCGTAAGTTGCTTTTTGGTCTAGGAAGTTTTGGATTGCTTTTTCCGTTAGCATTCCTTTGTTCCAAAGTCCGAAGCTACCGTCAGCGCATTTTATTGAACTATCGATTGTGTCCGGAATGAGGCCTGGGTGCAGGTTTAATATTTTATTTGGAAAAGCTAAAATAACTTCGTCTAAAATAATTTGTTTCCAGCCGGCTAGGCAAATGTAGTTGGGGTTTAATTTTTTTAGGAGCGGCAGTAGATCTTCTTTTTTGGGACAAATTTCAATCGGTAAATTGTTCTCCCGCGCGTGCATGAGTCCGGGAGCATCTTCTTTGTCACAAATTACAGCAGAGATTTCGGCTTTAATTTTTCCACCTTTAACGCCGTCTAATATAGCTTTAAGGTTTGTACCGGTACCGGCGTTGGAAATAAGGACTGCTATGCGCATGGTGAATATTTAAAGATTGAAAAATTAAAATAGGACACCAGGGTCTTTTGCTTCGGCGTAAACTGGTTCTTTGACTGTGGCTTTCATTTCTTTTAAATCTATTGGGTACTCACCGGTAAAACAGGATGTGCAGAGTTGGTCTTCTGGAACGCCAATGGAGTTAATTAAACCAGGAAGAGAAAGATAGTAAAGCGAAGTTGCTCCTAAAAATTCCCTAATTTGTTCAACGGTTTTGTGGGAACCAATTAGTTTTTCTTGCTTTGGAGTATCGATTCCATAAAAGTCCGGGTACTTAACAGGAGGGGAGCTAACTAGAAAATGCACTTCTTTGGCGCCGGCTTCAAAAATCATTTTAACTATTTGCCTACTGGTAGTGCCCCGTACAATAGAGTCGTCTATAATTACCACTCGTTTGTCTTTTAATACTTCGGTTAAAGGTGTGAGTTTTAATTTAACACCCAAGTCCCGGCTGTGCTGTTCGGGCTGAATAAAGGTGCGGTGAATGTAACGGTTTTTTACCAAAGCCATTTCCATTGGGATTTTTGAAGCTTTGCTGTAGCCGCTGGCAACAGGTACGGCTGTTTCCGGAACCGGCACTATAATGTCGGCTTCTATGGGGCATTCTTCAAAAAGTTTGGTTCCGCAATTGTGGCGGACCTGGTAAACAGATTGTCCGGAAATGTTGCTGTCGGGTCTGGCAAAATAAACAAATTCAAAAACATCCACTTTAGTTTTTGGCTGTTCTATTTGCACGCTTTCAATGCCGGCTTCTGTAACAACAACCATTTCTCCTGGGTTTACTTCGCGTTCAAAGGTGGCGCCAACTGTGTGGAAGGCACAAGTTTCAGAAGCAAAAACTACGGCGTCATCTACCTTTCCCATAGCCAGAGGACGAATGCCAAAGGTGTCGCGAACCGCAACTAAAGTGTCCTTAGTCATTACAGTTAAGCAAAACGCTCCGGTAAACAGCGGGTAGGATTTAAGCACTGCATTTTTTAAACTTTCTCCGTGCTCTATATAATAGGAAATAGCCTTGGCCATAAGTTCACTGTCGTTACTGTCTTCTGTTGGGATGTCTTTGGCCTCTAAAAATTCTTTAAGTGCTGTAACGGACGGCAAATTACCGTTGTGCGCCAAAGCCACCAAGCTATCTTTAGTAATTACCGGTTGCGCGTGTTTTAAATGCGATCCTTCCGAAGTGGAGTAACGGTTGTGGCCAATAGCAATATGACCTTTTAAATTTTGGATAGTTTCTTCATTATAAACATGTGTAACCAGCCCCATGTTTTTGTAGCAGTCTATTCGGTTTCCATCTGCTGTAGCTATTCCGGAAGATTCCTGGCCTCTGTGCTGTAATGCAAAAAGACCATAGAAAGTCAGTCTGCTGACATCTAGATTTTTTCCATAAATTCCAAACACCGCGCATTTATGTTTTAGGTCCATAATTTTATTCTCCTCCCAGTTCAGGATCAGTTTTAGGGAGCTGGTTATCGCTGTAGTATCCTGCTTTCCAATTTACATCTTCCGGTGTGCCAGCAGGATGCCCACTAACCAGTAGTCTATTTTCTGTTTTAGCCCTGGCGCCTTTAAATTTTGCTTTAGCTGACTTAATTTCTTTTTCTGACGGGCCGCCTTCAAATTCCAATGACATATTATTTAAAATAATTAATTGCGTTTTTAAATATTTGTAAACCCGGGCCGTTTTTTGGGAAAGGCAAACCCTTTCTAATCAACTTTTGCTTAATTAACGGCCAGTTTGGTAATTGGGTAAAGAACATGGCGCGTTCTGGGTGGGGCATTATTCCTAGTACTCTTCCATTATAACCTGTTATGGCCGCAATATCTAACATTGAGCCGTTGGGGTTGGGGTTTAGGTTTTGGTAATCGCAAATTTCACCTTTTGTGTAGTTGGCAACTATTGCTCGGTCTTTTTTAAGTTGTTTGATAGTTTTATCATCAGCAAAATATTTTCCTTCGCCATGAGCAATAGGTAACATCAACTTTTTAATTCCGGAAAGCCAAGGGCTGTGGCCGGAAATTTTTAAATCTACCCAGCGGTCGGTGTAGCGCGCGTTTGTATTTACAGTTAATGCTCCTGGAAGCAGACCGGTGTTGGTAAGAATTTGGAAGCCGTTGCAAATTCCAATAACCAGTTTGTCTTTGGTTGCGAATTCGTACAAATAATTTTTTAAATGGTTTTTTAGTTTGTTGCCATAAGCTTTGCCGCTGCCTGTGTCATCACCATAGCTAAAGCCTCCGGGTATGGCCAGGATTTGATATTTCATTAGCTGTTTTTTGTTTGCCACTAAATCGTTAACATGAACCATATCGGCCTTGCCTCCAACTAATTCAAAAGCCGCAGCAGTTTCCTGTTCGCAGTTTAGGCCGTAACCAGCTAATACTATTACTTTTGGTTGCTTCATAAAGTTTTCTGTCTTTACGAACTACGAATCGGTACTAATATACGAATTCTAGATGTTAGCATTAGTATATTCGTAACAAATTAGTAGTTAGTAAAGCTAGTAGTCCTTGAATTTTTCTTTGTATGCTTTTAATGCGTCTGGAATTTTCAAATCAACAATTTTTTTGTTGTTCCTGTCGGCAATTATCAATTTATCATTTTTACTAACCGTTCCAATTTTGGCAAAAATATTTCCGGACATTGCGGATTCAAAAGCTTCGGCGTTTTTTGGGTCAACGGTTACTAAGATTCTTCCCTGGCTTTCGGAAAATAGTGCTTGGTAGTTTTCTTCCCACTTGCCTGGCAAGTCAGTAAAATTAATTTCGCCCCCAAGTCCGCCACCAGCCAAAGTTTTGATAAGCGCTGTAATTAAGCCACCACGGGTAATGGATATAGAAGAGGCGATTAAATCTTTTTGTATTGCGTTAAATACAGATTTATATAGTCGGTAGTTTTCTGCGGCGTCTACAGAAGGAACAGTTACTTCTAGTTGTGAGTCGTTAGTTTCTAGTTGCATGTTATTGTATTCGCTACCGCTAAGTTCATTGTTTGTTTTTCCTAAAATATAAATAACATCGCCCGGCATTTTGGCGTCTAGGGATACTGTTTTGTTTACATCCGGCACAACTCCTATAGCTGAAATTAAAAGTGTCGGGGGAATGGAAATTTTTATGCTTTTGCCGTCTTTGTCAAACCCTTTAAAGTCGTTATACATACTGTCTTTGCCGGAAATAAAAGGGGTGCCAAAAGTGGTGGCGTAGTCAAAACAGGCACGCGCCGCTTCCTTAAGTTGCCAAAGCCTTTGCGGGTCTTCTGGGCTGCACCAGCAAAAGTTGTCTAATAGAGCCAGGTAGTCCACGTCTGCGCCCGCGACAACTGCGTTTCTAATTGCGGTGTCTATTGAGGCAGCTGCCATTTTGTAAGGGTCCAGTTCGCTGTAGGAAGGATACATTCCATAAGAAAGTATCACGCCTTTTTTGGAGGTAAGAATTGGACGGGTAACAGTAGCGTCTGCGTTTATTCTTCCGCGCCCTTGAAGTGGTTTTAAAACAGAGCCAGCCTGAACTTCATGGTCGTATTGGGTGTTAACAAAGTCAGTGGAGGTAATGTTCAGGCGGCTTAACAAATTCAAGATTCTAGATTCTAGATTCAAGATTTTTCTTTGGGGAACTGTTACATGTTTCGTGTTGCGTGTTACATGTTTCGTGTTTTGCTGCTTAATCGGCCTGCCGTTATGCAAAAATTCCATTTCTAAATCTAGGACTGTTTGGTTTTTAAATTTAACCACGCATTTTCCGTCTTTGGTAAACTTGCCAATTGTTGTAGATTCCACCCCACGTTTCTTCATCAGCGCAAAAAATTCTTTCCATTTTTTTGGTGGTACTGCAAAAATCATTCTTTCCTGGGACTCTGAAATCCAAATTTGCCATGGGGCAAGGCCGGGGTATTTTAAAGGAACTTTATCGAGCTCAACAACGCATCCGCCGGATTGCGTAGCCATTTCGCCAACAGCACTGGAAAGTCCGCCGGCGCCACAATCGGTTATAGAAGAATACAAGCCTTTGTCCCGTGCTTCTTTTACAATTGCGTCGCTAAGTTTTTTTTGAGTAATTGGGTCACCAATTTGTACGGCTGTGGCTGGGCTGTGGGAGTCTAAAGTCTCAGAAGAAAAAGTGGCGCCGTGAATTCCGTCTGCCCCAACTCGGCCTCCGGCTACAACTATTAAATCTCCAGCTTTGGTTTGTTTTACCCAGGAAGGCTTTCCTTTTATAGAGCGGGGGATTAGGCCAACAGTTCCGGCAAACACCAAAGGCTTTCCTTGGTAGCGGGAGTCAAAATACAAAAAGCCAGAGTTAGTAGGAATGCCGCTTTGGTTGCCGCCAGCGTTAATGCCGGAAATTACGCCTTCAAATATTTTACGCGCGGAAAGCATTGGCCGCGTTAATTCTTTGTCCCTATACAAAACAGTCTTGTCCTGCGGATCTGCAAAGCAAAAACCAAATGTGTTAATAATCGGTTTTGCTCCTAAACCAAAACCCAAGCAGTCCCGGTTAACGCCAACTATGCCGGTAATGGCTCCGCCAAAAGGGTCCAGTGCTGAAGGTGTGTTATGAGTTTCTACTTTGTGGGTAATAATATTGTCTTTGTCAAAAACTATACCACCGGCATTGTCTGTAAACACGGAAACACAAAAATCTTTTCGTCCTTTTTGTTTGCGTATGGCCTGCGTTGCGCCTTTTATAAAAGTTTTGTAAAGACCTTGCTGTAAATTATCAATCGGATCTGCAAAAATTGTGTGCTTGCAGTGTTCGCTCCAGGTTTGGGCCAGGGTTTCTATTTCTACGTCGGTTGGCTTACGGCCGAGCTTGTTAAAGTAATTGCGAATAACTAATAAATAATCCAAACTTAAAGATAGGGGACCGCGGCGGGTACCGTCACTATCTGCAATTCCCAACTTCCCCAATTTCGCCAGTTCATCATCTTTAACATTTAAATCCACCCTGCTTACTTTAGTGGAAGCTGTTAGTTTTACTTTTGGTGCGACTAAATCCATTCCGCTGTCCTGCTTAAAATTAGCAAAAGATTTTAAAGAAGCGCGCTGAATGAGTGGGTTGTATAAACTGTTTTTTATTTTTTCAATTTCGATACGTGTCACGCCGCCTGAAATAAAAAACACCTGGGACGTGTAAACGTGTTGTCCAGATGTGAATTTCACTCTTGCTCCATCTTCCAAAGTTTCTTTGGCCGTGCTGCCAACGTTGTCTGTAACTCCGGGTAGGTAGCCTATTTCAATTGCGTAATCAAATTTGCGTGGTGCGTCTAGAGTTACAGAAGCTTTCTCTATAATTGGGTTGGCGAGAAGCGCCTGAGCCTTTTCTATTTGCTGTTTGTTTAGCTTGGTGTCTATGGTATAACAGTCCGCTACCCACACTGCTCCCAATTTGCTTTTGAGTCCCAAGCTTTCGAAATATTTTTTCTTAGCCTGGCCTCTGGTGTCGGGGATTGTGGGCTGAATATATAGACGGAGCATTATTAGGTGTTAGCTATTAGCTTTTAGGTGTTAGGAAGGGTAGAAAATAAAAATATCTTCCAAAAATGAGGGGTGGAAGATGAGGTTGATTTTGCTAGTTTCTGCCAATTTCTCAGCGCGTCTGTTACCCGCAGTCTAGCAGGAAAATTGGGTCTGGTCAAATTTGATAGGGATAGGGAGGTGAGACTTGCCTTGACCTCCCTGTGTTTGTTTATCGCGTTTCATCAGAGCTGATCCTTTTCCCTTCTGCAAGTCTGCTTTAAGACCGGTTCCCGTGGGGATCCGGACCGGTTTGGGAATAAGTCTCGAAGTGCCGCATAGGGCGGTCTGGGGCGTAGAAAGCGCGCGGCTAGAAGTATTGTAGACTTTGCGGCAAAGCCTAGAATTCTTTGTTGCCAGTCGGCTTCCAGAGGCCAAAACCCCTCCTTGGGGGTTGAGTTGGTGGCTGCTGGGACTAAGCGACGCCGAGCAGCCGAGGAATCTTGGGCAACCAGTTATAGCAAAGCCTGTTGGCCAAGAAAACTAGAAATCCGCATCCTGCAAGTTGAACAGAGGACGGTTCCATAAATAGAGTATATAACAAATTTAGAAAAAATAAAAAACTCCCAAAAAGAAAAAATGGGGAGGGTGTAATACAATATCAGCCGGACCCGTTTTAATCTGCGTACCTTATTTTTTACCAAAAATGAGGAGCCCGGAGAAGAGCTCTTGTAACGGTTAGTTGCAAGGGCATTGCCCTTCTCCGGGGGTTTAAAACGGGGGCAAACAAAATAGCAGTAAGTTCTTAGCAGTGAAAGCGCCGTCCCGTTACGGCGCTGCGGGGTCCTACAACCTTCCGGTTTGCATTTTTAGATCATCCAGCGCGCAGTTGCAAACCGAAAGGCCTGGGTCATTGGCCTTCCTCCTTCTTTTGGATTGTTCGTGTTTCCTCCCTTTCGGAAGGCGAACGGTTGGCCTAACGTCAGCCATCTAACGATAGTATAAGTATTTTTAAAAAAGTGTCAATAAAAAATTTTACAAAAGAAAAACCGAACAGTGGTTCTTTGTTGAACGGCGTCCTTGCGGATGCTGAAAAACAAAAAAGTTGTTCGGATTTTCTTCGGGAGGAAAATGTAAGAATTAGGAACCGGCCCGCGGGGGCCGGGTGTTTCAGTGACTGCAACTGCGATCTGCGTTCCTAGCTGACGTCGCCGGTCGAATTGCTGGCTTCCACAGTGAAAACCGAGATGCTCGTGGCGCCGGCGGTGTCGGCCTTGTAGTTCCAGCGGTTGTGGCCCATGTTGTTGCGATTGTTGCGTTTCTTCATTTGGTTTCCTCTAATCGGACAAATTTCTCTCGAAGAACTAAATAGGTACTTGGGAGTACCAAAGTTTGCTCGGTGAAACCGAGCCTACTTTTTTTATTAGTCCTCCGATAGATGTTAGGATTGTATAAGACCCTAATTTTTTTGTCAAATTTTTTCTCTAGAATATGGGGAGTTTTTATTTTTGCCTTAAATATGAGGGAATTTGTGTTTAATAAATTTTAGTAAAATTTACATAACTAAAGTATTGCAAAATAATCCCCAAATTTGTCTTTAAAACTGGTCTGGGTCCCAGGTTAAGGCGTGTTATAATTATTGTGCTTATGTAATCAAGCCGGAATAAATCTATGCCACGACCTAAAATTTTTGAATCCTTTGACCTTTTAAACTCCGAAGAGGCCGGGCAAGAGGCGGAACAAAAGACTCCACATATAGAAAGAAACCCAAACGATTTAAGTTTAAGGAAATACATAGAGGCTTACGCTGTTTCTTTGCCGGCAATTGTCCGTAGTTTTCCCAGGGGTAATTTGGACATGCGCGCTTTGGAAGCCCACTATTGGGACAGGTTAAAAAAATACTATCCGTACGACGACTTTAAGGCGGTAAGAATTGAAAGCAAAGAAGAAATTGAGTTTATAAATACTGCTATTAAAATGATAGAGGGCTGGTTTTATAAAGGCCAATGGACTTCGTGTTTGGCACAGCCTAGTGAAGCAGAAATAAAAGAGGCTTTAGAAGGGCGGCAAAATAATTTTTTACAAAAAGTTAGGGCGAATAAGCAAATTCCAAATTTGGGAAGGGATCGCAAAGGAGTTAGGCTTCCTCCAATGCCCGATATTTACGAAGATGCGCAATTCTCTAAGGATTTGCCGCAAGTTTACAGGGAACATGCTTTTAAATTTTTTCACAGTCCGGCCGCGGTAATGAATACTCTGACTAAAGTTGAAACAGTAAGGAAAGTTGAAGTTAATGACGCGGCTTTCTTAAATTTAATTACCTCTGCCCAAAACCACGCAGAGAGCAAGTTGGCCGAGTGGTCAAAGTCTCATAAGGGTAATGCTGTAACATCAAACGATGCTGAAATATTAAGGCAGTCCGGGAGAGTAATGAAGATGGAGCCGGGGTACATTAGGCATAACCCTAGAAATAAATTTAAGCGCGAGTTGTTTTTTATGAAAACTTGTATGGCTGGCGCTGAACTTATGAGAAGGTCAAATACTGAAAATGGCGAATTAACATTGGATAATTTTGAAGGCATTATGGATTTGTTAAAGCAAGAAATGGCAAGAGCAAAAGAAGAAGGAAGGGATCCTAACTACCTTCCTATGGATTTTGCCGGGGGAGATGGAAAAGAAAAACCTTATAGCCAATCAAGTTCATTGCATGTAAATACAAAAGAGCTACCAATTGCTTTAATGGCTGTAGACTATTTACGGCAAAAAAATATGGCTGTCAAAAGATAATAAAAAAATCCCTAAAAAGGGATTATTCGCCTTGGCTATGACTGAGACGGATTTTTTTATGAAATAAATAATAAAGGGAGTGGCGGCTCCCGGGGCGGGACAGTTGTCTTGCGACAAAAGTCCGCCGTTCGTTAGCCGCCACATATGCGGTCGTTAAATCCCGTCCCAAGACAGGGGTAACGACCGGAACGACTTTCCTCCGCAGAAGAGATCGCGGAGGAGGTCTTCCACTAGGAGTGGTGCCCGCCAGAAATCCTGGTCGGGAAACCCAGGTGGATGTAGGTTCGGCCCCGCATCGTATGATGCAAGTATCACCCTAGTGTCGTGCCACGAGACGTGGTCGATGATCGGGGACAGCTCCTGCATCGTCATCGCGCGAGGCGGGGTGAAGAATGCTGTTGTGGTTTGCCCGGGCGCAAGAGTCGGCCCGGACAGAGACATTTGTCCCGACAAGGGCGGGGCGATGTCATAGGTTGAAATGAATCCTACGGCTAGGCCGTAGAACATCATTCCGGCAATCAAAGTAACCACTCGGCCCATTTCCTTCTCCTTATGCAAAGCATCCGAACGATGCCTATAGTATCTGCCCCTCCTACGATTTGGGGGTCAAGATATTAAAAGTATAGAGGAAAAAGAAAAAAATATAAATATGTTGTAATTAAGGCAAATGATATTCAAAAGGCTTTGCAAAGGTTTGTTTTAAAATGCTACAATTGGGAAAATTCACGAAGGTTTTCCAATGAAAGTTCGTCTGAAAATCGGGCGGAAAAAGAAGCCGCTCAAGCCGTCCCCGCCTGAGCCACCAAAGCCCGAGCCCCATTGTCCTCCTGCGACGCAGGATTGGGCAAAGGCCAACGAAAGGGCAAGGCGAGGCAAGGAGCCCGATGTTTTTTCACTATTTACGAAACGGCTGAAATGAGGTCCGTCCTCTATTTCTGTCCCGGCGGCCCATGATGGTCCGCCTTTTTCTTTTGTAATATTTTTTACTCTTGACCAAATATTTTTTTTGTTCAAAAATTAACCTACTGGCGCTACGGGCGCCAAATTCACTCCCAAGAGGAGGAGACGTGAAGAAGTTCATTTTTCAAGTTTGGGAAAATTCCAAACTTCGCAATTGGGCGTACACCCTGGCATTTCTGCTAATCGTGCCAGTCGGTGGGCGATTCTCCTGGTTCGCGTGGCAGCACGGAAACGGGCTGGATCGCTTTCTGGTGATCGTCACCGGCCTGGTCATGGGCGCTCTGGCGTCGGTGACGCTTTATCGTTTCTGGCAGGTGTTGCCAGTTGCGACTTCGCCAGAAAAGCCGGTCGACTTCCCGCCGATGTCCGAGGAATTCGATGTGCTTTCGGACTTGGACAGGAGCAACGTGCACAATCGTCTGATTGCACGTGATGCAGCCGCTCTGGGCTGGCCAGCACAACGGGTTCATTAGTTGAACGCCGCCGGCGGGGGACACCAAACCTCGCCTTTTTCTTTTGGCTGTGAAAAGCTATAATGAAGTTAAGGGTTTACGGTATTAGTTAGCAAGGCGCATATATGAGGAATAAAATTAAATTAGCTATATTTGACATAGACGGCACAATATTCCGTTCGTCTTTGGTTATTGAGCTTAGTCATGCTTTAGTAGAGGCCGGGGTTTTTCCGGCATCGGCAAAAAAAGAAATTGCTAAGGAATATTTGGCATGGCTGGACAGGAAGGGGAGTTATGAGGCTTACATAAACAAAGTTGTAAAAATTTATGTTAAGCACATTGGCGGCCAGAATTTTACCCAGGTTAAAAAAATTGCCCAGGAAGTCATTCATTTTCAAAAAGACAGGGTTTATAGGTTTACGCGCGACTTAATAAAAAAATTAAAACATCAAAATTATTTCTTAGTGGCTATTTCCGGCTCTCCTTCTTATATAGTAGGAAGCTATGCCAAAGCTATTGGCTTTAATTTATTTTTTGGCACAGAGTTGGAAGTCAAGAACGGGAAATTTACAGGCAAGGCCGTAAGTTTAGACAGCGCTTACAACAAGGCAAAAATAGTTAAGAGTTTGGTAAAAAAATATAACATTAGCTTAAAAGAATCCATTGCCGTGGGAGACACTGAGAGCGACGTTCCCATGCTAAAGTTAGTTGGCAAGCCTATGGCGTTTAACCCTAATTTGCAATTAGCAAAGGCAGCACAACGTAACAAATGGGCTATTGTTGTTGAACGAAAAGACGTGATGTATGAAGTTAAGAATTTTAAGCTACTTTAGATTATCTTATGACCATAACTTTAGCTATTCCTGCCTACAACGAAGAAAATTATATTGGTCCATGTCTGCAAAGCGTGCTTGCGGCCGCGCCGGACAATTTAATAGAGATTTTGGTTATTAACAATGCCAGCACAGACAAAACTGCGGAAGTGGCAGCAAGCTTTGACCTCGTGCGGGTAATTAACGAACCGCTAAAAGGCTTGACCAGGGCCAGACAAAAGGCCCTTTTGGAAGCCAAAGGAGATTTGTTGGCTTTTGTGGACGCGGACAGTATAATGCCAAAAAAGTGGTTTGACGTTTTAAACCGAGAGTTCAAAAATAATCCTGAGTTAATTTGTTTAAGCGGCCCTTATAGGTATTACGGCATAGAAAAAGTCAAAAATATTTTTGTGGCTTTTTGGTATAAAGTTTGGTTTATGATCTGGTATGGTAGCGCGGATTTTTTTATTGCCTTCACCAGGGGTTATGTTGTTGTGGGCGGAAATTTTGTGGCCAAAAAGCAGGCATTGTGGGACATGGGAGGTTTTGACACAAAGATTGAATTTTACGGGGAAGATACAGACGTGGCCCGTCGGCTTAACAAGCTCGGGAAAATTAAATACGTTAAAGATTTTTGGATAAGAAGTTCCGCCAGGAGGTTTAACAATGAAGGCCTGGTCCTTACCGGTATTCGCTATTTGGCTAATTATATTTCCGTGATTTTTTTAAAAAAACCGGTGACAAAAGGCTACAAGGACATTAGATAATATCTGACAACGAGTCAATAATCGAATATCGTGGTATAATTTAGGAGATGATTGACTTAAAAGAAATAAAAACAAAGCTACAGGGTGAAATTAAAACTGACGAACAGACGCTGCAAACTTACAGCCGCGACGCCAGTATTTTTGAAATTAAACCCCAGGCTGTAATAGTGCCAAAAAACACAGCAGACGTGCAAAGTATTGTTAAGTGGGCGGCTGAGAAAAAAGTAAAAAACCCGGACCTTTCTATTACCGCCCGCTCTGCCGGTACAGACATGGGCGGTGGCGCGGTTAATGATTCTTTAATTTTAGATTTCACCGGGCATTTTAATAAAATTATTAAAATTGACCCTGCTCCTTCTAGGCCGGTAGTTATAAAAGAGGGGGATCGTGTTGCCCCGGCCCACATACCCACCGCCGGGACCGCAATTGTTGAGCCTGGGGTTTTTTACCGTGACTTTGAAAAGGCAACGCTGGAAAAAGGTTTAATTTTACCCTGCTACACGGCCTCTAAAAGTTTAAACACAGTGGGAGGGATGGCGGCCAACAACAGCGCTGGGGAAAAAACTTTGTCTTACGGCCAAACTAAAGATTATGTGGAAGAATTGGAAGTGGTGCTTTCGGACGGCAGCGTTTGTACTTTTGGGCAACTGGACAATCACGGGCTTGAGCAAAAACTTAAGCTCACGACTTTGGAGGGTAATATTTACCGGAAAATTTTTGCTTTGATAAAAGATAACTATGAATTAATCCAAAAGTCCAAACCCAACACTTCCAAAAATTCTGCCGGGTATTTGCTTTGGGAAGTTTGGGATAAAGTTAATTTTAATTTAGCTAAATTAATTGTGGGCAGCCAGGGAACATTGGCGTTAATAACTAAAATTAAATTTGCTTTGGTTAAGCCTAAGCCAAAGAGTGAATTATTGGTCATATTTTTAAAAGATTTAAAACAGCTGGGCGATATAGTTCATACTGTGGTGCAGTTTGGGCCGGAAAGTTTTGAAAGTTTTGACGACCATACTTTTAATTTGGCTATTCGGTTTTTGCCCGGGCTGCTTAAAAAAATGAAGGGCGGGATTATTCATTTGGGGCTGCAGTTCTTGCCGGAACTTTGGATGACTCTAACAGGTGGAGTGCCTAAATTAATTTTAATTGCGGAATTTACAGGAGAGAGTGAATACTCTGCCAGAAAGCCAATGCTGGAAGCGCAAAAAATAGTGGAAGAAAAATTTGGCCTTAAAACACATATTACAAAAAATGAAGACGAAGCCCAAAAATACTGGGTAATTCGCCGGGAAAGTTTTAGCTTATTGCGCCAGCACGTAAGCGGGCTCCACACAGCCCCTTTTATAGACGACATTGTGGTGCATCCTAAAGATTTGCCTCAGTTTCTTCCAAGGCTCAATACAATTTTAGCTAAGTACCCCAAATTAATTTACACCATTGCCGGACATATGGGTGACGCTAATTTCCATATTATCCCTTTAATGGATTTAAAAGATGCCAGCCAGAGAATGATAATTCCCAAGCTTTCTGAAGAGGTTTATAATTTGGTTTTGGAATACCACGGCAGCATAACAGCGGAACATAATGACGGGCTTATTCGCACGCCATTTTTGGAAAAAATGTACGGCGTTAAAATGTATGACTTGTTTAAGCAGACCAAGCAGATTTTTGACCCCCAGAATATTTTTAACCCGCGCAAAAAAGTTGGAGCTACTTGGGAGTATGTAATGGAGCATGTGAGCAAAAAATAGTTGAAAGTTTATAAAGTTCATAAAGTTGAAAGTTGGGACAAAAAATCCTAAAGTTATGGAATATCAATTAATTCGCAGCCGCAGGAGGACTGTGGCTTTGGTAATTAACAGGCAGGGGCAGTTAGTGGTAAGGGCTCCCGGCAGAGTTGGCGTTTCGGAAATTGAAAGGTTTATTTTACAAAAACAGGCTTGGATTGTTAAACATCAGCAAAAGTTGTTGTCTAATCCGTCTCCCATAAAACAATATATAGAGGGGGAGAAGTTTTTGTTTTTGGGACAGGAATACCCTTTACGTTTGGTAAACGGCCGGGGTAAGGCTGTGGTTTTATATGACAAAGAATTTTTACTGCCCGCCGTATTGGCGGGAAAAGCCAAGCGTTTGTTTGAACAATGGTATAAAAAACAGGCGCAAGATTTATTGCCAAAGCGCGCGGCCGTGTTTGGACCGCGTATGCAGGTTAATTATAGAGCAATTAAAATAAGCAGCGCCAAAACCCGTTGGGGAAGCTGTAGTGCTTCGGGCAACATTACTTTTTCCTGGCGGCTTATTACCGCGCCTTTGGAAGCAGTTGACTATGTTGTGGTCCATGAGCTGGCGCATTTGGTCCACCGTAACCATTCCCGGCAGTTTTGGGCCTTGGTTGAAAAGTTTTGTCCGCATTATAAAGCCATAAGAAAAAATTTGAACAGCAGGGCTAAATTTTAGGTTGCAAACCATTTGACAGTAGTGTTATAATTAGAACATAAAAGCCTGCACTGCCCGAAAGTAGGGTACCATCAGACTGAATAAAATAAAAAAAGCTTTAAACTAAAACAAGCTTTGTTTTTTGCGGACGCAAATTAAATTTACCCCATGCTTTATTTCGCTTACGGTTCAAATATGAATATTGCGCATATGCGCCGAATGTGCGGCTGGAATTGCCGGCCTCTTGGCGCGGCTTTGCTAAGGGGTTTTGAATTTGGTTTTGACTTAAGGGGCTATAATAATGTCCGTCCCAATAATAGCGAGCAGACTTGGGGAGTTTTATTTGAGATTAACGAAGCAGCGCTGGCAACCATGGACCAGTTTGAAGGGTATCCGAATGTCTTTAACCGCCAAGAAGTTGAGGTTACCGACAACAGTGGTAAAAGTATGACAGCGTGGATGTATTTTCAGCCTGAGGACCAGTTTGGTGGTAAGCATGCCAAACCCGAACATTTAAAGGGGATTTTAATTGGTGCCCGCGAAAACGGATTGCCCGAGGAGTGGATAGGCAAGCTAGAAACTTTTTTTTAAAACCGCATAATTTGAGTTACCGCCTTCGAGCGGATTTTTTTTCGCTAATGATTTTTCTCAGGAATTGGATTATAATCATATTATGATACGAAAAATATTTAAAACCGGACATTCAGCCGCGGTTACCATTTCGGGCAAGCTTTTGTCGCAAATGGGTTTAAAAATGGGGGACGATGTTAAAATAGAAAGTACCGGGGAAGGTGTTCTAACCATAAAACCGGCCAAGCGCCAAAACCAACTGACTTTAGATTTAAAAGTCCGCCCTAAATTGGGGGCAAAAAATTGAAATGAATAGACTTTGGAAAATTTTGTGGGCAGCGGCATTTGTGGCGGCCGGAATGGCCGTGTTTTTTTATTTTCCTAAGCCGCAAAAAATATTGCCAATCCCAGTAGATACCAATTCACATTACTCATATTTTTCCCAAAAAGAGTTTTATGAGGAGGCTTACAAGGCGGCTAAGCCAAACCGGAATAATATTAGCAGCGGGGAAATTAAAGGCATAATAGTTAACCATCATTTGCTTGCCTCATCATTCATTGCTGAAGCCTTTAATACAGTGGCTACTACCGCGCCTATTACTGTTTTGTTAATTAGTCCAAATCACTTTGACGCCGGCAGAGCAGATGTTATAACTTCAGCGAAAAATTGGCAAACTCCTTACGGGGTTTTGGAGGCAGACACAGAGCAGGTGAACTTGCTGACTGCGTCCGGTTTAGCAAGTGTTGAGGAATCCCCATTTGAACAGGAGCATGGAGTTAGCGGGATTGTGGGGTTTATAAAAAAGTCTTTGCCAAACAGCAAAGTTGTGCCGTTGATTTTTAAGAACAGAATTAAGCTTCCACAGATCCAAAGTTTGGTAAATAGTTACGTTCAGCCAGCTGAAAAAAATGTTTTGGTAGTTGGTTCCTTTGACTTCTCGCACTACTTAACATCGCGCGGAGCGGATTTCCATGATATTGAAAATTTGTCTACCGTGGAAAGTTTTAATTTTGGCAGCATTTATAATTTGGACATAGATTCCCGGCCGGGCTTGGCTTTCTTTTTACAGCTCCTACAGAATAGCGGCAACCAAAATTTTCATCTTTTGGAAAATTCCAATTCTTCCAAGCTGGCAAAACAGGATGTTTTAGAAACCACTAGCTATATAACTGGCTATTTTACCAAAGGCAAGCCTGTAACAAACCCGGCTGATACAGCGTTAATATTACCGCCTATTGTATCATCACGAAATGCCGGAGAGTCACTTAATCGTAACAATAAAGCTTGGTCCGTGGAATACTTGGAACGGTTGTTTTATGGCCAGGACAAAACTATTACTTATGTGGAGGGTAATAAAAGTTTAGTAGAGCCTCTGCTGAAGAAATATAGTTTTACTGATTTAGTAAGTAAAGATCAAAAGGTTGCTGTTGGTAACTATGAGATCCAAATTTTACTAAAACCTAATCAGGCAACATTACAAAAGGCAATTGATCAAGGCGCAGACGCCGTTGTGCAGTATAAAGCTTCCGCGGATAGTGTTAGTTTTTATAAAGGCAAGCCAGTGGTAAGTATTAGTCGTGATTTCTTGTCAGATGACACCCTAAAAAGTGGGGGAACTGGCCTGGCTTATGGCTTGGCCTGGCAAAATAACCGGGTCAGCATAACTATATTGCCAATTGGCATCAATGGCGGCCGCGCAAAGTTGCTTATTGGAAATGACGGTGTTAAGATATTAGAAGAACTAGCGCTAAAATCTTCGGTATATGAAGAAATAAAAAAACAGATCGGCCAGGGCATTATTAAAATCAATAATAACTAAACAATTTATTTATGGACCAACCACAAGACCCAAACCAAATTTCGCCAACCCAGCAGCAGCCACAGTCACCGCAGCAAATGCATGTCTTTACTCCGGCCAAGCGTAATAACATGGTTTTAGGAATTATTATTGCCGCGGTTTTGGTTATTGCGGGCGGGGCTTTTGCTTTTTGGCAATACCAGGCAAAGAATAATGACGGCAATCTTGCAAATGAGAACAATGGTAACCAGGTAGTGCCAACACCCACAGAATCACCGGATGACTCAACCCCGGGAGGAGACTATATGGGCACGCCCCCTGTATGTAAAAATTCGGGACCAATTTTAGCCAGTAAATCCGGAACGGTGGAGTGGGGAAAGCCGGAAATAGTGGAAGGCTTGGTTTTATTCGGCTCAACAACACCGGAGAGTATTTATGGGGGGGAGAGCAGCAGGCTAGTTGGCCATTTTGTTTCCGGAAAGTATGGAGGAGGCGACTTGTTAATGACAAGCGTGAATTGGAACGAGCCTGGTGGTCCGTCTTGGTTTTTTGTTGTGAAGCAGGGTAATGTATTTACTTTTTTAAATAAATATTCGGACCCATTGCCAAACTCTTCAGATACAAAGCCCAAGGTTAATTTAGTTGAAGACAAGGAATTTAGTTTGGTTGATTTGGATTTTCCCCAAACTTTGCATTCTACAAATCCGGTGGCAGATTTTACCTTGGCTACAAATTTAGGGTTCTATAAGAATGGCACTGAAATTTTTTGCGCTGACCATTATGTTAAAGTATTTACCGACCCCACCGTGGGAGATGTGTATACCGATGCCGGTACGGAAACAATCGGAACTGGCCCTTATGCTTATGCCCCAAAATTTGGCTTTTATGTAAAGGCCCCAACCGGTATGCAGCTGTCGTATAAGTTAGACGTAAGTTTTGCCGCCGCAAACAAGGTTCCCTTGCTTACTTGGGACAAGGGGCAAAAAAATTCTTTGGAATATTCCTTCCAGCATATTGGCGGTTGCGGGGTTTCCCAATTTTTGGATATTGTTAATATCGACCAATCTGCTTTAACCCAAATTGGCAGCACTTTTGACGGCCAAGCGGTTTACGGTTACAAAGACGGCAATTCCCAGGAACTGAAAGATATGTACGACAGCATTTATGTGGAAGAGGGGAAAACCAAACCCTCTTACAATACTTTTTTGGCAGACCACCCAATATTTTTCTGGAAAGACCAATTTGGCCAGTTTGTCAGGTTTAAAATAATGAAATACCAGCCTTTGGCTGAATGCGGCAAGCCTGTAATTTATTTGTACCCCGAAACAACACAAAAAATTTCCGTAAAATTAAATCCTGTTGGCGGGTTTACAAAGTCTGAGCCGGCTTACAATAGCGGCTGGAATGTAATTTCCGACCCCCTGAGCAACATTACTAACCTGGCCGACGGAATAGTTTACCCATATTTATTCTGGGAAGGCCGAGGGGGGATGTACCAAACTCCGGAAAAAGGTTTTGTTATAGCCAAGGCAGAAGTCCATTCGTTTTTGGTGGAAAAACTTAATAAGATGGGATTAAACGACAAAGAGACTGCGGACTTTATGGAATTTTGGGAACCAAAAATGCAAAGCTCCCCGTATTATTTTGTGACCTTTATGGGAAATAATATTATGGACCAGTTGGCTCCACTATCAATAACCCCCAAACCGGACACAGTTATTCGTATACTTATGGATTTTACTCCGCTGGAACATCCAATTACAGTTGAAGGTTTTAAAATCCGCACTCCTGTGAGAAAAGGCTTTACTGTTGTGGAGTGGGGTGGGGTATTAAGATAGATTAAAATGAAAAAAATAGTAATTGTTATTGTCATAGTTGTTATTGTGGTTTTGATTGGCATAATTTATTTTCGTTCCGGAAATAAAACTGTTACATACACCAATCAACCCAACCAAACTAATACAAACACGCCTATGAAAATTTCCAGCCCGGCTTTTGTTTCAGGGGAAGCCATTCCAAAAAAATATACCTGTGACGATATTGGCGTTAATCCGCCTTTGGAAATTTCCGATGTGCCAGCGCAGGCCCAGAGTTTGGCTTTAATTATAGACGACCCCGACGCGCCGGCCGGTACTTGGACGCATTGGGTAGTATGGAATATACCGCCGGACACCAAGACAATAGCGGAAAACAGCGTGCCTCCCACGGCAACCGTGGGTCAAGCCAGCAGCGGACAAAATGTTTACGGGAGCCTCTGCCCTCCTTCCGGCATACACCACTATTATTTTAAACTTTACGCCTTACCTAACAAGTTAACCTTGTCTTCTTTTTCGGACGTAGCGGTTTTGCAAAAAGCCATGGACGGAAATGTAATTGCGACAGCTGAGTTAATGGGAACTTACAGCAGGCCATAATTAAGAGTTTTCAAATTAAAGGAACTATTTCGATAGTTCCTTTTTTTGTGGTATAATATAGGTCAAATAGGAAACTTTTGAAAGAAAAATGCCAGTAAAAATCATGTCTAAAAATACGGGATTTACTCTAATTGAAGTCATTGTGACTTTGGCAATTTTTGCGCTGCTTTTGACTACGGCTTTAAGCGTATCTTCCGCATTAACTCAGTCAGTAAAAGCTTCCCGCCAAAAAACTATTATTGCTTCTTTGGCCGACAATTATATGGAAATAATGCGCAATATGCCTTACAGCCAAATTGGCACTGTGCATGGTAACCCGGTTGGGACTTTGGCGGATTGCAACGGCACGCCGCCCGCTTGTCCGGGTGCTACGCAAACTACCGTAGAAGGCCAGCTCTATAAAATTTTCTATGAAGTTACGTACATAGACGACCCGGCAGACGCGCTTGCCACTACAGACGTTGCGCCGGCAGATTATAAGCAGGTTAAACTAACAATTCTAAACACCCAAACGGGCGGTTTTACTAATTTTGTAACAACTGTGGTGCCAAAGGGTTTGGAAAACACCAATAACGCCGGAGCGCTTTCCATTAACGTAATTGATTATTTGGGACAGGCTGTGCCTGGAGCTATTGTTACAATACAATCACCACCTACGAGTCCTACTATGAACCTGTCCCGCACCAGCGACTCCAGCGGAAATTGGATTGAAGTTGGTTTACCTGCCGGGGTGAACAGTTACCGCGTAACCGTAACCAAGGGCGGGTATTCCACAGACCTAACTTACCCCAGCACTGTTTCAAACCCCAACCCTGTAAACCCTGACGCGACTGTTATTAATGGCCAGGCCACGCCCATAACTTTTGCTATAGACTCGTTGGCAAATTTAACGGTTAACACCGTGGACCAGTTTTGCGCCCCTATTAACGGAGTTAACGTGAACATTACAGGAGCTAAGCCAGTCGGCACTAACCCAAGTGTTTATAAATTCAACCAAAATTTTACTTCGTCGGGTGGAGCCGTGGCTTTAAACAGTGCTGAGTGGGATACCTATACGCCCACACTGCTTACCGGGCAAACTTATGTAATTGCCGGTACGTCGCCAATACAAAAAATTGATGTCCTTCCCACTACCTCCCAAACTTTTACCATGGTGCTAAACGCTTCTACAACCGGCAACACTTTGCTGGCCATAGTAAAAGATGCGGCAACGGGAGCGGCTTTGGAAGGGGCTACTGTAACGCTTAGCGGCCCGAGTTATCCGGCCAATGCGCTTATCACCGGAGGCAGTGTGTGGGTGGAGACAGATTGGAGCCATGGCGCGGGGCAGGCCATGTTTAACGACGGGGACACTTTAAAATATTGGACCGATGACGGGAATATAAACAACACCAGTCCCAGCGGACAAATCCAGCTCAGGAAAACTGGCAGCAATTATTCTCCCGCCGGCTGGCTGGAATCTTCCACTTACGACACGGGGACCAGCGCTACCCAATTTACAAATATTACCTGGCAGCCGCTTTCTCAGAATGCCAATACAGTTTTAAAATTTCAGCTAGCTTCCAATAATGACAACACCACCTGGGACTACGTCGGTCCCGACGGTACAGCCGCAACTTACTATACGGTTTCCGGGACTTCCATGAGTGCTAATTTGAACAGTAAACGTTATATTCGCTACAAAGCTTTTTTGTCTACAACCAACAGTTCTTTTACGCCGGTACTTACTTCGCTTAACATTAATTACGTTTCGGGCTGCAGGACTCCTGGCCAAGTGTTGTTTAATAACAGTTTGCCCCAGGGCAGTTACACTTTAACCGTTTCCATGACCGGCTATTCCACACAAACGTTTAATAACCTAAATATTAGCGGGAACCAAACGCTTACAGTGCAAATGGCACCATGAAAAAAAATCTAAATTCTAAATTCGAAATTCGAAATTCCGGTTTTACCTTGGTGGAAATGCTGGTGGCAATTTTTTCTTTTACTTTAATTTCCGCCGGTATGATTGGTTTAATTTCAGTAATGTTTACCACTTACAAGCAGCAGGGTGGACTTCTTTCCGACCAGGACCAGGCGCGCAAGGTGGCTTTTAATATTATGGCGGAATTGCGTAACTGCCAAACATCTTCTTTAGGTTCTTACGCCATAGAAACGGCGCAAGACCAGCAGTTAACTTTTTATACCAATGTAGACAGCGACAATGCCATTGAAAAAATTCGTTACTTTGTACAAACTTCCCAGTTGTGGAAGGGTGTTACCAAGCTTAGCGGCGGCAGCTATAATCCGGCAAACGAAGTAAAAACCATGGTCCAGAATAATTTAGCCAACGGGGCCGCCCCATTGTTTTATTATTATGACGGCAGTTACACCGGCACCCAAGCAGCGCTGACCCAGCCTGTGTCAGTGGCTAACATAAAGTTTGTGGTACTCAAGCTCATGGTTTACAATAAAGCGGGAGTGAAAAACACCAACACTTATACTGTAACGGCCAGCGGCGCTGTGCGTAATTTAAAAACAAACCTTGGACAATGAGAAAAATTCTGAATTCTAAATTCAAAATTCTAAATTCTAAACTGGGCCAGCGCGGGTCCATAATGATTTATAACATCCTGATTATTTTTATTTTCAGCACGGTTATGGTGGGTATTTTAAGCGTGGCCACAAGCCAGCTAAGGCTTCTTCGCAGCAGTATTAGCCGCGAGTCGTCTTTTAATATTGCCGAGGCGGGGATTAATTATTACATTTGGCATTTAGCCCATTTTCAAAGTGATTACGCGGACGGCACTGGCCAGACCGGCTGTAACCCCTGCGGCCCTTATGTCCATAATTACACTGACACGGACAACGCCACAGTTATTGGAAAATTTAGTTTAACCATAACGCCGCCTTTGCTCGGTTCCACGGTGGTAACAATTAAATCCACCGGTTATACCTTGGCTGACCCAGGCAACAAGCGCACAATTACCGCGCAATATGGGATTCCTAGTTTGGCCCAGTATTCTTTTTTAAGCAATGCCGATGCTTGGATTGGTTCAACAGAAGCAGTGCACGGGCAGTTCCGTAATAACGGAGGAGTGCGTTTTGACGGCAGCGGCGACTCCTGGATTTCTTCGGCCAAAAATAATTTGCCCCCCGGGCCGGGCTACCAATGCAGCCCGCTTTTTGGCTGTTGTCCCGCGCTGACCAAGCCGGGAATATGGGGAGCGGCCGGAGCTTCTACCCAGGCATTTTGGAAAATGGCCCAGCCTAATGTAAACTTTGCGGGAATAACGGGGGATTTAAATACTATTAAAGCTAACGCCCAAGCCAGCGGTATTGATTTGGCACCTTCTAACAGCCAGGGCTACTCTTTGGTGTTTAAGTCCGACGGCACTTTCGACACTTATAAAGTGACGTCTTTAAAATCCAACCCCACCGGTTACAGTACTAATTGCACGTATAACAGCGCGGCCTGCGCCGCGGCCTGTAACTCAACATGCACGAATTCCATTCAGTGCGAAGCGCGTAACGACAAGCTGGACTATAACGCGCGGACTTTTCTTAATAACCGCGCTATTCCTGCCAACGGCATTATTTTTGTGGAAGACAATGCCTGGGTGGAAGGTACGGTTAAAGGACGGGCTTTGGTTGTGGCCGCGCGGTTGGGTTCTTCGCTTGCCGGTATGCCAAATATTTTTATTCCTAACAATATTCTATATAATGACCTTACCGCTAACAGTAACGACATTTTAGGATTGCTTTCACAGAAAGATATTATTATTACTTACCTGGCACCAAGCACTTTAACTATAGACGCGGCTATGATAGCCCAAAACGGTGTGGTTAATTTTTTTGACTATAGCGCGGGTTGCACTACAACCGCTGCGCAAAAAACCACTTTAAATTTGTTTGGCTCGTTGGCCAGTTATGGCGTTTGGACCTGGACCTGGACCTGTGGTAATGGCGTTTACTCCGGATATTTAAACACCAACACAACTTACGACGGCCGGCTGCTTTACTATCCTCCGCCAAGTTTTCCGGTAGACAGCGCAGCGGGATACCAGCAACTTAACTGGAAGAGTAACTGACAAACTTCTATTTATAACATAGCTGTCATCCCGAGCGAGCCTGCCTGCCGGCAGGCAGGTGCATCCGAGAGAGGGATCCCTTAAATCTTTTTAGTAAAGTTAATTATGAAAAATATTTTTATCAAAATAAGTTTGATTGTGGCTATGGCACTATTTCCTTTGTCTGCTTTGGCAATGATATACGTGCCGGCAGGTATGGTGCCCAACACGCCGCCGCTGCAGCCACACTCGCCTTTGGTGACGCCCAATATCTCCCAAAATGTCACTACAGCCACTTCATCTGAGTCCACAGGGGAGTCTTTGCAGCCAACGCCAATCATTATAGAAGATGTTATGGCGGGTAGTGAGGAACAGGCCAGGAGCCCTCAAGAGGATGATGACGAAGAAAATTCCAAAAGTTTTTGGAGCGGCGTTTGGCTGTGGACCCTGCTTCTTTTGGCCGGAGCCAGCTTTGGTTACTGGATGATAGTAAAACGAAATGGACGCGACTAGCCTTACCAAACAAAATACTTGTCTTTATTGCGGCAACAACCCAACGCCGCATTTTTTTACTTGGTATTTTGAGAGCTTGGACATTTTGTTTAGGCCGCTGAGGCGGCTAATTTCATTTAACCCGGTTTCTTTGCTTATTAAAACCTGGCTAAAGAATAATAATTTTGGTTGGTACGTGGCTAAATTTTTATTAGGTGCTGGCTTCATTCAAAAACAGCCCGACATTTTAAAATGCAAAGTCAGACGCGCGCAGGTTTTATGGGAAGAAGCGCAAAAGCGCGGCATTGAATTTTACGGACTGAAACTTTTGGGGAAAAATTTAGATATGTATATGGCCCGGGGAAGGGCAAATAAATTATTTATAGACGGACTGCCCAGGCCAAAAAGCTACAACGGCAGCATGCTGGAAGACTTGGACGACAAAATGGTGCTTAAACAAAAACTTGGGGACGCGGGACTGCCTGTGCCAAAAGGCGGGAGTGTGTTTAGTTATTCATCTGCCGCAAAGATTTTTAAGAGAATCAATAAGCCTGTTATAGTTAAACCGCGCAGCGGCAGCAGGGGAAGACACACCACAACCTATATATATAGTGAAGCCGAGTTAAAACAGGCTTTTAAAGTGGCAAAACAACTTTGCAGCTGGGTGGTTGTGGAAGAGCAATTATTTGGTCCCGTCTACCGCGCCACTATAATAAACGAACATTTGGCAGGGGTTTTGCGGGGAGATTCGCCTGCTGTTACTGGTGATGGTGTTGCTAGAATTATGGATTTGATAAATAAAAAAAATCATTTAACTCACGCAGGTGTTAAAGATATAGTGCCGGACAGCGGAATGGAATTATTTTTACAAAGACAAAACCTAACATTAGCATCAGTCCTCCCAAAAGGACAAACCATTAGTCTAACGGAAAAAATTGGCGTAAATTATGGAGGCAGTTCTTCAGAAGATTTTGAAATTTGCCACCAAGACAATAAAGAATTGTTTTTGCAGGCCGCCAAAGTTTTAGGAGACCCAATAGTTGGTTTTGATTTTATTATTGCCGACATTACCAAGTCCTGGAAAGAACAACGCTGCGGGTTTATAGAAGCCAATTCTTTACCGTTCATTAACCTACATCACGACCCACTCCTTGGCACCCCGCGTAACGTCGCGGCATTGGTTTGGGATATGATGCAGATGTAGGGGATAGATTTAAGATGTATGAATAACGCTCCAGATAACAAAGCTTGGTTTAAAAAAATTACAGAAACAAATTCCCCCTACAAGAAAGCGGCCGGGATTGTTTTAATCATAATTGGCTTTTTGGCGTTAATTACTCCTTTTACACCAGGTTCATGGCTTATGTTTGTTGGCCTGGAATTACTCGGTGTGCGTCTGGCACTCTGGGACAAAATAAAGTCTAAGTTTATAAAATAAGCATAGCAGTCCCATTGGTCTAATAACCATAGGACCTATTTTTTGAGTTATCCACTTTACATTTAGTGAACGATTGTTTACTATATATATTATATTACTTTATGCAGGGCACCCAGAAACCAAAATTTAACATGGAAGAACTTAGGAAAAAGTATCCTAAAGCGGGTAAGAAGTGGGAAAAAGAAGAAGACGAAAAACTTAAAAGTCTTTATGAGCAGCGGCGCACTGCCGGTTTTGGAAATCTTGAAGAGTTTGTTTTTGAAATTACCAAAGAATTTCAGCGCGCCTCCGGAGGCCTAAAAGCAAGAATGGCTATGCATTTTGGGGACGTACCAGGCTGGGATTACGAAGGCGCCAAACAGCGGGACGAATGGAGAAAGCAGCAGCAAACAGTGGATATAGAAAAACAGGCCAGTCCGGAAATAGATTTAATTTTGCTGGAAGAGTATAAGAAGTATAGTGTTTCTAAAAAGGAAACTTTTAGGAAGTTTACTTTAAGACTGGCTCAGGTAGTTGATCGTCCTCGGGGTTTTATAAGATCAAGAATATATCATTTGGTGAAAGACGTAGTGGAGTATCAAAAGGAAGATGTAAATCCGTATGGCGACGCCCGTAAGCAAAAAGTGGATCCGGAAATGCCAAAATTTACTTTTACGGAAAATTCCGAAGCCCGGGAAGCTTTGCGAATAATGAACGAATCTTCTGAAAATTTATTTTTAACAGGGGAGGCTGGAACTGGGAAATCCACGCTGCTGAAATATTTTAGGCACAATACAACAAAGAACATTGTGGTGCTTGCGCCAACTGGTGTGGCGGCCATAAACGTTTCTGGCCAGACTATTCATTCTTTTTGCGGTTTTGGGCCGGACATAACTTTAAATAAAGTTAAAAAATTAGGGCCGGGTACAGGAAAACTTCAGCTTCTGCAAAAGTTAAACACCGTAATTATAGACGAAATTTCCATGGTTCGGGCGGATTTGCTTGACTGCGTGGACAAATTTTTGCGAATAAATGGGCCAGCTCCTAGTGAGCCTTTTGGCGGCCTGCAGATGGTTTTTATTGGTGATCTTTACCAGCTTCCTCCAGTGGACAAAGACTTTATAGCAGGGGACGGTTTAATTAAGGAATATGAATCCCCGTATTTTTTTGACTCCCATGCTTTTAAGCGTTCAAAGTTTAATCATGTCCAATTAAAACAAATGTATAGGCAGCAGGACAGGGTATTTATAGACGTCTTAAATGCAGTTAGAAATAATGTTGCTTCGCATGATCATCTGACAACAATAAATACCAGAGTAATGAAACCGGGAGAAAAGCATGCCCTGCACCGGAGCGAAGAGGCTGGTACAGGGTTCGCCATTTATTTAACCCCTCATAACTCTCAGGCCCAAAAAGTAAATAATTATTTTTTGGAAAAGTTAGCCACACCTCTTAAGACCTATGAAGGCGTTTTGCGGGGCAGTTTTGAAAATCGCCAGCCTCCTACGGACCAAAGTTTACAAATAAAAGTTGGCGCCCAAGTTATGATGCTTAACAACGATCAGCGCAAACGCTGGGTCAACGGCACTATGGGGAAAGTGGTTAGAATAGAAAAATGTGATAGTTGGCACAGCGAGGATGACAAAGTGCAGTTCTCTCCTCCTTTTAAGGAAGAGTACCCCGCGCAGCGGGGGGTGGTGGTTGGAGTAGAGGAGGATTCTTTTGGCGACGATGAAAATAATTCTACATCTTCCGATGTGATTGTAGTGGAGCTCGAAACCGGCGAAACGGTTTATGTGGAACCTCACACCTGGGAAATGTTCCAGTTTATTTTGGACAAAGGCAGTCAAAAAGTAGACAGTCGAACAACCGGAACTTTTACCCAGTATCCATTTAAATTAGCCTGGGCCGTAACCATTCACAAAGCTCAAGGAAAAACTTTTGACAAAGTTTACATAGACCTAAGCACCGGCACCTTTGCTCACGGCCAACTCTACGTAGCCCTCTCCCGCTGCCGTACCCTTGAAGGCCTTTTCCTAAAACGTCCCATTACCCAACAAGACATTATTTTAGACAACCGCATTGTAGAATTCCTACACAGCTTTAATCCAACTGAGGAATATTATTCTACTGTGGAAGAATAATAAAATTGATTTAATATTCCCTAATTTAAAAAAAGTTTGTATAATGAAATTGTTAAGAAACCCGAGAGGTTCACCCCTTTCGGTTTTTTAATTTGGCATTTTAATGAAACAAAAAGGATTTACTTTAATTGAACTGCTTGTAGTAATTTCCATAATAGGGTTACTTTCTTCAGTTTTATTTGTTTCCTTGAATAATGCCAGAGTAAAGGCCAGGGATGCAAAAAGGAAGTCCGAAATCAAGCAGATTGTTACCGGATTGGTAATGTATTACAATGCCCATAATTCCTACCCGGCTAATACCTATAATGGTGCCTGTGGTACGGCCTTAAACGGCACTGA
The DNA here is from genome assembly GCA_964474825.1 of uncultured Candidatus Saccharibacteria bacterium. Taxonomy (GTDB): domain Bacteria; phylum Patescibacteriota; class Doudnabacteria; order UBA920; family UBA920; genus CAYYWQ01. The sequence goes on from CAYYWQ010000001.1 coordinate 97,208, forward strand.
CCTTATTTCTCAGGGGTTAATTAATGACGGAATAATAAAAAAAATACCATTGCCGCCTTCCAATTCAGGTCAATGCGGGGATTATTATTATTCCGGCACTTGGAATAATGCCCAAAGTTTGGCCATTATGACTAAACTGGAAAATGCTGATGTCGGGTGCAAGCCTTTTACCGGAGACCCAGACTGGTATATTTCCGGCTCCTACTGTAATGGTATTTATATTGTCACACAATAAATTTAAAAAATAATTAAAAAAGCCGTTCTACAAGTTCTATTCTTTGTTGTTTTTTAGGTTAAGTTAGAGTAAAATAAGCCTAAAGGGCTTATTTTAATTTATGTCTAAAGACCACGAACAATATACAAAGGAGTTTTTAAAAGGCCAGGAAATTCCTACAACCTCAGCAAGCGGATATTTGCGGGGTAATTCTGCTTTGGCAAAATATAACCCCAAAGGCCTCGCCAGATTTGCCAAAGCATTTTACCTAGCCCCACTTTTATTTATTGCCCTAGGCATGATTTTTAAATCCAGAAATTTTGGCGAAGCGTTAATATTTTTAGGTGTCTTTTTACTTTTAGCTTTTGTGATATATAAATTACTTAAAAAGGTAACGCAAAAGTAAATTCAATCTATAATATGAACAAATACGAGCGGGTACCGGAACATATTATAGATTTGCATGGGTTTACCACGAAAGAGGCTGGGGAAATTTTGGACGAGCTTATAGAAAAAGGGGGGTATAGTCATGTTAGGGTTATTACGGGTAAAGGAACTTTTCGGGAGACTGGTCCGGTTATGAGGAGGTATGTGGAAAATTATTTGGAGAATAGGGATATAACTTTCCAAGTAGCTAAACTTCAAAATGGTGGAGAGGGTGCGTTTGAGGTTTACCCCGCACCACTTCCCGGCAATAAACGGAAGATAAAATAACTAAAGGCTATTTAAAATATTTTGTATTGTGTAAAATATAAAAAAAGTGGTTCTGGGGTTTTTAAAAATAATAGTTATGTCTACAAAGCAGTCTACAATAGATTATTTGCTAGATCAGCTATCTGAAGTGGGAGATGTGCGTGCGCGAAAGATGTTTGGTGAGTACGCGCTTTATTGCGAAAATAAAGTTGTAGCACTGGTTTGTGACGACGAGCTGTTTGTAAAAATTACCGAGCCAGGCAAGAAGTTTGCAGGCAAACATTATGAAGAAGGCTTTGCGTACAAGGGCGCTAAAGCTTCCATGCATATTTCCGGTGACTTGCTGGAAGACCGGAAATTTATTTGCAGTTTAATTACAATAACGGCGAAGGCTTTACCTGTTCCTAAGCCAAAAAAATAATTTATGCAATCACCGGTTAGTAAATCTAAAATTTGGGATGTCGTAGTCATTGGCGGGGGAGCGGCGGGGATGATGGCGGCGGGAAGAGCGGCGGAACGGGGCCGCTCTGTTTTGTTGCTGGAAAAAAATCTTACACTTGGAAAAAAACTGCTTATTACCGGCGGCGGACGCTGTAATGTTACTAACAATAAACCCAATGTTAGAACAATGCTTTCTAAATATAGAGGCAATAATAAATTTCTTTTTTCTTGCTTTTCACAGTTTGCGGTAGAAGAAGCCATGGAATTTTTTCATAGCAGGGGTATGGAAACTAAAGAAGAAGCTGAGGAAAGAGTTTTTCCGATTTCTAACAAAGCACGCTCGGTTTGGGAGGTACTTGTGAGTTACTTAAAACAAACTGGTGTTGAAGTGCGGACTGGTGCTGGCGTGGCTGGAATATCAACCGATAACGAAACTAATCATTTGCGCATAAAGTTAAAAGACAAGTCGGAAATTATTTGCAGTTCTTGTATTGTTGCAACGGGCGGGCTTTCACATCCGGAAACCGGCTCAACCGGCGAAGGGTTTACTTGGCTAAAAAAGTTGGGACATACAATTGTGGAAAATAACTTTGCATTGGTCCCGCTTTCTTTAAAAAATGACTGGACAAAAAAATTGGGAGGCGTGGCACTTAAAGATATTAAACTTACCACATATCAAGGTGGCAAAAAACAGGATAGCCAAAAAGGGAAATTTTTATTTACGCATTTTGGCATAAGCGGGCCCACGGTTTTAAACATGAGCAAGGGAGTGGGAGATCTTTTGCAATACGGCGAAGTTACAATTATGTTAGACCTGTTTCCGCATTTAGACGTAGTTGCCTTAAAACAAAAGCTCCAGAAACTTTTGGTTATGGAAAGCAATAAAAAATTAAAAAATGTACTTAATCGCCTCATGCCGGCAGCATTGGTTTTGCCTTTGCTGGAACTTTCCGGGATAGACGGAGAAACCACAAACCATAGTGTTATTCGTGAAGACCGTGTAAAGTTAGTAGAACTTTTAAAAGCTGTACCACTAGAAGTAAAAGGTTTATTGGGTTCAGACAAAGCAGTAATATCTTCGGGTGGGGCAGAGCCAGAGCAAATAAATTTTAAAACCATGCAGTCGCGCCTGGTGCCGGGGTTATATATAGTTGGTGATGCCTTAAACATAGACCGCCCGTCCGGCGGCTACAGCCTACAGCTTTGCTGGACAACAGGTTATGTTGCCGGGAGTAACGCATAAAATCGCTAAAACAGCGGTTTTTTGCTAGAATGATAATGCAGCGGGTCCAACAAACTAAATCTTTTTAAAGTTATGGAAGGAATGTTTAATTTTGTAATTATTGTTTTTGTAATAGTCTCGGTTATTTTTCGTATAAAAAAAGCTCAGGAGAAATTGCAAAAGACAGGCGTACGTAGTGATGATCCTGTTGGTAAAAATTTTCAAAATGCATTACTGCAGGGTTTTTTAGGTCAGCCCCCAGAGCAAGTAGCCAAGTTTGCCGGCGGCAGTAAAGACATAGACAAGCTAGTAACGGTTTATGGGCCCGGCGCAATTTTAGGAATAAACGAAGTTTCAGTGTTTCTGAAAATTAGTGAACAAGACGCACAGGAAATTTTAGACCAACTGCTAAGTTCAGGCAAAGCCATAACCACCACCAGCGCCAGCGGCAAAATCCGCTACAAGCTCATTTAAAATTATCTCCCGAGTCCTTTTGCGTTAGCGCACTAGCTGAAAGTCCGCCGAAGCCTTGGCGAAGGTGGATGCAGTAAAGCAAAAGGACCCGCAACAGGAAAGTTGAATTTATGGCAGGACAAAATAGGGAAGATGTGAATATTGGGGCTACTGTGGGTATAGTTTTAAAGCAAGATCAGCCCACAGGCAAGCTTACGCGCGGCGTGGTTGCGGAACTTTTAACTAATTCACAGTTTCATCCGCATGGAATAAAAGTTAGGCTAGAAAGCGGCGAGGTCGGAAGAGTCCAAGCAATAATCAACTAAAAAAATATAGTCATGAATATCACCTCAGCAAAGTTTGTAAAGGGAGTTGTGGAAGAAGACGAGGTTTTGGACGACGGGGTGCCGCAGGTGGCTTTTGTCGGCAGGTCCAATGTGGGTAAGTCCAGCGTTATAAATTCTTTGGCAAACCAAAAAGGCCTGGCCAGGACCAGTTCTTTTCCGGGGCATACCCAGGAAATAAATATTTTTTTAATATCCGCTACCGGCGGGAATAAATTTTATTTGGTGGATTTGCCGGGCTACGGCTTTGCCAAAGCCTCAAAGGAAACCCAAGCCAGGCTGCAGCAGTTAATTTATTGGTACTTGCTGGATTCACATTATCTACAGGAAAAAATAGTTTTAATTATAGACGCCGTGGTTGGCCCCACCGAAACAGACATGCAAATGCTCCATAGTTTAAAAGAGCAGCATAAGAATGTTGTTGTTGTGGCCAACAAAGTGGACAAGTTAAAAAAATCTGAATACAAAAAGCAGCTGCAAGAAATAAAAGATTCTTTGGGTGATAAATACAAAGTCATTCCTTATTCCGCGGAAAAGAAAATTGGCATAAACGAACTTTTAAACGAAATATTAAAATAGATTTTATGAAAATTTCTTGGGGTAAACTTTTAGGGTTTATTGTTCTCTGCGAAGCAGTGGGAATTTTAGGGTCATTGTTTACAGTAGCGGCCATACCCAGTTGGTATGCTGCTTTAAATAAACCCTGGTTTAGTCCGCCCAATTGGCTGTTTGGCCCGGTGTGGACCCTTCTTTATTTACTTATGGGAATTGCCGGCTACATGCTGTGGCAAAACAAGGGAACAGGTAAGGCCGCCAAGTTAGCATTAGTATTTTTCTTTATTCAATTGGTTTTAAACGGAGTGTGGACGCCTCTGTTTTTTGGCGCGCATTTAATTGCTTGGGCTTTTGTGGAAATAGTCTTGATGTTGTTGTTTATTTTATTAACCATCATCTTTTCTTTTAAAACCAAGCCCAAAGCCGCGATTTTACTGTTGCCTTATTTGTTTTGGGTCAGCTTTGCCAGTCTATTGAATTTTAGCCTGTGGCAATTGAATAAATAATCGCGATAATGGATTTAACCGGAAATAAAAAGTTAATTTACACAGGAGCAGTTGTTTTAGTTGCTGTAATAATTTTTATTTTTTTTCGTAGCGGCGGTAGTCCCGTTGTAAAAAATTATCCATCATCGGGAATAGACATTATTGCCTTTGGTGACAGCTTGGTGTTTGGAACAGGGGCAACAAAGCCAGAAAATAATTTTGTTTCTGTTTTGTCTAAAAAACTTAATTTGCCTATTGTAAACCTTGGGGTGCCGGGCAATACTACGACAGACGGTTTAGCAAGAATTAGCGACTTGGACAAGTATAATCCAAAAATAGTGCTGCTTCTTTTAGGCGGCAATGACCGTTTAAGGAGATTTCCGGAAGAGCAGTCAATTGCAAACCTAACAAGCATAATTGAAAATATTCAAAATAGGGGAGCCATTGTGGTTTTGCTTGGCGTTCGCGGAAACCTTTTGGGGAATAGTTTTGAAAAACAGCTTGAAAAGTTGGCAGAAAAATACCAAACTGCGTATGTGTCCGATGTTTTAGGCGGATTGTTCGGCAATTCCAAATATATGTTTGACACTATTCACCCAAACGACGCGGGTAATGCCGTAATCGCTGACCGTATTTATCCTGTAATTTTGAAATTATTAAATTAACCGTGACGCCCAAGAGCCGCAGAACAGAGGAAAATAATGGACAAGCAAATTGTTCGGGACAGTTTGGGTTGGGGTTTTGTGTTGTGGTTAATAGGTTATATTTTGGGAATAGTGTTTTTTAAGGCAGTGCCTCCAAGTTTGATTGGCTGGGTAATTACGCCAATAGGCATAATTTTTACTTTGCTCGTATTGTTTAAAAAGGTTAAAGGGATGGTGTTTAGTTATTACTTTTGTGTGGCAATTGTTTGGACTTTAATTGCCGTAGTTTTGGATTATGTGTTTATTGTAAAAGCTTTTAAGCCGGCAGACGGTTATTATAAGCCGGATGTTTATTTGTATTATGTTTTAACTTTTATTTTGCCATTACTTGTCGGTTGGCGTAAAAGTAAAACGTGCCGGTTAATTTAGATCAGGTAAAATAAAAAATCAGGAAGGGGAAGCAGAGGTCTGCGTCCCCTTCCCGTGACTACGTCCGTTCTAGGAGTTTGTCCACCTCCATTTCGAGAATGAGGAAGTCACCCTCAACCTCGCCGCTTGAGCCGACCCAGCTGTCGTCGTAGAAAACTACGTGGGTTCCGCGGCAGTGGGCTACGAGCGTATCCCACTCAAGGCCGAGCTTAGCCCCGAGGTGGATGGAGGCTCGAATCATTGAAGGTTCGTTAGGCAGGGTTTCTAGGCGCCCGTCCCATCGCACCTCCTCATGCTCGACCCCTCTGGCAGCCAGATACGCGACCAACTGCGGCGAGTGGTCAAGAGGTGAAATACAACTGTGCCGCTCCGGCGGTTCGTAAACAAATATCTTCATATCGTTTTTTCCTCCCTTTGAAAAACATTTTAGTATACAAGAAATAGTAAAAAAAATCAAGAGCGCAATTAAAAATTGCTTAATAAGTGTAAAAAAATTAACATGATGGCCCAGAGCCGCAAAAAGGAGACAAAACTATGAACAAAGCCCTGGCCAATGTATTTTATATTTTTTCGGCCTTAGGTTTGGTGGACACCATTTATTTGTCTTACCACGCCATAAAAAAGACCGACGTTTCCTGTTGGTGGTTCCCAAAAGAGTGGTGCCAAAAAGTCCAATACAGCAAATTCAGCAAAACCTTGGGCATTCCTAATCCTTTTTTAGGGCTTTTGATTTACATAGTAATCATTGCCTTAACTTATTTAACTCTTGCCGGTTCAGCCTCGCCTTGGCTGGTTAAAGCCGTAATAGTTTTTGGTTTTGTTTTTTCAATGTATTTTACCGCTATTCAGGCTTTTGTCTTGCGCGCCTTTTGCACGTGGTGCGTAATTTCCGCTGTAAATTTTACGGTTATGTTCCTGGCTTTGTTTCTGGTAAGGTAGCTTGAAAGTTGCTAAAATGACATAAAGCAACAACAAGCAATGGAAATAAAAATAAATCACATAATCAAAAATTTCGATCACTTGGCCACTAACCCTTTAAGGCGGCAGGCTTTGCTTATTGCCGAGGCAGGGCTTAAAGCCATAGACACTAAGGCGGCGGTGAGGAGGCTGGTTAAATATAATAACCAAAAAGAAATTTTAGAAGTTGCCGGAAAAAAATACGCGTTAATGGATTACGAGAGGGTAATGTGCGTAGGCTTTGGCAAAGCTGCGTTTGATGCTGTTTCGGAAATTCAAGTTTCACTGGCAGACAAAATTAAATGCGGGTTTGTTATAGATTTAAAAGAGGGAAGTTTGGGAAATATTGTCTGCAAAGTAGGGACGCATCCGTATCCTACCAAGGTAAATATAGAAGCCACAAAAGAATTAATGGCCATGCTTTCGAATTGCAGCGAAAAAGATTTAGTGCTTTGCGTGGTTTCAGGCGGCGGTAGCGCTCTACTTTGCAGTCCGCACGACATGAGCTGCGAGCAGGAAGTGGCAATAATTGCGGCCCTCACTGTTAAGGGCGCGACCATTCAGGAAATAAACACCGTGCGCAAACACATTAGCACAATTAAAGGGGGGCAGTTAGCCAAGTTAATGTATCCGGCAACTGTCATTAGCCTTATTTTTTCAGATGTTCCGGGGGATGACTTAAGTTTAATTGCCAGCGGCCCCACAGTTTTAGACAAAAGTAAAGTTCAGGACGCCGGAGATATTTTAAAAAAGTACGATGCCTTGGAAGCAGTAGGTATGCATTCGTGCAGGTTAATAGAAACACCAAAAGAACAAAAGTATTTTGAAAAAGTGCACAACATTTTGGCAGTTTCACCCAGGCAGGCACTGAGCGCTATGAAGGACGAGGCCGAGCAGATTGGTTTTGATGTGGAAATTTTTTCCCAAAATTTCCAAGGTCTTGCAAAAGAACTGGGGCCGCAAATTGTTTCCGCAAGCAAGTCGCGTATGGCACTCATTGGCGCGGGGGAAAGTACTGTCCAAATTACTGGTCACGGCGTTGGCGGCAGGAACCAGGAAATGGCTTTGGCCGCAATACCTAATCTTTCCGAAAATCAAGTTCTGGTTTGTGTGGCAAGCGACGGCCACGACAACACCGACGCGGCCGGGGCTATTGCGGACAGCTCGTCATCTCTCAGGGCAAAGGCTTTGGGGTTGGATGTTAGTCACTATTTGGAGAATAACGACAGTTTCCATTTTTTTGAGCAACTGGGGGACCAATTAATAACCGGACAGACCGGCGCCAATGTTTCGGATTTTTTTATTTGTTTAAAACAATAAATTGTGCTATACCTAAGAGAGAAATAGCAAAAGTAGAGAAACAAAAGTTTACTTTTTATGAAAAAGGTTTCAATAAAAAGGGTAAAGAAAAATAAAAAAGTCATAGGCCCAAAGGAAAAACTGCTTACGGGTTTAGGTGTAGGCGCAAGTTTAATGGGAGGAATGGGCGCGGGTGTATCTAAGTCTCCCGCCCAAAAGCCTATTGTGGCAACAAATAAACAAGCCAAAGATTCGGTGGGCGGAAAAATTAAATCCGCTCTTACCAGTATTTTTGGCGTGCAGGAAGCCAAGGCTAATTTAGCGCAAACTATTTTTGGTAGCGGTGGAAGCTGGGACGGTGGTGGATTTATTGGGGGTTCAGATGGAGGTGGCGGAGGAGGTGGCGGAGGCTGGGGAGGAAATGATATACCCGGTTTTATGGGAGCAGACCAAAGCGGCTCTTCTATGGGAGGAAGGTTTTCCTCGATTGAAAATTCTCAGCGGTCACTGGACTATTGGAATAACGTTGCCGACCAAGCTCAAGCCCGTTCTGACGCAACAATACAAGCACAGGATGCCGCAAATGCAACCACGCCCCAGCTTGCGGGTGATTCAGAGGAAGATAGAGAAGCTAATAATCAGAACACAACCGAAGTTGCTTCGGATGTTGTAAATAATCTTTTGGACACCAGTCCTTACACATCTCCGTCCTTGCCTGAAAATCCGGATCCGGGAGCTGCTTCTGTTAATTCAAATATAGATTTTAATTTTAATAATAATCCATATACCCCTTTTACGCCCGCACAAAACGACTACAATTCTAACACTGAGTATTTTAATAACGAAGGTATTGCCCAAAATTTTCCCACTCCTGATCCTATTCCAGCTAATTCCAACAGTTACGATGTTTGGGATAATGTAACAGGAGGACAAAATGGCCCGTATGCCTCAACTTTAAATAATAATCCAAGCCCAACAAGTAATGTGCCCGAAACAAGTAACTATATTGTCCCCGGTACGGAAGACATGTATGGTCCCGGCACAGGTATTGGACAAAATGGGGATGTGGTTAATCAAACAAATAATTCATACGATCCTTTTAGTGCAGTGGATGGCAGCGGGCAAATTAATCCAGCTGTCGTATTTACCCCAAGTGATGGTTTTTCCAAAGACGATAGTACGGATTCGGACCAAACACGAACTTTTAACCTTGGGGAGCCTGGCAGCAGGTTAGGCTCCGGAGAAGAATTTGTTCCCACAGAGCTTCCCGGCAGAACTTCCGGTATGTCCCAAAATACTGACGGCACTTTTAGTCCGGAAGGCAGCACTAACCGCTATTGGGTTAACGAGGAAACCGGTAATTATGAATTACTCGGGGCCGGTAATAATGTTTCCGCCCAAGTTACTGACCAAGTGGCTTACCATCCTTTTACCGCTAATGAGTTTTACGACGCCAGTCATGGGCAGCAATATGTAACAACTCAGCCGGGTTTTACCCCAAATGTAGGGGTTGAAACGGGAACGCCGGAAGAAATTTTAGCACGGTCCGGTCAAAATTTAAATTTTCAAACTTCCGGAGAGCAGGATTTAATATCCGCAGCCGGAAATAACCAGGAAGGCACAAATGGAGCCCAAAGCCAGCAGTCTTCTGGGGAAGTTACAGGCAACGCTCAAAATCCATATGCAAATACTTTTGCCAACCAGCAAGGGAGTTTAGAGTACCAAAACGCCACCCCCAAAAGTTCTGATCTCCAAACCGATACAGGATTAGCCAATCAGTCCGTTTCAACGGAAAACAGCTTTAAACCATCTGAAAGAAGCGCGGAACAAATTGGCACCCCATTAATTACCGAAGAATTCCAACAAAAGCCGCTGTCACCAGAAGAAGTGTTGGCTAATGGCCCAAACTTCCGCGAATCCGATTTAAGCAACCCCATTTTCCTGCCCGTTAGCAGAATAGACGGAACCAGTGTTCCTAATGTCCTGCTTGGCAGCGACAGCAGTATTTATAGCCAAGACCCCACGACCGGTGAACTAAGCCGGGTCGGAAATATTACCGACTTAGAAAAAGCCGGCTGGAAACCCGGAGATGCTTTTCCAGACCTCCCAAGCTCCCAAAGTTTGGCTTCTACTGCCAAAGAAACAGGTAAAAAAGTTACCGATGCTGTAAACAAAGCCAGTGAAAAACTTCAAGCGAAGGAAACAGCGTTAACTAAAAAAGTTATAGGGTTTTTCCATAAGGACGACAGCGGTAATACTTCTACTCAGTCAACAGGGAAAGCTACCGATGAAATGTCTGCCACCGCGGATGCTAAAACGGCCGATGGTACTCCTTTGTGGAAGCTAGACAACGGCGTCTATACGGATTTTGACGGTAACCTTTACACCCAAACCCCTAAAGGTAGGTTCGAGGAAGCCGGTATTACCGTTGACCAATTAGATCCGAACACTTTGCCTTCTAACCAAGACCGGACAATTACAGGCCCTAAAGGACAAACCCTGCAAAGTTATGGTAATGGTACTTACACTGATGCCAACGGAAATATTTATTCTTTAAATGAAAATGGCAAGCCAGTTAGCACCGGAATTTCAACAGACGTACAAGGGCAAAATTTTTATTCCGCAGCCGCGGGTTTGACTCTTGACGAAACTACCGTCAAAGGCCGTATTGACAATGCCCTGTCAAAACCCGGTAGGCTAGGTATGGCGGCTATTACCATAGCAAACCCCTTGGCGGGAATTGCCCTACAGGGGTATTCCACTTTAAATGCCGGGCAGCAAAAGAGTTTTAACCAGTGGCTGGCCCGCCCTGAAGACGGCACTTTAAATTATACTTACAGGGATCCGGCTACCGGCCAGGATGTTACGGTCAGGACGACAAAATCGGACCTTAGGGCTGCCATTGATTTTGTTAACAGCTTTGGAATGAATGTGGTAAAGCCGTAAATTAAATTTAGTTTTTTTGTGTTTTTGTGGTATGATAAATAGACAAAAGTGACTATTAAAATCAAAAATAAAGGATGAATATTGTTTTTTGCGAGACCGAAGACTGGCAGCAGGAATATTTGAAACAAAAACTTACTGAACATAAGTTAATTTTTGAAAAAAGCACAAAAATAAGCCCCAATCCGGAAGCGGAAATTATTTCTAATTTTGTCGCGTCTCCAGTTACGGCGGAAACATTAAATGATTTCCCAAAATTAAAGTATGTTACAACCCGAAGCACGGGTTTTGACCATATAGACCTTAAAGCCTGCCAAGAGCGGGGTATTTTAGTTAGCAATGTGCCGACTTATGGGGAAAACACTGTAGCGGAATTTGCTTTTGCATTGCTGTTGGCGCTTTCCCGCAAAATTTACCAGGGTGTTAAGCAAGTTAGGGAAAAGGGCTTGTTCGCAACTGAAAACTTGCGGGGGTTTGATTTGCAGGGTAGGACAATTGGCGTAGTTGGAGCCGGGCATATTGGCATGCATGTTATTAACATGGCCAAAGGTTTTGACATGAAAGTGCTGGCTTACGACCCGCACCCAAACGAAGAATTGGCAAAAAAAATTGGCTACGAATATGCCAGCTTGGAAGATTTGCTAAAAACTTCGGACGTAATAACCCTGCATGTACCGTATTTGCCCGCCACGCATCACTTAATAAATTCGCAAAATATTAATTTGTGTAAACAGGGCTGCGTAATTATTAATACCGCGCGCGGCGGGTTAATAGAAACCGCGGCATTAATTAGCGGCTTAAAATCAGGGAGAGTGGCGGCCGCGGGCTTAGACGTTTTGGAAGAAGAAGGTTTTATAAAAGACGAACTTGATTTACTATACAGCGGACATCCTAACGAAGACCAGTTAAAAACTGCTTTGGCCGACCATGAATTAATGCAAATGGAAAATGTGTTAATTACACCGCATAACGCTTTTAACAGCCATGAGGCAATGCTGAGGATTTTAGACACCACAGTGGAAAATATTATTTCTTTCGCGTCCGGAAAGCCGGTTAATTTAGTAAAGTAAATTTTATGGATAAAAAATCCCCACCAAACCATACCGGACACCATCCGCCCCACCAAAAAAGCAGTCATAGCGGACATCACGGGCACCATCATTCACATAATAACAACGAAGCCATGGAACAGGTTAAAATTAGCAGGGTAAAAAGGAATAAAAAGAAAATTACTTCCAAAGAAAAGGTTTTGGCCGGTTTGGGCTTGGGCGCGAGTTTAATTGGCGGAGCAGGGGCGGTCGCGCCAAAACCCAGCCAGACCCAAATTGTGCGCAGCGACGACAGCCAGAAAACCGGAGCAAGCGGAAAAATTAAAGAAACTATTAAAAATATTTTTGGTGTAGGAAAAGCTAAAGCCGCGGAGTTGACCCCGGAGCAGCAAGCGGCTTTGTCAATATTGTCTTCAGGTTTAAATCCTGACGGAACGCCGGCTAGTCAAGAGGACTTGGCAGCGGCAAATCAAATTTATTACGGTCAGGTTTACAATAATCAATCCAATGTGGCCGGCGCTAATGCCGGAGTCCAAAACCCCGCAGATCCTGACGCGGGGAATAACGACGAGCCGCCTCCTGCAAATGTAGGAAACGACACGCAAACCCCTCCCGCAACCGGCGTTGATTTGACCGGCCTTACAACGGTTAAGGACATTAACGAATCCCGTACAGGAACGGTAAACGTAAACGGGGTACCAACGCAGCTTTCGGTTATTGGCAGTGACGGGAGAATTTTTGACAATGAAGGACATGAGGTGACCGGTAATTTTTCCGCCACAGAATTAGACGCCATACGCGCGGCTTTTAATAATGACAGTAATTTAGCTAACACCGGGGGCGGCGGAACAGACGGTGGCGGCTCAGGAGCCGGCACAGGAAATGACGACCAAGGCGCTGCGACAACTCGGATAGACACCACGGGCGGACGCAGCGTACACCAGGTTTATCAAAACAACCAATGGGTAGATGCGCCGGAAGTTGGCGACACTTTTATAGACAGTGAAGGTAAAACACACAGAAACGTTGGTTCCGCAAATGGTTCCCCATATTGGATAGTGGAAGGCCAGGAAACCGGCGACGGCACACAAGAAGGCGAAGTTCGTTCCACACAAGAAGGCGGATTTTTGGCCTATCATAATGGAGACTGGACACAACCCCGCCCCGGCGACAAGTTTACGGACGGCAGCGGACTTATTTATACATTTAGCCAAACCTTAACAGCACCGGGAAGTTGGGTGCTTGATGACGGTCAGCATACTACTGATGGTCAAGGTATTCCTTTGGTTTCCGTTGGCGGAGTTTGGCAGCCGGTTGGCCAAGAAAATAATAATCAAACACCGCCTGGCGCGGCTGTAATACCGGCGGGCCTTACCGTGGAAGATGACATTAATAATTCTAAAAAGGGCACAGTTAGTATTAATGGCGAGTCAACGGTAATAAATGTTACGTTGGATCCTTATGGTAGCTATCATGTTTATAATGACAAAGGAGAAGAAATAACCAGCACCATTGCGAATGTGAATGATTTAGGCCGGGCGTTTTTTGCGACCGACGACAACGGGGGCGACGAAACAGCCCATGAAGGGGATGTCAAATCCGAGGGAGGACTTGACTATATTTACCATAATAACCAGTGGGTCTTAAAAGACGGGAATGTAAAAATTGAGAACGGCAGGCACTACCATACCGAAGGAGGCGTGTGGGTGGAAGACCAGGCAGAAGGCGAACAGCCCCACGAAGGTGAAAGCCGCAGCGCCGATGGCGGCATTGTGGTCTATCATATTGATTCAAACGGTAACGGCCAATGGACAGCTCCCCGCTCCGGCGACAAGTTCACGGACGGCAGTGGTTTTACTTATACCTTTGAAAAAGTTTTAACTGAGCCGGGCAGTTGGGTAATGGATAATGGCCAGCACACAACCAATGCAGCCGGGGAACAATTGGAATCACAAGGTGGCAAGTGGGTGGTAACTGGAACAGTTGTTTTGCCCTCAGCGGTTACAATCCCAACGGGCTTAACTTTAAAGGACGACGTTAATAATTCCAAGCAAGGCACAGTCAGTATAAGAGGTGTTAATACAGTAGTAAATGTTACAAGAGATTCGGACGGGAATTACCATGTTTACAATGAAAAAGGTGAAGAAATTACGTCCACAATTACTAACTTGGAGGAATTGGGGAATGCCTTCTTCCGTTCTGGTGACGGCGGCGGAGCGTCTGGGATAAATTTAACCGGCCTTAGGACCACTCCTGACATAAATAGGTCCCGCACCGGCGTAATTAAAATAAACGGAGTCAATACCACGCTGTCTATGTTGAGCGATGGCAGGATTTTTGACGACAGGGGTCAGGAAATAACAGACACTTTTTCTGAGAGTGACCTCGCGGCAATCCGAGCTGCTTTTGCCGACGACGCTAACTTAGCTTCTGTGGCCAGGGAAGGGGACGTGAGGGACGACGCGGACGGTTTCCATTATACTTACCACGGCACGCAATGGGTCTTAAACGACGGCCAGGAGCGGACCCGGAATACTTTTAAAGAAAGAAGTTTAGGCGGCGCTTGGGTGTTAGTAGACGGCCAGTCCGCAACCCGTGACGGGTTTAGGTATATTTCCCGCGGCGGAAGTTTTGTATTAGTAGACGGCCAGACAAAAACTGAAAACGGGAAGGGTTACCATACCGCAGGCGGGGTTTGGGTGGAAGACGGAGCGGCCGGTGTTTCCCCTGAACAGGCAAAAATAAATGCCGCTGGCGCGTCACTTTCTCGCGGGTCTTTAACTCCTGAGGCAATACAGCTTGGAATAAAAGACATGGCCGAGGCAAATAGTATTTATTATACGTTTTACGCGCAGCAGCAAAAAAGTGAAATGGTAACCAGCGGGGAGTCGCCGGTAGACGCCAATGGCAATGTAAGAACTGCTGCGGGTTGGAAGCAAATGGGTGACGGTATTTATTACAATACCAAAACAGGAATAACATCCAACCGCGACGGCAGTATACAGTCCCGAACTTCCGACGGTTTTGGCAACACCAGGAACCAAGCCTTTTTAAATGGGTTTACAGCTACCCCGCTTGCGAATTTAAGCCAGTACGGAGTTCCTTATACAGACAAGCATGGCAACCCTATTGGCGGAAAATCCAGTTACAACCCTGACTATTATGTGGACCAGGATACTGCCACGGCTTTGGCTAAGGCATTGGGCCTTGAGGCAGTGTTAGTTAGCCCGGGCGGTGGCATGTTTAACATGCCTCCTGAATGGGGCATAAGGCTGCCTAACGGGGATATAATGTCAGCGGGCTTAACAGCCCACATGTATTTGAATAATCCCGTATCGGCAGACGAGATAGTCCGGCAAATGGTTAAGGCAGCGGGTGGAACTTTTACGGGAGCTGATTTTGGATCGGGCCGGTTAAATAACGTCAGCTCTACAGGCGCAGGGTCCACAGGATCGGGAACTACAGCTGTGTTACCAACGGGGCAAACTTTTAGTTTTATAAATGTCACCACAGGCAACAGTTCCATATTTAAAGTCGGCGACACTTGGAGAATGACTGTAAAGGGAGCACCGGATACAGATGTTTTTGTTGTTACTAGTAAAAATGGAGGCGCATCGGAAACAGTTAAAATAGGAAGGACAGATAAAGTAACGGGCGAATTTACCGTTAGTAAAACAATTGGCGTGGGCGACGTGGGTAATTGGTCGGAAACTTGGAAAGTCGGGGACGTAACAGTGGCGCAATTTAGCTTTACAGTAACCGCGGCAGCGACCGCTTTGCCTAACCCGGCGGAAGTTTCTTTTACTTTTGTAAATAAAACCCATCCCGGCGCTTCGGTGTTTACGGTAGGGGACGAATTTGAAATTACCTTTACCTCTACGCCCAATACCAAAGTTTACGTAACTACTAACCATAATGGTTTTATTTCCAGCGAAGAAAGAGGAATCACGGGAGTAACTGACGGTAAGTTTGTGACAAGGGGAGTTATGAAAACCGAGCACATTGGCGATTGGTCGGAAACCTGGAAAGTGGGGGATAAAATAATTTCCTCCTTTACCTTTAAAGTCCAGGCCTCTCCCAGCGCGGCTGCCGCAGCTTTTACCCTGTCTTCTTCAACAGTGGCTTTGGTGCCCGGGATGAGCTTTAATGTTTCTATCCAAAATGCCGGGACAGAACAATTTACAGTTACTTCTTCTAACCCAAACGCGGTTAAGGCAACACTTAACGGCGGATCCATTGTTTTAACAGCCGGATCTTTTCCGGGCAATGCCGTAATTACCGTGCATCCTAATTCTGCCGGCACCGCTACGGACAAAGACAAAACAATTACGGTTACTGTGGCGACCCCCGGAACAGTGGTTGTTTCCGGGACAGTCAGTTCTTTGACCCTGTCAAAAACTACTTCCTCTGTTGCTGTTGGATCAACCGACACGGTTATTGCTTTGGTAGCCATGACAACCGGCGCCAACAATGGTAATGTTTCCGTTACTTCTTCTGACCCGGCAAAAGTTACGGCAAGTGTTAATACCGCAACCGGTGTTATTACCTTGCGAGGAGTAACCGCCGGGACCGCAACAATTACTGTGCATCCGTTGAACGCCACCGATGCTTCCAAAGACAAAGTTATTGTTGTAACCGTAGCGGGGACAGTTTCTACTGCTCCGGTGGTTTCCCAAATTACCCCAAATTCCGCAGCGCGGGGAGAACACGGGACATTTGTTATTACCGGACAGAATTTGCAAAATGCCACCCTTTCGTTTGTTAATTCCACAGGCTTAACTCTTTCCAATGTCCAGGTAAATGCCTCCGGTACACAAATTTCCGCTTCGTTAAGCATCGCAAATACCGCGACTTTGGGACTGAATATTTTAAGGGTTACTACAGCAACAGGAAGTGCGGATACTACTTTTACGGTGAACGCTGCCGCTGCTTCGACTGCCGATAAAACATCCACCGGAACCGGAGCTAAGGATGACTTGGTTGTAACCACCACAGGGGGCAGTACCGGAACTCAAGGTACCGGAAGCGGCGGCACAGTAACCTATACTTCTTCCGGGGGAGGAGGAATTGTTGCCGGGGTTACGCCTTTCTTTACCACCATAAACCCGCCGAATGCAGCGGTGGGACAAAGCTACGGCGCTTACATTCAGGCCGTGAGCAACTACCCAATGACTTTTTCTATTATTAATGGCACATTGCCTCCGGGTTTGAGCATGAATGACGCGGGTTATATTAGCGGTACTCCAATGGCTACGGGCAGTTTTACTTTTACCGTTAAAGCGGCAACTAACCAGGGAGTTATTTCGACTAAACAATTTATTCTTGTTGTGGGCAATGCGGGCAGTGTGTCTTTCTCTTCACAATACGGCGGTGCAGTAGCCGGGGTCCAAACTTTCCAGGGCCTGCAAATGCCTTCAGGGTATTCGGCTTCCACGGGCGGGTTAAAAATGCCCGCGGGTTATCCGGCTTCCGAGGGAGGATCCGGCCTTCAAATGCCCGAAGATGTTGGCAGGGACACAGAAAAAAGCGGTAAAAGTTACACAGTTAAAAAAGGCGACACACTTTGGAAGATTGCCAAAGCAACTACGGGGGATGGGCGCAATTGGCGTAAAATTTTAGCTGAAAACCCAAAGAGTTTAAGCAGTCCCGGTAATACCAAGACTTTAAAAGTTGGGGCAGTACTAAGTATCCCGCAAATTTAAGAGCATAAACTAACTAGCGGACCTAAAATTAGGTTTGAAAGTTTTAGCTTTGGCGACCGTGTGCTATAATAAAAACCAACGTAATTAATTTATAGACAAATGAATCACACACATCATCATGCAGTAAAAGATCCGGAGGCCGGCACAACCGCGGAATATTGCGCGGAATGCGAAAGAGATTCAGGCTCCTCTTACTTTGTTCCCGGGGCGGTTTTGGTTGGCGCAATATTAATTTCCCTGAGCATTTTCTTTAGCGGAAAAATGGTGGTTGGCAAGCTGGAAAACAGCGTGGCCGCAGCGCCGAGCCAACCCGTTGCTCTAGGACAACCCCAGCAAGCCGCGCCTCAACAGCCCACAGGCCCGGTAAATGTCGCGGCGCGCAGCGACCAGCCAACTTTGGGAAACAAAAGCGCTAAAGTTACTATTGTAGAATTTGCTGATTTCCAATGCCCGTTCTGCAAAAAATATTTCGATGAAACCTTTGCCCAAATTAAGTCTAAGTATATAGAAACCGGCAAGGTTAAGTATGTTTACCGACACTATCCATTGCCTTTCCATGTTAATGCCCAAGTTGCCGCTGTGGCCGCCGAGTGCGCGAACCAGCAGGGGAAATTTTGGGAATATCACGACGTGTTATTTAAAAACGGCCAGGCCGACGGCACCGGTTTAGACAAGGCGAGTTTGGAAAAATACGCCTCTGACATGGGTTTAAATAACGGCACTTTGGGTTTTGGTAAAAATAAATTTAACCAGTGTGTGGACGGTAACGCGACTTTGTCTATAGTGCAGGCTGACAATACCGAAGGCAGCAAAGACGGCGTAAGCGGTACCCCGAGCTTCTTTATTAACGGTCAACTTTTAGTAGGCGCCCAGCCTTACAGTGCGTTTGAACAAGCTATAGAAGCGGCGCTTAAGTAATAAGAAGATTAAGACCTGCCCGCAGGCAGGAATAAAAAATGGATGACCCAAGCGGTCATCCATTTTTTTAATATATTTTGTAGAGTATTTTATTTCCTTGTTGGAATACCGCAAGTCCTAATTGACTGAACTTTTCTTCCTGTAAAAGCGGGTATGCTTCGTGTTCCAGGGAGCCAATGTAAACATATTTTGCGTTAAATTCTTTTAACAGGTTTTTTGCCACCGCCAGATCCTTTGTTTCGTAAAGCAATTTAACTTTGTCGGCAGTTCCGGCTACCGCGCCGTAGCCGGTTTCCAGCTGCATACCCGGTTTAATTTTTACGCCTTTAGGCAGGGTAAAGCGCCATGTCCATTCATGACTTTTCCAGTTAATGGGACTTATGGTGCCGGCAAAAACCGCAAAGCGTCCGTAATCTGAGTAACTGTCGCCAACTGCTTCCACCAAAACCACCGGTTGTTTTTGGTTTTGTTGCAGCCATTTTATGGCCGCAAAATCCTCGGGCGCAATCTTCTCCATGTAATCCAAGCCGTCTAAGGTCCCTTTGGGAGAAGGATCGTCAACGTAAAATTGCTCAACAGCCTGATAAGGGTAGTACAGGCCGGACAAAAAAGCTAAAAACAAAATAACAATAATAAAATTTCTTAAAGCGCGGGAACCGGAGCTTAAAATGTCCGGCCGCATAAACAGACTTTTGGCAAATATCATGGAAGCTAAAACCAAAAGTGTCCAGGTATGGAAGCCAAATTTAAACACTGTGTTGGCGCGGAAGAATGGGGGATTGGCCAAAAAATAAATATCTTTAACAAAAAATAATTCCACGGCCACCAATAAAATTAAAGCGGTAATAGTTAAAATTTTGGCAAAACTTTGTTTTTCCGCCACGCGTTTTTTCCCGGCAATCCAGGCTAAAATAATAATCCCTAAAAACGCCCCCCACATCCCCAGCCAGCCCAAGATTGGGGAAGGGAATTGGTAGCCGTGGAGTAATTTATTTTGAGCGGCAAAAGCCGGCGCAAAACCAAAACCCGGGGAGCCGCTTTGGAAACTTTGGAGGAAAGGAGATATTAATATTACTGCCGCCGTGCCCGAAGCCGCAGCGCCAACAATTACCCACTTCGCGGATTTAACAGATTCAATTAAAGAAGGTTTGGAACCGTAAACTTTGGCAAAAACCAAAACGCCGGTTAAAATCGCAAGGGTTACAAAATCCCAGGGATTTATTAGGGCTTCGGTGGCATAAGTTAAAGTTAAGGCTGCAAGTAAAGTTTTGGAAGGTTTTTCAGATTCGTAAAAAGCATAAAGCAGGCACACGGCGGTTAAAAAGAAGATCAACGCTAAAAGGTGGGCGTGCAAATCGCCAACTGTAAAACTGTAGGACGGGATTTCGTTAATAATGTAAGATGGTGTGTAGAGCCTGGTAGAACTGGCATAACTGCAAATGGAGTCGGAGGTCATTACGCAAACGCTGTAAGCCATTGTTCCGGAAATTGTAACAAAAAATCCGGCAAGGACGGAAAAGAATTTTGATTTGGAAACTTCATAAGTTAAAAGGCCACTAAGCATTGCGGCAGTGGAAAAAATAATACCTAAAGTAAAATTGTAAGCTAGGCTATAGGTGTTGCGGGAAAGGTTTGCCAGCAAAGAAAAAAGATAGTGTCCGTAATAATAGTAGTTTACGGTTTTGCCTGCCCACCAGCCGTCTTGCGGAGGGAAGTAATTGGCATGGCCGGAAGCGTTAAAAAGCATCATGTCCATAAACCGTTCCGTGCCGGAAATGGCCGGGTGGTAGCTGCGAACCCATAAGTACAGGAAATATAAAATAAGCCACAAGGCTTCAATTTTTAAAATAGATTTAATTGGGAATGTGTAACCGCCATTTTTAAAAATTAAGTAAGCAGATCCGGCAAGGGTAAGTAAAAATAAAACAGAAATTATCCCAATTTTTTGGAAATCTAGGATTTTTAAGGAACCAAGAAGCCAGATAAAATAGCCAAAAATTAAAAAGCCCAGCGGCTTGGCTACGGCATAGGCTAAGGAAAAATTTTTAAATAATTTACGCGTTAAAAGCAGCCCCGGCAGGGTAAAGAGGGAAAAACAGGCGTAAAATAGAAAAGCCAGTAAAAGTTGGTAAAGCATAGGAGGTTTTGGTTGCTCCAGTTATTTTATCATATTTTAAAAGAAAATTGGCAAGATTTTAAGTTTTGACTTTGGGTTTAGGGGTGGTATAATTAAAGTAATATAAATATTTTACAGAAACAAACAATATGGATAACAACATTCCAGTAACAAGCGCCCCAGTGCCGAGTGGAAATAAAAATTATATAATAGTAGGCATTGTTGTTTTGGTTTTGCTGGCAGCGGGCGTTGTGGTAGCTTTAAAGTTAAAAAATAAAAACAAGCCTGCTGAGCAGCAGACCCAAAACGAGCCTCAGGCAATCATAAATAGGCAAGAGGTTCCCAAAACCGAGAGGCCGGCAAATGTACCCAAGGATATTCCGGTGGAAAAATCCGCGGAAATTACCGCCAACAACAACATTGAGTTTAACGGGATTAAGGAAGGTCAGACCCAGTACACCAGTAACAAAACTTTGGCGGAAAATTATAAAACCTATATGGATTATTTGGCCAAAAATAATTGGGAAATTGTTTCCAATATGGATACTGAAAATTTTAAGGCAATAACCGCCAGAAAAAATGGAGAAACTTTTAGCGGAATATTTGACTTAAATAGTACCACCGGAAAAGTAAACGTAAATATTATGGTAGAGAGTAAATAATTTTTTCCAATAAAAAATCCCCTTCAAATTTTGAAGGGGATTTTTATATTTTAGGTTGTGGCATTTTGGTTGGTTAATTATTTAGAGAGAGGGTGGGGGAAGGTAGAGGCTAATACTCTAAACTCCTTCCCCCCGTGACAACTACGTCCAATCCCCGTACTTACGGGAAGCGGACGAAAAACATACAAATGAGAAAGGTCGTGTGGGACGCTGTGGTCCCCAGTGGAAAAGGTCATGCTTGACCCTCCTCCACCGGTGGCGGATCGGCCGGCGGCGGTTCCGCGGGCGGATCGCTGGGTTGCGGTGTCGGTTCCGGTTCCGGGTTAGGCTCCGGTGTTGGAGCTGGTGACGGATTCGGATTTGGATCTGGTCCTGGTTGGGGTGGCTCTTGTCCTGCTGTATCACCCGGTGGCGGAGCCACCAAGGTCAGCTTAATCCATCCGCTGGACTTGCCGTCCGCACGAACCACACGCAGCCAGAGATCTCCTGGTGCCGGGTAATCCGCAGGGAGAGGTAAAAACATGGACTTGGTGTCGTTGAATGTTGCTGTCCACTTGGTGTGGTCCGCTAATTCAACAACGGCGCATTCTGCCGAACAGCCAGGAGTTGTCAGGAAGTTTCCAAGGATCTGGAAAGTAACTCCGGGCCATAGCTCCGAGCGTTCGGGCTTTTCGGCATTTACCACCGATCCGATCTCGGGCGGAGGTTGGACAACCTCAACCTGAATCGGTCCTGCCGAGGCGGTGTTACCGCGAGCGGAAGCACGGACAGTGAAGCTGCCGTTTTCCATGGGCGTAAAACTAACACATTTGTCGCTGACGCTGTCAGCGGCACCGAAATCCCGGATGTCTCCGGAAATCCCGGCCCACGTAATGACCCACGTGGAGGGTTGTTCGCTGGTAGTGAAGCAAGCCGCAGTAGGCTTACCTAAGTCCAGCGAAGTCGGCGTCACCGTGAACTTGGTCACGGCAATAGGTCCTGGGGCATTGGTCACGGTGATGTTGAGCGGCAGACTCCACGCAACACCTGTGTTGCGGTTGGTGGAATACGTCTGAAGCTCATAGTTACCAGCCTTGGGAACGTTGACAACAGCGTCGTCGCTCCGAAGGATCTGGTTGGATTCGTACCCGGTTGCCTTAGTGTAGAGGACAGTGGTCCAGTCTACACCGAAACATCCGGCGCACCTTAGCGAGATAGGAGATCCCGCAAAGAAAGGTGCCTTCGTGGTCAGTTCAAGCAGGGGCTTGGGAAATACCAGCGGAACAGTCCCGCCGCCTTCCTTTGCTCCAGTTGCGTAAACCGTTCCGGCGTCGTCCATGTAAATGGAGCCGGCAACGATACCGTTGAGTTTGAACTTCGCCGTAACATCACCGGGTAAAACCAAATTATACGTCTGGCCTCCGGTTTCCTTCAGGATCAGCTTGCCCGGTCCTGGAGGATCAAAGGATGTTGGGAACGTGAGGAAGGCGATTCCGGCGGCGCTAGTCGCTGCCGAAGATGCTTTGAGGTTTTGTGCTCCCGAGGTACCTCGAGCTACGAGGGTAAGCTTGAGGGTGACGGGATCCAGAACTGCGAGTGCGTTGGCATCAAACCTTGAAGAGCTGATTGCTATAGCTCCGTTCGGTCCTGCTGACAAATAGCAGCACTCTACCGAGTCCTGGAACAGAAAGTCGGTCGCCGAGGTTACAGCTAAGCGCGCACCGCCTGCGAGTCCGACAACGTAGACGTTGTCGTGATTCAGAGCAGCACTAGTTGTAACTGCAAAGTAGTCGCCGGTGGCAACTACGTCTTTTATAACCAGACCTAGAGACCAAGGCGTTACATCAGCGATCTCACCACCTTCTGGGGGGATTTGAAAAATCCGCCAGTTGCCTTGGAGGTAACAGCTCGTATAGAGCTTGCCGTCCTTGGCAAGATTGACTGTGGTGAATTGCGCCGGGATGCCCAGGGTTTTAACTATGGTTTCTTCGCGCAGCTTGAAAGGAAAGAGCTGGCGATTGTTGAGGGGGGAAAACACCCTTAGATCAGCTGTAGACACTGTGAAGATCGTGTCATCAAGCCACCCGAATTGTGGAGATCCTGTGACGTCGCTGATTGTGGAGACTGCCACATAGCGGTCGTCAACAGAGAGGTTGCCCATGAACGGATCGACATAACTTGCCGGCCCTACATGGTAAAACAACAGTTTGCCGCGCCGTTGACCTGGATTTGGTAGGCCAGCTTTTGCGGCCAACTCTTCCATGGTTCCGACATATTGCATCGAGGAATCAATCCCTTTGCGGAGCACGTAGAGGGAGTGCTCTCCCGTAGCGGTACCCAGCACACAAGCCCTGGTAAGGCGTGTTGATGAGCTCCTGCATTGAAAGGCTGCAGGAAGGCCGTCTAAAGCAGTATCGACCGAGACGAATCGCCCCGGAACGATACCGACTTGTTGTGACCAAGCGTTACCACTAAAAAGCAGTAGTAACACTAAAAGAGATGCAAGTTTGAGCTGCATCTTTCACCTCCGGGGAAGAGGGATCAAGGTTGATCCAACCTTTCCCGGAGGTGAAATGAAAACACTAAAACACATTACTAAACACGACAAAAATCGAGATTTGTTATCTCGTTTCTCATTTGTATTTCCTCCATTATTCTCACAAGGTTTTCATTTCTCGAGCCTTTCCGGCCGGAAAGGCTCGAGAATACACACGCTAAAATCAGCCCCCGCTGATTTGTATTCACGTGATTGTATACAAACCAGCCATTGGGACTAAAGTACTATAAAATAGTAGCGAGGCAGGTCAAGAAAACCTATGCGATATTTTAACGTGCTGAAAATACTATAAAGTATTTCTTAATTTTTGTCAAGTTTTAGATTGTGGATAACTTTACCATTTTTGGAACGAATAAAAACGGTTTTTATAGTTGTCTTTATAATTTTTGTGGTATAATAAAATCACTACAGAACTACGAATTTATTGCGCTACCGATGCCTACAGAAAAATGCACTTAATTTGTAATTGTCTAAAATTTAGAAACAAAAAATGGATAATCAAATAAGAATAAATACACCAATGTCTCCGGCACCTTTACCGCCAAAGTCCCACAAAGGCAATGCCATTGCAGCAGTTGTTTTAGCTATGGTTGTTATTGCCGGTGGCTTAGTGTGGTGGAATAACAAAAAACCCAATACTACTAATAATCCTCCTGTGGGTTCCCAGCCAACCCCTACTCCCACTCCTTCAACAGACCCTGTGCATTTAAACGCGGCAAATCCCGCTCCTGCTCTGTTTCCTTTAAAAGTTCCTTTGGAAGCGGAAGGAAAAGTTATAAATACCATAGACGAGCCTACCAAGGCCCAACGTTCTTTTATTAGCAGTAAAACTGTAGAAGAGAACTATAATCTTTATAAAGATTATTTTGAAAAAAACGGTTGGACAATTACGGATCGCCCTGAACCTACCGGCGTCACCGGTCAGGCTTTTGACGCTACTAAAAATAATTTAAAAGCTTCCTTTGAAACTAAAGCTAATAAGAGCGGCGTGGTTACCGTAAACATATATTTTACAGTAGTACCTCCCAAAAATAACTAAAAAGCACAATGTCAATAAGTAAGACCAAGCTTGTCACTACAATAATTTTTACTTTTTTTGCGTTAGGCGTTGTTTTTGCAACGGGTTATTATAACAACAGTGGATTTAAAGCTACCTCCTTTAGTTCAAAAATTTTATCAACTGCCTACGCCCAAAATTGTGACGGCTTTTGTGATTACAGGTGTGGTACTCCATGTGAGAGCAGTCCAAACTTATGTGGGCGGACGAATACCGGGACTTACGATTGTTCCGGGTACTGCCCGGGCGTGTATCAGCCAAATGATCCTGAGACGGGTTACGGAGATACGTGTACTTCAGCTTCAGCGAATAATTGCGGCACTTATGGTATAGGCTATATGACCTGTAGCGGCGGCAGCGACAATTTGTATTGTAATGCCGTAAAACCTGCGGACGGCACCATTGCTTGTACTTCGGACTCCAATTGCAGCGACCCCGATGCCTGTACAACAGACAGGTGTAATAATGCAGGTTCATGTTCTTCTTATTGCAGTAATATAAGTAATCCTATTAATGGCGACTGGTCAGGATGGGGAACCTGTAGTAATACTTGCGGCAGCGGCACCCAAACTCGTTCTTGTAATAACCCTTCCCAGGCTTGCGGGGGTAGTAATTGTGTGGGGTCGAATACCCAGTCATGCGAAGATTACAGTACCTGTTCATATAATTGGCAAACAACCGCTTTTGACAGTTGTTCAGTGTCTTGCGGCCCGGGAACGCAAAACCGAAGTGTGGCCTGTGTGCGCAGCGACGGCACTCAGGTTGACGACAGTTTTTGTCCGGGCGCGAAACCTGCTATTTCACAACCTTGCAACAACGGAGCGTGCGCGTCGTGTACACCGGACGGGAGCTGTAGCGCTGCAGCACCCTCATGTGAACAAACAACCTATGGTTTAGACAACTGCGACAATCAATGTCAAAAAGTGGGAAGCTCTTGTTCCACATGTGTTTCCGATGCTAATAGTTGTGATGCTGCTACGCCACCTTGCGGCCAAACTACAACTGGGCTTGATAACTGCAATAGGTCTTGTCAAAAAACAGGCCCTTCTTGTAGTGTTACAGTAACCCCCTCCAATGGAGTCACTCCAACTCCTGATTACTCTCAAGGGTCAACGTCGGTTTCTTGTACTAGCGATGACCAATGCGCGTTTTTAAACGCTACGGCTTGTAATAAAAATGCCAGATGCAACGCAGGGTTTTGTCAGGCTGAGCCAAGCTGTTTTGCTTGTAGGTATGACTCAAGCAAACAATTAAGCGAAAGATATTCTTGTTCCGATACTTTAACATTCTGGGGAGCTACTACATTAGATACATGCTGGAGTTCTTGTAATCCTAACCATCTTTCTCCACCATCTTCTTGTGATACAGCCTGTTATCCTCAAGGGCCCGCGGCGTATGGCTCCGGTGTGCAGGATGGGTGTGGCTTTTTGGCCACTGACGGAGGGACAAGTTGTGTGGAAGTTGACGGCGGTACTTGGCACTATACCTTAACCACTTGGACAAAATTAACCTGCAACGGTCAACAGCATACCCTAAACAATGGGGTTTGTAGTAATAATACATCAAGCTGCACTTTTACTATGAATCAACCAGGTTCTTCCTCCACTGGAGGAGCAGATGGTCCTTGTCCCGGAGGAGCCGGTCCCTCTAGCGGGGCTGTTTGCGGAAACCACAATGTAGAAAGTCCTGAAACTTGTGACGACGGAAACCTGGTAAACGGTGATGGTTGCGACAAAGATTGCAAATTAGAAAAAGTAATTACCGTAAGCGCCCAGCCTACGTTTTTGTCTATTAATCCGGGTAACAGCGCGTTGTATGTTTTAACTTCGTCTTCTTTGGGCGCGCCTATTGCCAATGCAAAATTTACTTTTACAGGCGGTTGCCCTTCCGGCGCCACCTGCAGTTTTAATGCCAGCGGCAATTCTACGGACACCAAAGCTTTTAGCAGCAACTCGGCATCTACAAATTTAACTATTACTAATACGACAACTGTTGTGGCTCCCCAAACTAGGAGCTTAACATTTAAAGTGGAAGATTCTTCGTGCTCCGGCCAAGTTGGGTGTCCGACGGCGACTGGGATTGTAACTTTAGACATTGCTTCTAGTGCTTCCCGAACAATTAAGGGTAGTAAAGTTATAATGCCCGGAAACCAAGCTATTGCCCCGGCCGCGGCACAGGCAGTGAGTTTAGACGGCGGCTCCCCAACTACGGCTAATCCTTACATTTTTTCAAATGTTTCTTCGGGTAATCACACGGTTTCTGTTCCCAACATAAGCGGTTACAATACGGGTTACACTTTGTGTTACAACGGCACTACCTGCCATAGCACTACAACCCCAACTGCGGGCAATAGTGTTGTGGTAAGTGTCCCGGCGGGAGGGTATGCGGATTTATGGTGGCACTATACCCCGAGCGGCGGCGTTACTGCGGACTTAAAAGGCACTGTTTGGACAAATAGCACCCGTAATACGGCTTGGGGCGGATACAGTAATATAGATGGGCCGGTTATTGTTTACGAAACCGCACCTTATGGTTTAACTTGGACAAGCAATGCGACAACATGTCTTTTGGATGGAGTTTCTGTAACTCCAAATAGCAGTAACAATACTTACACCGCAGGCACAAATACCTGGACCCGTGTGCATACCTTGGCTTGCACCAGTGCTGCCGGCTCTGCAAGCGACACCTTTACTATTTCCATACCACCGCCTCCAACCAACCCGGGCGGAAGTTGCGGGGGAGCGGGTACTTCGCTTTCGCTTTCTTGGTCTGCCCCGGCCGGGTACAATAGTTTTTATGTCCGTGTTGTGGATTTAGCCAACAACTCCGTGTTCTTTTATACAAACGACAACTATTCCGGTACAACCATAACCGTGCCGAATACAATAAGCGGACATACTTATTCCTGGTGGGTTCATACCAGGAACGCGGTGCAGGGCGCTTACAGTACTGCCGTAGGTACAAATGTTGTTTGCGGAACAATTGTCGCGCCTCACATTTCCTTGGCTGGCGGTCCATTTAACTTTAGCGGCTACTCCGGCGGGCCAACCCCGGCCTCGCAGAATTCCTTAACCTTAACAAACACTGTTAGCGGAACCACTTTAAAATGGAAAGCATCAACCGACCAGTCCTGGTGCCACGTTAGTCCGACCACAGGTACACTTTCGAACACTTCGCCGGTTAATTTAACCTTAAGCGTAGACGCGCCTTCAAGGGTTACCACTGCCCAGTGTAACGTAAAAGTTGAGGACAATAGTTCTTCCCCGGCGGCAGACAACAGCCCTCAGACCGTGGCGGTTACTTACACTGTTGCCAGCTGCGCGGATTATTTGGTCCCTGCGTCTAATAACAGTACCGCAACTTTTACCAACATTACTTCAAACGGTTATACAATTAACTGGAACCCCAACAGCGGTCCTGTGGACAATTGGTATGGTTATAAAGCGCGCTTACGCTTTGCGGCAAGCTCGGCCGATGCTATTAGCTGTAACCCGGGAGTTAATAGTTGCATAGTAAAATTTGATACTAACTCAGCCATTTCCAGCTATACAGTTACCGGCGCCTCTCCAAACACAACCTATTACAACCGCATTCCTGCTGTATGCTGGGACTTTAACGACCTCTATAATCCTGCCGGTAATCCGGCCGCCGCGGAAAACCAAAATAACGGTTATAACCAGCTGAGGTTTAAGGATAATACGCCGTATCCGACAGTTACAACTTTGGCTTCAACCCCTGTTAACCCTATAAATCCGGGAAGCTGTAATTCCCAAACTAGCTGCGCCAGCGGTGGCGGTACCCCAGCTTGTGCCAACGTCCGTTTCCAGTTCACCGACAATTCCACAAACGAAGACGGCTTTAAAATCTACAAAAATTCCGTTAATTCTACTTCCAGCGCGGCGTTAATAAAGACTATTACCAGCACCACAGTGGCCTCCACCGGACAGAAATATACATACGATTATGATTTGGCCGGCGATACAGCAGTTTATTATTACTGGGTAACTGCCTTCAGTTCTACCTTGGGGCAGTCCGCGTACTCGTCCATGAATTCCATTGCCGCTTTTATTTGCGGGCCGACTATTATCAATTCAGACAAGGAAATAGTAAAAATCAACGGAGCTACTATTAATCCCGCGCCCACTGCCTGCAACCAGGACAGTACCCCGCTGCCGTCTTATATTGTTCCAAAACTCGACGACGTCCTAACCTTTTCCGTTAATATTTGCAATACTAACGGTTCAACTGTCCTTACCGGAATTACAGTCAGCGACACGCTAGTTAATTTGATTATGCCTACCAGCGGTTGGAATATGTGTTTTACCAGGACTTATGGAGATTGCTCCGTGGGTACTCCAATTACTACTGTAGGCAGCGGCAGCGGCAAGTATACAGTGAGCGGTAATACCTTAAATATTAATTTAACCGGCAGCTCCTTCAATATTCCGGCCGGACAGTCCGCCTATATAATGCTGGACGCGCAATTGCCTAATAATACCAGTAGTCGTTTGTTCCAAAACACAGCCAGTATTAATTACACCGGGTCAGCCGGAGCCTTAGACGTGTTTACACCCTTCCAGCAGTTCCTAAACGGCGCCAACGCCCCAATTATTAGGGAAAGACCATAGTAAAGTAAATAAAAAGACGGCCGCCTACAAAAGGTTGGCCGTTTTTTAATGATACAAAAAGAACTCGCTGTTGATTTGATTATATTTTTATTTTATAATGCTTAAAGGGCTTACTTAGGAACAAAATTGGAAACAAATTTATTAGGCTAATAATGAAAAATAAAAAAACCACGGGATTTACATTGCTTGAGGTCCTTATAGTTTTGGCAATTATAGGGGTTTTAGCGTCTGTGGTTATGCTTGCGTTAAAAAGGAGCCGGCTTAAAGCTGCTAATGCTAAAATTCAAACCACAGTGCACCAGTTTCAAATAGCTTCGGAGTTGTATTTGGCCGACCATGGTGGTCAATATGTAAGAGTGTCTTCTTCTAATATTCTTCCAGGATGGGATATGAGTTCCCAGGGAAATTTTTTGCCAGAACTTAAGCCTTATATGGCCCAGGAGATTGAGCATCCAAACAACATAGACAGTTATTTATATATTAATTTTCAAGACGTAGACGCTAATCCTTACAACGCCATTTCGGAAGCCTTTAGAAATGGGTGTTCATCAAAAGTGAAAGCAGTGCTCGTTTATGATTTTATTGGGGATGATCCCAATAACCCACAAACTACAGTAATAGATAGCTCCTGGCCGGTGTGTCATTCCTCTTACGGTGGGTCACCCTTAGATTTTAATTGCCTATGCCTTAATTAGGTTGGCTTTGCATAGTTCCAAATAAAAAAACCCGGATCCGTTGTCAGTTGTAATGCTGGCAAAATAAATCCGGGTTTTTATTTTACTATACTTTTTTTCTAAGGCGTACCAGGTATGTTGTGGCTGTTATTACCAGGAGAATAATTAGCAGTTGACCCAGGGGAGTGTTGGTAAATGGTTTTGCCGTTTCTGAAACGGTAATGGTTATGGGAATTTTAGCCCCTGCCGCTACCGATAAACTGGTTTGGTCCAAAGGACGGCCAAGTATTGCCAGTTGTGTTTTATCTGCCCCGAGGAGGCCCTTAGGGTTAACTTTTACTGTTACGGTTCTGCGCCCACCCGGTTCTAAGGAGAAGCTGGTTGGCTCGGCCGTAATATAGTTGGGATAATCTTCCGAGTAAACCGCAAACACTACTACGTCTGGGCTTGGGTTGGCAACGGTTATTTCCTGGATTTTTTGCGCATTGTCATCAAAAACAAAATCCAGCCTGGCAGGGGAAACCTGGATGCCGGAGGCAAGGGCGGTTGGCATGGATATCACAGCCCAAGTGATGATGAATATCAGAATTTTTTTTATCATAATCTTGTTAGAGCAGGTAGCTTGTAGGAAGTAGTTGGTAGCCAGTATTGCTACAAGCTACCCGCTACTGACTACTTACTGCCCCGTTGCCCAAATTATTAACTGTCCGGTTTTGCTGCCGCTACTTCCGGAGAAACCGGCAGGGATTTTTAATAGGGCATCTACAGCCAGGCTTTGCCCGCTATTTACAGTGGTGTTGAATTTTTGCCAGAATTTATTGTTTAGCCAAAGGTTGTTACCAAATAGCGTATCGCCGGAAACCGAAGCTGCAAGGCTAATGTTGCCGCTGCTGTTGTTTTGTATATGCAGGGTTTTGGCCACCTGGCTGCCGGGGGCAACGCTTCCAAAATTCAGGCTAGAACTGTCTACCGTAAAAGAAATAGAGGAGGGGAGCGTGGGCTGTGTTGAAGTGCCGTTGACTTGGCCGCCGCTAAAATTGGCGGCAAGGCTTACGGAAGAAGCAGAGGGTTCGCCAATTTTAAGCAAAACCTGGTTACTGCGAATGTAGCCGGTCTTTTGGGCGTAGACCTGATAGTAGCCGTCTGGGGCGGTTATAGAAGCGTGGCCGCTGCTGTCGCTGGAATTGTTACCGGTGCCAAAATAAACGGTGGCGGCGGAAAGAGCGGAGAAGGAGCTGTTTTCAAAACCTTGTACGGTTGCGGTTACAGTTTGGCCGGAATTTGCGGTTACAGCGGAGAGGTCCAACTTTGTCGGCTTCCAGCCGGAAAGGCCGTAGTACCATAGGACGCTGTCACCGTCTTTAAGCTGGTAGTCAGCCGCGCCTGTGGAAGGAGGCAGCGTGTTGTTAACTAAATAAAGCCAGCCTGTGGCGCCTGCTGCCGCATCGGTATTAATTTGGGTTAGGTAAGGACCTAAATTGTCGTTGTCTATATTAAAGGTAAAGCCGCAAGTAGTAGCTGAATTTTTTATTACGTCCATGACTGTTTGAGCAGCGATTTGGCCGTTGCACACGGAGGCGCTTGAGCCTTCAATTCTAAAACCAACGGTGGGGAGCGAAGCGGTAATGGAATTAACCGGCAAACTTTTGCCTGTTAGCGCTATAACTGAGTAAGCGGTTTGTACGGGGGTAAAAGCATTGTCTTCGGTCGCAAAATAACCGTTAGCGTTTTGTTGTGACACTAAATAATCTACAGGACTGTGGCCGGACTTTGTCCAGCTCGAAGGTGAAATAGCTAAACCGTTTAGCGCCCAAATTACAGAAGCGGTAGAAGACGGGTCGCTGTCCGTGCCCCAAGAGCTGGCAGGGTCAGAGGTGAAGCCGCCGTCATTATTTTGAGCCGTCTTTAAAAAGTTTAACGCAGACTGAATGTGATTGTCGGATTCGTTTACACCCGCAGCTTTTAAAGCTAAAATTGCTGCTGCGGTAATGCCACTGTCAGCGTCACCAAAAGTAGTCCATCCAAAGCTGCCGTTTTCATTTTGATGGGACAGAATAAAGTTTTTAGCTCCGACAATAACAGGGTCAGTCGCGGGAACGCCCGAAGAAGTTAAAGCTAATATCCCAAAAACGTCATCGTTAATGGTAGAGTCTTCGCCAAGCTGACCGCCAGAAAAAAATGATTTTAATTTGTCTATTAAGTTTGTGCTGCCAAAGGTCCTTGGGTCTTTTCCCAAAGATGTAATGGCAAGAATTGGCGCCTCGTATTTAACTGCCTTGTCGTAGGAAATATTTTTTAAATAATCCGAAGGAATATTGGAAGCGCCCAAAGCTGACAGCGACATGGTAACCCAGGGGTCGTTAGTGTGGCTCAGTAAATAAGTTTGCGCCGAAGCCTGGTTGTAAGTTGAGGTGGCTTCTACCTTAGAAAGAGGGGAGAGGGGAGAAAATAAAACCAGTGACAAAACTAGGAATGTCGTTAATATATTTTTGTGCATAAGATTAAATTGATTAATAGGACAAATAGAACTTATAAAACATATATTATGGGTTATATTTTTCGTTTTCCTTTCCTCCGATGTTATCCGCCTACGCCAAGGCTTCGGCGGACTGTTACTATTAATTAAATAATAGATAACAGAAAAACCGCGTGAGCGGTTGTAAAATAGTTCCAATAAATAAATTGTTTGGAAATATCCTGCTCGGGATTAGATGTTTTATTCAGCACTCGGACTCAAATTTAGTAAATAGGGAATAGACAATAGTAAATAGTTAATACTATTCACTGAGCACTATTCGCAATTCACTAAGTTCATTACCGTTGCGGCACAGTCCCGGGATCTCACCGGACTTCCCTGAATAAAAGTTAAGTTTTTAAAGTAAAGCTATATTAAACCCAAAGGTGCAGTTTGTCAAATTTAGAGCTAGAAAATTTTGACTATTCCTGTGGATATTAAAATTTTAGATTTTCTTTTGAATTTGACTATACGCTCAAAGAATGTTCTAGCGAAAAACGTGAAAAAACTATCAAAAACAGTAGTATGCTTAAATATGGTTTATTTCAGATTGTGTAACAAACGTCTTTATTATAGTTATGAAAATGAGTTTCATGCCCTATTTAGTTATAAGTTTCATAAAATTGTACTTTTATTGTTATACGATAGTATCATTAAAAAGTAATTCAAACAAACTAAGCTAAATATTTATTGCTATAAAATTTAATCAAAGTTTTTTCAATTTAAACTTGTTTCATAAAAAAAATTTATAAGCTGTTTTTGTTTTACAGTAATAAGTTTTAATCTTGAAATTAATAAAAATTTTAGTAATATTCTCGTTTTAAATTTTAGTGCGTTAAAATGGCTAAGATCTGATGTATTTTTTTTATTAAAATAATAAGTTTAACGTTGATTTTTGAAACATGAATTATGCTAAGACTTAGCTGCAACTTTTTTTAATCGTAGATATACGTGCCAGATTTAACCCAATATATTTTCTTTGACTGCAATAAATCCCAAAGATATAATTATATTACATATCGCTTAGACGAGATTTAGCCAAAAACACTCATATTTCAAAGAAAAACGAACAAATCAAAAATGCAAATCTCGGATAGACGAAACCCAAATAAAAACAACAAAAAGTGACAGAGAGTACCAAAGAAAATTTTGAATCATTCTTGACCTTGGCAGAGGCCAGCAAGCTTACGGGATATCATCAGGATTATCTCGGTTTTTTATGTAGAACCGGAAAGCTTCATGGGTACAAGATTGGCCGGAACTGGACTACCACAAAAACAGCACTTGATGAGTTCGTTAAAACCTATAAAAATGGGATTACTGAGGTCATAGATGAAACAGGAACAAGGATTCCGGTGAAGGTTGAGCATCCGCTAACCCACTTTGTGGTCCAAGAGCAGGTTCGCAAGGAAGAATTACCAGGAGCTCTGTCTCCGGACTTAAGTCATTTGAAAAGGGATGTTCTGGAAACGATTGACAAAAAAGTTCAGAATTTGTCCAATGCTGTCTTAAAACTGGAAAGCCAGACTGAGGAGCAGGAAAAAATACATGAAGTATTAAAATCAGAGTTAGAAGCAAAAAAGCAAAAAGAAGAAAAGCAATCCGATGCATCGGCAATTGTCCCCGTTATATTTAATTCCGAATCGGGAGCGCAAAACCTTCGCGGGAAGTTTGCTTCGAGTATTGATTTAACAGCTGAAGACCCCAGCTCAGTTCTTTTGCCTCCGGCAAAAGCCCAGGGCTTGGATTTTAAAAAACTATACTCAAGCTTTACGCAAAAGCCACCCAAGCTTCAGAAACGTTTGGTTGGCTACTCAGTGGGAGCATTGGTTCTCGCATTGTTGATTGGTTCTGTATTTTGGACAAATTTTTTCAGCGCTCTGTCGGGCGGCAGTAATTTAAACGAGACGAGAGTTGTTTATCAAAATAACCGACCAACTACAACAGGGTCTTCTTTGGCAGTAACAACTACGCCGCAGACAACTTTGGTTATTAGGGAAAGAGTTGTTGAGCACGACAATCGCACATTAGGTTTTAGCCAGTCGGATATTTATTCTCTGATTGACAACCGCTTAAATCAATATTTGTCTGAAGGGAAATTTAAGGGAGAGACAGGGCCCCAGGGTCCGGCTGGTTTGGCGCAGGGTGGAACGACCATTACTTATGTCCAGCCGCCTCTTCCCAACAACAGCACACCCGGTTCTTTAGCCGGATTTACTTATTTGTCAGCTACACATTTTTCTGCGGATGATGCGATAATAAATAATTTAACAGTAAACAATTCAGCAAACTTTAATGGCGCTGCGACTTTCTCAGGACCAACTGTTTTAAACGGCACTACAACAATCGCTAATTTAAATGTTACAAATTTAAATACAGGGTTAACAGAAGGTTCGGTAGTCTTCCAGGGAGTGGCCGGACTTTCTCAGGACAACAGTAACTTTTTTTACACAGCTTCTACAAGCCAGCTTTCGCTTGGAACTTCTACACCAAATCTTTCTGCTTTGCTCCAATTAGATTCAACAAGCAAAGGTTTTTTGGCTCCAAGAATGACAACAGCAGAACGCGACGCTATTGTTTCTCCGGCCACAGGTTTAATGATTTATAACACAACGACTAACGCTTACAACGTTTACAACGGAACTTCCTGGGGATCTATTGGTAGC
This sequence comes from uncultured Candidatus Saccharibacteria bacterium, assembly GCA_964474825.1. Taxonomy (GTDB): domain Bacteria; phylum Patescibacteriota; class Doudnabacteria; order UBA920; family UBA920; genus CAYYWQ01. The sequence goes on from CAYYWQ010000001.1 coordinate 132,410, forward strand.
GGCGGCGGTGGAGCTGGTAGCGGCAGTATAGCTACAGGTACGCCTGGATCTTTTGCTTACTATCCGGCTGCGGACACAGCAGTAAGCCCGCAGTCCACTTTATTTTTTAGCAGTAACAAAATTGGTATTGGCAGCACTTCTCCTTCAGCGACTTTGGTTGTTCAGGGTACCTCTACCGCGCCTTCCATAAATCTCTTCGTGGTGGCCAGTTCCAGCGGCGCCAACTTTTTCGTAGTTGGTCAAAACGGTTCTACCACCATTGGCAGCTTAAACAATTCCGGACTTGTTAGAACTAGTGCCAATGGCCAGCTGTCCGTAGACAATACTTCTTATCTTTCTTCGGCTTCCTTAACCGGTAGTTTAAACCAAGTTGGGTATTACAGTGACGCAAATACTCTCTCGGGAGCCAATAATTTTTCTTGGATAAATGGCAGCAATACTTTAAGCGTTAACGGTACCATAAACGCTTCTTCAACTAATTTTACGAACGCTACGACTACAGGTCAGTTTTTCCTCTCCGGCCTGCTGGGCAAGAGTTTGGCTACCGATATTAATGGCATGGTGGTTGCCACTACTACTTATCAGGGAACCGTAACCTCTGTTACTGGTAGCGGTAACATTAGTTCTTCCGGCGGTACCGCACCCAACATTACTTTAAACAGCAGTATTGTAGGAATTGATTTATTCTCCGGTACCACTCTGAACGCTACAACTGTCAATGCCAACAACATTGTGGCGACTAATGCCACAACCACTAACCTTACGGTCCTTTCCCAAACCGGATGCGCGCAGTTTGACAGCAACGGCAAGTTAACCGGTACTGGAACTAACTGCGGCACAGGGACCGGAAGCGGCGTGGCAACTTCCACAGTCCAGGATATGCTCCATGGTGGCAGCTTTAACCTTTGGACGTCAGGTTTTATAAATGCTTCTTCTTCCAGCTTTACCAATGCTACTACCACTGGCAGTTTGTTTGTTGGGACAGACTTAAATGTTAGCGGACCGGCCACAGCGCAGTCGTTGTTAATTTCCGGTAACGCTACAACAACAGGAAATTTAATTGTTTTGGGTAACCAGTCAGTAACCGGAAATTCCACGCTCGCTACTACATCGGCCTCTTCTTTGACTGTGAGTGGGCAGGTGACTTTTTCCACATTCACGCAAGGCTCCCTGTTGTTTGCCGGAACTTCCGGAAATTTAAATCAGAATAACTCAAATCTATTTTGGGACAACACAAATAAATATTTCAACATTGGTACTAACACATTAGCTTCAACACTTGCTATACAGGGCAGCAGCGGAGTTAATCCTTTAGAAATTACTTCTTCTACCGGCGCAAGCTTACTTACCGTCACGCAAGCCGGGAATGTTGGAATTGGAACCTCTACACCCCAGCAATCATTACATGTGATTGGAGCGGCAATTCAAATTGAAAATAGCGCCGCGCCGGCAAACTTCCTTAATGTGACCCACACTGAGGCTAACAGCGGCGGCGGGCATTTTGAATTCCAACGCAGCAAAGGTACTGCCGGGGCTCCGACAATTGTTAGCGGACCAACAACTGAACTGGGACAAATACAATGGAAGGGTTATGACGGAGTGGCGTACCAAACTGCTGCAGACATAACCGCTTTCCCGGACGGTACGCCGGCAACCAGTTCCATGCCCGGCAAACTTTTGTTCTCTACAACCCCTGACGGTTCCACTACATTCCAAACAAGATTGTCCATTATGAGCACCGGTTATGTTGGCATTGGTACAACCTCACCAGGAGCTTTGCTTCATGTTCAGACTTATTCAGCTCCTTCCGCGACTATTCCTCTAATTGTCCAGGCTACCTCTTCGGCCGCTTCCACATTAGCGGTGTTGGATGTTAGAAATGGCAGCAATGCTTCTTTGTTAACTGTAACTAGCGCCGGTAATGTGGGTATTGGAACAAGTACGCCAACAAGTAATTTGGTGGTAAATGGAACCAGCCCGTCAATCATAGTAAAAGATAATGTTTACGGCAATGCCGCGGCTTGGCTTGGTGTTGCCTCCACAGCAGACAGGGGAGGATATTTTGAAGCCACAAATTCCAGCGGGGCTTCCACTTTGAAACTAAGAGGTTATGAGATATCGGGCATACAAGGTTGGTTTAACGCCGGAAGAATGGGTTTTGGTACTACCACTCCAACAGCGACTTTAAGCATTCAGGGCACAACTACCACCAATACTTTGCTTGTTGCTTCCTCAACCGGACAGACACAGTTGGTTGTTACCTCCGCCGGCAACGTAGGAATTGGTTCCACCTCTCCTTCCACCGCTTTGGTTGTTGTGGGATCTACGACTATTACCAGCTTAAACAATTCCGGATTTGTAAAATCTGACACAAACGGCAGACTTTCCGTAGACAACACTTCTTATCTTTCTTCCGCTTCCTTAACCGGCAGCTTAAACCAAGTAGGTTACTATAACGGTAGCAACACATTAGCCGGTGCAGACAACTTTGCCTGGATAAACGGTTCAAATATTCTTTCCGTAAACGGGACCATAAATGCTTCGTCATCTAACATTACCAACGCCACAAGCACTCAGTTATACGTAACCGGTGGAACCTATTTGGCGACAACCGCAGGCAATGTTGCGATTGGTACCACAACTCCTATTGCCACCTTGGCACTACAAGGAAGAGCAGGGTCCAATCCTTTGAATATTTCCTCCTCTACCGGCTCCACTCTCTTGCAGGTTAACCAAAACGGTAAGGTTGTAATTCCAAACAGTCTGGCAGTTGGTCCTGCCAATACTTCCTTAACCACTACCAGGCTTGATGTTACAGATTCTGCTTCTAACGACTTTACCCTGCGTTGGGGTCCTGCCCACGTAGACAGCGGCACCATTGCCGGTTACTTGGGTTACAGTGGCGCTCCTGCTTTGCTCAAATTAACATACAACAACGCTGACTTTATTTTCTCCTCCGGCAGTGAGAGAGTGCGTTTTACCAGAGCGGGGAATGTTGGCATAGGAACGTCATCTCCGGTCGCCCGTTTGTCCATAACCGGCACTTCCACTTTGGATGCTTTGGATATTTCCTCCACTTCAGGAACCTCATTGTTAAGGGTTACCCAGGACGGTAAATTAGGTATTGGTTCTTCTTCTCCTTCCACAACTTTGGTGGTTGTTGGTTCTACTACAATTACAAGCCTAAACCAGGCACTGCCGGTAAGAAGCACAGCAGCCGGATTGTTATTTAACGGCGCTATTAATTTAGCTTCTAGCGATGTGACTGGAATTCTTTCGTCTTCAAACGGTGGTATTGGAACTACAACTTTGGGTTCCCTAACGGTGGGCTCCAATCTTTCCATAAGCGGTGGACAAAACGTACTAATAGGAACTTCTACCAATATTACCCTTTCTGCAAATCCTTCCTTTACCACAATTAATATTTCCGGAGCTACAACATTAAATGGAATAGCTTATACCTGGCCTGCTTCGCAATCTGCTAATCGGTTCTTAAAAACTGACGGTAGCGGTAATCTTACTTGGGCAGATGCCGCGACCGGTGGAGGAGCGGCTTCTTCAACCGGAGCTCCAGGGAACATACAGTTGGCTGGCGCTACCGGAAATTTAGATGCGGATTCTTTGTTTACTTACGACACCACCCTACACCGTTTAGCAATTGGCACTACCTCCACTTCTTCTACGGTTACTTTGCAGGGACAGCTGGGTAGTGCCCCGTTGTTAACCATTGCTTCTTCATCGGGCGCGACTTTGTTCCAGGTTGCTGCCAACGGCTCTACCACCATTACCAGCTTAAATAATGCCGGTTTTGTAAAATCTAATGCGAACGGCCAGCTTTCCGTAGACAATACTTCTTACCTGGCCTCTTCTGCCTTAAGTGGTTCCTTAAACCAAGTTGGTTACTACAACGGCAGCAACACATTAACCGGAGCAGACAACTTTGCCTGGATAAACGGTTCAAATATTCTTTCCGTAAACGGGACCATCAATGCCTCATCATCTAACATTACCAATGCCACTTCCACCACTCTTGCTGTAACATCTCTAAACCAAGCTCTCCCTGTTCGTTCTACTGCCGCTGGAACATTATTTAACGGAGCTATTGCTTTGGGCGGCAGCGATGTCAGCGGTACCTTAACTGTAGGAAATGGCGGTACCGGAGCCACTACTTTGACCGGAGTACTTAAAGGAAACGGAACTTCTGCATTTACAGCAATGACAGGCACCGCCGGATACGTAACCCGCTGGACTGACGCAAATACACTTGGAACAGGAAAGTTAATAGACAATGGAACTGTAGTCGGAGTAAATGCTACTTCCTCAACAGCAAGCTTTAACATACAGGGCTCAGGAGCTCTTTATCCTATTAATATTGCCTCTTCGAGTGGCGGGACTATGTTTGCAATATACCCCAATGGCAGGGCGTATCTTGGTTCAGGATATTTGGATATGGCTGACTCCTTCCAAAATACTTTTATTGGAAGTTATTCCGGCTTCTCTAACACAGGAAAATCTAACGTGGGTCTTGGATACAGCACTCTTAGCACAAATGGTTCGGGTTCGCAGAATGTGGCAATTGGAGCCAATGCATTAAATTTCAATTCAATCGGCAACAGCAACATTGCCATTGGCAGTGATGATGTGGCCACAGGTTTAGCTTCTACCTTGTACAACAACAGTAGCGGAAGTTTTAATACTGCAATTGGCCAAGGAGCTTTATATAATAATAATTCCGGTAACAGCAACATCGCAATTGGTTACAAGACTTTGTATAATTCCACCGGTTCGTATAATGTAGCATTGGGCGAACAGGCAGGTTTAAATACCACAGGGGCGGGAAATGTGTTTTTGGGTTATCAGGCGGGTTATAGAGAAACCGGCTCAAATAAACTTTATATAGCGAATTCTTCCACAACCCCTCCTTTGCTATATGGTGATTTTGCTTCCGGCTACTTGAATATTAATTCCACCAACACGGCTATTACTTTGGCAGTAAAAGGCTTGCCTGGCTCCAATAGCTTGTTGGACGTTTCTTCCTCTTCGGGCTCCTCTGTATTAAGGATTACTAACACAGGTAGAGTCGGGGTAGGTACAACATCCCCGGTAGCGACTTTAGCGGTTAACGGAAGCTTGTTCGTTGCTACTACCACAACTACAACTAACTTGGTCGCTACTTCCGCAACCACCACCAACCTCACAGTCCTTTCCCAAACAGGCTGCGCCCAGTTTGACAGCAACGGTAACTTAACCGGGACCGGAATAAATTGTGGTACCGGTAGCGGCACCTCTACTTCCACGGTACAAGACATGCTCCATGGCGGCAGCTTTAACCTTTGGACTTCTGGCTTTATAAATGCTTCTACATCTATATTTACTAGCGCTACTTCTACCAACTTTGCTGTTACATCACTTAACCAAGCTCTCCCTGTTCGTTCTACTGCCGCTGGAACATTATTTAACGGCGCTATTGCTTTAGGGTCTGCCGATGTCTCCGGAGTACTTGGCACTACTAATGGCGGTACTGGAACAACAACTGCCTTTACTGCTGGTTCTGTAATTTTCTCTGACGGTACATCGTTAGCCCAAAATAATTCTAAGTTATTCTGGGACAACACAGCTAATTATTTCAATATTGGTACAAACACTGTGCCGACTACTTTAGCAGTCCAGGCCAGCGGGGGAGTTAATCCGTTTATAATTCACTCGTCTGCCGGTTCTCCTTTGGTGTCCGTACTCGCGAATGGGAAAGTGGGAATCGGAATAGGTGATCCTGCCGCTACTCTCCATGTATCCGGCAACCAGATTATTGGTGATAATTTAAGTATTGGGACTTTCCCCGCAAAAGCGCTTCAAATTGGCAACACTGCGTCGGATTCGTTTATGTACCTTGGCCAGGACGCGACTCATAACTTAAATTTTGGCTGGCACTATAATTCCACCCCAGGGGACGCAACCGCCGCGCTTACTACTTACGGTAATTCCAACCCTCTATATATAGACGCCAGTGCCCTTGCTCTGCAGTCGCAAAACACTGCCGGAAAAGTTGGTATTGGCGTAACTGCTCCTCAGGCCAAACTCCAGATTTCAGATGCTTCGGGAACCGGCTCCGGTGGAACTTTGCAAGGAAATACACAACTCTATATTACCGGCGCGTATTCCGGCGGTTCTTCTGACGCTACTTATGGAAGAATATTCCTTGGGGCTGACAGGAATCAGGATTTTGGAACATCTTTGGCAACCAGGCGTGACGCGGCCGGTAATTTGCATATGCAGTTGGGTGTGGCTTCAGACGGCGTTCTTGTTACAGCGGTAGATATAACAAATACCGGCAACGTGGGAATTGGTTCCACTTCACCTTCTACAACTTTAGTCGTGGTGGGTTCTACTACAATTACCAGCTTAAACAACGCAGGGTTAGTTAAATCCGATGCCAACGGAAGGCTTTCCGTAGACAATACTTCTTATCTTTCTTCTGCTTCTTTAACCGGCAGCTTAAACCAGGTTGGTTACTACAATGGTACTAATACTTTAACCGGAGCCAATAATTTTGCCTGGATAAATGGTACAAACATTTTAGCCATTAATGGTACCATTAATGCTTCTTCTTCTAATATAACCAACGCTACAAGCACACAGTTGTATGTAACTGGCGGGACTTATTTAGCTACTTTGGGTGGCAGCGTCGGAATTGGGACAACTACCCCACAGGCCTTACTGTCTTTACCAGAAGGCACAACTGCAGCCGGCGGTATAAATTTTGGCGATGCCACAGCGAATTTGTATAGGAGCGCGGCGGGAACCATTCAAACAGATGGTATTTTAAATGTTTCTGGCAGCACTGGATTAGTCCTTAATACAAATACAATTACAGCAAATAACAGTAACGTCCTTACTTTAAGAGGTAGCCCTACCGCCGCGGGAACCGTAGTGTTTATTGGTAACTCTAATACCCAAAATGGAGCTTCCGGTACCAGCAGGCTTCTTGAATTAGGCGCTGTGTCTAACAGGGCTTTCCAGCCCAGCAGTGGTACAGGAGTCTTTAATACTTTAGAGCTTGATAATATTATTAACCAAAGCGGTCCGGCTACTGGTATTACCCGTGGGGTGTATGTGAACACTGCTTTAACCAAAGCTTATGACTTCCGAGCTTTGGAAATCGCTGGTTATACATACAACATAAATTCTTCAACTCCTCCAACCACGCTTTATGGTTCATTGTTTAACCCTTACACCATAGCAACTACCGGACCCACTACAATTATAAACGCCCAAATGCTGACCATTGGCGGGGCTCCCATTGCCGGCAGCAATATTACTATAGCTTCTTCCACAGCCCTGACTATTAAATCCAATAATGTTACATCCTCAACTACTAATGCCCAGGGCTTATGGGTTGAAGCCCCAACCGGCGCCACCAACAACTACGCCGCTATATTTAACGGCAGTGTTGGTATAAACAACGCAAATCCATCTGCTACCTTTGGAGTCAGGCAGTTACCGGCCGGGGCAAATACTTCAGTATTATTTGAGAGTTACAATACAACTACTTCCTCGGCAAGTTCAGTTTTAAATTTGTATAAATCCCATAATTCAACAGTTGGTTTGTCTTCTACTACCGTAGATGGTGAAACCTTAGGAATTATTTCCGGACTTGGCGTTGATTCCACAAATTTTTCAAACGGCGTTTCTGCCGCCAGTTTAGTGTTTAGCCAAGACGGCACGGCCGGCTCCCTTAGTGTCCCTGGAATGATAGAGTTAAAAACAACGGCCAGTGGCGCTACTGTCCCTACTACCAGGATGACAATTAGAAGCAATGGTAATGTGGGTATTGGTACGACTTCTCCTGTAGCAACTTTGGCAGTTGGTGGAAGCTTGTTTGTTGCCACAACTACCACAACTACAAATTTGGTTGTTACCAATGCCACAGCCACCAACTTTACTCTTCTTTCCCAAACCGGCTGTGCCCAGTTTGACAGTAACGGTAAATTAACAGGAACCGGCACTAACTGCGGAACAGGAACCGGAAGCGGCGTGGCAACTTCCACAGTTCAGGACATGCTCCATGGCGGCAGCTTTAATATTTGGACTTCTGGTTTCCTTAATGCTTCTTCCTCTATAATTACCAATGCTACTAGTTCCACTTTGTATGTTAGCGGTAATACTTATTTGGCTACAGCCAGCGGCAGTGTTGGAATAGGCACCACGACTTCTGGTGCTTTGCTCACAGTGCAGGGCAGGGCTGGCGGAACTAATGATTTATTCGCCATATCCTCTTCCACAGGTGTTAACACCTTAAGGGTTTATCCTTTAGCCAGTCAGACTGGCCTTGGAGACGGTGGCCAAATAGTCCAGCTTGGACTTAACGCCTCTTCCACCCTGTCTTCCACTACCAACGGCACAAGTTCGCCGGTTTTGCTGCTTGGTTCAAGTAATATTTCTGCTGGTTCGTCCGCCGGGACTTATATTGGTGTTAATGCCCCTGCTAGTTTTAATGGCCATCTAATTAATTACCAAGTTGCTGGAGCAACTCAGTTTGCGGTAGGAGCTACCGGTGGTATATCGTGGAGTACAGGTGGTATATCTAACACTGTATTAAGCGCTAGCACAGGAAATCCTTATTGGTTTAACTCAAACTATTCTGGCACAGCATCGGGACTTAATTTCCGCTTTGGAAACAATGGTAATAACCGTACATTCACTAGCGGCACAAATGACTTTATGCAATTTGGAGTTGCCAGTACCGATGCTTACGCTCCAACGTCTGGCGACGGTTCCATAATTAATTTTGACTTCCAGGGTTTTGCCATAAACCAAACAGGTAGCGCTTTGGGTGTTACACGCGGCGTCTATATTAACCCTACCCTTACCAAAGCGGCTGACTACAGGGCTTTAGAAATTGCTCCGTATACATATAATCTTGCAGCAAACAGCCAGTTAGGAAACAGCAGTTCGTCCACTTATGGATCTTTAATTAACGCTTACACTTTAGCTTCGTCTTCTGCGGCAACAATTCCAACTGCCCAGTTGTTAACCTTAACCGGCGCTCCTATTGCCGGAACTAACGTTACTATTACTTCTTCCACCGCCTTAACTATTTTAGGCGGCATTGTTCAGGGAGCGGGGACAGTTTCTAACGGTTACGGCTTATGGGTAACGGCCCCAACCGGAGCATCTTCCACTTATGCCGCTGTGTTTAATGGAGGTAATGTAGGTATTGGCACAACTACTCCTTTAGCTAAACTGTCTCTACAAGGAACTGCTGGAAGCAATAGTATTTTAGATATTGCTTCTTCAACCGGCTCCTCTATATTAAGGGTTACAAGCGCGGGGAATGTCGGTATTGGAACCACAACTCCTGGTGCTTCCTTGGTTGTTGTCAGGAGTTTAAATGGAGACATAGGTGGATCTGCTTATAATCCAAATACCGGAGTTTTGGCAACTGCCAGCTGGTCAGTTTCTACTCCAGATGCGGGCGGAGCTTTAGGCGCTACTAACAATAGCTATATAGCACCTCAGTTTGCAGGCCGTATATCTTTGTCCACCAATACCAGTACGGCTGGTATAGATTTGTTAGCCGAAAGCGCAAGCGGTGACATTCGTCTATATACCGGAGGTTTTGCCACCACCAACGAACGTTTGCGCGTAACATCGGCGGGCCTTGTTGGTATTGGAACTACCTCCCCAGTAGCAACACTCTCAGTTGGAGGAAGCTTGTTTGTTGCTTCAACAACCACTACTACTAACTTAGTGGTAACTAATGCCACAGCCACCAACTTTACCCTTCTTTCCCAAACCGGATGCGCCCAGTTTGACAGTAACGGTAAATTAACAGGGACCGGGGTTAACTGCGGAACAGGAACCGGAAGCGGCGTGGCAACTTCCACAGTTCAGGACATGCTCCATGGCGGCAGCTTTAACCTTTGGACATCCGGGTTTGTAAACGCTTCTTCCTCTATTATTACCAACGCAACTACAACCCAGTTTTATTCTTTGGGCGGAACTTATTTAGCAACCGTTCAGGGAAATGTAAGCATTGGCACTACCACCCCGCTGGCAAAACTGTCTTTGCAGGGAACGGCCGGAGCTAGTGATTTGTTAGATTTAGCTTCTTCCAGCGGCTCCTCTATATTAAGGGTTACGAGTTTGGGCACAATAGGCATAAACACTGCCAATCCAGCCGCTACTTTAGACGTTTATGGTCACTCTACCAAAACAGGCACTGGTACCATTTCAGACGACGGTAGCGGAAATATAACGGGCACGGGCACTTCCTTTACTACAGAACTTCACAAGGGGGATATTATTAGAGACGGTAATGGTAACGAGGCAATGGTCACAAATATATATAGCGACACCTCCATAAAGGTCTTAAAGAACCTAAGCGGTGACACTGACCAAACATTTATCTATAAACAGCCGGTATTAAACGTTACTAGCAACGGCGACACCTACCCCTCTCTTTCTCTTTCCGCAAATGGGGGCCTATCTCAACTATCTAATGGTTCTTATGCCTCAGGCTTGGGCAGTTTTGCGTGGGGGAATAATAATGAAGCCAGTGGTGATTATGCCGCGGCCTTTGGTTCAACTAACGCGGCCGGAGGAGGTAATTCCTTTGCAGCAGGTTTGGCTAACATTGTAGGAGGCTATGCTAGCGCGGCTTTTGGATGGCAAAATTCGATTAGCGGGAATTATTCTTTTGCTCAGGGACAATACAACACAGTCAGCGGGCTTAACTCTGTAGCTTTTGGCGGACACACGGACGTCAGCGGTGATTATTCTTTCGGTATAAATTTGGCCGACACCTCCGCGGTTATTGCTCAAAGTAATACCTTGGCTATTATGAATGGTAATGTTGGCATTGGGACGACTACACCGGGACAAGCTTTAGTTGTTGTTGGTTCTACTACAATTACGTCACTGAATAATTCCGGTTTTGTGAAATCCGATGCCAACGGACAACTTTCCGTAGACAATACTTCTTACCTTTATTCTTCCTCTTTAACCGGCAGCTTAAACCAAGTGGGCTACTACAATGGCAGCAACACTCTAAGCGGAGCAGACAACTTTGCCTGGATAAACGGTTCAAATATTCTTTCCGTAAACGGAACCATAAATGCTTCGTCCTCTAACATTACCAACGCCACAAGCACTCAGCTTTATGTTACAGGCGGAACTTACTTAGCTACTACTGCAGGAAATGTAAGCATAGGAACCACAACCCCATTGGCAAGACTTTCCATTCAGGGCACAGCTGGATCTAATAGTATCTTAGATATTGCTTCTTCCAGCGGCTCCTCTATATTAAGAGTTACAAGTCTTGGAAGAGTGGGTATTGGGACTTCAACACCACAGTATCCTTTGACCGTCGGTAGCAACAATAATTTTGTAGTGGATACGGCAAACAACAAAATTATTGTAAACCCATCAAGCAGCGCCTCAATAACTCTTGATGGCGCCAACAGTGCAATTGTGACCGGTGGTTCCTACATGCAGTTGGCTGTAGGTAGCAGCTATCCGGTACGTATTGGTGCAAATAATGCGGTTTCTATTTCCGGTTCTGGCAATGCCAGCACCGCTCCTATAACCACCTTGACCGTCCAGGGCGGCGGAACAATTGATCCTTTTGACGTCTCTTCGTCTTCCAGTGCGTCTTACTTAAGAGTTACTAAGACCGGGAATGTTGGAATAGGCTCCACCTCTCCTTCCGCCTTACTTACAGTCCAGGCCCCAGTTGGTTCCGCGGCGGATTTGTTGAACATAGCTTCATCTTCTACCTCCACTGTGTTCGTAGTTAAAGCTAGCGGTAATGTTGGTATTGGTGTGTCACCCGGTACTTCATTCCCTAAAACACTTCTTCAAATAAATCAAAGCACAAGTACAGTAGTTGGTTCAGATGTAACTTATGGTCTCTTAGTCAGTAATCAAAGCACTGCCGGCGCTGTAGGTATTGGTGCTGACGCCGATTATAACTATGTGCAAGGTTTTAGGGGTAAACCGTTGGCAATTAACTATGATGGCAATAATACAATCTTTAACATAAATGGCGGCAATGTTGGCATAGGAACAACTACTCCGGCGCAAAGCTTTGTTGTAGTAGGTTCTACTACAATTGTCAGTTTAAGTAATGCCGGATTTGTAAAATCTAATGCCAACGGCCAACTTTCCGTAGACAATACTTCTTACCTGGCATCTTCTGCCTTAAGTGGTTCCTTAAACCAAGTTGGTTACTATAATGGTTCTAATACATTAAGCGGAGCTAATAATTTTGCCTGGATAAATGGCTCAAACATTCTTTCCGTAAACGGAACTATTAACGCTTCCAGTACAGTTGTTATTTCCGCTACCACTACTAATTTAACCGTTCTTTCCCAAACCGGTTGCGCCCAGTTTGATAGCAATGGTAAGTTAACAGGAAGCGGTACTAATTGCGGCAGCGGCACGGGCACTTTAACTGGCGGCGGTATTCCTTTCCGAGTGGCCAGCTGGAACGGCGGAACATCTTTGGGCTCAGGCATATTAATAGACAACGGAACCTCCACGGCTATTTCCGGTGTTAACGCTACATCTTCCGCGGTCACCTTTAACATCCAGGGCAGCAGCGGCAGCTTTGATCCTTTCAACGTCGCTTCTTCCTCCGGAACATCTTACTTAAGAGTTACTCAGGCGGGCAATGTTGGCATAGGTACTACGACCCCAATTGCCAAGTTGAGTATTCAGGGTTCAACTACGGCCAGCGGCGGCAGCGCGATTGCTTCTCTATATACAGATTCCACTTTGACCAACAGTACAACCAATGGTTTCCAGTTTGGCAACAGAATGGTAACAACAATTACCTCCGGCAGTGTACCGGGAACCATGGACGGCTTGTTTATTAGAACCACCGACAACAGTACTGCTACAAATACGGTAAGAGGTTTGGAAATTCAGGCTTACTCGGGCACTAACACTTTGGGCGTAAACGCAGGTATTACAACTTTTGGTAAAACATTTGGTATACAGGCCGTTACAACCGGAACTGCCGGCGGCATAGCTTTGCCGGCCGCCGTATTTGCAGACTTAGACAACGGTAGTGCTACAACAACCGGTAACGCCATTCGTGCCTACACAGACAACGCTACCTCCGCGGACTTAGTTAGTTTCTACCAGGAAGCCTCCGCCTTTAGCGGCAATGGTTTAATAATGAATTTTGGAAACAACGCGGGAAGCTTTAGTGGCAACTTTGTTAACTTGCAGGTCGCGGGTACAAGCAAACTGGTCATTACATCCGCGGGTAGTGTTGGAATTGGCACTACAACTCCTGCCCAGGGCTTGCATGTTGGAAGCGCGGCGTCGGGCAAGAATGTACAAATTGCCAATGGCTGGTTGTGCGTGGACACGGACGATTCCTGCACCGGTGCTAACACTGCCGGAAGAATTTATGCTAACAACGGCACAGTGGTTGGCGGTGTTGACGTAGCCGAACAATTCCCAACTCTGGAAATTTTGGAACCAGGAGACGTAGTTATGGCGGAAGGCAACGCACCAATTTATGTAGCCAAAGCTTCCTCTTCCTCAGTTATTATGGGTGTGGTTTCTACCAAGCCTGGTATTTTACTCGGAGGCTTTAAAGCAGAAAACTTTGACAACGCTTCTACGGTTCCTGTGGCTCTTAATGGACGTGTTCCTGTTAAAGTCAGTAATGAAAACGGACCGGTGCGTATTGGCGATTACGTTACGCTTTCTAAAGTTTTGCCGGGTTACGCGGCCAAAGCTCTTTACTCTGGCACAATAATTGGACAAGCTTTGGAAGATTTCGCCACTTCTACTGAATCTTCCATTGGCTCAACAACCACCGGATCTATTTTGGTCTTTATGCAAGTCGGTTATCAAAATATAAATAATACTTTTGTATTAGAAGAAAGAGATGGTCAATTATCCACCGCAACTTCTACACAAATTTCTGACCAGGTTTCATTTGGAAGCACTTACTTAATCAACCAAAAAGGCACAGGAAATATTTTGCAGCTGCAAAGAAACGGCGTGGACCGTTTATTACTAGCTAACGACGGAGCTTTAAGTTTGTTTGCCAGCTCGAGCATTGCTACCTCCACAATCCTTTCAGTAAAAAATTCCACCACCACCTTGTTTACAATTTCCGCGGCCGGTCATATTACAGTAGGTCAGGACACTGCTGGAACTGCAACTATAAAAGCAGGTGACAACCAAACTACTGTTACCTTTAACGTTCCTTACGAAGTGGCTCCAAAAATTGTTACAACAATACAAGGCCTGCCGGACTTCTTCTACGGGGTGGCTACCAAAACGCCGGCCGGCTTTACTATAACCACAAGCAAGCCCGTTACTGCCGATGTTTCCTTTGACTGGATTGCGTTGGCTCAACCTTCCACCTCTACATCTAAATCCACTTTGGATTTAACAGTAGTATCCGCTCCGACCGAATCTGGCAGTCAGAATATTGTTTCCTCCGGTAGCAGCGGGGGAGAGTCGGGTTCTGGAAGTGGATCATCAGTGGCCGGCCCAAGCGATCAGCCTGCTGGTGATTCTGGTGAAGTTTTAGGGGACTCGACCTCTAGTTCAGGAACTCCAGCAGAAACCATTCCCTCCACCGAAGCGCCAGCTACTTCTGAACCAGCACCAGCAACAACTCCACCACCAGCCCCAGTAGTTGAAGCTCCTCCGGTCTCCGCGCCTGTGGTAGAATCCGCACCAGCACCGGCAGTCCCAGCGTCTGCGGGAGAATAGGTCTTATAGGACATATATGACCTATATGTCCAATCCTGAATCCGCGGCCAATTGTTTGCTTTGTGTTATTAACCAGACTAATTATTTATTAGACCAACAGCTACGTGCTTTACAAAAGGGTTTAATAGAAAATGGTGACTTTAAAGACCGTTATAAAGAAGTTAAAAAACAACAGGCGCTAAATGACGGCCCTCCAATTGATGATTTTTTTAAATCAGTCGGACTCCGGAGGTTAGAAAATGGCCGCGTTGTTGGATTAAATGATCCTGATAAATGAGGCTAATAGGATTTAAAAGTCGGTATAGTTTCTAAACCATTTTTAATTTTTACACTCCGCTTAATCCTAGTTAATTTTGGAAAATTTACTTTCTAGGTTATGCTATAAAGAAAAATTAAAAGTTTTAATTTTGTTTCACTCTAGTTTTACAAATTTTTTAATTAAACTGATTAATTTTGTTTAAAATTTAATTAAAAATTATCGACAAAATGCTTCAAAAATGTTATAATAACTACACAAATTTATAAATTTTCTTGAAAAAAATAAAAAAAATAATTCGTAAATCATTTTTCTCTACAAAGAGAATTTTTCAAACCAAGTGGCGTAAAGCCGGCCTGGTTTTTTTGGAATTTATAGTAATTACTTCGTTATTATTTTCACCTTTTTTACCACAATCAATTTTGCCGATAAAGAAAGCTGAAGCAGCGAACGCAAATTTTACTTACGTGCCTACAGACGGAGCGTTAATTATTGGAACAT
Organism: uncultured Candidatus Saccharibacteria bacterium; assembly: GCA_964474825.1. Lineage (GTDB taxonomy): Bacteria > Patescibacteriota > Doudnabacteria > UBA920 > UBA920 > CAYYWQ01. Next base: position 147,909 of record CAYYWQ010000001.1, read on the forward strand.
CAACTCCCATTAGTACAGCATCTGCTGCCGCTATAGCTGACGGAACAAACTTGGGTTCGTGGAGAGCCACACTAGCTGACGACGGTTACCATTGGAGAGCTTCTTCCACTCCTGACAACGGGTTAGACATGCAACTAATAGTAGGTAACGTTGAACTAAATAGCGCTAATCAATTTATTATAGAAACGGAAATAGATACTTCGTCTGCATCGCTACTTCTTTATGTCCAAATTTGTGACTGGGTTTCTTCTTCTACAGTTGATAGCGTTGCAGACTCCCAATGTACTACTGGAGGCTGGAGAACTTTAAACAACAAAAAACTTCCGCTTGTTACTGCAACTGCCACTTCCTACCAATGGAATGTTTACAATGGCTACTGGTCGGACGGTTCCAACTCCGCTGTCAACACTCCGTTAACCAATTTTGTTAACGGATCCAACCAAATTCGCATTCGTTATTTTTCTGAGTCAAGAAGTTCAGTCGCGGCTAATGCTACAATGAGCAATGCCATAGATTTTCTTCGTATTTTTCCGGCAGTTAATTCCACTTATTTCCCCTCAGCATTTAATATAACTTCCGGCTTGGCTTCTAGTACTCCAATTGTTAGTACCGCGGTCAGCAATACTTTGAATGGCATGGCTAAAGATTCTAAATATATTTATGCTGTTGGTGATACATCCACCCCTGACTGGTATATAGAAAAACGCAATCTCTTCACAGGAAATTTGGACTCGGGTTTTGCGATTACGGGTGTCGCCTCTAGCACAACCGCTTATGGTGTGGCAATTGACTCCCAGTATATGTATATAGTGGGAAGTAGTAATGCAAATACTGCTGACTGGCGCATAGAAAAGCGCCTGCTCTCTACCGGAGCCTTGGAAACCAGTTTTGACACAGACGGTATTATTGACGATGCCGCAGCAAGTAATCGTGCTTACTCCATTGCCATAGACTCAACATATATGTACGTGGTGGGGGATGACTCCTCAGGGAATTTCCGCATTGAAAAACGCCTCCTTTCCACCGGAGCTTTGGACACTAATTTTGATAGTGATGGAATTGTGGACGGCGCGGCAGCAAGTAATCTTGCTTATGGTATTACTATAGATTCCACTTATATGTATGTGGTAGGTGATGATTCAACCCCCGATTTCCGCATTGAAAAACGCCTCCTTTCCACCGGAGCTTTGGACACTAATTTTGA
>CAYYWQ010000001.1:149212-818833 GCA_964474825.1 uncultured Candidatus Saccharibacteria bacterium
AAAACGCCTCCTTTCCACCGGAGCTTTGGACACTAATTTTGATAGTGATGGAATTCTAGGAGCACCCTCGCTAAGTGCAGTCGCCACTTCTCCTGATGTTGACGAAACTTATTTATATGTAGGAGGGTATACCACCAGTGACTTTTATTATGTTAAGTACCGGCTGGACAACGGTAACAACGCAGATGCTTTTGGTAATATGGTTGCCACCGGTCAGTATGGTGACTACACTTTGACCAATGCTCCTTTCCAGGCAGGGAGTGACAACTATTATACCGCGGCTTCTTCAACCTCTGCTGCCGCAGACATGTATTTTGTGTTTAAAAATATAGAAACATATACCGGAATGAATACGGTTATGGCCAGGTATGAAACTTCCTGTGGTGCTGCTACAAATGGAATTTCGTATAGTCTTAAAATTAGGAACTTTGACAGTAATGCTTGGGACAACTTTTCCAATTCCCTGGAATGTTCAACTACGGACCAAGTGAACGTCACCTCTGTTGCGTCCACAACGCTATCTTCTTACATTAATTCTTCTACAAAAGAATTGTGGATTGAGGTTGTTGCAAACGCCGCTTCGGCCGCCACTATTATTAGAACCGATTTTATTTATATTGGTGTGGGGACTACTAACACAGACTCCGGAACTTGTGAAGTGTCCTTAGGAACTCAGTCAGGGGGCAAGATTTCTGAGAATCCTTCTGCCGGAACCGCCATGAACGACCGTATGAACAAAGTTTTTTATGACGGCGGCAATTTGTATATGGCCGGTTATGACACAGTTGGTGGTGACGGACGCTGGCGCATAGAAAAGCGCAGCGCCTCCACCGGGGTTCTAGACGCAACTTTTGGTCCTGGCGGTGTGACTACTTCCGACCCTTCTTTAACTTTAATAGACGAAGCCCTGTCATTGGCTGTAGACAGTAGTTATGTTTACATTGCCGGTTATACTACCACCGCGGCCAGCAACGAAAATTGGCGTGTGGAAAAACGCGACAAAACGACCGGAGCTTTAGTTTCCGGCACCACTGCTGGAGGATGGACAGAAGGCGTTCTTTCTATTACACCTTCGGCCAACAGTGACAGAATTAGGAAGATTGCCATAGATTCTACATATATGTATTTGGTTGGGGAAGACCGCAGTGTTAGCTCTACGGATTTAAAGTGGCGTATAGAAAAAAGAAAACTTTCCGATGGCACTTTGGAAACAAATTTTGACACTGACGGTATTATTCAGTATGACCCGACAGCCGGAACTTCCGCGAGTGACATTCCATATGACGCTGCTGTAGACGGCAGCAACTTGTACGTTGTAGGATCAAATACGGCCAATACTTCAGACGAACAGGTTAACGCTTACGCTATTTCCAACGGCGCCTCGGTTTACGCTACTTCCACAAATCCAGGGACGGGGGGAGAAGCCTTAACAGCAATTGCCATAGATTCTACATATATGTATGTGGGGGGTTATGACGCAACCAGTGGTAACGAGTGGCGCATAGAAAAAAGAAATCTTTCCAACGCCAACTATGCGGTTGCTCCGGTTGTTTTTAACCAAACTACTTCGGACGACAAAGTTCAAGACATTTACTTAAATGGTTCTAATATTTATGTTGCTGGTTACGCCAGTTTAGGTGCTAGTATTAGTCGTTTTCAGGTTAATAAATATGATACTAGTTTGGCTTTGGTTACAGCTTTTGACACCGACGGTTTGTCTTCCACATTAGATGGAGGTCTGGGCGCAGCTTCAGGACTAACAGGGGACGGAACAGATATTTATATTGTGGGTTATGGCAGTTCACCTGGAGATAACCAAATTCTTATTGAAAAAAGAAACATGACTACGGGAGACCGCTCGACTACTTTTGGCTCGGGTGATTGTAGTGGTACCAGAGCTATAGACACTACTGGCGGTGATGTCCCGTGGTATTTACAGACTGTAGACGAAAGCAATACATTTGCAAGTTCTACTATTTATGGAAGGGATTACGATGGAGACGGAAACGTGGAAGAAGCGGCAGGGGCTAATTTGTCATTCTCTATTACACTTCCTGCGGGTGCCACACTTGCCTCCATAAATTACGCAAACCGTTATATTGCTGGCTCTTCGGGTACAATTCAGGCAGGACTTACAGACAGAAGCGGTATGTATTCTGCGGTTACGGGCAGTGCTGTGGGTAATCGTTATTTAGTCGGTGTTTCCGCCACTACTGCCCAAATTTTTACTGACCCAATTGAAAGGGCAGCAGTTGGCACAATTGCAGTGGCTGGTATTATTGGTAATGGCCCAGGACAAAATTTAGCTCCTGAGTTTAACTATGACTCAACCAACCACAAAATTAATATGGCATTGGTGACTACTTCAGACGGTGTAGCAACAGACAACAGCGTGTACGCCTGGGATTTTGCCATGGTTAGTCCTATTTGGATTGGCGGCGGCAGCCAGACACCTAAATTAAATTATACTTTTGTTCCAACCGACGGCCAACTGGTAGTGGGAGCCGAGCAGCCTGTTACTGCGGCCACCGCTGCTGCTACAGCTGACGGAACAAACCTTGGTTCCTGGAGAGCAACGCTTGCTGACGACGGCTACCATTGGAAAGTAGCGGCTACTTCCACCCAAGGCTTAGACATGCAATTAATTTTGGGCAACGTAGAACTAAATAGTGCTAACCAATTGCTTGTAGAAACAGAAATAGACGCCTCTTCTGCTTCTTTGTTGCTCACTGTTCAAATTTGCGATTGGGTATCTTCTTCTACTGTAGACAGCGTCGCCGACTCCCAGTGCACGGGCGGGGGATGGAGAACTTTAAACAGTAGAAAAAATCCTCTCATTACGGCTACAGCTACTTCCTACCAGTGGAATATTTATAATGGTTATTGGTCGGACGGTTCCAACAATTCAATTAATACTCCTTTAAGCAATTTTGTTAACGGTTCAAACCAAATGCGAATCCGTTATTTTTCCGATACCCGCGGCATTACTCCCACCATTGCCGTGGACTTCCTCCGCGTTTTTGCCGTAATTAATTCTACCTATTTTCCTTCAGCTTTAAACGTAACTTCTGGGGTTGCTTCTGGTACGCCTATTACTTCAGCAGCAGCTTCCGGCCACACTAATGCTTCAGTCAAAGACTCAAGATATCTGTATACCGTTGGGGATACTACTGCCGGAGATTGGTACATAGAAAAACGAAACCTCTATACAGGGAATTTTGATACTGGTTTTGGAACCAGTGGAGTTGTAACAGGGGTAGCAGCCTCAGAATCGGCTCAAGCCATTGCAATTGACTCAGCATATATGTATGTAGTAGGATCCAATAATTCAAATACTAATGATTGGCGTATAGAAAAACGTCTGCTTTCTACAGGAGCTCTGGACACAGGTTTTGATACCGACGGAATAGTAGATGGAGCGGCATCTAGTAACAGTGCTTATTCAATTGCCATAGATTCCACGTATATGTATATTGTTGGCGACGACTCTTCAGGTAACTGGCGAATAGAAAAAAGACTCCTCTCAACCGGCGCTTTGTGCACGGCCGGAGCTTGCGCGGCAGGGGATTTTGACAGCGATGGAATTGTGGACGGGGTCGCGGCTTCTCAAACTGCTTTTACTATGGCCATAGATTCTACATACATGTATGTAGCGGGTTACGCTGCCGGAACAGGTAATGACTGGCGCATAGAAAAACGCCGCTTGGACACAGGAGCTGTAGACACAGGTTTTGACAGCGACGGTATTGTGGACGACGATGCTTCCTCTAATATTCCTTTTGGCATGGCCCTAGATTCAACATATATGTATGTTGTTGGAACTAATTCTAATAACAACATGCGCATAGAAAAACGCCGTCTGGATAGCGGCGCTTTGTGCACGGCCGGAGCTTGCGCGGCAGGGGATTTTGACAGTGATGGTATTGTGGATGGAGGGGGTAGCACGCAATCCGGTAGGTCTATCGCCCTAGATTCAACATATATGTATGTGGGCGGAAATAATTCGGCTTCTAATTTTCGAACAGAAAAACGACTTCTTACAACAGGAGCGTTAGATACCAGCTTTGGTTCAAGCGGAATCGTAGATGGACCTACGGTAAGCGCTGTTATTAGATCCGTAGAAACAGACGCAACATATATATATGCTGCAGGCTATAATGATTCTAATGACTGGTATTACCAAAAATTCCGTATGGACAACGGCAATAGCGCGGATGTTTTTGGTAATATGGTAGCAGCAGGACTTTATGGCGACTACACCATGACCAACGCTCCCTTCCAGGGAGCCAGCGACAACTACTATGCAGCTGCGTCTTCTACGTCCGCTGCCGCTGACATGTATTTTGTGTTTAAGAATGTAGAAAGCTATACGGGAATGAATACTGTTATGGCCCGCTACGAAAATTCCTGCGGCGCGGCTACTAATGGAGTATCTTATAAATTAAAAATTAGAAATTTTGACAGCGGCGCTTGGGATGACTTTTCAAATTCTATAGAGTGTTCAGCTACAGATGAGACCAATATTACCTCCCTGGCTTCCACCACCCTTTCTTCATATATTAATTCTTCAACTAAAGAGCTTTGGATAGAAATGGTCGCCAATACCGCTTCCGCGGCCACAGTTTTAAGAACAGATTTTATTTATATTGGAGTGGGGACCACTAATACAGACTCCGGAACTTGCGAGGTTTCTTTGGGTACGCAAACTGCCGGACGTATTACTGAAAATCCGTCTTCCGGTACAGCCATGGACGATCAAATGAACAAAGTTGTGGTAGACGGCGGCTATTTGTATATGGCCGGTAACGACACAGTGGGTGGCGACGGCCGCTGGCGCATGGAAAAACGCGATGCCACCACTGGTGCTTTGGTGGATGCTTTTGGTGTAGGTGGAGTGGCTACATCTGATCCTTCTTCAACTTTAATAGACGAGGCACTGTCATTGGCAGTAGACAGTAGTTACATTTATGTGGTTGGTTATACAACAACTTCGGCCAACAATGAAAATTGGTATGCTGAAAAACGCGACAAAACTACTGGTGCCTTGGTTTCCGGCACTACTGTTAACGGCTGGGCTGAAGGAGTACTTGCCATTAATCCATCGGCAAACAATGACAGGATTAGGAACATTACAATAGATTCCACTTATATGTATCTTGTTGGTGAAGACCGTACTGTTAGTTCTACAGATTTAAAATGGCGTATTGAAAAACGTAAACTTTCAGACGGGACTTTGGAAACCGCTTTTGACTCTGACGGAATAATCCAGTACGACCCGACTTCCGGAACTTCAGCGAGTGATATTCCAAGGGCTGCCGCTGTTGACGCAACTAATCTTTATATTGTGGGAGGCAGCAGTGCCAACAGTGGTGACGAACAGGTTAATGCGTACGCAATTTCCAATGGTGCTTCTGTTTATGCTACGTCTACTAATTTAGGTACAGGCGCAGAACAATTATATGCAATTGCAATAGACGCTTCAAATATGTATGTTGCGGGTAACGATGCTACAGCCGGTAACCAATGGCGTGTGGAAAAAAGAAGCCTTTCTACTGCAAATTTTACAGCCACTGCCAGTTTTAATTTAACCACCCAGGACGATACAGCAAGAGATATTTATTTAAGCGGTGGAAATATATATGTCGCGGGGTATGCTTTAATTACGGCGGCTATAGGTCGCATGCAGGTAAATAAATATGACGCTACAACTTTAGCTTTAGTCACGGCTTTTGATGCGGACGGACAGGCTTCAACAGTAGACGGTGGCGCTGGTCGCGTACAAGGCATGACAGGGGACGGAACAGACATATACATGGTTGGTTTTGGTACTTCTCCGGGAGACCAGCAGGTAATTATTGAGAAAAGAAATATGACTACAGGTGACCGTTCAACCACTTTTGGTTCCGGCGATTGTACGGGCACCAGGGCCATAGACACTACTTCTGTTGGTGATGCATCTTGGTATCTACAGACAGTAGACGAAAGTACGGCCATGACTAGTACCACAACTTATGCTAGGGATTATGACGGTGACGCTGTTGCTTCTGAAGAAGCCGCGGCCGCTAATTTGTCTTTTTCCGCGACTCTTCCTTCCGGAGCAACGCTTGCTTCCATAAATTATGCCAACCGTTATTCGGGTGGGCCTTCCGGAACAGTTCAGGCAGCGCTTTCCGACAGGAGTGGCATGTATTCTTCTGTGCTTACCAGCGCCGTGGGTAATCGTTACTTGGTCGGAACTTCTGCTACTACAGCCCAGGCATTTACTGACCCTACGGAAAGGGCTGCTGTTGGAACTATTGCCGTCGCAGTTATTCCGGGCGCAGGACCCGGTCAAAATTTAGCCCCTGAATTTAATTACGACTTTACTAACCATAAAATTAATATGGCCTTGGTAACAACAGCTGACGGCACTGCTACAGACAACAGTGTTTATGCCTGGGATTTTGCCATGGTCAGCTTGGTTTGGAATGCGCCCGTTGCGGGTGTTACCCTGACTTTTTCCGGTACAATTTATGACACAGACGAAACAACGGCGGCTACTTCTACGCCCGCAATGAAATTAGTAGTTAATGGCGTAACAGCTTATACAGCCACGGCTGCCGCAAACGGGACTTTTTCTTTCACGAGCATAACGTCCTTAAGTAGCGGCGATGTAGTTACTATTTGGTTAAACACCAATGGCAGCGGTCCTTCCGGATCCTTAACCTTACTTTATGGCAGTAGTTGTAGCGGCTATACAAATTGTACGGGGCTTTCGATTGTTAAAAATCAGGTACGTTTGGCCAGTTATAACGGCGCAAATGTTACCAACGCAACTTTGGCCAGTTGCGATAACGACACAGGCAGCGCTTGCGCGGACACGGACATTGGTTTCACCAGTAACTCAAATGTTTTGTCTTTAACTTATGCGACCAATAAATTAAAAATTCCTTCTGGCACAACTTACGTTCCCAATGGGAATGTTTCTGCCCAGGATTTAGATGTGGCCGGAACCTTGGACGCCAATACCAGCGACCCCGATTTTGCGTTAACGGGCAACGTAGTAATTGGCGGTACTTTAACAGCATCTAATTCCGGGGTCTTTAGCTTTGGAGGCAACTGGACAAACAATGGGACATTTAACCATAGCAGCGGTACTGTTATTTCCACAATTACAAACGCAGCAAGTGCGACAATAGGCGGTTCAATTGTGAATACTTTTTATAATTTTACTTCAGCCGCCGCGGGGAAATCTTTATTGTTTAAAAACAGCACGACTACAACCTTTGCAGGAATTTTAAGCCTAAACGGCACACCGGGAAACCCGCTAACAATTAAGTCCGACTCGCCGAGCGTGCAGTGGAAATTAGATTTGATCGGAAACGCCTCAGTAAGTTATTTATACGTAATTGATTCAGGGTGCAGTGTGGTTTCTAATTCTGTCGCGGTTGGAACGACTTCCAATAACGGTGGCAATAACGGTAGCTGTTGGATATTTATTTCTGTTAGCGGCGGGGGCTCAGGTTCCATAACCGGTGAAGGCGGGGGAGCTGGAGGCAGTGGGGGAAGTTCCGGAGGCGGTAGTGGCGGCGGAGGCAGTGGGGGAGAAGGCAGTGGGGGAGAAGGCGGAGGTGACGGCGGTGGGTCGTCCCAGGGCGGCGGCGGCGCGGGCGGCGGCGGAGGGAGCCCTTCCCCATAAAAAAACAGCCCCGACGTTAGGTCGGAGCTGTTTCCGCATAATTTGTTTTAAAAAATTTATCTTGTAATTTTTATTACCTGTCCGTTTTCAGCTGAAGGGGAGCAAACAATTATTCTTTTATTTGAATTTTTTACAACGTAATAACCTGTGTCATTTGCATCGGTGCTCTGTGGATCCACCGGAATAGAAGGTAGATATTTTTGGTTTTCAGTCAAGTCGGATAAGTCTGTCAGGCCGCTACAGGTGGAAGCCCCTGTCCTGCAAATGCTATTACTTCCGCTGCTCTGGCAGTCGTCTGAGGAATTAATCCCCGAAGGAAAAGCGTTGTTGTCTATAGCGTACTGATGAATGGCATTTAAAATAGTATTAACATCTGTCTGTCTTCTAACGTTTCTGCCGTCTGCCAATTGTTTGGCCGGATTAACCGCAATAACTACAATGCCTGCAAGCAGGGCGATGAGCGCAATAACTAATAAAATTTCAATTAATGTAAATCCGCTGTCTAATTTTTTTGTTTTAGCTTTCATAAGTTAAGAACACATTTGTTAATTTTGACCCTGTTTAAGCTAAATTATACTACAATTTTATTAATTTCGCAATTTTGGAATTTATTTAATTATTTTGCCTGTCTATAATATAGACTGAAGATTTGTTGAAATATTACTTTTTGGCTTAAATAAAACAAGATTTATTAGCGACGTAGGTGAGTCTATCCCGCTTGCGGGATAAGCGAGCCGACCTATTCGACTGCTCTCAAGGCCCCGAGTGCATCTCGAGGGGGAGCTAATACAGGTTCAGTACCCAGCGGGGAGCCTTTATAAATTTAGTCAAATTTTAAATGTTTGCTATAATTTAAGTAAGCATCGCCATAAAGCCCGAAACAAAAAAAGAGGTTTGCTATGCCTGAAAAAAATAAAAAAGTATTAATTGCTGAAGACGAAAAAGCCATGGCAGGGGTCTTGGCTCATAAATTTAACGCTTCCGGAATCCAAACTCTCCATGTGGTAAATGGTGTGGACGCCATGGCCAATTTAAAGAAGGATCATTTTGATTTGGTCATTTTGGATTTAATGATGCCTGAAATGGATGGGTTTGAGGTTTTGCGCCAAATGCAGCAAATGAATTTAAAAACTCCCGTAATCGTGCTTTCAAATCTTGGTCAGACTGAGGACATTTTAAAAGTCAGGATGTACGGGGCTAAGGAGTATTTAATTAAAAGTACGGTCAGTCCCGCGGAGATCCTTGTTCACGCAAAAAAATATTTAAATTAATATGGAACTCGAAAGCGCAAAACTTAAGGAAATTTTGCTGCGCGGCAATTTTGTGAGTGAAGCCGACATGTCGGCTGCCGAGCAGCATGCCCTGCAAAGTCATGCCACGGTTTTGGAATATTTATTGGAGCAAAAAATACTCACCAAGCAATTACTAGGACAGGCTTTAGCCGAAAGTTTTGGCGTTGCTTTTGCGGATCTTGCCAAGCATCCTCCGGAAAAGGAACAGGTCCTAAAAATTCCGGGGGAGTTTGCCCAGCAGTATCACTGTGTGCTCGCCGAAGAAAGAGAGACCGAAGTTACTATAGCCACGGACAGCCCTGAGGATAAAAATTTACCGGCGGCGCTCTCCGGTCTTTTTCCAGGCAAAAATATTATTTTGGCTTACGCTTTGCCTGACGATTTGCGAGAGATTTTTATTCACTATCGGCAGTCCCTGGAAGCTCGCTTTGTCCAAATTATCCGTAACCAAAAAAAAGTGGCCCCGGAAATTCTGGAACAAATTTTTAACGACGCTATAATTTATCGCGCGTCAGACATTCATTTTGAGCCAAGGGAGGAAGACGTTGTCACTAGGTTCCGGGTAGACGGCGTGCTTCGGGACATGGGACATCTCCCCAAAATTTATTACGAAAATATTTTAAACCGAATTAAAGTCCAGGCTAAAATGAAGATAGATGAGCACTTCAGTGCCCAGGACGGCTCCATTAGGTTTTTAAAAGACGAAATTCCTGTAGATACCCGCGTGTCCATAGTACCCACCGTTAACGGAGAAAAGGTAGTAATGAGGCTTTTGGCAGAATACGTAAAAAATTTAAGTTTCAATGAGCTTGGTCTGTCTGCTGCGGGCTACAGTGAAGTACTGCAAGCTGCCAAACGCCCCCATGGGATGATCTTAGTTACCGGCCCCACGGGTAGTGGAAAAACAACAACGCTCTATTCATTGCTCAAAACTTTTGACCACAATGAAATAAACATTACTACTATTGAAGACCCGGTCGAATACCGCATTCCTACCATGAACCAAATTCAGGTTAACGCGGCAACTAACCTCAATTTTGCCGATGGGCTTAGGAGTATCCTGCGGCAAGATCCGGACATAATTTTAGTAGGGGAAATACGCGACCAGGCCACGGCCGAGGTTGCCATTAATGCGGCTTTAACAGGACATCTTTTATTTTCCACTTTCCATGCAAACGATGCTCCAAACGCGATTCCCAGGTTATTTGACATGGGAGTGGAGCCTTACTTGCTTGCCTCAACCTTGGAATTAATAGTGGCACAGCGCTTGGTCAGAAGAATTTGCGAAAGCTGCCGTTACAGTTTAACTTTAAGCCAGCGGGAAATTGGCGAAAAATTCCCCGCTGCTGTTAAATATTTTCCGGCAGCATCCCAAACATTTTATATGGGCAAGGGCTGCGGGGTTTGCAACCATACAGGTTACAAGGGAAGAATAGGAATCTTTGAATTTTTTTCCGTTAATAAAGACCTTAGGACCCTTTTGGCTAAGTCACCCTCGGGTCAGGAAATCTGGGAGCAGGTGCGGGCCCGGGGTTTTAGAACTTTGTTTGAAGACGGCCTGGATAAAATAAAAAGCGGACAAACCAGCCTGGACGAACTAATGCGTGTCGCCCCACCGACAGCCTAGCCTGTCTTCTACTAAATACTAAAAGAGACTAAAAATACTAAATCTAAGATTTTTTAAGTTTACTTACTTTGTTATTTTATTTCTTAGTAGAATAGGGGAATATTAAAATGAAGATGCATGTATAGGGAAGATTTAATTTACAAGGATGAATGTTATAAAATTGTTGGTATTTTGTACAAGGTTATTAAGCAACTAGGAGGCGATCTACTGGAAAAACATTATCAGAAAGCTATTGCTGTAGCTTTAAAGCTTGAGGGTATAAAGTTTACTGAACAGTTTCCGGTTAAACTTCATTTTGAAGGGAAGTTCATTGGAATTTATTTCGTTGATTTTTTAATTGAAATGGGCGAAGCCAAAATTATTCTTGAAATAAAAAAGAATGAGAATTTTGGAATAAAAAATATAAAACAGGTTGGAGATTATCTTAAAGCGTTAAATTTGAAATTAGGAATTTTAGCCAACTTTACGTCAACAGGGGTTAAGTATAAAAGAATAGTAAACCTATAAAAAAACCGATTTAGTATTTTTAGTTACTTTAGTATTTAGTAGAGGGAAAGAAGTATTTATGCAAGAAAAGGCGCCATCCGTTCCCAAACCCAAGCATCCATTTTGGGCAGGGCTTTTTAAAACTTTTGGCCTAGAAGAAGAGAAGCAGGCTTTTATTGAAAATTTTTCTTTAATGCTCGGCAGTGGGATGCCGGTGGCCCAGGCTTTGCATGGAATAAAGCAAGGCGCGAAATCCAAAAGGTTTTTTAAAATTATTGAACAGCTGGAAACAGATATTCATAGCGGCCAGCACTTTTTTCAGGCTTTGGGTAAGACTGAGCTGTTTTCCGATTATGTTATTTCTCTTATTAGGATTGGAGAAGAATCCGGAAGGCTAAATGAAAATTTTGAGTCCTTAAGCCGTCAGCAGGAAAAAGACAGGTTGCTTAAAGAGCGAATTCATTCGGCCATGATATATCCGGCCATTGTTTTTGCTTTAACTCTGGTTTTAGGCCTTGGTATTGCATGGTTTTTACTGCCGCGTTTGGCCAGTGTGTTTTTAAGCCTAAGGTTAAAATTACCGCTAATTACCAAGTTGCTCATTTCCACCGGATCTTTTTTGGAAAAATGGGGTTATATTGTGGTGCCGGTTGCATTAGTCCTGGGAGCTTTTTTGTTTTGCTTTATTTTTGTTTTTCCTAAAACAAAATTTTTGGGACAAAAATTGTTATTTATTTTACCTGGCATAAAAACTTTAATCAAGGAAGTTGAAATATCCCGTTTCGGCCATATTCTGGGAAGCCTGGTGGAATCAGGCGTGCCTATGGTTGAAGCCATGCATCTTTTAAGCCAGGCCAGTACTTTTTATATTTACCGGGATTTTTATGCCTTTTTAAAAATTAGTCTGGAAGAAGGGAATTCTTTTGAGAAAAGTTTTGCCGCTTTTAAAAATACGGGGCGCCTGCTTCCCGCGGCTGTGCAGCAAATTGTTATTACCGGGGAACAGTCCGGCAAGCTGGAACAGACTTTTGTAAGTTTAGGCAGGATTTACGAGGGCAAAAGCGAGTCTACTTCCAAGAATCTTACGGTAATTCTAGAGCCTTTAATGTTGGTTGTAGTTTGGGGAGGGGTAGCGGCCGTAGCCCTGGCAGTAATTATGCCTTTGTATAGTTTAATTGGAGGACTGCAAGGCAGCTTGCAAAATAATTCCAACCCCCCTGCTGTTAAAAAGGTTGTGACTCCTAAGCGTCCGGTGCCCACGGCTGTTAAAAATGATCAAATCATTACTACGCCAATTGCAACATCGACCGCCACAACAACACTGCCGGGCGTTCCCGATGTTAAAGGGGTCGAGATTAAACCGCGCTTAAAACTTATTGAGGGGATTAATTCACTATTTGTGCGCGGCCGTCCTGTTTTTACAAGCAGTGCTATTGGCAGAATGTATCCCGGTGAAACTTATGAGTTTAACGAAAAGCAAGGTGATTGGTATTTGGTAACTTTGCCGGACGGTAAGACCGGCTGGGCTTCGGCGGACTATTTGTTGTTGGAGTATTAGACGCTAAATTATTAGTTATGATTTTTTTTTCGGCTTTTAAATTAGGGAAGGGACTTGCCCCGTTGGAGAATTCCTGCGGCAAGCCAAGTTGTAAAAATTTATCTGATCATCCACGATCGTTTGCTGTCCCAGTTAACTCTCTAACGGGGTTTACTTTAATTGAAGTTCTTTTAGTTTTGGCCCTGCTTGGTTTAATAGTTGGTTTAGCCGCGCCTGTGGTTTGGTCTTTTAGCATGCAGAATGATTTAGATTTAGAAACAGCCATTGCCGCCCAAACAATGCGTCGAGCCCAAAGCCTGGCGGTTTATGGAAGTAATGATTCCTCATGGGGGGTTAAGCTGGAAAGCCGCGACGTTACTTTATTTTCGGGCAGCAGCTTTGCGGGTAGGGATTTGGATTTTGATGAAGTTTTTCATTTGCCCTCCGTCCTAACAGTTGCCGGTCCCTCGGAAATAATTTTTAGCAAGCTCAATGGTCAGCCCGGCGCAACCGGGACTTTGGTGCTTAGTAATAATATAGACCAAAGTCGCACTTTAAATATTAACGCGGCTGGTATGGTCGCGTATTAAAATGAGTAATAATTTTATCCAACAAAAAAATAGTGCTGGATTTAGTCTAATAGAAGTTATTTTATCAATTGCTTTATTTAGTCTCGTTGTGGCTGCATTTACGGGCGCGATTATTTACGCCCAACAAACAGCCGTGATTGCCGGCAAGCAGGAAAGAGCGTCTTTAATTTTGGAGGAAGGCCTTGAGGTTGCCCGCAATATACGAGACTCTGGGTTTAACAATTTACAGGACGGCCAGCACGGTCTTGCAATAAACAACGGTAGCTGGAGTTTGAGCGGCAGCAGTGATATTACGGACATTTTTAACCGTTCAGTCAATATTGTTTCCACAAGCACTTCCACTAAAGACGTTACAGTAACAGTTACCTGGGACCAGGATTTCCAGCGTGCCGGAAGCCTTAGTGCCAACACCATACTTACTAACTGGAAAGGGGAGTAGTAGCATGGTAGATATCAGCAACCATAAACAAGGATTTACCTCCACACCACTCCGCGAACCGGGGGTTGGTGTAAGCTCTGCAAAAGCAGAGCGGGGGTTTACTTTAATAGAGACACTGTTATATTTAGCAGTGGCCGGGTCTATATTATTGGTCATTGCGGCTTTTTTGGCGGCACTTTTGCAGACACGGGTAAAGCACCAGACAATCACTGAAGTGCAGCAGCAAGGGATGTTTGCCATGCGCCGCATTGCTCAAAACATAAAAAAAGCCGAAGCTATTAATAGTCCGGCACAGGGGGAAACCAGCAGTGAATTGTCTTTAAGTTTGAGCGATCCGGAAAATAACCCAACCGTTTTTAATTTAGATAATGGGACTTTGACGGAGTCTCTTGGAGGACAGGGTTTGGTTGATTTAACGGCCCCTAATATTTCCGTTACGGAATTAAGATTTACAAATGTGTCCCAAGGGAGCTCGGCTTTAGCCGTAAAAATAGAAATGCTTTTAAGTTATAAAGGCTTGTCCGGAAGGAATGAATACGATTATCAGACCTGGTTTTACGATACGGCAAGTTTAAGAAAATGACTTTATGATAAAAAATAAACGAAATGGTTACATTATTTTAATTAGCTTGATTGTTTTAAGCGCTATTGCGGCCGCTGTTTCCGGGTCCTTGCTTTTGTTGTCTTTGGGTCACAGTCAGACCGCTTCAGTTTCGGGGCAGTCAATAAGGGCCCAGGCTTTGGCCGAGGCCTGCGCGGAAACTGCGCTTGATTCTTTGCGCGAAGACCCGGAGTATGCCGGAGGAGAAACAGTAGTAATAGAGCAAGACAACTGCCAAGTGGTGTCTGTGCTTTTTAGCGACCCGCAATATGTAATTTTCACACAGGCCTCTGTTGAGGGGGTTGTCAGAAAAGTTATAGTCAACGCCCAAAGGGACGAAGAAACTCCGGCCATGCAAATTACTTCCTGGCAGAATGTACCAAATTTTTAAGTAGCAGCGGTGCGGAAGCTCTGTTAGGTAAACATTTTTTCCAAATCATCCGTCCTGTTGATTTGGTTTGTTTTTATTAAACGGACAAAAAATTTCTTTGAAAGCGCGTTAAGTTCTTCTTCTATTTCCTCGTCAAGCGCGAAAGGGGATATCCAAATGCTGTTCTGCCATTTTTTAAAATGCAGGGCTTTGAGTTTGGCCCTCAGTACCACGCGCACATACTTTTGGCTTTCCGGGATGTCAAAAATAACCAGCTTCCACACACCGTCTTTTTCAGGGTGGAACCTTTTAACAAGTTTTGTCCCCGCCTCAGTTACCCACACGCACATGCCTTTGTTGTTGTCTTTCCGCTCCAAAAAACCCTGTTCCAATAACCGGTATAAGCAGTTATAGAATGATTTATAATCGAGGCTGCTCTTTAGGGAACCAAACAGTTCCTTGGCGGATATTCCGGGGGACGCGGAAACAGCTTTAATGATTTTTAATGTTTGCGGGTTGAAGACTCTGGCCATAGTCTGATTAAATTAAATAATGCTTAAGGTAAGACAATCATAACAAAATATAAAGTTAACTACAAACCGATTTGTAACACTTAATTTTGCTTATTCGGTCTGCTATGGTATACTAAATTCACACAAAATCTTGGTGAAAAATATAGAAATTAAAGATTAATGAAAACTTTTAAAAATAAAATTTTATCTTTTCTGGTTATTTTCGGTCTGTTGTTTTCAGCCGGAAATTTTAACGTAAGCACATCCCTGGCAAGCCCGGCTACCCTGGAGGCCCAAACTGGCAATTTTATTTTTATACCTGCTACCCCGGAAGTTAAAGTTGTCAGCCTGCCGGCCGCCGGGTCCTTGTTAGTCCGGCCCCTTCTTGCAAAAACTTCAAGCCCAGCGGACTGTTCGCTAAATGCCTCAGACCAGGTCCAAAGTTTATTTAGTCAGCCGGCCAGTTGTTTTAAAATTACGGTGGCCAGGCCGCAAGTGTCTGAAGTAAAAATAATTGTTCAGCAGGTCCCTGATCAAGTCCCGGAAATTTTAGTGGTACATGCTTCAGTTTTAACCCATCAATTGAAATTTCCGGTTATGCCGCAGCCGTCAGCTTCCCTCCCTTTAACCGGGGGAGCACTAATTATGACAGTAGCCTTAATGTTTGATTTTAAAAAGATTGTTAAAACACTCGTGAGAAATTGGCAAACATCAGCTTCGGCTTTAAGCTTTAACCAGATGACAGTTTTACGATGTTGAAAGTTTCCTTTTGCGAAAGTAAAGATTAATCATTTATTTTCAAATTATGCTTTTCATTCGGAATTTGTAATTTGAAATTTGGAATTTAAATATATATGTCAGATGAAATAAAGATTAACAGAACACCAAGCCAGCCCCAGGCCAGAGCTGAATACGTGCAGCCGGCTACTCAAGAACCAAGAGAGGCCGTAAGCTCTACAAAATCTTCTAAGCTTCCTTGGATTATTTTAGGACTTGTCGTGCTAATTTTAGTAGTTTGCGGTATTGTGTTTAGGGATAAACTGTTCGCAAAAAAATCTTCTAACGCTCCCGTAGTTTCCAAGGTTTCAGATTATCAGGCTGTGTTTTTAACTAACGGCCAGGTCTACTTTGGTAAACTGTCCGATGCCGACAAGGATTACATTAAGCTTGCCGACATTTATTACCTGCAGGTTGTCCAGCCTCCTCTTCAGGGACAGCAGCAGCCCGGACAGGCAACTCCGCAGCAGCAAATTTCTTTGGTCAAGTTGGGGCAGGAACTGCATGGTCCGTCCGACGAAATGCATATTAATAGAACCCAGGTTTTATTTTATGAAGACCTAAAGACCGACGGCAAAGTGGTGCAGGCAATTCAACAATATAAGCTTGACCCGAACGCCGCCTCTGTTCCGACAAAGTAAAAATCTCTGTCGTTTGAGCTTTTTTGCTCCGTGAAACATATAAAAACCCTTCAACTTTTTTTGAAGGGTTTTTTATTGCATTTTTTTCTCAGTTATGCTATAATGAATTTACATAGATAAGGAAATCCCAAAAAATTTAGCCAAAATAGCTAATTTTTTTTGTAGAAACAAAAATACAAATGAATCAAAAAATTTATAAGCTCCTGGGGGCTTGGACAGCTTGCATGCTGGCCATTATATTAATTGGTTTTCAATCCAGTAGCTTTGACAGCTATACGAGTGTTTTAATTTCTGACAGTCCGCAGCTGCATCCAAAAGTTTTAGGAATAACTACAATTGTTTTGCAGCAAGGTTTAAATAGCTACTCCGGCACCGTGGACAGGCAAGTTGGGGGAGCGAGCAATGCCGCGTTTTCCAGTGTGGCCGCGCCTTCAGTTTTTTTGTTTCGCTATGGCGCCCCAAGCAGTTCTGCCAATACCCGTTACAATTATTTGTTGTGGTTTGACGTTTCTTCGATTCCTTCCGATGCCGTTGTTCAATCCGCCACCTTAACTTTAAAGTCCGGCACCGTGTACGTCCCTGCTACGGTACACGTAAAAAAAATAATTGACCCCAATAATTTAGGGTCACCCTTTACGCAAGGATGGTCAATTGAGGGCAACGCTAATACCACCCAGTTTCGGGTTGGAGGCAATGCGGCGTTCCGAAACCAAACCGGGAGCAGTGCCGGGGTAAAATGGACTACCGCCGACTCCGTAGATGAAAACACTCACATTGAAAATGCGACCGCGGCTGAAGAATCCGGCGCGGCAACAACCTGGAGCAGCAATCAAACTTTTTATGACCATGTGGTTACCCAAAGTGTCCAGTCTTGGATTAGCGGTTCTGCCGCTAACCAGGGTTTTTTAATTTACGCGGACGACACTGCCAACATCCAAAACAATCACAGCGTGCAAGATGTTACTTTAGACAACCGCCCGAAGCTTACCATTATTTATAGTTCTTCTGCTTCCGTGGCCCCAACTCCTACTCCAACACCAACACCAACGCCCACGCCAACACCTACGCCGACCCCAACTCCAACACCTTCCGGAGGCTCCGGAATTAGTCCGGTGTCCAATTCTTCATTTGAAGGTTTTGGTACCAACAGTGGGGGAGTGTCTGGCAGTGTTGTCTGGGTTACTAACTTAAACAACAGTGGTGCAGGTTCCCTGCGCGACGCAGTCGCGAATGGCAGGAGTAATGTTTTGGTGAAATTTTCCGTAGCCGGGACAATTAATTTATCTACGGACTTAGTAGTCACGGGAAACCACGTAACTATAGACGGATTTTCTGCTCCCGCTCCCGGCATAACAGTTACCGCGACTGACAATGTTTTTGTCATTTCCGGTAACCCCCAAGGTCCGGATTCCACGGGTTCCAATATTGTAATTCAGGGATTAAAAATAAGGAGCCCAGGGGGTGACGGTTTCCAAATTGCTTATAATGCCCACGACATAGTAATTGACCATAACTCCATTTATAACACCGGTGACGGTAATGTGGATGTTACGGAAGGGGCTTATAATGTAACGGTGTCTTGGAACATAATGTATAAAAGCGGGCCCGGGGCTTCACTCCTCTCGACTGACGCTTCCAGGGTTTCCTACCATCATAATATTTTTTACGGCAATACGGACCGCAACCCCATAATCACCTCAACCAAAACGCGCAATTATTCAACCGGTCCGGCGCATACCGGCCCTGAGGCGGATATTCGCTATAACATTATGTGGGATTATGGTATTGGTACTTACTTCCTTTCCACTACAGATTCTTTAGCCACCGGAAATTCCGTGGCCAATTTGTATAAAAATAACGGCGTAACTAATCCCAGCGATGTCATTGTAAGGGCCCGTTTGTCGGGTACTGTTAATACCAACCGGGCGGATGTTTACGTTGCGGGGAACGTTTGCGTGCATGATTGCCGTGGTACAGCCTATTCTTACAACAATCTGGATGCGGCCTTTGCTTTTCTTACTGCGAACTCCCAGAACAACCAGTCCGCGGCCTTTACCGCGCCGACTATTTCCGGTCCTGCCGCCGGAGACCAGCAGGGTAAAATAACAGAATGGACAAAAGTTAAAAATGAGGCCGGAGTCGGTTTGATGTTTGCCGATGACGCCCCTGACGCAATTGTCCACTCCAATGTCTCAATTCCCGCAGCCACAATTTTTACTCAAACTTGGAACAGTGACTCTGGTTCCGTAGTTTCGCCCACTCCTACTCCCACCCCAACGCCGACTCCTACACCTACCGCAACCCCCACGCCGACCCCAACACCAAATCCGACCCCTACCCCGGACATTACCGCCCCTGTTTTTTCCAATTTAGTCGGTAGTAATATTTTAACTACCTCTGCCGTGATTTCCTGGATAACAAACGAATCTGCGGACACTCAAGTGGAATATGGGAAAACCACTTCTTACGGATCCTCTACGGTACTGGGTTCCTCTTTAATATTAAATCACTCAGTAACACTACTCGGTCTTTCGCCGAGTACCCTATATCATTTTCGGGTAAAGTCCAGGGACGGCAGCGGTAACTTAGCCGTGTCAGCGGATTTTTCCTTTACAACCCAAGTCTTGGTAATCCCAACTCCCACACCAACGCCCACTCCTACTCCAACTCCGGGACCAGGATCTCCAACCCCAACACCTACTCCAGGTTCGGGATCGCCAACCCCGACCCCGACCGCAGTCCCAACAACTGCCCCCACAACTGGGTCTTCCGGTGGAGGCGGGGGGTCTTATGGCGGCGTGTCTGTTCCCACTACTATAGTTTTCATTCCGCCTTCCACCACGGTTTCCATGCCTCCGGTTTCAAACGGCACTACCAGCTCAGGCCTTAAGCTTGTAAACGACAAAGGAACTTATTATTTAATTCAAGATGGTAAACGCCAGGGCATTACTAATCCGGGTATGCTTTATAGTTATGGCTTTAGTTTTAGCGACGCGAAACCGGCCACAGTCCAAGACCAGGCGTTGCCGGAAGGCGGCTTAATTTCGCCCGCGGACGGCAGTCTGGTTAAGAGCAAAGAAGACCCCACTGTCTATTTAATTTCCAATGCCCAAAGGTATGCCTTTGTGTCAGCCCAAGTCTTCACAGATTTAGGCTTTAAGTTTTCCTCAGTTTTAGTTGTCACTAATCCGGAATTGCAAATACTTTCCAGGGCTAACAATTTATCAAACTCCGCCCTTGCCCACCTTCCGGGTTTTGACATTAACCAAAGCGGCACTATTTACTGGATAGGTTACGACGGCAAAAAATATCCTTACCCGTCCCTACAAGTCTACAACTCCTGGCACATAGACAATGACTTTAGCAGGGTTGTCCCTGCGAATGATGCAGATAAAAATATTCCTACAGGAGACAAGGTAAGTGAGAGGGTAGTGGAGTGACCTCTCTACTAAATACTAAAATAACTAAAAATACTAAAGCTATAATATTCCATATTACTATAATTTCTGGTTTCGTATTTAGTACATTTAGTCTACTTTAGTATTTAGTAGAAATAATTTTATGGATAAAATTATAAAAACCAACATGCATCCAAGAATAAAAATCCTAGCAGCTTTTGCCGGCACCTTGTTAGTCATGCTTATGCTCGGAGTGCAAACTTCGGACACCCTTTTGTATGTTGATAATATTTTAACTTCTACTGAATTAAACCAGCAGGGGAGAGTGTTAGGAGTTCAAACTGTAACTTTTCAGCAGGGCAATAACGGCTACAGCGGTAATACTTCTGTGCAAATTTTTGGCCGGGCTCAGAACATTGGATATGACTACCAAACGTATAGGTATACCGGTTCCCTGCGTTATTATAATTTTGAACATTTTAATTTAGGAAATACTTCGTCATGGCAAAATGTTGTAAGCGCTAAGCTTAAACTGTATCGCACAGGGGGAAATGTTTATGCTCCTGCGGGAGTAAAAGTTTATTTAAGAAGAATAAATGACCCCGACAATTTAGGTTCTTCTTACGCAACCGGTTGGAAGGTAACGGCTGCGGACGGTTACCGAAACGGGGCTAACCAGGAATCTCGGGACGACTCCGTTAGTCCCGATGTTAAGTGGCAAAGTTCTGATCCAAGTTCCCCCGATGATTTAGGCAATGACTATCTTCAAAATGTTTTAAAGCCCCTGGCCCAGTCTCCGTATTTTGTTCCAGCGCAGTCCGACCCTGTTGGCACCGAGTATATTTTGGACGTTACGGACGATGTGGAATGTTTTAGGAGCGGGAATTGCAAAAACGAAGGTTGGACAACATATCATGAGGACGCGGCTAACATCCAAAATTTTATTGGCAACTCTCGGGCTGCTACGGCCAGTTACCGTCCATTGCTTGAGGTAACATTTACCAGTGGTGTTGTTTCCCCGACCCCGACGCCCACACCAACGCCAACACCGACCCCAACTCCTACAGTAACACCAACTCCAACTCCCACTCCCACAGCAACCCCCACCGCATCGGTAACCCCAACCCCGACGCCTACAATTATTAGTAGTAGCGGTTTTTGGTATATTCGTCCAGACGGCGGCGACAGAAGCCAGTGTAACGGGCAAGTGGACGCATCATACCCGGGCAGCGGCACAAACCAGCCTTGCGGCTTTAAACACCCAAACTATCTTTTCACTACTGATCCCGGTGTCGGCCAGCCCGCAGAAATACCGACTTGGGTTATCGCGGGAGGGGATACTGTTATTATTAAAAGAGGCGAATACCGAATCGGTTTTAAAATAAACGAAATCAAAGGCCACTGGAACTTTAAAGGTTGTCCTGGTGACGCCCCTAATTGTTTTAATCCCACTATTCCTGGCGGAACTGTTCAGAAACCGACTCGGATTTTAGGGGAAGGTTGGCAAAATCCTGATTCAGTAAAACCAAAATTAATGGGGGGAGTTTGGGTTGGCGCGGTTTTAAACCTAAAAGGAGCAAAAAATGTGGTAGTTGAAAATTTGGAAATCTCAGATTATGCACAATGCACTCCTACATCAAGCGGCCCCGATTTGTGTGTCCGCAGCGGCTTTCCCAAAAGCGACGCCGGACAAAACGGTATTGTTATAGACGCAAACACCGATAACCTAACATTACGTAATTTGAATATCCACGGGCTTGCATCGGGTGGAATTTTTGGAGCTAATGCGGGTACTATAACAGCTGAAAATGTGCGTATTGCCGGTATTTCAAGTGGTGGTTGGAACTCCGATGATCCGGGTGATACATATGTAACCGGTACCCTAAATATAAAAAACCTACTATTAGAGTGGAGCGGCTGTGTGGAAGAATACCCTATAAGGAGCGCTTTGCCTTACTACAAATGTTATGACCAAGGCCATACTGGTTTTGGAGATGGCTTTGGTATTTTGGTTGGTGAAGGGGCCAAAATAAATATCGACCGTTCTGTTATACGCAATAATGTCCAAGATGGATTGGATATTCTTTATGTGCAAGGTAAGACCCCGGAAATAAAAATTACAAACTCCGCGTCTTACGCCAATGGTGGCCAGCAATGGAAATTTGGCCCGTTTAAAAAAGTGGATTTCTACAATAATTTAACCATCTCTAATTGTCGTCGAGGCGCCGAGGGTATGCCTGGACTGCCTGCAACTTTCAACGAAAATTTCACCGAATATTGCCGGGCTTTTGATGGGGTAATTTTAGCCTTCAAAGATGACGGCGTGGTAAATTGGTATAACAATACCTTTGTTGGCTATAATTCAACTATTTTTGACCTTCAGAGTGAAGTGGCTAATGAGGTATTTGATTCAAACGGAAGGCGTGGCGTGCTGCCAATAAAATCATCCACCATTTCTTCCAGTATAGAAAGATTGTTTCCTGACCCAAGTATAAAGCCGGATGGTAAACGTAAAACTTTTGACCTAAGCTATCTTCCTTTTGATATTACCTATGCGGGGGTCAAGGTTAATGGAGTCAATCAAACTTCTGGAGAGCCAGGAAAGGACGCGTCGGCCGTGTGGTGGTGGAGCCCAGCAACTAAAACTCTCACTCAGGATCCTTCCGCTCCGGCTCTTGCCTCCAACGATGTCTTGTCTGTGATCTACACCCCTAAAGGATGGGCTGATAATGCCCGCTTTAATTATGGCAATAATATTTTCCGTGGCTATACCCGTTTGTTCAATACGTTGGTTCCTCCCAATTTGTTTTATACTTTTGGTGTAGACTTGGATAAGCTTATGCCTGCAACGACCCGTAGAAAAAATTTAATTTGCGGTGTTCGTACGGTGGGCTGGAAGCCCGCGGCGGAAGAAACTTATTTAACCAGTTGCCCTGGAACGTGGCTAAAAAACGAACCGATGTCATTCACTAAAGAAAGTGATTTGGATGTTTTGGATTTAAGGTGGGCTGCCAATTCACCGGCAAAAGGCGCGGGGATTGACCTTGGTATTGGCCTTGGGCCAAATATTGGTGCCAACGTAGATTTGGTCGTTGCAAGTTTTCCTCCGTCTCCAACCCCCACCCCCATAGTAACCCCAACCCCTTCATCAACTCCTACCCCCACACCAACCCCAACTCCCACTCCCACATCTATCCCAACTCCAACCCCGGACATCACTGCTCCTGTAATCTCTAACCTAAGAGGTAGTTTAATTACTTCCTCTTCTGCAGTCATTTCCTGGAATACCAATGAGAATTCGAACACTCAGGTAGAATATGGATTAACCAATAGTTATGGAGCCTCTAGTTCCCTGGTTACTTCACTAGCCCTTGGTCATTCAGTAACCCTCATAGGATTATCTCCTAATACTTTGTATCACTTTAGGGTTAAATCTAAAGACGGTGCTGGTAATTTAGCAGTATCTGCAGACTTTAGCTTTACCACAGAAGCTACAGTTGTTCCCACCCCAACTCCTTCAGTTACACCAACCCCAACTCCTACTGTTACTACTAGCCAAGACCCAAATGCTACTCCCACCCCAACCCCAGTCCCAACAGTAACTCCAACCCCTGTGCCAACCCCCACTCCTAAAGTCATTGTCTTCATCCCTCCTGCTACTATTCCTTCACAGATTGTATCCACTAGGTTCAAACTAATAGACCAAAAAGGTACGTTCTATGTAGTGGCAGATGGAGAGCGAAGGGGAGTAACTAACCCTGGCATGCTCTACAGCTATGGCTTAAGCTTTGCCGATGCCAAACCAGCCACAGAAGCAGAACAAACTTTTCCTGAAGCAGGGTTGATTCTTCCGGCTGACGGCAGTTTAGTTAAAAGCCAAGAAGACCCAACGGTTTACCTCATCACCCAGGGACAAAGATTTGCTTTTGTTTCAGCCAAAGTCTTCTTAGGTCTTGGCTTTAAGTTTAACTCTGTATTAGTTGTTACCAATCCTGAGCTTCAGTCTATGGCAAAGGCAGACAACTTAACTAATGAAGCCATGCCTCACCCTTCAGGCTTTGACATTAACGACAAAGGAACTGTCTACTGGATAGGTTATGACGGCAAGAAGTACCCTTACCCGTCCCTTTCTGTTTACAACTCCTGGCACATAGACAATGACTTTAGCAGGGTTGTTCCTGCTAACACGGCAGATCGTAATCTCCCTACGGGAGAGAATGTTAGTGAGAGGGTAGTGGAGTAGAAAAATAAAAAAATCCCCGTCACATATGTGACGGGGATTTTAAATATTCTACTTAACTAAACTTTTTACCATTTTGTCGAACTCTGTTGGGTATTGGACAGCAAGTTCGGCAAGCATTTTGCGGTTAATGAGAATGTTTTCTTTTTTCAAAAGTCCGGCAAACTTGCTCCAAGTGGTTCCGTTTTCTCTTAATGCGGCGTTGGTTCTAATGAGCCAAAGAGCACGGAAGTCGCGTTTCTTGTTGCGACGGTCGCGGTAGGCGTATTTGTCGGCATGAAGTAACGCTTCCCGGGCTAAAGGAAAATTAGTAGAGCGGCGGTTGTCAAAACCCTTGGCTCTCTTAAGTAAATTTTTTCTGCGTTTGTGTGCGGCAACTCCGCGTTTGATTCTTGTCATATGGTTAGCTGGTAGCTTGTAGGGGGTAGCTGGTAGGCCTGCATTGCTACAGACTACTAACTACTTCCTACTGGCTACTTGTAGGGAATTATACTCTTTAATTTATTGTGGCTTTTGTGGAGCAGTTGGTCACGGCGTTTGTTGGTAGTGGTTTTGCCGGATTCGCGGGAATTAAAATGACCCTGGCCTGTTGATCTTGCAATCAATTTTCCGGTCTTGGTCTTCTTTATTCTCTTGGCTGTTCCTTGGTGGGTTTTAACTTTGGGCATAGTTTTAGTTGGTAGCTTGTAGTGAGTAGCTGGTAGGCCTGTATTGCTACAAGCTACTAACTACTTCCTACTGGCTATTTAGTTGGTGCTATTGTTATGCTCCAGGTGCCGCCCATTCTTTTAACCGGGACGTCTACTCTGTGAGCCACTGTTACCATTTTAATAAATTTTTCCAATTGCTGTTTTCCTAAGTCTCCAAAAGCCTGTTCACGGCCGCGCATACGGAGTTCTATTTTAACCACATTGCCGTCTGCCAAAAATTCCATAACTTTGGCGGCTTTAATTCCCATGTCGTGTTCGCTTATGCGTACACTAATCCAAATGGTTTTAAGCTCTACCTTTTTGGCGTTCTTTTTTTGCTGTTGTTCCAGCTTCTTTTGCTGATAGCGGAACTTGGCAAAATCTATAAGTTTGCAAACAGGCGGGTTAGCTAAGGGCGATACTTCCACTAAATCTAGCCCATTTTCCTGGGCTAAAGTCAGCGCTTCGCCTAAACGCATAACGCCAATCTGTTTGCCGTCGTCGCTTATAACTCGGACGTCGCCGGCTTTAATTTGATGGTTAACTCGGGTCTTTTGCAAAGTTTTTGTCTTTAAGACTTGTATAACATTCTAGCAATTATAAGGATTTTTGTCAAACCCCGTAGAATCACATGGCAAACTATTTGTTATCAAAGTTAAACTTTCAGTTACCTTTTTCTATATAAATAAAATTTTGTGTACCGCTGGATTGCCATGTAGCTCTACGGGGCAAAGGCTAGTAAATCAGCGCTATAATAGTGGCCACGCCTATTAAAATCATAAATACTGTAACTATCCAGCCTAAAGCCTTGGCAACGGGTTTATTTATATGGTTTTCGCCCATAACTTTTTTGCTGGAGCTAAGTATGACTATTAAAACTAAAATTATTGGGGCGACAATCCCGTTTAGGACCGCGGCATAAATTAAGCTTTTTATAGGGTCCATACCCACAAAGTTCATTACGAGGCCAAAAATCATGGAAACAATAATTACTCCATAAAAAGCGTGGGCCTGTTTGAATTTGCGGTAAAGGCCTTCTTTCCAGCCCAGGGCTTCGGAAATAGCGTAGGAAGCGCTACCTGCCAGTACGGGAACCGAAAGCAGGCCAATCCCTACAATCCCTAAAGTAAAGAGCAGAAAGGCGCTGTCGCCGGCCAAAGGGCGCAGGGCTGAAGCTGCCTGCTCCGCGGTTTTAATGTCTGTCATCCCGTTTGCAAAAAGCGTTGCCGCGCAGGTGACAATAATAAAGAACATGACCATGTTGGAAAAAAACATTCCTGACCAAACGTCTACCCGCATTTTTTTTATTTCCGCCGGGCTGGTTAATGCTTGCCTGGATTTAAGCGTAACTTTTCCTTGTAAAATTTCTTCTTCCACTTCCTGTGAGGTTTGCCAAAAAAATAAATAAGGCGAAATGGTCGTCCCTAAAATTCCGCAAACCAAGAAAATTTCTTCCTTGGAAAAAGTCATGTGGGGCCAAACCGTATTCGTTAAAATTTGTCCCCAATCCAAACGAATAGTCAGGGCAGTTAAAACGTAAGAAAATAAAACTAAAGAAAGCCATTTTAAATATTTGGCGTAACGCGCGTAAGGCGTGGCAATTTGCATCCACAGGCTAAAGCCGGTAAAAATAAAAATCAGTAAAGCGAAGTTGGCATCCGGCGCCAACAGCTGCGTGGCTTTGGCCATGGCGCCAAGGTCCGCCCCAATGTTAAAGCTGTTGGCAATAAATAAAAGGCCGGCGCAGCCGTAAAGCACCCAGCGCGGAAAGTGGCGTTTAATATTCCCGGCAAGGCCGCGGCCTGTAACCATGCCAATGCGCGCGCACATTTCCTGCACAACCGCCATTAAAGGAAAGGTTAAAAGGGCCAGCCAAAGAAAGTTAAAACCATATTGCGCCCCGGTCTGTGAATAAGTGGCAATACCAGAAGGGTCGTCGTCTGCCGCTCCGGTGGTTAACCCAGGCCCTAGCATATGCCAATAATTGCTGGCCTTCTTAAGGTCTTTTTTTGCTTCCTTTAGCGAATTTTGTTCAATTTTTTTGAAATTCACGGCTTTTGTTTCAAGGGGTTATGTTTGCTTAATTTTACCATATTTTAGTTTACCCGCCTAAACTTTTCTTTTACCTATTAAAAGGGAGTGCTATTTATCATTTTGTTAATAAATAGACATTTTTATATATTAGGAAAAAGTTTTGGTGGGTGTATTTGACACACCGTTATGGGCTTGCTATCTTATATAAGATAATCAAATGAAATACCCTAAAAATCGCTACAACTTTATATCGTGAACCCCAACCGTTTTACGGTCTGGGGTTATTTTTTTACCCACCTTATCAATAATTATTATAGCGGGCAATCCGCCATAGTCAGCCCAGGCTGACGACGGCGGATGGGATAGATTTTTAGATAAATGCTCACCATTGAAGGAAATATAGTAAACATAGACGGAATAAATCGTGGCCGAATAGAAATAGGCGACAATGGTTTAATAACTTCGGTTGGCAAAGAAACAGGGAATGCAGATGTTGTTTTAAAAGAAGAATTAATTTTTCCGGGGTTTATAGACGTTCATGTCCACGCGCGCGAATGTGTTGACCATAGCCAGGACTATAAAGAAGATTTTGCCACTGTTGGGGAGGCAGCCATAAACGGTGGCGTAGTGGCAATTGCCGATATGCCCAACAACCCTGTGGCGCCGGTAGATGAAAAAAGTTATGAGGAAAAATATCAGCTTACGAAAAAATGTCCGGTAGATGTTTTGTTATATGCTGGTATTGGTCCTAAAACCAATCCGTTTTCTGTGTCATTCCGAGCGAGTGCATCCGAGTCGAGGAATCCCTTAAATTTTGTTCATACTGATGACAAGGGATCCCTCCGCTCACCCTCAGATGCATTCGGGTTCGGTCGGGATGACAAGCGTCCAGTTCCTTACAAAGCTTTTATGGGAAAATCGGTGGGGGATTTGTTCTTTGAATCTTTCCAGCAGCTAGAAGAGGTTTTGGAAAAATACAGCGGCCAAAGCGTTAGTTTTCACTGCGAAGACCCTAAAGTGTTGGCGGAAAACCAAAATCAATCTTCACATGAAAAGCAACGTCCGCCACAGGCCGAAGTTTCAGCTGTGGATTTTGCGCTAAGAATGATTGAGAAATATAATTTGCAAGGAAAAATTTGCCATTGTTCAACTATGGAAGGGGTACAAAAAGTTATTGCGGCAAAAAAGCGCGGCCTACCAGTAACAGTAGAAGTTACGCCGCATCATTTGTACTTTAATGCAGAAGCCAAACTTCAAATGAATCCTCCACTGCGTAAGCAAGATGATTGCTTAGCTTTGATTGAGGCTTTGAAAAAAGGGGAAATAGATTATTTAGCCACAGACCACGCGCCGCATACTATAGAAGAAAGAAATATAGGAATTTCAGGACTGCCGCATTTAGATACATATGGCCCGTTTGTGACATGGCTTATGACAGAACATAATTTTACTGCCCAAGATATTGCCAGGGTTTGTTCCCAAAATCCCGGACAATTTCTAAATAAATTTATAAATGTAAAGTATGGTAAAGTAGAGGAAGGTTACGCAGGCAGCTTAACAGTAATAGACATGAAAAAGCCGGTTAAAATAGAAACCGCGATGCTAAAAACAAAGTGCGGTTGGTCGCCGTTTGAAGGAATTACGTTTCCGGGTAGTGTCGTAAAAACAATTATTAAAGGCAAGGTTTATGAACGGTAAATTAGTATTAAAAGACGGTAGCGTTTACGAAGGAGCTTCTTTTGGTGCGGACAATTCTGCCTCCGGCGAGGTGGTTTTTGCCACAGGCATGGTTGGTTACCCCGAAGGCATAACAGACCCAAGTTTCCGTGGGCAAATTTTAGTAATGACCTATCCGCTTATTGGCAATTATGGCGTGCCTGACAAAAAGTTTTGGGAGTCTAGTAAAATGCAAATTAGCGGCCTTATTGTCTGTAATTATATAGACACGCCTTCGCACCATTCTTCTAGGCAAACATTGTCGCAATGGTTAAAAAAGAGCGGTGTGCCGGCTTTGGAAATTAAAGATACTAGGGGGCTTACGCAGAAATTGCGGACGCATGGGGTAATGCTTGGTAAGGTGGCTTTTGGAAAAGATGATGGGGATTTTCAGGATCCAAATTTAAGAAATCTGGTGGCAGAAGTTTCCTGCAAAAAACCTTACACAATCGGTTCTGGAAAAAAATCAGTTGTGCTAATAGATTGCGGCGCTAAACTAAACATTGCCCGCAGTTTAGCAAAACGCGGACTTAAAGTAATTGTTGTGCCTTGGAATACCGACGTTACTAAGCTTAAGCAGAAAATTTCAGGCGTAGTTATTTCTAACGGTCCTGGCGACCCAACAATGGCGGATGCTACGATTGCTAATGTAAAAAAGATTTTGGCAAAGAAAATTCCGACTTTTGGTATTTGTTTAGGTAATCAAATTTTGGCTTTAGCTTCTGGCGGCACAACCTACAAATTAAAATTTGGGCATAGGGGACAAAACCAACCCGCGGTTTTAGCCGGCACAAAAAAAGCAATTCTGACAACCCAGAACCACGGTTTTGCCGTAGGTAAAATCCCCAAAGGTTTTAAACAATGGTTTTATAACGCTAACGACAAGACCAACGAAGGTATAATCCATAAAACTTTGCCTTTTATGTCCGTGCAGTTCCACCCAGAAGCCACGCCGGGACCAACGGACGCTGACTGGCTGTTTGATTATTTCTTAGAAAAAATATGAAAAAATTTAAGAAAATTTTAATACTAGGAAGCGGCGCGCTTAAAATTGGCGAGGCCGGGGAGTTTGATTATAGCGGCTCGCAAGCTATTAAAGCTTTAAAGGAAGAAGGAATAAAGTCGGTTTTAATAAACCCGAACATAGCGACCATTCAGACTTCCAAACTGCTTGCTGACGAAGTTTATTTTTTGCCGGTTAACCATTACTTTGTGGAAAAGGTTATTGCTAAAGAAAAGCCGGACGGTATAATGCTTTCTTTTGGCGGGCAGACTGCGCTTAACTGTGGTTTGGCTTTGCAAAAAAGCGGCACGCTAAAAAAATACGGGGTAAAAGTTTTGGGCAGCCCGGTTAAAAGCATTGAACTTACGGAAGACAGGCAATTGTTTGCCGACCATTTGCGCGCCTTAAATATTCCTGTGCCGCCAAGCGGCACGGCAGAAACCTATGACCAGGCTTTAAAAATTGTTAAAAAAATTAGTTTTCCAGTAATGGTACGCGCGGCTTATGCCTTGGGTGGGCAAAAGAGTGGCGTTGCCCGAAACCTCCGTGAATTAAAAGAAATTGTGGAAGGCGCTCTGGCTATATCTTCCCAAGTCTTAATAGAAAAATATTTACACCATTTTAAAGAATTAGAATACGAAGTCGTGCGCGATCAATTTGATAATACTGTTACGGTTTGTAACATGGAAAATTTGGATCCGCTGGGAATCCATACCGGTGACAGCATTGTTGTGGCGCCAAGTCAGACTTTAACTAACACGGAATATCATGGCCTTAGGGAGGCTAGTATTAAAATTGTAAAATCTTTAGGAATAGTAGGCGAGTGTAATGTGCAGTACGCGCTTAATCCAAAACCCAAAAGAGGGGAAATGGATTACTATGTTATTGAAGTCAATGCTCGTTTGTCCCGTTCATCTGCCTTGGCTTCTAAAGCAACTGGATATCCCCTTGCCTATGTTGCGGCAAAATTAGCCCTCGGTAAAAGTCTTTTAGAAGTTAAAAATAAAATTACCCAGGTTACCCAAAGCTTTTTTGAACCGGCGCTGGATTATTGCGTAGTCAAAATCCCCCGCTGGGACTTGGAAAAATTCAAAGGGGCGGAAGAAAAAATTGGCTCGGCTATGAAATCCGTAGGCGAAGTTATGGCCATTGGCCGGAGTTTTGAAGAAGCCCTTCAAAAAGCTGTGCGCATGCAAAGCGGTCAAACCGAAAGCGTGACTGACAACGGCTTTAAAGACAAAACTGAGTTGGATCATTTTTTGTCTGTTCCGACTCCCAAACGTTTGTTTGCTGTTGCCCAAAGCTTAATGCACGGTATGACTGTTGCAAAAGTTCATAGTAAGACAGGCATTGACCCGTGGTTTTTATACCGTTTGCAAAATATTGCAAACGCTCAAAAAGGATTATCTAAAAGTTCTGATTTAGATAAGCTGACACTCACACAATTAAAACAATTAGGTTTTTCGGACAAAAAAATTG
Organism: uncultured Candidatus Saccharibacteria bacterium; assembly: GCA_964474825.1. Lineage (GTDB taxonomy): Bacteria > Patescibacteriota > Doudnabacteria > UBA920 > UBA920 > CAYYWQ01. The sequence continues at coordinate 180,322 of CAYYWQ010000001.1, forward strand.
CCCAGGTTTGCGGCAAGAAAGAATTAGATATTCGTGAGCTGCGCAAGAAGTTCAATATCCGCCCCTCAGTATTTCAAATAGATACTTTAGCAGGCGAAGTCCCGGCCAAAACTAATTATTTGTATTTAACATATCATGGTAATCATGACGACGTAGAGTCATTAGGAAAAAATGCAGTGCTGGTTTTAGGCAGCGGCCCATACCATATTGGCAGCAGCGTTGAATTTGATTGGTCTTGCGTGCACGCGGCTATGGCACTTAAGCGCCACAAAAAACAATCTATCATAATTAATTGTAACCCGGAAACAGTGTCAACCGATTACGACATGTCTGACAGGTTGTATTTTGAAAATTTGTCATTTGAAACCGTTGCTGACATTTACGAATTTGAGCATCCGGAAGGGGTTGTTATTTCCGTGGGCGGACAGAGGCCAAATAATTTGGCGGGCAAGCTTTCCAAGGCAGGTTTTAAAATTTTAGGAACGTCCGCGGCCAACATTGACCGCGCAGAAGACCGGAACAAGTTTTCTGCTTTGTTAGATAAATTAAATATTCTACAGGCCGAATGGCAAAGCTTTTCTACAATTTCCGATGCAGAGAAATTCGCGGACAAAGTTGGTTTTCCTGTGTTAGTGCGTCCTTCTTACGTTTTGTCCGGCAGTGCCATGAGTGTTTGCTACAACAAACAGCAATTGGAAGACTTTGTCAGTAAGGCTGCCATACTTAGTCCCGAATATCCGGTAACAATTTCCAAATATATAGAGAACGCCAAAGAACTGGAATTTGACGCTGTGGCCCAAAACGGCCAGGTGGTAATTTACGCCATAAGCGAGCACGTGGAAAACGCCGGCGTGCATAGCGGCGACGCGACTATTGTTTATCCCACCCAGCGCGTTTACGCTTCCACAGAACAGCAGTTAAAAATAATTGCCAAACAACTGGCTAAAGAACTTAAAGTTACAGGGCCATTTAACATCCAATTTTTGGTAAAAGACAACCGCCCATATGTAATTGAAGTTAATTTGCGCGCCAGCAGGACTTTCCCGCTTTTAAGTAAAGCCTTGGACAAGAACTTTCCGGAACTTGCGGTAGACAGTTTTTTTGGCAAAGCACCAACAGACGTTTACGAACGCCCGGCCGCTGTGGTTGTAAAGTCCCCGCAATTTTCTTTTGCCCGCCTTTCCGGAGCAGACCCCGTCCTTCGGGTAGAAATGGCCTCTACAGGAGAAGTGGCGTGTTTTGGAAAGACTTATGACGAAGCTTTGCTTAAATCTATTATGTCTGCCAATAGCTTTGATTTTAATAAAAAGGCTGTGCTGCTGTCTTTAGGTGGAGAATTAAATAAGGCTAAGTTTTTGGAACAGGCAGGGGATTTATTTACCTTAGGCTATAAAATTTTCGCCACAGACACTACCGCAGAGTACTTAAAAAAGCAGGGGATGGAATGTCATACAGTCAGGAAAGCGCACGAAAAGTCCCAGGGCCATGACAATTTTTTGGATATTGTTGAAGGCAAGCAGGTGGCCTTTGTGGTAAACTTAAGCCAACCAAGCAGCCGGCTTAGGGATGAGCGCGTTAAGCGGCAATTAAGCGACGGCTTCCGCATACGCCGCGCCACTGTAGACAACCAAATTCCTTTGTTTACAGACCTGCACTTAGCCAGAGCTTTTGTAAAAGCCTTAAAGAACTACGAAATGGGGGACTTAGAAATAAAAAGCTACAAACAATATTTAAAATGACAAACATTAATTTATAATTTAGTTGTCATCCCGACCGACGAGTGCATCCGAGGAGCGGAGGGATCCCTTAAACTTATATGAAAAATTTAATTAGCGTAAGCCAGTTAAAAAAAGCCGATGTCCAAAGAATATTGGCTTTGGCGGAAAAAATAGAGAAATCAAAAAAACAGAACAAAGTCAGAGAAAGTTTAAAGAATAAAGTTGTTGCCTGTTTGTTTTTTGAACCCAGCACCCGGACAAGGCTTTCCTTTGAAACTGCGGCTTTACGTTTGGGCGCCAGGGTTGTCAGTATGGAAAACGGCAGCGAATCTTCGTCGGCTTTTAAAGGGGAATCTATAACAGACACCATTAAAATAGTTAATGGCTACGCGGATTTTATTGTTATGAGGCACCCAAAAGACGGCTCCGCGGAAATTGCGGCCAAAGCCGCTAAAGTGCCATTTATAAATGCAGGAGACGGCGGTAATCAGCATCCTACCCAGGCGCTTTTGGACGCCTATACTATTTGGAAAAAGTTCAAAAGACTTTCCAATTTACGTTTAGCTTTTGGGTTTGACCCTAAGCATTCCCGGACAATTAAATCACTTTGCCAAATTCTTTCGCTTTACGACAATAACAGTTTTACTTTTATTTGCCCAAAACAGCTGGACCCGCCCAAGGAATTTTTGGACAAATTAAAAAAAAGCGGCGTTCAATACAAAATTGAACGCGACCTGGAAAAAGTTTTAGACAGTGATATTTTGTATTTAAACCGTTTGCAGGGCGAGCGTTTTGCCAGTAAAAAAGAGTTTGAGCAGCTAAGGCATAAATACACCTTAAGGGCCGCTATGCTCAAAGGCAAAAAATCTTTAATAATGAACCCCTTGCCTCGAATAGACGAAATGGAAGAAAAGGTTGACGACCTGCCCAACGCAATTTATTTTGAACAGGCCCATAACGGGCTTTACGTTCGCATGGCCTTGCTTCAAATGTTGTCTGAGTAAGATGTTTACTTAATTAATGTCACTGTAAACAGTGACATTTTTTATTTCGTGCCAGGCCGCGGCCGGCAGTTTAGCGAAAGATGTTTTGTTAACCAAAACAGCATCTAACTTTTCTTTTTTCTCCGGGCCGCAGACAAAACCAATGCCTTCGTCTATCAGCTTAAAAAAAGTTACAGTTGTTGTTATTCTTTGCGGATATTGGTTTTTTCCTGTAGCCTCGTAGGCAACTGTCCAGGCTTCGGACTCAAATAAATCGGCAAACTTTTTTTCATCATCAGTATATGGGAATATGCCGGCAGTGTGTCCGTCGGCGCCCATTCCTAGTGTTGCAATTATTATCCCATCAGTATTATCTTCCCGCCATTTTTTTAAGCGCCCTTCCCAACGCTCTCTAACAGTTTCAATTGTATCTTCTGGCCTGGGCAAGGTGCCAATAAAAGCGCATTCCATTTCCAGGGCGTCTTTGTAAAAGTCAGTTTTTTGGAATTGGGAAAAATTATTCACTTTGGCGTCTTGGCTGAAACGGTCGTCCAGCATGCCAACGGTTAAATGTTCACTTAAACTGGTTTTGCCCGCGTACTCCAAAATAGGCAAAGCTGAGCCTGAGGAAAGCAGAAGTAAAACTGGCCGGTCTTTGTTTGAAGCCAGTAGCTTGTTTAGTGCCTCGCCGGCAGCTGCTGCCACGGCTTCTATATTTGGTTCTTTAATGACCTGAAAACTCATTTATTTTAAGATTTTATTGCAAATGGATTAAAGTCAGTCTTGCTGTCGTAATAGTCCTCGCTCTCAGCGCGTTTTAAAAAGTTTATAACAGCGTAAGTTAAAGGCGTGGCCGCTATTTCAAACAAGACTTTAAAAACATAAATTGTTCCAACTAAGTTTAGTAGAGCGTCAAAAGGCATTGTACCGTAAAAGGCAATAAGCGAAAAAGTAATCGAATCTATACCTTCGCCAGCAATTGTTGAGCCAATGGTTCGCATCCACAAATCTTTTCCGCCGCTCCAAATTTTCATTTTTGCCAAAACAAAAGAGTTTAAAAATTCACCGGCCCAATAGGCGCAAATGCTGGCAAAAATAATCCGTGGCACAAACCCAATAATTTGCTCATAAGCGGCCTGGCCGGTCCAATCGGGTGCCGCAGGCAAATACTGTACAACCGCGAAAGTCGCGCCTGTTAAGACTAAAGCCCCAAAGCCTACCCAAATTGCGCGCCTGGCTCTTTTGTAGCCATAAACTTCCGTTAAAATGTCCCCAAAAATATAGGCAAGGGGAAACAGCACTGTGCCGCCGTCAAAATTAAAACCCCAGACTTGTGAAATTTTTGCCGAAGCAACATTGGAAATAATTAGCACTGCTACGAAAAAAGCAAGAATAATGTCAAAGTACCTATAGGTTTTTTGGTCCATATTTATTAGCCGTCGTGCGACTTAATTTATTAATTAGATAATTACTCTTTTTAAATACTGCGGTATCTTAACCAAGATTTCATAAGGGATAGTATGGCAAAGTTTAGCTATGTTGTCTACACTGTTGGGGTCTTTGGGATTTTTGCTCATTATTGTTACCGGCATGTCCAAACGGGGATTACTAACTTTTGAAATATCTATAGACGTTATATTCATACTAACTCTTCCGAGTATAGGACAAACCGTTTTCCCCACCATCATAAAACCTTTACTAGAAAGTCTTCTGTCCAAGCCTTCGTGGTAGCCGCCTGCCACTGTGGCTACATTCATGTTTTTTGGCGCTGTAAAGGTTATATTGTATCCAATTTTTTCGCCTTTTTTAAGTTTGCGAATAGAACTAATTACAGAACGCATTTCTAAGGCAGGTTTTAGGTTAAGTGGATTTCGCGGAGAAAAATTATAGCCGTATAAAGAAATTCCCAAGCGCCCAATGTTGGAATCAATTTTTCCATTCAAATCCGCGCCCGCGCTGTTGCTTAAGTGTTTGTATTTTATGGAAGGTAATTCTTTAGGAAGTTTTTTAGCCAAACTATTCCATAACGCAATTTGCTTATGGCTAAATTCGTCTGTGTCGCCGTCTGCGTCTGCTAAGTGTGAAGACATTCCTTCCACTTTAATAAATTTATTTTTTTGAATAATCTTAACTGCTTCATCAAGCTGCTGTGGAAGCAGTCCTTGCCTGCGCATGCCAGTGTCTATTTTTAAATGAAAGACAACAGGCTTTATAATTTTGCGATTTATATCCTTTAACTGGTCCAGGCTAATAATTCCAAAAGAAATATTACGTAGCTTTTGATTGTTAATGCTTTCTGTGGTGCAGTAACCCAAAACCAAAAGGGGAGTTTTTATTTTGGCTTTCCGAAGTTCGCATGCCTCAAATATGGAATTAACCATAAAAAAAGGCGAGCCTTGCCCGTCTAAAATTTTACCAATTTCCACAAGTCCATGACCGTAACCATTGCTCTTAATAACCGGCGCAAATTTAACACTCCTGTAAGCGCGCTGAAATTGGCGAAGATTATGTAAAATATTGTCTTTATAAACCAAAACCTCTATTAGAGTTTCGTAAGGATTGCCTAATGTCATATAAGCATTATACCAAACTGGTATTGAAATAGAAAAGAAAGTGAGGTAGAATACTGCACGGGCTCCAAGGGGAGCCAATCTCAAGTTGAAGGATGGTTCAAGATGAAGGATTTGGTTGAACGTATCGTGAAGGTGCTCGTTGATATCCCGGAACAAGTTGATGTCCGGGAGGTGAGCGGTGCGGAAGTAACGGTTTTTGAAGTTCGGGTGGCCCCTTCCGATACCGGAAAGGTAATAGGCAAACAAGGGCGTACTGTGCGTTCGATCCGCACTCTGTTGGGCGCGGCGGGTATGAAGGATCACAGGCGTTACTCTGTGGAGATCTTGGAGTAGCTATGCTTCTTAGGCTACTAGTTGTGATGACCGGGCTGGTCATTCTATATTGCATGTTCCGTCTGGGACTTTCGTAACCGCGCCGCGGCCCGCAGTTTGTGGCCGCCGCTCAACCAAGCAAAAACCGGTAAAGACACAGTTTGCGCAGTACGCGCCGACTAGTTCTTTACCGGTTTTTCAATTTACCCTTTTTGTGTCATTCCGAGCGAGTGCAGCCGAGAGAGGAATCCCTTAACTCTTATAATCATCCGCAAAGATATCCCTCCACTCTTCCTCAGATGCATTCGGAGTAAGTTGGGATGACAAAGGGATGTTATTTAAACTATTTCAAACCTATTTTGTTTCCGTTGCCAAAAGTAAACAATTATGGCCGCGGCTAAAAGCGCTATTGGGATCCAGTATCCGGGGACATAGGCGGTGGAAAATTCCCAGAAGCCTATTTTTTGGAAGCTAATGTTGCCGCGCACGGTTGCTACGTTGTCCAGTAATTGGTCAGTCTGTGTGTTTAAACTTTCTAGAGTATTTTTAATTGAAGTGATCTGGCTGGTTAAATAGCCGGATTGGCTGTTGTAGTTGTAATTTTCATTGGCCAACTGGCTGCGTAAGTTTGCCACGCGGTTTTTTAAAGTTTGTTTTTCTTGTTCTATTTGCGCGGCACGGCTTGGGTCAAAAGTAGTTTCTTTTTCTAAGTCCGCCAGTTGCTTGTTTGCCGAGCTAATTTGCCCGTTTAATTTGCCCGTGGTTTGGGTGTGGGCTTCGTTTAATTTGGTTAAATCTAAATTTAATTGTGCCAGGCTTTTATTCTGTTCGTTAGTTTGCTGTTCCAAAGAAACTTTTTCCGGCAGCATGTTTTGGCTGCTTAAGCTTTCACTGTAAAAGCGCGCGCCGGTTAAGTTTTTAATTTCTGTTTTAAAACTTTCCAGTTTACCGGACGGGATTACAAAACTAATATGGCCGGACTGCTCCGAAGCGCTGGCGGAATCTACCCGTCCGCCAAAGCCGCGGACAGTTGTTTCTACCCTTTGTTCTAAAGGCTGAATGTCCCTGCTTTTTAAAACAGCGCCATAACCTGTTTTAATAAATTCGCGGTTGTCCGTGGAAGGGATTTCCGCCGCTTGGTTATAGGGTTGGGTATAATAATAGTCAGGCGCAAATGTTTTTGCGGACGAGTTATTCATGGGAGCCGACAGCGAATCTGTCCGCAGGCCCCTTGCGGAAGAATCTATTTCTTGATTATTTAAAGGCACGGCAGGAGATTGTGCCACAGTAGTTTCTTTATTTTGCCCCATTAAAAGTTGTGTGTTGGTTTTGTGGTTGGCCACCGTAATAAATAGCAGGCTTACAAAGGCCATGCCGGAAAGCGCCAAAGAGAGCCAGGGGACAGGGGATTTAAAATTATCAGCATTAACAACGGCGGGGTTTAACTCACTGAGCGCCGCGTTTTTTAAGGTTTGATAATTGTTGGGCAGCTGCTGTTGCTGTTTGCCCCAGTCGCTTAAAGTTTTTTCTAAAGTGTAATTCATATTTTTTCAGTTTTACCCTGTTAAATAATTTTGTCAAAGCAGCTTATGTAACAAACTAATTTGATGTGGTTTAAGTAATAGATCTCCTGGCTATCTATTTAACAGGGTGAATTGCGGCACGGGCCCGGGTAAGTGCTCTATGCAGGCGCACCCTAACCGCCACAAAGTTAATGTTCAAAACTTTAGCTATGTCGTTTACAGGCAAGTCGCTAATATAACGAAGGCGTAAAAGTTCGCGGTCGTCCTCGCTTAACAGAGCCATTACCTGCTCTATTAATAAAGTATTTTCGGAAGTTTTAGCGTCGTCCGTTACCTGTTCGTGCTGCTCCACATTCAACTCGACTTCTCTTCCGGATTTTCTCCAGTATTGTCGGCATTCGTTATGCGCAATGGCAAACAACCAGGCGCTAAAATTTCCGCCTTCTGTCCTAAAGCCGGGCAAGGCGTTAATGGCTTTAAGCCATGTGTTCTGAAGTATGTCTTCGGCCAGTGTTTTGTTTTTAAGGGTGTTAACCAAATAGCCAAAAAGTTTTGGCGTAAGGGCATCCCAAAGTTGGCCCAATGCTTCCTTGTTACCGCCCTGGGCCTGTTTTACTAACGTTTGCTGCTGTTGTAAATCCATAAATTATAATTGCCAGACTGATATCAGTTGCTATAGCTATATATAGATAATACCGCAAGACGGTAAAAGGTTACAAGTAAAAAACCGTCCCGTTCTAAATTAAGGGGCGGTTTTTAATAATATTATAGTTTTACTTCACTACTCCAATTGAGTAATATTGTCCGAATGTGGCATCGCCATAAGACAGGGTGCCTTTAAGTTGTGGGTGAGCAACGGTTTCCAGTGGTGCTGCCAAAAAATAGGCCAAGGTACTGCTGGCATTTGCCGGAAATTTAAGGTTAGTGCCGTATACGTAGACGTATCCGGTAGTGGCAGAATTGCTCGGGTCTTTAGGGTCACGGGTAATATATTTTGGCACCATGGGGCTCATAAAGGAGTTGTCTCCCGAAGAGTCCACGTTTCCAATACCGGCAAGGCTAAGGTTGCAGGCTCCGCTGTATCCAACGTCTGTACAGTCCGGGTAGCGCTTGTTGTCCGCGTAGTATAATTCTAAGGCTTTGGCTACATTATTTAAGTCCGCGATTCTCTTAGTGTCACGCCCTTTAATGCGAGCTGTTTTTAATGCCACCATAGTTAGGGAAGAAATAAAGACAATAATAGAAACAACTACCATAAGTTCTACAAGTGTATAACCACTCATAGACTCCATGGAAGGTTTATTGTGTTTTTTGAGGGAAAAGTGGGATGCTTTGTCTTTATGAATTTTTGTTCTTGATTTCATTTTTGCGATTTTTTACAAATTGCACTATGTGGTTATTTTACCACTATTTTTTGTTTTTTTAAAATGGTAAATAGTCAATTTTGCTTTAATCCTTATATTAATGCCATTTTTAGTCAAAATCATGCTATAATAGAAACCAGAAAATTAAATTTAGAATTTATGAAAAGATTACTGCTTATCTTGGCGGTTATGTTATTACTTGGAGCTTCGTGTAATAACCAAAAAACTCCGGCTACCCAAAATCAGGAGGGGGAGCTAAATACACATTCAACAAGTACCCCAAACGAGCCGGTGAGTGGCGAAACAACTTCTGTAAAAGTGGCGGTAATTGCTTTGGGGGACAATGGAAAATTAGGAGAAAAAATTGGCTGCGACGACAGTGTGGTTTACATAACCAAAAATGTTCCGGCAACAAAGCAACCACTTAACGCGGCCTTAAAACAACTCTTTGTGTTAAATGAATCCAGCGTAAAAGATGCCGCCTATCCCAATGCTGATTTGTATAATGTCATTCACAGCTGGCAGCGAAGTTATCCGGAAAAAGAAGTAGTTTTAAAGTTTGACCATGCCACAATTGAGGAAGGCGTGGCTAAAATTTATTTAACCGGAAGTTTTGGAAGCATTGGCGGGGTTTGCGATGACCCACGAGTTGCCGCGCAATTCGGAGGGACAATTAAGCAATTCTCCTCTGTAAAATCTTATGAGACTTACTTAAACGGTAAACCCGTTGTTTGGACAGAACTGTTTTCCGGAATGGGTTGGGAAACTTATATTAACAGCGAATATGGTTTTGAAATTCATTACCCCGGGAATTGGACACAGAAAATTACACAAGCCGGAAGTCTTAAGGAAGCGTACCCGTTGGAAATAGAGTGGAATACTCAGTCTGACATTAAAGTATATTTGGAGGCAGATTATCATTCTTTTGATTTTGCGCAATCGCACATAGGTTCTGATGGTGGAAAAACTGTCTTTGGAAGAAAATATGATTTACTGCATGGAAAAACTTCCAGTTCATCCAACACCTCTTTTATAATGTATTCAACAAAAGGAACGGGGGACAGGGCTTATCACTTGCGTGTTACATACCCAACTTCTAAGGAATCTACGGCAATTGGATGGGCGGAAGATTTGTTGGGGACTTTAACGTTCAAATAGTGTTAGGGAACTTTTTAATGCCGAGGTGGCCGTTGCGACAAAGACGGTTTTTTTAAAGCCATCTTGCCACTGGTTCCTCCGGAGATTCTTCCTGTTTTATTTTCAGCATGGCATTCGTCATGGGGAAATCAAAGCCTTTTTCTCTTGCCATGACTTTGTGTAATTTTTTTAGGAATTCCGCGCGTTGTACCCGCTTAAATAGGGGATAACCGTCCCAAAGATACATTTGCGGGGTTTCCCTTTTTTTCGCGTAGCCGTAAACTATGTCGTTCTTGCCTTCAAAGTCAGGTATGGTCACACTGCCGCTACCCTCGTTTTCGCTGTCAAAAAAATAACGAGCCAAAGAAGCCAAGAGTTCGTCCTTAGAGGCTAAATATTTCTCTCGGGATTTTATGTCTTGTTTGTCTATGTCCTGGCTGTAGATTTTTTCGGAAACTAAATAACCGGTACCTTTTTTTTGTTTTTTGTCCTGTGTGGTCGGTTGCTCGGGCTCGCCAAATACTAGCTGCATGTCGGGCAAATATTTTGCAAAATGTTTTTTTAGCAGCTCCAGAGATTTTTGGTACTCATGGTGGAATTCGCCAAAGGTGTATTTAAATCGCTCGTGACTTGATTTAGGCAAGTGAGCGTCTTGATACATTTTCATGTCCAAAAGCGTTAACCGCTTTATTATGTGCTCGTCGTCCGGCCCGGCTTCCCAGCCTTCTCCTTCCACTGACCTAACAGGTTTCCTTGCTTCATATACTTTGGCTAAGTCTCCTTCGGCTATTTTTTTGCCCATAAATACCGGTGCCAAATCTTTTTTTTCGCCGGCGATGATTTTTTTAAATTTTTCAAAACTTTCAGCAAATTTAACCATATTTTTTGTATTTATTAAAAAATAAAAACCGGCCCAAAGGCCGATTATAATTGATGCCAGCCACAGCAATTACTGCTGTGAATACGCTGTCACCCAAGGCATATTTATTATACCGCATTTAAAAAATTTGTAAATGTGGAAAAACTTTTTACCTAAAGATTGTGGAATTAGAGGAAAAATAATCTTCTAAAATCATCAATAAATATTGCTGAGCTTAGAGGATCGGGCAAGCTTAGCTTACCCGTGCCTGTCGAACTTGATTACTCCTCCTAGTTTTTGCGCTTTTTTAGCGCTGGGGTTGAGGTCGCCGGGAAGCCGCCAAGGCCGCCATGCGACCCTTGTTGCCGACTTCGCTCAGCACCATCATCATCGGCGCCGGTTCGGCGACGTTCTTGCCGTTCTGGGCAATGGCGATAAGCGCCTCGCCTCCGTCTTTCTCCAATATGAGCACCAGCGTGCTCCTTGTTCCTTTTTCTACTCCTTCCGAAAGGCGCAGGCCCATCATTTGCAGGGCCTGTTGGATCTCTTCACCATGGGCGAAGTTTTGCGCGATCAGCTCGGGGGTCACTCCGGTTACTACCATCTGAGGCATTCTTTCTCCAAGAATTTGATTTTCGCAACACTTCCACAATTTTGTGGAAAGCGAACTGCCAATAATAATTTATTTAGCAAATCGTTTTCCATAAATTTTTACAATTGCAACTTAAGATTCTATCAAGATTTAGTCTTATTGTCAATGAAATAATACAAATATGCAAAAAGGAGATTATGTAAGATTTATAAATTTAAAACCAGCCTCAAGGTTTCCCTTGAGGCTTTCGAAATCCCGCAAACCGCTTTGCGCGTTCTTTTTTTATGGGGTTGTAGTCGGCGTTGAGGATCTTGACCCAATTGGCTGGCAGCGTAGGGTCGTAGCCCGCGTCTTTTAGTTTGGCAACCAGTCCCTCTAAGGTGTGCTTGCGGGTACGTGCCAGCAACTTTTGCGCCTCTTGCGATTCATAGTAGGGCAGGCGCCGCAGGGTGCCGGTTGTTGTTTGCGGAAAAATTCTTTGCAAGATTTGTTTCCGCATAAGCAGGCTGAGTTGCCGCACGTCTTCGCCATTTAGCCAGAGTAGGTCAAACACAAAGTAAATAACGTGCGGGTTGCCGGTGGTTACGGCTTCAAAGTCCGGGTTGCCTTCGCTGTCCAGACAGGCCAGTTCGCCGTCGAACACAGCTTCTTCAAAACCCAAACCCACAAGCTCCTTGCGCACCTGCGCGAACCCGGCATGGGTTTTACCGCTTTTCGTTTGCAGTGTTACGCTCTTGCCAGAGATTTTTGCCAGGCAACGCCAGCCGTCTACTTTGGGTTCGTACACGTAGAGCAGGGGATTCTTAAGCACTTGCGTTATGCTGTAGCGGTCATCGCTCACAACAATAGCGGTTATTTTGGGCACCATACTCCCTCCTTGGTATAACCAGAAACGGAGGGATTTAATAAAAGTTACGAATAAAAAAGCACAAAGATTGTCTTTGCGCGAAGTTTATGCAAAATTTTTTCAAACCACTTCCCAAACTAATTATAAAATAACAAACTTGGGAGGTGGGCTGAAATACAACAGGAGTTGTAGTAGCCCGGTCTTGAATTCAAATCCACTCAACTTGTTGGAACTGGCTGGAAGTTACTGCTGGGCGATGATCTTTCTGGACTCGCTCATGTTTTTGCTGAGCTCAGGTGCGAGCTCAAAGCTTTTAGAGAGGGAGCTAATATGGCTTTCTAATGCTTTGCCCTCGTCTTCGAATTCTCGGAGCTTTTCGTAAAACAGAGGATCCTTACTTTTTGGTATGAGGTTAGCCCTCGCCTCAAGGATTTTTCTGTGGGAGTTCAGGAACTTGAGTTTCGTCTGATGGTAAGTCCCCAAGACATTCGCTAGTCTTATGTAGGCCTTCCTGACTTCACGCTGGGCGATTGTTCCTTCGTACCAATCGTCGATTTTTTTTGCCTGAGCTAGTTTTGCCTTTAGTATGTCCAAGGCGTAGTCGGAAAAGCCGGCGGCGACCTGGCAGTCTCTGGCAAACGTCTCCAGCCTGTCCTTCTCTACTTCTAGGGCGGCTTGCCAGTCTTTTTTTCTCTCGGCGGTTGCGGTGGTGCTGGCGCTCAGGAAGATCGCCAACAAAATAAGAGAGTGGATTAAATTTTTCATGGCTTTCCTCAAAAGGAACTAGGCGCCTAAAAAGCCGCGCAAATCCCTTCAAAGAAAACCCTGTATTATACCCCCTAAAAAATATGCTTTAGTATATCAAAAAGCCCGGGAAAGTCCAGGCTTAGTTTTATAAAATATTAGTTATTGTTACTCCACCAATTTGGCCTGCTTAAGTCTTTTGTTTTAATTCCTTTCGCTAGACAATAGGGAATATAAGGCAAAACATCTGCGAGTAAATGTAAAATAATTAAAGGCGGAAATTTTGTCCAATTACCAAAGTCTTGGTGAATGCAAACAAGCTCGCCTTCATCTACAGCATGAATGTGTTTAAAATAAGCACGGGAACGATAGCTGTTGGTTGGGTGGGAAAAATTATACTCTTTTTTAAATAAATTTTTTACAGCCTCAAAATCTGCCGGCTTAACCCAAATAAAATATCTGTCTAATGGCTTAATGTCCAGCATCTTCCTTTCCCAAAAATAATTCCAAAGTTCTGTTTCTTTCATGTTCTAAATTCTAATTGGAGTAAAAAACGGGCCATGTCCCTATTTGTTTTTCCTTGTTGATCATTCATGAAAGTTTATATGATTATGGAAGAGATATGTTGCTATTTTCATCAAATTCTTTTTCCTGCTCTACGCCAAAGAACGCATATTTTATTTTGCCCTTCTTAGAGATTCCTTCATCTGGGTCTCCTCCAATTCTATTTGTCAGCTGAATTGTAAGCGTACCGTTTACAATAGATTTATTTAGCTGTTCTGTAATATCAATAATTTTTTCAGAATGGGTGCCATAAGTTGCTTTTACTATCTTAAACTTGTCTTTAGCCCCAAGATTTTTCAACAATGTTTTGCCTGTTAGTCGCTCACTCGACCCCTCAGGATTTTGATAAAGCTCTAAACCATATTGTTCAATTTCACTAATAAATGAAGTCTTTTTTTCGAACAAAAGTTTATGTGCAAATAAAATATTAACCAAACTTTCCTTTTGTGGTAATGGTGTCTTTTTTAGTATTTCAAATAGCTTTCTAGGTAAACCTTCTTTCCTGCTCTTGGGGATGTTTTGAATAACATTCCCACTTTGAAGGTAGCCTGAAATTTTGTTTTTCACCTCTTGGGATTCGCCATCATTATCAAGAATTGCTAGCCATACATCTAATAACTTTTCCTTGTGCTCATCACTCAATAGATTATATGAAGGAATGAGAAAACTGTGAGTTAAAAATCGCTGATCTAAATCTGTAAAACTAGCCGACCATTCTAAAAGCTTATCAAATATTCCATCTAAGAAACCATCATTTAGTTGTGATCGAATTAACTCTATCTTTTGTAAAGCGAAGCGAATATTAACAAAATCTTTGGACTCGATTATAATTTGTTTTAAGCCCTCCAAATACAAGGTCTTCTTTTTGCTTGCATCAATACCGTTCAAGCCTTCTAACAGGAGAGTTTTTTGACCTTCGTCAACACTTGGTTGCAAGACTCTTTCAACTATAGATCTTTTTAAATCAGTTACAAATTCTACTTTTTCTTCAGCAAATTTTAATAACAAACTCTTTATATCTTGGAATTCGTTACTTGAAGAAATTTGTTGTTCATAGACTTTTTTAAAATCATCTTTGGCTGTTTCTGAAGCCTGCGAGAGTTTATTTATAAGGTTAACAATATCAAGCTTTAGCTTTTGTGGTATTACTGGATTGTTAATATATAAAATATAATGGGGGGCTACTACCTCATAATAATCTTTTGTTATTTTTTCTTCCTTAATTATATTAATATAAAAATTAAGTACCGCTTCCTTTCCAGGGTTCCATTCTGGAATTTTGGGATTTGTAATAAATCCATTTAAGTTATTTAATAATTGGGCAATTTGCTTTTTGCTTAAAAATGGTATTATCTGAGAATTAACTTGCAAAGTTTTAGTACTCAACTCATCCAATGAACTAGGGTCGTTAGTGATAGTATTTAGACCATAAATAAGTTGGTCTATAAAACCTTCGCTAATAAATGATTTGGTGACTGTTTTGTTGGCTAGCAATAGTAAAGAAGTGTCTAAAACAGAAACCTTAAGATTATTATCTTGATAATATCGATAAATTAAATCTGAGATTTTTGTTTTGATTTGGGAAGTAAGTATGTCAACATTTTTGGAATAGGTCTCAATGATCTTGTTAAGTACCACTTTAGGATCATCACTCTCCAAAACTTTTGAATGCTCATCAAGGATTAGATCGCGCTGAGTAAATTGAGTTTTTGTATTACCGTTCAAGACTTTAAAAAGACTTTCGGATTTATAAGAACCTGCTTTAGCAAGATGTGGAGTTTTGGCCGCTGATTGTGTAAATGCGTCTGCCAGTTTAGCTTTATATCCATCTGGAATTAAATCAAATATGGATAGAACCATATTTAAAATATTGAAAACAGAAGCAAATTTATTTTGTCTTTGCTCTTGATTCAAGAGCGAACTAATTTGCTGAACTATATTTTGTTTCTCCTGCTCATTCGACTTTTTAATTGTACTTAAGACAGACTCTTCTCTACCACTAATCAAAGAAATTTTAAGTTCCGAGCTTACGCCTAATACCCCGGCATAACCCTCTCTTTTTAAATTTATGAATTGTTCAAGCTTTAAAGATTGATATGGCCTTGATGCTTGTAGAAAATCAGAAAGGTTCTGGTCTTCAAGTTGCTTTTTTATCTCCTTTATTTTAGGTCCGTCTTCTGTACCGTTTCTCAAGTAAGTATCTGCGACTTGAAGGGCATCGGAATCATCAAGAAGAACTTTAAAGAAATTTGGCCATTCTTCTTGTAAGATAATTAATTTGGATAAAAATGTGAGGTTGTTAGTTACTAGGCCTGTATCAATGTTTCCGAGCTCCTCTTGAGCTAAGGCTAAAAGATAGGTCGTACTTAAATTATTGTAAAACTGCTTTATCTTTCTAGGAGTATGAGAAAAAGCATTTAAAACTAAATTGGCAATATTATCTTTTTCCTCATCGTCCTTAAATGGAATTGCAATCTGACATGAAATCTTGCTAATATACTTTTCTAAATCTCCTTTGAGAAAAGGTGATAAGCGTACTGTAACTTGAAAGAACTTCTTTAAAAAATCTCTGCTCTGAAGATCTTTTTCATTAGCACCAAGGTCGTCAGTTATAAGACCTTTTTTTAAATGATTCAATAGTGCCCCTTCGTCTACAGGAACAATATAAAGGCATCCATCGATATTTAAAAAAGTTTTTATTGTGCCTAATAATTCAATTGCTATTTCATTTGTGCACCTATCAAGATTATCAATTACGATAACGATTTTTTTAAACTTTTTCTTTGCAGTACTAACATATCTTTTAAAGACTTCCTCAAATTGCTCATCAGAAAATAAAGGACTATTTTCTTCGACCCAGTCTTTGACTTTAATCAAATTTTTAAGACCACTAACACCTCTAGATAAAATTGTTGCTAAGGAACTTGGCACTAATACTAAAACAATTTTATAAAACCATTCAATATTATAGTTAAATTGCCACAAGAACGAGGCTGCTAAAATAATCAAATACCAAAAGATAAACTGTAAAACCAAATTTTTTACTTCTTCTTTATCCCAGTATAAGTTGTAAGACTGTTTTTTTGTTGTTACCGTCGTATAAAAGATTAGTTTTAAATTATCATCAATATCTAAATCTGCTTTCATTTTGGCAAGAAACTGACGATAAAAAGCATTCTTTTGGTATTTCCAAGCATCAAAATACACGAAGCCAATATCTGATGCAGATTCTTGTAGTCTCTTTCTAAGAAATTTATTAACCAAAGTTGTTTTTCCAACTCCCCATTTACCCAAAACCCCAACTACAAAAGGCGTCTTAGCCTCCTTTGTAATAGCTTCAAGAGTATCAACATAGTGCTCATACCCAAATTCATCGAGATCCGAAGGTTCATCAATTAATAGAAGAGATTGGCCTTTTGCAAGAAGGTCTTTAAATTCTTTATCTTTCTTGTTATTCCACCAGCTTGTGATGTCCATAATTATAATTTATACAAAAGTTAGTCCATAGGTATTTTACTCCCAATTAAGCCATTTTACAAAGACCCTTGATATTAAATAATCAAAGCCTATTTAAGAGTCTGACCACTAACCTGCGAAGATAATATCTCGCAACGGCTGACAGAAAATTTTATCAATTTTAGACTAATCTTGCGGTTTTATTTGTTTGGCTGACAATGCAAGCTTTGCATATGCCACATCATCGTGAAAATCGTATTTAGCATGTTTATTTTTTGCAAACAAACGAGTGAGGATATCCATCCTTAGCAATTCATTAGCTTCTCTTTTTGTCATACCTGAAACGTGAGCAGGCAAATATTCTAAAGGATAGTGTATGCCGCAGGCTTTGGAAAACAAAAAGGGGACATGACCCATTTAAAAACGCCGCATGGCGTTTTTTTGTGTGCACCTAGGTTGCGCTTATGGGAGGAGTAGGGGACTAGTTTATAAATTCTTTTAGCATTTGTTTTACGGTGGTTTTTCCTTTTGTTGTTTTAAAATAAGCTTCTCTTCTTAGGGCGTCTTGTTTGTTGGGAAAAGCTTCGTAAAAAATTAGTTCCAACGGCCGGCGGTTTTTGGTCGAAACATTTTTACCCATATTATGGTCATAAACTCTTTGTTTTAAGTCATCGGAATAGCCAATATAAAACAGCCCGTCTTTGAGGCTGCGGAGGATGTAGACATAATGAAATTTTATAGACATAAGTTTATGATTAATCTTCATTAATCATATTGTATCAAAACTATTCGGCCCTGTACTGCTCACGGTTTATGGCCGCGCCACGACCCTAAATTGAAAATTTAGGGCTTGACCCGAGCGAACAAGGTACAGCCCTGAACCAGTCGCCATCAAATGGCTCCGGTACAGGGCACTCACCACTCTTTAACCTGACGGTTCGCGAGTGGTTCGTGGTGGAGCACATCGAGAGGCTGGCAAAACGTTATTTGGCTTAGTTAAAGAGATTTATTTTTTGATGGTTACTACAAAAGCTATTGCTTAGATTTTTATTAGAACCATTTTACTTACTATGTAAAGGTTAAACAGGTTTTCTAAATGAGAAAAATACAAATAAATTTTTGTTAGACAACAAGCCCTAAAAAAGATATAATAATAAGGTAAAGTAGTCAAAATCCACCGAAATTATGACAGAAAAGCAAACAAAAGAAATAGAAAGCAATATACTGAAACTAGATAATGTGTTAAAGAAAAAATATACTTCCAAGCTGGAAGTTAATTTTGATTTGAAGAGAACCCTAGTTAGTTTTCAGGCTAATAAAATAGAATCTGGGTACCGTTGGTATAAATTTAAAGAAGGGTTCTCGTCATCTCTAGTTAAGTATTGTCTTAAAAAAGCAGGTTTAAAGAAAGGTAAAATACTTGATCCCTTTGCAGGAAGTGGTACTTCATTGTTTGTTGGTGTTGAGGAAGGACTGGATGCCACAGGAATCGAGTTATTGCCCATAGGTCGTGAAATTATAAAAGCCAGAGAATTCGCATTACAGACAGATAAAGAAAAACTAAGGTCCATAATAGCAGATTGGATAAAGAATAAGCCTTGGAAAGACCCCAAGATAAAAGCCAAGCACTTAAAGTATTTAAATATTACTAAGGATGCTTTTCCCGATGAGACCGAGGTTGAGCTAGGTAGATATCTAACATATTGTGAAAAATTAAAGGACAAAGACCTGTCTCAGTTTTTTAGATTTGCTGCATTATGTATTTTAGAAGAAATTAGTTATACACGAAAAGATGGTCAATATTTAAGATGGGATCACAGGTCACGTAGAACTAATGGCAGTAAAATTTTCAACAAAGGATTAATAAAAACCTTTGACCAGGCTATTAGTTCAAAGTTAGACCAAATTTGTATAGATTTAAATAAAGAAGAAATTGATTTATTTTCAAAGGTTGGAAATAAAGAAATCGGAAGCATAGAATTGCTTGAAGGATCTTGTTTAGATGTTCTCCCTAAGCTTAAAGCTAAGAGCTATGACTTTGTTATGACTTCTCCACCTTATTGCAATAGATACGATTACACTCGTACCTATGCTTTAGAATTAGCCTTACTTGAGGTAGAAGAACAGGAATTGAAAGATTTAAGACAGACAATGCTTTCCTGTACAGTTGAAAA
Source organism: uncultured Candidatus Saccharibacteria bacterium (assembly GCA_964474825.1). Taxonomy (GTDB): domain Bacteria; phylum Patescibacteriota; class Doudnabacteria; order UBA920; family UBA920; genus CAYYWQ01. The sequence goes on from CAYYWQ010000001.1 coordinate 199,168, forward strand.
TAGAGAAAAGAGTGATTTGAAAAATAAATTTTCTAGAGAGGTTTTTGAAGAAGCTTCAAAGGCATTTGATTCTCAAAAGCTCTTAAAATCTATACTAGATTATCTAGAGATATTAAAAAAAGAAAAAAAGCTCAATAACACTGGGATCGTCAGAATGATCCGTAACTATTTTTATGAAACAAGCTTAGTAATATTTGAATGCTCCAGAATTCTGAAATCTGGTGGATACTTTTTCATGGTCAATGATAATGTTAGGTATGCCAGTATAAACATTCCTGTTGATCTTATTTCTTCAGAATTTGCCAAAGCAGCCGGATTCAATGTAGAAAAAATATGGGTCTTACCAATAGGAAAAGGCAATAGTAGCCAACAAATGGGACTACATGGAAGAGAGGAATTGAGAAAATGTGTCTACGTCTGGCGCAAAATCTAAAGAGAAATTAGCCAGGATATTAAGCCCTCAAACTGAGTATCAGAATTTAGATTAGCTGCACAAGCTAGTCTTTTTTCTTGTAGCTGGTTGTAAATCTCTACTGCCATAGCATTCTCAATTGCAGCACCTACGAAAAATAATTTAGGCTTATTTTTATTATCTTCAAAGACTTTTCTAATTCTGTCTAAAGCACTATTGGCCGTTTTCCAATGTTCATCTGCTCCAGCAGGGTCAATTCCTCCCTTTAATTCACCACACGCAAGATAACGATTCTTATCATTAAAAATGTCTTTAGTGATTTTAGTTAAGCCTGTTGTGTCGAGTAGAATTGCATCAATATTTTTACCAATTAGAGCAGGCTTGAAATCAAAAACCAAAAATCTTTTTGGCCAAGTAAGGCTTTGAACTTTCCCAGAATCACTTGCTTTAGCTTCGAGTTCAATCTTCTTTGCTTTCAATTTTTTTACTATAGCACCAGCTAATTTGTTACCTGCTAATGCCCCAGTCTTATTCCTTGAAATACCTCCTAATGTATCGCCCTTGGTAAGTAAGTATCTATACACAAGCTCTTGAGTAAAATTGTCTCCGGCAGTAATTTGATATTTATTTAAAGCCTCTTTTAAGGCTGCCTTTAAGTCTTCCTCAGAAAGGTGATTAATGGCTTTATCAGAAAACCCAACCGCAGCAATTAACTCCAGTCTATGATGCGAAAAAAACTCAGGTTTGAAAATATCCTCAATAGTTTTTACTTTTGATAATCCTTCTTTAAATGTCTCTGCTTTTACTAAGTAAGGATGAGCACTGCTTTCTTTAAAAAGTGCTTGCGTTAAAAACCCCTTCCTTACATTGTACGGGGAAGTAACCAAATCCTCTGGCTTATCAATTGAGTCAGTCATTCTATATAATTAAGCTAAATAATTATCTGTATTTTACTCCTTAGCAACGGACTTGGCAAGAAAAAGGCTTATAAATATAAGCAAACAGTTTGCCAAATCAATACCCTCAAGCTGACTAAGTTTCTCAAACTCGCTATTTCCATTTATCAATTAGGGTCATTGTTTCGTTCCTTGGTGCATATTTCTTTTCTATTTCCCCAATATCAACTACAACAGGGACTTGTGCCAGTAAGCCTGCAAGTATACAAGTTCCCGTGGGTAAAATTGGTATGTAGTCAAAAGACACCTTATCCAAAAAAGAAATAGTCTTTTCGACAGCCTTTATGTCTTCTTGGTTAATTAGTCTGTGTAGGAAGTAATTATGAAGTTGAGAAATTATTGTTTGAGAAATATCTGAAGGTCTCTGGCTAGCAATAGTTAGGAATACCCCAAATTTTCTCCCTTCTTTTATTATTTCTTCAAAAGTTTCTAATCGATAATCTTTCCATTGTTCACTTTCTCTTTCTGAATCGTCGGATAAGATATTATGAGCCTCGTCGATAATAATGTTTAGGAAAGTGTTATCGTGTTTTTTCTTTTTTTCATTATATAAGCTCTTGCAAAGAAGCAATGGAAGTATTTTTCTAATATGGATATCTTCAACGTCTTTAAATGATACAATGGTTATATTTGGTTTTATATTGTTTGAATCTTGTGTTTGAACATCTTTAACTTCAATAACCTTTTCTAATTCAGGGTATCTGCTATCCATTCTTTTAATTAAAGGAGATAAGTGCTCACGGTTTGCATGACCTTTAATAATATCGTCATAATATTTTATAACAACCTTTAATCTAATAAGATTTATACTTGAATGGTTAAATTCTAGTTCGTCAATAATTCCTTTTAAAGGTTGAAGAATGTCCGTATTAATACCTTCTTGACCATATTGATCAGTTGCCCCAATGTTCATATAAGAGCCTGTGGTTCCATTGAAGCCTAATTTTTCACTAAGAATATTTTTTGCATCTTCAAGCTTTTCGAAATTATTTACGCTAGTATATAAATCAGAAAATAATTCTATAAAAATTTTTGATCCCAAATTTTTATCTTTTTTATCAATCGTTTCTTTTACCATCGAATACAATTTCGTTCTTAAGTTAGCATTAAAATTATCTCCTTCAAAGATTCTTTTCAAAGCACGGCTTGTCATAACGCTTCTCAAAAAGGGAGTTTGTGTTTTTTCAGTTGCCTCCAAATATATAGCCCAAAATATGGGATCGTTTAAAGTCTCTTCCGATACAGGAAATTTTTTACTTTCTTGACCTAACCTCGTTGAAAGTTTATAAATGTTTTTATATTTTTCTTCTACTATCCCATTTGGGTGATCGTATTCCCCATTAAAATCAACTAAGAAAAATTGAGCCTTTTTCTTAAAGCCATTGTTGTCTTTATATTTTTCAAAAAGTTCGTGGTAAATTTTTGCTAAGGTATAGGATTTACCACTGCCAGTATTTCCGAATATACCGATATGACTTGCAAAAAGACTATTGATACCCACTCCTATACGCTGTCCTTTTTCAAGCGACAGCACACCAATATATATAGGTTCGTCAGTTCCTTTTATGAAATTATGGACTTGGTCAAATTCATCTTTTTCCAACAAATAGCATTCATTATCAATCAAGGGGAGCTCTTTTATACCTCTTTCAAAATTTTGCCCCTCAAAAAATCCTAACAAGCTAATGCTTAGAGTCCTGCTAATTTTATCTCCTTCATTTTTATAACTCTTTTCTGCAAACTGTTTATCTTCAGTGACAAACTCACCGTCAACTTTTCCAATAATTTTTATAAAACCTTTTGCTATTTTAACGTACCCTCCGACTGATATGTTTTTTAAAAGCTCCCCTCTATATAAAAGATTTGAGGAGTTTTTACTTTTATCAACCTTTACTTTTATCACCCTGCCTTCAACAGAGATGACCTTTCCTATTTTAAAAATAGAATCTTTTAATAGAGAGTCGTCGTTCATGAGGATTTTACATTAGTCCGAAATCTTTTTAACAATTTTGCTAAATATTTCTTTGTCAATATTTTGTAAATTCAATTCAAACATATCTTCTTTCTTCCCTTGAAGCCTAGCTATTAGAGAGCCGGCTTTTTGGGGAGGAGTTAAAATATGAATATTATTGTTTTTGATTTTATCAAAATCAATAATTTTTCTAAGCGTCTTTTCTGTGTTTGTAGAATGAGCGAGAATAAAAATTCTCAATGTTGGGTTAGAATCCGCAGCCCTTAACGTAAGCGCTCTTATATGCTGGTCTCTAAAGGAAAAACCCATAACAAATAAAACGGTGTTTTCTTTTTCTAACTCGTTTGAGTAAGACCTTAGCAATCCATAATAGGTTTCATTAAGAACTGTATCCTTTAATTTTGCTTCTGTAGGGTTAACAATGGCAAAATCTTTGTAGCTTGCCATAAATTGTTTAATTTCGTCAATACATTTTAGGCCATTAGATTTTTTTATTAAATCTTGTTCCTTATCTTTTTTGTCGATAGTAATAATTTTATCTTTTGGAATTTTGATCTCATTTAATTTTTTAATAAGTTCTAAATTCGATGAAAATTTTATTTCCTTATTTTCGATTTGCCAAGTTAAAGATCCGTGCATTTTTAACACATTAAATACTGGTATCTCCGAGGTGTTGTCGTAATAAAGACTTTTTTTAAAATAAGATTTTTTAAAATTACCTAGATTAAAAGCAGGTTTAAATCTGCCACAGAAACCATCATTAAATTCAAGGCCACTTTCCTCTAAACTTTTTTCTAAAAATAAATCAATATTGGTTGTAAACAAATTTGCCTGTTTGCAAAAAATATTTTTTCTTTTTAATAACAAAGTGTTTATAGATGTTAAAAAGTTTCTATAATTTTGTAAGACTTCATTTGGTTCATTTTCATTTTGTAGAATCCCGACATTTTTTGAAATTACTCCGTCAAAGTAGTGTTTGTAAAGCGATGACGTGATAATCTCTTTTTGTTCGGCTTCAACTATTTGGTTTTTATTCTCTTCAAAAATCCCAAGTAAATTTTCTATATTTTCTAGGCAATCTAAATACGGTCTCGACATCCCAGCCCCAATTAAAAAGTTTATGTTTGCACTTTCTATTACACTTTGTATTTCGTCTAGGTTATGTGTATCCATAAATAGGCAGATTAACAGATCAAAAAGTAACTATGCATGTATTTTACTCCTATCTAAGCGGTTTTACAAAGGGGGTGGATTCCGATATAATTTAAATAACAACTGAATAAAGTAGCCTAAACCACTAGTAATATTGGCATGGCGAAAAAAACCACAGAAATGTAAAGACGGTCACCTGTCTTGTCTTAACCATTTCTGTGGTCACTATCCGAAAGGGTAGCGGGGCAAGCGGGTGGCCTTTTTTGATTCCCGTAGAAAGGTTAAAAATATGTGCTTTAGTCCGTTCGATAATACTTGGCATTTTGTATACTTGATTGTTTGGACTGTTATTTGGACAATCATTGGGTACGGACTTCGTAAGTCAGAAAAAGGTGGCAGCTTTTAGCTGTCCTTTTTAATTGCTAAGTTATTTTATATGTCCCTACATTCAAACAAAAAAGATTTTGTGTGTCCGAAATGTTCAATAATATTTATTCCTTACAAAGCTACTTTTGAATGTCCTAAGTGTGGCTATACAGGAAAGACCCCTGATGAGTATTTGGATTTTGTTGATATTTGTGCAATATCGTTAAAAAATAACAAACAAGAGTTTGGTTCATTCATTCCTCCAGTATGGTATAGTGGTTGCTACTCTGACCGAATACAAAGTGATATTTTTAAATTGTTTGCAATAGTAGAAGCACAGAAGCTTGCTGATATCAAAAGTTTTGTTGATGAAACAATGAAGGGGGCTGGTATGGATGCTGATATGCAAACACAATTAAAAAATATTTTCTTTGAAGTAAAAATTGCTTATGACAAACTACCTAAAATAAAAATAACTACTTTTTCAAAATTTAAAGATCGATTAAGAAAAAAACTTAAAACTTGGTTACCTTAGTTTTTAAAACAAACTTTAAGCATTGGCTTTTTGTGTGAGTGCCGAAAAAACAAAATGGAAAAGCGAAGAGGAATATTTAGCAAAGAAGAAGCTGACTCAGCTCCTCGTAAACCCGGAGTGTATTTTATATATTCCAATAAATTTATTCATCGAGTGATTGGAAAAAGTAAAATAGTTTATATTGGTGTGGCAAGATCAAATTTATTTAGAAGGATAGTCGGGCCTAGAGAGGCCCTGCCTAGATTTATTAGACTTGAAAAAAATGGCCATAAGCTAACATTCAAAATAATTAAAAAATGCCGAACTAAAAGGCAAGCCAAGAGATTAGAAAAAAGAGAGTTAAAAAAATTTGAAGAAAAACATTTAGAATTACCCTGCTTAAATCACAGTTCTTAAAGCTAGGTAAACAGTTCCTATTTCGGCCAAAACTGACAAATTTGGCTTGTTTTAGCTACCCAGCTAGATAACTATAACCTGGCTATTTGCGTGCTATAGCGAGCCGTTTTACTGCCGAGTTTGTTAAAATGGTGTAAAATAAAAGAAGATTTGAGCATTAATTCAAATACACCATGCTTCCAGAAATAACAAAAAGTGATAGTCGAAGATCCATCACTTTTAAAGAGTTTATCGAAATAGGTAATAAAAAAAATTATAGTTCTGAAGAGGAATGGAAAAAATCTCGTGGGTTTAGTGAGGAAGGAATGAATACCGAACTATCTGGGGCATTTAAAGTCAGCGATGACGGGACAGAATCTTGGGTTTGTAGAAACAACAACTGCCGAGAGATTCTTGTAAAAGATGTTAATGGTATGAGGGCAATGGTTAGAGCGCTGGGTAATGTTGATGTTTATGTTAAGTATGAAGAGATGGCAGCTTATTGCCCCAAGTGCCAAACGTTTAATGATTTAATGGACAATACTTATTGGACGGATGCTATGGCCGATTTTGAAAATGGGCAACAAAAACCGCTAACTACTTTATTTATTCAAGATGAGCAACGTGCAAGTGAGCAGGCTCAAATAGACAAAGTGCAAAAAAGGAGTATCGTAAAATCCTACCTACTAAAATTAAAATGAGCCTTGTTGATATCCCTGCTTGACAATTGGTGTAGTAGTGCTAAAATAATAATGTTTTAAAATTGAACATTGCCAATGTAGCCAATTTACATTGGAAATCCGTCTGCAGGACGGTCTAAAACGGTCAGAAGCCCGTACTAACATAAGAGCAATCGCTCGTATGCTGGTACGGGCTTTTTTTATGTCTGAAAACGACTTCAACATTAACCAGCTACCAGAAGAGCTCCAAGAATATATTGGGGTCGTGCTTAGCATAGGAGAGGAATCAAATGAAGCTACTGCCGAGAAATAACTTTCTAATAATTCCAAATAGGTTAATTGAGGATTATATGAAAAAGCTTAAACCAACCGAATTTAAATTTATGATCGTGTTGCTTTATTTGTCCCAAAGGTTTTCAACTGACAAGTTTTTTTATACTGACCAACAGATTACTAAAAGATTTGGCATTAGTGCAAACTCACTAAACCGAGCCAGGATGAGGCTGGAAGAATTAGACCTTATTAAGTACCGGAGTGGATTTCGTACACAAAAATTTTCTAGAGCTACCAGATATAAAATATTTCCAAGTAAAGCTATACGAAAATTATTTAGAATTCGTAGTATCCAAAAAGAGATACTACTGAAACCTCCATAGTATACCAAAAAGGGAGGTTAATTAAGAAGTAAAGTAACTATTAAATAAGAATAATAATTAATTTAAACCCTAAAGGGTTTATATGTAACTATATGATTAATAAATCAACTGATAATAAATCTATAATATGTGATTTTAAAAAGCATCTGCTGACTATAACTGATAAGAAGCTCCACAATGTTCAGACCATAGTCCAGTTTTATTTCTGGATTAAAAAGCTGGACAAAAAGTATGAGCCATTCAAAAGACACGTTAGGGCCGCTAAGAAAATTGATGTCTGGGCTAAGTCAGATCTGGACAAGGCTTATAACCTAATAATTGACCTTGGTGTCTTTATGGACAACAAGGGATTGGATTATACCTTGGACACCATACATCGGAATATACCTAAATACGAATCTGGAAGCCTGGATAACGACGAGGTGCAAGAGCTTAAGGATGCTTTAGAGTTTGAACGTAAGCGCACTGAGCAACGGCTGGCTGAGTTCAGAAAAGAGCAGGAGGAGGAAAATAAGAAAAAAGGTAAACGGAAGAAAAAATAATTAATTACAACAACCATGACTAAAAACAATAAACCTACAATAAAGAATTCTTCAAAAAAAGCACCAGCTGTTCATATACAAGATCTTGAATCCTTGGGTTCTAGTTTAAAAAAAGGGGGTAAAGAGCCGATGATGATAAGGGTGGGTAATGTTAAATATGACCTTGGTGTGAGTTACATAATGGTTGAAGATCAGTGGCTAGAAGAAGATATATTGGATTTGATTAGCAAATTCAAAAAACGGTACGGTAATGGCAAATAGCCTGTAAGCTTGGGGAGGCACTTAAAGTTAGTACCTCCCCAAGACGGCTATACATCTCATTTTTTAAGCTAGGTCGTTAATAATCAAATCAATCAATCAATCCAGCTAGGCATTTGAAAACCGTCGAATGTCGACCTTTCCTTAGACTTTAGGCCTTTGTATCTTATAATCAAAATAACATAACTTTACATAACATAACCAATGTAAAATCACCATAAAAATATGGCCAACAGCAATATAATAAAGCCTAATAATAAATTTCTTGCCTATGTCAGGGTTAGCAGTAAAGACCAGTCCCGTGGCACCAGCCTTGATGAGCAAAAAGCCCGTATCATGCAATATGCCCATGACAAGGGGTTTGAAATTATAAAATTTTACGGTGAGGTTGAATCGGCTTCAAAAGCAGGCAGAGAGATTTTTCAAGATATGACAGAGCAGTTAAAAAAAGAAAAATTGGCTGGCATTATATTTCACAAAGTAGACAGGTCATCTCGTAACCCAAAAGATTCAGCCGAACTCTACCAGCTTATGATGGAAGGGTATCAGTTGCACTTTGCAGACGGTGGATACTCAACCAATGACCCTACAGGCCGAACTATGATTTATATTATGTGGGGCATAGCCAGTAGCTACAGTGAAAATTTGGCAGCAGAAATTAATAAGGGAATTTTAGGAAGATTAAAACAAGGGCGTTATCCTGGACCTGTTCCTTTGGGTTACAAAAAAGCAGAGGACTGTAAAGCCGTACTGGATCCACAGAAAGCCCCACTGGTCAAAAGAATGTTTCAGGAATATGCCACAGGCAAGTATTCCATAGAAACTATGAAAAAAATAACAAAAGAGTTTGGCCTGACAAATAGAAATGGTTGCTACTTGGGTATTAATCCGATTCACGGAATGTTAAGGGAAACTTTTTACTATGGCCTTATTACTCACAAGCGAGGTACGTTTCAGGGAGAGCACCCACCTTTAATTACCAAAGCTTTATTTGATAAGGTTCAGTTTATGCTACACGACAGGGGCTTTAAAATTGAGCACCACCACAAATATATATTTCAAGGGCTGATGAAGTGTTATGTATGTGGCAAAATACTTAAAGCTATGACTGCAAAAAGGAATCATCGTTACTACCTGTGCAGGAATAGGTCTTGTGGAATTAAAACTATTTCGGAAAAAGTAGTTGAGGATCAATTTGTTGAGAAGCTAAAAGAATTGGAATTCAGCCCCGAAGAAGCCGAAGGGTTTAAAAAAGCCGTCCTAAGTTTTAGAAGGACAGCAGAACGGTCAAAGGACGAACAAATTAAAGCCTTGGACCTGGAGCTATCAGCGATTGATTCAAGGCTAAGTGAATTATTGCAGAAGTATATTGATAAAAGGATTGACGATGAAACCTACAGCAAGACCAGAGAAGCCTTGTTAAACAGGCAAATAGAGCACAAAGAAGCCCGTACAGCACTGGAAACAACAGATGAAAAGGCCTTTGACGAAATAACCGAGTTGGTCAAACTGCTAATAAACCCAAGCATAGCCTATAGAAAAAGCACTGATCCAATAAATCAGCGCCGTCTCGTAATGTCTATGGTGGCAAACCTTGAGCTAAACGGTAAAGTACTTATAGTTAAGTGGAAAAAACACTTTGATTTGATCGCTAGACGACCAAAACTAAATTATGGTGGAGATGCCGGGAGTTAAACCCGGGTCCAAAACTTCTCAACTTTTCCATTGTTCACAAGATTAGTCAGCTCATAAACTTTAACGACAGGAGCTGACCAGATATCGCCAAAGGTGATTTACTTAGCTTAGGCTAACCTGCGCAAATCAACCAGGTTAACTGCAGCCCCAATAAACTTGCTGGACCGTGGTCGGGGCGGACCGCGGGGCAAGGCATTAACTTAAAATTAAGCTAATACAGGTTGTAACTGGGCGTTTTGAAACGCGGCTACTACCTTGTTCCAAGCTGTTGTAGCATTTGGATTTGATTACGGCATTTTTACGAGTGAGTAATCATTCTCGTCTTGCATATAGAAAAATGTTAAAGTCCTGTCAAAATCCGTCATCCCCAGTATGACAACCTTGCAATTGTTCGCTGTCTTACAGACTAAACCATTACAAAGTATTTTCCTAAGGGTGCCCACAAATAGAGCGTTTTGCATAACCTACAGCTCACAAAGGAGGTTTGCAAGGTTGCTCTACTGGGCATCCCCACAGGAAGACTATTTTACCACAAAAATGCGTTGTGGACAAGTGCTTTGACACTAATTTTGAGAATGTTATAATAATAGTGCTTTGCGCAGGTGCACGGAGACAAACGTGGGTGAGAGTCCCGCCCCGAGAAAGCAACGCGTAAAGCGCCAATCTTATTTTTAGACCTTTTATGGGTCTTTTTTTGTTTAGTTTATTTTCCTGTATAATTAATTCACAACAGGGAGAATCTGGAAGAAAGGAGGCTGTATGCTGACCACTGGGTCAGCCCTTGTAATATGGATTCGCATGGAGGCTTGGGGGTTTATTTAGCTCCCGCATACTTGCGAAAACCAGCCAATGGCTACTGACAATTGTGTTGCCGTTCGGCTTGTCGTCGGCCGCAGCAGTTATCGTATCAAAATTCACTCACGACTGGACAAACGAGTTTGTCGTGGCTTTAGTGGAGTTGATAGCGGAAAATGGCGTGTTCTATCCGACCGTTTTGCTGTTCGGCAGGTTTTTGCCCAAAAAAGAAAAAGAAAGTAAAGGGCAGGAACCATTCGCGCAAATGGCAGCCGTTGAAACACTGGATTCTATTTTGAGATTGGCTTTGTTCTTGGCCTGCTCCTGGTTTCCGGCTCAGAAAGATGTTTTAACCGGAGTAGGAAGTCTGGCTTTGGACATTGTCTTCCTCATTGCTAACGGCAGGAGTCATCAGCTGTTAGAAATTGTTCGGCGGGGCAGGGGAGTTCTCCAGCAGTATTACTCCGTACTCTTCGACAACTCAATACTGAGACTGGGGTTAGCCATATCCTAGTTTCGTGCCTGCTTTGCTTTTGCGGCCTAGATGTTTAGGCCGCTTTTTTTATCCACAAATTCGCTTGACAGGGAGTTTTTTTAAGAGTAATATTTAGATGTCTATCTAAATGTCTAAATACAGCACTAAATTTAAAACTCTTCATTCTAAATTATAATCCATGTCTTTATCACAAACTTTCCAGGCGCTTTCTGAGCCTAACCGTCAGAAAATTCTGGACCTATTAAAAAAAGAAGAACTTTCGGTTTCGGAAATTTTGCAAGATTTAAAAATAACCATGCCAACGCTGTCACATCATTTAGACATTTTAAAGCGTGCGAACCTTATTTCGAGCCGCCGTGACGGCCAGCAAATTATTTATTCTTTAAACCTAAGTGTGTTTGAAGAAATTACAGAGCAAATAGTAAAATTTTTGTCACTTAAAAAGTGATCTCTACTAAATACTAAATCTTAAATCATTAATCTTAAATCTATGCTCTATCCAATTAAAATGTCATTTAAAACCGAAGTTTTGCCGGCTGCTATGTTAATTGCCGCCTGGATTTTTGGCTTTTATTTTTACGCGCATTTTCCGGACCAAGTGGCTACTCACTGGAATTTTGCCGGAGACGCGGACAAATATGGAAGCAAGGCCAGTGGCGCATTTGCAATACCCGGGGTAATCACAGGGATTTACTTTCTATTTTTAGTCCTGCCATTTCTGGACCCAAAAAAAGAACGTTACGCGGAGTTCGCGGGCATTTACCATTTTTTTAAAGCGGCCATTATGTTTGTGTTGTTCGGTACCTTTATTGCCGCAAGCTTGGCCAATTTGGGTTATGCAGTCCGCATTAATGTGGTTGTACCGCTATTAATTGGCGTGTTGTTTGTTGCTATGGGCAATTTTATGGCCAAAATAAAATCCAACTGGTTTGTTGGAATTAAGACTCCGTGGACTTTGTCTAGCGAAAATGTTTGGACCAAGACGAATCGTTTTGGCGGCTTTGCCATGGTCGTGTTTGGCCTAATGCTAATTGTAAGCCCGCTGCTTCCCAAAGTTTGGAGCATGATTTTCCTTTTTACGGGCGTTGCCGTGGTAAGCGTGGGCAGTTTTATCTATTCTTATGTGGCTTATAAAAAAGAAAGAAGGGCTGTCGAGAAATTAATAGTAAAGTAGATTATTTAGAAACCACGAGCGCGACTTTTCTGTTTTCTTCCATGCTTTTGGTAAGGTTGTTCCAATCGGCCGCGGCTTTTTTTAGGGTTTCAAAACTGTATTCGTTTCTGTTGCCGCCATTTGTGCCAGGGTCATTTATTATAAAAGTGCTTCCTTTAAAACCCCGAATAACTACCATGTGGTAAGTGGGCCCGCCGTTAATATACTGCTGGGTGCCCAAAAATTTGGCGTTAAGGGGGAGCAAAATAGGGTGCTTGTCCGCAAGTTCTCTTTTTAGGTCTTCTTCTGTAAAATTATTTATTTGTTTTATTTTCAGGCCAAAAGCTCCTTCGGCCATTTTAGTGGTGGCGCCAACTCCGGTGTCGGTGTTATAGCCTAAATTTTCCTGCTCCCATTTTTTTAGGTTGTTAATAGCTTCCTGGGCAGCGCTTGCCGGCAACTTGTCCAGTGTATTGCCGGTTAAAAAGGCGTTAGCCATGGTTACGCTGGTTTCTTCACAGTCTTCGTTCCTGTCCCAGTTGTTGTTAGGGGCCTGGGTGCTAAACGGGATGGGTAAAATGGTTGTTTCCGGAAGGGACATGGGCACTACAACCCTAAAAAGAAAAAGTCCGGCCGCGGCAAGAATAATAAATACCACTCCGGCGGAAACCATGTCTAATTTTGGGTGTTCAATTTTAAATCCAAATATTTTAAACATAGGTTTTTTATTTTGTAATATTTATTTTACGAGCTAAGAAGTTAAAAGGGGTTCAGCCCATGTATTTTATTATAGCAAAAATAAAGGCCCTTGCTCTAGAGCAAGGGCCGAGTATTATACGCTGGCTGTAGGAGCCGGTGTACCAGTAGGAGGTGTAGAAGGTTTTGTATCGTCAAACATAAGCTTCCTTTCGCTGTAACTTTCTTTGGGTTACAGAATAATTATTAGCACTCCTTAAGTATGGTCTCAAATATGGCTCTTGTATAGAGAGAAAAAGACGTATTTCAACATTACAGCCTGAGCTAAGCCACAAGAAACGTTAACTGCTTCAGTTAAGCAGTTAATTAATTATTTAAATATCAAAAAGCGCAGTAAAAGACAGAATTACTTGTAAATAAAGGAACAATTGCCCGCCGTGCTATATACAGTACTTAATATAGAGAGTAGGCTTAAGATAGTTAAATCATTAATTAATTATTTAACTGACCACGAAGTTTAGGTTTTTTCTTTGAATGAAATATTTATTGCAAAAAACCTAAGCCCCGCGGCCGGTTAACAAAAAGGAGAATTTATGTTAACCGACAAACAAATAGAAAAAATCCGCAAAGGTTTTAACGGTATTGATCAGAGAACAATTTTTAAGATTCTCGGCGACACTAATCGTTATAGAATTTTTGAAATGTTAGGCAAACAGTCTAAACTGGCTGTGAGTGATATGGCAAAAATTTTGCGCATTTCAATTCCGTTAGCCTCCCAGCATTTAAAAATCCTGGAACAGGCTAAAATTCTACAAAAAGAGAGAATTGGCCAAAAAGTTTACTACAAAGTCAGGGCAGACAACAGGATCGGCCGGTCGATAGCCGAAGGAGTGCTTTAACTACAAAGAAACAAAATATATGTCAAAAACAGACGTAATCATTCTGGCCAGGGAGCTGTTTAAAATAAGGATTAGTTCTTCAAACGAAGGCTTGGCCGAAGACGACGGTGTTCACAAAATGAAAGTGAAGGGGATTGGGTCTTATAACAATGAAGCCATAGAAAAGTGGTATAAGGAGGCGCTGGAAACCGCGGAAATTATTATTTCCCTGGAAAATAGTTACTTAAATAACGCATAAAGCGGGTGTAACAAAAATTTTAACTTATCGTTTTATATAACAGAGAAATAATTAAAAATGCTTTAACTAGTACATATATGGACCAACAACAAAAACCAAGCGACCCTAACAAAAAGTATGCCTATATTGCCATAGGGGTGGTAGCAGTGCTTCTTTTGGGCTATGGAATTTATTCTTACAACCATGACAACTGGAACATTGGCCTTGGGAACAAGGAGCAGGACCAGGATTATTTAGATAACGTAGCACCGGACGCCACAACAACGGAGCCTAGCACAGGCACTACCGGAGGCACTAAAAAGCTGGCTTATGGCGACGCCATAAAAGCCTATCCTTACCGCTTCCAGTTTAGTAAGTGCTTGGGTACTCCCGCTACCTTGGCTGTAAAAACAGGCTCCTATGTAATGCTGGACAACCGTGACTCTGTGGCTCATACAATAGTGGCGGATAAGCAAACATTTAAAATAGCAGGGTTCGATTACGCCCTGGTTCACACCTCTACGCTTGGAAATCTGTCCGTCTTATGCGACGGTAAGCCCCGCGTTACCTTAAATGTCCAGAAATAATTTAACCTAAAGGAGAACTAATCTATGGATTCATATAACTCACCCAGTACCAAGCCTCTCTACAGAGGCACACAAATAGTTTGGTATATTACCGGACTTTTAGAAGCCTTATTGGCTTTCCGTTTTCTGTTAAAGTTGTTCGGGGCCAACCCGGCCGCGGGTTTTACCGACTTTATTTACAGCATTACCTACCCGTTCGCAGCGCCTTTCCTCAACGTATTTAAAATTACCAAAGTGGAAGGAAGTGTTTTTGAATGGACAACTTTGCTGGCCATGCTGGTTTACTGGCTAATTGCTATGGCCATAGTTAAACTCTTCGTTATGGGTAAAACCGTTTCCACTCCCGAAGCGGCTGTAAAATTGGACAGCCAGGACAAATAACATAACATAAATAGAAAGGAAAAATTTATGCCAAAAGCATCTAACACAGGAAAAGTGGCCGGAGTTGTAGGACTTGCCGCGGCTGGGGTTGCCGCCGTAGCTACCGGATATTATTTTTATGGTAAAGACGGCAAGGAGCACAGGAAAGAGGCCGGGGCTTGGGCTAAAAAAGCCAAGCTGGAAGTCTTGCAAAAAATTAAAGTAATGAAAACAGTAAGCCAGGCTGCTTACCAAAAAGCAGTAGCCGAAGTTATGACAAAGTATAAGCAGGTTAAAAGCATTGACCCTAAGGAACTTAGTGCCTTTGGAGAAGAGCTAAAAGGACACTGGGCGGATATTTCCAAGAAAGCGGCAAAGCTAACACGAAAAGCCGGAACTAAAAAAAGCTAAGAGTCTATATTTATGAATATTCTTTCTGTAATTATTTTTGGAGCCATGACCGGATTTATTGCCTATAAAGTTAAGGCTTCCAATTTTAGCATGGGATGGAATATTTATTTAGGAGTCTTAGGTGCTATTTTGGCCAGTTGTGTTATGGCTTATATTAATTTTGTCTACAACCTGCCCACGCATTTTACCGCAGGCTTCAATTTATTTAGCATAGCGGTGGACGTTGTGGGGGCATTGTCCTTAATTTACGCGCCCAGGTTTTATAACAAAACTGCAAGTAAATTTAGTAATAGCCAATTATTAATTAGCCTAATAAACAGGCTAAGAGAAAGGGGATTATATGGCCACAACAGATGACGACGCGGTACAAGCTCAACAAGAGGCCGACAAGTCTCAAGAAAAGGCGGATCAAGTCCGGGAGCAGGCGGCAGACGAGCATCGCGAAGCTGCTAAGGAAGAAGAGGAGAAGGCTGAGGCCTTAGAATAGTTGTTCTATTAATTTAATTAATTATTAAAAATAATTATATGGGTATTATACTTTGGATAATCTTTGGTGCGTTAGTGGGATGGATAGCGTCTCTAATTATGAAAACAGACGCCCAGCAGGGAGCCTTGCTTAACATTGCCGTGGGTATTGTTGGCGCAGTTTTAGGCGGCTGGATTATGAGCGCCATAGGTAAGAGCGGTGTAACCGGCTTTAACCTTTACAGTTTCCTGGTTGCTCTTCTTGGCGCTGTAGTGTTAATTTGGATTGTAAAAGCCATAAGGGCTTAAAAATTAAATAATGTTGAAAGGATTAATTATGAGACAGTTGTCTTGTGCATCAATGGGTGATTCCTCATGCAATTTTGTAGCAAAGGGAGAAAATGACGAAGAAGTTGTGGCTAAAATGCAGGAACATGTTAAAACCGCGCATCCGGACAAAGCAGCGGAAGGCGCGGACGCTGAAGCCATGAAAGAAAAAATGATGGCGGCAATTACAGATGTTGCTTAAAAAGATTTTATAAAACATTCCCAAGTCTAGAGCTTGGGAATGTTTTTTATTTAAGCAAAGATTTTAAATTGGCAATTTTTCCGTCCGTAATTTTCCATTCGTAAATGTCGGAATTGGCAATGTCTTTGGTGGTTTCTTTGCCGCGGTAAATGCGTGGGATCTCGGGAAAGTGGAACAGCAGCATGCGAATTACGCCATTATGGCAAATTACACCAACATTTTTCCCGGAATTGTTGGTAATAATGTCTAAAATAGAACTAAAGGACCGTTGCCTTACGTCTTCCGCGTTCTCGCCGCCAAACGGCCGGTAATCGTAAACTTGCAGGAGTTCTTTTTCGCGGTTGTCGGGCAGTATTTTGTCCCATTCCTCCAGGCTCTTGCCGGCCAGGCTGCCAAAATCCCGCTCATGCAAACGGCTGTCGTGAATAACTGGAATGGGTTTTTCCAATTTTTGGTTTAAAAGTGCGGCGCTTTCTTCGGCCCGGTGCAGGTAGGAAGTATAAAGAATGTCCAGGCTTAATTCCTTAACAATTGGTACCAGCTTTTCCATTTGGATTACCCCGTTAGTGTCCAGGTAGTCGTCCAGTAAAATTCCCTGGCGGACGTGTTGCGCGTTGCTTGGGGTTTCCCCATGGCGAATAAAATATAGAGTGGTTTGGGGTTGATCTGGCATAACTTTAAAATCCGCCCCGGATTTTCGCTCGGGGCGGATAAATTTATTATTTAGATTTTTTGCTTGTTTTCGCTTTTGCGGCCGGAGGCTTGGGTAGGTGCTTGGCAATGTCTTTCCAGTGGCTTTTGAGTTCTTTGGTTAAGTGGTCCAGTTCTTTTGGGCTGGCGCTTTGCAGTTTTTTGTATTTATCCATTACCTGGCTAACCGCCTCTTCATAACCCTGCTGGCTCAGTTCTTTCATTTTTTCCATTTGCTCCATAACGTCTGCCTTGGCTTTTACGGTCCAGGCCTTCATTTGACCGCGGTGCTTTTTGGCTTCCTTGCTTCCGTAAAAATAATAAGCTCCGGCTGCGGCCGCAAGGGCGGCAAGCCCTGCCGTGGCTTTAACTAGTGGGTGGGATGATTTGTTTGTAGGCATAGTGTTATTTATTAATAATAAATTTTCTACTAAATACTAAATTAAACTAAAAGTACGACACAGTCATCCGACATGTCGTCCCGTCGAATGACTGGGACGAAATCTAGGATTTTAAGTTTTAGTATTTTTAGTTATTTTCGTATTTAGTAGAGGTTACTTTTTCTTGCTCTTTTTATAAATGTTGCTAAAAAAACTGCTGAAGAATTTTAATTTTGCGCCTTGTTCCTTAACATTTTGGCGCAGTTCCGAAAGCTCCCCGGAAATTATATCTGCCTCGCTTTTGGCTTTGCGGCTAATATATTTAATGTCTTTGAGTATCTTAATAACATAAACGGCCACAATGGCTAAAAGTATCGTTAAAATTACCACTGCTATAGAGGTAATAAAGAAAAATATATGCATTTGGTAGAAATCTGTCATATATCTATTATATCACACTTAACCGTGGGCAGGGGAGTCTTGGTATTTTTGGAATAATTCTTCCAAAATGTTTTGGTATTGTGTGCGGATGTTTTCGTCCCGGCCAACTTCCAAAACCTCGTCGTTAATATTGGTTGCCGAAGTTGTCCAGTTGTAACTGCCGCTGGCATAGGCTTTGTCTGTAACTACGGCCTTGGTATGCATAATGCCGTCCACGTTCCTTTCGTAAATTTTAATGTCCGCTTCTTTTAACGCTTTAATAATTTCTTTTTGGCCGCTCGCACCGTCAATTTGGTTACGGTCAGTTAAGCCTACAACTTTAAGCCCGCGGTATTTGGCCCCAAGCAGGGCGTCTTTAATGTCTTGCCTGGTAAAAGTATAAATAGAAAAATACACAAACTTATCCGCGTCTTGAATAACATCTATAATTTCCTTGTTTAGCGCGTGGTCGTGATTATAGTAAACTGAAATTTGATGCTGAGGCTGGTAGTGGTAAGAATAGTAAAACTGCCCACAAGCGGCAATTAGTAGAATTATAATTATTAAATAAACTTTTTCTTTTAAGGTGTTCATTTGTTTTTCTGTCTTTACGAACTACGAAGCAATACTAATATACGAATTAAACTGTTGGCATTAGTATATTCGTAACAATTAGTAGTTAGTAAAGACAGTTATTTAAATTCCCTAATTTCTTTATTGGCTTCCCTTTTTTTCACATACTCCCTTTTGTCAGTTTTCTTTCTGGCTTTACCTAACCCAATCTTTATTTTTAAAAGCCCGCGGTGACCCAGGAAAATTTCTAAAGGAATTACCACCAAGCCTTTTTCTTTGCCTAGGAGCTGGTTTATTTCGTGTTTATTTAAAAGTAATTTGCGGGTGTGGGTAGGGTCGTATTTTTCATTAGCCGCGTATTTGTAAGGCCCAATATGGCAGTTAATTAAATTGGCTCCGGAAGAGGATACAGTAACATAGCTGCCTGTTAAGGAAACATTCCCAGATTTAACAGACTTAACTTCAGCTCCTGAAAGCACCAAGCCCGCCACTAAAGTTTCTTTAATGTCGTAATCAAAATTTGCCCTGCGGTTGTCTGCGAGAGTTTTCATATAAATTGACCTTAAACTTTCTTTATTATACTATTTCTTTTATGAATAGCCCAGTACCAAAGGGGGAAAGAACGGTGTTTTGGTCTGGAATGGTCCAGAAAGAAAGCCAGTTAAGGTTGCTTTATGGGCCCGGTCCTTTTCCGGCCACCCCGAGCGAATTTTCCGGCGGCTTTCTGTGGATCCTTCAAATCGGGGACAAAAAAGTCCCCGCACTATCGAATCAGATCCAAGACCGTCTGTAGTATTTTTCCTATATTTAGGAATCGGCCCAAGTTCCCCCGGGCCGATTTTTTTTGTTTCACTTTTTAGCATGTTTTATGCTATAATAAACGCATAATATGCCAAGTGAAACATCAAAACTTTATTTGCAGCACTTGCTGGCCGGAGCGCTTTCCGACCTCCAGTTAACTTCACAATTGTCTGCTGAGCCCGAAGTTTCCCTGCCTGACTCTCGTTTTGGTGACTACACCACCAATGTCGCTATGGTTCTTGCAAAAAAGTTAAAAGAGAACCCTAAAGCCGTTGCCGAAAAATTGGCTGAACGTATTAAAAATTTGGACACAACAAAAGTGTTTAGGGGTATTGAAGTGGTCGGTGGTTTTATAAACTTTAATTTGTCACAAGATTTTTTGCTTCAGAACCTGACTAAAATTTCTGAACAAAAAGACAATTTTGGCTCTTCTTGGAATAATGAAGACAAAACCGTTGTTGTGGAATATTTCCAAAACAATGTGGCCAAGCCGCCGCATGTGGGGCACTTACGTTCCGCAGTAGTTGGGGACAGCCTGCTTAGGATTTTTAGGTTCTTGGGTTACAACGCTATTTCCGACACGCATATTGGCGACTGGGGCACCCAGTTTGGTATTTTAATTTTGGCTTACAAAACTTTGGGGGACCAAAAAATAGTTGAGGAAAACCCTATTGAAGAGCTGAATAAGTTGTATGTGGAAATGTCTGGGAAAATTGAGCAGCAGCCGGAACTTAGGGAGCAGGCCAAAGCTGAATTTAAAAAGCTGGAAGATGGCGACAAGGAAAACCGAAAGCTCTGGGAATGGTTTGTAAAAGAATCGCTGAAAGATTTTGAGCGCTACAGAAAACTTTTGGGACTACTTCCGTTCGATAACAATCTTGGCGAAAGTTTTTACGAAGACAAAATGCCGGCCATACTGGAAGAGCTAAAATCTAAAAATTTAGTTAAGACCGGGGAAACAGGCGAGCTTTATGTGGACTTGGAAGAGTATAGTCTTGGGAGGTGTATTTTAGTAAAGTCAGACGGTGCAACAACGTATCACTTGCGCGACTTTGCCACTTACATTTATAGAAGAAAAGAATTTAATTTTTACAAAAATATTTATGTAGTAGATAATCGCCAGGCGCATCACTTTAGGCAGTTGTTTAAAATTTTAGAACTGGCCGGGTATCCTACAGCTATAGATAGCGCGCATGTTGAACTTGGCTTTATGAGTCTCCCGGAAGGGCCAATTTCCACCCGCAAGGGAAATATTATTAGCCTTCAAAACTTAGTGGACGAAGCAGAAAAGCGGGCCTTACAAATTATTGAGGAAAAAAACCCGGAACTTAAAAACAAGAAAGCAGTAGCCGGACAAGTGGCCCGCGCTTCCATAAAATATTTTGACTTAGTCCATAACAGGAAAACAGAATTCGTCTTTACTTGGGACAGCGCGCTTTCCTTCGACGGCAACACAGGCCCTTACTTGCAATATACCCACGCGCGGATTCACGGCATTTTACGGAAAGCGGGCAAGCAAGAAAAATCGGAAGCAGGAACTTTTGACGTTACCGCGGAATATAACGCGCATGAAATTGCGGTTTTGCGGAAATTAAACCAATTTGCTGAGGTTTTGGAGTTTGTGGCTGTAGATTACATGCCAAACCTATTGTGCAACTACTTATTTGAACTTTCCCAGGAATTTAATTCTTTTTACCAGGAAGTGCCGGTTCTGCAGGAAAAAAACAGCATGCTTCGGTCATTTAGATTAGAATTAATAACCGCCACCGCCCAAGTCCTAAAAAACGGTTTGAATTTACTCGGTATCGAATCTCCGGAGGAAATGTAAAACCGCGGATTAAACGCGGATAACTACGCTGGTCGAACGCTGATTTAAAGATAAAATTATTAAATAACACACATGAGTGAAATGGATAATAAAAGGGGAGATGTAAATTTTTCCTCGACCCCGGAATTAGATAAATTACAGAGGGATACGGTTAAAAATCAGTCAACCGGGAATAATGAAAATTATTCTTTAGATGAAGGTCGGGTTGCCTTTGGAAATTTGGCAATATTTTTAGTAATGGGAGTCCTAATTATATTAGGATGGTTAGGATTTGAATGGGCCGAGTACGCTTTTATAATTAGTCTTTATACTATTCTAGGTGCTTCATTGGTGCAGAAAAAAATTTCGTTCAGCAAGAATACTAGAGCCCCCAGTGTAGGTTTGCTGATAATCAAAGGGAAGAGGGCTATATTTTTGTCTATTTTATTCATTTTAGTTTTAACTATAATTCTTTTGCTTACTCAAACGAATATTATGGATTTTATTTTAGTAAGCGGATCCACTTTTGAACACCAGTTAAACCTTAGCCCATTATTGATTGCGTTACTACCAGGTATTATTGTTGGTTATTCATACGTGAAATTAAGCGATTATTGGGAACAAATTTCTTTACGAAAATATAATAATGTAATATCAGGAAATTAATATGGCACAAGAAACACCACAACAACCAAATACAGGAGCGCCAAACTTTAATGAGTTGGAACAAAACATATTAAAGTTTTGGGACGAGAATAAAACTTTTCAAAAATCTCTGGACCAAACTTTGGGCAAGAAGCCTTATATTTTTTATGATGGTCCGCCTTTTGCCACGGGGTTGCCTCATTATGGGCACATTTTAGCTTCAACTGTTAAAGATGCTTTCCCGCGCTACCAGACAATGAAAGGGCGCTATGTCCGCAGGCGCTGGGGCTGGGATTGCCACGGTTTGCCCATTGAAAATATTGTTGAGCAGCACTTAAAAATTTCCGGCAAAAAACAAATTGAGGAAATTGGCGTGGACCGGTTTAACCAGGTTTGCCGCGACAATGTACTTCGCTTTACCGAAGAGTGGGGGAAAATGGTCAAGCGCATGGGCCGCTGGACTGAGTTTGAAAATTCCTACAAGACTATGGACACCACTTATATGGAATCGGTCTGGTGGGGTATAAAACAAATTTGGGAAAAAGATTTAATTTACCAGGACAGGAAAGTCCTGCTCTACTGCAGCCGCTGCGAAACTCCCATTTCCAATTTTGAAGTGGCTATGGATAACAGCTACCGCGACGTTACCGAAGAATCTGTTTTTGCTAAATTTAAACTCTTGCCGCGCCAAAGAATAGTAAACGATTTAACCAACGACAAAACCTTTGCCTTGGCTTGGACAACCACACCATGGACTTTGCCGGGTAACACGTCTTTAAATTTGGGCCCAGACATCCAGTACGTTTTAGTAGAGCAAAATGATGAACGTTATATTTTGGCCAAAGAACGACTCTCTATATTAAACGGTGAGTATGAAACCGTCGCGGAGTTTCCGGCAAGAGCCTTGGAAGGCTTAGAATACGAACCGCTTTATCCGGGCGTTGTTCCTAATGGCCGGAGCGATTCATCTGCCAACGTAAAAGACATGCTTGGCGACCCCAGCCGCGCTCACCGGATTTATTTGGCTGACTTTGTTACAACACAAGACGGTACAGGTATAGTTCATAACGCCGCAATGTATGGTGAAGAAGACTACGAACTGGCCAAAGAAAAGAATTTGCCAAGGTTAGATATGCTGGACCACAAGGGCGAATACATAGCCAATGAACGCAACCCAAAAAATTTGCACGGTGTGTTCTTTAAAGACGCGGACAAAATAGTTTTAAAGGAACTTAAAGAACGCAATTTAGTTTACAATGTTTTAAGCTATACCCATAGTTATCCGCACTGCCACCGCTGCGGCACGCCTTTGTTTTATAACGCTTTGCCTGCCTGGTTTATTAATATCCAAAAAGTAAAAGCCCAGCTACGCAAATTAAACAGCGAAGAAATTAACTGGTACCCGGAACATTTAAAAATGGGACGGTTCGACAAAAGCATGGAGTCGGCTCCGGATTGGAATATTTCCCGCAACCGTTACTGGGCAACTCCGCTGCCGTTTTGGAAGTGTGAGAACGAGGAGTGTAAATCTACAATTTGTATTGGTTCAATAGAGGATCTTAAAGAGAAATCTAGCAATTTTGCGGAAGTCTATCCTAATTACAACCCGGAAGATTTAAACAAACTGGATTTGCATAAGCCGTACATAGACCAGGTTATTGTAAAATGCCCCCAGTGCGGAGGCCAAAGCAAACGCGTGCCCGAAGTTGTGGATTGCTGGGTAGAGAGCGGCAGCATGCCTTTTGCGGAATTACATTACCCATTTGAAAATCAGGAACAGTTTAAAAACCGTTTCCCGGCAGACTTTGTAGCTGAGTACATTGGCCAGACCCGGGCTTGGTTTTATGTTATGCATGTTATGTCTGCCTTGGTATTTGACCACGCGCCGTTTAAGCACGTTGTTACCACCGGAAACATTTTGGCCGAAGACGGCAGTAAGATGTCCAAGTCTAAAAATAACTACCCGGATCCCTGGATACTCATAGAAAAATATGGCATTGACGCGCTGCGGTTCTATTTGTTGACCTGTCCGGTTATGAGCGCGGACGACATTAATTTCAGCGAAAAAAGCGTGCAGGAAGTCAGCCGTAAAGTCAGCATGCTGGTTTATAATATGTGGAGTTTTTACAGGATGTATGAGAAGTCAGTAATCAGTTCTCAGTTCACAGCAAACGGTGGGGACCATATTTTAGACAAGTGGATTATGTCCAGGCTTTCGCAGACACATTTGGAAGTAACTAAAGATATGGACGCTTATAACACAGTGCGTGTCGGGCGTGCCATAATAGATTTTGTTAACGATCTCTCCACCTGGTACGTCCGCCGCAGCCGCGAAAGAATAAAGCAGGACAACGAGGATTCCAAGGCAGCACTACAAACTTTGGGTTTGGTTTTGGCCGAGCTTTCCAAAATGCTGGCGCCGCTCATGCCCTTTTTGGCAGATTTTATTTACAAAGACTTAACAGGCAAAGAGTCTGTGCATTTGGAATTGTGGACGGAAAAAATGCCTGAGCCAGACACTAAAATTTTAGAAGAAATGTCGGTAATCCGGGAAATTGTTGAACAGGGACTTTCTTTACGTAAAGAGCATGGTCTAAAAGTCAGGCAGCCTTTGGCTGAGCTAGAATATCACCTTACAGGCAAAAATAATTTACTGGGCGCGGAACTTGAAAAAGTTTTGGCCGAAGAGTTAAATGTTAAATTAGTCAGCGGCCGCAGCGATTTTGTACCCAAAGCCGGGTGGGCTTTTAGGGAAACGCCGGGATTTAAGTTGGCCTTGAATTTGGAATTAAACGAGGAGCTCAAAAAAGAAGGCCTTGCGCGCGAACTGGAACGCTTAGTGCAGGACTTGCGTAAAAAGAGCGGTCTTAAGGTGGGGGAATTAGTAGACCTTTATTACAACGCCACAGACGAAGTCCTTGAGCACGCGCTGCTAAATTTGCTTGATCGCAAAAAAACTTTTGTCAGCCAAATCCAAAAGAGTCTGGAAGTGGAAGTGGATTTTGAGGCCCAGGGCGAAGTGGAAGGTAAAGCTATTTGGGTGGGGCTCATTAAGATATAACTTCTACTAAATACTAAAAGAGACTAAAAATACGACACAGTCATCCGACGTGTCGTCCCGTCAAATGACTGGGACGAAAGCGAAATATTTAGATTTAGTACATTTAGTTAATTTAGTATTTAGTAGAGATATGCCACGAGAACAAACCTACCAAGCTATAATTCTAAAAAAACAGCCTTACGGGGAAGCTGACGAACTTATTACGGTTTTTACCAAAGAACAGGGTAAGCTGCGTGTTTTGGCAAAATCGGTTAAGTTTGCTAAAAGCAAGCTGCAGTATGGCCTCCAGACTTTGTTTTTTTGCAAGCTGAGCGTGGTGGGCAGTAAGCTGCCTAAAGTTATTGGCGTGGAAGTTTTGGAAAGTTTTTCGGGGCTCCGGGAGAATTTGGAAGCAGCCAAGATTTCCTTTTATATTTTGGAATTGGCTTTAAAATTTACGCCCGATGAGCAAATAAATTCCGCTTTGTTTGATTTATTAATAAAATCTTTAAAATTCTTTTCCTCAGCGCATAACGAGCTGGTCTTGGGCAGCGGCCTGGCAAAGTTTAAAATCGACTTCTTGGAGTCTTTAGGGTTGGGAATACAAACTGGTTCTGAAGAAGATACCCCCGAAGAACTATTTTTTAGTAACCAAGCTGGGGGATTTTTATTTTACAAAGGAACAACTCCTGCCCAAAAAGTACGGAGGGTAACTTATGCGTGGTTTTTAGAACTGTCCAAAATTTCTTTCCAAGAGCTGTCTGCGCGAAACATGGGAGATTTGGAGGAATTGCAAGATATTTTGTCCGGATTTTTAAGTTATCATTTGGAGAGGGAAATTAAATCCCAAAGGTTTATGTTATAATATTGCTATAATTTATTAAAAATTTATGCCCATAACACCTGAAAATAATCCCCAGACCCAAAGTCCGCCAAGCTCGTTTACTAAAAAGACCATAGGACAACCCGGCCCTGCTCCGTTAGTTGCATCCTCTGGGGCCGTTCACTCCCCAGCCGGTTTTTATCGCGAGAATCGTTTTTATGTATGGGCTATTTTAGCCGGGGTTGTTACTATTTCCGTGTTGGCTTACTTTGCTTTTCGTAAAAGTCCCCCGGTAGCCCCTACAGCGGCTAATGTTACTATTTCGGTGGATGTTCCCGAAACCGCCCCGGCCGGAGGGCAGACCGTTTATAAAATTAAAGTGGAAAATGACGACACGCAGAAATTGGTCCAAATGTCCTTAGAGTTGGCTTACGGTGAAGGCATGTCTTTTATTAGTAGTGTGCCCAATCCGCAAAATTTGTCAGGCACCCAATTTGCCGTGCCAGACCTGAGTCCCGGGCAAAACGCGGTCATTACTGTTAAAGCACAGCTTAGTGGCAATGTTAATGACCAAAAAAACCTTTCCATGAAAGTGCATTACCGCTTTAGTAATTTTAATTCGGAATTCCTTGCCCAAGAAATTTCTACTGTCCGCTTAACGGCGTCCAATGTGGCGCTGGATATTTCTGGTCCCACAACCACCAATAATGCCCAAATAGCGGTTTACACAGTAAGGTATCAAAACAATTCAAACGATGCCATTTCCGGCGCCCAAATAAAATTAAATTATCCCAGTGGATTTGTTTTTGCCACAGCCCAGCCGCCGTCCGATTCAGCCGGCAATATCTGGAACATAGACGCGCTGGCATCCGGAGCCTCGGGTACCATAACCATCCAGGGTTCGTTTAATTCGTCTAATCCCGGAGAAGGCAAAACTATTTCTGCTGACTTTTTAATATTAGGCCAAGACGGCCAGTATTTTACTCAAAATAGCCGAAGTTTTACCACAACTATGGCCAGCCTGCCTTTGCTTGTAAGTCAAGTGGTAGATAATCTAAACGCAGAAAGTACCGTTAATCCGGGTGAAAATTTACGTTATAGTATAAAATACCAAAACAACAGCAGCGTGGTAGCCACTGGCGTTAATGTTTTACTGACTTTAAATTCCAAGGCTTTGGATTTTAGCAGTATTCAGGCTGAAGGAGCGCAGGTTAACAACAATACCATTTCCTGGGACGCTTCCTCTGTGTCTAATTTGGGGAGTTTAAACCCCAATGAATCCGGTCAGCTGTCTTTTTCTGTGCGCGTTAAAAATCCCGCCACTAAAGATTCCTCAAAAAATTTAACTGTTTTAAGCGACATTAAAATTAAATCAACGGAATACGACAGTTATTTTCCGGGGAACCAGGTTAGCTTAAAAATTTCCAGCCCGGTCAGCTTAAATACAGCGCTAGATTTCCAAAGCGGCCAGCTGCCGCCACAGGTTGGCAAGACTTCCCTTTATTCTGTAACTCTGACTTTAACTAATTCTACAAACGATTTTAACGGCGGCACACTAACAGCCTTTATTCCGTTAGGTGCCGGAGGGTTTGTGCCTGGAAGCGTTAATAGTGCCGAGTCGGGGAAAGTCCAGTTTGATTCTACTACAAGCAAATTAACATGGCAGGTGGGTTCGCTGCCCGCGCATATTGGCCAGTTTAGCCCGGCCAGAACCTTACAGTTCGGCGTGCGCCTGATTCCTTCGGCTTCACAAGCAGGGGAGAGACCAACCTTAATTAAAGACATTCAGTTTAATGCTACAGACAGCTTTACCGGCCAGCCGGTGAGCGCCAAGGCAGACAATATAACCACAGGCGACCTTTCCGGCAACAATGGCCAAAACAGTACAGTGGAAAGATGATTAAGGGAATGAATTATTTATTACAATAAGATTGGTCCAAATTTTAGCTTCTCCCATTAAATGAACAGTTTAGCAAAAAGTAAAACGCCGCCCACAAGGCGGCGTTTATAATTTATGTTTTAACTTTTTATTTTATGGATATATATAGCCTTGTATAGCCGGGTCGCTGGTAGATACCCAGCGCTGGTTTACCCGGTTGAATTTTTCGTAGTTCATTTCGGAAACCAATACTCGGTTGCCGTCAACCTGTTCAACAAAGGCTACATGGCCATAGCGGCCATAGCCTTTGGTGCCAAAGACAATGGCGGCGTTCGCTGCCGGTTCCTGCCCGGTTACATAACCGGAGGCGCGGGCGTTGGAAAGCCAGTTTTTAGCATTACCGCCAAAAGTAATTTTCATGCGGGTGGCAACGTAATAAGTGCAGTAACCAATAGGGAAGTAATGGTTGTCCGCGTCATAGCCGGAGCTAATGCTGGTCACTCCCGGAGTGGTGGGGGTAGATGGTTTTGAAGTTTTTGGTTTAGGGGTTGGTTTGGGAGTGGGTGCCTGCGCAACTACGCCGCCGGGAATAATTAAAAAGTCTCCGGGGTTAATGGCTTCGGCGCTGTCTAGTCCGTTGTAGGAAATTATGATTTCCAAAAGTTTTGCGGCGGAAGCATCCCTAGCTTTTTTGTCGGTATTGTATTTTTCCGGGTTAAACTGTGCGGCTAAGTCCGGCAAAGTTGTGTTGGCATCAGCAGTTACAGCTATGCCGTCCACCGGAGGAATTATTAAGTCCCAGCCTGGTTTTATAACATCGCTGCTCAGGTTCGGGTTGCTCCAAAGAATGCTGTTTACGGAGATTCCATTTTTCTGGGCTATGGATTTTAGGCTGTCGCCTGGCTGCGTGGTGTAAACTTTTTTGGTAACATTGGTAACCAAAGCCTGAATGCTGTCGGGGTTAGGAGCCGCAATGCCGTTGTCTTCAAGGCCGCCGGCATCATTGCTTGTGCTGTCAGCAAAACCACTTTGAC
Source organism: uncultured Candidatus Saccharibacteria bacterium (assembly GCA_964474825.1). Classification (GTDB taxonomy): domain Bacteria; phylum Patescibacteriota; class Doudnabacteria; order UBA920; family UBA920; genus CAYYWQ01. The sequence goes on from CAYYWQ010000001.1 coordinate 227,467, forward strand.
TGTCCAGGCCGGCCAGTTCGTCGGCCTGAGCCTGGGGGATTAAGTTGGTAGCCGTAAAAACTGTAATTACAGTGTTGTTCCTTTCGGAGAGTTGTTTGTTCAGCACAGGGTGCAGAGCCAAAAAATTCGCCGCAAGGCTTTTATCGCTATAGTTCTTCAGGTCTCCAAAATCAAAAAAATGGAAATTAAGTCCGGCAACGGCCAAGGCAATTACCATAACCAGCAGTTCGCTGGAAAACTTCACGCCAAAATCAAGAACGTCCATGCGCTTTAAATGCACGGCCGGGAAAGCATTAAGGTGCACACGCCTCAGTTGGGGGGCGCGTCGTTTAAACAAAAACAGGGATTTTTTTATGTAATACTGAATGAAAAAAGCGGTCGTAAAAGAAAGCTTTTTAAATTTAGACCGCCAAAAACGAATAGTCTGAATTTTTTTACTCCAGTAATAATATAGAGGGGCGCTAAGTAGCAGTATTTACGGTAATTTGTTAGCAAAACCCTAAATATTTTAATGTCTATATAAGTTTAGTCTATGACCCAGAGGTTAGGCAAGTATTTCATCCACAGTTGGCGGATTTTACTTTTAAACTTAAGCAATTTTATTTTCTTGGCTTATTTTAAAGCAGATTTGGCAAAATGAGCTTGCAATTTTCTTGCAAACGGTTTTAAGGTTTTTTAGGCGTCTAATTAACACTGTCTAATCATGATATTCATAGGTCGTGCTATAATACTTTGGGTAATAAAAGTTTTAGGAAAATGGATTTAGGCAGCTTAAACGACAAGCAAAAGCAGGCAGTCACGGCCCCCTTAGGGCCGGTTTTAGTCTTGGCTGGGCCGGGAAGCGGCAAAACCAAGACTTTAACTTTTCGCATTGCCTATATTATAGAGAAGAAAATGGCGCACCCCGGTAATATTCTAGCTCTGACTTTTACCAATAAAGCGGCCAAGCAAATGCGCGAGCGGATTTCACCGCTTTTGGCGCGCTTTAAAGGCGCGGTTGAGCAAATTACTATGGGGACTTTCCACGCGGTTTGCGCCAAGTTGCTCCGTAAAGAAATTACGGCTTTGGGTTACAGTAATGACTTTGTAATTTTTGACAAAGACGACCAAACCAAAGTCCTTAAGGAGATTTTGGAAGATTTACGTATAGACACCAAGCGCCTGCCCGCGCCTTTGTTTGCAGCTTTAATGGGCCGGGCAAAAAATGTGTTGCAATTACCTTCGGAGTTAAACCTGGGACTGGAATCTCCCATGGCGGAAAAATTACAGGAAGTTTACGCCCGTTACCAGGATTCGTTGTTTAAACAAAATGCCTTGGATTTTGACGATTTGCTCATGTTGACCGTTAAATTATTTGAAAACTTCCCCAAAGTTTTGGAAAAATACCAAAAACAATTTTCCACCATTTTGGTAGACGAGTATCAGGACACTAACCCGGCCCAATATACTTTGTTAAAGATGTTGGCCGTTCACCACAATATTTTTGTAGTGGGGGACGACGCGCAGAGTATTTATAAGTTCAGAGGCAGTGATATTCGCAACATTTTAAATTTTGAGCAGGATTTTCCAAAAGCCTTGGAAATTAAGCTGGAGCAGAATTACCGGAGCACCAAAAATATTTTGCAGGCCGCGCAGAAGGTTATTGAATTAAACAGCGAACAGCGTAAAAAAACACTGTGGACGGAAAATTTGGACGGCGAAAAAATTACACTATACGAGGCCAACGACGAGAGAGCTGAAGCCGAGTTTGTCGCCAAAAAGGTTATTTCTTTGTCTTCTGGCCGTCCCGACGAAATAGAATATGATTTTAAGGAAAATGATGGCGACCCGGAAACTAAGGGTGCCGGTTTTTCCATATTGGACCGTTTTATTAAAGCTCGTAGGCTATACGGTGCCGCCGCGCCTTCTTTGCGGCAATCGCTACTGCCGCAGCTACCAAAACAGCACGAGCCTTTAAATGAATACTGTGTGCTGTACAGGACCCACGCCCAAAGCCGCGCCATTGAAGAAGTCTTTATAACTTCTGGTATTCCTTACCAAATAGTGGGCGGCCTGAAATTTTATGAACGCAAGGAAATTAAGGACATGCTGTGTTATTTGCGTTTAATTTTGAATTTTCGGGACCTGGTTTCTTTAAAGCGCGTTATTAACGAGCCGCCGCGAGGGATTGGGGACAAGTCTTACATGATTATCCGCGATTTTATTTTAGACAGGCGCATGGAAAAGCCTGACAAGGACGAAAGCGTGGAAGTTCGCCTTGCGGATTTCCGTAAAGATTTAGCTGAAATCAAGCTCTCTCCTAAGCAATGGAAAAGCGCGCAGGATTTTTTTGCCTTGCTTGATTCACTGGGTACCACGCCGGAAAATACCGCCCTGCCCCAATTAATAAAGAAAATTACCAAAAATGCCGGTTACGAAACTTTTTTACGCGACGGCACGGAGCTTGGGGAGACCCGCTGGGAAAACGTGGAGGAATTAATGACAGTGGCCGCCAAGTTCAGCCACTTGCCCTGGCGGGAAGCTGCAACCTCGCTTTTGGAGGAAGTAGCCCTGCTTTCGGAAATTGATCAGAAGGACGAAACCCGGGATAGCGTAACTTTAATGACCCTTCATAGCGCCAAAGGCCTTGAGTTCGACAATGTTTTTTTTGTGGGTTTGGAAGAGGGGATTTTGCCACACTCCCGTTCGCTTTTAGACCCTTCCGAGATGGCCGAAGAAATCCGGCTGGCTTATGTTGGCTTAACTCGCGCCCGCAAAAGGCTGTTTTTGGTTTATGCCGCGTCCCGTCGTCTTTATGGCGACTTCCGCGTTAGTCAGCCTTCGCGTATTTTAAAAGTTTTACCAAAAGCGGCCGTGCATGCCATTAATGTATCTAAGAGTTTTTTAGCTGAAGATCAAGTCGCAGGAGAACTAGTGGTAGAGGAACTGGATTTTTGATGTATTATGTATAATGTATTTTGTATATGGTATGGGGGGCAAAATACAAAATATTATATACTAAATACAAAGTGGAATAATTATGAATACTGAACAACTTAAAAATTTACTCCGCAGTAACGGCCTTAAGCCTAATTTTACTTATGGGCAGAATTTTTTAGTGGACGATATTGCTTTGGAAGACATCGTGGACGCGGCCGATGTTAGCGCTGACGATTACGTTATGGAAATAGGTCCCGGTATAGGCAATCTGACACAGAGGTTAATAGAGCGGGCAAAATTTGTTTTAAGCATAGAAAAGGACCCAAAGTTCCAGCAGCTGCTCCATGGCCTTAAAAAAGACAATCGTGACAGGTTTCGTTTTGAAATCGCGGACGCTTTGGAATACGATTTTCAAAAGTTTTTTAAAGAGCAAGGCGCGCAAAGTTACAAAGTAGTTGCCAACATCCCGTATTTTATAACGGGCAAAATTTTGCAAATGTTTATGACCGCGGAATTTAAACCGACGTCAATTGTAATACTGACCCAAAAAGAAGTGGCACAGAACGTTACAGCTAAAGTAGGGGACTTGAGCATCCTTGCAATTTCAGTTCAGCTTTATGGCGAGCCGGAATTAGTCCGGATTGTTCCAAGGGAAAGTTTTCATCCTGCCCCAAAAGTTAACAGCGCGGTTTTAAAAATAAAGTTATACGACAAACCTAAGTATGACATTGGCGACGAAAAAAAGTTTTTTAAAATTGTTAAAGCCTGTTTTGCCGGGAAAAGAAAACAGCTTCACAATACACTTGTTAACAATTTAGGTTTGGAAAAAAACAGGGTAACGGAAATATTAAACGAACTAAAAATAAATCCCACGGTCAGGCCGCAGGAGTTGTCTATTGAACAGTGGGTGGAGTTGTCAAAACTTATAGCATAGAACAAGTAACAGGTAATGGTTAACAAGTATCGGTTACTTGTTATAAATTATTAATTACCTGTTTTTAAAATTACTTCGTCGCCAATGCGCACGGAGTTTTTTTCTGCCCAGCCGGCATTAACTTCCAAGACCTGGGCAACAGGTTGAGGTGGGTAGTAAAGAGGCAGTTTTTCTCCTGAAAATTTTGGAGCCGGGACTTTAGGGGTTATGGCAATAATTTTTTGGTCCGCTATCCAAATAAAATCCAAGTCAAACAGCATGTCCTTCATCCAAAATCCGGGCTTAATATTTTTTACAAAATCAAAAAGCATTCCCTCATTGTCTTTTAGTGGTTCTCTGTTTGAAAGTCCCTGAGCCATGTCCGCTGTGGTTGTTGCAATTTGAACATCTAATTTTTTATTCCCGACCAGGAGGGTGGTATTGTAAGGTGATGTTGTCTTGGTAGTCGTTACCTTGGCCGCAGAAGGGGATTTGTAATTGCACCCCAATGATAAAAGCATTGCGGCGGCCAAAACAAAATAAATTTTTGAATTTTTGTAAGGCATAATCTAAATACATAATACAACAGTCTTCTTCTATTGCAAAATTTTTCCAGATGTGCTATAATATAAGTACAAGTTAAGAAAAAAGCAGCAAGAAACCAAAACAAAATTTAATTGCAGAAAATTCATTTGAAATTGTCTGTTTCACAACAGGCTAATTTAGTTATTTTAAAGTAAAATGCCTTTAAAAATAAGAATAATTGGGCTTCATGGTTTAATAGCAATAACTGCTCTGTTTTTTGTTTTCGGGCTCACTGAAATCTTTCATGCTGCTGTTGCGGCGCAGGATTTTGGATACCAAGCGGTCAAGACAGCGGGGGATTCCACAGTTTATTTACTGTCGCCTTCGCTTTATAAAATGCCTGTGCCATCAATGTTAGCTTTAAAATCTTATGGCGTCACGGCTGACAAAATTCAGGTTGTGCCCCAAAATTTTTTAGATCTTTATAGCAGTCCCCGCTACATGGCGCAGGTGGGAAGCGCAAATATTTATTTATTTGAAAACGGCCAGCGCCGTTATTTGAATGAGGGATTTAAAAAAGTAATAGGACCAAAAGGAATATTTTTAGTCAGCGCGGTACATTTAAAATCTGTTAGTTTGGGTAAGCCGGTTAATTTAGCGGAAGCCCAAATTTTAGCCAGGGAGCAAGTTGCCGCAGCGGTTAGTGATCCTTCAACTGTTCCGCAGTGCAATCCTGACCCCAGTGTTGGGGGAGAAGACGGCTGTATTATTTATGAGGCAATTAGAAATAAAAACCCTCAGGAATGTTACGCGGTAAAAGATCCAAAATGGCAGTTAACATGCTGGCTGTCATTTGAAGCCCCTCAGAACGATCCGCTTTTGTACTGCAGAAATGTCCCGTCAAATTTTTTGGACAACTGTATTTCCAACGTCGCGGTTAAAATAAAAAATAATTCTTTGTGTAATCAAATTACAGCATCAATTTTAAAAACAGAATGTCAGGCTAATGTGGGAGTTGTAAACGGCGATCTTGCGGGTTGTAATAAATTACCGGCCTATAGCAGCAACCAAACTGTTGAAAGTAAAGACGCTTGCTTGTATGCCTATGCTTTGCTAAAAGGTAAGCCTGAAGCCTGCGCGCAAATTGACCAAAAATCACCTTATTATAATTCTTGCGGGGAACTTGCGGAGCAGTTAAATAAAATTTGGGAGAATAATTAATATGCGGTCCATGCCGTTTGCCTTAAAATTATTATTTTTTGTTGGAGTCCTTGCCCAGATAATTGCCGGCTATTCTGTTTTTTCCAGCAAGCCGCAAATTGCGCGGGCCCAGTCAGGCATTCCCATTGGCGGATTTTTTGCACCTGGAGTTTTTGATATTTTTAATGTTGTTCCTTTTTGCGGATTAACGGTTACTGTTGTTGGGCCCAATCCCGGAGTCTTTGTTTTTATGCCGGTCTTGGGAGTGTATAATTACTTTCCCGAAACATTTTCTCATGTTGCGGTAAATACAGTGGGTCTTGGAGAGCCGGCGTCCAGTTGCGGACTGCCAACAATGGTTATGCTTGGTTCCAGTTTACTTCCTGGCCCCCAATAAACAAAAATTAAAATTGTATTTATGGAAACACAAACAACAACACAAACTTCTGAGGGTCATTTACATTTTGGCCATTTTGGCTTAATTGCGCTTACGGCAATTTTTCTGGTTGGTGTTTCTTATATGAAAAACCCAGACATGTTTAATTTGCATCCGGCTAGTTTAGTAGTTGATCCTTCTTTAGTGCCTAGGTATTACGCTTACGTTACCCCTGAGGAATTCCAGCAGCCCTTAGTGGCCGGTGCAAGTACCGAGGGGCCCGGGGTAAGCATTATTAATGAAGACGGCAGCGTTACCCCGGTAGATACAGGCGAAGTTTTGGGCATGTCTACCCAGGACGTACAATTGTCCTTAGACCAAATTAGTGTAAATGAGATTTCTGACAGCGATGCGGCAATAAAAGCCTATTTCGCTCAGGCCGAAACAGCAGAAAGTGGTTATATTAATAATGCCGATTTTCAAACAGCTTTAATTTCCGCCAACCAAAATCAAATTAATAATCAGGCAGAAAAACTTGAGGCGATAATAACCAGCCTGCAAAAACTTTCAGTGCCCCAATCCTTGGTTCGCTTGCAAAAATTAAAGATTGCACAATACCAAGCGGGTATTGGGTTGCTGCATAATTTTACCCAGGCAGACAGCAACCCGCTTTTAGTGGGGCAGTACCTAGACCAGTTTTTAAAATCCCAACAGGATATGGACAACGAAATGTTGGCCGCTCAGCAAAAATATGGAATAGATTTAGGAATTAGCTTAGCGGGATCTAGCTTGAATACTTTGCCCCAAGAAGGCAATCAAACCGGAGCCGACGAAACTTATATGTTTGACCAAACTTTAACTGACTTAAATGCACAGCAATAAACTTCAAAAATTAGTCGCTTGTTCTTTACTCGCCATACAACTTTTAATGTTGCCTGGTTTGGCTTTGGCCCAAATAGGGGACGTGCCTACGAGCAACAGCGCTTTGGGTCTTGGGGGTATTGGGGGTTACACCGCAAATAGCTTAGCGACAGGCATCCTGGAAGGCGCTAATAAATCCAACTCTGCTTGCCTGGTGCCGGAGAAAGCTTTTTTTGCCGGAGATAAAGGGGTTTCAATAGGCATGGGAGGACTGGCCCTTATTAGCGGAGGCGCGAGCGTTCAAGAACAGTTAATTGCAAAAATTACCAAAATAGAAGGGTTTAAAGGTTGCCATGGAGCGCAATTGGAAATAGTTAAAGCTGTTCTTGCGCCTAATACTTTTATTTCCAACAGGAAGCAATTGTTAATTGACGAAATTACCAAGCAAATTATGAGCCTGGAGGCCCGGGAAGAACCGCTTCTAAATCAGCTTAAGGTTGCGCAGCAGGGTTTTTGGAAAACTTTGGTTTGGAATGTTTTAATAAAAACCACCAAAACCATTTCCATTAACATGGTTAATAAAATGGTAAAAAATTATAAAATAAATAATTTTTCCAAATATGCGGACGCAGTTGCCACCCAGGTTTATGACAGCGAATTTATTTTAGACAACTTTAGCGGCGCTAAAGCCGACCAAATGCTTGTCAGATCATTTTTGGCAAACCCAGCCCTTCAGGGACAAATGTCACCCTCGGTACTTCGCTATACCAACAACGCTTTGGGTTTTGACCCTAAACAGCTTAATACAAATGACCCGAATTTTTACCAGAAAATGTATTCAGCAGGCACCGGCGGAAGTAATCCTTTTGTCCAGCAAATTGCTTTTGCCAATTCCGCTCAAATGATCCATTCCAAGTCTTTAGTCACTGCCCAGGCGGAAATTGCCCAAAGCAGCGGTCTTAAGACTCCTCGCAACTGCCAAGGGGTAATGTCCCAACAAAAATCTTTGGACCAGTCATATAAATTGGTAGACAACCAATTGGCCAACCGCCAGGCTTTGTTTGATGATTTAGTTAACGCTAAAAAAATGGGTTATCCGGTAACCGACAGCGACCTGTCCAAAGCGCAAACTGATTTGGCTAAAGCCCAGAACCAATGGGACGCTTTGCCTAATTCCGTGGAAAGCCCTATTGTAAAAATTTGTGAAGGCATTGTTTCTCCTCCAAGTTTAATTAACAAAGGCATTGACCAGGCCTTTAACGCCCTTGGACAGAATGTAGGCACTTACAATAATAATAACTTACCATTCTTTATAACCTTTATTACTGACGTAGCCAATAAAATTACCAATGACATGATTTTTGGCGGCGGCGTTAGCGGTTCCAGTATTTTGCAGGAAAACATTGGCAACCTTTCCCGGGCAACCAGCTTGGTAACCAGTGGGGTTCAGGCCAATTTGGAAGTTACTCAAGGTAAAAATATTACAATAACATCAAGTTTGGACGATGTAAGCAGCGACGGCAAGTCCGCTACCTTTAGCCTGCAGTGGGATGCCAGCGGCGTTGGAAACGCTACAGCCATTTCTATTAGCGGACCCGGTGTCCCGGCAAATATCAACGGAGCCATGCAGCCAAAGTTAAGTGGGGCTGTGGCAATAACTGTCGCGGTGGGAGCACAGTATACTTATACTGTGACTGCCTACGGCAAAAGTAAAGCCGATGTTTTGGCAACTTTAACCAAGAAAGTGGACGCTACCCGCACTGCCGTAACACCTCCACCTCCGGTGACAACTCCTCCTGCCGCCGCAACGGTTCAGTGTGAGGAAGAGTACGGCAGTCTAGATGCTTGCATAGAGCATCCCGGTAACGACCCAGCTTGGTGTGCTTCTATTTGCGGCAGCGTTAACGGCGCATTCATTTCCAAAGCGCCGTTAAGCACCCGAGGTCCTATGTCAGAGCTCCATCCAAGAGGGGAGTAAAAATAAATATAAGAATAGTTAAACAAAAATCGGCGTTGTCGCCGATTTTTGTTTTATGCAAATTTTCGTATAAGAAAAGCTAGTTTAAAAAATTATAATAATTAGCAATGAACTTTAAAAATTTTTGTAACTATGCTATCCTTACATAACTGACGGCCGTCAGTTATGTAAGGATGTGAATTAACGTAAAAGTTTATGTCAAAAAAATACGGAACCCTGTCGGGAGAATTTTTAAAAATTTTGGGTAAGGCGACCGGATTTTTTACCTGGCCCATTGAAGGGACTGAAGGTTGGCGCTACGAACAACTATATGGTTCCAGAAGGAATTTTTTGAACACAGTCTCGCATTTAAAAAAGCGAGGGATGGTTAAATCAGTCAGCCGTCAAGGTAAAAATTTTTTGGAATTAACTTCCAAAGGACAATTGGAACTTCTTTTGCAAAAAGCTGTTGTTAAAACAGTGGCTAAGTGGGACGGTAAATGGAGAATGGTTATTTTTGACATTCCCGAAGATGCCAGGGACAAAAGGGATACCTTAAGGAGACTTTTAAAAACCAATCAATTTGTAATGTTGCAGGCCAGCGTGTTTGTTAGTCCCTTTCCTCTTAACAGGGAAGCCGTGGATTATTTAAAGCAAACAGGGCTAATTGCTTTTATAAGATTTGGAAAAATTGAAGAACTTGATGATGATCGTGATTTAAGGAAAAAATTCAAGTTGTAAATATTAAGTCATAGCCAAACTGACGGCCGTCAGTTTGGTGAGGATGATTGCGGATTTTAGAATTGTTGGCACTTGGGGAAAAGTGGTAAAATTGACTTTAATCAAAATAAAGCCTGTCAATCACAGGATTTTGTGTTTTATAAATATTTGTGGTATAATTTTAACATTAGTTGAGGGTAAAAGTACTGTATTTGCTGAAGTTTTAAAACAAGGATTAAGCACTGCAAATACCAAAGAAATTTGTAAAATACCACTCTTTTCTTAAACAAATTCCACATTCTTGCGGAAATTAAAACAAAAATTTAAAACTTCTGTTTTTAGCCTGGTTTTGATTATCATCCTGCTTTCCGGTCTTGGTGGTTTTTTTGTTTATCCCAAAACTGCAAAAGCCGCAGGGAATGTTTATAATTTCAGCGATATTGTGCTTACAGAAACTGTTGAGGTTTCCAATAACCAAAACGGACCTTGGAATAACGTAAATTTTGTACGGGTAGGAAAAGACTCTAATTTTTACGTGAAAGTTACAATTCAGGTGGCTTCTTTGAAGAATACAAACAATCAGGTTGTAACCAGCTTTGATACAAAAAATGACTCGGTGTTTAATCCCGGTTGGTACAACACCAATTTTTCGATTAGTGGAGTAGGGTCAAGTTTTGTGGCTAAGGTTACCCAGGAACAAGCCGCGGCAATTAAGCAAAAAATAGAAGCAGGAGCTGATCCTAAAACCGTTGGGGGAATCCCTTGTTTTAAAGAAAGTATGACCAGCGGTGGAGGGGCGGCTTTAAACGGTGTGGTAATTGTAGGGGCGAGTGCGGCGGTGGCCTTGACTGGTGGGGCGGCTTTAAGCGCCGGAGCCCTGGCTGTTGGAGGTAGTGCTGTTGGTACTGCTGCAGGTGCTGCTGTGCAGAATGTGGCACTTTTTATAGCTATAAACGGCAGTACAGTTGCTGGCGGCAGTACAGCAGCAACGCTTGCTACTTTTAGGCCTGCTGCGGCATCCGATTATATAAAGTGCGACGGCCCAATTGGAGGCAGTAATCAACCCGGACCTCAAAGTCCGGGTGCTGTTCCGGTCGGTGGCACTTTATTTTCTAGCACTGTTACCGTTCCCGCGACTGCGTATGCGAATTTGGGACTTTCACAGCAGGCGGACGCAACAAAAGAATCCAGCACTCAGCCGGTGAATGAATTTTTTGTGGTACCGAACGTTTATTTTTCATCCTGGTTGGGGGTGAGGAATGACTTTATGTCAACCATTGGAGCAGGGAAGAGTATTTACGTCCAGCTTTATGATACTCAGGAGAATGCGAATAAACACGCAAGCGAAGCAGTGCCGTCTTCGGTTCCAAATAACGGGAGCAACACCGGAAGCGGTACTAATCTTGGCGATGGAGGAAGCGGACTTCTTGGTTTGATTAACAAAATTATTGGAATTATTGTTGGTATTCTTTCTGAGCTGGCCTACTTAATATTTTACACACTGCTGGCGCCAATGATCCAGGCCATGCTTTCCATTCATACATACTCCGACACTTTTGTCGGGGTAATTTATCCTGCCTGGATTGTAGTGCGCAATGTTTGCAATATTATTTTTATTGTCGCCATTATTGCCATAGCCATGGGTACGCTTTTCCGCGTGGAAAGTTACCAGTATAAGCACCTGTTAGTGCAGTTAATTATTGCCGCCCTGCTTGTGAATTTTAGTTTGGTTATTGGCCAGGCGATTTTAGGGATTGCGGACACCGCGCAGAACCAGTTTTTACCCAACAATGTGGAAGTTGTTCGCTCCCTTGGAAAGAATTTAATGGTGCAGTATCGCCCCGACGTCTGGAATATGGATTTCGCCGGGCACGGTTATTTTAGCGACACTGTAAAGCAGTTGTTCTTTTTAGCTATGTCCTTGGGAAGCTTGGCGGTGTTTGCGGCCATAGCGGTATTTTTGGTTATTAGGATTGTGGCCTTGTGGATATTCCTTATGATTTCCCCCATAGCTTACGTGGCAGGAGTATTGCCCACTACCGCCAAATATAGGTCTGAATGGTGGAGTAATTTTATTAAGTATGCTTTTTTTACGCCCATTATGGCGTTCATGCTTAACATTGCAGCTTACATTGCCAATATGCAGACCAACAATGGCGTGCTTAATTATCTTAAGGTGGACCCGAGTACTTTAGGCGGTAGTAATTTTGCCTCTTTTGTGGTACAAATTTCCAGTAATGTAATTTTATTGGTCTTCCTCTTTGCCGCCACAATGGTAGCGGAAAAAATGGGCATCTACGGCGGCGACATAGTCTCTAAAGTTGGCAAACAAGGTTTGCTTGCGCCTTTTGCTGGCGCCAAGTTTTTGACTAAAGACGTTGCTGGGGGATGGGTAAAGAAGCATTACGATAAAAAGACTGAAGGTCTCGCAAGCGGGAAAATATTACCAGGACTTTTTGGAGACAAAGGAGGTCAGTGGCTTTCCCGACAGCTTTTTAAAGTTGCTCACCCTATTACCACTGTTGGAAAAATAAGGGAAGAAAGCAAGGAAGAGAGAGAGTTATATAAAGCACGCGTGGAGGCAGCGGCAGTAAAAGTTGCCAGAAAACAGTTTGGTTGGAGAAGAATGACAGAAGACCCGATGTATCTTTTTGATGAACATAAAGGAAAGGAACTTTATGAAAAAGAAGAAGGTCAATGGTCGCCTAATGAACAAGTCAATGTGGGTAAAATAAATAGGCTGGCCGAAGAATCTAAAAAAGGGGACTTACGTGCTCGTGTAAAGCTTAAATTTGCCTTGGCAGAAGCTTTTAGAAACAGGAACCTGAACGAAGTTATGGGAGGGGAGAATGGATTAGCTGCTAGGAATCCAGAATTATTTGGAGGCCCTCTTAATTATAATGCAGACAATATAAGGTTTTTTTTCCAGCAAATGACCGAAGGCGGTTATTTAGACGAAGATTTTACAAGGGAATTTTTAAAAGACATCGGTAGAGATGCATATGAGAAAGGTGACTTCAATGGAGCCGAGCTCGTTTACAGCGACCCAAAAACAGGCCATCCTCATATGATTCACATGGCTCCGCGGGACGAGGAGGGAAATTCTTTACCTGTCGGCTGGAATGATTATGTACAAAAAAGAGAAGAATTTATTAGAGATGCTGATGCGATCGGTAAACGAAATGCTGTTACCGTAGGTAAAGCAAAAGCTGTCACAAAAGCCACTAAAAATCTTGGTCCTGGGGCAACTCCAGCCCAAATTGCCGCAGAAGCTGCAATTCTTGAAGCAGACGAAATAGAAAGAGCGACGGGTCCGGAAATAGCAAAAGCACTTAAGGCCTTGGAAGATCCGTACGCTGAAAGTAATCATGATTATGCGAATTCAATGCATGCGGAACGTGGTAGGAATTATATGAAGATTAACCTGTCAAAGAAAAAAGGTGGTCAGCAAATGGATATGTTCCATGACTCTCTTATTAACGTTGGAGTAGAAGATGGAGAAGCTGTTTTAAGTGATGCGGGTACCCAAGCATTAGGTAAAATTGACGAGCAGTCAATCTACGCTTTGCTTAGGGACAACATGGCTCCCAAAACTAAAGATAAGTTTAAGCTTTATACCAAAGGGATTGCAGTCAATGAGGCAAAAACTATTGCAAAAATTCAAAATCAGTTAACTAAGGTGGTAAGAGATGAGAACCGCGAAAAAGGAGTATTTATGACAGACCCCGAGATTGCCAAGCAGGTGGAATCAAGAACAAATTTATGGCTTGCTGCTTCGGCAGGTTTGGCTTCTGGTGAGCAGGCTCAAACTGTCATGCGAGCATTTGAACTTAAAACAGATCCTAATACTAATATTACAGAAACTTTAGCAGAAAGGGATTTAAGAGTTAGGGCAGAGTTGATTAAAAAGATTAAAGACAGTCAAAAGTAAAAATAAAAAGTTTTTAAATTTTAGTTAAAATGACCCTTGAAGAAGTAAAAGAAATAATAACCAATTCCAAATTTAATCCTGATTTAAAGCAGAGGATGGTTTTATTTTTGCCCAGGCTAGGTAAAAATTCTTTAGAGAGTTTAGGAAAGGAAGTGAGTAGGGGAGATTCGGTAATAATTGCGGAATATTTAACATCTTTATGGGAAAGCTTTGCGAATTTTTTGGACGGGCTTAAAAATAAAGACCAGAATGCGTTAAGAGACCTGTCGGAATTCTTTGCAAAAAGACTCTCAAGATTTAATGACGAAGATGAATTTTACACATTAGGCTTTGTGTTGGACGTACGCGCTATTGGCCGAAGAGCTCAGACTCAGCTTAGCGCTGAGCAAAATAAGAAGTTGCTTGATTTTGAAATCAGAATGTTTTGGGATTTACCCAAAGAAGAGGTGCTTTATTTGCTGCGTAATAATATTTTGTATTTACTGGAAAAAATTAATCTTTTAGAGTATACCCGGGCAGCAATTTATAAAAATAATTGGGATGAGGGTGATACGTTCAATCAACTATTCCTAGACGCATTGCTACAGAATAAAGAAATGCTAGGGAGCGGGGAATCCAAACCTGTTGGGGTATGGATTAAGGATTTTTTAAGTTTTTCTGTGCCCACACATTCTCAAGCCAGCACTTTTGGGGTTGCCGAGTTTTTGTTAAGAGGTCCTTCAATCAAAGAGCTTTCTAAAATCGAAAAAGAAGGGTTGGCGGAAATTTTAAATTTATTTGTTTGGCTAACAGAGCCAATTATAGTTGTAGACGAAGTTCGCAAATTTATTGAAAAAACCAAAGAAGCACAGTCTGAGGAAGTGACGCCGAGTAGCTTTCAGAATACCCAAAGGTTTACTTTGCCACCCGAACTTTTAAATGCTAGTAAGCCTATTGTAAAACCAGCAGCTCCTCCTTTAGTGCCCGCGCCGGGTAACCAGCCGGTGGCAAAAAAAGTGCAAATGGGGGAGATATCACAGCCGCAACAGATGGTCCAGCCTGAGAGGCCAACCAAAACAACAGTAAACTATATTACCCAGAAGCCCACGCAAAACCAGCAGCCAACTAAGGCTGAAAAGTATTTACAGCAGGAAATAGACAGGAAGCTACATAAACTAGAAGAAAAAACAAAGGGGAGTAAGAAGTAGATAGTAGCTAGAATAAAGAGAATATGGAAAACGAACATCAACAAAAAATTCAAAATTTGGTTAAGGTCTCCTCTATATTAGTAGAGGCGGAAAAGAATGAGTGGTTGGAGTTAATGGATTTAATGAATGACCGCCAGCTTTTGGAATTGGAAAGAATTTTGCAGGATTCGGGCAACAACCAAAAAGCCGTGGTTGCAAAAGAAGGGGAAAAGCCCTCCCAGGTGCAATCTTTGAAAAGCAAGCCCATAGAAACCCAACCAGTTAAAAATCCTGCCACCTCCCCTTTTAGCCATATTTTAAATTTCCCCAAAGCTCCGGGCGCGCAGCCTCTTCCTCCAATAAAGCCTTTGCCAATAGTCCAGGCTAAGGTGGAGAGCAGGATTGTTGAGCCCAAAAAACAGTCGCCATTTTTGGCAAAACTAAAAAATATTTTTACGGAAAAAGAGTTGCCGGCTCCGCACCAGGGCGCTTTGTCAGACCATAGTGTGGTTAAGGATTTACCGGTTAAAGCTAAGCCTGTTCCGCCAAAGCCGCAGCCACATCATTTAAAACTGAAAGAACAGCTAAAGAAGCCGGTGGAGGAAGCTCCAAAGCCAAAATTGCCTGAGCCTGTCAAAAAGCCGGTAGAAGAACCTGTTTTGCCAAAAGCACCCCAGCAGCCCGAGCCAAAAAAACCGGAAAATGTAACCATAAATGTTTTTCTTAATGACCAAACAAAACAAGGGCAGGGTTTGGGCGTTGCCCAGGCCCAAAGCGCGCTAGAGCAAGTGTCTGCCGCCGGTCTGCCTACGGGCGGGAAGCCGGATGAGCTTAGCCAGCAAATTGCCGAGTCTATGTCCGCGGCGGTTCCACCCCAGGCAAAACAAAGTGTTCCTTCAAAGTCTACTCCGGCTCGTCCGTCCGATCCTGAGGTTGCCAATAATCACGCTAAAAGCGGTTGGGGACAAACAGAAGAAGGTCTAATAAATTCAAACCGCAATAAAGAAAATGTTAAAGCGGCTGTGGCTGCCGCTGTTAGCACAGTAGCTTATGGCTTAAATTTTCCTGAAGGTTCCAGTGCCGAAGCTTTAAAAAGCAGGTTAACAGGTACGAGTCAGCAATCTATTGGCGGCAAGGCTGCCCCGGCCCCTGCAGGGACAAAAATTGTGCTCCAAGAAAAGCCCGGAGACAATATAAAGCTTGAGACTTTGGCAGATATAGATGTTTTAAAGCCTGACGACCTCAAACAACACGCTACCGGCACAATGTTCCGCAAGCTCCAAAAGCTTGTGTCGGTGAACGGCCTGCACGAAGTGGTGCGCCATATGGAAATTAGTCCTTTGTACAAAGCCTATATAGAAACCGGGGTCGCGTTATTAAAAGAAGATGCCAACCGTAAGTCCGCGCCTCTTACCAGCAGCGATTTTGAACGCTTTGTAGACCTTCTTATTATGATGAGATCTAAATCTTAAGGTTTCTATGGTATAATTAATCTATTATATGCAATTTTCCGTACCACAATTTACTGAGGTAGAAGATAAAATAATTGGCCCGCTGACTATTAAGCAGTTTGGTATTATTTTTGGCGGCGGAGTTTTCGTGTTTATTGCTTTCACTCTTACAAAGAGCATGGCAGTCTTAATTATTTCCGGTTTGTTTTTTGGCTTGCCTACCTTAGGCTTAGCTTTTGGCAAACTAAACGGCAGGCCGATTTATAACATGCTAGGTAATTTGTTGGCATTTATTACCAGTCCTAAGGTTTTAATTTTCCATAAACAGGGAGTGCTAGCATCAGACAATAAGCAGAAAGACGAGGCGCTGGGAGCAAAAACAGCTGCCGATGTTAACATGAGCACTGCCGCCACCTCGCGTCAAAGACTTACCGAAGTCAATAAACTATTAGAAAAACAGGCGGCTGAGGAGAGGGAATTATTGAAATGAGCATTTAGTAGTTAGTATATAGCAGTTAGGTTTGTTAATCCCTACCTGCTAAATGCTATTTGCTACAAGCTAAGAGCTAATACCTATGAAATTAGAAATGCAGGAAAAATCCACAACAACGGCAAAGTCCACACAAAGCTTTTTGCCTATTAGTGAAATAAAAAATGACGTGGTCGTTTTAAACAACGGCACTTTGCGCGCGATTTTGGCGGTATCCAGCACTAATTTTGACTTAAAAAGTCAGGATGAACAAAATGCCATTATTTATAATTTCCAGCGTTTTTTGAATTCTTTGGAATTTTCAGTGCAAATTTTAATGCAAAGCCGGAAAATGGAAATTGGCACTTATTTGGAAAAGCTAAAAGGGATTGCCGAAAAACAGACAAATGAGCTGCTTAGGGTCCAGACTTTGGAATATGTGGAATTTATTAGCCGGCTTATAGAAAACGCCAGTATTATGAACAAGAATTTTTACGTTATTGTCCCGTTAGACGAAAGTATAACGCCCCAGGCGGCCGGATTTTTTAGCCGGATTTTTGGGGGAGGTAAAACCAAGGAATTAAAGCAAAAAGTTGAAAATTTTGAAAAACTTAAAGAGAAGCTCGATAACCGGATTTCTGCGGTTAGTTCCAATCTTTCCAGTATTGGCCTGCAATCTTCGCCGCTTAAAACAGAGGCTATTATTCAGCTCTATTACAACTCCTACAATTTTGACGCCGCTCCAACACTAGACCCGAATAAATTAAAAGAAATGAAAATAGCGCAGTAATAATTTATGTCAATTTTTAAAATAAAAACCGAAAAAGAACTGGAAGAAAAAAAATCCATGCTCCAGGAGGCGGAGCAGGAGCGTGATTTAAGCAAGAAAATTACCGATGTTGAAAAGACTTACCGTGAGGGTCTTACAACCTTGAAAGATTTAATTGCCCCGGCGAGTCTGAAGTTTGAAAGCTCTTATTTTGAATTAAACGGCAAGTTTGCACGAAGCTTCTTTGTTTTGGCATACCCCAGGTTCCTTTCCAGTAACTGGCTGTCTTTTATTATACAGGCCGAAGGCGCTCTGGATTTGTCCATGTATATTTATCCAATAGACTCCGAAACAATTTTAAAAAAGTTAAAATCTAAAGTCGGGGAGCTGGGCAGCCAAATGTCCATTAACCAGGAAAAAGGTGGCGTACGTGACCCAATGCTGGAAACGGCCTATAAAGACGTGGAAGGTTTACGGGACCAGCTTATGCAAGGTACTGAGCGTTATTTCCGTTTTGCCCTGTATTTTACTATTTACGCGGACGACTTAAAGGAATTAGACAAGAACTCTTCCACTTTGGAATCCGCTTTGGGCGCTAAACTTATTGTTACCAAGCGGGCAATAATGCAGACCCAGCAGGGTTTTAATTCCACTTTGCCTTTTGGTAAAGACGAGCTGGATGTTGGTAACAACATGAACACCAGTCCGCTGTCTACATGTTTTCCTTTTGTTTCCTCTGACTTAACGGGTAACGATGGTATTTTATATGGCATTAACCGCCACAACAACAGTTTAATT
Organism: uncultured Candidatus Saccharibacteria bacterium; assembly: GCA_964474825.1. Classification (GTDB taxonomy): domain Bacteria; phylum Patescibacteriota; class Doudnabacteria; order UBA920; family UBA920; genus CAYYWQ01. The sequence goes on from CAYYWQ010000001.1 coordinate 245,522, forward strand.
CTGTTTGACAGGTTTGCCATGGAAAATGCCAACTCCGTAATTTTTGCCAAATCCGGCGCCGGGAAATCTTACGCGGTTAAACTGGAAGTACTGCGGCATTTAATGATAGGCACGGACGTGGTAATTATAGACCCGGAAAACGAATACAAACATTTGGCCGATGCCGTGGGTGGCACGTACTTGAGCGTTTCGTTAAATTCCAATTCCCGTATTAACCCGTTCGATTTGCCCGTTGCAATAGAAGGGGAAGACAATGCTGATGTTTTGCGCTCGTCGGTAGTTAACTTGCTTGGTTTGTTCAGTTTAATGCTCGGCAAGTTAAACCCAACGGAAGAAGCTTTAATGGACAAGGCCATTTGGCAGACTTATGCCAAAAAAGACATTACCGCGCAATCGGATTTTAAAACCGTAGAATATCCGACAATGAACGATTTAATAGAAATCCTGCATGGTATGGTGGGCGCGGAAAGTTTGGCTCAAAGGTTGACTAAATATACCGAAGGAACTTTTGCCGGGTTATTTAACCAGCCAACCAATGTGGTTTTAAATAATCAGTTGGTGGTTTTTTCCATCCGAGATTTGGAAGATGAATTGCGGCCCATTGCAATGTATATTATTTTAAACCATATTTGGAACATTGTGCGCAGTGAGCTAAAAAAACGCATTTTGGTGGTTGACGAAGCCTGGATTATGATGCAGCACGAAGACAGCGCGCGGTTTTTATTTGGTATTGCCAAACGCGGGCGCAAGTATTATTTAGGTCTTACCACGGTAACCCAGGACGTTGCCGACTTTATGGCCAGTCCATACGGCAAGCCTATTGTAACCAACTCTTCCATCCAGCTGTTGTTAAAACAATCGCCGGCGGCTATAAATATTATTGCCGACACCTTTTTCTTAACAGAAGGTGAAAAATATTTGCTTTTGGAAAGCGAAGTTGGGGAAGGTATTTTTTTTGCCGGGCTTAAGCACGCGGCAATTAAAATATATGCATCTTATGTGGAAGACCAAATTATTACCACCGACCCAAAACAGCTTTTGGAAATTCAGGAAAGCCAGGAAAAATTAAGCTAACGATTAACGATTGACAATTAACAATTAACTTCTGATTTTGGGGTTAAACGTTAATCGTGAATTGTTAATTGTTTTTTTATTTTATGGCGGACGATAATAAAAATTCGACGGCAGCTTCCGCTGATCCCACGGCGAGTACGGGAAGCAGTAGTGATACCAGGCCGAGGGGTGTAACTAACGGCATAAATTTGCCCGCCAGGTTTGATGTTAGGGGCCGTAACGTATCCATAAATACAGCCCACATTAACCGTGTTTTTGTTAATGTAAGACAAAGCTCTCTTTCCATAAGAACCAATGACCAAGTTTCTTTTGAAGGAATTGGTTTGCGGCCTTATACACACATAGTTTTCGCAACAAAATCCGAAGGGCAGCCCCTTATTCCCCCTGTTCAAAAAAGCTCCGAGAGCAGCGATGTTCAGCTGATTTTTGAAATTCCGAAAATAAATTACGATGGTCTAATAGAAATAGAAATTATCAGCAATTCTGATTCGGATTACGATAAGGCAATTAACAGCCCTTCTTTTGCTTATTTTAATAACGAGGAAGAGGATGAAAAAAATAAATCTAAAACTTCAAAGGAGACTGAAGAGGAAAGAATAAGAAGCGAAAATGAAAAGTCCCATCTTATTTCCGATTTGGTTAATGCGCCTTTGGGAGTTATTGGGGCGGCGTTTGGGGGCGCAAAAGGAACAGGCTCAAGCGCTCAGACGGGAAATAAAAAACCAGCGACTGCATCCGCTGTAACGCCCGTTAAACAGGAGGCTAATGAAGATTTTGATACGCAAGAAGAGTCCCAGGTACAAACATCCAGTGTTGTTTTAACGGAAAATGAACAACAGGCCGCGGAACTGGTTGGTGAATATATAGACAAAAATCCTGAAGTAATTAGTGACGTTAGAATTCGCAATGAAATTTTAGGGACTTTGGGGAGCGGCCAGCAAGGCCAGGTGGATTTGTCACAACTTAGCGGAGAGGCGCGGCAAACTCTGCAGACAACAGTCGCGCAGTCTGTAAAATCTCAAACCGGCCAGGGAGCACAAAGGCTTCAGGAGGCTTATGGGCAACTGGAACAAAAAATCCAAGTTCAAGGCGGAGGCGGCGGAGGTTCTGTTACTGCCAGCACGCAGGTGCAAGCGCAAGGCGGAGGCAGCGGGCAGGTAAGTGGAGAAGTCAAAGCTGAATCAAAGTCGGCCGCAGAAATAAAAGCTAAAACATCGACAGAGGCTAAAGTTTCTGGGCAAATGCAAGGACAGGCGCAAGCCTCTTTCGGTGGCGTTGCCCCTTCAGCTGCCACGGCTGAGGTTTCCGCCCAAGGGACGCAGCCGGCAAAAACCAGCCCTGTCCAGCGGCAAAATATGGAAGTGGTGGGGGAGTATTTAGACAAAAATCCAAATAAAATTTCAAGTGCAGATTCAGGGACAAGGAACAGGATTATACAGGCCTTGGCTTCGGGAAATACCGACAGCTTAAATAAAAACGACCAAGAAGTTTTAAAGAAAACTTTAAATGCGCTGGGCCAAGACAGTTTGGCTCCGGCTGCTGTTAGATTGGCCGCAGATAATTTATCTGAAGGCGAAAAGCAGCCCTCTACCGAGCCTGTAAAAACCGCTACGGGTTCACAGCAGGAAAATCTTGCCGGAGGCGCTGGTAAGCCTTTGGATTCTGCCGGTCCAAAAAATGAAGCGGAAGAAGTGGGGCGGCCCCCTAAGGAAGCTTTAGAAATATTAAACAGACTAAAAAAAGAAGAAAAACCTTTGCCTCCGGGCGTGGTTGCTCCTCCAAAGCGTGGGGCTTCCGCAATTTCCGACCGGGCAGGGTTGGGAGGGCCATTAAAAAATGGCAGTGATATTAATGGACAGACGGAAGGGGTGTCGCCAGCTAAAAATTTGCCTGCTGTTACGGAGCCTAGAACAGGAGCCGGGGAAGGCGGGGAGCCTACAAGCAATGTTAATTCCACTCAGCTGCCTAAGTCTACAGAGCAAAATCCACCAACCGAACGGCCTAATGAGGAGGCTCCGGAAGGCGGTGCGCCGGACTCAGGAATGCCTCCCGTAAACCCGAAGGCCAGCCCAACTGCGCCGGTTTCTGATCCCACCAAAACAGATGAGCCGGAATCTGATTCTTCCACACCCGCGCTCCCTGCCGCGGCCGCAACCGGGGCTGCAAATACCGCATTAGGCAATAAAATCTATAAAGAGGTAGGTGAAGTTGCTTCCAGTCAAATTTGGTATTTTGGTTTTTCAAGCTCCTGTCTTACGCTTTTTTCCGGCTTTGATTTTATGCTTGGCGGCATTGTAATGGCGGCGTATTGGATTTTTGGGCACAGGAAAAATAAAGAACTGTTTCCATTAAAACGGTGGCAAAAAGCCGTAACCATTTTAGCCTTTATTTTACCAATTGTGTATTTGGTTGTTACAATAGAATTAATTATTTACGTTGGCTGCAATAGCCCCGTAGAATATAATGCAATCAGTAAATACAAACTTACGTATATTGGTTCTGTGTATCCGGATGTTTGCGAAAGTATGGGGGCGGCTACGAATACAGGGGTCGGCGCCGGTGGGGGTACTCCAACTTTAAATCCCTCGGCCCCTCCAGCCGCTGCTCCGGCTGTCCCTCCTGCAGCCCTACAACCGCGTGGCTCCAGCCAGTAAGGCCTCAATTTTGAGCCCTGAAATTTTTATGCTATAATAAATCCATATAAAAAAGTTTAGGGAAACCAAAACAAATATTTATGAATAAAAAAGCTATTGCTATTTTGGGCGCCATTTTTCTCTTAATTGTGGGGACACTGGGATTTTTAATATACTCCAAATATGGAACTAAAAAAACACCCGAAGTTGTTGTGAATGTACCAAACAACGGCGGTGGTGATCCAACGCCCTCTGTAACTCCTACTCCTGAGCCAACAGTTGCGGCTTCGGGGGCTAATAAATTATTAGACGGCCCAATAGTATCTCCGGCTTTGTTTTATAACGGTCAGGGAGTCACATATTTTGACGCAGCCGGCCAGCTCTACCAGGTTAATATTCAGCAGGGGAATGGACAACCCCAGGCGTCTTCACCGCAGCCTTTAGGTATTCAAACCAAAGCAAATATTACCAAGGTTATTTGGCCCCCCCTTGGAGATGATTTTATTACTGAGTCCGTTAGCGGTTCTCAGAAATCCTGGAGTTTTTATAACAGCAAGTCCAGAATTTACCAGGACATACCAAGCCAGGTTGTGGCTTTTGACTGGCTTCCTTCGGGACAGCAGGTTTATTATATTTGGGTGGAAAACGGCAAGGCGGCTTTAAATGTAGGTGATCCCAACACTCAAAATTGGAAATACATTGCTGATATGTGGGAGACAGACGATGTAATTAGTGTTTCCCCTGACGGGAAAAACATCCTTTATTATGAACAGAATACAGCTACCAGCACTAACCCAATTAACTGGTTAACTTCGGACGGGAAGCTCTGGAAAACTTTGGTTAGCACGGGAATAAATTATGGCGTACTATGGAGCCCGGACAGCCAGAAGTTTTTGTTTGGTAAAAAAGATTCCACGGGGACCACTTACCAATTGTGGTTTTATAATTTACTGACCGGAGAAGTAGGGAATACAAAACTAAACGCGACCGTGGAGAAGGCGGTGTGGAGCAAGGACAGCCAGACAATTTATGCGGCAGTGCCAAATAGCGGCGATGCCGGAAACGGTGGCCTGACAGCTGACATGTTTAATAAATTTAACATTGCCACCGGAGACAAAAAACAATATGACGCCGGTGCCCAGGTAATTGACGGTGAAAATTTGTTTTTAAGCAGTGATGAATCCCTATTGTTGTTTAAAAATGCCCAGGATGGTGGTTTGTACTATTTGAACTTAAACCAGTAAAAGTATATAGTAGTTAGTAGATAGCCTATTGTGGTTAGATTTTCTAACTACTATTTGCTAAATACTAACTACTTTTTTATGCCTAAATTATCTGTAATTTTTGTTTGTACTAATTGCGGGTACCGTACTCCCCGTTGGCAAGGTAAATGCCAGCAGTGCGGGCAATGGAACACTTTGGAAGAAAAGCAGGAAATTAGAAGCGGGAAACAAGGTGCCTTAAGGGCCGCTTCTGAACCTGTTAATTTACAGGGAGTGCAAATTTCTGACCGGCAGCGTTTTGTAACCGGCATAGGGGAGTTCGACGAGGTTATTGGCAGCGGTATAGTGCCGGGCAGTTTGATTCTTCTTGGTGGAGATCCTGGTATTGGTAAATCCACTTTAGCTCTTCAGCTAAGCATGAAAATGCCGGACGGAGACGTTCTTTATGTTAGCGGCGAGGAATCTGTCCACCAAATTAAACTCCGTGCCAGCCGTATAAACCAAAAACATGAGTTGGATGTTTTAGCGGAAACAGACTTAGAAACAGTTTTGTCTACCGTGGAAAGCCAAACACCCAAATTGGTAATTATAGATTCCGTGCAGACAATGTACAGCGAATCAGCCAGCGGCGTAGCGGGCGGAGTTGCGCAGGTGACAAACGCTGTGCAGCGCATTATGCGCACGGCTAAACAAAACCACATATCGTTCATTTTAATAGGACATGTTACCAAAGAAGGCTACTTAGCTGGTCCAAAAACTTTGGAACATATGGTAGACACGGTTTTGTATTTGGAAGGGGAGCGGTTTGCGAGTTTCCGCATTTTGCGATGCGTTAAAAACCGTTTTGGCACTACTAACGAAGTCGGCGTGTTTGAAATGCAAGGGGAAGGTTTAGTAGAAGTTAAAAATCCGTCGCAATTATTTTTGGGCGAAGAAAGCATAAAAGCTTCGGGCAACGTGGTTACTTCTATTTTAGAAGGCAGCCGCGCGTTACTTTTAGAAATTCAGGCGCTTACATCGGCCTCTAACTTTGGTTATCCTAAGCGCACTACCGCTGGATTTGATGCTAACCGTTTACAATTACTTACCGCAATTTTAAGCAAACGAGCGGGCCTTAATTTGTCCAACCAGGACATTTACATAAATGTTGTAGGCGGAATAAAAATAGACGAACCTGCCGCGGACTTGGCTGTTGCTATGGCCATAATTTCTTCTTTAAAAGATATTGTTATTGAAAAAACAGTTATTATTGGTGAACTAGGACTCTCGGGTGAAGTCCGTTTTGTGCCGCAACTGGAAAAAAGGATTAAAGAAGCGCAAAAATTAGGTTTTGAAAAAATAATCTGCCCCAAAACAAAAATCGCCGGCAAATTCGGCGACGTAGAAATAATTGGTGTTAGGACACTTGGGGAAGCTATAAAAAGTTTGTAGAAATGGATCAGGGGTCAATCTTGGCGCGTATCCACCTTGACTGACCCCTGTGCTTTGGATTTGGTGATCTCCCGAACACCGTGTCCTTAGCAATAGTGGGCTTCAAAGCGCCCAAGTAAGATTATACGCTGACAAGACAATGTCAGGCCGGCGGGAGAACCGACAAACTTACTTTGACACATTGAGCTTTTTAAGCGAAGGCAGTCTGAGAGAAGTCCTGGTTTGTTGCCGCGTCGGCATTTTCTTGGCAGGGAGTACAATGCTTCGCCCAAGGAATTGCATTCAACCTCTTGGTGCTGATGTCCTTGCCACAGTGGACACAGACACCAAAGCCTCCTACCTCCATGCGAGTTTTGGCCGCCCGTACCTCTCTTAGGGTTTTTGATGCCTCATTCAGGTTTCGGATTTCCAGATCTCGCTCAGTGCTTTCACGTGCTGTGTCTTCATCGGGAGGGTGTCTGCCGTCGTCAGGGACTGTAATTCCCTCCCTATTTCGGACTGCCCGAGTCAGCTCTTGTTCTTTTGCGTCAAGAGCTTTTGCAAAGTTCTTCAACTCCGTACTTGTCACTTTTCAAATCCCTTTCTAGAGAATTTTTCTGGGAGAATCGCACAACGAAAGAGGGCTATTGCTAGCTTAAGCCCTCCTTAAGATTGGCGTTATTATAGTGAAAAAAATGGTAAAAGTCAATTAAAAATAGCTTATGTGTCTAACCTAAGCTATTTTTAATTTAATTAGAATTATTCAAAATGTATGACCTTGTCTTTTATTTTTTCTTTTAAGAGCGGGTAGTTATTCAATTCCAAATCACCTTTTAATATTTTTAAAGCTTCTTTGCGGGCTGGCTCAATTAACGAAGTGTAGGCCGGGGAAAAATATTTAAAGTTCCAACCGGATTGGGAGGAGCCGTAAATTTCGCCAAAGCCTCTTTGTTTTAAATCTAGTTCTGCCAGTTCAAAGCCGTCTGTAGTTTTTGTAAAATTTTCCAGGCGGTTTAGGGTTTCTTTTTGGGCATCTGTAAGAGGCATGGCAACCGCCGTAGGCTCACTTGGCGCGGTAGGAAACAGGAAACAATAGCTTTGGTGCTCAGCACGCCCAACGCGCCCGCGGAATTGGTGTAATTGGGCCAGGCCAAACCGCTCCGCGCCTTCTATTAGCATAACCGAAGCATTTGGCACGTCTACGCCGACTTCTACCACAGATGTAGAAACCAAAATTTGGATTTTATTTTCCAAAAATTCTTTCATTACATCTTCTTTTTCTTTGCCTTTTAAGCGCCCATGCATTAGGCCAATTTTGAATTGCGGAAAAAGTTTTTGTAAAATTTCAACTTCAGTTTTGGCGGCCTTTATGCCTAACTTATCACTTTCTTCAATTAAGGGGGTAATTACAAATACCTGCCTGCCTAATAAAATTTGCTCCTTAATAAATTTGTAAGCCTTTGCCCTGTCCTCGGCTTTTACTAATTTGGTAATTATGGCCTTGCGCCCCAGAGGCTTACTTTTAATTTGGGAAATTTCCAGTTCGCCATAATATGCCAACTGCAAAGTGCGGGGGATTGGAGTCGCGCTTAAAGAAAGCAAATGGGGGACCTTCCCTTTTCGGTTCATTAGTTCAGCCCGTTGCTCCACGCCAAAGCGGTGCTGCTCGTCAATAATTACCAAGGCCAGATTTTTAAATTTTACTTTTTTTTGCAAAAGCGCGTGTGTACCAATATATAGCCCGGGCATTCCGTCTTGAATTAAGGCCTGAAGTTTAGGTTTACTAATTTCCTCACTGTTTATTTTAGAATAGGAATTGGTAATCAGCCCGATTTTTAATTTAGCATTGGCAGATTTTAAAAATTTTGAGGCAGTTTGGAAATGCTGGTTGGCTAAAATTTCAGTTGGGGCCAAAAGTGCCACTTGGTATTCGCTAGTAATTGCCTGCAGTGCCGCCATAAGGGCCACTAAAGTTTTGCCACTGCCAACATCGCCTTCCAGCAGCCTGTTCATTGGTTCCGGTTTTTCCAAGTCCTGTAAAATTTCCCAGGCGGCCTTTTTTTGCCAGGAAGTTAATTGAAACGGCAGGGAATCCACAAAAGTTTTTATAAGTTCCTGGTCAAATTTTACGGCAAAAGATTTTTTAGCCTTAAGCTTTAACTTGTATTGCTGGGCTAATAGCTGGTTATAAAATATTTCTTCAAAAGCCAGTCGTTTTTTTGCTTCTTCTACGTCATTATTACTTTTTGGGAAATGTGAAAATTCCGCGGTCTGCTCTAAATTTAAGATTTTTTGGTTTTTTATAATAGTTTCGGGTAAAGTATCTACCAGCTGTGTTAAAGCGGGTAAAGCCGAAGCCACTAAATTGCGGAAAGTTTTAGGGTAGATTTTTTGGGAAAGATGGTATAACGGCACCAACCGGGCGGTGTGGACAGGGAAGTCTGAAACTTTTTCGTACAGCGGATTTGTCAGCTGTAAAGTGTTTTTGTAATAGTCAGGAGCGCCGGCAAGGAAAACCTCGTCGCTCACTTGTAAATTGTTGGCAATATAGGCCTGGTTAAACCAGGTTACTTTAAGCGAACCGGTTTCGTCAGACACCACGGCTTCCGCAAGCGACATTCTGCTCCTAAAAGAAAACCGGCTGGAAATATTTTTTATAGTTACGTGTAAAGAAATATTTTCACCCGCAACAATGTCTTTTATTTCTACCACTTTGGAAAAATCCAGGTAGCGGTAGGGGAAATGTAAAAGCAAATCCCGGACCGTTTTGATTCCAAGGTTTTTTAAAGCCGCAATAAGCGGCTTTTGGGTTTTGGGTAAATTTTCTATCGGGTCTTGGAGCAGCATATGAATGGTGCACCCGGCAGGGATCGAACCTGCGACCTTTCCCTTCGGAGGGGAACGCTCTTATCCACTGAGCTACGGATGCCGGTAGGGTGGCAGGTGGTCAAGATAGGATATATTTAAAATTTAAACCTGTGGGTAATCCTTTGTATTGGGGTTTCCCGGCTTTCCTCATGTTCAGGCAAGTGCTTTATTAAAAACATCCGGACAACTTCGGGATCTTGGTCTTCTAGTTCCAGTATCATTATGTTGTTAAGTAAAGCGGTGGTGTGTAAATTTAAAGTCTTATGGTTTTCGTTATGGACAACCCAGAAGTGCTTGATTTGTTTGTAAGGAAACCGCAGGTTTCCAAAATGAACGCCTCTATTATTTAGTTCAATAGGAACTATTTCCGGTGTTTGGCGGGCGAAGAAAAAAACAAATCCCGAAATTATGGCCAAACTAACAGCGGCAAAAAAATCCCGCTGAATAATGAAAAATACAACTACCATTAGGCTAATACATGTTAGAGTAATGTACCAGCCCGGATTTTTAGGATAATGCCTAAATTCCGGAGCCTCCCATGAAATTGTTGTTTGGTTTTCTGAGTCCATAAGTTTGAAAGACCTTGATTTTTTTGGCGGAGGCGAGAGGATTCGAACCTCTGAAGGACGTGAGCCCTTAACGGTTTTCAAGACCGTCCCGATAGACCGCTCCGGCACGCCTCCAAAGTATCTTTAATTTATTATAACACTTTATGCATCGTGTGACAAAATTTTTTACCTATCCTCCTTCGCTAAGGCTTCGGAGGATTGCTCTCTATGTTTATTATTTAATGTGGGCAACAAAAACAGTCCACCTCTAGAATGGACTGTTTTATATATGGGTTTCAAAGCTTCCGTGGACTGTCATCCTGATTTAAAGAAATAAAGAGGGTCTTTATTTCTTTGGTCAAAATATCAGTAGTTGTTAGTTCCCGCAGGAGTTGTTAGGGCATTGAGGCGTGGGATCTTCTATAATTAGCCCGCCCACTGCGGCGTTAGGGTCTGGAAGTATTATTAAAGTCTGAGGGCTGCTGCTTTCTAAGGTTGAAGAGGCGGAAGGTTTTTTGTCTGTTGCTACAGTGGAGGTGGAGCTAACGGCCACAGAGGTTCCTTTGACTTCCCCGTCCAAATTCGTCTGGGCCGCTAAGCTGACTTGGCGAAGTAAAAAGCCGGTATCGGTCTTGTCTCCCAAAATAGTTACGTTTTGGTTAATTTTTAAGTCACGGGAATTTATTACAGCATCCTCGTCGTTTTTGATTAAAGTAGCCTTGGTAAATGTATAAATTTGTCCGTTAACAGTAAGAGTGTTGTAAGTTAACTGGGTGATTTTACCTGAAATAACCACGGCCGAAGGGTTGGAATTTAAAGCCGCAAGCGCTTGGTCGTTGCTTGCCGCGCCTAAATACTCGTCTATAACAGCTAACTTGGTCGCATTTTCTTTAGCTGCTGAAAGCACGGTTTTGTCTACGCTTGAGTCTTTATTGGTTTCTAGTTTTTTAAGCAATGCCTGTTGTTTGGAAGTAATGGTTTGCAGGGAAGCAATGAGCGGATGGTCTTGGTTTATAGCATGTGTTTCTGTTTCGTTGGCTTTGTTTAAGGCGTTAATGGTATTTTGGGTTTCCGCGCCGAGTTCATTTAAAGCCGCTACTTGTTTTTCTGGATCATTTTGGGAATTTTCCAAAGCCGCCTGCACGTCGTCAATGCGTTTTTGGGCAATGGCGATTTGTAGGTTTATTTTTTCCTGCGGACTGGATGCTAACTGTAGTTGAGCATGTTCCGCGGCCTTTTTAAGACTAAAAAAAGTATCACCCGGCCTGCTGGAAGATGCCGCGAAACCGGCGCTTACTCCGGCTATTATAAAAATAAAAACAGAAGCGCCCACCACAGCCAAGCGGGAAAAACGTATCCAATGGAGGAAAAGCGATTTGGCCGGGGCAAAAACATATTTTCTTTGCATGGCCGGTTCCGGTACTGCTTTTTTTGGTAAAGTCTTAAGCAGGTTTGCTATTTGGAGCAGGGGACTGAGTTCTTTGGAATGCAGCGGCCACTTTGAAAGTATTTCGGCCTGGGATTTTCCCTGGTCGAGTTGCTCAACAGCTTTATTTAATATTTCGTCAAAATTTTCGTTCATTGTCTAAATGTTGTTTAACTAGTTCTTGCAGTTTAGTTATGGCGCGGTGTTGTATGACTCTTATTGCGCCTTCGGTTTTATGCAATAATTCTGAGATTGTTGCGTTTTCTAAATCTTCAATAAATTTTAATTTAACAACCATTTGCTGTTCGCTGGTTAGTTGTTTTAACAGCTTAAGCATTAATTGCTGGTCTTGTTTTAAATCCACCGACTCAACAATATTAGATTCGTATTCCAGGGTGTTTTCGATTTCATCTAAAGCAACATCTACCTTTTTTTCACGGTAGTAATCTATAACCATGTTTCGCGCTATCTGGTAAAGCCAGCCTTCAAACGAATCGCCGCCTCTGGCAGAGCCAATTTTTCCAAAAACTTTTAAAAACACTTCTTCCGCCAAGTCTTCGGCCACTTGCTTGTGGCTTACGCGGAAGTAAATAAAACGGTAAATTTTTTGGAAATAAAGATTGTAAATTTGCCCAAAAGCCACTTGGTCGCCGCTCTTGGCCTTGTCAAAAACCTCATCAGAAACCCTTGAATTGGGTTCTTTTAAAGCGCTAAATATAAAGACGGAATTTAAGTCCATTTGTTACAAAGAAAAGGTTTATTAAACAATAAAACGGCAAATTGTCAAAATTGATTAAAATATCGCCGCAAAGACGGCGATATTATTCTAACATATTTTAAATAATTCTAAGTGATTTTTCTAAAGGTAAAGCTTTTAAACTATCTGCCCCTCGACTTCGCTCGGGACACTCGACTCGCTTCAATTATAGGATGGTTGAGGCCTTTTAAGGGCCGAAACCACGAGCAAGCTTTGATGTTAGTCAAAGCGAGTCGAGTGGCGGAGAGGGGGGGATTCGAACCCCCGAAAGGTTTTGACACCTTTACCGGTTTAGCAAACCAGCGCACTAGGCCTCTATGCGACCTCTCCGGGTGAATGTAATATTTAAGAATTGCTTTGTCATTTTAACAAAGTTTGGAATTTCTGACAATGCTCCTTTGTTTGAAATAAATCACCCCGCGAAGCCTACACATGCTTTGTGTAAACTTCGCGGGGCTGTCGTTTTGCGTTAACGATAACGTTGCCTGCCTAGCCGGCAGGGAGTATGCGATTAACGTACGTCGGAGGACTAGACCGAGTAGGTCCGGCCGCGGTGCTGTCCGAGAAGGATTTGCACCAGCCGGTGGGCGATCAGTTCGTGGAGCGTGAGCAGTTCACGGTTGGCCGCGGTAACGGCTTCGGCATCGTGCGGATCGGTAACGCCGGCGCCGCCGGCCTTCAGGGCGTCGGTGGCTTCCTTGATGATCGGGTCAGAGATGACTTCGCCTGCCATCTCCCATAGCGTGATGAAGCGGTCCACGGCGCTCGGAAAGCTGACCTTGAAGACGCCGTAGTTGCTGGTGGTGCGTGGCGGTTTGAAATCGAGGTTGAACGGGCCGTTGTAGCCGTGGCTGCGCAGCAGCACCAGCACGTTCAGCCAGTCGAGCGGATTCACCAGCCCTACCGCGATATCCACATCGTGCTTCAGGCGGTAGCCGTCGTTGATGTCGAAGTGCCACAGCTTGCCGCACAGGAGTGCGCGAGCCAGCGATGCCCGGGGCGCGGCGCCCCACATCAACTCATGCAGGTACTCGGGGTTGAGCCCTACCATCTCCGGATGCGTCAGCAGGCCTGAGGAAATGAAGGCCAGCATCGCGTCGCTGGTCGGAAGCAGGATCTCGGCCTGCGGTTCGAACGGCTTGGCCTCCATACAGTGCTTCAGGGTGGGGTTGCCCTTTTCCTTTGCAATCTGGATATCGGCCTCGCAGGCGTGGTTCAGGGCGTCGGCGTACCAGCGAAGGGTCTGTGTCTCGTCGATCGCGCCCTGGACGTAGTAGCCGAGGGAACCGGGCCAGTAGACGGCGAACTGCGCGCCGAGCTCGTGCCCGATGTGAACCGTATTGGCCAGCCGGAACTTAGCGTACTCCCTTACATCTGGAGCTTCCGCCGCCGGACTGCCGGCGAACACCGCGTGATAGAACGTGTCCGTGGTGACCATCGAGCACTTGACGTCGTGCTTCTTGAGGCATGTCTTGATGTGCTCAATCGCCATCCACTGCCACTCTTTTCCCAGGTGCTCGGTGGGGATAACGTCCGTGTCATGAGTGGTCCAGTAGCCGATTCCGATTTCGCCGAAATTGCGGATAGCCTCCTCAAATCCCACGGGTCCGCGGGTGGGGGCGTGGAATAGGGCGTCGCCTTCGTAAGCAGCGGCCCATTGGGGCCCGGAGATAAAGTATTTCCGGCGCGTTTCGGGGGAATAACCACCCCCGCACGCTTCCATGAGCCGATTAATCAGGGATTGCTGTTCGTTCACAGGGACTGGTTGCATTTTCTTTTTCTTTCTCCTAAATGAAAAACCTCCTTTGAGCCTATATATCCGGCCTTCAAAAGAGGTTCGGCCAAGAAAACAATCTTGGCGGATTTATTAGTTTACAATTAAAAAAGCCTTTTGTCAAAGGCCAAAATTGGTTCAAATTAATAAAACTCATACTTAAATACTTGAGAATGTAAGGATGAGTTTTTAATCCCTTGCAATGGTAAGGCACCAGACGCTTTTGGCACCGTTGCGCTTTAAGACTTTTGCGGCTTCCAGTAAAGTTGATCCTGTCGTGGTTACGTCGTCCACTAAAATAAGATTTTGATTATGGACATCAGCATCTTTTTTTAAAGAAAAGGCGTTAGCCACGTTTTTTATGCGTTGGTCTTTTTTTAAATCTTTTTGGGTTTTAGTAACCTTGTTTCTCGTAAGCGCATCAAGCATACCCAGATTCAATTCTTTGCTAAGTGTGTGGCATAGAATTTCCGCTTGGTTAAAACCGCGCCAGCGTTTGCGGCGGGGGTGGAGGGGGAGGGGAATTAATATAGGCTTCTGATTATTATCATGGTTGAATAAAAAAGAATAGTCAGCTTCAATTTTTTTGGCCAAAAGATTCCCCAAGACTTCAAAAGTTCCTGGAAGGAAATGGTACTTTCCCTTAATAACTATTTCCGCCACATTTTCATCGCGATAATTTAATACGGAAATTAAACCGTCCGCCGTATGCGGGGTTAGGCAACCCGGATGTGTAAAGCCGGAAATAGAAGGCTTTTGGCAAATAATGCAGTGTTGGTAATCCAGCCTTGCCAAAAGTGCTAAGCAATCGGTGCAAATAAAACTACCCTCCTTTTCGCACACAAGGCAGCGAATAGGAAAAATCGTGTCTAAAACAAAAGTTTTAACATCTTTAGAAAAAGGTTTTATAAAAGTTTTATACATTAATTTAATTTTAACATAAAAACCCCGCAAGAGGCGGGGTTTAAATATTTATAAGCTTAAGCCAGAACGGGGATGGGTTCTTGTTTTTGTATGGTAAAGACCACCTGGTCTTTTTTAACATCTGCGGTAATTTTGGCGCCTTCGCTGGTTTTGCCGGAAATTATTTTTTCTGCCAACGGGTCCTCCAGTAATTGCTGAATGTTCCTGCGGACAAAACGCGCGCCTTGGGCGGGGTCAAAACTTTTTTCGGAAATAAACTTTACAACGGCCGGGGAAATTTTAAGGCTGACGTTTTGCTCTAGCAGGCGGTTTTGCAAAAGCGCTATTTGCAATTGGGTAATTTTTTGTAGTTGGGTAAAGCCCAGGGGTTTGTATACAATAATTTTGTCTATGCGGTTTAAGAATTCTGGCCTGAACTGCTGTTTTAGGTTGTCTGTAACGCCGTCCTTAATGCGTAAATAGTCAGCTTCCAGCTTTTCCTGTTTGGTTTGGGATTCGTTTTCACGTTCCGCAAAACCAATTTTAACCGCAGCAGTGGTCAGTTCCTGCATGCCCAGGTTAGAAGTCATAATAATTACAGTATTGCGGAAGTTAACTTTTTTGCCTGCCGCGTCTGTAAGTTGACCGTCTTCTAAAATTTGCAGCAAAATGTTAAACACGTCCGGGTTGGCTTTTTCTATTTCATCAAAAAGTACAACGCAATATGGCTTGCGGCGCACAGCTTCGGTTAAACGGCCGCCTTCTTCGTATCCTACATAGCCGGCGGGAGCGCCAATTAAACGCGCTACATTGTGGCGTTCCATAAACTCGCTCATGTCCACGCGAATTAGCGCGTCCTCGTCTTCAAATACTTCCGCGGCTAAGACTTTAGCAGTCTCGGTTTTGCCGACTCCTGTTGGTCCTAAAAATATGAATGATCCCAAAGGTCTGGCCGGGTCTGTAATCCCGGCGCGGCTCCTGCGTATGGATTTAGCAATTTCTGAAACAGCTTCGTCTTGTCCGACAATCCGACTTTTTAAGATTTTTTCCAAATTAGTTAAGCGCGACATTTCTGTCTTGGCTAAACGGGCCAAAGGAATTTTGGTCATCATAGAAACAGTGTGGGCAATGTCTTCCGCGCCAATAACATGCTTGGGTGTTTGCTGCTCCAGTGCCAGACTCCGGGACAGTTCAGTTTTTTGTCTTAGCAGTTTTTCTTCTTGCGCGCGCAAATGAAGGGCAGTTGTAAAATCCTGGGCCAAAACAGCTTTGGTTTTTTCTTCTTCCAACGCTGCTAAATCGCTCTCTATTTTTTTAGTGGCTCTTAGCAGCTTGCTGTTGCTGCTTATTGTTCTTAAAAACGCAGCGGTTTCGTCTATCAAGTCTACAGCTTTGTCAGGCAAAAATCGGTCTTGAATGTAACGGTCAGACAAATCTACCGCGGCTTTTACTGCTTCTTCTGTAATAGTAACGTTATGATGTTTTTCGTAATTAGGACGCAGACCACGCAAAATCTCCACAGCTTCTTCTTTGCTGGGTTCTTCCACTAAAATTGGCTGAAAACGCCTTTCCAGTGCCGCGTCTTTTTCAATGTGCTGTTTGTATTCGGTTAAGGTGGTGGCGCCAATGGCCCGCAGTTCGCCGCGCGCCAGTGCCGGTTTTAAAATATTAGCAGCATCCAAAGAGCCTGTGGTAGCGCCGGCGCCAACCATGGTGTGCAGCTCGTCTATAAATAGAATAATGTTTTTGTTTTCTTTAACCTCGTCAATAATCTGTTTTAAACGGTTTTCAAATTCACCGCGGAACATGGAGCCGGCTACAATTAAAGCCAAGTCTAAACTTAATATTTTCTTGTCGAGAAGGGAGTCGGGGACTTCGCGGTTGGCCATGGCTAAGGCCAAGCCTTCTACAATTGCGGTTTTACCTACACCGGCTTCGCCAATTAAAATTGGATTATTTTTTGTGCGACGGTTTAGAATAGAAACCAAGCGTTCAATTTCATTTTTGCGTCCGACAACTGGGTCTACCAAGCCGTCTTTAGCCTTTTTGGTTAGGTCGGTAGTAAAGTAGTCCAGCAAATTCTGTTTTTTGCTGTCTTTTTGTGGGCTGTGGTTGTGCATATCGGGTTGCTGCATTCCGGGTTCTCCGGCTGGAACTTCGGGGAATTTAGAAATATTTTCAAATACTGCCTGGAGGTTTTGCTCCAGTTCCGCAATATCTACACCTAACTTGTTTAAAATTACTTTGGCTTTGTTGCCCTGGACCGAAAGCATGCCGGACAAAAAATGTTCGGTGCCAATAAACTGGTAGCCATATTGGCTGGCCACAATGGCAGATTTTTCTATAACCAGCTTTAAGTTTTCGGAAAGTATGGGTTTCCAAACCGGGGAAGTGTTGTTGCTGTTAACTAAAATAAGTTCCTGTTTAATTATTTCGGGAGTTAATTTGGTCTTAGTTAAAATTTCCGCGGCAAACGAACTCTTTTCGGAAATTACTCCATATAAAAGATGCTCCGTGCCAATGTGGTCGTGTTTTAATTCCTCGGAAACCAGCTGCGCCATAATAAGGGCGTTTTTGGCTCTGGAGGAAAGTCTCTCTAGAATGTAAGTGAAATTTGTCATATAGGTTTATACGATGTTTGGTGTCAAAAGGTTACAAAGAGTATAATTAAATTATCTCATATATGTTGATTATATCAAAGTTATCACTCATGTCAAGGGAGTGATAACTACAGAAGGCTACGGAAAAATGCACTACAGATGCCTACAGAACCTGACATTTTTTCTGTAGGCATCTGTAGTGGGCCTTCTCTATAGTTCTGTAGTTTTATGTGGAAACCCCAAAGCAAAACCAAAGAACCTGACAATATAGAAAAAGCATACGAGTATGCCGTGTTTTTGCTGTCCCTGAAGCTACGAACCATTGGGGAAGTTTTAACTAAGATGAAAGGCAGGGGATACGGCGAGGCCGTTATTTCAGAAATTATTGAGAGATTAAAAAGCCAGCACTATTTGGACGACCAAAGATACGCGGAAATTTATTTGGAAAACTTAAAAATTTATAAAACCTTTGGCTATTACGGCATTAAGAAAATGTTTATGGAGAAAAAGTTGCCACAGGAGCTTATTGAAAATATTTTAACCGAAGGACTTAGTCTTTCTGAAGAAACAAAAATTGCCAAAAGATTTTTGCAAAAACAAGGGATTATGCCTAAAGAAAAATCAGATAGTGATGAAATGCAATATCGAACCTTTGATGAAGAAGCCTCAAAAGCCAAACAAAAACTCGCCCAAAAATTAAAGGCGAGAGGGTTTAGGGGAGACGTAATAAGTAAGTTATTGTTTTAGAATCTGCGTAATCAATACTTATCCGCGTATCAGCGGTCTATAAATTCATCTCTCGAAGTCTTTTAACCCTGTCCTGTATTGGCGGGTGGGTGTTAAACATTTTGGCAAACCAGCCTTGGCCGCTTTGCTTTTTTGAGTCAGCATTCATAACACTGTCCTCATGAAAGGGGTTGACTATATACAAATGCGCGGTGGCTTTGTTGGCGGCTTCTAAGGGTTCGCGGTCGGTGGAAATTTTTTCTAGGGCCCGTGCCAAGCCTTCTGGGTAGCGCGTTAACAGAGCGCCAGAAGCGTCTGCCAAATATTCTCGTTGGCGGGAAACCGCCAACTTTATTAAAGTTGCAATAATAGGGGAGAGAATAGCTAAAATAATTCCGGCAATGACTAAAATTGCTTGCAGTTGTCCGCCGCCTTCGCTGTTGCTTTTTTTGCGTCCGCCAAAAAAGCTGGCACGCAAAAACCAGTCGGCCAATAAAGTAATTGTTCCAACCAGGACTACCACTAAAGTCATAACGCGAATATCGTAATTTCCAATATGCGAAAGTTCGTGGGCAATAACGCCTTCCAGCTCGCTTTTTTCCAGTTTTTGCAATATGCCAGTGGTAACACAAACCACGGCGTGCTGTGGGTCGCGCCCTGTGGCAAAGGCGTTAGGTGCTGTGTCTTCTATAATATAGATTCTTGGAGTAGGCAGACCGGCGGCAATGCATAAATTTTCCACAATTCTATAGAGTTCCTGGTTCGACTGCCTGTCTATTTGTTTTGCCTGGGAAAGCGCCAGCGTTATGGAGTCGGAAAAGTAATAAGAAATTAAAGATGAAAAAACAGAAAAACCTACGGCAAAATATAAAATTTCGGGAGTGTTGTAGGCCTGCGAAAAAACAAAACCAAGCAGGGAAATAATGACCAAAAAGCTGAATATTAAAATCCAGCTTTCGCGTTTATTCTTGTTTATGAGATCGTAGGTTAGCATGGGAATAGTAAGTAGTAAGTAGCTGGTAGTATGTAGCAAAACCTTTTGGCTACTAACTACTCACTACTAGCTACACGCTAGACTAGAACTGAACTTTGACCGCTTGTCCCTCTACGCCTTTTTCGTCTATATCAAAGAAGTCGCGTTTGGTAAAACCAAACATTGAGGCGAATAGGTTAGTGGGGAAGACTTGAAGTTTGGTGTTGTAGTCGCGGACATTGCCGTTGTAAAAGCGGCGTGCGGCCTGGATTTTGTCTTCCGTGTCCGTTAAGTCGCTTTGCATTTGCATAAAGTTTTGGTTGCTCTTTAAATCCGGGTAAGCTTCGGAGACCGCAAACAAACTTTTTAAAGCACCGGATAGCATGTTTTCGTCTTTCAGTTTTTCCTGCATTGTGCCCGCGCCCATTGCCGCGGTTCTGGCTTTGGTAACATTTTCCAAAACAGAAGATTCTTGTTTGGCGTAGCCTTTTACGGTTTCCACCAAATTGGGAATGAGGTCGTATCTTCTTTTTAGTTGTACCTCTATGTCCGACCAGGCTTCGTCTACCCGGTTTTTGGCGCTTACCAGGGAGTTATAGAGGAAGGCCAATATAATTACAATGGCCAGAATTATCCAAATTGCTATCATTTTATTATTCCTTTTATTTCATCCCGGCTGCTTTTATGGCCTTTCGGGAATGATTAAGATTGTATATTTATTATAGCACTTTTTAGTCTAAGTGGGTCAATAGTAAAATTGGCTTGACATGATTTTAAACATTTGTTAAACTACAAATACCGCTTTAGTTAACTAAAGCGGTCAAAGTAAAGTTATAGTGTTAGGAATTTTTTATGGCAGTAACTTGGGACAATAAAAAAACTGAAAATTTGCTGCAGGCAGTTTTGTTGCTTGAAAGCTTGGAAGAAGCCAAGCGTTTTTTTCGCGACCTTTTAACAGAAGCCGAGCTGGAAGAATTTGGTAACCGCTGGCTGGCCGCGCAAATGCTTACGGCCAAAGAGTCTTACACAATAATTCGGGGCAAAACAGGGCTTTCTACAACTACCATTGCGCGTATTTCTAAATGGCTGCAAAAAGGACGCGGCGGCTACAAGTTGATTTTAAAAAGATTAGGCCAGCATCATACCAACTCCATTCCTATTGGGAAAGGGTTGCGTTGATAATGTTATGGTCCTTATGCTTTAATGCACTAGTGCAGTAATGCAAAGGGCCGAATAAATTTATCCACTTTGCCCGTTCCCAAGAGGAATGGGTTTTTTGTTTTTCTTGGGACAAATCCAATTACAACTAGGAGAAGGGAAAATGAAAGTTTTATGGCCCAACTTTAAAAAAGGCAATGGACTCATTGTTGCAATAGCGCAAGATGCCCGGACTAAAGAAATTCTTATGCAGGGCTTTGCCAGCGAAGAGGCGTTTCGTCTGGCGTTGGCTACCGGCTTCGCGACTTATTTCAGCAGATCCCGGAATGAGCTTTGGATGAAAGGAGAAACAACCGGCAATAGGCTTAAGCTTGTTGGTCCGCCACTGATTGATTGCGACGGCGACTCAATCATTTATTTGGTGGAGCCTCAAGGGCCTCCTTGCCACACGAACCAGAGAAGCTGTTTCTATCGCAATGTGCTTGAAACGGAAAAGGCTTCGTTCTCATCCCCGGATGAGACGTTGCCAATATTGGAATGTGAAGTCAGCCTGAAAAGGAGCATAGAAATGAGTAAAAGAAAGTTGCAGATTGGAGTAATGGGTAGCGCGTCAGACTTGGAGTATAGCGAAGAAGTCGCGCGTTTAGCCGAAGAAGTGGGCAAAGAAGTCGCGCTGGCCGGATGTGTTCTGGTCTTTGGTGCCGAGAAGGACTACGACTCTCTTTCGACTGCCGCGGGACGCGGAGCGAGGAGCGTTGGGGGTCTTACCGCGGGAGTGACTTATGGCAAAGGCATAGACGTTTTTGAACAAGCCGATGTCATTATTACCTGCGGTGCGGAACGCGGCGGACCAAGGGAATCGGCGCTTGTGCTTTCCTGCGATGCCATAATTTGCATTTCAGGCGGCAGCGGCACGCTCACGGAAATGCTGGTGGCCTACCAAGCCAATATCCCAATTGTTGCCCTGGTGGGCACCGGCGGCTGGAGCGATAAAATGGCGGGTTCTTATTTTGACAAACGCGAGCGCGTCAAAGTAGAGCCGGCAGCCACTGCGAAGGAAGCGGTGGATATTGCCCGGAGGTTGGTTCATCAAAACCAATGTAAACACGAAAACGCAGAACAGGTAGAGTTCCTGCGCCGGAGTCAGGTTGGAATGCATCAATTGAGTGAAGTATGGGAAGTTCGCTGCCCTGATTGCGGCAAGCAATATCAGGATGCCTTTATAGGGTAGCGAGAGAATGAGCAAAGCAAGGCTCGTGTGGAAAGGCGGGAAAAACGGCGGGCGCTGGATGCGCCCGCTGGGACCGCCGTTTTGGGACGGTGGCACATGTAAATTTGCCGGGGAAGTTTTGGGGTATACCAGCTTGCCCGGCACGGCAAAAGTTGAAGGAGGTCGGGTGCTTTTTAAAGGGCACCTAGATGTTGGGTTTCAAATATTATGTCCATTTGACGAAGTAGCGGCAGTCTTTAATGAAGACGGCAGGCAAATTTATCACTTGGAGCCGGCGGACGAATAGTCTGCCGGTTTTTATTTTTGTCGAAATTGTGTTATAATTAATTGGTAAAAATATCGAACAGAAATAAAAATTTCATCTTTCGTTTAAAAGTCTGGCGAAGGAAATCTTGTTATGGGATTTGTAGAAAAATTAAAAGACGGGGTCAATAGGTTTATTGACCAAATGGAAATTAACGATCTGGATTATAGGGTCCAGTTGGTTTTGCGCGAGCGCGAGGAGTTAAAAACCTGGACAGACCAGGAATTAAAATTATCCACACTCGCTTTTAAAGACGATTTAAAAAAAGGAAAACGTTTGGACAGTTTACTTGTGCAGGCTTTTGCGGTTGTTAACGAAGCGGCGCGGCGGGTGTACAAAAAATCTCCTTTTCCGGTGCAAATCTTAGCAGGGATGGTTATTCATAAAGGAAGAGTGGTGGAAATGAAGGCCGGTGAAGGCAAGACTTTAATGGTCACTATGCCTGTGTATTTAAACGCACTTTTGGGAAAAGGCGTGCATCTCGTAACCACGAACGATTATTTAGCCGAACGCGACGCCACACAAATGGGCAAGCTCTACAATTTTTTAGGGCTAACCGTCGCTCACGTAACTTCGGAAATGAAGCCGGACGAACACCGGAAAGCTTATGCAGCGGATATAACTTATGTTTCTAACCAAGAAATCGGGTTTGATTATTTGAGAGATAATTTAGTTTTCCGTAAAGCCGACCGCGTTCTTAGGCAAGAGCATCCTTTATTTTTTGGAATTGTAGACGAAATTGACAGCATTTTAATAGACGAGTCGCGGACCCCTTTAATTATTGCCGAGGCGGTAAAAGAGGAAAGGAATTTTTACGACCAGTTTACCGAAATTGTTACTAAGTTAGAGGAAGAAAAAGATTATGTGGTAGATTACGTCCATAAAACAGTGGCAATGACAGACGCGGGCTTAAACAATGTGGAGAATCTTTTGGGCAGCAAAGTTTTTGACCAAGACAACCCAATGTACGTGTTTTATTTGGACGTATGCTTGCGGGCCAAGGTTTTGTTTGAAAAAGACCGGGACTATATTATAACTTCCGAGGGAGTGGAAATTGTAGACGAATTTACCGGCCGCGTCCTGCCCGGCCGCAGGTTTACAGACGGCGTTCACCAGGCCATTGAGGCCAAGGAACAAATTAAAATAAAAGACTCCGACCGCACTTCCGCTGCCATTACTTTCCAGAATTTTTTTCCGCTTTATGAAAAGCTTTCAGGCATGAGCGGCACGGTCATGCGTTCGCGCGACGAGTTTAACCGGGTTTATAAACTGGACGTAATCCGCGTGCCTACCAACCGTCCGGTTGTCCGCGTTGATCATAATAATTTGTTTTTCAAAACCCAAAAAGGTAAATTTTTGGGATTGGTAAAAAAAATAAAACAAATCCATGGGCGGGGACAGCCTTTGCTAATTGGCGCTCGTAACGTGGAAACCGCTCATGTGGTGGCAAAAATTTTAGAAGCGGAAAATTTACCCTACCAATTACTTACGGCAGCGGACCACAAGGCCGAAGCAGAAAAAGTTGAACGCGGCGGGCAGTCGGGGATGATCACCGTAGCCACAAATATGGCGGGGCGGGGGACAGACATTTTGCTTGGTCAGGGCGTGGAGCAAAGCGGAGGGCTTTTTGTGCTTGGAACTGAAAGGCATGAATCAAGAAGGATCGATGATCAGCTTATTGGCCGCTCAGGCCGCCAGGGTGAACCCGGCGAGTCGCAGTTCTTAATTAGTATGGAAGACGAAATTATGCAGTTGTTCGGCAGCGAAAGCATTATTGACGCCATGGAGCAGCTAGATATGGCCGAAGACGAATACATTTCGGGTAAAGGGCTGGACGAAGCTTTTGAACGGGCCCAAACTTTTGTGGATAGCCGTAATTTTGACTCGCGTATTTATTTATACAAATATGACAGCGTAACCAGTTTCCAGCGCAAGGCTATTTATAGTTTGCGGAATTCGCTTTTGGAAAATGCATCCGGCTTTGAGGATTTTTTGCAGACTGCCGTGGCTTCAGAAATTGAAAGGATTTTAGCTATTGGCAACGCAAAATTAATAACCGCGGAATTTTTAAAAATATTTTTTGTTGAAGTGGACGAACAAGAATTGGGAGGATTGCTTAAATCGCCAAATAAAAAAGGCGAGGGAATAGACCTTATAAAAAATCGCCTCGGCGGCTATTTGCTCGACAGGGCTAAAAAAATCCAGGCCCAAGGGCAGGATTTTATAACAGCCCAAAGCCTGGTCCTGCAAATAATAGACAACAACTGGAGCAATCAACTGGAATTAATGGACGTGCTAAAAGAGGAGGCGTCGCTTTTTTCCTACGCCTCGCAAGATCCGCTTATAGATTATATTTTGGAAGCCAATAAACTCTTTGACCACATGCAGCAGGACATTAAGACCCAATTGGTTAAAGCAATTTTTATTTATTTGAACCAGCATGGGCTGTAACGCACGGAAGCGGGGGACTACACAAACCTATATAACTTTGGTATAATTTGGTCATGTTGACCACGGAAGAAGTCAAAAAAATCGCGCTTTTGGCGCGAATTGAATTAACAGAAGCCGAGGTGGAAAAGTTCCGTAAGGACCTTTCCACTGTTTTAGATTACGTAGACGAGTTAAAAAAAGTAAATGTAGAAGGCTTGGAAGAAGTGTCGCAAGTGACCGGATTGGTTAACGTGCAAAGGGATGACAAGCCTGTAGTTGCAAGCAACCGCGAAGAAATATTTTCTCAAGCCCCAGAAATGAAAGATGGGTTTTATAAAGTGAAATCGATTCTTTAGCTAAATATGGAATTCACACATTTATCTTTAACAGAATTAAGAAAACTCCTTGACGACAAAAAAGTTTCGTCTGTTGAATTGACGAAGTATTTTTTGTCGCGTATAAAACAGCACGACAAAGACCTTAATTCTTTTATTACAGTCTCAGAGGAAGAAGCTTTAAAGCAGGCTCAGGAAGCAGACAATTACATGGCGAGTGGCGGTGAGAACCCATTACTGTGCGGTATTCCATACGCGGCCAAAGACATGTTTTTAACTAAAGGAATCCGCACTACCGCAGGCAGCAAAATTTTGGACAATTATATTCCGCCTTACGACTCCACAATCATTTCCAAATTAAAAGACCAAAAAGCTGTCCTACTTGGCAAAACCAACCAAGACCAATTCGCCCACGGCAGCAGCGGGGAAAGCTCAGCTTATGGTTTTACTTTTAACCCATGGGACAAAACTAGAATGCCTGCCGGGTCTTCTTCGGGCAGCGGCGCGGCAGCTGCAGCTGGGTTGGCTCCTTATGCATTAGGGACCGACACTGGCGGAAGCATTCGCGGGCCGGCCAGTATGTGCGGCATTACCGGATTCAAACCAACATATGGCCGTACCAGCCGGTACGGCGTAATTTCTATGGCATCCAGCATGGACACCCAGGGCTTTTTATGCGGCTCGGCTGAGGAAGCGGCGCAGTTGGCAGAAGTAATTTCCGGTTATGACCCAAAAGATTCCTCCACCGGGAATGTTGAAGTGCCAAATTATTCTAAAAATTTAAACAAAGACCTTAAGGGTGTTAAAGTCGGAATTCCAAAAGAATATTTTGTGAAAGGTATGGAGCCGGGAGTGGAAGCACGGGTGCGAGAGGCTATTAAGGAAATAGAAAAGTTAGGCGCGGAAATTGTGGAGGTAAGTTTACCACATACACATTACGGACAAATGGTTTACGCAATAATTTGTCCTTCAGAAGTTTCCTCTAACCTTGCCAAGTACGACGGTATTCGTTTTGGCCACTCAACCAAAAATGCAAAAGATTTAATGGAAGTTTATACCAAAAGTCGCGCCGAAGGTTTTGGCGACGAAGCCAAGCGTAGAATTATGACCGGGACTTATGTTTTAAGCGCCGGCTATTACGATGCGTATTACAAACGGGCGCAAAAAATTAGGCGCCTAATTATAAATGACTTCGAGGAAGTTTTTAAAAAGGTAGATGTATTGCTTACGCCAACCCAGCCTAACGTGGCGCCTAAATCTGGCATTGCCCAGAATGACCCAATTTTTGCTTACATTGCCGACCAGCTTGTTGTAAACTGCAACTTAGCGGGCATCCCGGCTTTGTCTGTGCCATGCGGCTTTAGCAAAGCTACAGACGGAGACGTAGAACTGCCCGTGGGCTTACAAATAATTGGCCCGCAATGGGGTGAGCAAAAGATTTTTAATGTGGGTTATGCATATCAGCAGGCCACAGATTGGCACAAAAAACATCCTAATATTATTACTTAAACAATGACTTATTTTACAAAATATTCTTATCTTTCAGCCCGACTTTATTCGACGTTTGAAGAATTATACAAATATAATCCCAATAGCGGCGGCGATTTTATTGGTTATTCTCAAGCAAGGGGAAAATTTATACTTTATTACGGATCCTTATTTATATTTATAATTCTTTTGCTCAGCAAAATTATTTGGGATAGCAGAATAAATCACGGCTTGTTTATTGTGTTTTCAGTTTTAACTTTTGGAACTATAATAGGTTTTATTTCTGATTTAGTGAGAATCCGTATATTTAAAAAAAGGAGCCTCCGCGAAGGAAATTTAGTGTATGAGTCAGGTTTGTTAATTTTGGGAAATAAAAAGTATTCATTGGAACATTTAGAATAAAAATGAAAGAATTTCCATCTTCAACTGAATATCAGCCGGTAATTGGGTTTGAAATCCATATTCAGCTTGCTACTAAGAGCAAGATGTTTAGTGCTGCGCCAAATAATCCGGACCAGGCAGTTCCTAATACTAATATAGACGAGGTGGTAACTGCCCAGCCCGGAACTTTGCCAGTGGCTAATAAAGAGGCTATAAAATTAGCAGCAATGGTTGGCTTGGCTTTAAATTGCACTATAGACGAGTGGAGCAAGTTTGACCGTAAGCATTATTTTTATCCGGACTTGCCCAAGGGCTATCAAATTTCCCAGTATGATCAGCCAATTGCCAAGAATGGTTATTTGGACGTGGTAGTCGCCGGAAAAACTAGGCGCATAAATATTACGCGTGCTCATTTGGAGGAAGACGCAGGTAAAAACATTCATCCCGAAGGTTTGCCCTATTCTTTGGTGGACTATAACAGGGCCGGCTGTGCGCTCTTGGAAATTGTTTCTGAGCCCGACATAGAAAGTGGCGCCGAAGGCAGGGCATATTTGGAAGAAATTAGGAATATTGTGCGCTATTTGGGAGTGTCTTCGGCGGATATGGAAAAAGGTTTAATGCGCTGCGAGCCAAGTATTAGCGTAAGAAAACCCGGGGAGACAACTTTGCCAAAATATAAAGTGGAAGTTAAAAATATTAACAGCATTAGTTTTGCCGAGGCTGCTATAAATTACGAAATCGCCCGCCAAACAGAAATTTTAAAAGAAGGCGGCACGCCCAAACAGGTTACTATGGGTTGGAACGAAAAGCAGGGGATTACTGTAGAACAAAGAAGTAAAGAAGAGGCGAACGACTATCGCTACTTTCCGGAACCGGACTTACCTGTGTTACAATTTACTCAGGAATATTTAAACGACCTACGGGCGCATATGCCAGAACTTCCCGAGCAAAAAAGAAAGCGGTTTTTGGAAGAATATAATTTACCAGCCGCAGACGTAGCGAATTTAATAAACTGGAAAGACTTGGCCAACTATTTTGAAGATGTGGTAAGTGAAATAGATGCCTGGATGGAAGAAGAGAAAGGCCTAGACCGCAACGCTTTAATTAAACAAGCAACCAACTGGTGCTTGCAAGATTTTTCCGCTGCGTTAAATGCAAAGTTAATGAAGCCGCAAGACTCTACAGTAACGCCCGAAAATTTTGCGGAATTAATTAAATTAATGGCCCAAGGAAAAATTTCCGGCAGCGCGGCTAAAACTGTATTTAAAGTTATGTTTGAAAAAGGCGGCGACCCTTCTAATATAGTGGAAGATATGGGTCTTCACCAGGTAAGCGACGAATCTGCAATAGCCGAAGCCTTAGACAAAGTTATATCCGCCAACGCAAAAGCAGTAACAGACTACAAATCCGGCGAACAAAAAAGTTTTGGTTTTCTGGTTGGTCAAACCATGAAAGAGTTAAAAGGCAAAGGAAACCCACAAGTTATAAACGAGTTATTGAAAAAGAAATTATTGTAGTATTTTTATCAAATTTAAAGGCGGGGGGAACTTTGACATTCCGTACCCGCCTTTGAGCTTGTTGAGCATTTTTTTGCCGACTGCTAGCGCCTCTGTGGGCGCTTTTTTGACAGTGGTTACGCCTTACGCCGCCGCAGCCACAGCAAGCAGCTCGCCCCGCTGCCCATCAGAAGGAGCGAGGACGGCTCGGGCGTTAGCGTTGTTGCCCTTTGCTGGCCTATATAGGGCAACACATCACCGTTGACGTCGGTGATATTAAGGACGCTAAAAAAAAGCTCGTCCCCAACGTCGTGGTGGGAGGTGCCGGTCCAAAATAGAAAATCTCCCAAGTTCGGTACCCAGGGGGTAACGATCACCGGCCCAAAGGTTGGACCGTTAAAACCGCCTCCGGAGCTGGTAAGCTCCGCCCAGGGGCCCGGTATTGGAGACGTCATTTCAAAATCTGTCTCATACCAGAGCCCGCCCGGCCTGACACCGAACGAACCCACGCCGTAGCCGGTTGGTGTCGGGCCCGTGCCGTCCCAGCCTTCTTCGATGTAGACCGATCCGAAGATCAGCCAGTCAATCGAAGCCCCGTCCGGCATGCCGTTATTGGTGAGTTTAAAGCTGTAAGAGAACAGTCCTCCGGCTTGGGGTGTTACGGAGTACTCCAAGGTTAGGGGTTCCGCCCCGGCAAACATCGCCATGGCGAAAATCAGAAAAGCAAGCGCGAGAATGCGCGACATGATTTAGGTCTCCTTGTGGTTTTCGATTGTTGATCAGAAGGTTTTTTGTACACTCGAGACGTACAAAAATTACTACTGCTGATCTCAGTAGATAACCGCATAGTATATCAAAAAACCCTTGAAATGTCAAGGGTTTTTGTAAATACAATAAGCTATTTTAAGTATTTTGAAACAACGTGTGCTGCTTTTTTAGGTTCTTTTAACCAAATAATTTCTTTGTTCCTTTTCCACCAAGTCATTTGTCTTTTACTATAGTGTTTTATTGCGTATGAAAGTTGCACGAACATTTCATCTTCCGTAAGTTTTTTTTGTAAATACTGGGAGACAAATTTGTATTCCAAACCAAAAGATTCCAGTTTTTTCCAGGACAAACCAACTTTATGGAGTTTTTGAACTTCTTTAATCATTCCGGCTTTGAGGCGCTGTTTTAACCGCACGTCTATTTTTTTGTATAAAGTTTTTTGGTCAACATTAATTCCCAGCCACAGAGCCTTGCCGTTAAATGATTTTAAAATTGGAATCGGTTTTCCAGTTGCTAGAATAATTTCCAAAGCACGAATAAGACGGCGTTTGTTGTGGCGGTCAATGTTTTTGGCGCGGGTGGGGTCTAGTTTTTGAAGGCGCTTAAATAAAATATATGCGTTTTGTTTTTCCAGTTTTAGTCTAAGCCTAAGATTAGGTTTGATATTTGGAATTTCTTGATTATAAACTACTGCGTCTATCCATTGTGCTGTTCCGCCGCACAAAATGGGAAGTTTACCGCGCTTGGTAACATCAGCAATAACTTTTTTGGCCTCTTTCTGAAACTCTGCAACTGAATATTGTTTTTTGGGATTTATAAAATCTATAAGGTGGTGGGGGATTTCTTTATAAAAATATTGTAATCCCTCGCGGCCACGATTTATTACAATTTCCCACTTTCCTTCTACTTTGCCTGTTCCCAAATCCATTCCTTTATAAATTTGCCGGCTGTCAGCGGAAATTATTTCACCTTTAAAGCGCTTTGCGAGCTGGACTGCCAGTTCAGATTTTCCGGAGCTTGTCGACCCTACTATTGCAATCATTTTGTTAAAAATGTATAATTTGTCCATTAAAGGGAGGAATTAGTGTTAGAAGAAATGTTAAAAAGGAACGGTGGAGTCTTGGAGTTTGACTCCGCACGGTTTTCCTTCTCGGATTCGAAGAAGGACGACTCAGAGTTTTTTGCCCAGCTTGCTGAGTTAATTGAGCGGGGGAATGCAATTGCGGTAACACTCGTTCGCTACCAGGTCATGCTTCCGGCCTGTCAGATAATTTGTTTGGTTCTGCGTTCCCACGAACTGTTCGACCAGGTAATGGCGGAGTCCGAGGCTGGAAAGCTATGGTTTGACATACTGAGGAATCGCAAGGGCAGGCCCTGCGAATAACTCAGCCCTTGACCAGCTTGCCGCCATTTCCTTTGCCACTGGCTCCACTTCGAAGCCCGGCCCCGTGCAGTTTCATGCGGGGTCGGTTTTTTACTTCCCGTTTTTTCCCCTTAGTTACGACTTCGTCAAAAATTTTCTTGCGCATAAGTTTATTGAGTAATATAATATTATTATAGCATTTTTATTTATGGCTAACTCTAAACTTATGGGTAAAAAGATTTTAGCAATAGTTATTTTTTTGTTGGCTGTTTCGGGGGTGTTTTTCTTCCTATACCGCGGCTCGGTAAAACCTGCTGAGGCGCCTAACCAAGAAGAGGAAAGCGCCCTGCCGGGCAGTCAAAACATCCAAGCTCCTACGTCAAACCAAACGCCAACTCCGGTGCCGACTGAGGTGAAAATAGATGTTAACGGTAAAGAGTTAAAAGGCACTTTTAGCGCCGGGGAAGATATGCCCGACGGGTCCAGTATTTCGGTGCTGCAAGTGGACTTTGACGGCAAGCAATTTACTCCGGCATCCATAGATATTAAAGTTAACGACTGGATATTCTTTAAAAATAACAGTGAGAGTGAATTACATCTGGTTTCCTCAGTTTTCCCGCAGGCCCAAACCATAGCCCCAACAAAGCAATATAAATTCCAGTTTACTAAGGCTGGTAAATTTACTTACGAAAATTCTTTGCAAAGTTTCATGCAGGGGGTAGTTAACGTTAGTCAATAATCGGCAAAACCACCTAACCCTCGTTTGAGGGTTTTTTGCTGATTGGGAGGGAAAATGATATAATCTTTGATATGAACTGGAAGACTTTTGGGCATATTGATACAAAAAATATTCTGGAAAAACAATTGCAGTTAGGGCTTTTGCCTCATGCTTATTTGTTTTCCGGACCCTCTGGTATAGGAAAAAAAGCCCTGGCCCAAGAGTTAGCCCAAAAGATTTTATGCACAGAGAGGCTAGATAGTCATCCTGATTTTTTTATTTTAGACCAAAGCGAAGTAATTAGCGTAGAACAAATTCGCGAGGTAATTTCACGTTTAAGTTTAAAGCCGTTGGCCGGGCCAAAAAAAGTGGCTATTATTAACAATGCTGAACTGTTAAACCAGCAGAGCGGCAACGCTTTACTTAAAACTTTGGAAGAGCCTTCCGGCAGTACAATAATAATTTTAGTAGGCGACAGCCAAAGAATTTTGCCTACACTGCGTTCCCGCTGCTTGGTTTTAAATATGCAAATGTTTAGCCGCCAGCAATTAAAGGATTTTGCATTATCGGGTAACTTGGAAGTTAACGAAGAGCTTGTAGATTTAAGCTTTGGTTCTCCTGCTGAATTTTTAAAGTTGTCGTCCGGTAAAACATTGGCAGAAGCAAGTAGGCAGGAACAACAGCGCTGGCAGGAGTTAAAAAAACTTCCTCTGGGCGAGAGAATTTTGGCAATTGCTGATTTGGCAGAAATGGAAAACGAACAATTGAGTAATTTATTAACTGCGTGGCTGCTCGGCCAACGGCAGGATTTAGCCGGGAATCCAAAAAGTTTTGGCAGTTTGGGCGCTCTGCAGGAAGCGGTTGTGGCGCTAAGGAGTAATCAAAATAAAAAAAGTATTTTACAAAGCCTAATGTTAAAAGTATAAATCTTTTTCACAAATGAAAAAAAACAAAATCATTGTGCTTGTGCTAGCTTTAAGTTTACTAGCCGTGGGTTGTGACCCGTTCAGCTCTCCGGTGTCTGCCGGAGTTGTTAAAACAGTCAATGGCGGCTCGGACTGGCAATTTAGCAACCTCTTAAAAGGCGGTGGTGGAAATTTGAGCCAATCCAATATTACCAAACTGGCTTTTGACCCCCAAAACCGCGAAGTCGTGTATGCTGGAAGCAGTACAGACGGACTTTTTAAATCGGAAGACTCTGGCGCCAGCTGGACGAGGGTGCTTTCCAAAATTTCTGTTAATGATTTTGTGGTTAGTCCCACGGATTCCAAAACAATTTTTGTTGCCGGAATTTTTAGCGGCCAAGGCAAGGTTTTAAAAACAACGGACGGCGGTGCCAGCTGGCAGGAAGTTTACAACGAAGCAACGGCAAGCAACGCCGTGCGCGCCATAGACATTAACCCTGCTTCCGTAACGCAGGTTATAATTGGCACGGCGTCTGGTAACTTAATTAAAAGCGCGGATGGCGGGCTAAGTTGGCAACTGGCGGTAAATTTTAACGACCAAATTAACCAAATAATATGGCGTCCGAGCGGAATTTACATTTTACTTAACACCAAAGGCTTACAGCGGGGCACAAACGCCGCAACAGATTTTCAGGTACTTACGGCCAACGCGATAAAAGCCCCGGCAGAGTTTGTTTGGAATACCCCGCCGGCTACTTTTAACCAGGCTTATGTGGATTCCGTGTCTTCCAGCTTGTTCTATGTTACTACCAACCGCGGGCTTTATAAGAGCACGGACGGCGGTAAAACTTGGGTGGATTTGCCCCTGCCAATAAAACAAATTGACAGCAACCCCAGGCCCATAAGCGTTGCCCAAACTAGCAGTAATGTGGTATTTACCGCAGTTGGCGCGGTAATTTACAAGTCCACTAACGGCGGCAGTACCTGGCAAACCCAGACTGTTGCCACGACCGGCTTTATAGACTATATTTTAATAGACCCGCAGTTGCCGCAAATAGACTACGCGGGAACTTATATGCCGGCGCAATAGTAATTTTATCTACTAAATACGCTACAGTCATGCGATGTGGCGTACTGTCGGATGACAGGACAAAAGTAATTAAAAATATGATCGATCAAATCCTCAACATACACAAACCAAATTTTGAAAAGGCACTAGAACATTTTTTACACGAACTTTCCGGGGTGCGCACCGGCCGGGCCAACCCGGCGCTTTTAAATACCGTAACTGTGGAAAGTTACGGCAGTAAAATGCCAATTGAACATGTTGCCTCTGTTACTGTGAGCGATGCCAAAACTTTGGTAATTTCACCCTGGGACAAAAGCCAAATGCAGGCCATTGAAAAAGG
This sequence comes from uncultured Candidatus Saccharibacteria bacterium, assembly GCA_964474825.1. Classification (GTDB taxonomy): domain Bacteria; phylum Patescibacteriota; class Doudnabacteria; order UBA920; family UBA920; genus CAYYWQ01. Next base: position 278,423 of record CAYYWQ010000001.1, read on the forward strand.
CATCCAGGCCGCGAATTTGGGTTTTAACCCTTCAAGTGACGGGAATGTCATTCGCATTATTTTGCCTTCGCTCAACGAAGAGCGCAGAAAAGAAATGGTTAAGCTGGTTGGGCAAATAGCGGAGAACGGAAAAATCGGCATCCGCAACGCGCGGGAAACAACCCATAAAGAAATGAAGAAAGCAGAGGCCGATGGAAAAATAAGTAAAGATGATTTACAAGTCGGACAAAAAAAGCTCCAGGAAGTGGTAGATAAATACAACGAAGAAATTAAGAAGCATGCGGAAGCAAAAGAGAAAGAAGTGATGACAGTCTAGTAATTTACTATGAGCATTCCTTTTGGAGAAAAATTATTCGGGAAATATGGCGAGCCGCCAGGACGGGAAAAGAGGATGTTTTTGAACGCAATTGCGTCGGAAAATTCAGATTCCGATGCTAAAGTTAACCTTATGGCCGCGTATTGGTATACAGTGGATTCGTTGAGGGCTTTTAACGAAGTTTTCTCCGACAATGACAAGGCTGCAAAATTTAAACAATTGGAAATTTTGGGCGCTGAATTGGAAAAAAAAGGATCTAAGCCTTTTTCAGAAAACGAAAGGGATGCGATCATTCTTTTGTTGGAAAAAATTGAAAGTGATTTTTTTAAGGTCTTCATGGGAATTAAGAACCTTGTAGAAGCATGGACAAAAAATCAAGACACTCAGCCCATATCTTTTCAAGAGTTTATTCAAAAAAACGACCAGATAAAAGAATTGGTCAATTCTTTAGCGGCGAAGTTAGCTAGAATAGAGGGTTACGGAAAGTATTTAGATGCCATTCGCAATAACTTTGAGCTTTTAGACCAGGCTTTAAATACTGTCCCCCCAAATTACGATGAAATTTTAAAACATAAAATTGTGATGAACAAGACTTCTCCCGGAGGAGAATCATATAACAGGCAGCAAAATAAGATAAAAGAAGCAGGGTCTGTTTATTTTAAAGGTATTCCGGAAGCAACTTTAAAACTGGCTGACAGTCTCGCAGAACTTCGTTTTGTACTACGAATTGGAGAAGAAAGGTAAAATAAATGATACTAACAATAATAACTTTTTTAATAATTTTAGGCCTGCTTGTGTTCGTGCACGAGCTGGGGCATTTTGTTGTGGCTAAGAAAAGCGGAATGAAAGTGGACGAGTTTGGGTTTGGTTTTCCTCCCAGAATGTTTGGCTTGCAGAAAATAGAAGGGAAGTGGAAAATTGTTTGGGGTCATAAGCCACCGTTGGACACTGAAAAGACGGTTTATTCTATAAACTGGATCCCTTTAGGCGGATTTGTAAAAATAGTCGGGGAAAATAACGAACAACAAGACGACCCGCGCTCATTCATCAATCGTCCATTTTGGGGCAGGTTTGCAACTTTGGTGGCCGGTGTTGTCATGAATTTTATTCTAGCCTGGGTGCTTTTATCTGCCGGTTTGGTGAGCGGTTTGCCCGTTGCCATAAATGAGCTAAGTGATTTGCCGGCGCACGCTCAGTTTAAAGATCCTCACGTTGCCATTTTGGAAGTTTTAGACGACCAGCCCGCGGCTAAAGCCGGGCTAATGCCCGGGGACACCATATTAACTATTGACGGCCAATTTTTTCCTATAAGCAGCCAGGCCAGTGATTACATTAAGGAGCATAAGGGCAGTAATTTTGTTTTCGAAGTTCAGCGGGGCGGTAAAAAACTTTCTGTAAGCGTGCAGTCCAACGCAAACCCTGGTCCCGACCAAGGACCCACGGGCATTGCGCTAGCCAGCGTAGGCAAGCTTTCTTACCCTTGGTACAGGGTCCCTTATGAAGGACTTAAGGCCACTTTTATTGAAGTCGAAAATATTGGCTCCGGCTTGGTTCAGTTATTTAGCGGACACGTTAGCGTAAAAAATTTGGGCGGGCCTGTAAAAATTGCCCAGTTAACCGGCGAAGTCAGACAAATGGGGGTAATTTATTTACTCCAGTTTACCGCCTTTTTGAGCATAAATTTAGCAATACTAAATATTTTACCGTTCCCGGCCTTAGACGGCGGCCGCGTACTATTTTTAATAATAGAAAAAGTCCGCGGCAAGCGTAACAACCAAAAAGTTGAACAGTGGTTTAACGCAATTGGCTTTGTGCTGTTAATTTTGTTAATGGTTTTTGTTACTGCTCACGACATATTTAATATTTTTCATAAGTAATAATAAAAAAATGTTACGGGGACGCGAGTCGCGGTTTGAGGGTATTCCAGGAAACAGTATATATGGAGCGGCGAAGGAATTAAGACAAGCAGGAAAAAGTGTGGATTTGAATGTGGGGGCAAAGGACATGTACGAGGCAGCACAAATTTTGACACCCCTTTGTTCTTCGGTCCTATTTGACCGTAACGTCAGCGAAGAAATTTTATATGATTCTTTAGGAGTGACAGGGGCTTGGGATTTAAAGCCAGAAGAATTATTGGTAGTAATTGTTACTTTAACCAAGAGTGATGATAAGTGGAAAGTAAAAGTTGTCAGAACAAATAAGGAGACGAAGGATTTTGTTTCCTTGAAGTTTGTTGGTAAAATGAATTTGGAAAACGCAAAACCTTTTATTGCCCCTGAAGATTTAAATGAAAAAATTTAATTTATGAAACAATCGCAATATTTTTTAAAAACTTCCAAGTCCGCTCCGGCGGACGACATTTCGGTTAATGCCAAATTTTTGGAACAGGGCGGGTTTGTTTATAAAAATTCCGCGGGAATTTATACTCACTTGCCTTTGGGCTGGCGGGTAATGCAAAAAATCGCGCAAATTATCCGCGAAGAAATGAACGCCATTTCCGGGCAGGAAATGTTTATGCCTGCAATGCACGACAAGCATTACCTAAAAGCCAGTGGCCGCTGGGACGTAGACGTGGTCTTTAAAGTTTTTGAAGGAGCGGGCAAAGATCCGCAGTTTAACATTAGCTGGACGCATGAGGAAATTATTGCGGAAATTGCTTCCAAGTCCGTTAACTCCTATAAAGATTTGCCTTTTGCAATTTATCAAATTCAGACCAAGTTCCGCAACGAACCAAGGGCAAAGTCGGGCTTACTCCGCGGCCGTGAATTTATGATGAAAGATTTATACAGCTTCCATGCCAGCGAAGAAGATTTATGGAAGTATTACGCGCAGGTAGGGGAGGCATACACAAAAGTTTTTGAACGCTGCGGCCTTAAGGCATATTACACCCTGGCTCCGGGCGGCGAATTTACCGTAAGCAACACGCACGAGTTTCAGGTAGTATCAGACGTCGGTGAAGACACGATTTTGGTCTGTGAAAAATGCGGTTATGCTGAAAACACGGAAGTCTCTAAGTTAAAAGCAGGGGACAAGTGTCCAAAATGCGAAGGTGTTATTTCAGAAAAAAAATCAATAGAAGTTGGCAATATTTTTCCGCTGGGAACCAAATATTCCGAAGCCTTTAACTTAAAATTCACTGACGACAAAGGCGAAAAGCATTTTGTGGTTATGGGTTCTTACGGTATTGGGTTGGGTCGCGTTATGGGAACAGCCGTGGAAGTCTATCATGACGACAAAGGTATTATTTGGCCGGAATCCATAGCTCCCTTTAAAGTTCATTTACTTTCTTTAAAAGGCGGAGAAGAGAAAGCCGAGGAAATTTATAAACAATTGCTTGATAGCGGTGTTGAAGTGCTGTATGATGACAGAGAAGCAAGCGCAGGAGTAAAATTTGCAGACAGCGATTTAATAGGAATTCCCTGGAGAATTCTTGTCTCCTCAAAAACTTTGGCTCAGGACAGCGTGGAAGTAAAAAAACGATCAGAAACAGAAGCAAAATTAGTTAAAATTTCAGATTTAACTAGACATCTATCTTAATTTTTGCCAGCTAAAATCAAAAGGGTTAAAACAAACAATATCCTAATATCAATAAATATCACAATATCTTAAAATGATATTGATAGATGTTGAGATATTAGGATATTTTCTACAAAACAAATTAGTACTTTCATGTTTAGAAAATTTTATCAAAAGTTCAGTAAAGACATCGGCATAGATTTAGGAACAGCCAACACCTTGGTGTATGTTAAAGGCAAAGGTATTGCCATTAACGAACCGAGTGTGGTGGCTATTAACCAACGCACCAAACAAATTTTGGCAATTGGGAGTGAAGCCCGTAAAATGGTGGGGCGTACGCCGCCACATATTGTGGCAACAAGGCCTTTGGTGGACGGCGTTATTTCTGACTTTGAGGTCACTGAAGCAATGCTTCGGTATTTTATAGACAAAGTTCATGTGCAGACCATGGCGTTTTTGCGGCGTCCCCGCGTAGTTATTGGTATACCCTCCGGAGTTACGGAAGTGGAAAAACGCGCTGTTGTGGACGCGGCTTTAAACGCCGGGGCCAGCGAAGCTTATTTAATTGAGGAGCCTATGGCCGCTGCTATTGGCGCGAGATTGCCTGTGCAGGAAGCAGCGGGCAGTATGATAGTAGACATAGGGGGCGGTACCGCGGAAATAGCGGTTATTTCTTTGGGCGGTATTGTGATTTCCAAATCTTTGCGTGTTGCCGGCGATGAAATGAACCAGAATATTATGCAATACGCCCGCGACAATTTTAATTTGCTGTTGGGTGAGCGCACTGCCGAAGAAGTAAAAATTAAAATCGGCAGCGCATACGAACTGGAGCAGCCTCTTTACGCCCAAATGCGGGGACGCGATTTAGTTACGGGGCTTCCAAAGGAAGTAACTATTTCCGACACCCAAGTGCGGGAAGCTCTAATGCAAAGCCTTCGGCTCATTGTAAACAATATAAAAAATGTTATAGAAGAAATTCCACCGGAATTAATTTCCGACATTTTAGACAAGGGGATAATTTTAGCGGGTGGGGGAGCGCTGCTGCGCGGTTTGGACAAGCTGGTTAAAGAAGCTACCAAAATGCCCGTGCATGTGGCTGAAGACCCGTTAACCTGTGTGGTCCGCGGTACAGGTATTGTGGTGGAAGATTTGGAAATTTTGCGCGATGTTTTGGTGCCTACGGAGTTTGGGAGAATCCCAAAATAAACATCTGGTCAGCTTATAAGCTTATCAGCCGATCAGCTTTATGAGATTTATTTATACAAAAACTTTTGCAGCCTTTGCGGCTAGTTTGACAATTATTGTCTTACTGGCTTTTATGCAATCTAAGGGCTGGCTTAACACGGTGGAACAGGGGTTTTTGCAGGCGCCCCGACCTGTCGCCGCTTTTAGTCGCGCCTTGGCTCGTCCTTTTAAGAATTTTTTTACAACGATTTATGATTTAAGAAAAATTTCCAAGGACAATAAAGCTTTAAACGACCGGCTTGTGGAGTTGTCGCAGCAAACAGCCGACTATGACCAGCTTAAACGGGAAAACCAGGCACTCCGTCAGGAGTTGGGTTTTATAGAAACAGTAAAATTTTCTTTAGTTCCGTGTACTGTATTGTCACAAAACCCTTTTGGTTTAACCGACACTTTGGTGCTTAATTGCGGCAAAAATCAGGGAATTAAAGAGGGGCAGGCGGTCTTGTCACAGGGGTACTTGGTGGCAAAAATTGTCTTTGTCGGCAAAGACAACAGCACTGCGCTTTTAGCCACTGATTCCAAATTTTCCGCCGACGCCCAGCTGAGTAAAACCGGGGCCACCGGTTTGGTTAACGGCTCTTTTGGTTCCGGGTTGGTCCTGGACAGGCTGTCTCAGAATGATCAGATCGACAAAGGCTGGCAGGTTATTACCGCCGGTATTAATGATTTGATCCCAAAAGGAATTTTAATCGGCCAAGTTGGGGATGTAATTTCTTCGGGTAATGATTTATTTAAAAAAACCACACTTTTAACTCCCGTGGACTTTTCCGACATAAATTTTGTTTTCGTGGCAAAGCAGTAATACATCTTTGACTTTTGACATGTGACAGTTGACGTTTGCAGTTCCGTCAATTGTTAAATGTCAATTGTTAAATGTCAATTGTTAAATGTCCTCAAATGAAGTATTTAATTTACCTTTTGCTTATTATTGTACTCTGCGGAGTGTCAGTTGGGCTTTCGCCGCTTATAAACATACGCGGCCAAGTTCCGCAGCTGCTTTTTTTACTGGCCTTTATTTGGTCTTTGGACCGAGCCGGCTGGGATTTTTTATTTGTGGCTTTTATATCGGGTTTATTTTTGGATTTTTATACAGGCAGTTTTGTTGGGACGTTTTCCATGCCATTAATAACGGTCTGCTTGGTATTCCATTTTATAATTGAAAATTTTTTGGCTTTGGAATTAAGCCCTAAATTTTTGGCCGCGCTTTTACTCCCGGCGCAAATTCTATTTGGTACGGTTTACTTTTTTTACTCCTGGTTGCTTTACAAAATGCATTTATGGCCCATCCTTCCGGACGCTAAAATTTTAGCGGAAGGCTTTATTATTTCTTTTTTTTATAACCTACTTTTCCTTTATCCTATTTTTTCTCTTACAGATTATGTTCGAATGCTGGTAAGGCGCTATTTTGAGCGTGAATTTAAAGTTCGCTAAACTTATATGATTAAGAGAGACCCATTTGAAGTTTATAATTCGTTGAGCGGTAGCGATAAAAGGCGTCCGCTGGATTGGGATGAGTCAGCCGCGGATTCGACTTCCGCGGTGGAGGATGTTTACGACAGCGACCGACGCCCCCCTTCCTTGGTTTGGTTGGCCACGGTATTGCTTGGTGTTTTTGTCGTGCTTGGGGCGCGCCTGTTTTATTTACAAATTATTCAGGGGCAGAGGTTTTATTCGCTGGCGGAGAACAATCGCATAAGGCGCCAAACCATTTTAGCGCCACGGGGAAAAATTTTGGACAGCCACGGCAAGGTTTTGGCTGAAAACCGCGCCAATTTTAATTTAGTGGCCGTGCCTTTTGATTTACCCAAACAAGGCCTGGAACCGGAAATTACGGAACTTAGTTCCCGGTTTGGGCTTGACGAAAACGCGCTGAGGAAAACTCTTGCGGCGGCGCCAAAGAATTCTCTTGAGCCAATAATTATAAAATCAAACATGAGCCAGGACGAAAGTTTGTTGTTTGAAACTTTGGCCCAGCAATTTGTTGGTTTTTCTACGCAAAAAATTCCTGTGCGCGACTACGCTAATGCCGCGGCTTTCTCCCATGTTTTAGGCTATACCGGGCTGGTCGCTACAGGGGATTTAGAAGATATAGATTCTTCTGTCTATGCCAGCGAGGATTTTATTGGCAAGTTGGGTATTGAGAAGCAATATGAAAAGTATTTGCACGGGGAAAATGGGGAAAATTTGGTGGAAGTTAACGCCTCCGGAAAAATTTTGGACATTTTAGGGGAAGATCCTTCCGGCCCCGGTAATATTTTGGTTTTAAATATAGACAAAGATTTGCAGGAAATCCTCTACAAGGGTTTGCAGGAAAACATTGGGTCCAAACGCGGAGCGGCAATTGCCATGGATCCCAGGAACGGAAAAATTTTAGCCTTGGTAAGCAGCCCGGGATTTGACACTAATTTATTCGCGCCGGGTATTAGCCAGGCGGATTACCAGGCTTTGCTTTCCGACAAAAACCAACCGTTATTTAACCGCGCGGTTTCCGGCACCTATCCGCCCGGATCTACTTCCAAATTAATTACAGCCACGGCCGGGCTTGAGGTGGGAATAATTAATGACAAAACCGTAATAGTGGACAATGGAGTTATTACAGTCCCAAACCAATTTGGCGGTCCCAGCTACCAGTTTCGCGGCTGGAAATTAAGTGGCCTGGGACCCATGACTGTGCGCAGCGCAATTGCCCAGAGCAGCGACATATTTTTTTATGAGGTGGCCGGCGGTCCCCCTAATGGCGCTTGGCCCGGCCTTGGGCCCGACAGGTTGGCGGATTTTTTTAGGAAATTCGGTTTAGGGAAACCTTTGGGTATAGACGTAGGCGGAGAAAAACCGGGACTGGTCCCGGACCCGGCCTGGAAAATGGAATATTTCAAAAACGATCCTTTAGCCGGCAAATGGTATTTGGGAGACACTTACCATATTGGTATTGGCCAGGGGGACTTGTTGGTCACGCCGCTGCAGGTGGCACAATGGACTGCCGTGGTTGCCAACGGGGGAATTGGTTTTGTTCCTCAAATCGGCCAAAAGGTTATGGACCAAAATGGCAAAGTCTTGTGGGAAAGCCAGCCAAAAGTTTTGCTTAAAGACATAGCCTCGCCGGCCAACATTAAAATTGTCCAGGAAGGCATGCGCCAAACAGTTTTAAGCGGAACCGCCAGGGCTTTGAACAAACTTAATATTTCTTCGGCAGGTAAAACCGGAACTTCACAATTTGACGGCAGTAATCCGCTGCGCACCCACGCCTGGTTTACGGCCTATTCGCCGTACGAAGATCCGCAAATTGTCATTACTGTTCTTGTGGAAGCCGGCGGTGAAGGTAATGCCGCGGCTGAACCCATTGCCGAAAAAGCTTTAAAGTGGTGGGCGGAAAACAGGTATAACAAATAGCAAAAATTTTTGTATTGTGTTCGTATTTGTGCGCACAATGCCAAATGCGTTATACTAAATACACAATACCCTATGAATATTATTGACGGTAAGAAAATTGCCACCGAAGTTTTAAGCCAGTTAAAAACAGAAGTGAGCGCTCTTCCTTTCCAGCCGGTGTTTTGTGACGTACTAGTTGGCAATGACAAGGTTTCCGCCCAGTATGTGGCAATGAAGGCCAAGACCGCTGAAAAAATAGGGATAAAATTTAGGGCGGCCGTTTTTCCGGACAATGTCCCAAAACAGGAACTTATAGACGAAATAAAAAAAATCTGCCAAGAGCCGAATATGCGCGGACTTATTGTCCAGCTGCCTCTGCCTGCTAATTTGCCCAAACAGGAAATTTTAGACGCCATTAACCCTGACATAGACGTGGACTGCATGGGCAGCTTGAATTTGGATAATTTTTACAAAGGCCATATACGTTTTATTCCGCCGACAGCTGCGGCCATTATGGCAATTTTAGAAAATTTGAAAATAGATTTGCTCAGCAAGCAAATTTTAGTGGTGGGACAAGGGGAGCTCGTGGGCAGGCCGGTTACGTTTTTGCTAAAGCAAAAAGGCCTTTTGGTAAATATTGCGGACATAAATACAAAAAATACGGCTGAGCTTTTAAAACAGGCGGACGTAATAATTTCCGCTGCGGGCAAGGCTTATTTAATAACCGGAGAAAAAATTAAACAGGGCGCAGTGGTGATAGACGCGGGAACTTCTGAATCCGGCGGAGGCATTGTGGGTGACGTAGATTTTAACTCTGTTTCCCAAGTGGCCTCGGCAATTTCGCCCGTGCCCGGCGGCGTTGGCCCAATGACAGTCGCAATGCTGTTAAATAACGTTGTTAAAGCGGCAAAAGAAAACAATTAAATATGTCCAATTTTTTTATTTATTTAAACAACTTAGTTTACCGTTTGCTCAATGCCTGCGGATTGCGGCACCAAAACCGGCGCTGGGGAATTATTTATGACAGCGTAAACAAGCAGCCGCTTGACCCTGTTATTGTGAAATTAATAGACGCCCAAAGCGGCAAGGTCAGTCAAACTTGTGTTACTGACCTGGACGGACGTTATAATTTTTTGGCCTACCCCGGGAAATTTAAAATTTTGGTAAAAAAAAGCAATTATGTTTTTCCTTCCATTATGTCAGCAGGGGAGAAGGACGAGATTTATAACAATCTTTATCATGGAGAATTTTTTGAACTGCGCGGTAGCAGCGATGTTATTCCCTTCAATATTCCCATGGACCCGGAAGCAAAAGACTGGAACCAGGGAGCAAAAGAAAAAATGGTGGACTTTCACCCTTATGCCGAAAACTTGCTCAATCGTTTTATTGCAGTATTATTTTGGTTTGTTTTAATTTTAGCCCTGCTTGCCTGGTATACCCAGCCTTCAACTTTAAGTTATGTGGTCTTGGGTTTTTATTTGTTTATATTTTTGTTGTTATTATTGCCGCGGCCGAGGTGGTGGGGGAGGGTAAGGTTTAAAAGCAGCGGGGCTCCGGCCAAAGGGTTGGTTTTAGAGTTGAGTTATTTTCAAATGCCCCAAGTTATTGTGGCCAGGGCAAATATTTATGAAGATGGTAAGTTTTTTTTACGAATAGATCCGGGTAAATATTTTATGCAAATAAAACGCTACTCAGAAACTAATGCTCCGGTTGTGGTGTACGAAAAAGCGGTCCGTGTTGGCTCTGAGCATGTTATTAACCGTAACTTTGCGATTTAAAATTTTGTTGCTATAATCATTGCATGACTGACAGAAAGAAAATTTTACTTGTTGAAGACGACAAGTCTTTGCTAGACACCTTTAAGTCCAGCCTTTCCAGCCACTATCAAGTTTTTGAGGCTGAAGACGGGGAGCAGGCTGTGTCCCAATGCCTGGACCATAAGCCTGACTTAATTTTATTGGACTTACTGTTACCCAAGCTGGACGGTTTTAAAGTTTTGGAAAGAATCCGAAAGTATCCGGACGCTGTAATATCCCAAACCCCGGTTATTATTTTAAGCAACCTTTTTAGTGAAAAAGATATTCTCCAGGCTAAGGGTTTAAAAATAGACGAGTATTTTGTTAAGGCCCACACCAAAACCGAAGAGGTTTTGTCCAGAATAAACAAGGTTTTTAGTGAGGCAAAACCTGCTTAAATGCTAATTTGACAGTATTTTAATCGTTATGGTATAATCTTAAACACAAAGGCCTCCGGGCCTTTTAAAAAAGGGAAAAAATATGCTTCAATTTTTCGTAGAAGTAAAAAATGAATTAGCTAAAGTTGTCTGGCCTACCAGGTCGGAGACTGTGAAGTACACTGTGACAGTTATTGTGTTTAGTATTCTTATTGCGGGTATTTTAGGAGCTTTTGACTTCGGTCTCACCAAGTTAATAGGCGCAATACTGACTAAATAACAATGCTGCCCACAGGACATGTTGCCGCGGGTTTTTTGACCGCCGAGGTACTTTTAAAAATTGCAAAACCGGATTTACCCACGGGCCAAATTCAGCAACTGCTTTGGTGGGGAGTATTTTTTGGCTTTGCCCCGGACTTAGATGTTTTCTACTTTTTTCTAAAGCATAAAACATTATTGGTTTCCCCCAGCAATGTAGGGGAAGACAATCACCGGAAATTTTGGAGCCACGCGCCATTTTACTGGTTAGTTGCCGGACTGTTAATTTTTCTTTTAAGTGGTTCTCTTTATTGGAAATATGTCGGCTTGCTTTTGTGGCTAGGTTCCTGGAGTCATTTCCTTCTGGACAGTATTGAATACGGTATTCCTTGGTTAAGCCCGTTTTCCCAAAAGCTATTTGCCTTAAAAAACCAGGGTATTAAACTCGTAATCTCGGAAAGCAATTTTTTCAGGCACTCCTTAGGTTTTTTAAAACTCTACAGCAAGCGCCTAAGTTTTTATTTAGAAGTATTAATAATTTTATCTGCAATTTTTGTCTTTTTAAAATACTAATCACTACCAACTAATTTATGGCCAGACAACAAGTTACAGGCGAACGTCATTGGTACGTTTTGCACACATACAGCGGATACGAAGACAGCGTTGCGTTTAACTTAAAGCAAAGAATTGAGTCCATGAATATGCAGGACACAATTTTTGACGCGCTCGTACCTAAAGAGAAAAAAATTAAGATTAAAGACGGCAAGAGAATTACGGTCGAAGAAAAAATCTTCCCAGGTTATGTTTTGGTAGATATGGTTGTAACAGATGACTCCTGGTATGTAGTGCGTAATACCCCTAATGTAACCGGTTTCGTCGGTAGTGGTACTATTCCTTCTCCGATTGATGAAGAAGAATTGGCCTACTTAAAAAAGCGCATGGGCGCTGACGAACCCAAGTTTAAAGTGGAATTTGCTATTGGTGATTTGGTTAAGATTAACGACGGTCCGTTTAAAGATTACGAAGGCAAAGTCGGTAATTTGGACGAGCAACACGGCAAAGTTAAAGTCATGGTTACCATTTTCGGCCGCGAAACCCCAGTTGAGTTAGATTTTTTGCAAGTAAAGAAAATTTAAAATGTTTAAAAAGATAGGGCTACTTTGTTTGGTATTAATAGGGGCCGTAATAGTCGCAGGTTTGGCAAGTAGTTCCGCTAAACCTTGTGAGCCCGGTCTAGGATCCTGGTGTAATAATAATCAGGCCAACGTGTGGTTAGTATTATATTTTGTGGTTACTGGAATATTATATGCCGTGTGGTTGTGGAGACAGAGAGTAAAGGGCTCGAATGGGAAAGATGAAAATCAAGATAAATTGAAATAATTTTGTTCCTAATTCATACTTCGCGCTTCTCGAATTATGAGTTTAGAATGAAAACCTAATCACTAACAACTAATCACTACTTACTAATTTATGGCTAAGAAAGTAAAAGTTCAGCTTAAGCTGCAGTTGCCGGCCGGTAAGGCCACTCCTGCGCCTCCCGTTGGAACCGCGCTCGGTCCCCACGGTATTAACCTTGGCGCGTTCGTTAAAGAATTTAACGACAAAACCGCCGCCATGGGCGACACCGTTGTCCCTATAGTAATGACCATCTTTGAAGACAGGTCATTTAGTTTTATTTTAAAAACTCCTCCTGCTTCAAACCTAATAATGAAAGCCATTGGCTTGGCTAAAGGATCGGCGAATCCTCTTACGACAAAGGTCGGCAAGATTTCCGCCAAACAAATTAAGGAAATCGCGGAAAAGAAAATGGTGGACTTAAATGCTAACGATTTGGCCGCGGCGGAAAAAACAATCCGTGGTACGGCAAGAAGCATGGGTGTTGAAGTAATTGATTAATCCTTTAAATTAAATTTATGGATATCTTACTTTGGTTGGTTCTTATTGCTTTTATTTTTATAGTTCTACCTGGTTTTCGTGTAGTCCAGCAATACGAAAAAGGCGCGGTATTTTTCTTTGGGAAAATTACTGCCATTAAAGACCCTGGGTTGTGCTGGATAATCCCGTATTTTTCCTGGATGCGCAAAGTGGATTTGCGTACCATTACAATGCCAATCCCGCCGCAGAGGATTATTACTAAAGATAACGTCTCTGTTGATGTTTCCGCGGTAGCCTATTATAAAGTTGTGGACGTTACCAAAAGCATTGTTGCCATTGAAAACGTTATGTCAGCCATAAACCAGCTTTCGCAAACAACAATGCGTAACATTGTGGGCAAGTTCCAGCTAGACGAAATCCTTTCTGAGCGCGACACTATTAACGCTGAAATCCGCACAGTACTTGACCAGCGGACAGAAGAGTGGGGTGTAATTGTTTCCGCAGTTGAAATTAAAGACATTGAACTGCCGGAAAATATGCAGCGCGCCATGGCTAAGCAGGCCGAGGCAGAACGCGAAAAGCGCGCCAAAATTATTGCGGCTGAAGGTGAATTCCTTTCCGCCCAAAAATTGGCCGACGCCGCCGACGTTATTGAGCAGCATCCAATTGCGCTTCAGCTCCGTAACTTACAGACAATGGCCGAAATTGCCGTTGAGAAAAATTCAACCATCATCTTCCCGGCGCAGTTTATGGGCACGTTAACTGACATTAAGAAATTTATTGCTGACGAGAAAGTTAAATAATATTATTTATTAATTTGTGGGAGATCTAATAGATCGCTTACCACGAAAGGAACAAAGCATATGCCAAAAATGGCAAAGAGAGTTAAAGCCAACCATGAGTTGGTGGACGTAAACAAAGTTTACAGTCCGGAAGAAGCTATTGAGTTAGCTAAAAAGACCGCCAATACCAAATTTGTCGGCTCTATTGAAGTGCACATTAAAACCATGATAGACGCCAAAAAGACTGACCAGGCCGTCCGTGGTTTGGTTAGCTTGCCTCATGGTACCGGCAAAACCAAGAAGGTTGTGGCTTTCGTTAGCGAAGCTAAGGAAAAGGAAGCCAAGGAAGCCGGCGCTTTTATGGTTGGCGGCGAAGACTTAATTAAAAAGATTAAAGAGTCGGAAAAGACAGATTTTGACATTGCTGTTGCAGAACCCTCTCTAATGCCAAAATTGGCCCAAATTGCGAAGATTATGGGTCCTAGGGGCCTTATGCCTAACCCTAAAACCGGAACTGTTTCCACGGATATTGGCAAGATTATCCGTGAAATAGCCGGCGGTAAGGTAGACTATAAGAATGACGACAGTGGTAACATTCACCAAATTATTGGCAAGAGCAATTTTGATTCCGCCAAGCTTTTGGAAAACTTTAAAGCTTTGGTCGACAGCATCCGCGCTGCCAAGCCCGCCGCAGTAAAAAGCCAATATTTGTCCACGGTGACCATTAACGCCACCATGGGACCCGGAATAAGAGTTAAGTTATAAGGTTCTTAAAGTTTATAAAGTTATAAAGTAGACAGCCCCGATTTACCTCGGGGTTGTTTTTTGATATAGTTACAGAGACTACGGTTTACTTTATAAACTTTATAACCTTCAACTTTACAACTTTTCCATGTATGACGATTTAGGTAAAAAGATTTTGGTAATAGAAGACGATGTTGACTTTCGTAAATCACTCTACGATCTGCTCGGCCACGAGTTTACTTTTATTGCGGCCGACGACGGCGAACAGGGGATAGAGCGCCTGCTAGTCCACCGTCCGGACTTAATAATTTTAGATTTGCTCCTTCCTCGCATGGACGGTTTCGAGGTGCTAAAAAGAATTCGCGAGTATCCGGACGAAAAAATTAAAAATACCCCGGTAATTGTATTAAGCAACCTTTCTGACAACGAGGATTTTGTTAAAGCTCAAAACTGGAAAGTGGAAGCTTACTTTGTTAAGGCTCATACCACATTGGCTGACGTAAAAACCAAAGCAAAGGAAGTTATTTATAAAGGTAAGGGTGGTCCCAAAGTTGAAATTATGGATTTTAGGTAAAGGGAAAGTTAGTTATAAAGTTATAAAGTACAGCGGCCGCATAAGCGGCCGCTGTTTAAATTTAAAAGAGAAAAGCCGGCGTCGTTGGTTGCGACGCCGGCTGTAGAGTAACTGGCCCAAGAGGTTGCCTTAGGCAGTTTGTAGGAAAGTGCGCTCGCTGTTGCTCGCGTAACCGACTACCAGCCAGGTATTTTGATCATCTCGCTTTTGTTGAGTGAGGATCGTAACCCTGACAAGGGCCTGGTCTTTGTTTTCGGGATCCATCACTGCGATGGTGTCGCCGTTGGAGAATAGTTCCGCTGACGAGGTCTGGATTACCCCATAGCCGGATGCCTTCATGCTATTCACAAATTCCTGGTCTACTTGCACTGTTTCAGTTGCCATTGTTCCTTCCTTGTCCTCCTTGTGGTTTAATGATAATTCCTTAAAAAAGGCGCAATCATCAAAACACAACTTTTGTGGTTTTACCCCGTCATTCGACGGGGTTGTTTTACCTTCGGTAAAACAAAAACCGCCACCCTAAGGTGGCGGAATAGTTTAGTTAGGTTACTCTTTAATCTTAACCAAAACTTCCTGCCTAGCCTTAGGGCTGACACTAAGAAGAAGGCCGAGCATAAGGCTTGCTAAGGCAATGAAGCTTAAATTTAAGGCAAAAGAATTTGTCATTTAATTTATGTTAAACAATTGCTAAAATTTTGTCAAATTGGCTTTTTTGTAGTAAACTATTTGAGTGCTAATTATAAAATATTTAACATGATTTTATCCGACAGAGACATAAAAAAAGCCATAGCGTCTGGCCGCATAAAAATTACGCCAAAACCAAACTATAAAGAACAGCTGGGTTCCTGCTCCATAGATTTACATTTGGGCAGCCACTTCCGAGTTTTTAAACATTCCAGCTATCCGTACATTGACCTTAAAGGTTCTGTGGATACAGACAAATTAATGAAGGAAATTGTGGTCAAAAAAAACGAGCCTTTCATTATGCAGCCCGGAGATTTTGCTTTAGTAACCACAGTGGAAGTTTTGGAACTTGAAGACGATATTTTAGGAAAAATTGAAGGCCGGTCTTCTTTGGGACGCTTGGGGATTATAGTCCACGGCACAGCCAGCATTTTTGACCCAGGCTGGATTGGCAAGCCAACTATGGAGCTGGGGAATTTGGGAGTGATGCCTGTAGCGCTTTACCCAGGTATGCGCATTTGCGCTTTTACTTTTGAAGAAGTTTCCTCTCCCGTGGAAGTTCCTTACCGCAAAAAAATCGGCAACAAATACGCCGGACAAAAAACAGCCTTAGCTTCCAAGCTGTCTCGCGAGGTGAGCAAAGGCGTGCATATAAAAGGCGTGGGGGCAGGGGATTACCAATAGCTTTTAGTTGTTAGCTGTTAGGTTTTAGGAAAGTCAGTTATACCTCCAGTTCCAAAAAAGTATATTTTAGTCCATTGAAATCTCCTTCCTTTTGGAAGGTGATTTTTTTGAATTCATCGTAAGCAGGGAAAAAGGCGTCGGCTTCTACTTCCTGGTCTACCACAGTTAAATACAATTTGTCTGCCAAAGGCAAAGCCTGTTCGTATATTTGAGCGCCGCCGTTAATAAATATTTCAGATTTTTCTATTTCCTTGGCTTTAGCTAGCGCTTCGTCTAAGCTGTGGCAAATAATGCATCCGTCCGCTTTAAAATTTGCGTCGCGCGTAATAATTATATTGGTCCGGTTTGGCAGGGGGCGGCCAATGCTCTCAAAAGTTTTCCGGCCCATTATTAAAGTATGTCCGGTTGTAACCGCAACATAACGCTTAAAATCTTCCGGGATTTTCCAAAGCAGTTTGTTGTCTTTACCCAGAGCGCGGTTTTTGGAAATTGCAGCTATCATGGAAATTTTTGGTTTGTCCATAATTTTAAAGGCTGAACTTTAACGGCCGTTAAAATTCAGCCTAAGAAAAATAATAAATTGATGTTTACTTTATACTGGCCATTGCAACCAGGAAGGCTACGGTAAAGACTAAGAGCCAAATCATGGAGAACAAAAATAGTTTTATGGCTTCTTGTTTGGCGCCGTTAAAATACCAAATTGCTGAGCGTCCTAACATAAGGGTGCCAATAACAGAGGCGGAAAGTACCATGAGGCAGAGCATGGTAATAATATTAAAAATGGTCGGGGCCGTGCCGAACAGCATGTTGGCATTGCGGAGCAGGAGGGAGACTAGAACTATGTACACCACGGTACCTGTTGCTTGCAGGAGTCCGTTTAAGGCCAATTTTGAATTGGGCATATTTTGTTTGTTAATTTTTATTTAAATAATTAATTAAGATTTTTTTTGAGCGTATTTTTTCCAGTCATCGTCCACAATGCCTCCGACCACGGCCATTTCTGCTTTTATGGGTGGGTAGGCTTCATAACCAATCAATTCTACTTTGTCGGGTTTGAAATCATCTATGGTTTTTACATTGCCATCTAATTTTACCATAGGAAAGGGTTTTGGGGCTCGGGTTAACTGTTCCTTGGCCTGCTCGCGGTGGTTTTCGTAAATATGGACGTCGCCAAAGGTGTGGACAAAGTCCCCGGGCTGGTTGCCTGTGATTTGGGCGAGGATGGTTGTTAGGAGTGCATAAGAAGCTATATTAAATGGCACGCCCAAAAAAATATCCGCAGACCTTTGATAAAGGTGCAAAGAAAGCTTGCCGTTTTTTACATTACACTGGAACATGTTGTGGCAAATAGGGAAGCGGCTGGCTTCTTCGGGCAAGGCCATTTCGTATAAATATTCCGGGTTCCAGGAATTAACAATTGTGTTATGGGCGTCCGGGTCACGCTTTAAAGTGTCCACAACCCACTGGAGTTGGTCCACTGTGCGGCCGTTTTTACCTGGCCAACGCCTCCAAAGTTGTCCGTAAATGTAGGGCAGGTCGCCATGCTGCTTGGCATAGTTACTATCTGTCGTAATTTTTGCAATAAATTCTTCTTTGGTAAGTTCCGGCATTAAACCCTTTTTTACTTTTTCCCGGTAAATTCGGTAAGGATAGTCGTCCCAAATATGCACCCCATTGTCTACCAAGTATTTTATGTTGCTCTGGCCGGACATGAACCAATACAATTCCTGGATAATTCCTTTCCAGAAAACTTTTTTGGTTGTGAGCAGGGGAAAGCCCTTACTTAAATCAAACCGCATTTGCCGTCCAAATAAGCTGTAGGTAACGTCTCCCGTGCCTTTGTCTTCCTGCTTTACGCCGTTTTGCAAAATGTCGGCCATTATGTCCAAGTATTGTTGCTCAGGGTGTTGCATAAAATTATTCAATATTAAAAATATTATCCGTTCCGTAATATTGTTCCCAATTTTTGTTGTAAAAATCAAACATCCGGGCTAAGCGGTCTTGGGGTAATTCATTCACCCCTAGTTCTTTCATCATTTCCCGCAATTGAGTTTTAGTTTCATCGGCCTTGTCTTTATCGGTTACAACCATTTCAAATTCGGAAAGATACCCATAACCGGCATTTTTGTCTATGCTAACGTTCGCGCCCTTATATTTAAAATCCTGGCGCTCCCGGGACCACTTAGCCTGGTAGGTAAAACCGGAGTTTAAAACCAAAGCGTCTAACTCTTCAATAGTTTTGTCTACTTTAGCTTCCCATTCAAGCCGTGCTGTGCCGTTGGAACTTGTTGTGTCGTCTACCGAAGCCTTTACAACTAAAATAACCTTACCATCTGCCCACCTGGTTCTTACAGAGTAATCTTTGGCTTTGTCGGCTAAATCTTTAAGTTTAGCTAACTGATCATCAGCCACAAAACCTTTAACGTTCTCGTAAAGCTTGTTTAGGTTTCCACCTATGAAATAATGGTTAAGCTGTTTGTGCGACCCTACTGTTACAAGATTGGCATCCGCTGCTTTCATTTTTCCAATTAGCTCTTCAGCCTTTTCTTTACCGCCCAGTAAGCTTTTTATTTCGATTTCAAAATTGTCTTTGGGTTCCATCTAATTTTATTCTATAATTAAGTTTGTCTAAAATCCACAAAAGCCCTAAATCTCTATGTGTCTAAATTATAGCAAAAATAAGTCCAAAATGCTATAATTTTGAGGCTATGAATAAGCCAAAAATCATTATTGGTTTGGTGGGGGAAAAGCTGGCGGGTAAAGACGAAGTTGCCAAGTACCTAATAGGCAAGCACCAAGCTTTTCATATTAAATTCAGCAGTCTTTTGGACGAGATTTTAGATATTCTAGACATGCCAAAAACAAGGCGGAATGAAATAGATTTAGGTTTAGGTTTAAGAGAAGTGTTTGGTCCGGAAATTCTTTACCGTTCCTTAAAGAAAAGGGTTGTGGCCTCGGAAAATCCTATGGCCGTAATAAACGGTATTAGGATGGATGAGTTTGAGAAAATCGTAGCAGATTTAGGTGCCAAAACAATTTACGTAACCGCGCCTTTGGAGCTTCGTTTCCAAAGGTACCAGCAAAGGCATGAAAAAGTAGACGACGGCAAAATGAGCTTGGAAGATTTTGCCAAACAGGACAGGGAAGAGCTTACGGAAAAAGGAATCCCGGAGCTTGGCAAGCGGGCGGAGTTTAAAATTGAGAATACAGGAAGTTTAGAAGAACTTTATAAAAAAATAGATGAGGTAATTTTGAGTTTCAAATAACATGTCCTTACTGAAATTTGGAAAAAAATCAGCGGTAAAAAATTATGGCAGGCTAATTGTTCTGGACGGCATAGACGGCAGTGGTAAGTCCACGCAGTTAAACCTTTTGCATAAAGAATTGGCCAGTGCCGGTTACGATGTAGAGATTATTCATTTCCCCCAGCACGGCGAGCGGAGCGCGGCAATGGTAGACGATTATTTAGCCGGGAAGTATGGACAAGTCGGGCCATATGCCGCGGCTGTGTTTTATGCTATGGACCGTTTTGACGCCGCGCCAAAAATTAAGCAATGGCTTACGCAAGGAAAAATTGTGATTTCTGACCGTTATGTTACGGCAAACGCAGGGCATCAGGGTGGGAAGATTTCAGACCATTACGATAGAATGAAATTTTTTAAATGGTTGGACAACTTAGAGTATTCTGTGTTTAGCATCCCCAAACCGGATTTGAATATTATTTTAAATGTCCCGGCGTCGGCCGCCATTCAGCTGCTTGGCATGCGTAAAGAAGACCAAAACCATACAGACGTAATGCACGAAGGCAGTAAAGAACATTTGATAAATAGCTACAAAGCTTATTTGGAAATAGCACGCCTGTTTCCGAATACTAAATTAGTAGAGTGTGTGATTAACAACGAACTTTTGACTCCGGACCAAATTCACAATAAAGTTTGGGAACTTGTAAGGAGAATAGGGCTTAAAGATTTTAAAATAAACGCCTAATTTTTTATTTTAACCCTCTGGACTTCCAGAGGGTTTTTTGGTATAATCCTGCCAGCTCTGGCTGTCGTCTTTAACCAGAAGATGATTAGCCAAAATAAACGGCACACAGTGCTCTGTGCGCTAACCAGCAACGAAGCCGTACAGCTTGAAGCCGCAGTTAAAAAGGCAGGTCTAACCAGGCAGCATTTCATAGATCTTTGTATGGAATGCTTGGTAGATTTTGTCGAGGAACGAGGGTTTTCGTTTCCTTCCACCACTTATCTGAAGTTGAGATGTGGTGTAAGGATTACCGGCACAGTTTCCGATGAAGTTTACCTGCTTTTGAAGAAGCAAGCCGACACGACGAAATTTCCGATCGTATACTTGGCAAGGTTGTATCTGCTTACGGGCATAGAGGTGTGCGGTAAATACCAAGGTCCTCCAGGGCCAATTGGAAGAGAGGACTTTAAAGGCCTTCTTCGCAGCGTACCGGAAGAACTAAAAGTACCGAGCCGATGGGATGACTTTCGGCAAGGTCTGAGGCTAATCTGGCGCGCTCTTAGGAGGACACGCTGATTCAAGGGAGAATCAGAAGATTCGATGGGGCCGCGCGCAACCGTCATACTTACGCGGCCCTTTTTCTATGTTATAATTTGTTTATGAATGAACTCGTTAAGCGACTGGAAACTCTTAAATCCGAAATTGTAAATCTTAAATCTCATTTAAATCTGCCGCAGAAAGAGCAGAGGATTTTAGAGTTGGAAGACCAAATGCAGGCTAGTGATTTTTGGGCTGACAATGAGCACGCGCAAAAAGTTAGCCGGGAATACAACCAGCTAAAAAAGTTTTATGATTTTTGGGTGTCTCTTGAAAAAGACACTCAGGAGACAGCAGATTTGCTGGCGGCAAGTAGCAGCGAACAGCAAGAAGAGTTGAAGAAAATGGTGGACGATTTGGAAGAAAAATATAAGAAGAACCGTTTTGTCGCGTTGCTTTCTAAAAAATACGACGACCATAATGCAATTTTTTCGCTGCATTCAGGCGCCGGGGGAGTGGACGCCCAGGATTGGGCCGACATTTTACTCAGAATGTTTTTGCGCTACTGCGAACGCAAAGGTTTTAGTACCGAAGTAATAGAAATGTCCCGCGGCGAACAAGGCGGAATTAAAACCGCTGTCGTGGAAGTTTTTGGGTCTTACGCTTATGGACTTTTAAAGAGTGAAGCCGGTGTCCACCGTTTAGTGCGCCTTTCTCCCTTTAATCCGGCGCATACCCGCGAAACATCTTTCGCTTTGTTAGAACTCTTGCCACTTTTGGAAGAACAGGAAGAATTTAAAGTAGACGAAAAAGATTTGAAGATAGAGGCTAATACTGCCAGCGGTCATGGCGGGCAAAGCGTGAACACAACTTACTCAGCTATTCGTATAACGCATATACCAAGTGGCATTAAAGTTTCTATTCAAAACGAACGCAGTCAGCACCAAAACCGCGAAATTGCCATGAAAATTTTAATGGCCAGGCTTAAAACTTTGGAAGAACAAAAATTACAGAAAGAAAAACAGGAAATCCGCGGCGAGTTTAAAAGCGCTGAGTGGGGGAATCAAATTAGGTCTTATGTAATCCACCCGTATAAACTTGTAAAAGACCACCGCACCAATTTTGAAAGCACGGACCCGGACTCTGTTTTAAACGGGGAACTGGACGAGTTTGTGGAAAAATATTTGGAACAGCTGGTAAGCTCGTAAGCTTATAAGCATCTAAGCAAAAAAAGTTTTAACTTTATTAATTGTTTGCTATAATAATTTTAGAAAGAGTGCATCAGAAACAAATAATTTGGCTGATTAGCTGGCTGGCTGATTAGCTGATCCGCTTATCAATGATCAAGTTTGAAAATGTCGGAAAACAATATAGCGCAGTTCATGCCTTAGAAGGCATTAACCTACAAGTCCATCATGGGGAATTTATTTCTTTGGTGGGTCTTTCCGGCGCCGGAAAATCTACTTTAATGAAGCTGATTACGGGAGAAGAGCGCATAGATAGCGGTAAAATTTTAATAGACGATATAGACATTTCTTATGTGTCAAAAGGGGATCTGCCTTATTTAAGAAGAAAGATTGGCACGGTTTTCCAGGATATAAAATTATTGCCGCGAAGAACAGCTTTTGAAAATGTGGCATTTGCCATGGAAGTTTGCGGGCATAAAAAAGAAAAAATTAACGAAGATGTGCCTAAAATTTTAGACTTAGTCGGACTTTTGCATAAAAGTGACCATTTTCCATACCAAATGTCCGGGGGGGAAAAACAACGCGTGGCAATTGCCAGGGCTTTGGCGCACAGGCCGGTATTACTTTTGGCAGACGAACCTACCGGGAATTTAGACGAGGTAAATGCCGGGGAAGTCCTAGACTTGCTCCTTAGAATAAATTCTTTAGGAACCACAGTAATTTTAGCTACTCATGCGGCTGACTTAGTTAACAAAATACAAAAACGTGTTATTACTATAGAAGCAGGAAAAATAATTAAAGAACAAAAAACAGGGAAGTACGAACTTAATGCTTGATTCAATATCTTTTTTTAGGGTCATAAAAACAGGTTTTGTTAATTTTTGGCGCAATTCCTGGTTGTCCGCTGCAGCGACTTTGGTAATGACGATTACTTTGGTAATTTTTGCCGTTTTGTTTTTGCTATTTGGGCTCACCAGCTACTCTATTAAAACAATTCAGAATACCGTAGATGTAAGTGTTTATTTTAAAGTTGGGCTCGACGAGACGCAAATAATGAAAATAAAAGGGGATTTAGAAAAAGACACCCGTATCAAAGAAATAGTTTACACCTCACAAAAAGATGCCTTTGATCAGTTTAAAGCTCGCCATCAAAACGACCCTTTAATTCAGGAATCCTTAAATGAGCTTACAGAAAACCCACTTCCCGCAACTTTTAATATTAAGACTCATGACTTAAACGACTACCCTGCGGTAAACCAGGAGCTTAAAGACCCTAATTATAAAGAATTTATTAGCAAGGTTAACTTTGAGGACAACCGTTTAGTTATAGACCGTTTAACTAAAATTTTGCATTTCATTACAACTTTTGGGTTTGGTTTGGCTGCTGTGTTTTCTATAATTGCGATTCTGGTAATTTTTAACACGATTACCTTAACTATTTACAATCGCAAGGAAGAAGTGGAAATTATGCGTTTAGTAGGCGCCACCGATTGGTACATTCGCGGTCCGTTTTTAACCGAAAGTTTGTTGTATGCTTTGGCCGCAACTTTTTTAACCAGTGTTTTGTTTTTTCCAATTTTTTTACAAATTCTGCCAAAAATAGCGGCTTATGTTAACCCTCAGTTAACTTTGTTTAATACCAACCTATTTAATTTTTGGTATTTGGTTCTGTTAATGTTGGTAATCTCTATTCTTTTGGCTGTAATTTCGACCATGCTCGCTATTAGAAAATACCTAAAAACCTAGCTTAATTAAGGGAAATTTTGTTTATCCCCAAATTTAAAATTCAAATACTTGCACAATCTAAAAAAACTAGTATACTAAGAAAGAGCCCAAATAGCGACTCTCGCGAAGTGGGGCTTTTTTATTTGTATATTTGAGGACATTCTATGAAAGTTATTTTTATAAAAGACGTAGCGGGACAGGGGAAAAAGGGCCAGGTTAAAGAGGTGTCTTCCGGTTTTGCGGAAAACTTTTTAATTAAAAAAGGATTGGCTCAGGTCGCTACCGCTGACATTCAGGCAAAATTGGCCAAGGAAGAAAAGGAAGCCAATGCGAAACATCAGAAAGACTTGGCAAGAATGCAATCGCTTAAGTCTGAAATTGAGAAAAGAAGCTTTACGGTAAAAGTTAAAGTGGGCGACAAAGGCCAGGTATTTGGCGGAGTGCATGAAAAGGATATTGCCGCTACAGTATCAGCCAAAACCAATAACCCCCTGGAAAAACATAACGTAGAAATTCAGAGCCCTATAAAGCAAATAGGGGAACATATGGTTAAGATAAAATTAGGGCAAGGGATAGTTGCCAGTGCCAAAATTAACGTGGAGGCAGCATAATATGGAAAATAACTTGCAACAAAACAATATACCCGGCAATGTTCCGCCTGTGGAGAAGCCCTCGGTGTGGGTAACGAACCCGAACCTTAAAATCTTGCTGGTTGCTTTAATTTTTGTATTTTTAGCGTGCGGAATTTTTTTGGTGGTACTAATGCAAGTCCAAAGCTATTACCGGAATAACGTTTTTGAGGAAGCACTGAAGAATGCTCCGAAACATCAAAATTCACAAAATGATCAGAGTTTAAAATCTTATAGTGATTCAACATTGGGAATTCAATTTAGTTATCCTTCGAATATTGCAGTTAATGAATTCAATGGCATTATTAGTTTAAGTCATAGCATTCCTTTTGAAAATCACGGTGATTGCGACATGAAAGGCGACGAGAACATTTATCCTAATTTGAATGATTTCGGTGTTAGCGTTCAAATAAAGGCTGGCACGGTGGCTCAAGTAGTTAAAAACCTTTCGCCGTATATGCCTGAGGAAAATTTTACTGCGGACGGCTTAAAGATAAACCCTGGGTTTATTGATGAGGCGCAAATAGGGGATTTTAAGGGTTTTTCCATTTTGGAAGGCGCGGAAGGCTGTGGACACATAATTTATTATTTCCCGGTAAACGGCGGCCGTACATTGGTAATAACGAAAGCCAATGTGCAAATGCTTTCCAATATTATTGCCCCCGAGGTTCGTGAAGCAATTCTAAAAGTGCCGGGCGTAATTACCCCGGAACAATCTAATTTGATTTTTAATCAAATTATGGATTCTTTGAAAGTAACTTTCGGAACAGATAGTACTGGCTGGAAAATTTATAAAAATGAGGAGTATGGTTTTGAGTTTAAATATCCTGAAAAAGCAAAACTTTATTTTTTGGATATTCCCTTTTCTGTTAGTGTTGATGGAAGTCAATTAGATTACCATTTAACATACCCATCGAATTTTTTTGATGTTACAGTTTTCAGTAATGATGCAGAAGCAGAGAAAAGTCTTGCGTCTAATAAAACAGGGAAAACTAGGACAATAGATGGTAAGATTTTTGTTCAATCTTTAAAAGGCGCGGAGCTTAGTTGCAACGGTTCTTATTTTTATAAGGATAAAAATTTAATTTATGATATTGCATATGGAGAGGATGATTGTAACGGAACAGCATATGAGCAAATTCTTTCTACTTTTAAATTTACAAACTAATCACTAACAACTATC
Source organism: uncultured Candidatus Saccharibacteria bacterium (assembly GCA_964474825.1). Lineage (GTDB taxonomy): Bacteria > Patescibacteriota > Doudnabacteria > UBA920 > UBA920 > CAYYWQ01. Next base: position 303,870 of record CAYYWQ010000001.1, read on the forward strand.
CACTAATCACTTATTTATGTCCTACCACATCAAAGCCCGTAAGGCAAAAAAGTTGAATACTAAATTTATTTTTGTTTCCGGCGGAGTCATCTCGTCCGTAGGGAAGGGGATTACTACTGCTTCAATTGCCATGTTATTGGAATCTCGGGGTTATAAAGTGGCGCCGGTTAAGGCGGATATGTATTTGAATGTGGACGCTGGGACAATTAGGCCCCAGGAACACGGTGAAGTCTTTGTAACTAAGGACGGTATGGAAACAGACCAGGACTTGGGGAATTACGAACGGTTTATAAATGCTGACCTTTCCAGTTCTAATTACATGACTAATGGTCAAATTTACCAGACAATAATTCAAAAAGAACGGAATTTTGAGTACGACGGAGAAGATGTAGAAATTGTGCCGCATGTGCCTGAGGAAATTATTCGCCGTTTGGAAAAAGCCGCGGTGGAACGGCATGCGGATTTTGTAATTGCGGAAATTGGCGGCACAGTAGGGGAGTACCAAAATGTTTTGTATATGGAAGCTAACCGTATTATGAAGTATAGGGACAATCGCGAGGTTATTCATATTCATGTAGGTTACTTGCCCACGCCGCCGAGTGTTGGGGAAATGAAGTCCAAGCCAGTGCAAACTTCTGTCCGTATTTTAAATGGCAGCGGTATTCAGCCGGACTTCTTAATTTGTAGAGCGGAAAAAGCGGTGGACGATCGCCGTAAGGAAACCTTGGCCTGGGTAACAAGTGTGCCGGCCGCGAACATTATTTCTGCGCCAAACATTGACACTATATACAAAGTGCCAATGAATTTTGAGCAGCAGCATTTAACAGACAAAATTCTGGCAAAATTTGGGATGAAGTCTAAAAAGAATGACTTAGCCAAATGGAAAAATTTAATAAATAAAATTACGCACATTAACTCCGGCAAAAAGGAATTAAATGTTGCGGTTGTTGGTAAATATTACGAAACCGGGGCCTACAAATTAGCAGACGTTTATATTTCTGTTGTAGAAGCCATAAAGCATGCTTCTTGGAATAACGGGGTAAAAGCAAATTTGCACTGGATTTCCAGTATGGACGTGGAAAAGAACGGCGCACAAAAGGTATTAAAAGATTACGACGGAATTGTAGTGCCTGGCGGCTTTGGCAGCAGGGGAACGGAAGGGATGATAGAAACTATTAAGTATGCCCGTGAAAACAAGTTGCCGTATTTAGGTTTGTGTTATGGTATGCAAATGGCCACAATTGAGTTTGCCAGGAACGTGGCTGGCCTAAAAATGGCTAATACAACAGAGGTTGATGACGATACGCCGCATCCGGTCATTCACATTATGCCTGACCAGGAAAAGAAGCTGTTAAACAGGGAATACGGAGCTACCATGCGCCTTGGCGGTTGGGACTGTGTTATACAAAGAGGCACCAAAACCGATAAAGCTTATAGCGACCTTGGAGTAATTAAAAAGACCGGACTTGCTAAAATTAGCGAACGCCACCGTCACCGTTTTGAATTTAATAATATGTATCGTGAGCAGCTAGAAGAGGCCGGCTTAGTTATTGCCGGGACGACTCCGGACGGTAAACTTGTGGAAATTATTGAACTTAAAGACCATCCATATTTTGTGGGAAGCCAGTTCCATCCGGAATTCCTGTCCCGCCCGCTTAGTCCACATCCACTTTTTGACGGGTTTGTAAAAGCCGCGGTAAAACTAAAAAAATAAGACAGGTGCTTAGAAATAAAAAAACTCCCCGTCAGCCTAGGCTGACGGGGAGTTTTAATTGAAGTTATTTAGCAACTGTAGGAATTACGTTGACAATTTTTGTCTTCCTTAGGTTGCCGTGGAATCTGGCGCTTTGTTTGTGCTGGAAATGGACTTTGCCTGTGGCCAGGGAATATAAAGTGCTGTCGCCGCCCATACGGACATTTTTGCCGGCATGGTACTTGCTGCCTTTTTGTCTAACAATAACCTGGCCGGTTCTAACGGCTTGGTTACCGAAAATTTTTACGCCTAAACGTTTGGATACTGAATCGCGGCCTAGTGCTGTACTGCCGCCTGCTTTTTTATGGGCCATTTTATAGTAGTGTCAGTGGTCAGTGATCGTAGTTAGTTAAAACCCTGAATCTCATGCCGCTGTTAATTATGTAAAATTTATTGCTTTTCGAAAACAACTATTTCCCTTGCCACGACCTGGTCTTTTCTGTCGTAAATCGCCGTGCCCCTTTGAGTAAGCTTTAAAAAGGGAAGCTTTTTGGCTATTTCAGGATTTATAATTGCCAATTGATTATAGCCTAATTCCTTAGCCCAGTCAATACCCGGGAGGTGTTCGTAACTGTCCCTGCCTTTTTTGTAGGCAGGCAAGCAAATTACAATTTTTCCTTTATTTGGCAAGAATTTTGTAAATTCCTTAAAGGATTGCTGGTAAAGTTTGCTTAAATCCGCGAAGTTTTTTTGAATTTCCTCGGTTTTGGGGTAGGAGCCATATATAGGTCCAAGGGTACATTCCGTAACAATACCATTTATTTTATGGCCTGATTTTTCAATTAGCTGCGCGACTTTAGTAGCGTCGCAAATTTCTACCCCGTATTTGCCTGGCGCTATTTTGTAACGGTTACGGAACCATTCCAGGTTTTGCTCACTGCCTTTTATTGCTACTTTGTTAATGTCACTGCCAATCATTCTAAAACCTAAAAGCAACCCTTCCTGTATTATTGTTCCAATGCCGCAGAAAGGGTCTAACACAGTTTCCCCGGTTTTACATCCGGAAAGGTTAAGCATGATTTGCGCGACCTTAGGAGGTATCATGCCCTGTTTTTCGTCGCGCGCCGGCCGCTGGTAGTCACGCCTTCCGTAGTCTTCAAAATCCTGCACAGTCATAGTCTTGGCGGTGTAAATTACATTTTTTCCAGCAAGCAAACAAATTTCCGCGCCCTTTTGCAAAAGTAAATTTTTTGTAACTACGACGCTGGCCAGGGACAGGGAGTTGAATTCCGGCAAAACTAAACGGACGCTTTGGCCCATTTCTGTTAGGGAATTTTTTATCATCATGCCCAAACGTTTGGGTTCGCTAAAAATGTTAAAAGATATTTCCGGTGTTTTTGTTTTTTGCGGGTTAAACGGAGGACGCTTTAATAAATCCATGTCCAGTAAATACACGCTTAGGCCAAACTGGATTTTCCCTTTGTAATCTTTAAAAAAATTTTTCTTAATAACACTCGGTTTAAAGTAATGTTTTAAGGCGAAGTTAATGGAGTCCTGTTCGCGTTTTTTTACTTCATCAATTACTTGTAGGATTTTTATAACACCGCCAAGTTTTTTTTGTAACCGCTCTATGTTAACTGTTTGGGCAGTTTCAATAATTAGGATTTCAGGGGAGGAGGCAATAATCTTAACTCCTTCGCCGGTCAGGCCTAAAGACGGGTCGGGCTTTTCTAAAACAGCGACCAGCTCGGCCACGGACAATGTGTAGACTCGGCCTAGGACAAAAGCGTATTTCATTTATGGTATAATAATCTGGTAATGGACTACCAGGAAATAAAAAATTGGCTGGAAGAAAAAGAAAATAAGCAGAAGATTGTTTTGGGTATCTGCTTTATTTTAGTATTTATTGTGGGTTTTGGGACAGGCAGGCTGTCGCCGGCGTCCCGAATTGCCCAGACTTCTAAACAACCTAATTATACCATAAAAACGTCCCCAAAACCAACCCCACCGTCAAAAAATGGGGGAGGGGATTCGGCCGTGGTTGCCGGGACTTCAACGCCTGCCACTTGTGTTATAAAAGGCAACATAAATTCCAAGGGCGGTAAAATTTACCACATCCCAGGCGGCGCTTCTTATAAAATTACCAAACCGGAACAGTGTTTTAATACTGAAGCCGAAGCGCGGGCTGCAGGGTTTACAAAATCCAGCCGATAATTTTTGTTTAACCCATTTGGTCTAATGGCCTTTACCATTGACCGTTTTTTAATTTTGAGGTAATATATCCCCACATTCCCGTTGTTGTATTGGGGACGCAGGAAGCCGTCTTGGGGCTATATAGGGTATAGGATCTCGATTGCGGCTTCCTGCCAAATTTCAGTTCCCGTTGTTGTGATGCGCTTGGTTGTTCTGGGTCAGACGACCATTTTGCCCGGCAACGGGTCCAGCAGCCAAAGGAGGAAGTGACCAGGGGAATTACCTCCTTGTTCCCTATGGATCTAGAGGGCTTTTCACCCTCTTTGATCTTGGTTCACCTCTTTTAGGCTGCTGGATATTAATACCGGTAGCTTTTTTATTTTTATCCAATTTGTTATAATTTTCTTCGTATGAGTAAACAAGGAAAAAATATTTATCTGGACCACGCAGCGACAACTCCTGTTGACGCGGCAGTTTTAAAAGTTATGCAGCCTTTTTGGTCGGAAGAATTTGGTAATCCGTCCAGTCTTTATAAACAGGGGGTTATTGCGAGGAAAGCTGTTGAATTGTCGCGAAAAAAAATAGCTGAAATTATAGGAGCAAGGCCCCCTGAAATTATTTTTACAGCCGGCGGCACTGAGAGTTGTAATTTGGCTATTTTTGGTGTGGCCAGAAACCATAAACCAGTTAAAAAAAACCGCCCTCACATAATTATTTCTGCCATTGAACATCATGCAGTTTTAAATCCGGTAAAGGAACTGGAAGGGGAGGGATATGATGTTAGCGTTGTTCCAGTAGATGAATTTGGAGCGGTAAGTATACCCGCTATACAAAAAGCTGTCCGACCGCAGACCATTTTAGTTTCTATAATTTATGCCAACAATGAAATTGGGACAATACAGCCGATTGCAGAGATAGGGAAGTCTATTAAAAAAATTAATTCCCAAAGGTTCGGTCGGGGATTGCCACAGATATATTTTCATACAGATGCGTGCCAAGCAGCCGGATTCTTGGATTTGGATGTCCTAAGTCTTGGGGTTGACCTCATGACAGTTAATGGCAGTAAGATTTATGGTCCAAAGCAGAGTGGCTTTTTATTTGTGAGGAACGGCATTAATTTAAAGCCACTTATATACGGCGGAGGTCAGGAAAAAGGCTTGAGGTCTGGTACGGAAAATGTTGCAGCAATTGTTGGGTTGGCTAAGGCTTTAGAAATGGCCGAATCTAAAAAAGCATTGCATTCCAAGAATGTATTTAACTTACAAAAATATTTTATTTCTAAACTTTTAAAAATAAAGGGAGTTGAATTAAACGGACCAAAACCTGGTGACCAAAGATTAGTTAACAACATTAACATTACAGTTAAGGGTGTTGAGGGTGAAGCCTTAATGCTTTACTTGGACAGTTATGGAATTGCTGTGTCTACCGGCAGCGCCTGCGCAACAGGGCTGGCCGAGGCGTCACACGTCTTATTAGCTCTAGGGCAGAACGAGTCCCAGGCAAGAAGCGCTATTAGACTAACCTTGGGCAAGGCTACCACTAAAGCCGAGGTTGATAGCGTGTTAAAGGTTATAAATGATTTAATAATAAAGCTAAGGGAAGTAAATAACTTTTTATTATAGACGAACGGCGTGAGTTAATATAATTTTGTTGTTATTCGGGGGAGCCCTAAATAAGACATTTTAATAAAAAAACTACTTAAATATAAAATTAAGTAGTTTTTTATTTAGTAAAATTATTTTTAACCGATGCGCGGTAGATGAGTATGTTGTGTAGGGGAAGTATTATATGAATAATCGGTAGAGGACCCTTAAATAAAAATATCAATTGCGTCGCACAATGTATGTTGTGCGACTTATAATATATTTCTTGTTGGTTTAAAGGCCATTACTGGTTATTGTCGCTTATTGCTTTTGAGCAAGTTAATGTTAAGTTGTTAGGTTTGTTTTTGTTTAGGCTAATATCTACTTCAGATAGTATCGGCACTTCCTTAACAACGTTTCCGGTGCTGCTGCTTGGGTTTAAATAAATGTAACCAAGGGGGCATAAAGCAGAAAGATTGTCCTGTGTAGAGTTAACGTAGCTAATTATGTACTTCAGAGCAGAAATTTGATCTAACTGGTAGTTCTGGTTATTTGCGGTTAAGACAACTTTTACATCACCTTTATTTTCTGTTAGTGAGACCTGGTATTGGTTATAAATACCGGGTTGAGCTTGGTTGTTGTTATCAGGAGTTTTGTTAACAAAAAGTATTACCACAATTAACCCAATTCCAATAATGCACAGGGCGGATAAAAGAATTATAATTATTTTTTTCTTGTTCATAAATATACTTTTAATATTAATTAACCGCGATGGTTTGAAAGCCATTGAGCGACTGCGCGGACGCCTTCGTCCCAGGTATTGTATGTTCTTGTAGCCCCGGAGTCCGTGTTCCCAACATTTCCTGGATTTTTTGTTCTTACACCTAATCCTGCTGTGCCTAACTGACTGTCTGTCTGCATTAACGCAACCATTAATCTTGGGTCAACATTCAAGCTTTGCGCGGAAGTAAAAACCATGGCTCCTGTTAGCGGCGTATTTGAATGCATGGATTTTAAAACTTGATCTATAGAAGCTGCTGAAGAAAAATCCTGTCCGGAAAGCTTTCCGTACACTTGGATTACTGTTATTTCGTGAGTTGGTGAAGTTGCGTAAGGGCCAATATTGTAGCCCTGAAAAACGCATGTTGTTGTAGTACATCCGGAAGGTATGCCCGGACCCGTTACTCCTCCCCCGCTCCCTACCCCAGGCCAAGGGGCCACTGTTCCCACTGAAGGCGGAGTAACCGTTTGAAACTGCAACAAGTCCGGATTTATTGCCCTGAGTAAAATATAACCGCCAAACAAAATAACCATGGACACAATGGAACTTTCAAAAATACTTTTAGCCTTGTCTACGGATTCCTGGTTGCCTGCGGAATTCATGTACAAATATCCGGCAATGACTATGAACATTATGGAAACAACACTTCCTGCGGCTATGGCAAACCGGTAAAGCTTGTTAATGCAGTTAAACAAATCATTGCCTGCGGCATTGTTTTGAAGTGTTGGGTTATTTGAAATATTTGTCCCAAAGTACGTGGTAGTAACCGCGCTCTTACTGGCATCTGTGGGAGCGCATAAATAGTCCTTAATGCTTTGCTCAACACCTCCATAGACAATGGGGGTGTTGGTTTGGGCGTAGGCAAGGTTAATGTGGGCGAGGAGGAGTTGCGAAACTATTAACACGTAAAAGAAAAGTTTGAATTTAGGATTGCGCATTAATTTAAAAATTAACATGAATGTTGCCGCCAGTAGTAGTTTCGGTTCTACATGCCGCTACGTATTCGTCCAAAAAAGAAACAACGGCTCCGGAAGTTTGCGCTGCCTTGTAGAAAGCTGTAGAGCACGCGGAGTTATAAGGGCTAATATTAAAGTCCGCGCAATTTCCCGTTGTGCTGTTGCCCGGGTGGTGGCATCCTGAAGCGCTGGGTCCGCCATTGACCTGAATAGCGCTGGAAATTTTTATGGTGCAACCGCTGCTACTGCCTAATTGGTTATAGGCACTTATAAAAGTGCTGGCTCTTTGCGCGGCCGAGGGGGAAAGCAAACACGTGCCGTTGTTACTGACGCAGTCGTGAGTGGGAGTTAAGGACGAAACATTTTGGCAATTAGTCCCTACGGTGCATCCTGAAGAAGGAGTAATGCTAAATCTTTGGTTGCAAGCAGTTGAGCCGGTTGGTGGTGTCCCACTGGGTGAAGGAGGAACAATACTTGGCCCCACCCAAGGTGTTACCGCAATAGACGGCGGATTAACAGGCTGGAATTGTAGTAAGTCCGGATTTATTGCCCTGAGTAAAATATAACCGCCAAACAAAATAACCATGGACACAATGGAACTTTCAAAAATACTTTTAGCCTTGTCTACGGATTCCTGGTTGCCTGCGGAATTCATGTACAAATATCCGGCAATGACTATGAACATTATGGAAACAACACTTCCTGCGGCTATGGCAAACCGGTAAAGCTTGTTAATGCAGTTAAACAAATCATTGCCTGCGGCATTGTTTTGAAGTGTTGGGTTATTTGAAATATTTGTCCCAAAGTACGTGGTAGTAACCGCGCTCTTACTGGCATCTGTGGGAGCGCATAAATAGTCCTTAATGCTTTGCTCAACACCTCCATAGACAATGGGGGTGTTGGTTTGGGCGTAGGCAAGGTTAATGTGGGCGAGGAGGAGTTCAAGCACCAACAGTACTAAAAAAAGGTTTTTAAATTTTTGATTTCTAGTCATAAAAACTAGGGGGCCGATAAAAAGTCCAAAGGGTTATATGTGTAGCCAAAAGGTAAACGGTAAGGTCCATAAATTTTTGTATAAGCTCCCGACTGGACGCCAAATCCTTCAGCGTCATAAACCCCAAAGTGGACATGGTATCCCCGCTCAGGCCCATAAAGTTTTTTGGTGGTGTTGCCGGTATTACCCTCATACCCAATAATATCTCCTTGTTTAACCGCCTGGCCCTTAGTTACATTAATGCTTCTCATATGCCCGGAAACAGTAATTATTTGGCTTGACCCTTTCTTTGTGGAAATATTATGTTTAATTGCAACCCAATTACCGTAAGAAACGTCGCTTTTGTCGGTGTCCAGAATGGTGCCGTCTGCTGCTGCGTAAACCGGAGTGCCGGCAGGGCCCGCTACATCTATACCGTTATGAGAGCTATAGCCCAGGGCCGTAAAGCCGGTGTTGCCGTATCCTTGGGTCAGTACGCCGTCTACCGGCCAGGCCAGGACGCCTTTAGCCGCCGGTATGCTCCGGTTTCCGAGCTTAGCGCGGATTTGCGCGTCTAAATTGTCTACTTCTTTTTGCAGATCTATAGCACTTTGTTTGTTGGCTGCCAAAAGTGCTTGATAATTTTTTTCTAATCCCCTCGTTTGGTTAAGTAATTTTTGCTTTTGGTCGCGCTGCTGGCTTAATGAGTCCTGGGTAATTTGTAATTGTTTTTGGAGTTCCTGCAAAGTTTTAACCTGAGCCTTTAGGCTGTCTTGCGCGCTTTGCAATTGTTCCTTAATATCCTTAATTTTTTGGACCAGTTGGTAAATTTTACTTTGGTAATCTTTGGTATACTCAATTTGGTCCAAAAAATCCGACAAATTTTCACTGCCAATGGTGGTCTTTAAACTGTATTCACCGTCGTATTCATTTAGCTGGACCAAAAGTTCTGAAAGAATTCGGCGGTTTTGAACAAGGTCATTATTTTTTTGTTCAATCGCCACCTGTAACTGGTCAATTTGGAAGTTTGTGTCTTCAATTTGGGTTTGTTTGGCCTGAATTTCCAGTTCCGTGGAAGCAACCTGCTTGTCTAGGATTAAAACCGCGTTTCGCAAAGTATCCGCGGATTTTTGCGTGGCCGCAATTTGCTGTTGGTATTGTTTAATTTGTTGGTTTAACTGCGCCAGCTTGGCTTGGTTGGCTGCTTTTTTGGCATTTAAGTCGTCAACTGTCTGCGCGCTTATGAATGTAGCACTAAAAAGCAGCGTTGCAACCAAAACTAGGATAACGCCATTTTTTCTTTTAATATTTGTTTCTTTTCCATAACCCATTAACCAAATTATACTATAAAAATTGGGTTTTGGCAATTTTTTGCTTAATTTAGACCAACTTGTCTGTTGCAATTTTAATCCTATCCAAAATTTCCTGTTTGCCCAGTCCCAGAGCAAGAGTGGCGGTTACCTCAAAAGGCCCGGGGCTTTTGTCTAGCCCGGTTAAAGAGCTGCGGAGCGGCCAAAGTACAGAGCCGTTGTCGTAATTTCTTTCCGCAATGAGATTTTTAACCGAAACTTCAATTTTTTCTTTAGTAAAATCAGATGGGTCTAATTTGGCGAATAAGTCAGATAGGTCCAATAAAGCCTGTTTAGTTTTTTCTTTGTCGGACTTTTTCCAAATTAAAAGTTCTGGGGAGTAGTTGGGCAGTTCAAAAAAATATTTTGTCCTCTCCCCTATTTCTGAAAGTTTTTTCAAACGCTCTTTTTCAAGTTCAGCTATGGCCTGTAAATAATTTGTTGAATATTTTTTTACATCTAACCCCGACTTCTCCCAATGTGGAATTAATTTTTCCACCAACTCCCCTATTGGCAACTGGCGGATGTAATGGCTGTTTATCCAGTCTAATTTGGTGGGGTCAAAAACAGCGCCCGACTTATTTATTTTAGCAAGGTCAAACTGTTTAATTAATTCATCCAGGGAAAAAAATTCATCTTCTGTTTTTGGGTTCCAGCCTAAAAGAGCCACAAAATTAATTAAAGCTTCTTTTAGGTATCCTTTTGAAATAAAGTCCTCTACCGCAACATCACCCTGGCGTTTGCTGAGTTTAGATTTGTCAGTATTTAAAATTAGGGGCAAGTGGGCAAATTTTGTCGGTTCCCAGCCTAACGCCTCATAAATAAGCAAATGTTTAGGTGTGGAAGGTATCCATTCCTCTCCTCTAATAACGTGGGTAATCTCCATGTAGTGGTCGTCCACAACAACGGCTAAGTGGTAGGTGGGGAAACTGTCCGATTTTAAAATGACCTGGTCGTCTAGGTTTTTGTTTTCATAGGTTATGTCGCCATAGACAATGTCGTGAATTGTAGTTTGGCCGTCTGTAGGAATTGCAAAACGGACTACCGGATTTTTCCCGGCTGTCTTAAATTCTTCAAGTTGTTTTTTTATTTCATCTTCCGCTAAATTCCTGCAATGCCGGTCGTACATTGTGGGTTTTTTTAAAGCCGTTTGTTCCTTGCGAAGTTCGTCCAGTCTTTGTTCGCTGCAAAAACAGTAATACGCCTTGCGTTTGGCAATAAGTTCCTCAGCATGTTTTTGATACATGGCGAGACGTTTGGATTGCAGATACGGGCCAAATTCTCCCCTCTCCCCTATTTCCGTGCCGGATTTAAAATAAAAACCTTCGTCGAATTCAATTCCTAAATTTTGCATTACACCCAACAAATTTTCCAGCGCGCCTTCCACGATCCTGTTTTGGTCAGTGTCCTCAATTCTTAAAACATGCACGCCGCCATTATGTCGCGCGAATAAAAAAGAAAACAGCGCGGTGCGCAAGCTGCCAATATGAACAAACCCCGTGGGGCTGGGAGCGAATCTTGTACGGATTGTGTTGGGTTCTGTTGCCATAAACGCCTCTAGATTATAGCTTTTTCCCGCATTTCTTTCAAATCGTTCATGACAATTTTTGTTAGGTTAAATCTTTCAGAAGCAATTGTTTTTTCCAGCATATTAATTTCCTCCCAGTTATGATTTATAAATTCACTTCGATCGATTTTAACTTCACTGTTGTCCCCCAGGAATCGAAAATAAACAATATGTTGGAATTGCCCGGAGTAATGATATTTTTTATGGAAAATTCTTTCCCATGTTAGTGGGAAACGGTAAGAATTGGTAAATGAGGAGATCATTATTAATTCGAGATTTTTTAAACCTGTTTCTTCCAAAATTTCTCTTTTAGCGCCGCTCGCTATATCGATATCTTTACCAATCCCCCCCTGAGGTAATTGCCAGTAATTTTGGAATTTTTGTTTGTCTTCGCCCACCGCGTCACCCTTTTGAGGTTTTGGATTGCGACGCCCCACTAGAACTTTGTTTTGTTTATTTAAGACGACTGAAACAGCATTTTTTCGTAAAGGCATAATGCTGTAAATTTTTTCTAAAATCAACAAATTGGCCAACCCGAAGGTGGCATTGTAAATTCTTTTTATTCTGTGGGGCTGGGTAAACAGGCGCCACAGCCATTCCAGGCCAATAGCGCGGATAATGTGAGGAGGTGGGGTTTGTTTGCCTGCCAAATAGTCAAATGTGCCTCCCAGCCCTATTGCCAGTTTAACTGATAAATTTGGCAAATTTTCAACAATCCATTTTTCTTGTTTAATTGGCCCAAATGCTACCAGTAAAATATCGGGAGCTACCTTTTTTATGTCATCTATTATAGTTGAATCGGCCGGGTTCTTATTTGACCATCCAACCACTTTGAGCTGATTAGCCGATTCGCTGATTAGCCGATTCGCCGCCAGCTCAGGCGTATCGCCAAACCCGCCAAGAAGATAGATTGATAGATTATTATCTTCCGCCAATTTAGCCAAGTCCCAAACTAAATCCGCGCCAGAAATTTTTTCCTGGAGCGCGCTCAAAATCCATTTGCGGTTAAAAATACACGCCGCCAAAGTCCATTTGGCCTGCCAGTAAGCTTGTATAATTTTTCCCCAATAACTTGTGGCTGTTAGCGGGATTTCTAAAAATCTTTTTGCCCAAAAAATCCCAATGCCGTCAGGAATGGCAAAATCCGCCCGGTTTAAAATATCCAGAAGGCCATTGTCTTTTAACGCGGCGTACAAAAATTCCGAATACGGCGTGGTAACAAAAGTTTTTTGTCCTGCTGAAATCTTTTGCCTCAATTGCTCTAGAAGTTCGCCTTTGGTTATGCTGTCAATTTTAAGTCCGGCAATATCTGTCTTCATAGTCTTAATTATAACCGATTTTGAGCCTTTTTTATAGCCTAGATCCAAAAAATCCTGTATAATAGGTCTATGGAATCCATAGGAAAAATAGCTAATTTTAAGCCGCGTAAGCCCAAAGCAGACAGCCATCTTCACTCCCCTGCCCATTTGTTGGCCGACGAAATGTGCCAGAAGTTCAACGACAAAAAACATTTTGGTTTTTATTTAAAAATGGCCACCTTGTATGACCACAATTTTTTAAGGGGTTTAATGGGGCAAATACTGGAGAGTAAAACCGTGGAGACACCCGGAAAATTGTTTGCTTATTTAATAAAAAAGAAGAACCAAGAATTAAAGCCTAAAAGTTAAAGAGTGATATTACCAGTTTTAACATATCCCAATGAAATTTTACGCAAACCGACAGAGCCGGTAACTTTTCCATTGAACAAAGATATTGTAAAGCTAACTCGGGACATGCTAGACACGGTTAAGCAGGCCGACGGCATTGGCTTAGCCGCGCCGCAGGTTGGCAGGAGCGTTAAATTAATCGTAATCAATTTAGAAAAAAATGGCGTTCCCCCGTTTCCGCTTTATAATCCCCGCATTGTTTCTAAAGCGGGAGGCAAGGTTTACTTAGAAGAAGGATGTCTTTCTATTCCCGGAGTTTATGGCATGGTAAAGCGTCCCAGAAAAGTAAAAATTAAAGCGCAAAACAGCAAAGGGCAGGATATAGAAATTGTAGACGAGGGGTGGGTTTCCCGCGTCGCCCAGCATGAAATAGACCACATTAACGGCGTCCTCATTATAGACTTGATCAAAAAATATACTATGGGGGAAGACAAGGTAAAAGAATGGAGGAGGCTTAAAATCTGATCGCTGATCAGCTTATAAGCTTATCAGCTATGAAGTTTATTAAAGATTTATTATTTTTTGAAATTAGTACCACCGGAAACAATCCGGACACAGACAGTGTTATCCAACTCTCCGCTATTTTATTGGACAAAGATAATTTACTGGAAAAGGCCAATTTTAATTCCTATATACGCGTGAGTTACTTGGACAGCATATTAACCGAGCATTGTAAATTACTCCACGCGGATTACGACATTTTAAGGCGGAGCCCAAAAGTTTACGACTGTATTAAGCAATTTCATAACAAGTTTGGTACTAATTTATTACTGGCCAGTAATAATTTAAATAAACTCCTATTTTTAAAAGGAGCTTTCCGTAAGGCTGTGGTTCCGTTCGACTATGACCCTCATATTGTGGAGTTGTGGACTTTGGGATACATTTATACCTTGAATTACGGCCTTAAAAAAATGCCGACTTTTACCACCTTTTTGGATTATTTTAAATTAAAGCAAAAGCACCCCTGGGATTCTATGGAAAAAGTAAGATTAGAGGCTGAGGTATTTAGGAAGATAATTAAAGAAGTATAAAAAAGTGATTAGTGAATAGTGCTTAGTGATTAGAATTTTTACTACCCACTGACCACTGATCACCGTCCACTAACATATGAATTTCAACAAAGACATTTTACTTATAGACCTGGAGATGACTGGGCTGGATTCCAGCAAGCATGAAATTATTCAACTTGCGGCTGTTTTGCTGGACAAAAAAACCTTGAAAGAAAAAGAGATCTTTAATACTTTTATCCGCCCAAGCAAATGGGCTAACCGGGATCCCGAGTCCATGAAGGTTAATAAAATTGTTTTGGATAGCGTTAAAGATGCTCCCAGTTTAAAAAAAGTCATTGGGGATTTTGACCAATTGTTTGGACATAACGTAGTATTGGCTTATTATGGCGGCCCGGCAGACATGGATTTTTTACGTGCCGCTTACAAAAAAACCGGAAAAAAGTTTTTGTTTGACTATCACTACTTTAATTTGTGGGGATTATTTTTTAGCTATTTGGCCGCAAAAAATAAATTAAAAAATTCCAAAAAATTCGCGGGGTTTAGCTTAGACGATTTTATGAAAGAGTTTAAGTTGAAATCCCTGCAGCGCCACGACGCTTTGGAAGACTGTCGCATAGAGGCTGAAGTTTTAAGAAGAATTATAAAGAATATTAAATAATGAAAATTATTTTTTTTGGCACGGCCAATGTCGCACTCCCTATATTAGAAGCATTGCGTAAAGAACACGAGGTTTTGGCTGTGGTTACGGTGCCCGATGCTAAGTCTGGCCGCAGCCAGGAATTTGCAGAAAGCCCTGTTTCTGCTTTGGCAACGGACTTAAAATTACCAGTTCTTAAACCGGAAAGTCCTAAAACTGACGCGGCGTTTTTAAACCAGCTTAAAGAATACAGCGCAGATATTTTTGTAGTTGTAGCTTACGGCAAGATTTTGCCTACAGAAATTATTAACCTACCAAAGCATAAATCTATAAATGTCCATTTTGCTCCCCTACCCAAATATCGCGGTGCATCCCCTATTCAAACGGCTTTGCTCAATGGCGACGAATACAGCGGCACATCTATTTTTATTTTGGACGAACAAGTTGACCATGGGCCCCTGCTTGCCCAGCAGATTGTAAAAATTGACCCTAGCGACAACTTTTTTACTCTGTCCGACAAATTAGCAAGAGTTTCCGCGGAGCTAATTAATAGCGTAATTGCGGATTATGTTTCCGGTAAAATTACGCCCCTGCCCCAAGACGAGCAACAGGCTTCTTTTACAAAGATCATTACTAAGGAAAACGGCAAAATTAACTGGCAAAACCCCGCAGGCGAAATTTATAATCAGTTTAGGGCTTTTTTCCCTTGGCCTGGAATTTGGACAACATGGAATGGCAAGAAAATAAAAATTACAGACTGCGCCCCTGTTGATCTGGAATTGCAAAAAGCAGTAGGAATAATTTCTGAGGGAGGCGTTGTGGCTTGTGGTAATAATAGTTTTTTGCAAATAAAATCGCTCAAGCCCGAAGGGAAGAGCGAAATGCTAATAAAAGATTTTTTAAACGGGAATCAGCAGTTTATTGGAAGCAAGTTAGAGTAGTAATAGAAAAATTTAAAAATAAAAAAATAGAAAGATTAACGCAATCTTTCTATTTTTAAATATTAAATCTTTAAATTTGCTATTTAAGGTATTTTTGTTTGTTAGCCAAATGCTGTTCGTAGGTTTCGGCGTAATAGGCCTTGCCAGTTGTTTGGTCGTGTAAAAAGTACATGTAATTTGTGTCCTGGGGGTAAAGCGCGGCCATTATGGAAGAAAGAGAGGGGTTGCAGATTGGTCCCGGCGGCAAGTCTTTATATAAATAGGTATTATACGGGGAGTCAATTTTAGTGTCCTGCGTTGTAGCCGACGGGTCACTTTTTTTTGTAATATAGTTTATTGTTGCATCGCTTTCCAGTGCCATGCCAATACTCAAGCGGTTTGTAAAAATGCCGGCAATTATTTTCCGTTCCGCATCTAAACCCTGTTTTTGCTGTTCGGTAATGGCGCTGCGGCCGGTCTCCTTTTCTATTATTGAGGCCAGGGTAATAATTTCATAAACTGTCATACCCCGTTTTTTTGCTTGAGATTCCATGACAGGGGTAAATTTTTGGCTAAAATTAGTTAAGGCTTTGTTAATAACGCTGCCGCTGGTTGAAGTGCTATTTATGGAAGTGGGTTTATAAATCCGGTAAGTGTCGGGGAATAAAAATCCCTGCAAATCTGCCTTTGTGGGTTTGGATTTTAAAATAGGATATTCCGAGGCGTTAAAAGTTTTCTCGGCATTTAAAAAATCACCGGCCTTTGCCAGTTGGCTGTCGTTTAGGTATTTGGCAATATCCTCCACAGTCCAGCCTTCTATTAAGGTTATGTTAACTTCAGGGGCTTTGGCCTCCTGGTGTTTTTGCTCTGCTTGCCTGCGTTCTTTATATAAAAAATATCCGCCTCCGGCGGCTATTATTACAATAATAAAAGTTATAAAACCAAAAAGTTTTTTTATCATTAAAATGCCTTATTCCCCTATAATTTTAATTTTAACCTCACGCGGCCTGCCGCCGTCAGTTTCCACAAAAAACAGGCTTTGTTTAGCGCCCAGGGTAATTTGGCCTTTTTCCAAAATTAGGGTTTCGGAAGAGCCGAGCAGAAAAGCCTTAACGTGCGCATGTCCGTTGCTGCGTTCATTGGGCGCCACATTCTGCCTGACTTCAAATAAGTCATGGCTGTAGCTGATATCAAGGGGAACCAGACGGTAAAGGGTTTTCATAAGGTCCTGCATAAGCAGGGGTTCGTTATGGTTTAACCTTATAGCGGCTGTTGTATGAGGGCAAAAGACCACGACTATACCCTCCTTAATTCCGGAATTTATGGCCGCTGTTTGTATTTGGGACGTAATATCTACAATTTCAAATTGTTTTTTTGTTTCCAAGTTAATGGTTTGTGAATGGGTTTTCATATTAGTTGGTTTGGTTTTGGTCTTTGTCTTTAATTTTTTGCAAAATTTTATTAAGCCGCATAGTTATGATAACAGCAACTATGGTTACAATAATGGCATAAATAAAGCGTGATATTAACCCGCCATTAGCCTTTACGTATTGTGTAATTAATTCCTTTATTGCGTCATTCCAAGCCAGGGCTGCAACTAAAATAAAAGCCGAGCTCACTAAGCTAACGCTTTGGGAAATGATTTCTTTGTTGGTTTCTTTTACGTGTTCTTTGGTTTTGTTCAAGATCTCCATATATATTGTATTATATCATATTTATGAATATGCGGCCAAATAAAAACCTCCCCGATCGTGGGGAGGTTTTATAAACTGTGGAATTAGAGGATGCTGTCTTTGGCAGCTTTGGCTACGCGGAATTTTACAACAGTTTTGGCGGCAATCTGGATGCTTTCGCCGGTTGCTGGGTTTCGGCCCATTCTAGCAGCGCGGTGCTTCTTTTGCAGTTTGCCCAAGCCTGGGATAGTGAATTCGCCGCTCTTTTTGGTTTCGGCGTAGGCAATGGCTACTAACGCGTCTAACATTTCACCGGCTTGTTTGCGGGTAACGCTTAGCTTGTCTGCTAAGGCCTGCAATGTCTCTGACTTTGTCATAGAATTTTGTGTCCTTTTTCTTTTCCCTCCCCTCCGTAGGGAGGGTTTTTGTTTGGGTAAAAGATTTTAATAATTCCTTAACTAGAATAAGTTTAGCAAAAACCCCAATAAAATCAAGGTTTTTTAAAAGATGTCAAGGGTTTTAGGCTAATTCTAAAGGATATTTTTTATTTTTTGTTTAAACTTGGCTTGTTTAAGAGGGTTTTGATTTTTGAATATCCACAAGGAAGACAATTTAAAAATAGAAAAATAAAAATATTTAAAGATTGCCGAGAATCATTCTATTTTTAAATCTTTGAATCTTTAAATTGCTAAGTAATTAACATTCCATCGCCAAAGGAAAAAAAGCGGAATTTTTTGTTTATTGCTTTTTTATAGAGTTCGAAAATTGTCTTTCTTCCGGTTAATGCCGAGACCAGCATAAGTAAACTTGATTTAGGCACATGAAAATTTGTAATTAGCCCACCTATAAATTTAAATTTATAGTTTTCCTGAATAAACAAATTGGTGTTACCAGTTAGTTTCATCAACTTATTATGTTTTGCCGATGATTCCAAAGTTCGCGCAACTGTAGTGCCAACTGCAATAATTGGCCGCCCTTGTTTTTTTGCTTGGTTTAAATAGGCTGCGGTTTCAGCATCAACCGAATAAAATTCGTTATGTAACTTGCCGGTTTTTAAATTTTCATCACGAAGTGGCGCAAATGTTCCCAGGCCAACGTCTAGTCTAATAAATTTAACCGTAATCCCCTGCTTTTTAAGCTTGCCGATGAGGGCCTTAGTAAAATGCAAACTGGCAGTAGGGGCTGCAACGGAAAGCCCGTATTTTGCAAAAATAGACTGATATTCTTTTCGTTTTTGGGCTTCGGTTAAGGGTGAATTTTTAATGTAAGGCGGTAGTGGTGTTTTGCCGTAAGTCTTTAAGATTTTTGGTAAATCGGAAATTGGAAAACTGGGCTTAAGAAAGTAAAACTGCCCCATTTTTTTTACAACTTTAAGTTCCGAAACAGCTTTCCGGCCGGATAGTAGTGTAATAGTGCTGCCGACTAATAACGGTCTATTGCTTAGGACCTTAAGATAGTTATTGTCATGGCCAATGTAAAGTAGTTCAGCTTTGCCTCCGGTGGATTTTTGCACTATTAGTCTTGCCGGCCAGACTTTGGTTTGGTTAAAAACTAAAACCGCGTCTTTGGGAATATAGTTGCCTATATTTTTGAAAGTATTGTAGCTAATTTTTTTGTTTTTGCGGTTGTAAACCAAAAGCCGCGCGTTGTCGCGTGGCTGCGTTGGGCTTTGGGCAATGAGACCTTCAGGCAAGTCGTAATTATATTGTTCTAATAGTTTCTCAAGATTATCCATTCGCGGTCCCAAGTTTGTTCGCTAATACTGATTTGTAATAAAAATATCCTACTATTGCAAAAGTACTTAAAGGGGCAATGTAGGGTGGAATATGAAAACCAAAAGCATCGGTAAGCATAATCACACCCAAAAATAGAATGGAATACATAGCGCCATTCTTTATGAAAATGTATTTTTTTATGCGGTCAATATTTTTTATGGTAAACTCCCGAACTACAAAAGCGCCTAAAGAATTACCCAGCAAAATTAATGGCACCGAAAGAGTAAAAGCAAAAGCTCCCAAAACCCCGTCTATAGAAAAAGTGGAGTCTATAACTTCCAAGTATAAAATTTTGCTTATGTCGGAAAGATTTCCGCTGCCCGAAAGAAGTTCTTTTTCTCTATGGCTGGCGTTTTCCTTAAACCCGTGCGTAATAAAAAAAGCAGTAGACCCTATAACCGCGGCAAAACCCATAAAAGGATTAATTTTTAGTCCTTGCCACACAATAATGGAAAGAAGTATGGAAACAACCGCGTAAAACCACACGCCCTGTTCCTTAAAGAATTTTTCCCCGCGAAGCCCGTAATTTTTAGGTTCCAAAAATAACCAATGGAAAAACAAAAAAATTAAAAATACGCCGCCAGCCATAAGTAATAATGGCGCAGAGGCTTCTACTGCTTCCTTAACCCTTGGGTCTGAAGAAAAGGCAGCAGTTAAGGCCTGCCAAGGCCCAAGGCCGGGGGTAGCCAGCCAAACTATTAACCACGGCAAAAGCCCTCTTACTACAAATACCGCAAAAAACATTCCCCAAACCAAAAACCAGCGCCTGGCTTTTTGGCCCATAGTTGAAAGCACTTCGGCGTTTATTATTGCGTTGTCTATGCTGCTGACTGTTTCAAACAAACAAAGCCCTAAAACTGTCAAAATAATTGCAAATATACCCATAGGGATATTATATCAGATATTTCTTACCTTTTAATTTTTCTGGTAAATAATCATCAGTGTCGTATTTTTCATAACCTTTGCCATACCCCAAGTCTTTCATAAGTTTTGTGGGGGCGTTTCTAATATTCATTGGCACCGGTAGGTTTCCAAAATCAGCCACATCTTTTTGGGCTGCTCGCAACGCGTCGTAGCTAGATCTGTCTTTTTTGCATTGGCTCAAGTAAGCAACGCCGTGGGCTAAATTTATGGCGCATTCCGGGTAGCCAATGGTTTCGCAGGCTCTAAAAACTTCATTAGCTACCACTAAGGCCGTTGGCTGGGCAAGGCCAATGTCTTCGCTGGCAAAAACTACCATTCGTCTTGCAATAAATAATGGATCCTCCCCTGCTTCTACCATACGCGCTAAATAATAAATTGCTGCGTTAGCCTGCGAAGCGCGCATGCTTTTTATAAATGCAGAAATAGTATTGTAATGTTCCTCCCCTGCTTTGTCGTAACGCAGGTATTTGGACTGAAGAGTATTTTTTAAAGTTTCAGTGGTAACTTTTTCATAAAGTGTAATGGTGTTTTCCAACATGGAAATAGCCTGGCGAGCGTCACCATTGCTCATTTTCACCAGCCAGTCTTTGGCTTTTTTGTCTAGCTTGATTTTGGTTTGATGTATGATCTCTCCAATTTCTTCATCAGTCAACTCATTTAAAACAAATACCTTGGCCCGGGAAAGCAAGGCCGGGATAATTTCAAAGCTGGGGTTCTCTGTAGTCGCGCCAATTAAATATAATTTTCCGGATTCCACAAAGGGCAGTAAAAAATCCTGCTGGGCTTTGTTAAACCGGTGGATCTCATCTAGGAATAGTATTTTCGGCTGACCAAGCATGGAAGGTTTGTCCACAATTTTTCTTATGTCTTCCTTGCCGGCTGAAACCGCGGACAGTTCGTGGTATTCAGCATTAACCGCATTGGCGTAAATTCTGGCAAGCGTGGTTTTCCCTACCCCTGGCGGGCCCCAAAGAATAAAACTGAACAAATGTTTTTGTTCAATAGCAATTTTTAGCGGCTTCCCCTCCCCTACCAAATGCTGTTGCCCAACAAAAGTTTGTAGGGATGTAGGCCTGATTTTATTCGCTAAGGGTTCCATACAAAAATAGTATACGATTGTATACCCTATGTCAATTAGGGAATGTTGAGAGTAGAGTTTTTTCTTTTGTCAAAAATATAATGTTTAATTAGTAATATTCCCACCCATGCCCCAAAGACAATCAACACCCATTTTATACCCATAATTTCCAAAGCTTTATCCCCTAAACTTGCCACAAGGGCTCCCCAAAAAGTATTCCAAATAATTATCCCAACCGCGGAGTAAACAGAAAATTTAAGCAAAGGAATTTGTAATGTCCCGGCCGCAGTTGCCACAATGGAGGCCAAATTTGGTTCCCAATAAGTAAAAAACACGGCGTTAAGTTGGTGTTTTTGCAGTTTAGCCTGGGCATTTTCTAAAGATTTTTTTAGGCCAAATTTCAGCAGTAGTTTGTACCAGCCGTATTTTCCTACAGCGTAATCTATAGTGTAGCCAATAAAAAAAGACAAAGACACTACAGCAACGACCGCAGCCACCCTGGGCCAGTTATGCCCCGCCGAAATAACGCCTAAAAAAATTACCAGACCGCCCGGATAATATTGCCCTAAAATTAACGTGCCTTCGAGTAGGGCGCTTACAAAAACCAGCCAAAGGCCATAATGGGCAAACCAGTCTTTGGTTAAACTGACCAATTGCTCCCCTTTTGGCAACTGGAATAAATCCCAAAGCACCAAGACCGACAAATACCCAAGCATTAGCAGTAATGGAATGCTCAAGATTTTTACAATGGCTTTAAGTTTTTCTTTCATTTTTATATTACCGATGTTATTTCTGGATTAACCAAGGTTTTATAATCCTCGGACTTCATGGCTAAAGAAAATTTTCTGTCGCCGGCGTTAAAGACAATTTTTTCGTTTTCAAATAGTGTGGGATCAGCGTAAACTTTTAAATTAAATAAATTGCCAAACGGCGGCACGCCGCCTATTTGTACTCCCCCTGTAACATCTGCAATTTCGTCTGGCGTGGCAAAACGGAGGTCTTTAACGTTTAGCGCGGTTTTAACTTTTTTAGAGTTAAATTTTTGGTCCGCGGGGAAGACCAACATTAGAAAATTTTCATCTGCCCTGGCAATTATAGCTTTGGCCCCTTGATGAAGCGTGTAACCAGGCCTGGTTTTTGCCGCTTCTTCGCTGGTTTTAACTTCCTCGTGCTCAAAAGTTTCAAACCAAAAGTTGTTGTCTGTTAACAAATCTTTAATTTTTTGTACAGTCGGATGATATGTCATATTGCTAATTATATCATTTTTTTAAAATAAAACGCTCTTACGAGCGTTTTATAAAGTTTCTAAATCCACAGTTTGGTCTATTCTTATTTGGCTCACGAAGTCCGGAATATGGCTGACCATAATCATGCCGCCTTTGTATTCGTTAAGCGCTTGGGCAATTACAGGAAGGTGACGGAAGTTTATATGGTTTGTGGGTTCGTCTAAAATTAACAACCCCGGCTTCATTAAGACTAAGCGCGCAAACGACAGAAGTCCTTTTTGTCCTTCGGACAAGCTACTAATTTGATGGTCCAGGGTTTTGCCGTCTAGTAAAAAAGAGGCGGCTGTGGCGCGCAAATGGTGTTCGTCTTTTTTTTGCATAGCGTCCATTAGCGCGTCAAAAGCTCTTTGTTCAAAATCAAAGTTGGAAAAATCTTGTTTGTAATATCCAACCACTACATCTTTTGGAATTAAAACGTCTTCCGCGGTTTTGTCGTAGAGGGACTGCAAAAAAGTACTCTTCCCTGCTCCGTTAGGGCCGCTAATTAAAATGTGTGTGTCTTTGCGAATAGTTAAATCAATCTTTTTATTTTCCGGTTTGTGGTTCTTGAAAACTTTTATGGAATCTATTTTAGCAATGAGCCCGTTAAAGAATGGGTCGAATTCCTGCATAGGAATTTCAAATTCTTTTATGGTTTTGTCTTCGCGCCTGACTTCCACAATGCTTTCCTCGGCTTCTTCGGCCGCTTCCCGCATTCGCTTTGCCACGCCACGCAGTTTGCCGCCTTTGTGTGCAAAAACTTCGGCCTGGGTGCGCTTCTTTTTTATTTCGCTTTCCATACGCGCGTTCTGCAAATTTTCACGTTCTATCCTTGCTTTAATTTCTTCCACCACGTCATAATAATTTCCCGTGTATTGTTCAATTTTGTGGGTAAAAACGTCTAAGTATAAAACGCCGTCCGTAAAGGCGTTTAAAAATTCCGCGTCGTGGGAAATAACTATGCAGGTTTTCTCATACATCATTAAAAATCCGGTTAAATGTTCGATTCCGGTTTGGTCTAAATTGTTTGTGGGCTCGTCCAGCAGTAAAATGTCGGGGTTCTGAATTAGCGCGTAAGCTAAAAGCAATCTGGCCTGCTGTCCACCGGAAAAAGATTTCACAATTCGTTCAAGAGGAACTTCCAAATTTACGGCTTCCAAAACGTTTTTAATGTGTTTGTCTAAGTCGTACTTTTTTTCAGCAAAGGCTGTGGCAAAATAATCGCGCACTGTTAAATCTAAATGCTCGGCCGGCATTACTTGTCTGGCGATCCCAACTGTTAAATCGGTCGGAGTGAAATAAAGCGCGCCTTCGTTGGGCTTAAGCTCTTTGGTAATGAGCTTAAAAAGCGAGCTCTTGCCCGCGCCATTTTGCCCCATTAAAGCAATGCGACTGCCGTTACGCACAGAAAAACTGGCTTCCTGTAATATTGTTTTGTGGTGGTCGTACTCGAAGGTAACGTCTGAAAACCTTAGCACGACTTCGTTGTTGGCCATTGTTGAATTAAAATTTTAAAAAAAGGAAAGCGGCAATATTGTCGCTTTGTTTAGCTATTGTAACATACTGGCGGAAATTTTTCAAATAAAAAACCCTCCCGGAGCAGGAGGGTTTTTACCTTTAAAGATTGATTTTTTCCGCAATGTAGTCTATGTCTTTGTCTCCCCTGCCTGAAAGATTAACAATAATAATTTTGTCTTTCGTAAGGCCGGGCGCCAATTTAATCGCATATGCCAAGGCGTGAGAGCTTTCCAGGGCTGGAATAATTCCTTCCAGTTTGGATAATTCGCAAAAGGCATTAAGGGCCTCCTCGTCGTTTGCTGTAACGTATTTTACTCGGCCTGTGTCCTTAAAGTGGCTGTGTGCAGGGCCAACTCCCGGATAGTCTAGTCCTGAGGCAATGGAATGCACTGGCTGGGGTTCTTGGTTCTCATTTTGCAACAAATAAGTAAACATTCCGTGTATGGTTCCGGGCGAGCCCATAGTTAAAGTTGCGGCGTGTTCTCCGGGCTTAAAACTTTTACCGCCCGGTTCCACCCCAACCATGTTAACGGGATCGTTTAAAAATTCCTGGAACAGGCCAATGGCATTGGATCCGCCTCCTACGCAGGCGACTAAATAGTCTGGAAGCTTGTTTTCTTTTTTAAGAATTTGTTGCCTGGCCTCCTTCCCAACAACTGCCTGGAAATCCCGGACCATCATAGGGCAAGGGTGTGGCCCAACAACCGAGCCAATGCCAAAAAAAGTATTTTTGTATTCTCTCATGAATACTCCAAAGGCGCTGTCTACCGCGTCTTTTAAACTTTTCCCTCCGCTGTCCACGGCCACTACCTTGGCTCCGAGCAGGCGCATGCGGATTACATTGGGGTGCTGTTTTGCAATATCTATGGAGCCCATATGGATTTCGCATTCCAGTCCTGTTAAGGCTGCGGCAGTGGCCAAAGCCACGCCGTGCTGGCCGGCCCCAGTTTCTGCTAAGAGCTTGGTCTTCCCCATCCGTTTGGCCAGCAGGGCTTCGCCCAGGCAGTGGTTAATTTTATGCGCCCCCGTATGGTTTAAGTCCTCACGTTTTAAATAAATTTTCGCGCCGCCTAATTTTTTAGTCATATTTTTTGCAAAATATAAAGGCGAAGGGCGGCCCACGTAATTTTCCAGTAAATCCTGTAACTCCGCTTGGAATTTTGGATCAGCCTTTGCTGCGATGTAAGCTTGTTCTACTTCCGTAAGCGGGTTTTCAAGTTCGGGTGGTACAAACCTTCCGCCGTATTTGCCGAAAAACCCTTTTTTGTCAGGCAGTTGTTTAGTATTTATATCTGCTTGTATTGTTTTCATAAAAATTTATGGTTAAAATTAAAAGCCGCGGCGTGTTTCGCCAAGTTTCAGTGCAACGGGCTTTAAAATAAAAACGAATCATGAGTTGTGGGTTAAATTAAGGTTCTTCGCGGGCTCGCCCAAAATAAAAAAAGCCGCCTGAGCGGGCGGTAAAAAGATTTAAAAAACAAATTCAAAATCCGCTACCCGCTAAAATGGGCAGCTCGCCAATTAATTAATTGGTAGATTAGAATAAACATAGTCTTATTGTACTACTGCACTAGTGCGCTGTCAAATATAAAACCGGCCACAATCTGCGCAGCTTGCCTTATGTACTTCTGTAAATTTTAATTTCGTGATTTGTGATTTGTAAAATTTTTTTAAAATCTTCTGTTGAAATAGCCAGCGTGGCAGTATTAATGTTAGGGTGCATGTAAATTTTTTCCTGACTAAGCAGGTCTTGGTCTATGGCAAAAGCAACTTTTGAATTAACGTCGTTTATTAGGCCCAAAGGCGAAACTGATCCCGGCGTTAGCCCTAGTAATTCAAGTAGTTTTTCCGGAGAAGCAAAACGCAAACTTTTTTCACCAAAAAATTGGCTTAAGTGTTTCAGGTTGGCGCGTTTTTCGTCCATAATGGTCACCAAATAAAAACGCTGTTTTTTGTCGTCGCACAAAAATAGGTTCTTGGTCTGCTGTCCCGGCACGTGCGCGGCTTTGGTCTTTACGTCCTCGACCGTAAAAACAGGCTCATGCTCAAACTTTTCAAAAGCAACATTATGGAGTTTCAAAAACTCAAAAACGTTTGTCATAATAATAAAAAATACTCCCTCTTTGTATTATAGCAAAAACCCATTCTTGCCTTTAGTCTTTTCGCACAAAAATGGGTTTTGTTTCTATTAAATTATTGTAATCCGTTTGGCGTAACTGTCCGTACCCCCGCTTTCCAGTCGGCGTTGTCCGCGCCAATGCATGCTGTTAATGTATAAGTGTAGCCGTCGTCTGTAACTTGGTACCAGTAGTTGTTGTTGCCAATGCCAATATTGCCTTGGCAGTCCCCGTCCGTTGGAAGCGGTGCTACAGGCATAAATGCCGTGTAAGTTGGGACAAAAGGTTCGTCTCCGCCGTCCAAAGCTGCCGGGTCGCTAATTACCGCCCCGCCGTTACCCGCGCTGTCTATGGAAAGGGTGCCGGTAGGGTAAGAACCATGGGCAATATGGTACTGTTCCATGGAAGTTACCATTTGCCTAATGTCACCAATCCTTTTAGCGTCCCGAGCCCTGGCCCTTGCCCTGCCTACTGCGGCCAAAACAACGCTAGACAGCACGCCAATTATTGCAATTACAACTAAAAGTTCAATTAAAGTAAATCCCCTACCGCTGCCGGGCTTTATATTTATTCTCATAACCTTTAAGCCTCCAAATTATTTTATAAATTGCTGCAATATTAAACTCAGTCCCCAAAAATAAAATCCGGCTCCGGCAAATCCGGCAATGGCTACGGGTGTAAAGTGGCCGCGGTCAAAAGCAAAATGGTTATAAGTCCAAAGTTTTTTGGAAATAATCCATTGGGAAGCTTTGCCAAAAAGGTATTCAATTGCCGCTGAAAGGAGTCCAAAAATAAGGGCTATCCAAATAAATAGCGGGCCATATATTGCGGCGCAGGCAGCCAAGGCAACCCAAAAAGGGAAAGTATAAAAAACAAAATTTTTCCAGGTAAGTTTGGTAAACCGGTGGTTGTGGCGTTTTTGCAGAATAAAAGTTACCCATAGCAGCATTTGAAGGACAAGGCAGGATAAAAATACAATAATAAATACATAATAGAATGGAATTGAACCGGATTGCGCCAGGGCAGAAGATGCGCCAACATTAAAGTAATTAACGAGAGGCGTAAGCCACATTACTATGGCCAAAAGAAGCATGGCTCCCCCGCCCCAGGGAAGAATGTTCAGCCAGCTTGAAGATCCCCGGTCAATTGTTTTTACCGTGTAAGCGTAAAAAGGTTTTTTAAAAAACATATTCCAGGACTCTGAGCAAAGAATTTCAAACAGCATTCCGGCAAAACCTAAAACCAAAAAAATAAAAATTGGCGCCAGAGTATTGGTGCTCATGGCATGTACGACCGGATAGACCCCAAACCCCGCAATAAACAAATAATAATTTTTTATATTAAAACGAAAACCCCGGACCTTAAGTTTACCGGTTTTATAATTTTGCCACGCCACAGTTATAATCCAAATTAACGCAAAAGACAGCAGCGAGGTTTTTATATATGCAAAAGGGTCCAAATATAGACCAGGCATTTTGTTTTGGTTTCTTTTAGAGAATTGTTTCCTGCATTATATCATATTTTAATATACACAGGCAAATTTTGACATTAAATATGCCTTACGCAAAACCGCCGGCTTGGATTTGCCAGAGTTTTTGGTAGGTGCCTTCCTTCATTTTAAGGAGTTCTTTATGTTTTCCTTGTTCTGTTATTACGCCTTTTTCCAGGACCAAAATTCGGTCCATTTGCATTATTGTAGAGAGCCTGTGCGCAATTACAATAACTGTTTTATTCTTCATTAAATTCTTTAAGGCATCCTGAATATAGTGTTCGCTTTCACTGTCTAAGCTTGAGGTGGCTTCGTCTAAAACCAAAATAGGCGTGTTCTTTAAAATGGCCCTGGCAATTGCTACGCGCTGCCTCTCCCCGCCGGACAGCTTGATTCCCCGCTCCCCAACAAAAGTCTGGTAGCCGTATTGCGAAGACATTATGAACTCGTGGGCATAAGCCGCCTTTGCCGCTTCTATTACTTCTTCGTCTGAGGCTAAAGGTTTTCCGTAACGGATGTTTTCCATAAGGCTCCTATGGAATAAAATTGGGTCTTGCGGGACTAAAGAAAGGCCGTCATGCAAAGAATCTTGCGTGACTTTGGAAATGTCCTGGCCGTCTATTAAAATTTTTCCGGACTGAATGTCGTGAAAACGAAACAGCAGTTTAACCAGTGTGGATTTACCACCGCCTGAAGGCCCAATTAACGCTACCCGTTCTCCCGGTTCAATAGTTAAATTAAATTTTTGCAGTACCGTACTATTTTTATAGTAAGCGAAGCCCGTGTTTTTGTATTCTATTTTCCCTTTTTTTACTAAAAGTTTACCGGCGCTTGGCGCGTCTTCCACCTCATGGGGAGTCAGTAAAATTTCCGTCATTTCGTTTGCGTCGGCCAGGGCTTCGTAAAAAGCGCGCACCTGTTTACCCATGGACCAGAGCTTGTCGAAAATATTTATCATGTACAGCTGGATTAAAGTAAAGTCCCCCACGCTCAAAGTCCCCTGCTTCCAGTAGTTAAGGGCTATGTACATCATAAAGGCTTCCATAATAATCATTAACGTGGCCTGCATGCCTTCCAGGTAAGTCATTAAATTCCACGAAAACCTTCTTATGGCAAAATGTTTTTGGGTAATGTCTTTAAATTTTCCAACCTCCCGGTCCAAACTTGAAAATAGTTTGATGTTGGCATTGTTGGTAATGGTGTCCGCGAGTTGGCCAATAATTTTGGTGTCGAGCTCGGATTTTTGCAGGTCATACTTTAGCTTATACATGGAAAAGAAGTAGATGATAACTACGTACAAAATACACCAAAGCAGCATGGCTATGCCTAAAATAGGGCTGCTTATCCATAGCATAACAACCGCAAAACTTACGGCCAGCGTGGTCCTTAAAAAGTCGTCTACCACGCGGTCGGTTATCATTTCAAAACCGCGTTCCATTTTTTTAACTTTGTTTACCAAGCTGCCAACAAAGTTGCCGGAAAAAAAGGAATAGGAATTTTTGTGCAAATATTCAAAGCAGTCATTGTTTATGTCTGCCATTACCCTAGGCTCAAAAAAGTTGGTTATAAAGTCCTTGCTCCTAAAAGCGTACGTGCGCAGGCCGCGCGCAAGCAAAATTAAAATTAAAATTTTTATAAGGGCCGAATACTTGGCCGGGTTGTAGCTGGTTAAGTTGTTAATGAACTGTTTATACAAAACCGGCCCCAGTGTTTCGCCAATGGAGTGCAAAATTAAAAACCCCACAATACCAAAAACATGCCACTTGTATTTTAAGGCATACTTCCAATAAATTTTTAATGTTTGTTTGGTTAGGCTTTGCATAAAATAACTATAATTTAGTATATCGCTTTTTGGCATAAAAAAACAGAGGGCGCAGCTGGTAGGCTGCGCCGCTCAAAGAGAGGTTTGGGTCACGCGCTGGTTGCGCATGAGTTGGAGAAAAGATGGCCGGTGATGTTGCTCAGGGCCTCTGCGGCCGTGAGGTCTGTTGGGTCCCATTCGTAAGTCATTAAATGGGACAGGTTGTTACCGGGAGCCGCCAGCAGTGCTTGAACGGCTTCATTTTGCGTCGGCGTACCTGCAAGTACCACTAGGCTCGCCTCGTACAATGGGAGGCGGAACGCTAGCTGCTCGAGGGTGTTGGCGTGGGCTTGGCCCGGAGCAGGGAGTTCTGATCTCCGCGCTAAGTCGCCGAAGTCGTTCCAAAGCGTGTCTGATCCGAAGAAAAAAATCCTCGTCTCGTTATTTCTCATCGTGAGTCCCTCGCTTCTGTATTTTATTACATGGTTGAATATTATAGGAAAAACAAGAAGAAAGCAACTTTGACAAAAGCCTAAAAAGAGGCGTAAGATTGGTTTACTATGGCAGATACAAATGACCGTCAACGTCGTCCCGCAAGGGGTGGAAGCACCAATATCTACGATGCTCACGATTTGCCCCGGCCAGAGCATCCGCCCACTGCTCCCGCAGCAGATAGCGATCAGCCGATGGTTTCGTCGGTCGAACCACCCAAACAGGAGGATGTTCCTCAAACGTAGACAACCCGCGCAGCAAAAAGGAGGGTCCCAGGCTGCGCGGGACCCTTTTTAAATCCTTATTTAGTTAGGATTTTTTTGTTTCTAAATTTTTTAAAAATAAACAGTCCCGTTAACTTGTGTTGGTGTGGGAGATGGTGTTGGCGTGGGATTGTAATAATTATTTTGCTGTTGTTGTTGGGCTTGGAAGTTTTGCGCGCCTTCGGGGGTGGACCAGGAACCGTGGAGATAGTAAATTGTGTTGTTTTGGATTAAGGCGATGCCGCTGTTGTTTGGGTTGTAGGCAACGTATTGCAAAGCAGGTTGTCCGTTTAAAGTAAAATCTGACACATATTTAACAGAAGGGCTGTTGGTTAGTATTTGGCGTAAGTCTTCCAAAGTCGCGCCGTCTTTAGGGTAGGTTTCCGCAAAACCGGTTTGCTGGGGCGTTGGGGTCGGCGTGGGTTGGTAAGTCCCGGCTCCCGCAACTTGCTCGCCGCGGGGAGTAACAGGTTGATTGTAAACTTGGGCTGTGGGAGTAGGAGTGGGAGTTTGCTGACCTTGGGGAATTGGGGGTGTAAAGGTAGGGTTAAAGTCCGTCGGTGGGGTAAATACTTGGCGGATGTCTTCCGCGGTTTGCGTGGGTGTGGTTTTTTTAAGCTTTTTCCAGGCAAAATAAATTCCACCAGCAATTAAAACAATAACTAAAACAGCAATACCCCAAACCACTACTGGCCTTGCGCTGTCAGTCGTAGTAATTACATGCGGATTTGCCGCGGCAACTGAGTCGTTATTCTTTTTTACTTCCTTTACTTCAAGTTTTGCTTCGTGAGTTTCGGTCATAGGGTGCTCTCCTTTTGTCTGGCACGCTGGACCCAAAATAAGTTCAGGATGACAAAAAAATTATTGAATTAAGCTTTTTCCGGTCATGGACTTGGGCTGAGGTAAATTCATTAGCTGTAAAATTGTGGGAGCTATGTCCGCTAAAGTAGAATTGCCGGACTGTAGCTGGTAGTTAGTAGGAGGTAGGGCTGACACTAAAATAAAAGGGACTAAATTTAGGGTGTGGGCGGTGTGTTTTTCCCCGGAAACTTCGTCTATATTTACTTCCGCGTTGCCGTGGTCTGCTGTAATAATCGCTATTCCGCCGTGGCTTGTTACGGCTTCTACAACCCTTTTTAGCTGGGAATCTACCGTTTCTACTGCGGTAATAATGGCCGGAACATTGGCTGTGTGGCCTACCATGTCGGCATTGGCAAAGTTCATAACTATAAAATCGTTTCCCGCGGCAATTTGTTCCACTGCTTTTTCTGCTATTTCTTTGGCGCGCATTTCCGGGGCTTGGTCGTGGGTGGCCACGTCTTTGCGGCTTTCTATTAAAAAGTGGCTCTCTCCTTCGTGCGGGGTTTGCTTACCGCCGTTAAAAAAGAAAGTTACGTGGCCGTATTTTTCTGTTTCCGCAATGTGCGCTTGTTTGAGTCCTGCCTGGCTAATTTCCGCGGCAAGTGTTGTGTCTGCTTTTTGCGGCGGAAATGCAACCACGGATTCTATTTCCGGGTGATACTCTGTCATAGTTACAAAAAACAAATTTTGTTTTTTGGCCCGCTCCACAATTTTGTAAGAAAGCTGTCTTGGTCTGTCTGTCCTGTAATTAAAAAAGAACACACCGTCGTTGTCGCTAATAGGATACGCCTTACCGCTTTCGTCCAAAAAAACCACTGGCTCTAAATATTCGTCCATTGCGCCTTCTTTATACAGCTCTTTTAAAACCGCGGACGGTTTTTGTTTGTGAATTTTTCCTTTGCCTTCAAACACTGCAGCTTCGGCTTTTTCTGTTCTTTGCCAGTGCTTGTCGCGGTCCATGGCAAAATAGCGGCCGGTTGCTGTGGCAATATGGCCAATTCCTAAATCCTCTATAACTTTTTCCAGCTCTTCCAAATATTTGTAATTGTCCTGCGGCGGCGCGTCACGCCCGTCTGTAAAAGCATGAATAGCAACTTTGGTTATGCCTGCCTCTTTGGCAGCTTTTAAAATTCCATGCAAATGTTCCTGATGGCTGTGAACCCCTGCCGGACTAAGTAGTCCTAAAAGATGCAGCGTAGAGTTGTGTTTTTTTACGTGGTCAAAAAGTTGTTTTATTGCATGGTTGTCTTTAAGCTCGTTGTTGGCTATGGCTTTGGAAATTCTAACAAGTTCGGTATCTATTGTTCTCCCCGCTCCCATAGTCATATGTCCAATTTCGCTGTTGCCAATAGTTTCCTTAGGAAGACCCACAGCCTCGGCAGAAGCATGTAGCAGCGTATGCGGATACTTTGCCCAAAGCGCGTTGAAAAAAGGCGTCTTAGCCTGGTTAATGGCATTATTGTCATTTTCATCCCTCATTCCCCAACCGTCCAAAATAATTAAAACCACTGGTTTTGGCCTATGTTCTAGTGTCATATTATATGTATTCTACCAAAAAACTCCCGCTTCCGCGAGAGTTCATTTTTCACAGTTTAAGATTAAACAATAGCCCTAGCTACCAGGGCAATAAGTATAATCCCGCCGGCGTTGCACACAAAAGAAATTAGAGCAAAGGTAAAGTTGTTGGTTTTGGAAAAACCCATTACTGCTAATCCCAGTTCGTCGGGAAGGGGTGACGCAATTATTAAGCCGCCGATTAAAGTTAAAAAAACTTTAAAAATCGGAGATTTAAAAATTTGTTTCCAGCGTTTTATTTTTGCCAGCTTAAATAAGTAATTTAAATCATCCGTAACATTGTCGCGGAAGAAGCTAAAAAGAATAAAGTCGCCGACCAAGGCACCAAGCCCACCTATTATTGCCATTTGTGGCAAAGGCATGACCAAAGCCATTTCGCCTAAAACAACAGTAGCGGGCACTGTGGTAAATACAGAAGTAAAAAGCATTCCTGCCAAAAATACCCCAAAATATTCTAAGCCCTGGGATTTAAGAAGCAAGTGAGCAATCCAGCCGGTTTTTAGCAGCAGTAAGCCAAAAATAATACTGACAAGAATTATTAGTAAATCTTTTTTTAGTTTTTTGTTTTGATTCATATTGTTTTGAGATTATAACAAAAAACCAGCTCTTTTACGAGCTGGTTTTTTGGCAGCAGTTGTTGGATGTGTTTAGAACTGTGAATTGGAAAGAAGTAAACACCGAGCTGCAGTTATTACCTATTTATACTTAGCCAATGGGAGGTTGTGGAGCGGTATTATCTTTGCCGAAAATTACTAAATACAAAACCGTTATAACTGAAATAGCCATTAGTAACAATGTAAGCGTCGCCAACCACTGATTTTTTGTTATCATAGCTATTACGTTTATTGCCCCTGTGACCAAGAAAAGTATACCTAAATTGATAACTTTTCTACCTGACAGCGTCCTTTTTGAGGATATTTGAACGCTCTTCTTGGCAATTATAGCTATGCCAAGAATAATAAAGGTTGCTGCTAAGAGCATATTTTTGTTTTTTAATAATTTAAAAGTTTTGTATTAACGCTGGTCCTAAATTTGTGTAGATTACAAACGCAACGAAAGGAAGAAAGGCTGTAACCATACTTGCAAGTATGATAATTAAATAGGACTGATAATACTGCCAGTTTGCATAAAAAGAATTGCCAAAATTTTTAATATGCTCTTGTATACGGGAATCAACATTAACTTGTGGATTGAGTTGTTGTATGGTAGTAACTAAATTGGTATTAACTGGATAAAGAGGAAATGGTTTAGTTTCACCACTCAAAATGTTGAAATATGGAATAGCTAAAGGTTGAACAGGTCTCCCTGAATGAGCAAAAAGTCCTTTGTGATTAAATTCTTCGGGTAACATTTGTTTTATAGTTGAAACCTCTATACTTCTGGGATTACTTAGAAAAGCTCCGTATTCTTTTAATACGTTACCTTCGAGCCTTATATTATAAGTCAAATAGCGCAACACATAGCAAATGAAACTTATAGTTACTATCACTATCCATAGGTAAGCTCCTAACCTAAATGCGAAGTGGTTATTTAGAACAGGTATTTTCTGATACGTATACAGAGAAAGCCCTGCTACTATAATGGAAATTATAATATAATAAAAAAATAATACTAACAATTTGCCATTTAGTCTAAATGTATTGTTCATTGTATAAGGTATTATACTGAGTAAAGCATAGCAGATTGTTAAAGCACCTCCAAATTAAGGTAAATTTTGAAAATTTTGTATTCAAAAATAGCACAAAAATTTTTGTGCTATTTTTGGCAGGGGCGGTAGGAATCGAACCCACGCAAGCGGTTTTGGAGACCGCTGTACTACCATTATACGACGCCCCCATAAAAAATAACTGATAACAATAAATTTATAACCAATAACGGTTGGCTAGTTATAAGTTATTAATTATCAGTTATTTGTCGGAGATGCTATTTAGTTTCTTTGTGCAAAGTTTTCTTTTTGCAGAATTTGCAGAACTTTTGGAGTTCCAAACGTTTTTTGGCGCCGGGGTTGTTTTTGCCTTTGCTTTTCTTGGTTTGATAATTTAAGTTATGGCAAACCGTACACTCCATGTTTATTAAGCTGTCTTGGGACATAGAATTAATTGAAAGATTTAATAATTGAAAGATTGAAAGATTAACTCGGCGAAAGATAATCTCTTGCCATCGTGAGGATCCGTCCTCGATGGTACTTGTGCTTGCACTGTCACCCTTCGCTAAAGCTACGGGTGACACACTTACTAAAGCTGCAAGTGATGTGGCCAAAGGCCACACGAAGCTTTAGCGAAGTGTGGAGCCAGCTGTCGGACTCGAACCGACCACCTACGGTTTACAAAACCGTTGCTCTACCAGATGAGCTAAGCTGGCGTGTTTTCTTTAACAGCTCAATGCATTTTAACATAAACCCTTAAAAAAATCCAGTCTTCCAATATCCCCGCTTTTTTGTTATAATCTCTAAGTATTAAAAACCAAGTTATGCAATTACTTCCACAACCCCAGGACTCTAATAGCGCGGCCAAGTTTAAGCTGTATGGCTTTCCAGACGAAGCTTTGGTAACTATGGCTTTGCAAGATTTTTACCGCACTAGCGCGGAGACTCCGCGTGATTTTTTAATTTACAATATGTTTGAAGAGCTTATTTTTACGGGAACTATGGCTGCGGATGCCCAAGTATTAAAATTAGAATCTAAAAATAGAATAGAAGAAAAAGCAGTTTACAAAAAGGAGGACTAACCCTCTAATTTTTAAAATAAAAAAATGATTGAAATTTTCACGGCCGTGTAAAATTCAATCATTGGTTAAAATAATTAATTTCGATAAATAATGTCATACAAAGTTAAAGATATAAAGTTAGCAGAAGCAGGAAGAAACAAAATAGCATGGGCAGAACGCGAAATGCCTGTGCTGGCAATGATCGCGGCAGATTTTAAAAAGAATAAGCCATTTAAGGGCTTAACTATTGCCGCATGTTTGCATGTAACCAAAGAAACCGCTGTTTTGGTTAAGGCTTTGGTTGTTGGCGGCGCAGAAGTTGTTATTTGCGGCAGTAATCCCCTTTCCACACAGGACGACGTAGCCGCGGCACTAGCCAAAGACGGGGTAAACGTATTTGCCTGGAAAGGAATTTCCAACAAAGACTATTACACCTGCTTGAACAAAGTTTTAGACTTTAATCCCCAAATTACAATAGACGATGGCGCGGATTTAATTTCTCTAATTCATTCAGAACGTAAAGAGCAGCTTAAAACTGTTTGGGCCGGGCAGGAAGAAACCACCACAGGAGTTATTCGTTTAAAAGCCATGGCTAAAGACGGCGCGTTAAAGTATCCGGTTGTAGCGGTTAACGACACCCCAACCAAACATATGTTCGACAACTACTATGGCACAGGCCAAAGCACAATGGACGGCTTGCTTAGGGCCACCAATATTTTACTTTCCGGCCGCGTTGTAGTAATTGCCGGGTACGGCTATTGCGGTCGCGGTATGGCTCTTAGAGCACACGGCTTGGGCGCGCGCGTAATTGTTACAGAAGTAGACCCTCTCCCTGCTTTAAAAGCCGCCATGGATGGTTTTGAGGTTATGCCAATGACAGCGGCGGCTAAAGTTGGCGACGTGTTTTTAACAGCTACCGGGGACAAGGATGTTATTACATCCTCTCATTTTAAGTTAATGAAAGACGGCGCGATTTTAGGAAACAGCGGACACTTTAATGTAGAAATAAATGTGCCGGATTTGGAAAAATTGTCTAAATCTCAAAAAACTGTTCGCGACCAGTTTGAAGAATATACCTTAAAGAATGGAAGAAAGTTGTATCTTATTGCGGAGGGTAGGTTAATGAACCTAGCCGCAGCGGAAGGTCACCCTAGCGCTGTAATGGACATGTCTTTTGCGGACCAAGCTTTAACCTGCGAGTGGTTAGTAAAAAGTTATAAAAAATTACACCCGGGCGTGTTAGATGTTCCAACAGAAATAGACGAAACCGTGTCCCGCCTAAAACTCCAAGCCATGGGCGTAAAAATTGACAAGCTAACTCCTGAACAGAAAAAGTATTTGACGAGCTGGACTGAGGGAACGTAGGGAGAGTGATTAGTGGATAGTGAATAGTGATTAGAAAAAGCTCAAGCCAAAGGCTTGAGCTTTTGAGTTTATACTTAGGTTTAAGACTTAGAGTTTTTGTATTCTTCAAGAGCATTTAGAGAGTCTTGTTTTATCATTTGGAATTCTTCGGGAGTAATTTCCACGTATCTTCTTGCGGCGGCAAATAACTCATCTGCTCCGTGAGCGCTAGCTAAATTTGCCAATACCTCGTTGCTATTTGATCCAGGGCTTTTTTCCTCTATAAATTGATATAGCGATACAATGAGTTCATTGTGTACATGGGGGTCTTTGTCCCAATTTTTTGGTCCTTGTTCACGCCCAAGCCCTATTTGTTCTGACATAATTGCTCCATGAATTTACTATTTTAGATTATTAAGTTATTAACTTTAATATAAATATAACAAATTTTAATTTAAAAGGGAATTTGAATACTAATAAGCCCGATCTTTTTTAGTTGATATTTTCTTATGGAAATGTTAGAATATCACAAGTAAAATCTATTTTAGGGCGGTTCGTATAGTGGCAATTACATCGCGCTGTAGACGCGACGGCCTTTCGGCCTCCGGGGGTTCGAGTCCCTCACCGCCCACCAAAATAAAATACTCAACCATAGGTTGAGTATTTTATTTTGTCCCGAGCGAGTTCCGCGCAAGCGGAACGAGTCGAGGGGCACAAATCTAGAATTTCCGCGTGTAATCAGCGTTGCTATCTGCGTGTGTTCCGCGTTTACTCCATCTTTTCAAAATTAATCCGCAAAGCGTTTAAGATTACTACTACATCCAATACTTCCTGGAGCAGAGCGCCGTAAATGGGAAGAATATAACCCAGGGCAGCCGCTATCATAAGCAAAATACTAACACCAATCCCTACAAAGATACTTTGCTTGGCAATGGCAATAGTACGCCTGGCAATTTTAAGGGCCAGGCCTACACGGGTTAAGTTGTCTACGGTAATTACAATGTCACCGGTTTCGGAGGAAGCGGTAGAGCCACGGCTACCAATGGCTATGCCTACGTCCGCGGCGGCAAGAGCTGGCGCGTCGTTAACCCCGTCCCCTACCATGGCCACACTGCCAAATTGTTTTTTGTGGTCCTGCACTTCGGCAACTTTGTCTTCCGGCAAACATTCAGCGTGAATGTCGGTTAATCCAAGTTGTTTTGCGATAATGTCCGCCACATTTTTTTTGTCGCCGGTAAGCATTACAATTTTTTCCAGGCCTTGTTGCTTCATTTGGGCAAACAAAGTTTTTATTTCCGGCCTGGCAATATCCGCAAAAATTACAGAGCCTAAGAGTTCTTTGTTTTCAGCTAAATACACTGCAATTTTCCCCTGACTTTGGAATGCTTTGTGCAGCTCTTTTGTATTTTCAGGAATGGCAACTCCCTCGCTTTGCAAAAAAGATAGCTTACCAAATAAATAATTTTCGGCTTTAATTTTACCCTTAACTCCCTGGCCAAAAGTTTCTTGGAACTCTTCGGGTAAATCCAATTGTAAATTTAATTTTTTAGTAGCGTGCTCGGTTAAAGACGCGGCTAAAATGTGAGTGGAAAGCTGGTCCAGTGAAGCGGCCAGCCTAATAATATCTTTGTTCATGGCGAATTCCGAAGCTTGAAAATCCACAACGGCCGGAGAGCCTAAAGTTAGAGTGCCAGTTTTGTCAAAAATAAAAGCTTTGACTTCTGCCAGTTTTTCCAAAGCCCCGCCGCTTTTTACAATAATACCTCTGCTGGCAGCGCGTGAGACGCCGGACATAATAGCAATGGGCGTGGCTAAAATTAACGGGCACGGCGTGGCAACAACAAGTACCGCCAATAGCCTAATTGGGTCGTGGGAAATAAACCAAGCTAGTGCGGCCATGGCTAGGGTTACAACCGTAAACCAAACGCTGTAGCGATCGGCCAGACGGACCATGGGCGCGCGGCTTTCGCTTGCTTGTTTTACCAGCTGAATAATTTTTTCGTAAGTAGAGTGGGCCGATTCGCGCAGTGCTTTAATTTCCAAAGCCCCGTCTTTGTTTATGCTCCCGCTGTAAATTTGGGCGCCCGGGCGTTTTTCTACCGGTATGGCTTCTCCGGTAATTGCTGCTTCGTCTACGTCGCTCATGCCCTTTACAACCAGGCCGTCAGTTGGCACCGTTTCGCCCGGCTTAACCAAAAAAACGTCGTTAACTTTAAGTTCTGTAATTGGGATGTCCTGTAAACCGTTTTTAGTTATTAAGTGGGCTTTTGTTGGCACTCGTGAAAGCAGTGCCGTAAGTTCTTTACGCGCGCGCCTTAGGGCATAGGTTTCTAAAGCCTCTCCCCCGGAAAGCATAAGCACAATAACCAATCCGGCCAAATATTGGCCTAAAATAAATGAGGTAACAATTGCTAAAATGGCGATTACGTCTACCCCGAAATGTTTATGATATAAATCTTTTACCATTCTGGTTGCCGGTGGAATAACGCCAATAACCAAAGTAACCAGCCAAACTTTGTCGTCAATATGTTCGTAACCTGCAAAATGAAAAACCGCGCCCACAATTAAACCGAAAAGCGCTAGTATTGGAATAATAAAATTTTTAAAATCGAATTTAGACATAAAAAATTCCCCGAAAAGATACTCGGGGTTTAAAAAAACCGCGCAAGAATCTTTTATTACTTAACTTAAAAAGTAAAAAATGACTCTGCCCGGATACGCCTTATCCTGCTCCTGGACCAGAATGGTCTCATAACGAGCCCGCAAATTTAACCAAAGTTTTAGGCTGGCGGTTAAATTCGCACACAGACTTATTGACCAGTATATTATAGCACACTTTTCATTCAGATTTTAAAAGCGGCGCGAATTTAGCCCTCAGTTTGGAAATTTTGGGGTCTATTACAAACATACAGTAAGGTTTGTTTTTGTTTTGGTTGTAATAATTTTGGTGGTAGTTTTCCGCTTCATAAAAAGCCTCAAATTTCCTAACAACGGTTACTATTGGTTTGTTAAAAGTACCATCAGCCGAAAGTTTTTTTATAAATTCTTCAGTCTCAACTTTTTGCTCTTCGTCCATATAAAAAACAGTAGAGGCATACTGCTCACCTATGTCGTTCCCCTGCTGGTTAGGGGTTGTGGGGTCATGCGTTGCAAAAAATACGTTGAGTAGATCGGTAAATTTTATTTGCTCAGGGTCAAAATCTATTTTAATAGACTCAATGTGTCCGCTGTCTCCCGCGCTAACTTCTTCGTATGTGGGATTAGGCTTTTTTCCGCCGCTGTACCCGGGTTTTACTGCAGTTACGCCGCGTAACCTTTGAAACACAGCCTCTGTGCACCAAAAACATCCCCCGCCAAACACAGCGCTTTGAGTTTTATTTTCCATAAAAGTAAATTTATATTGCTATTATTATACACCCTTATGCCCAATAAAAAAATCCAATAACCTGGAGCCGTTGATCGGAATTGAACCGATGACCTACTCCTTACCATGGAGTTGCTCTACCAACTGAGCTACAACGGCACTAGGTTATTGGATTCTTATTTTGAAGTTTTTATTTGGTCCAGTTTTTGGGTGACTTTTTCGTTCTCGGGATCCACAGCGCGGGCTTTTTCCAGGGCGTTCATGGCCTGGTCGTTTAGGCCCAGCTTTAAACAGACGTTGCTGTAGCTTAAGTAATAGCGGGAATTGTTGGGCTCTAAAACAATAGCCCTGCCAATGGCTTCCAGGGCTTCCTGGTTCTTTCCAAGCGCTTCCCTAACTAACCCCAAGTTATAA
This sequence comes from uncultured Candidatus Saccharibacteria bacterium, assembly GCA_964474825.1. Taxonomy (GTDB): domain Bacteria; phylum Patescibacteriota; class Doudnabacteria; order UBA920; family UBA920; genus CAYYWQ01. Next base: position 343,897 of record CAYYWQ010000001.1, read on the forward strand.
TAGCGGTTTGGCTGGCTGGAATCAAGGGCTAAAGACTGTTCATAATGTAAGGCCGTATTTTCAAAATCTTTTATTTGGTAGTAGCAGTAAGCCAGCCTGGCCTGGAAATCGGCGTTGGCCCGGTCGTGTTCAGTTAAATATTTGTAAATATCTATGGCGTCTTCTGTATTAGATTCTTCCAAATAAAATTTTCCTAAAGCGTCGTAGTTGGTAAGGTTTTTTGGGTCAGATTTAATAAGACCCAAAAAATAATCTTCGCCTTTTATTTTTTGCCCGCCTTCTGTTAAAGCCTTGGGCAAAGATTGTCTTTGACCAAACAGCTTACGCATGCGGTAACCGGCAATGGCCTGGGGCCGGAGGTCCTTGGCTTCCAAAACAAAGTGCCAGAGTTTTTTGCCCCAGTACATAAAAAAAGTTTTTATTTTGGAAATGGCTATGGCCGGCACACCCTTGTCCACGAGTTTTAAGGCCGCAATTTCACTGGCTTTAGGCTTTTCAGCCTCAGCCGCGGCTTCAGGTAAGCGGCGCAGCACCATTATCAAAATCCCTAAAAACGCCAGGATGAATATGAGGTTTGGGATAATTTGATAAGACAAATTGATTTAAAGGATTGAGCAAGATTGACCAAGATTGACACGATTTGAATCATGTCAATCTTTTAAATCGTTTAAATCTTGTCAATTAATTTAGTTTCCTAAAACGAAACGGGCGAATCTTTTTACTACAACATTTTCCCCCATTTTCCCAACGGCCTGGCTAATAAGGTCCTTAACTTTTATGTCGGAATTTTTGGCAAATGGCTGTTCCAGCAGGCACGCCTCTTCGTAATATTTGGCAATTTTGCCTTCCAAAATTTTATTTACTACGTCATCCGGCTTCCCCTTAACCTGTTCCTTGTAAATTTCCTTTTCTTTTTCTACAACCTCAGCAGGGACGTCGTTCATGGAAACATATAACGGATTAGCTGCGGCAATGTGTAAGGCCAACTCTTTTGCTAAATGTTTGAAATCCTCTGTGCGGGCCACGAAATCGGTTTCGCAGTTAACTTCCACCAAAACGCCTACGCGGCTGCCCGGGTGGATGTAAGCTTCTACAATCCCCTCGTTTGCCACGCGGTCAGATTTTTTTCCGGCCTTGAGCGCGCCTTTTTTGCGCAAAATTTCTACGGCTTTGTCTTTGTCGTTTTCCGCTTCTGTCAGGGCAGCTTTAATATCCATCATGCCCGCGCCTGTAAGTTCGCGGAGTTCTTTAATAAGATCGTTCATAAATAGTGATTAGTTGTTAGTGGTCAGTGGGCAGTTTCTAGTCACTATTCGCTGCTCACTACTCACTAGTTAGTTATTTTTGTATCTCAGCCTGCTTGTCTTCCACCTTAATAGCAGGTACAGCCTGGCGCCCTTCGGAAATGGCTTGGCTTACAACCGCGCAGACTAATTCCACGGCTTTAGTGGCGTCGTCATTGCAAGGGATTGGGTAGGCTAAGTGGGAGGGGTCGGAGTTGGTGTCTACTACGCCAATGGTTTTAACTTTGGAATTGCGGGCTTCTTTAACCGCAATGTCGTCGTGTTTAACGTCTGTAATAAAAATTGCCTCAGGAAGCTTTCTCATATTCTGAATACCTTCAAACAACTTTTTCAGTTTTTCAATTTCGCGCTCAACCATTAAGCGTTCTTTTTTGGTGTAATGGCTTTCCAATTCGCCGGAAGCTTTTTGGCTTTCCATTTTTTCCAATTTGCGAATGGTTTTCTGAATGGTGCGGAAGTTGGTAAAAGTGCCACCCAACCAGCGAACAGTTACGTAAGGCATGCCGCAGGCTACGGCCGCGTTTTTAACAATGTCGCGGGTTTGGCGTTTGGTGCCTACGAACAAAATTGTGCCGCCCATTTTGGCAACACCTTCGGCGAATTTAGCCGCTTCTAGCAAAGCTTTTTTGGTCTTTTCCAAATCCAAAATATGGATATTGTTGCGAACCGTAAAAATATACGGCTTCATTTTGGGGTTCCACCTGGAGGTGGTATGACCAAAATGCGCTCCGCTTTTGAGCAAATCTAATAGACTTAGGTCTTTCATTGATTATCCTTTTCTTCCATCCCCTCTATTTTTTACAGGCCCTCGAGCCGTAAAAAACAGGATAATTATGCGGGAATGTGATTGATTAATTACTTAAAGCAATTATAACATCCCTTGACTTTTCTGGCAAGAGGCGGTAAAATATCAGAAGTTATCAAAAAAGAGAAATTTTATGAAACCTTCTATCCACCCAACATTTTATACAACCGCCACTGTTAGCTGCGCTTGCGGTAACACTTTTACTACTGGCTCAACCGAAAAAGAGCTTCATACTGAAGTCTGCAGCCAGTGCCACCCGTTTTACACAGGCAAGCAAAAATTGCTTGACGCGGCTGGTTCTATAGACAAGTTTAAAAAGCGTACTGCAACAGCAGTCACTATTAAAGGCGCTGCAAAACCGAAAAAAGAACGCAAAGCTAGGTCAACCAAGAAATAACTTTTGAAACTTAAGTAAACTTAACCGCTCCTTTTGGTGCGGTTTTGTGTTAGATGGTAAAGTGTAAAGTTTGATGTATAATATATTAAGTATGGAAATTGGACTTCAGAAAATTTTAGACGAATATAATCAGTTAACCACAGAAATGTCTTCTGGTGGGTCTTTTGATATGGCAAAACTAGGCAAGCGTCAGTCAGAGCTTCAGTCAGTAGTTAGTAAGATTCAAGATTTGGAATTAAAGACTAAAGAGCTGGAAGAAAATAAAAATTTATTAGCCGATGATAACGCGGAGATTAAATCCATGGCGCTGGATGAGTCCCGGAGACTGGAATCTGAAATCTTAAATCTAAAATCCTCCATAGAGGAAATGCTCCTGCCTAAAGACCCCAATGACGACAAAGATGTAATTGTGGAAATTAGGGCCGGAGCTGGAGGCGACGAAGCCACTCTGTTTGTTGCGGAAATGTTTAGGGCTTATGGCAAGTTCGCGGACGAAAACAAGTTTACCACTCATATAGTTTCCAGTTCCAAAAGTGAAGCAGGTGGTTTTAAGGAAATTATTTTTGAAATTTACGGCAGGGTATCTGCCGCTGTGCATCCTTATCAAATGTTTAAGTATGAGTCAGGTGTGCACCGGGTTCAACGCGTACCGGAAACAGAAAAAAGCGGCCGCGTGCATACTTCCACTATTACTGTAGCTGTTTTACCTATTTTAGAAGAAAAAGATTATACCATTGCGGAAAAAGATTTGGTTATGGAAGCCACTACATCTTCCGGGCATGGTGGTCAAAGTGTTAATACTACATATAGTGCTATTCGCATTACACATATACCTACAGGTATTACGGCTCAGTGCCAAGACGAACGCAGCCAGGCTCAAAACCGTGAAAAGGCTTTGCAGGTTATTCGCGCCCGCGTAGCCGCGCATTACCAGGAAATAGAAAGTAAAAAAGTTAGGGACCTTACCAAATCTCAAATTGGAACCGGTGACCGCAGTGAAAAAATCCGCACTTACAACTTCCCCCAGGATCGCGTAACTGACCATCGAATAAACGAAAACTTTAACCAGATTGGCCTTATAATGGAAGGCAAATTCGCCAACATTATTGAAGCCCTGCAAAAGGCCGACTTGGAAATGAAAAAAGAAGCGCTTAAAAAATGACAATGGTCACGATTGAAGACGCACATATTTTGGCCAGAAAAATTAAAGAAAAAAGCTTAAAAGTTCACGGTATTGAACTGTTTGGGAGTGTGCTAAAAAATGGTAAAGGTCATGACGTTGATCTCATGTTGATAGTTGACGAAGATTTATGGAGGAAATTTTGGTCTGTAACAAGGGATATTAATCCTAAGTGGCCGCTGCGGTTAATGTTCATCCGTCGTTTTATTAAAAAATTTTTACCGTTCCTTGACCAAGTCTTTATTTGGAAAAGAAAAAAAACTCGCCAGTTGCGCGCTTCAAATTTAATAGGTCTTGATTTGGCTCTTTTGGCCGAAGATTATCGTCCTGGTACCATTATTGATGTGTGGCTTATGCCCTTAAATTGGCACTCACGCATACCAGATATTACAAATAATTCCAATATGCTGGTCTTTCTTAAAAGGGCTTCCCAATTTTCAAAAAAGATTTGTTAATATGACTGTAAAAGAGGTTTTTAAAAAATATTCATCTATTGAGGTAGATTTATTGCTGTCCCATATCCTTGGAAAATCCAAGGAGTTTATTTTTTTGCGGCCGCAAAAAAAGTTATCAAGTTATCAAGTTAAAAAGTTATCAAGTCTTGCAAAGAGAAGGGAAAAGGGTGAGCCTATTGCTTATATTTTGGGGTATAAGGATTTTTTGGGTTTACGCTTTAAAGTGAATAAGAATGTACTAATTCCAAGGCCAGAGACGGAAGAGTTGGTGCAGAAGGCAATTAAAAGATTAAAAGATTTAAAATTGAAAGATTCCAAAGTCCGGATTTTGGATGTAGGCACAGGCAGCGGGTGTATTGCGGTAAGTTTAGCTAATCAGCTATCAGCTAATTATCCAGTAAGGCTTTATGCGAGTGATATATCTTTAAAAGCTTTGGCAGTAGCAAAACAGAACGCAAGAAAGTATGGCGCAAAAATAAAATTTATACAGAGCGATTTGTTTGAGCGAGTTGAAGGTAGGTTTGATATTATAGTTGCTAACTTACCTTATGTTCCGGCTAAAATGCTCAGGAAGCATTTACTTCACCGGCCTACTCCCCCATCATCCTCCAACCCTTTTGCAGGCCTGGCTTATGAACCTGTATTTGCCTTAACAGATGGTGGGAGCAGTTGGCATATTTACAAAAGGTTTTTCCAGCAGGTTGGAGCGCATTTAAATCTGACCCCGTCATCCGACGGGGTCACCCTGTCGAATGACAGGGTGAAATCTTTAATCTATCTCGAGATTGATCCGGCGCAAAAAAAAGAACTTCCGGAAATAATAAAAAAATATTTGCCTAAGGCAAATGTAAAATTCTATAAAGACTTTAATAACTTTTGGCGCTATGTAGAAATTAGCATTTAAAAAGCCATTACCCCTAGGGGTAATGGCTTTTTCGTAATTTATATTATTCTTTTTTCTCAGCTTTTTCTGCTTTAGGAGAGGCTTCGGCTTTGGCTTCGCCCTCGGCAACAGGCTTGTCTTCGGCAGCGCCTTCAACTTTGCTGACGTCTTCCACAACCGGAGTAGACAATTCAGCTTCCACGTCACGAGGCTGCTGTACTTTAGCCACGGTTTCGTCGCCGCCTGTCAACATTTTGACCTTAGCAGGAACCGGTAAATCTTTTACGTTTATGGAATCTTGGAATGTAACAAGCTTGGAAATATCAACAATAATAGAGTGTGGCAAGTCGGCCGGCAAACATTCAACTTCTACTTCGTTTAAGTTTTTCATTAACACGCCGCCAAGTTCCTTGACTGCTTTGGCTTCGCCAATAAAGTCCAAAACAACTTTGGCTTTCAACTTTTCGGTCATGCTGACCTCGTAGAAATCCGCGTGAATTGGGCGGCTGGTTAAGTAGTGGTACTGCACTTCATAAATTAAGACCGGGTGAACTTTACCGTCGTCTGTCTTTAAATCTATAATTGTGCTCTCCCCTGCTTTCCTTAAGGCTTTTTCGAATTCGCCTAAGTTTACAGTAAGGGCTTGGTTCTTAACGTTATGGCCGTACAAAACAGCTGGGATTAAACCTTCTTTGCGGATTTTTTCCGGAAAAGAAGTTTTAATGTCGCGGCTGGTGCTGGCTAATTGGACTTTGTCCATTTGTGATCCTTGATGATTCTACCCATAATAGTTTAATTCCTTATGGAATTCCTCTCTCCAAATGGTGGAGAGAGGTTAGGAGAGAGGTTTTTTCCTAGGTTCAAACCTCTCTGTCGCCTTAAGGGCGACATCTCCCCACGCTTTGGGGAGACCAATAAGGATAATCTATTTACTCATAAAATCTTAATGTCTGATGATTATAACAAAGTTGGTTGGTTTTGGCAAGGGTATATAAAACTTGTTTTTAATTAAAATATACAAAAGGCGGCCTCGTTTTCGAGGCCGCCGCAGGTGTTTCCTATTTCAAATGGGGGTAGTTTGCCTCCATCAGCGCCCGCAGGCATTCCTGCCTGTATCCGCACGCCGCCAAGTTGGCAAAGGCTACCGTAAAGTTTTCCGGTACGTCATCGAAGACTTTGCGCCAAAGCAGTAGGGTAATCTGCACACTTTCGACGTACCAAGCTCTTATCTCTTCGTCCAGCAGCTCTTGTTTCGATCTTGGCTGCTTCCAAAACTTTTTGTTATCCAAATGGATTGTTTCGTGGGCGAAGTAAAGTGGTAATAGCAGCGTGGGTTTCCTGCCATGCGTTAGCTCTTGCCAGGGCGGAATCCCGTACTCGTAGCGGATTAACTCAGCGAACCTAATTAACGAAACGGCAATGAAAGGCCTGCGTTTTTTCCACCAGTGACGTTTGGTGTGGCCGCTTTCCATAATGCAGTTATGACAGTCGGCAAAAGTACGAACAAAGACGATGTCTAATCGCTTCGCACTGTACTCATCGAGCACCCACTGCATCCGCTTTTTAAGCGTCGTCGGCCAGTAGTTATTTCCCTCTGACTTGGGATCTGCGGCAAACATGAGGGACTCAAAAGCTATGGTAGCATCTTCCCAAGTTGGCTGAGGTTGCGGTTTGGCGTTCGTTTCTTGGGCGAACACCGTGGATGATGAAAGAAATAGAAAAAATACGATCGTTTGAAATCGTTCCATTGTGTCCTCCCGTTCATTTCGATTTGTAACTCAAAAGGTTAACATGATTTTATTTATTTGTAAACCATGCGCTAAATAAAAAAAGAGCGGGCCTAAACCCGCTCTTGCCCACTAAGATTTTATTTCTTTGCCAGAAGTTCTATTAAATTTCCTTTAAAGCCACGAATTTCGCTGTGGATTCCTAAAACGTCGTTGGCGGAAATGGGTTTTTTGTTACGGAATTTGCTACTGTCGCCTCTGGTTAAATCTGTCACCATGCCAACACTAAAGACTTCTGGGCCTCTGATTTCCACGTTAAAAATTACGGAACTCTTACATTTTTGGCAATCTGAATGAAGTACAACGCATGCTTCGCCAAAAACGTCATCCTGTTCGCTTTCAATAACCTGGGTATTTTTTAAATTATATTTCTGTCCGCAAATCGGGCATTTTAAAATATATCCCAGCCATTCCATAACTTTTTTCAAATCAAAATGTTTTCCTCCAAAAGAGGAGCCTCTTCCATGGGGAGCATTGTTTTTCATATATTTATACTATCATAAACTTTTAAAAGCGCAAAGCTTTGGATTGCATGGACACATTTTGGGCAATCCCAAGGGCAATTAAGGTCACAATAAGGGAACTGCCGCCCGCGCTAATGAGCGGCAATGGAATGCCGGTAACAGGCAGGAGCCCAATATTCATCCCTACATTAATTAAAACGGCAATAAGTATTAAAAAGAACACCCCTCCGGCTAAATAAAACCCCAGGTCGTCTTTGGCCCGCTTAGCTATGGCGAGTAATCTTATTAAAATAAAGAAATAAAGGCTGAGCAAAGCGGTGGAACCTAAAAAGCCAACTTGCTCGGCGCTAGCCGCAAAAATAAAGTCCGTCTCCTGTTCCGGTAAAAATTTATTTTGGCTTTGGGCGCCCTTTCCTAATCCCGCCCCCAGGAGTCTGCCACTTCCCGCGGCAATTGTGGCTTGCCTAACGTTGTATCCCCGCCCCCGGGGGTCTAATTGCGGGTTAATAAAAACGAGAACCCGGTCCCGCTGGAAATCTTTTAATAAAAATTTCCAGGTAATGCCGCCCATGCAAATAAAAGCTGCCAGCAGAATAAACAGGAATTTTTTTTCTATGGGACTAATAAGTAGTATGCCAGCCCACAGTCCCAGCAAAAGCAAGGCCGAACCTAAATCCGGCTCCACTAAAATTAAGGCCGTGGGTACTAATACATAACACAAAGACCAAATAATGCGCGGCCAGGAATTTATTTGGCCTCGGCGCATATGAAGGAGTCTGGACAGTCCCAGTAAAATAACTATTTTAGCAAATTCCGCTGGTTGGAAGCGGAAAAAACCTACGTCCAACCAACGTCTGCCGCCTCGTATGAGGGATCCAAACACTAATAAATAAACCAGAAGTATTAGCAAGACTATGTATAACAGTCTGTTGGTTTTGGCAAGGCTATGGTAATCAAAGAATGCAAAAAATAAATAGGCACCAAAACCCAAAATTAAAAAAACAGACTGTTTCCAAAAAATACCCAGGCCTGTATCACTTCCGGAAGCTATGCTGTAAAGCAAAGCTAGCCCGGCAATGGTAAGAAGCACGGTCGCGGCCTGAAGTGCAATATCAAAATAGCGAAATTTTCGAAGGAAATTTAACAAGCAAGTTTGAAGATTAAAAATTAAAGATTAAGGAAAAGTTTAATCCTTAATCTCTGCCAGTTTTAGGCCTGCTCAAGTCTGAGGCCGGCCCGGTAGGCGCGGGAGGAACGGTTACGTTTTGTGAGTCAAGCGGGTTGGTTTCCGCGAAAATTTTAACAGTGTAGTTTGGGTCACCGTAAATATTTGGCCAAATTTGTTTATAAGTACGGCGTTCAAAAGGCATTACGGTAAAGTCGTCGCGGCGACTTACTCCAACAATTTGGTTGCCTTGATTAAAAATTATAAAGGTCAGACGGACAGTGGCTAACTGGTATGGGCTGTCGTTAAAATAATTTCCTTCGGCAACAAAAGCGGCGGGAATAAATTGGTTGTAGGTGTCAGGGGCGGAAGTTTGAATATTTATTTTATTTATGTTCTCACGTTTTTCCCAGTGCAGGTCGGAGGTCCAGGAAAATTTTGCGGATTTAATTTCTTCTTTGGCCGTAAAGCGCGGCACAACTAAATATTTGCTGTCGTTTGGAAGTAAAAAAGTCTTGCCGCTGTCCTGGTAAATTTGCTCCCCCGCCCCGTTATAAAAACTTAAGCTGTAACCGGCCGTAGGCAAGGAAAGCTCCAAATTATTGTTGTCAATTTTTACAGCAGCCCCAAAGGTGTCTTCCCCAGATGTTGTAATAAAAACATTGGATACCGTAGGCTCTTTAGCCTCGGTGAAGCTCGGCTTGGCCGTAATTAGATATTGGCTGTAAACTTTCTTCCAATAGTTATAGGATATGCTTTTAGCAATAAAATAACCGGGCAAAATAGCCAGAATACTTAACACAAGTATCCAGCGTAAAATTTTTGGGAACTGGTTTAAGGCCTGTTGCGCCTTAAGTTCAGCCATGCCGACTTCCACCTCAATTTTATCTTGTAAAAGAGACATTTTTGTCTTTGTTGTTAGTGGTTTTATTATAGCAAAGTCAGTAGAATTTTGGTATGATGCAAGTAGAATTTATGAATTTCACTCATCTCCACTGCCACTCTCATTACTCCCTGCTCGACGGCTTGTCCAAAATTGACCCGTTAATTGAACGCGTCAAAGAATTAGGCATGTCTTCCGTGGCATTAACCGACCATGGGGTTATGTATGGGGCCGTGGAATTTTATACAAAATGTTTGGACGCAGGGCTCAAACCCATAGTGGGTTTGGAAGCATATATTGCTCCGCGTACTTTGGAAGACAAAGATGGCCGTACAGATGCCGATTATTTTCACTTAACTCTCCTGGCGCAAAATGACGAAGGGTATAAAAATCTTATTCGGTTAACAACCATTGCCCATTTACAGGGGTTTTATTATAAGCCGCGGATTGACTTAAATGTTTTAACTCGGTACAGCAAAGGAATTATTTGCCTGTCCGGTTGCCAGCGCGGGGAAATTGCGCGGGCGGCGGTTAATAAATCTTCCACCGAGGCCGATGAAGTTTTGAAAAAATATCTTTCCATTTTTGGGCCTGAACGTTTATACATAGAGTTGCAGAGAAACAGCAAGACCGAAGAAGGAAAAAAGAGCGAAGACAATTTAAATAACAGGCTGCTGGAATTGGCCAAAAAAAACCGACTTCCTATTGTTGCCACAGCTGACTGCCACTATATATATCCGGAAGACGCCGAGGCGCAGGACGTGCTTATTTGCATTGGAACGGGCCGTACTGTTACGGACACTGACCGGTTGGACATGCGCGGTTACGACTTGTCTTTAAAATCCCCGGAAAAAATGGCGGAAACTTTTTTCGATTTCCCAGAGGCGCTAGAAAATACCCAAAAAGTTGTGGACTCTTGTAATTTGGAAATTAAAATTAACCAACGTTATTTTCCCAAAGTGGAAATTCCCACCGGCACAACACCGGAAGATTATTTAAGTAAAACAACATACGAAAAAGCTTTGGCAATTTATGGGAAGCCTGGGGAAGCGAACGCATTGGCCGGGGAAGGCCCTGAAATAGCATCACTTACCAATAATGACCTGTCGGCCCTAGAGTTACCACCGGACATTAAAGAAAGAATAGACTATGAGTTGAATATTATTTGTAAAAAAGGCTTTTCAGATTATTTTTTAATGGTAGCCGATATTGTGGAAGGTGCTCATAAAATTGGGGCCATTACCAATACCAGGGGCTCTGCCGCGGGTAGCATTGTGGGGCATATTTTGGGCATTACCAACGTTGACCCTTTGTATTATGAATTGCCCTTTGAGCGCTTTTTAACAATGCATCGCCCAACTCCGCCGGATATAGACTTGGATATTGCGGATAACCGGAGAGATGAAGCCATTGCGTACATTACCCAAAAATACGGCAACGACAAAGTTGCCCAAATTATAACTTTTGGGACCATGAAAGCTCGCGCCGCGGTGCGGGACGCCGGGCGCGCCCTCGCGGTCCCCTATTCCAAGTGCGATCAAATCGCAAAAATGATCCCTTTGGGGAAACAGGGCTTTGACATGAGTATAGACAAAGCCATTGGGATGAACGCCGAACTTAAGGAAGTTATACAGCGGGACCCTGAAACTCGCCAGCTTTTAAATATTGCAAAAAAAATTGAAGGCAATGCGCGCCATGCCTCGGTCCATGCCGCCGGTATTGTTATTACCCCAACCCCGCTTGTGGATTACATGCCTTTGCAAAAAGAACCGGATGGCGAGCGCATTGTCACTCAGTATGATATGTATTCGCTGGACGCTGGCGCATCTTCCCAAGCTATTGGTGTGGTTAAAATGGATTTACTTGGGATTCGTAATTTGTCTATTTTGGAATCGGCTGTAAAAATTGCCAAAGAGCGCCACGGCATAGACATTAATATTTACAAACTCCCCCACCCCGACCCAAAAACTTTTCAGCTTTTGTCCGAAGGCTTAACTTTTGGAGTTTTCCAATTGGGAAGCAGCGGCATTACCAGGTATTTACGGGAGCTTAAACCCAGCAGTGTGTTTGATGTTATGGCCATGATAGCTTTGTACCGTCCGGGGCCCATGCAATTTATTCCGGAATACATTGCGCGCAAACATAACCCAAAATTAATAAAATATTTTGACCCGGCAATGGAAAAAATCTTACGCCGGACTTACGGTGTTTTGGTTTACCAAGACGACCTTTTAACCATAGCCCATGACTTGGCCGGTTACACCTGGGAAGAGGTAGATAAGTTCCGTAAGGCCGTGGGTAAAAAAATCCCGGAGGAAATGGCCAAGCAAAAAATTAAATTTATAGACGGCTGCATGAAGACTTCAGGCTGGAGTCTGGAAAAGGCCACGCAAATTTGGACATGGATTGAACCATTTGCCGCGTACGGTTTTAACAAGTCCCACTCCGCGTCTTACTCCGTGGTGTCTTACCAAACCGCGTATATGAAAGCCAATTTTCCCGTGGAATTTATGGCCGCATTAATGACCGCGGAAAGCGGCGACGAAGACAAAATTTACGAAGCTGTGGAAGACTGTGAAAATTTGGGTATTGTTGTGCTGCCGCCCGACGTTAACGAGTCCCAGGAAAATTTTACGGTTGTGGACGACAAAACCATCCGTTTTGGCTTAAATGCCATAAAAAATTTGGGCAGTGATGTAATAGACCAAATTAAAGCCGTGAGGGAAAGCGGTAGGATGTTTGAAACTTTGGAAGATTTTTTGGTGCGCGGGCACACTAAAAATTTAAACAAAAAATCCTGGGAGGCTTTAGCCAAAGCCGGGGCACTTGACCGTTTTGGCGAACGCGGACAGCTTTTGGCTAACACCGAAGAAGTTTTGGAATTTACCAGGGAGTTTTTTAAAGATTTAAACAGCGGGCAAAGCTCTCTGTTTGGGAAGAGTTTGCAAATGGGAAAGTTAAAACTGCGAACAGTCGCCCCGGCCACCAAAGAAGAAAAACTTCTCTGGGAAAAAGAGCATTTGGGAATGTATGTGTCCGCCCATCCCCTGGACAGTTACAAAAAAGTTTTAGGCAGCTTTAAATCTGTTAAACAGCTTTCGTTGGAAGAGTTGGGCCAGAAAGTGGTTATGGGCGGCATTATTTCCCGCCTTAAACGCACCATGACGCGAAAAAATGACCCCATGGCTTTTTTTACCCTGGAAGATATGAGCGGAAGCGTGGAGGTTTTAGTTTTCCCAAAAATTATGGAAAAAGCACTGCCGCTTTTAGTTAATGACAAAATTGTCCAGGTCTCCGGAAGGCTTTCTGACAAAGATGAAGAATTTAAACTAATTGCTGACGAAGTTAAAGAGCTGCCCAACGACGACCTATACGGCATGGCGCTTTCGGAAATAGAGAAAAAGAACAGTCTTATTTTGCATATGGCCACTTTAGCCAACATGCCTGCCTTGAATTCCATAAAAGATATTTTGCAAAAGTACCCGGGCAACGCCCAAGTCTATTTGTCTATTGGTTCCGGCGCCGGAGCAAAAAAAATAAAAACCCAATCCTTAGTGGGAATGAGCAATGAACTTATGGCAGAACTGAGGCAGATTGACGAAATTACAATGGTGGATGTGGGATGACCCTGCCTATCGTTAGGCAGGCGCAGATACGCGGATTAAGATCAGATGGCGCAGATAGCTTATTTTAAAAAATGATCGCCGCGGCCTTAGATGGGCCGCGGCGTGATGAGCCTTGCGCGAGGAGGTAGATGGCGCTAGGTGATTTTGAGAAAATTACCTTCGCCAGGATCCTTTTTACCTCCTGTTGCGTAGTTTTTCCGGCCGTTGGTAAACACCAGGCGGAGAAAGTACGCCAATGCGTAGATCGCTATCGTAGCGATACAGAACCAATTCGCGGGTCCGATAGGTTCACCGGCCAGAAATGGATAGACTGCTACCACGATGAAGGCCACGAGAGTGGCCCAACGGGACGGTGTCATAGAAGCTCCTTTTGGTTTTATTTACCTCCCCCGTATGCAGCGACGGGGAATTATTTCTTATCCGGGGCCTTGTTTTCAGTAGGTTTGGGCCGCCACAGGGCTGCGAAAAGTACCACGAAAACAAACACCAGAATCATAGCCATTCTTGCTGGAGGAATATCGTATGGCGTACCTTGCATAGCACGATTATACGCCTTCTACGACAGAAATCAATCCCTTATATAGAATTGTGGAAAAGTGCCTCTTGCCAAGGTTTTGGGATTATCTTATAATAACTTTAGTTCCTCAGACAACGATCCAAGCGACCAACTTGGGGAGTTTGAAACAAATAAATCAATAAATCTAAGCTGGTTCTAGAGACTGCCTTGGATGAAAAGTTTAAATAACAGTTTTTGGTAAAAATTGTTATTTAAAGATCTGGGACGGAAACGTTCCGTTATACGGAACCCCAGGATTTAGCTTCGACGTAACGTCGGAGTTGAATCTTGGGGTTCTTTATATTTGTAGGACAGATTTAAGATTTCAGATTTAGGATTGAAGTTTGGCAACTTAAATTCTTAATCATTAATCCTAAATAATTTATGAACGACAACGCAGAAAAACTACACAACATTCGTCACTCACTAGCCCATTTATTTGCCGCGGCGCTTTTGGAATTACACCCAAATGCAAAAATTACAATCGGTCCTCCTATAGATGACGGTTTTTATTATGACTTTGATTTAGATACCCAGTTGACTCCCTTGGATTTGCAAAAAATAGAAAAGCAAATGAAAAAGCTGCTTCAGAGTTGGGATACGTTTTCCAGCCGCGAAGTCTCCCCTGCCGAAGCCAAGCAGTCTTGGGCGCATAACCCATATAAATTGGAGTTGATTGAGGAGCTAGAAAAAAAAGGCGAGAAAATTACTTTTTATAAAGCCGGAAAATTTGAAGATTTGTGCCGCGGCGGTCACGTGGAAAGCATGAGGGAAATTAAGCCGGATTCTTTTAAGCTGGCAAAAATTGCCGGCGCGTATTGGCGTGGCAACGAGAAAAATAAAATGCTGCAGCGGGTTTATGGTTATGCTTTTGAATCCAAAGACAAGCTAGACGGGTATTTGCTTATGCTAGCAGAGGCGGAAAAGCGCGACCACAGGAAGCTGGGTCAGCAACTGGATTTATTTACAATTTCCGACCAGGTGGGGAAAGGCTTGCCCCTTTGGACACCTAAAGGCGCTTTGCTGCGTAATTTATTAACAGAATATTCAGAAAATTTGCGCGCGCAAAAAGGCTGGCAAAGAGTTTGGAGCCCGCACATTACAAAAAACGATTTATACAAAACTTCCGGGCACTGGGCCAAGTTTGGGGACGAATTATTTTTGGTAAAAAGCCAGGAGACAACCGACGAGTTGGTAATGAAGCCAATGAACTGCCCGCACCACCAGCAAATTTATGCTTCTAAACCCCATAGCTACCGTGACTTGCCAATAAAATACATGGAAACCACAACAGTTTACCGCGACGAAAAAGCTGGGGAGCTTTTGGGTTTGTCCCGCGTGCGCAGCATTACCCAGGACGACAGCCATACTTTTTGCACGCCTGACCAAATAGAAAAAGTCTACCAGGAACTTATTGATGTTACCAAAGTTTTTTATTCCAAAATTGGAATGAAAATCCGTGCTCGGCTTTCTTTCAGGGACCCTCAAAACGGCGAAAAATATTTGGGTGAGGAGCATTTGTGGCAAAAGGCCCAGGACATACTTTTAAAAATTGCCCAAAAAAGCAAACTGGATTACTTTGTAGCCGAGGGTGAGGCGGCTTTTTACGGACCAAAAATAGACTTTATGGCCACTGACGCTTTAGGACGCGAATGGCAATTAGCCACGCCGCAACTCGATTTTGTGCAGCCCAAACGTTTTGGTTTAGTTTACACAGACCACGACGGCAGCGAGCAAACACCGGTTATGATCCACTTTGCCCTAATGGGTTCTATTGAACGCTTTTTGTCTGTCTACATTGAACACACTGCCGGAGCCTTCCCGCTGTGGCTTTCCCCCGTTCAAATAAAAATTCTGCCAATAAGTAAGAAGCAGAATGTGTATGCTAAGAAAGTGCAAAAAGAGCTCAGTGTCCAGTACCCAGTGCTCAGAATTGAACTTGATGACCGGGACGAAAGTGTGGGCAAAAAAATACGCGAAGCTTCAATGCAAAAAATCCCCTACCAGTTAATAGTTGGGGAAAAAGAAGTTAAAAGTAAAAAAGTGGCAGTCAGAACCCGAGAAGGGAAAGACCTAGGCGCAATTAGCTTAAAGAAATTTGCAGAAAAAATCCAGAAAGAAATTGAAAGTAAAAAATAGAAGCAGGTATAAAGTATTTTGTATCGTGTATTATGTATGAAAAATTCCCAAGCATTGCTTGGGAATTTTTTTATACTTTATACTAAGTAAGTATTTTCGCCCCATTCTTAGTAACTGCCACTGTGTGTTCAAAATGCGCGGCTAGCCCTCCGTCCTTTGTGGAAATAGTCCAGCCGTCGTTTTCAAATTCCAAAAAATAGTCGTGTTCGCAGACCATGGGTTCTATGGCAATGACCATGCCTTCGCGAAGTATGGTTCCGGTACCTTTTTTGCCGTAGCAAGGAACCGAAGGGTCTTCATGTACTGCGTACCCTACTCCGTGTCCTACAAGGTCACGCACAACGCTAAAGCCCCCGGCCTCAATAGTGCTTTGCATAACAAAACCCAAATCCCCTGTCTTGGCGCCATCCCTCACTTCTTTTATGGCAGCGTCCAAAGATTTTTTTGTAACTTCCATAAGCTTTTTGGCTTTACCTGACACCGCACCTACTGGCACAGTTATGGCCGTGTCTGTGTACAAACCTTTATAGACCATGCCAATATCCAGGCTAATAATATCCCCGCCTTTTAAAATAATTTCCCGCGAAGGTATGCCGTGTACAACAACAGAATTTACAGAGGTGCATAGACCGGCCGGAAAAGGATTTTTCTTTTGACCGTAACCTTTAAAGCTTGGTATTCCGCCAATTTTTTTTATTTCCGCTTCCGCAAATTCGTTTAGGTTCCATGTAGAAATACCGGGCTTAACCAGCCCGGCTGTTGCCCATAAAATATTGTGAATTAGCTTTCCGCCCTCCCCAATAATTTCAATTTCTTCTTGGGTTTTAATTAAGCCTGTTTTGGAACTCATTGAGCTTTATATTTAATCTTTTTCTGGCTTCCGCAATGGTGCCCATTGTGGAAATATTTATAAAGGGGTAGGATTTTTTAAAAAATTTAACAACTTGGCTAATATTTTTTTGGTAATAAGCAATGCGGTTTTTTAAAGCCTTGTCGTTGTCGTCCGGACGTTTGGAAAATTTTCCTTTAAAATAAGTTTTCCGCTCAGTCATTCTTTTAATAGTTTCTTTTAGCGGAATAGACAAATATATAAAAAGAATATTGTCCCGCTTTTCCTGCTTAAGCCATTTGCTGACCAGCTTAGCTTCACCAAGCATTTTAGGAGTGCCGTCAAACAAAATTCCCTGCGTTTTTTTTATACCGTGAATTTTGTCTCTCAAAAGTGTTCTTACTAAATTGGTAGGGGTGAGCTTGCCGCTGTCTAGAGTTTTGTCTAACCTGTATTTTTTACGTAAAACCGGGTTATGCTCAAGCGCGCGCAGTTCCTTGCCCATGTCTAAATCGTAAAGCTTAAACTTTTTGGTCAAAAATTTCCCGTGAGTGGCTTTTCCGGCCGCCGGATCGCCTAGTAAAATTATATTTAGAGGCGAAAGTTTTTTCATTAGAAAATTATAATCCTAAAGTTTGGTTAATTGTTCCTGTTACTTCTTCTACGGCGGGACTACCGTCAATTTCAAAGAAATTGGTTTGCTGTTTTAGGTAATCTAAAACAGGCAAAGTATCTTGCTCGTATTGCTTTAGTCGGAATTCAATTTTTTCCGGGGTGTCGTCTGCGCGGCCTTCTTTTTGGGCGCGGAGCGACAAACGATTTAAAGATTCCTGCCTTGGTAAATTGACAAATAAAGTTACGAAATCAGCCCTCCCCTGACCTTTTAAGTAATTCATTAAAAATTCGGCCTGTCCTAAACGCCTGGGGATGCCGTCAAAAATTACGCCTTGAGTTGGCGAAATTTGGTTTATTTTAAATTGAACTACCTCGTATAAGTCTTCGTCTTTTAGTAAGATTCCCGAATCTATCAAGGCTTTTATTTTTTTACCCAGTTCATTGTCGCCTGAAGCGACTTCACGCAAAATTGCGCCCATGTCCCAGTGAAAGAAGTTTAACTTTTTTGCCAAAAGCTTGGCTTGTGTCCCTTTGCCGCTGCCCTGGGGGCCTATAAAAAATATTGTATTAAGGTTCATAATACGGTTATAATAACGAAATTTTGGTTATTTTGCAAGTTTATGATATAATAATTAAAATTTTTTAATCGAACGAAATAAAAACTGCGCGGAACCCCACGAAAATTTTTTAGGGGCTTTCTAAGTCTATATTAAAAACGAAATCGGCTTTTTTCTTAAAATTTTGATTAAAATAAAACAAAAATTTTTGGTGGGTGAATGAACGGAATTTTTCTTGAGTTAACAATGGTTTTAATTATGGCCGGCGCCATGGCGGTACTGGTTAGCTTTTTAAAGCAGCCCGGAATTATTGCCTACATAATTACGGGACTAATAATAGGTCCCCTTGGCTATTATAACCTCCAGGACAAGCATGTTTTTGACGCGCTGGCGCAAATCGGCATTACCTTGCTTCTGTTTATGGTGGGGCTGGAATTAGATGTTACTCAGCTTAAAAAAATGGGGCGCGCTGCACTGCTTACTGGACTGGGTCAGGTTGTATTTACCACAGGTATTGGTTTTCTAATTTTACGGCTTTTAAATTTCAATTTAGGAGCCTCACTTTTAATTGCCCCGGCCATAACTTTTTCTTCAACAATAATAGTTGTAAAGCTTTTGGCTGAAAAGAAGGATATACAGAGTTTGTATGGGAAAATTGTGGTAGGTATTTTCCTTACTCAGGATTTAGTGGCAATTTTAATTTTAGTTGGCCTTTCCAGTTTTGCACCAACCAGCACCTCTGTTTATTCCGGAATTCCGATTTGGCAGAACTTAATGATGATTTTTATTCGCGCTTTAATTTTGGTGCTGTTGGTGTGGTGGGCCAGCGCGAAAGTTTTCCCAAAAATTTTAAAAATTATTGGCAGGTCGGACGAACTTTTATTGGTTTTTGGGCTAGCGTGGGCCTTGGGACTAGCTGCTTTTGTTTCCCTGCCGGTTATGGGGTTTACTTTGGAAATTGGCGGTTTCTTAGCGGGCTTAGCTCTGGCGCAAAGCGCGGTGCATTACGAAATTTCCGCGCGAATTAAGTCCTTGCGGGATTTTTTTATTATTATATTTTTTATTGTAATGGGCTCGCAGCTTGTATTTACTAATGCTTCGGGCTTGGTTTGGCCGGTAATAATTGTGTCCCTGTTTGTTTTAATTGGCAAGCCATTAATAGTTATGGGTGTGTTGGCTATGCTTGGTTACAAACCGCGTACCGGACTTTTGGCCGGAGTAACTGTTGGGCAGATTTCGGAATTCAGCTTAATTTTAGGCGCTCTGGGTTACAAGCTGGGCTTTATTAACTCCTCACAACTTGGGTTGCTTACTCTTATTGGGATAGTATCTTTTTCCCTGTCTTCATACAGCATTTTGTATTCCAACAAACTATACGAAATTTTGAGGCCAGTTCTACAAATTTTTGATTTTAGGAAAGGGGTGGCCGAAAGGGGTTTGCACAACATAGTTTTAAAAAACCATATTGTCCTAATTGGCGCGCATCGCATGGGGCACCATTTGGTTGAGGCCTTGGTTAAACAAGATAAGCAATTTGTGCTGGTGGATTTTAATCCGGAAATTATTGAAGGTTTTAAGGAACAAAATATTCTGGCGGTTTGCGGCGACATAAGCGACCCTTACATTCAGGAACAGGTTAACTTACCACACGCCAAAATTATTATTTCCACAGTTCCCGACATTAACGACAACTTGGCTTTAATAGACGCGGTAAAAAAGCAGGCCGGTAAACGCAGGCCCAAATTAATATTTATGGCGCAGGATGAGTCGGAAATTAAACACCTATATGATCAGGATATTGACTATGTTATTTCCCCCCACTTTATGGGAGGCCTTCACCTGGCAAAAATTTTGCAAGACGAACACGGTTTTAAAGGCCTAAAAAAACTCCGCGAAGGGCATTTGAAAATTTTAAGCCAATAAAGAATGTTATTTTATTTTTTTCGTTTTATCGAATTGGCTTTTTGATTTTCTAACAAGTAAAAATAGCATTTCTTCAATTCGGAAAAGATTGTATCAGTTAACTCTCCTTCCCTTCCGGAATAACTAACTATAATGCCATTTCTTTCCGTCGCATTGTGCCTTATTATTTCTATTACCGGCTGAATAAAATTTCTTTTTCGTGCATACTCGTCGGTCTTCAAAAGATTGATTGTTGCAAAAATTTGTCCAGCTCCTATTACCTTTAGGGTGGATAATTTTTGGTGGGGGTCCTCAACAACAATTTTTTCGATTATTTTGGTATTAGTTTCCAAGCTAAGCTTTTCCACAGCGCTGTTAAGATCGGCTTGCACCTGTCTGATCCTTTGTTCCGGCAAATGGTCGTGCATTTGGCGAAGATCGGGTCCCTTAAAGTAGTTCATATAAGTTTGCTTTAAACCTAAATTATTTATACACTATATTGTATATGCTGAAATTATACAACACATTGAGTAGAAAAATCGAGGAGGTTCCTAAAAAGAACCACTTAAACCTTTATACTTGCGGCCCCACTGTCTATAATTACGCGCATATTGGCAATTTGCGCAGTTTTATAATGGCGGATTTGCTTTACCGTACACTCAAGTTTGAAGGCTATAACCCCAAATGGGTAATGAACATTACAGACATAGACGACAAGACTATAAAAGGGACGCTGGCAGAATTTGGTAAGACGTCCGGAGTTAAGGAGCTTTATGATTTTACGGAAAAATATCTGCGAGCTTTTGTTGCTGACTTAAAGGAAGTGAATGTTTTGGTAAATGAAATTGAGCTAATTCGTGTTACCGATAAAATGTCGGAAATTCAGGAATTTATTGTTGGGCTTTTGGACAAAGGCTATGCCTATAAAGCCGATGACGGTGTTTATTTTAGTATTGAAAAATATCAAAAAGATTTTGGCGATTACGGCCAGTTGGTTGGTGAAAAATTTTTAGAAGGAAAAAAAGTCGGCGCAAGAGTTGCTGTGGATGAATATGAAAAAGATAACCTAAGCGACTTTGTGCTTTGGAAAAATCATAATCCGGAAACGGACGGTAATATTTTTTGGGATCATCCCCTGCTAGGCAAAGGCCGGCCTGGCTGGCATATTGAATGTTCTGTTATTAATCATGTTGCCTTTAAGGGGGAGGCCACCGACATTCACACCGGTGGCGTGGATTTAATGTTTCCCCATCATGCCAATGAAATAGCACAGTCGCAGGCGTTTTTGGGTAGGGGGAATTTTGTTAAGTACTGGTTTCATTCCGAGCATCTGCTTGTAGACGGAAAAAAAATGTCTAAAAGTTCTGGAAATTTTTATACGTTGAAAGATTTAGTTAGGAAAGGATTTTCCGCGCAAGATTTTCGCTACGCTATGTTCGCCTCTTCTTACCGGGCGCAACAAAATTTTACCTGGGAAAATTTGCTTTCAGTCCATACTGCTTTGGAAAAGTTTTTAGCATTCCCTTCAGGGGCGGTTCCGGACGAAGTTATAAATATTTTTAATGAAGATTTAAATATTCCGGAAGCACTAGGACTTCTTTGGGGTCATAAAATTAGTAATTCTGATTTGCTCGGCATTAAACCCAATGAAGCGGCAGCGGTCCCTGGTAACGTAACCGCTATTTTGGCATTGCGCCAAGCAGCCAAGGACCAGAAAGACTTTGATAAATCTGACGATTTTAGGAAGCAAATAGAAGAGCTGGGATATGAGGTAATGGACACGCCTGAGGGGCAAAAAGTCCGAAAAAAGTTAAGTATTTAAACTAGTCCTAGAGAGCGCGGGTTGTTATCCCCTATCTTTCCCCATACAGTACACAAAAAGCCCTAAATAAGGGCTTTTTTAGCTCTTGGAGGGGTAAGGGTTTGGTAGTATAATAAATAAGCCCAAAGCTAATCAACATGAAAGAAAAATGGATAATTCAACCATAGTACGAACTCCGCCGCAGAATTTAGAGGCCGAAATTTCAGTCTTGGGGTCACTTATGCTGGACCGCGACGCGATTATTAAAATCGCGGATTTAATAATCGCGGACGATTTTTACGAGGCCAAACATAAAACTATTTATGAGGCCATAATTACGCTTTACTCCAAAAATATTTCCATAGACGTTCTAACCGTTACAAATATTTTAGAAGAAAGGAAACAGCTGGATTTTGTGGGGGGCAGCAGTTATTTAACAACTTTAGCCAGCGCTGTGCCTTCCGCCGGTAACGTTGTACACTACGCGGGAATAGTTAGAAAAAAAGGCACGCTCCGCCGGCTTATTGGGACAGCCGGGGAAATTACCAGTTTGGCTTTTACCGAAAGCAACGACATAGAAGACATTTTAGATCAGGCAGAACAAAAATTATTCGGTGTTTCCCAAAAACATTTAAAGCAGAATTTTATTCCAATTAACTCGGTACTGACCGCGACTTTTGAACGTATTGATGAGCTGCATAGAGACCAGGGAAAGCTCAGGGGCTTGGCTAGCGGGTTTGTAGATTTAGACCAAAAACTTGGAGGGCTGCAGAAATCTGACCTTATTATTTTGGCTGCCCGTCCTTCCATGGGGAAAACTTCCCTTGCGTTGGACATTATTCGCCATGTCGGCGTGAACTTAAAAGTGCCGGTGGGAATTTTTTCTTTGGAAATGAGCAAAGACCAATTGGTAGACCGCTTACTTTCCTCCCAGAGCGAGGTTAACTTATGGAAAATCCGTACAGGACACTTGAACGACGAAGATTTTGAAAAAATTGGTGAAGCTATGGGTGTTCTTTCCGAGGCTCCCATTTTTATTGACGACGCGGCCGGAAGCAATGTTATGGAAGTCAGGACCAAAGCCCGCAGGCTTCATGCTGAGCACAACGTGGGTTTAATTGTGGTTGACTACTTACAGTTAATGAGCGGCCGCAGTACCGATAACCGCGTCCAGGAAGTCAGCGAAATTTCCAGGTCCTTAAAAATTCTTGCACGTGAACTAAACGTGCCGGTTATTGCTTTGTCCCAGCTGTCCCGTTTGGTGGAAAACAGGCCGGACAAAGTCCCTCAGTTGTCCGATTTGCGTGAATCCGGGTCCATTGAGCAAGACGCGGACGTGGTAATGTTTATTTACCGCGAAGATATGTATAAAGGTAAGGAATCCCACCGCCCTAACATTGCGGAAATCTACATTAAAAAACATCGTAACGGCCCTACCGGCCAGGTGGACTTGTTCTTTGAAGCCGAAAAAGCCAGCTTTAAGAATTTGGATAAAACTTTTGACGTTAGCCCCCAGACGGTTATGGCCGCCGTTGCGCCAGAGGAAACAGAATAAAAGAGTGGTTAGTGAGTAGTGGTCAGTGGATAGTAACTAACCACTAAACACTATCCACTAGTCACTAAATCCCATGCTCAAACTCCCCTCCTCTCTCCAAAAATTAATAAACGAACTTGGCAAGCTTCCAGGTGTTGGCCCTAAGACCGCCCAGCGGTTGGGATTTTATTTATTGAAAAAAGACAATATAGATTTAGCAAATTTGGCCTCGTCGATTTCCCAAGTTAAGCAGGGTATTGAGTTTTGCGGCGTTTGCCATAACATGGCCGAAAGCGACCCTTGTAATGTGTGCGCGGACGAAAAGAGAGACCATTCTTTGGTTTGTGTGGTGGAAGAGCCGCTTGACGCCCAGGCAATAGACAAAGGTGGTGATTTTAAAGGTGTGTTTCATATTTTAGGCGGCGTGCTAAACCCCTTGGAAGGCATTGGTCCAGAGCAATTAAAGATAGAATCTTTAATTGCTAGAATCATGAATCCTGAATCGGGAATTATGGAAATCATTATCGCCACCAACCCCTCGTTGGAAGGCGAGACTACGGCTATGCATTTGTCCAAAGTTATCAGAGCTGTAAATCCTGAAATAAAAATTACGCGTATTGCAAGAGGCCTGCCAATGGGCGGAGATTTGGAATACGCTGACGACATGACCTTAATGCGCGCTATGGAAGGACGAAGGGATTATTAACCGCAGATGCCTGCCTACCGCAGGTAGGCTCAGATAAATTAAAATCAGATATACAAAAAAGACCGTCACCATTGAGTGACGGTCTTTTGAATTGATTATGCTTTAACTATTTCCACTTCAGTGTAGTGCTGTCTTGCGCCAATTTTTCTGCGGTACTTGCTTTTGGCTTTATACTTTAAAACATGAACTTTCTTGCTTCTGGCCTGCTTTAGAACTTTGCCGGTAATTTTGGCGCCGCTTATAAAGGGCTTGCCAACAGTGCCGTCCTGGTAGAGGACTTTGTCAAAAGTAAGGGTAACTCCGGCTTCGCCTTCGAGTTTTTCTACCTGAATTATACTGCCGGTTTTGACTAAATACTGTTTGCCGCCGGTTTCAATAATTGCTGTCATTGGTTTAATAAAATGATTATATATTTAAGTTGCTTAGATATTTTACCAGATATATCCGGTTTCGTCAACGGCTACTTTTTGACATTATCGAATAGGTCCGGAATGTGAGGATGCTGTTTTTTGTAAATAATTACTACAGAAATAGCCAGAATTACCATAACGCAAAATAAGACAAACAGGGCAATTAGTTTGCCCATAGACTGCAAAAACACAGCTGTAAAGCCAAAAATGGCAGAGATTAGCCATAGCACCAGAACGGTTTGCCGGTGGGACAGGCCAATATCGAGCAGTCTATAATGTAGATGTGCTCGGTCACCTACAAACGGGCTTCTGTGGTAAAACATACGGCGAATAATGGCCCAGGCAACATCTAAAATTGGAATGCCCATAACCAGTAAAGCCGTGGCAATTTTGGCGCCTAAAATTATGGAAAGCACGCCAAGCATAAAACCGACTAAAGTACTCCCCGCTTCCCCTAAGAAAACTTTGGCGGGGTGAAAATTGTAAACTAAAAACCCAAGCAATGCGCCAGCAAAAATTATGGCAATGGTCGCGGTAATTGGTTGGTTAACTTTTTCTGTTAAAGACAGCGCGAACATTGTTATGCTTCCAATAAATCCGACCCCTCCGCAAAGGCCATCCAGTCCATCTAAAAGTTTTGTGGTAAAAATCATGCCAAGCATCCAAAGCCAGGCCAAAATTAGTGATAAGGGAATAGAGAATAGAGAATAGCCAATGTAAATAGGCGCGCCGAACGGATTACTAATTTGGGTTATGCCAACGCCAATGCCTGACCATACAACAATTGCCGCGGCAAAGGCCGGAAATAGCCATAGCCATTTCGGGGGTAAATTAAATTTGTCGTCTAAAATTCCACCAATAACTAAAACTAAAGCACCAAAAATAATTGCGAAAAAGAATTTCGTGGGGACGACTAAAAAATCCGGATGACCAAGAACAAGATAGGTTAAAATGGCTAAAATAAAAGCGGCGTAGACCCCAAGGCCTCCTAGCAGAGGCACGGGGTTTTTGTGGATTTTACGTGCCAGCACTGGCAAATCTAAAGTTTTGGTTTTTATGGCCAGGCTTTTTATGGCCGGAGTAATAAGTAAACTTAAAGTTGTAGCCAGGGCAAAATATAAAAAGTAGATCATGGGTTGGGCTTAACAGTTACGGGCTGCATTTCTTTCATGGTTAGCCCTGTGTTTTCCCCTTTGCGGGCCTTGGGTGTAACCCAGAATTCCAAATATTGTCCAAACATTAGCCTGGTTTGGGCTTCTACGGCTGGCAAGCTGCCAAATACTACAGAAACAACAGGAACAAAAATCCACTGCACGTACATCATTACCGACCGCCACACACTGTATTTTTTTGGCCTGGGAGGGAGGAGTACCAGGTTTATATAAACACTAAAAATTAAAAACACCAAGGCAATGTTTAAAAGAAATACTGTAATTTTTGGCAAATTATAACCAACCACGCTTTGGTTAAAAGCATCGCCCCCTAAATACAGCGGCAGGCGACCCAAAACCGCAATAAGCAAGCTGGCCGCTGCCCAGTTAAAATTACCTTCGGCGTATTGGTAAAGTTTGTACATCCTGTCCCAAAATGGTGCTTTGGAACTTAAAAGTTTGGGAACTAAGTGCGGGTAATATTCTACGTTGTAAGCCCAGCGGCGTTTTTGTTTGTACTGGTTTTTTAAAGTTTGCCAGGTGGTTGGGGCGAGGCAGGTGTCGAGCGAGATTGGAATAAACAGCGGCACGACTTGGTAATCGCCGTTGTAATGTAAATAGCATTGCCAGTAAATGTAACCATCTTCGTTAACAATGTCGGTTTTCCACATGCCTACTTCCAGCAGGGCCTTAAGCGTCATGGTGTGGGAGGAAAAAGTACGCAAGCGGTCGGGCCGGCTACTCTCGGTAAACTGCCAAAAAGAATTAGATACGGATACAACGCGAATAATGGCGGGGCTGTCCCAAATATTGTTGTTATAAATGGCAATTGGCTGGAAACTTTTTTGATAGGGTTTTTCCGCAAGTAAAAATTCGTACATCACCCGGGCAAAGTATTGCGGATGCACGATTGTGTCGCTGTCAAAATTAGAGACCAAAACTTGGTCGGTTTTAATGCCGAGTTTCCCGAGTTCGGGCAAGACAGACTTTATGGCAAAGCTGGCATTTGCACTCTTGCCTTTAATTTCACCTGGCAAACCGTCGGGATGGACAGAAATAAAAAACTTATAAAAATTATTCTGATATTTGGCTTTTATGGAGTTTGCCACCTCCAGGGCCTGTAGCCCTATGCGTTCTTCACAACCTAAAACAATTAGAATATTTTGCTTAAGGTAGTTAGCGCTTGCTAAAGCTGAAAAAGTGGAATCAAGGATCTGAAAGTCTTCGTCCGTAAATGGGATTAAAATTAAATGGTAAAAATCGCTCAAGGGCCTTAGGGTTTTACCGTTCGCAATTAGTTTTTCCAGCCTTTTAATTTCCTGGCCGTAAAAAGTTTTTTCCAAACTGCGTTTAGCAGTGATTTTTTTATTTTGTAAAAATTGTAAAAACTTTTCCGTATCACTTAAGCGTTGGCTGTAATCCAACCAGTCAATTTTTACAAAAAACTGGAACTTGCGGTAGCTGGCAATTAAATGCGTGGCCACATTCATGGCTTTAAGCACCCAATATAAGTCGAAGCAAATTATAAACAACGCTGCCCAGACAGGCTTGTAAATAGACAAAAAAATCGCGCCAAAAAACACCAGCCAAAATTGCAGGCCGGGTAATATTTCCCAGAGTCGTTCTTTAGGGGTGCGTTTACGGTACATATGTGATTAAAGATTTGTCTGCTAATAAGCAGGGCGCATTAATTAACTCCGGCTAACAAAAAAATAGAAGACAGTAAAATTATTTGCACAACCAAACTTACAAATGCTGTTAAAAAAGAAAGTAAATTTTCACTTTCTTTTAGAAAGTAAAAGGCAGAAAAATTTACGGCTAAAATAATTAAACCCGTTAGCGGGATTAAATAAAGATTGTTGCCGCTCCCAAACCAATCCACTCCAATTAATACATTGTAATGAAGCGCTAAAGTTTCGTCCGACGGACGAATTTTGTAGCGGACGGCAAAAAATGTTATAATATTAAAAATAATACCCAGGAGCCAAAGAAACCAAATTTCCTTAAAATAAGCTGAAATCTTTTGCAAAAAAGAGTAATTCATTGCGTAAATAAGTTTATAACTTAACCAAGTATAGCAAAAAAGAGCGTTTTTTTCTACCTTCATGTCCAAAACCCAAAAGTTCCTTTTAGCAGGCATTATCGTTTTAGCAGTCTTTTTTAGATTTTATAAAATTACTGAAATGCCGGGCGGGCTGTTTCCGGACGAAGCCGCCAATGGTTTAGACATAAATTTAATGCAGCAAGGCCACTTGCAGCCGTTTTATGAACGGGGCAACGGAAGAGAGGCCTTGTTTTTCTATATGGAATGGGCTTCCACAGCTATGTTTGGCTTAGGGGCCTGGCAATTCCATATTGTGTCGTCTTTTGGCGGAGTATTGGCGGTTTTGTTTTGCTATTTGTTTACCAGACGGCTATTCTTGATGGATTATTATTTACAGAACGAGCACGAAGATCCGGAAGAAGATTTTGAGCGCCAAAAAAACCGAGCTATAAATATTTCATTACTAGCATCATTCCTCATGGCCGTTTCTTCGTGGCACGTGGTTTTGTCGCGCACTGCTTTTCGCGCTTCTTTGATTCCCTTGTTTACTGCAATGACTTTTTATTTTTTGTTATGTGTTTACCAGTCTTCAACCGCAAAAAAAAGATTTATATTTTCATTTTTGACCGGCGCCAGTTTTGCTTTGGGTTTTTACACCTATATTGCTTATCGCATAATGGTGCCAATTTTGTTTATGGTTTTGGTATGGCCATTGTTGGCGGCCATTAAGAACAAAATTTTAATCAATACAATAAAAAAATACTTTTTTGCCGCTGTGCTGTTCTTGGTTGCCTTTTCAATTTTTATTTTTCCCATTGCCAAATATTTTTACCAGCACGAGGGCTCTTTTATTGGCCGTGCGGGCCAAGTTAGTATTTTTAACCAAACTTTATATACCATTAACGGCGTCCAGTTAACTTCCACTCCCCCTTTGGCCGCCGTAGTTTCGGTTGCCGGGGAAGTTTTTAAGACCCAATTTTTAGCAATTTTTTTCCACGGGGATTTAAACTGGAGGCATAATATTTCAGGCGCCCCATTCTTGTCCAATTTGGTAAGTCCTTTTTTTGCCGCTGGGCTGGCCCTTATGGTGATTTTTTCCATTGTTTATTTTTTTATGCCGGCGCGTAAAGCCCCTTGGTGGAAATATTTTTTATTGGTCGGCTGGTTTTTTGGCATGCTGCTCCCGGTTATTACGACAGCCGAAGGTATTCCCCATGGCCTTCGCGGTATAGGCATAATTCCCCCGCTGTTTATTATTGCCGCCTGGGCGCTATATGAATTAGCGACTTTAATAATGAAGGCTCATAGGCGTTTGTACGAAAATTGGGCAGGTTTTGACTCCTGGCAGTACAAACTAACAACCAGGGCTTACAAGCTGCTGATGATTGTTTTTTTTGCTGCTTTGGTTTCCCAAACTTATATTTTGTATTTTGTCAGCGCATATAACGACCCTTCTAATTTTTATTATTTCCGTTCGGACTTAACAACGGTTACTAAATATTTACGGGAGTATGGAGACAAGCAAAGTACTTATTTGGTGTTAGACAAGTTTTCAGTTCAAGCAGCAGATTATTTAACCACTGTTGATGGTGCCCACCCGGAAAATCCAAAAAATATGCCATATGTGCAAATTGACCCGGAAAATTCCTGGGGGCTTAAACTAAAAAAAGGAGACCAAATTGTTTTTACGCAGTCCTCCATTTTTGACATTACTAAGTTTAAGCAATACCACCCCGAAGCCAGCTTAGCCCTGGAACACCGCAACAAATTCGGCCAAGCTGTAATGGCGGTGTACAAAGTGTATTAAAAATTTATGAAACCAAAATATTGGGCCATTTTCATTCTCGCGACAATCGCAATTGGTGCAAGCGCATTATATTACACCAAGCTACCAGCTTGGGATTTAGGTTTAATCAGCTTTCACCACAAAACCCAATCCTCCCCCACTTCAGAGACAGATTTAAAAGATTGGAAAACTTATACTAATAGCCAGTATGGGTTTAGTTTTAAGTATCCGCCTACGCTCTATACTTATGATAATAAGCCTTATGAATTATTTACCATCCAAAATACTCCAAAGCAAATAGTATTTGGAGAATTATTTAACGCTAAAGGTCAAGAGGGTGTTGATTTTGTAACTCAAGGATATCAGTTCAATTTCGTCGCAGTTAAGGAAAAAAAAGATTTCGAAGAAAGCTCTGCTGGTTCGACCTATAAAATTAGGAAACTTAGTTTACCAAACATCCAAGCAATCCGTTATGACGACGAGGGCGGTGTATCCCGTGGACCAGTCGTGGCTATTGTTGATCAAAATTCACCATCTGATTACATTCTCTTCAATTACCTTGCTCAAGGTGACGAAACTTCAAACTGGACCGATGACCAAGTCGAAATGATATTTTTACAAATTCTTTCCACTTTCAAATTTGCCAAGTAAATTTATGAAACCAAAATATTGGGTTATTACTATAGTTTTAATTGTTGCAGCCCTGGCGGTTGGGTATGGGGTGTGGAAAAATAAGCAAAAGGAAGATGCTCCTAAGTGCGGGGGAATTGCTGGATTTATGTGTCCTGAAGGTTATACTTGTACTGAGCAGGCTAGTTACCCAGATGCAATGGGTTATTGCGTAAAAACTTCTAAATAATTAATTTAAAACCAAACACTAATGAAAAAATATTGGCCACTTATTTTAATATTAATTTTGGCTGCGGTCTTCCGAGTTTACCATAATTTCGACATTTCCATTTGGCATGACGAGGCTTTTTCGGCTTTGCTTATTCGCTATAGCTGGCCGGAAATGTTTAGCCGTTTGGCCATAGACGTGCATCCGCCAATGTATTATATTGCGTTGCGGCTTTGGCATTATATTTTTGGCGACACAGTGGTTGCTCTCCGCGGATTCTCTATTTTATTCGGTGTTGGGACTGTTTGGGGAGTTTGGCTGTTTGTAAAAACGGCATTTCAAAATGAAAAAGCGGCCCTGTGGGCGGCGTTATTGCTTGCCTTGAATCCATACATAGTAGATTTTTCTACAGAAGCCAGGATGTATACTTTTGGCGCTTTTTTTGCGGTTTTGGCCGCCTACTTTTTGACCAAAGCTTTACATGAGCAAAAAAAGTTTTATGACGGCAAGAGTTTGAATATGCCCAATTTGCCAACTGATATTAAACTGCAGAAAAATTTTCTTTGGCACTATTTAGGTTTTGCGCTGTGTACAGCAATAATTATTCTTACACATTACTATTTGTTGTTCACCGCTGCCGCGCTTTGTTTGTATGCCTTAATTTTTCATATATATCATTATC
Organism: uncultured Candidatus Saccharibacteria bacterium; assembly: GCA_964474825.1. Classification (GTDB taxonomy): domain Bacteria; phylum Patescibacteriota; class Doudnabacteria; order UBA920; family UBA920; genus CAYYWQ01. The sequence goes on from CAYYWQ010000001.1 coordinate 374,396, forward strand.
GCGGCGAATTAAAACGGTACTCGTTACTTGTTAGCTCTTACTTGTTAATAATTGCTTCTTTCCTGCCTTGGCTGAAAATCTTCATTTCACAAGTTAAATCTGTAGGCGGAGGTTACTGGATTCCTCCAATGGACATTTGGAGCATTCCTGGTACTTTGTGGACTTTTCTTTTAGGCATTCCTCATAACAACAGTAATCCTGACACCTTGAAATGGATGGTTGTAGTGGTGCTGTTTTCTATATTTTTCTTCTACAGATTCTTGCGTAAAAGCCAGCCTTGGGAAAAGTGGCTGGTGCTGCTCGCGACTATTGCGCCGTTTTGTGGGTCAATTTTGTTTGTTATTTTGGCAAGGCTAAAAGGGAGCGAATCTACTGTTTTTCAAGAACGTTACTTTTTATTTGCAGGTGTTTTTTACATTATTGCTTTGGCAATTTGGCTTTCGGAAATAAAAATTAAATGGTTGGCCAGCAGCGTGTTTGTATTATATTGCCTGTTTAATGTTTATGCTTTTTCCCATAACTGGGAAGGTCTTAATATTTCCAACAAACCGGGCATGAAGGCGGCTGCCAAATATTTGGTTAATAACGTAGAGCCCGGCCAGCAGGTTTTTTTGGGCACAAGCTTTGAGTTTTTTAACTACAAATATTATGAGTCAACTTATTTTTCCCTGCCCAATCCCCCACTGCTCTATACCGGAGGCCGTGGCGAGGTTTCCCAAATGTCCCCGGTAGAAGGTTCGGCCATACTTTCCAATGCGGATTTAGCGCCTACTTTTGAACAGCACGGCCATTCCGGAGACACGGAATGGATAATTTGGACTTACGCTTTTGGAAGTAATAAGCCAAGCCTCCCTAAAAATTGGATTCAAATTGATGAAAAAGAATTTCCAGACGTTCGTCCATATGTAGGAACCAGTATTTACGTAACCCAATATAGGGTAAATTAAAAATAAATTTCCTGAAAGCTTTAAACAAAAAAATCCCTCAAATAAGAGGGATTTTTAGTCGTGTCAAGAGGTAAGAGTCTTGACAGAAGTGCCAAAAATGGGGAAAATTATATGTCTTTAAAAGACATCAACTCAAGAGGAGGGTTGGATGACGTTGGAACAGCATTTCCTGCTTTTTTACTGCTTTGCTGGCAGCATTGCGGCGCTTCTGCTGGGTTTGGCGATTTGGTGTCGCCTAAGCTTCGTGCAAAAGGACTGGATTATTAGAAGTACCAGACACCACCTGGCCAAACTTTGGACCCGTCTTAAGGGTCCCGATCCATACCAGTTTACATAGCCCAAAACAGGGCTTAACAAGGCGCGCACGATCCATAGTGCGCGCTGATCATTTTATATAAGTTCCCTTAAAACTTTTATCACTAAAAATATTTACTAGGTTTTTTAAATTCTGGCCGTTTGTAATAATCACGTTTAACTTATTTTCATAGGCAAATTTTGCGGCTGTTGGGTCAAAGGGCACGTTTTTGCCCGGATCCCATTTTGATCCAATAAGTTTTATAAATTCTTTCCAGGAAATTTCTTCAATTTTTTTCGCGTCTTTAAATTTCCGCGGGTCTTTAGTGTATACGTAATCAATGTTACTTAAATTTATTATGGTTTTGGCGCCATGCATTTTGGCTAAGCGGACGCTAAAATCGTCGCTGCTTCTTCCTGGCTTCCAGCCTCCGGCGCCAACAAGGATTTTTCCTTTAAAGTTTATTTTGTTATTTGGATCATAGGAGATTTCAGAATGCGCAAGTTTACCAAACATAAGTTGCAAAAATTTGGCATGAAATTTGTTGGTGGAAAGCCCTATCCAGTCTAAGTCTTCGGGAGTTGGACTGATTACTTCTTTCAAGGCTGACTGATATTTACGGCAAGTCCTGCCTCCTCCGGGGCTAATAATAAAACGGTTGCCTTTTTTTGTTTGGGCAATTATTACTTCCCGGAATTTTTTTAAAAAATTCGCGTCTATTTCTTCGGGCGCAATAAGTGAGCCGCCAAGGGAAATTACAAAAAGTTTGGGCATAAATTTAATAAGTTTGTAGTGTTGAAGAAGCGGTTGTTGTGGCCGTGTTGTTAATTATGGGTGTCTGAGGAGCGGCGCAGGCCGTACCTTTTAAGCATACGTAGCCACGGTTTTTTACCCGCATGTCTATATACGCCAGGCGTTTGTTGTCCTCTGGGGCAATGCTGTTTAGCAGTAAACGCAACTTATTTAGAGTATCGGTCAAATTGTTAGTATAGTCAAATATGATTTTTGCGCCGTCCGTAAAATTTACCGTAATGTCCATGTCCTTAAAATTTAATATGCTAAAGGATTTAACGATTCGTCCGGAAACATCGGGCAATTTTTCGCGTAATTCCCTTATGGCGTTAAGCTGGTTTTCGTTGCCAAACTTGGAGCCGGAGCTAATTAAGTTGCTGCCTAAAATTTCAATATGAAGCAGGGTTGTTGAAGCGGTTGATGTGGAATTTTCTTGAGCGGAAATTAGTCCGTCATTGCTTACAATAAATTCCCCTTCGGGCGCTGTAAGAAAAAAAATATTTTGACGCGGCTGGACGCTGATTTCTAAAGTAGCAGGGAGTCGTGTCACTAATTTATTTACTGCCAATAAATCGGCATCGCGCGCCAGAATAAATTTAGCCAAGGCGTTTTTGTTTAAAAGTAGTAAATTATTTTGGGCTGAAAGGCGGCCTTGTGAAAAATAAGCTTCCAAAACTGACCTTAAAGTGTTGTCTTGGCGTAAATTTAAGCCTGTAATATTAATTTTTTTAATGAAAAACGGGTTAGGCACATAAGCAAAGTATACAAAGACAATAATAACAACTGCGGTAATTGCTGCGGCCTTTGTCCTGAGTATAGAAAAAAGACCGCTCGCGCGTTCCTGTGTGTCAAAAGCGGGGCGTTTGTATCCCCTCGCCTGCTTAAGCTGTTGCTTAAACGCCCGCCTTTGGAAACGAATTTTTGAATCAGTTTTCCCTCTATTTTTACCGAACATTTTTTATATTTTTTGTGAACTCAAAAACTATTTTGGCTTAATAACATCTGTCCCCACATATGGCCTAAGAATTTCGGGGACAATAACGCTGCCGTCCGGTTGTTGGTAATTTTCCAGTATGGCAATTAAAATTCTAGGGCTGGCAATAACTGTGTTGTTTAAAGTAAAAACATGTTTAGTTTTGCCGTCTGCAGCTTTATATTTTATGTTGAGCCTTCGTGCTTGCCAGTCTGTTAAATTTGAGTCGCTATGGGTTTCGCCAAAATCGCCTCGGCTGGGCATCCAGGTTTCTATGTCATACATTTTGTATTTACCGGCACCCATATCGCCGGTACAAATGTTAAGTACACGATGCGGTAATTTTAAGTCCATCAACATTTCCTGGGCAATTTCTCTCATTCCCTCTAGCCACTTCTCACTTTCCATTATGTCCGCCTTGCAAAGCACTACCTGTTCAACTTTCATAAATTCATGGACACGGTAAATGCCACGAGTGTCTTTACCGTAACTACCAATTTCTCCGCGGAAGCAGGAGCTAATACCGCAAACTTTTACAGGCAAATCTTTTTCCTCTAAAGTTTTATCCGCGTAATAGGCCAAAAGGCTTGGTTCGCTGGTGCCTGCTAAATATAAAGGCTCGGTAACCCCTTTTTCAATATTTTCCTGGGTTAGTACCTGGTATTGGTCGGCTTTGCCAAAAGGAAAATGCCCGCTGCCGTAAAAAGCAAACTCGCGGTCAAGAATTGGCGGGACCATTAAATCAAAACCTTTTTCTTTCATTTTCTTTAATGCATGCCAAATAAGCCCGTACTGCATAAGTACTGCTTCATTTTTTAAGTAATAGCCGCGGAAGCCCGAAGTTTTTACCCCGGCTTCAGTATCTATCAAATTCAAATTCTCCCCCAAAGTCATGTGGTCTTTAATTTCAAAATTAAATTTTGGAGGAATGTTCTCTATTCTCTCTAAATCCTTGGCGTCAACATTGCCCATTTCCGCATTCCAGTAGGCCCACGGAACATTGCCCGAAGAATCCGGTCCAATCGGGGTTTCAGAACTTGGAATATTGGGCACCATGTACATTAACTTTTCGTATTCCGGTAATACCTGTTCCAGTTTAGCCTTGAGTTCGGTGGTTTTCACGTCCACTTCCTTCATTTGCAAAAGCTTTGCCTTTTTGTCTTCCGGTGAAAGTGTTGGTATTTCCTTAGACGCTTGGTTCTTGGTTGCCTGGAGGCTTTCCAGTTCTGTAAGAAAATTACGTCTTTGGCTGTCCAAGTCTAAAAGACGGTCTAAGTCCAAACTAATTCTTTTATCTGTTATGGCTTTTTTTACTGCTTCTTGGTTTTCGCGGATGAATTTAATGTCTAACATAGTCTTAGGGTTAAGTATTTAAAAAATTAACTGTTTGGTGAATGTTATTAAATGCGTTGTAATTTTTTACATCTTCAAATTTAACAAATTTGAGTTCAGCGATTTCTTCGTCTTTTAAACTTAATTCCCCGCCGACTACTTTGCATTCATAGGTTAGAATAATTATTTGAAAGTCTTCGCCATTAGAGCCTTGTTGTCTGTCCGTAAAAATTTTCGGCAAAAGCCTTATGACTTTGACATTCAGACCAGACTCCTCTTTAACTTCCCTAATTAAAGCCTGTTCCGGTTCTTCCCCAAATTCTATTCCCCCTCCAACAAATTCCCATTTGCCGTCTGCTTCCGGGTGATTAGGCTGGTGCCTTTTAGCCAGCAAAATCTCCCCCTTTTCGTTTCTGATTACTGCGGCAACAATAAAAATTTGTTTTTGTTCCATTATATGAAAAATTCTTTTAATTTATCAAACGCCCATTTGCGGTGGTTATGGTTAGTATCAATAATTTCTTCGTAATATTTATTTATGTCCGAGACAATAAACACCAAATCCCAAGGGTAACCGGGTATTTCACCGCCGTTGTAAACCTTGTCTGTCAAAGTTCCCTTTATAATTCCTTCGGCAGTTTGAGTTTGTTTCCCGTCACAATACGCTTCCACTACTCTTAACTGCGCCTGTCGTTGATCAGGCGGGATGGCTTTAATTTTTTCCAAAATAAATTTTAAATAATGCTGGTCGTTGCCTCCCTTGCCGTCCCAATACCTTGTGTTAACTCCCGGCTCCATTTTGTAGAATGAAATCTCAATCCCGCTATCATCTGCCAGAGTAGGTAGTCCAGAAAGTTTTTGATAAAATTCAGCTTTGGCTTTTGCGTTTTCTTCAAAGGTGTTATAAATTTCCTCAAATTCTTCAGTAATACCAACGTCTTTTAAGCCAACTATTTCCAGGGGCAAGTCTTTAGTGATACTTTTATAATCTTCCAGTTTGGATTGGTTGAAAGTTGCAATTAAGAGCTTCATTATTTGTACAGTTCAAAATGTTTGGTTAAGGCCTCTACCTCGGATTTTTTGCCGAATACCAGAACTCCCAAAAATTCGACATCTTCCAAGTTTTTAGATTTTGCCGCAGCGATAACTTTTCGGTCGTCTGTGGTTTCTATCATTTCGCGAATGAATTCAGAAACTTCCAGGCCTCCCTTTTTAGCATGGGCTGATAATTTTTGTAGGGTGGAAGAGGACTCAGCCGTCTTAATCATTATGGCGTGCTGAATATTAAGTTTAATTTTTTCGCCGTCTTTGGTCTCTATGTTTTCCTGGAGCAGTAATTTTTTACCTCCATGAATGCCAAGTTCCGCGTTTAAGTGCGCTACGGTGTTCATTTCCTGCCAGGCTGCCAAGTTTGCGCCTTTGTTAATTACAGCAACGGCAATTTTGGTGTCCTTGGATTTCTCCGGGACTTTTGTTGCTTCTTTCATTGGCGGAAAAATAACTGTTTCGCGAATAGAGCGGTCTACAAGGAAACTAAATAAGCGTTCAGAAACGCCAAAACCAGCGCACGGCGGCATACCGTATTCCATGGCTTCAACATAGGCTTCGTCTAGCATCTGGGCTTCTTCGTCGCCCTGGGCCCGTAGCTTCATTTGCTCTTCAAATCTTAAACGTTGGTCTACAGGGTCGTTAAGTTCGCCAAACCCCTTGCCCAGTTCAGAGCCGTAGGCAATAATTTGCGCGCGCTGAACAAGTTTAGGATTTTTAGGGTCGCGCTTAGCGAGGGGTTCTAATTCCACTGGCTGATCAATTAAAAATACAGGTTTGCCGGTTGGAATGTTTTTACGGACTTCTTTAAAAATTAAATCTATAAGGCGGCCGCGGCCGGCAAATTCTTCGTAAAAGATTTTATTTTTGTCGCAGTATTTTTTAAGCTCATCATCTGCCGCTTCCATTAAATCTATCTTCGTATGCTTTTTAAACAAATCTACATAGCTAACTTTTTCCCACTCCCCGCTCCAGTCAACAGTTTGACCATGAGATGTAATTTCTAAAGTGCCGAAAGTTTCTTTTATCACGAACTGATATAGCTCGGTTAAGAAGTTCATCAAATCGTTAAAGTCCGCGTAAGCCCAATAGAATTCCAGTTGGGTGTAGTCCTGTAAATGTTCAGTGTCTATGCCTTCGTTGCGGAAAATGCGGCCAAGTTCAAAAACTTTTTCGTAACCACCAACTAACATTTTCTTAAGGGGTAATTCTAAACTAATTCTAAGGTAAAAATCGCGGTCTAAAGCGTTGTGGTGGGTAATAAAGGGTTTGGCTTCGGCTCCCCCGGTTGTAGCCTCTAAAACCGGCATTTCTACTTCCAAGAAGTCTTTTTGGAGCATAAACTGGCGGAACGAACCCCAAAATTTTGCCTTTTTTACAAAAAGGTCCTTAGTTTTTGGATCAAGTAAAATGTCTAAGTATCTTTTTCTAAGCTTAATTTCTTCGTCTTGCAAGCCAAAGTGTTCACTGGGCAATGGAAGTAAACTTTTGGCTAGTAGCTTGTAGCCGGTAGCCTGGAGGGTTTTTTCTTCGGTCTTGGTTTTAAACAGTGTTCCGGTAACTTGAATAAAATCACCAATGTCAAAAAAATCCATTAACTTTTTAAATTCTTCAGCGCCGACACTTTCTTCTTTAAATAAAACCTGGATTTTTGCACTGCCGTCTTCAATATGGGCAAAAATTATTTTGCCCATATCGCGCCAACTGCGAATGCGGCCAACAAGAGTAATTGGTTTACCCGACAGTTCGTCAAAACCTTCCAAAGCCTGTTGGTTGCTATTGGTACGGTCAACAGAAGAAGGGTATGCGTCTATGCCCGCTTTTTTTATATTTTCTAAGCTTTGCCTGCGAGCGGCAAGAATGTCTTCTAAACGGTCACTCATCGGTTTTGGTCTTAAGATTTATGCCTAAATTATAACAAAACCGCCCTTTTTAGGCAAAAGGGCGGTTAAATTTATGGTTATTTTATTCTATGCTGACTATTTCATAGTCCATTTCCCCTGCCGGGGCTAAGACTTTGAATTTTTCGCCGACTTTGCGGCCGAGTAAGGCTTTACCAACTACAGATTCGTTGGAAATTTTGCCTTCTTTGGGGTTAGCTTCATTGCTTCCCACAATAGCGTATTTTTTTTGAACCCCACCGGTTTTAACTGTCACAGTAGAGCCAATGGTTGCTGTGCCGCCGTGATGACCCGAGGCCATGGTAATAATTTCGGCATTTTTGATCATGTCCTCAATTTCCAGAATGCGGCCTTCAATAAAGCTTTGTTCTTCCCTAGCCTGGGCGTAGTCCGCGTTTTCGCTTAAATCACCATGGCTGGCTGCTTCGCGGATCCGTTCAATTACGTCCGGCCTCTTTTTGCCAATGAGTTCCTGTAATTCGTGATTAAGTTTTTCCAGGCCTTCCTGAGTCAGTAAATATTTTTTGGACATTAAATTTGTTTAGTATTTAAAAATAAAAGATATAAAATAGACTGGATATATGTTAATGGAAAATCTAATAAAAGTCAATGTTTGGCTACTCTAACAAACTCCCATCTTTTTGAATCCGAAGGCAATATTCGTAGGATGTAACATAGAGTCTGTTAATGTCGCAGACTTTTCCTATAGCAGTATCTCTCTGTTTATAAGTTGAATAACTCAGTGTATAATATTGTGCAAATTCTGAAACAGAAAAATAATGCAGAGCCCCATATTTATCTGTTGGAAAGGAGTTATTGAATTCTTGTTCAGTAGGCAAGCGTTTGTTTTGGTTTACAAACTTTTGTATATATTCGTAAGCTTTTTTCGCTTGGGTTATATTATTGTTATCCTTATAGGAAGGATACACATAAAAGATACCAATAATAACTAATATTATTAAGACAAAACCCGCACTGACTAACTTGATCCATAGTTTCATATATTTTTCTAGAACAACTGCTCTTAATTTTAAGTTCAAATTTAAAACTTTTGAAAATTATTGTTGATCTGAATCTTTGTATTCTTCTTCTTGTGCTTTTAGTACGCGTTCGTAAATTGAAGGACATGTAGGACAGTCGTCTATGTGGCGCTGTAGGATTTCAAAAGCATGCTTTGCTGGCGGCGTATCTTCCAAAACATGATCATTAATTTCCTCATCTGAGGAGGACTCCATTAATTGATGTATAGCATCGACCGCTTCCGGGTCTGAGCCTTCCATTTCCTCTAAGTCCGACCAGGAATATTTAGGGTCATGCTCATGGTCTTGCGGGGGGATTTCTGTTTCCGACATAATTTTGTTTAATTAAATATCCAAATTCTTAACGGCTTTGGCGTGGGTAGTAATAAAGCGCTTTCTGGGTGCGACTTCGTCGCCCATGAGGACTTCAAAAATTTCAGAAATTTTTTCTGCGTCTTCTATTTTAACCTGGAGCATTACCCGGTGGACAGGATCCATGGTGGTTTCCCAAAGCTGGCCTGGGTTCATTTCCCCAAGACCTTTGTAACGTTGAATCATGTATTTAATGCCGTCTATGGCGCCGGCTGTAGTTTCTTCTACCGTAGATTCCTCTCCGGCTTCCTCTGTAACATCGCTCTCGCCTTTGCCTTTGCCGGCTTTAGCTTTTTTGTTTGCCTTAGCTTGGTCAACAAGAAGTTTTAAAACTTTGTCCCGCTCTTCGTCTGAAAAAGCGTATTCCGCTGTTTTACCAACTTTAACTTGGAAAAGAGGCGGCTGTGCAATGTACAAGTGCCCGCCTTTAATAATGTCCGGGAAATAGCGATAGAATAAAGTTAACAGCAATGTCCGAATATGCGCCCCGTCTACGTCGGCATCGGTCATTACAATAATACGGTGATACCTAAGTTTGGAAACGTCATAAAGTTCACCAATACCAGTGCCAAAAGCAATAATCAGGTTTTTTATTTCCTGGTTGCCAAGCATTTTGTCCAAACGCGCGCGTTCAACGTTTAAAATTTTACCACGTAGCGGTAAAATAGCCTGAAATCGCCTGTCGCGTCCTTGTTTAGCGCTACCGCCGGCGCTGTCGCCCTCTACAATATATAACTCACATTTGGTTGGGTCTGACTCGCTGCAGTCAGCTAATTTTCCTGGAAGAGCTAAGCCGTCCAAAACACCTTTACGGATCACACTGTCCCTCGCGGCTCTTGCGGCTAAGCGGGCTTTGGCTGCTAAAATAACTTTTTCAACAATTTTGCCGGCGTCGTTTGGGTGTTCTTCCAAATAAACTTCCAAAGCTTGCCCAACTACAGTTTCCACGGCTGTTCTGACTTCGGGGTTTCCAAGTTTGGCTTTAGTTTGTCCTTCAAATTGCGGATTGGGAAGTTTTACGGAAATTACAGCTACTAAACCTTCGCGCATATCTTCACCGGTTAACTTTTCGCTTTCTTTAACGTAACCGTTTTTTGTGGCATAGCTATTTAAAACTCTCGTTAAAGCTGAGCGGAAACCTGTTACGTGCATTCCGCCTTCTGGGTTGTATTCGTTGTTTGCGTAAGCAACAATTCTTTCGTCAAAGTCGTCTGTATATTGGATTGCGGTTTCAACCAATATTTCGTCTACAGATTTATTTATATAAATAGGTGCGTTTTTGGTTTTCTTGTTGCGATTGAGCTGTTTAATGTAACTTAAAATTCCGCCCTCAAAGTAATATTGGTAAGTTAAACCTACGCGTTCATCGGTAATAATAAAGTGGAGTCCTTTAGTTAAGTAAGCCTGGCTGCGCAAGTGTTCCAGTACGGTTTTAAATTTAAATTCCACAGTTTCAAAAATTGTGGAGTCAGGATAAAAAGTGGTCATGGTCCCGGTCTGCTCCGGGTCATTCTTGTCTACTTTGCCAACAGGCTTAACCGCCCCCTGGGGTTTGCCAATTTTATATTTTTGTTCATAAATTTTGCCGTCGCGCTTAACCTGCACCACCATATTGGTAGACAGCGCGTTGGTTACGGCCGCGCCCACGCCGTGAAGACCGCCGGAAACTTTATAGCCGCTGGCGTCACCGCCAAATTTTCCACCAGCGTGAAGTACCGTCATAACTGTTTCCAGCGCTGACTTTTTTGTTGTTTTATGGACATCTACCGGAATACCGCGGCCGTTGTCTGCCACCGTAACTCCCCCGTCTTTTTGAATAAGCACGCCAATTTTAGTGGCATGCCCGGCCATGGCTTCGTCTACGGAGTTGTCTACAATTTCCCAAATTAAATGGTGAAGTCCAGTTTCAGAAGTTGAGCCAATATACATACCAGGGCGTTTACGCACCGGCTCCAACCCTTCTAAAACTGTAATATTTTCGGCTGTATAACCGCTTGGTTTTTTCTTGATCTCTTCTTTTTTAGTCATAAATGTTAAGCTTTAAATTTTTTCTCCAGATGATCAGTAACAATTTTTTTTAAATTCTCATCAAAATTTTGAGATGGGTTGTTAATGGCTGAGTTTAAAATTTTTTTATAATCTCCCCCAGGATCTTTTATATCTAACTGTGAAAGACATTCCCGTACAATCTTGGCGGAGTCTTCGCGCTCCTCGGGGCCTAATAATAAAAAACCTACGAGTGTCTTTATTAAATTATCCCTTTGCCACACAATATCTTGAATTTCTTTAGAATCTTCAGTCATAAAATTTTGCGAAGTTTCTCTACATGGATTTTAACATATTTTAACTAAAAATTCTAGTCTTTTTTATGACAAATTTTCATATTTTATGGCTTAAATAAAGCTAACTTTAAAGGCTCACATAGGTGAGCCTTTAAAGGGAATTTATCCCCACTTTATTAACGCAATTCTGCGTTATATTGTGCTTTAGTTTCTTCGTAAAGCTTCTTCTGTAGAGGCTCAACCTCTTCAGTTTTTAGGGTCCGCTCCGGGCTTCTGTAGGTTACTCTGTACGTATAACTAATTTTGTCTTTGCCGAACTTTTTTTCGTCTTCGTATTTGTCTAATAATTCAACCTGCTCCACTAAATCTTTCCCAATTTCGCGAATGAGGTCAAAATAGTTATTGGGCACAAAGTCTTTGTTTACAATAAAAGAAATGTCGCGGGTAATTGGCGGAAACTTGCTGACTTCGGTAAACTTGTGGCCGAGCTTTAATTGTTTTCTTACGCGCGGGTCCTCGCTCCAAAGCAGTCTTATGTCCGGCAAATCCATACTGGCAATGGCAAGTCTTTCCAAACCAAAGCCGTATGCCCAGCCGTGGTAACCGGTTAAACCCATATTTTCCAAAACACTTTTTCTGGCCATGCCACTACCTAGCATTTCCATCCACTGGCCGTTAATTTCCGCTTCCATTTCAAAACTAGGGTCTGTGTAAGGGAAATTGTGTTCGTAAAAACGGAAATTTGCGTCCCCAAAAATGCTTTTACCAATTTCTGAAAGCGCGTTTTTTAAATCTTCGGGGGTAATTTTTACTTTGTCGTCCGGCCCAATATACAGGCCGCCAAATTGGTGGAAGACATTCATGTGCTTGTTGTCTATTTCGTCTTTGCGGTAAACTTTCCCATAGCAAATGCAGCCAAGTGTTTCTTTGTTGGCTATGCGTTTTTTAATTTCAGGGTGATTAAGATAGTAATACCAAAAAACCGTGTCGTGGGTACGCAAGACATTGTTTTCGTCCAAGTAATACGTGTCGGACTTACTGCGGGCCGGATGCTCCGGAGGCATATTGAATAAATCAAATAAAATATTGGTTGGGACAATTTCCGGAATTTGAATAACGTCAAACCCTTCCAGGCTTTTAACTTTTTTAGCCCGGTCAATTATTTCCTTTAAAGGGCTTTCTTCGGCGCGTGACAAATCCGGCATGCTTAAATAGCGCCTAATGCGCTGGGCTTCAAAGTCTGTGCGCTTTTCCAGTTCTTTTTTTAGTCGCTGTTCTTCTTCGGTTGAAATTACAATATTTTGTGACATGTTTCAGTGGATATCTTTTCTGGATGTCATTCTATCATACCAGGATTAAATTGGCTACCCGGGGCCGTGCCAGGTTTTAATAGCGCAATTTCAGGTTTTTCATTCAAGGGGCCCAGGCCCAACTCAAAAGCGGCGCAAATCATACCCTGGCTTTCTATGCCGCGGATTTTAGCTTTGGTTAAAATAAATGATTTATGGTTTTCATCGTGAATGCTTTTAGGGATGTTTGCTCCCGGCAAAGCCAAGACAACTATGTCCCCGACTCCGAAATTTAAAGCGCCACACACTACCGGTTCTACTACTGCATTTCCTACATCAAGCTTAATAACCCTTAAGCGGTCTGCGTTGGGGTGTTTTTGTATTTCCAAAACCTGGGCCGCAACGATGCCAGGGAAATTAGGAGTTGATGACGGTTTTAAGCTAAAAAGATTTTTAAAAAAGTTTAAAAATGTTTGCATGTGTATGTATTAAGTATAATGTATTTTGTATTTAGTATATACAGGAATACTGTTTTCATACAAAATACTTAATACAATATACTAAATACCAATTTAGTAGTTTCTGCATTCTTCCTGGTTGCATAAATAACCGGTTTTACCTTTGGGTGGTGCGTCTAAAATAGCTTTTAAAGTAAAAGTGTCGAAGGTTTCGGAAACTTGGTATTCAAAATCTTCCCCGGTTTTTGGGTCAGTGGGGATTTGATCTATGTAATTTGGCACCAAATCTATTTTGTATTTGTCTTGCGGCGGAAAAACGTAATCTTGGTTTCCGGCTACATTTTTGTTGGAATACAAAAGCAGGGCGGTTTTTATCATTTCCAAATCCGTTTTACGCTGGTCGTCATAAATGCCTGCTTGCTGGTCGTTTTGTTCTCTTAGCGCATCAGCAGCGTGTTTTTTTATAATTTGACCGGCGACCTCACTATAAAAGGAAAGCGTAAAATCTTTGCCGTCTGAGCTTACCTGGTAAGTGTAAATGTAAGGCTGTTTGTTGACCGGGTCTTCCGCCCTTGTTGCAACTTTAAGGTAAGGCTTAACAGTATTAAACATTTCTGTAAAAGTGGCTGCTTTTGGGTAAGCCTTGCTGTCCTGGTTGTATTTTAATAAAGCCATGCCTATGCTTGAAATGGCCGCGCTGCGCTGGGCGTCCCGGCTTTGCTGGGCGTCGACTGAAACGTCCAGCCCTTCAAGAGGGCTGCCGCTTGCCGGGGTAGTAGTTGCCACGCTCTGCAAGGTGCTGCTGGCCGTAGAGGTTGCTACGGGTGGTGCAATTATGTTCCAGTCCGTTAAATTATAAATGCCCAATAGAACATCTTTTAAACTGACTATTGTCGGAGAATGTACGCCAAATTCCTTCATTTTATTTGTTAGTTCCAGTAGTTGGGTTTCGCTATATTTTTGGTCCGTGCGAAAATCATAAGCGCCTTTAGCGTAGTCACTGTCAGTGTATTTTTGGTCTTTCCCGCTGTGCGCGTTCAAAGGGTTGCTGCCAAAAATATGAGCCTCGTCCCCGTCTGCCAGGCCGTCCTGGTCTGAGTCCGCGTTATTTGGGTCCGCGCCCAGGGTAAATTCTTCTTTGTTTGTTAAACCGTCGTGGTCGGGATCGGCGTTGTCGCCGCAAACTCCCGGATTGGAACACACCGCCTCGTTAAAATATTTTTTTAGCCAGTCGGTGTAAGACAAAGCCGCGCCTGGCTCAGAAGAGGGTTTCTCCCCAACCGGATGAAGTCCTGTGTTGGAATTTAATAAATCCTCAGATTTTTCTACAGCCAATTTAGTAAAAACAAAGTAGCTGACAGCCCCTAAAACTAAAACAACAACGCCAATTAAAATATGTAAGCGGTATTTTTTGAGCATAGAGCTAAGTTTTCCGGGGGAAGCGGACTGCTGGCTTTGAGCTTGCTGGACTTTAATTAATGGTTGTACCAGTTCACCCTGTGCGCCGGTATTTTTTGGCATAACATTAAAAAACAAAAACTCGTCGGTCTGTGCCGCGGGTTTTTGCACCGATTTTATTAAAGGTTCGGGATTTTTAACCGGAATTTTATCTTGGTTTTCAGTTGTTTTTTGGTTTTGCGGAGCTGCGTCCATACTAGTTTTAGATTTTTAAGTTAAAAAAGAATTCAACACATAAAAATAACAGGACTATGCTTAGTTCCACCCACCAAAAGAGCAAACGGCTGGCCAAGAGCATAAAAGAAATAACAATTAGCAAGGAAAGAAGCAGGGCTTGCCGAAAACTTGCGCTTAAATTCAAAATGTAAAGTTTGGGCCAAAGCCATTGCCTTATGCCCAATCCAAGGATTGTAAAAACCCCAAGGCAAAGCATGAACAGGCTAATGTAAAAAAACAGTCGAGTGATCCACGAGGAATAAAATGGGTCTGTAAAATTTACAATACAAGCCAGGCAAAATCCCGCGAGTAAAATAGATACTGCTATTAGTCCAACTTGTTGTTTGGCTGTTTTAAACATAATAATTATACCATACTTTATCTGTCTTTACGAACTACGAATAAATACTAATATACGAATTCTAAATGTTAGCATTTGTATATTCGTAACCAATTAGTAGTTAGTAAAGACAGGAGGTTACTCAAGGTAACTAAATTCGCATTTGTGTTTAATTTTGCTGTCTAATTCTTTAAATTTGTCGTATTTGGTAGCGTCGATTATTTGTTCCATTATTTCCAGGAGCCCCTCTTTAAGTTTGGTAATATCCTCCGGACTGCCTAAATCCTGGGGTATAAAGCTGTTGTCTTGCAAATACCAGTATTTCATGCCAAGAACTTTTTCGCGCAGGAATTCCTGGGCCGCCCACTGGTAAATATACAATTGGTCTATATCTCTTTTGCTTTTGGGGGTCTTGCCGGTTTTGTAATCTATAATTTCAATGCCGCCGTCACTTACGTCGGCCCTGTCAATCTTCCCCTTAAAAGTATAGTCCTTTATTTTAATTTGGAAAAATTGTTCTATATATTTTGTTTTTGGGGCAGTTGACTTTAAGTTGTCATAAAAGGTGGTGAGCATTTTTTTGCCCATTGCCCGGTACTTTTCTTTTTCATCTTTTTTTGGATACCAGTCATCCACCCAATTTTTTGCGTATAGGGCTTCCAAAAATTTAAAGTCCGGCAAGGGGTTGTCGCTGGGTTTTTGGCCAAACAGGTCTGTTTGTTTCAGCTCCTGGTTGTTTTTGTACAGCTTTAAAAATTCTTCAAATGTTTTGTGGATGGTTATGCCAAAACTGGCATGGTAGCTACCGGGCAGCGGCAGTTTTAAGTAATGGACATATTTATATTTTAAAGGGCATGTTTCAAAATCGTTTAATTCCGTGTAAGAAAAATTCGTGGGCAAAACATGATAAATTTGTTTACCGTTAGTATTAGCCGGCGATTTGGTAAAAATTACTTTCCCGGTCGCGAGGTTGGTTTTGTCACTGGGTACTAACTTAGTTTCGAGTAAAAATTGCGAAGGCTTTTTTGCCCGTGAGCCCCCGTAATCTTTAGCCCACGAAAAATACAAATTGCTGCGGGCACGTGTTAGCCCTACGTAAAACAACCTTCTTTCTTCCTGCAAATGGAAGTCCCCTTCTGGCAGTATATCTTTTACCAAAGCAGCGGGAATTTCAATTGCGTCAGATTTTTGCCGTGTTGGAAAGCGCTGGTCTACCATGTTTATAATAAACACATATTTAAATTCTAAGCCCTTAGCGCTGTGTATTGTTAAAACTTTTAGGCTTTCGGGGCCAAGGTTTGGGTCAAATTTGATTGCGCCATCGCTCCCGGCCTGTATTTCCAGGCTCAGTGCTTCTAAAAAGCTGTGCAGGTCTTTATGTTCCTGTTCCTGTTCAAAGACCTCTATTTTTTTATAAAACTGGTCGAGTAATTCCCGACTCTCCGCGTTGCCTTGGGTGTCTGTTTTTAATTTTGTCTCCAGTCCTAAGTCCTGAACAATAGCCACCAGAATTTCCGCGGCAGTGCAGTTTTTGCAATCCACCGTGTGTTTCCTCAGGGTGTCCATTAAATCCTGGATTTTCTTTTTGCTCTCTTGGGAAATCTCAGCTAAAGTTTGGCCAGCTACAAGGCTGTCATATAGTGAGAGTGTTTTTTTCTTGCCCAGGAGCAATAAGCTGGAAAGTTCGTTGTGCGGAATTTGGAATTTGGGCAAAGTTAAAACCCTGTAAAGCGCCAAGGAGTCGTGCGCGTTGTCCAGTAGTTTCATATAGGCCAAAACGTCTAAAATAATGGGCTTTTTATATAGTCCTCGGTTAGCTACAAAAGTGTAAGGGATGTTGTAATTGTCTAAAATAGGCAGCAATTCGTCTGCCGCTGAGTTAGCACGAATTAAAACCGCGAAATCATTCCAGGAAGACTCTCCGCCCTGGAGCTCCACAATTTTCTTTGCCACTTCGTTTAATTCATCGCTTAAGTCCCTGCCTTCAATAACCTCAATAATTCCCTGTCCTTTGTCCGCAGCCTTTAGCTGCTTATTAATTTGCAGTTTTACTTCGAGCCGGTCCGGGTTATTGGCCTGGATAAAATTGTAAGCAAGATCTAAAATATTTTGGGTAGATCGGTAATTTTCTACCAAAGTAATTTGTTTAAATTCGGAAAAGTCGTCCTTAAATTTTAAAATGTTGGAAACGCTGGCGCCGCGGAATTTATAAATAGACTGGTCGTCGTCACCCACCACAGTTAGATTTTTAGTTTCCCCCGCCAGCATCTTTACCAACTGGTACTGGGCAAAGTTGGTGTCCTGGAATTCGTCTACCATTACAAACTTAAACTTTTTTTGGTAAAACTGCAAAATTTTGGGACGTTTTTTAAACAGCTCAAGTGTGTAATTTATTAAATCGCCAAAATCTAAATAGTTGTTGTCGAGCAAAAGTTTTTGGTAAACGTGATAGGCGTTTGCAATCTCTTCTAAGCGTCCAACCTCATTTAGGTCAACCGCGTCTTCAGTCTTCTTCTTTTTGGTTTTAACAGGCTGGTCGGTTTGAAGCCTTAAGGTCTCGGCGTGTTTTAAATAATCTTCAGGGGCAATTAATTCGTCTTTACAGCGGGAAAAATGGGAAAGCAGGGCGTCAATAAATTTCCCAGGATTGCCAAGGGGTTTGTAGTAATCTAAATTGAATTTGTCAAAATTATTAAAAACCAAGACCCACTGGGCTACGTCGTCCAATAGTTTAAAGTCATTGGGCAGGCCAATGTCCAGCGCGTGGCTTTTTAGAATGCGTTCGCAAAAACTGTGGAAAGTAGAAATCCATTGGTCGTAATAGCCTAAAGGCAAAAGCAAGTCTACCCGTTCCTGCATTTCCCCGGCCGCTTTTTCGGTAAAAGTTAAAGCAAGAATTTCTTCTGGTGTTGCCAATTTTTGTTCTACCAAATAAGCAATCCTACGAGTTATGACTGTTGTTTTGCCTGTTCCCGCTCCAGCCACAATTAAAAGCGGTCCAGCCGTATGCTTGACCGCTTTGCCCTGTTCATCATTAAGTCCCGCCAGCAAGTTTTGACTATTTGTGTCCGTCATGAATGGTTAAAGTATATTTATTTGGCTTGAGTCGTTAAAAACCCGAAAAGGCAATATAGTTAACGAAAAGAAGCATTGCCGAAGAAAGGAGAGAAACAAAGCCTAATAAAATACCAATAATTGCCAAAGTTCTTTGTTTAAAGGTGGCAGTCCTTTGTTTATAAAATGCTAAAAACCCAGCTAAGATAGAAAGCATCCCTAATACTAGCAGGCAAATTAGCAAAATCTTTTTACCATTAGAAAAAGTATTAAACATCCTAGATGTTTGAGGTAAAAACAAAATAAAATTGGGGACCAATCCTAATATAAGGCTTGCTATAATAAAAAGGTTGGGATTGCTGCTGTTTGCATTCTGGCTTTGAATTGAATCCATTTAAGTTATTCGATAGTTTATTAAAGTCTAATCTTTATTTCTAATAAAATTTGTCCACTGTTTCCATAAATCCATGCCTTCGTCTTTGTATTGCGACCAGAAGTTGGCGGGATTTACAATTTGGACGCCTTGGTGTTCGTTAAGCTGTAATAAATCGTTATCACTCGTTACCAAATATTCCGCCCCTGCCTCTACTGCGCTTTCCAAAATTTTATTGTCTTCTTCGTCACGGACTATGTGAATATTTCGCCTATTTACAACCCAGTTTACCTGGCTAAATAAGTTGTTTAACTGTTCTTGGTATTCGTCATTGTCAATAAGCTGATGGGAAATAAGTTTGTTTTCCTGCAGTGTCTGCTTATTAGCGTAAGCTTCTATTTCCCCTGCAATAACCGCGTCTATAATCTTTTTTTCGTAAGAATAGTCGTCTTTAAAGCCATTAATTAAAACGTTGGTGTCTATAACTATTTTCATTTAATTTATTTCTTTTTAAAGGTCACGGCCACTGACTTTGGATGGTCCAAAACTTTCACTCTCTCGATTAGTCCCTTTCCGGCCAATGAAACAAAAATGCCCAACTGAGGATCTTCTTTATTTATAGTTAAAATCCCCTTTTGGGAAATAATTTCCAAAGCGGCCACTTCTTCTACCGCTAAAGTTTCTTTATTTTCTCCCATTTTTTATTGGCATTAAAAATTTGCGAGGATTTTCGTCTAAATCAATAAAGTTGTCTGTTAGTTCTTTAACTTTTCCGCTGCAGGTTTTGCCAAAGGCTACGGTTTCGGTTAATTGGCCGGACATTTGGAGATATTCCAAAAGCGGAATAAAGTCGCCGTCGCCGCTGCAGAGGACCACGACGTCCAGTTTATTTAACATTTTTATAATATCCATGGCAATGCCCACGTCCCAATCCCCTTTTTGGTGTCCTCCGGCAAAAGTTTGCAGTTCTTTTACCTTAACTTCAAAACCTGCCTTGTCCAATGCTTCAAAAAATGTATGCTCTTCGGGCATGTCAGCCTTAACTACGTAAGCAATGGCCCTAACTAATTTGCGGTCGCCCACTGCCGCGTCTAAAATTTCGTTAAACTTTACCCTGGCGTTATACATATTCCTCGCGGAATAGTATAAGTTCTGTACGTCTACAAATACTCCTACTCTTTGATCGGGATTTCGTATGGACATTTAGTTCATTTTAATTTTTTATAAGTGTTGACTGAGTAGTTATTTTCTTTTTTTGGATCCCCTTGCCTTAATTTTCCCGCAGTTACTGACTTATTTAGGTAGTTAGTAAGCTGAATCATAAAAAGCGCATCTGACACTTTTTCCTTTCCCGCTATATCTTCGGCGCTAAAAGCTTGTTCCGGTTTTTTTCCAGCAAAAAAAGAATTGGCATGATTTTCTGCAACAACTTCCGGAACTCCAAACTCTATTTTGCCGCTTTTATTTTCAGGTCTTTGGCGCATTTATTGAATTAATTTTTGTGGCTCCTTTATAATTTCAGCCTCTGCTTTAAGTTCCAACGTCGCGGCGTTTTGTATTGAAGTCTTTAATTTTGCGTAGTCATTGGTTACTGTACCCATGGTGTTGCCCGCGTTTTTTATATGGTTGCCTAATATGTCCAGGTTACGGCCAAACTTTTCGCTTTCTTGCTTAATGCCGGAAATCATAGCCAATATTTGCTGCGCAGCTTCGTTAATTTTTTGTCCGCGCAGGCTGAGTAAAATTATTTGGAGGTGATGGTAAAGCGTGTTGGGGCTTACGCAGTAAACTTTTTTCTCTCTGGCATAATTTAGTGTTGCAGTATCGTCCAACACTTCACTAAACACCCCTTCACTCGGAATATACATAAGCGCAAAGTCAAAAGTATTTTCCTGGGGCAAAATGTATTTTTTGTGGATTTCGTCCACTCGTTTTTTCACGTCTTTTAAAAAGGCTTTCTTTAATCCCTCAGCCGCTTCTTCTGTTTTGGCCTCCTTATAAAGTCTAAAGTTTTCCATGCTGAATTTGCTGTCTATCGGTAGTATTTTTTCTCCAACGTTAATAATAGCGTCTACTACTTCCCCGTTTTTAAATTTGTATTGAATAGTAAAGCCGTTCTTTGGCAAAGCCTGGGAAAGCATGTTCTCCAGCATTTCTTCACCAAAGTTACCTCTTAGCTTTGGACTGGCAAGAGTTTCTGTTAAGCGGCGAATGTCAGGCCCGACTTGTGATATTCCACCCAGTTCTTTTGTTAGAGCGGCAATTACTCTTCCGGCGTTGTCTAGTCTTTCGTTAATAGCCTTGTTTGTTTCATTTATGGACTTTTGCATTCCTTCGCGGGTTTGCTCGGTGCCTTGTTTTATGTCCTTCATCCATTCCATCATTACCTTTAAGCTAGCATCTTCAGACGGTTTTTCGCTTTTCTTTTTAAGGTCTATGAGATAATACAACACCACCCCAAAACCTATAACAAAAATCCCTATAATTGCGTATAAAATTGTGTTTTGCATGCATTTATTATACCAAAATTTAGGTTAAAGTGAAAACAAATTAAAAACCCCAGACTACTGGGGTTTTTAATGGCGGGACCGGCGGGGCTCGAACCCGTAACCTCTCGCGTGACAGGCGAGTGCTCTAACCAATTGAGCTACGGTCCCTTATTGGATTGTAAAGTGCCCCTCGACTTCGCTCGGGACACCACTCGACTCGCTTCAATCTTTATCTACTTTGGTTGAGGCCTTCAAAGGCCGAAACCACGAGCAAGTTTTGATGTTAATCAAAACGAGTCGAGTGGTGCCGAGGAGAGGAATTGCACCTCTGACCTTGGGCTTATGAGTCCCACGCTCTAACTAACTGAGCTACCCCGGCTGGTCGTTTTTAAAGAAAAAACCCTCGACAGAGGGTAAAATCTGTCACGATTTTATGGTTTTAACCAAGTTAATTTTCCATCTACGATCAAAAGCTAGCTTGGTTGCGGGACCCGGACTCGAACCGGGAACCTCAAGGTTATGAGCCTTGCGAGCTGCCAATTGCTCTATCCCGCGATATGACTCCATATATTATAATAGATTTATTCAAAAATAACAAGTAGTCAGGCTTGGTACAACAGGCCCCCTAAAAAACAAAAACCATCCTATTTTTGGGGATGGTTTTTGTACTCGATAAGAGTAAGAAGCCTAGCGGCGCTTTTTGGAAGCGCTTTTCTTCTTGGTAGTCTTCTTTTTTGCTTTTTTCTTAGCCATTGGGCTAGTCTCCCGAAGTGACACTGATTTTGGTGGCACTTCTTAATTTTCTACTTCCCTTTTATGGGATGAGTAGTAACAAATTTATCCAGCACTAATTTTATTAAACTAGTATTGGATACCAACCTTCTATTACTTCAATTTGAATTTCTGAATTAATTGAGTAATTAGCGCTGGATTAATTTCTGATTTTTACCCCCGAAGTTTTCGTTTCTTGAAGAACTTTTTTATTCCTAAATTTATTTTAGGACACTTTAAAATATTTGTCAAGCATTTTTGGCTTGTCAATCACGGTTTGTAAAATTTTTCGCTGGCGTTTGTTTTTTATTTTTAAAATTTCAAAATTTAATTTAGATTTTGACAAGCTTTGAACCAAATTGAAATTATTTTTTATTGCTTTCGCAGTATTTTTTTCCAGTTTAAAATTTAAAACCAAACAAAACCTTAATGCCCTAATTATTCTTAGCGGATCTTCTTTTATTCTTATTTTTGGTTTTCCTATGAATCTAATTAATTTTAACTTAATATCACCTAAACCTTTATTGTAATCTAAAACTTCTCCGTTTTTTGCCTTTAAATATAAGGAATTTATAGTAAAATCTCGTCTTTGACTGTCAATTTTAGGGTTTTTAATAAGATTGATTTTTGGATACCGGGTAGTCCCATACGACTCTTTACGAAAAGTCGCAATTTCAATTTCCTGTTTACCATTATGGGCTTTAACGACCCCAAAGCTTTTACCTAGAGTGGATAGTCTAATTTTATTTTTTAGCAGTAAATTCATGACTTCTTCTGGTGTTGCCGATGTTGAAATGTCAATATCGGTTACCTTGCACCCCAATAAAATATCCCTAACCATACCCCCAACAAAAAAAGTTTGCGGAAAGTTTTCCACAAGCAAAAAATAAATAAAAAACCCAAAATGTTCAAGTTGAGTTTTGGGTTGAAAAATATTTTTCATTAAATTAATCTCTCACGCAAACTTTTATTTTTCCATTGTTGCGGAACCGGCCAGTGGATTTTTTCTGTGCGCGTGTTTTCTGGCAACATTTAAGCGCGACAAGTTTCGTTCCAAAGTCGCGGCAACTTTAGCATAGTCGGCTTCGTTTGCATGTTTTTCGGACATGGCTTTTTTGGCGCGCTCTATTGCTTCCTCAGTGGCCTTAACATCTATTTCATAATGGTGTTCAGCCGCGTCTGCCAAAACAATAATTTCATTATTTTCCCGCACTTCCACAAACCCACCGCTAACATGAATAAAGTGCTCCTGGTTATTGACTTTTGCAACCAATTCCCCGGGCGCTAAAGTAGCCACTAAAGGAATATGATGCGGTAAAATAGTTATTTGCCCCAAGGTTGTAGGGCACGACAAACTATCCAGTTCTTCTTGTAGAACAGTTCGTTCGGGAGTTACTAATTGAAAATTTAATTTAGACATAGGGGTTGAGTATGATGCATTTAGTATTATACAGACTGCATTTATACATCATACCTTATACAAAATACATAATACTACTTAACTTGTTCAATCGCGCCCTTCATATAAAATGCCTGTTCCGGTAGGTGGTCGTATTTGCCTTCAAGAATTTCTTTAAAGCTTTTAACGGTTTCTTTTAGGGAGACGAATTCACCTTTGGTGCCGGTAAAGACTTCAGCTACGGCAAAGGGCTGGGAAAGGAAGCGCTGGATTTTGCGGGCGCGGCCTACTGTAACTTTGTCCTCGTCTGGCAGCTCTTCCATACCTAAAATGGCAATAATGTCCTGCAGGTCTTTATAGCGCTGCAAAGTTTTTTGCACACCGCGGGCAACGTCGTAATGTTCTTGTCCAACAATGTTTGGGTCCAAAATCGTTGAGGATGAATCCAATGGGTCCACGGCCGGGTAAATACCAAGTTCAGTTAAACCACGGGAAAGTACCACGGTGCTATCAAGATGCGCGAATGTTGTAGCTGGAGCAGGATCTGTTAAGTCGTCTGCCGGTACATATACAGCCTGCACGGAGGTAATAGATCCTTCTTTGGTGGAGGTAATACGTTCTTGCAGTTCACCCATTTCAGTGGCCAGTGTTGGCTGGTAACCTACAGCAGAAGGAATACGTCCCAGCAAAGCAGATACTTCGCTACCAGCTTGGGTAAACCTAAAAATGTTGTCTATAAACATTAACACGTCCTGCTTTTGTTCGTCTCTAAAATATTCGGCCATGGAAAGACCAGACAAAGCTACGCGGGCGCGGGCTCCGGGCGGTTCGTTCATTTGCCCGAACACCATAGCCAACTTGTCTAAAACTTTCGCGTCTTTCATTTCGTGGTACAAGTCATTTCCTTCACGAGTTCTCTCCCCTACTCCGGCGAATACAGATACACCACCATGCGCTTTAGCAATGTTGTTAATAAGTTCCTGAATAACTACAGTTTTTCCTACACCGGCACCACCGAACAGACCGACTTTACCACCTTTTAAAATAGGACAAATTAAATCAATAACTTTAATTCCGGTTTCCAAAATTTCAGTTGTAGTGGCCTGGTCTGTAAAAGACGGCGCATGGCGGTGAATTGGGTAGGTTTTCTCTGGTTTTGGGTCTTCCTGACCATCTACAGCCTTACCTAAGACGTTAAAAATGCGTCCCAGAGTGACTTTTCCAACAGGAACGCTAATTGGTGCGCCTGTGTCTACAACTTCCATGCCACGCTTTAAACCATCAGTCGATGACATTGAAATAGCGCGCACAATTTTTCCAGGAAGCTGCTGCTGAACTTCAAGCGTCAACTTTTGCTTGTCGCCCATTACTATTTCCAAAGCATTATAAATCCCCGGCATATCGCCTTCGAATTTAACGTCCACAACTGGACCTATAACTTGGTTGATTGTTCCTTTATTCATAAAATTAATTTAAGATTTAATTTCTGGGAATTGTTTCTGTAATTCCTTTAAAAAATAATTTGGGTCATATGGGTCCAGTAGTGGCTCTGTGAGGTTTGTGTTCAGTGATTGTCCGGTTTCTTTAAATCTTTCCTCCCAGTTCCAGTTATCAAATAACGGTTTCCCTTTGTAGGTAGCTTTAACTTTTTCATAATGCGCTCGGGCTTCTGCTAATTGACTTTGTCTTTGAGCCTTATACTCTTCAGGGTTAAATTTTGGATTTTCTGTTCCCATAAATTTACTCTAAAGCAATCCTTCCCGCGGTAATTTCTGCTAACTCGGTCGTAATTTTACCTTGGCGGAGTTGGTTATAGGTTAAGGTTAGGTCGCTAATTAAATCACCTGCGGCTTCGGTGGCGTTTTTCATCATAACCATTCGGGCGCTGTGTTCGCTGGCGTTGCTTTCCAAAATAGTTTGGTAAATTTGGGATTCTAGTATCCTTGGCAAAAGTTGGTTTAAAACTTCTTTGGGGTCTGGTTCAAAAAGAAATGGGGAATCTATTGTTACTTCTTCGCCTTCGCTCTTCTCACCATCTTCAGACTCTTCTTCGTCCCTTGGTTCTTTATAAAAAGTATTTTCACTTTCCTTAAAAGGTAACAGTTGTTTAATGGTTGCGGTTTGGGTCAAGGTAGAAACAAAATGGTTATAAACAATTACAATTTTTTTATACTGGCCGGTGGCGTAAGCTTGTTTTACAAATTCCACCAAGGGTAAAATATCCTGGGTAGTTAAAGTTTTTTCCAGCTTTGGGAAATCGGCAACAATATTTTTTTGCAGCCTCACTGCAATATTTTTTGCGTGCTTACCGTATGTAACAACTTCTGCAATGGTTTCAGCGCCACTTTCAGCATCTACCTGTTTTAACTTAGGCACGAGGTTCGTATTCAAACTTCCTACTAATCCCCTGTTGCTGGAAAGTAAAATCACTCCCACTTTCTTGGCTTCGTTATAATTCGCTAAAAGAGAGCTGTTATAGTCAACACCCTTAACTAAGTCCGAAATTAATTCCCACGCCAAAGAAGAATAGGTGCGGCTGGCAAGCGTTGCCGCCTGAGCCTTGCGCATTTTAGCCGCGCTAACCATTTGCATAGCACGCGTAACCTTACGCATACCACCAATGGACTTTATTCTAGTTTTTAGTTCTTTAATTCCGGCCATATTATCTAAAAAAATAATCCTTAATTGTCATGAAAATCATAAACAAGGCATAAACAATAAACAGTATAAAAAATATCCTTGCTAAAGAAAATTGTTTTGGTTTAATATCCTGGGTTAAATTGTTTTGTAGTTTATCCTTTGCTTGGTTTTTTTGATTGATGAACGCAATAACTGCAATTATTGCTATTAAGCCCAAAACCCAAAATGGGGCAAAGATAATGCTTTTTGCAAACAAGCCATCTATCGCTGATGAGCATGGAGAGTCAAAACCGCATGGACCACCCAAACTTCCTCTATATAAAATGGCCAGGATTGGGATCAATAACCAAATAATCAATAAACCCCAAAATGTTTTTTTCATAGTCGTTACTAACAATGACAAAAAATATTATTTAACACTCTGTACAAACTGTTCAATAGCTTTTTTTAAATTAGCTTCTGTATCTTCGTTTAATTCTTTGCTATCCCGAATAGCCTTTAAAACATCTTTCGCGTTTACTTCCATATACTTATGGAATTTAGCTTCGGTCTCGGGCATTTTGTCTACGGGAATTTCGTTAAAGTAGCCATTGTTAACCGCGTACATAATTGTAACCTGCTTTTCTAAAGAGTACGGCTGGTATTGCGGCTGTTTTAGAATTTCGCTCATTCTGCGGCCAAGGTCTAAGGTTGTTTTGGTGGCTTGGTCAAGGTCGCTACCAAATTGGGCAAAGGCTTCCATTTCACGGAATTGGGCTAATTGTAGTTTTAATTTGCCGGCAACCTTCTTCATAGCCTTTGTCTGGGCGGCGCTTCCTACACGGGAAACGGAAATACCAACATTCAACGCCGGGCGAACGCCTTTGTAGAATAAGTCAGATTCTAAAAAGATTTGTCCGTCTGTAATGGAAATAACGTTTGTAGGAATGTAAGCGGAAATATCTCCGGCTTGGGTTTCGATGATGGGGAGAGCAGTTAAAGACCCACCGCCAAAATCTTTGTTTAGTTTTGCGGCACGTTCTAATAATCTGCTGTGGAGATAGAACACATCACCAGGATACGCTTCACGTCCCGGTGGTCTTCTTAAGAGCAAGGAAATTTCACGGTAAGCCACAGCTTGTTTAGAAAGATCGTCATAAACCACCAAAACATCTTTTCCTTGGTCCATAAAATATTCACCCATAGCGCAACCGGAGTATGGAGCAATATAAGAAAGAGCGGCAGGCTCGGAAGCTGCGGCAGAAACCACAATTGTATATTCCATGGCGCCGTTTTTTTCCAGCTCAGTAACGATTCTGGCAACTTTGCTTTCCTTTTGGCCAATAGCAACATAAATACAGATCATGTTCTGACCTTTTTGGTTTATTATGGTGTCTATTGCAATGGCGGTCTTACCTGTTTGGCGATCGCCGATAATTAACTCACGTTGCCCACGTCCAATTGGGATTAAAGCGTCAATGGCTTTAATGCCGGTTTGAACCGGTTCTCTTACACCTTGCCTGGTAATAACTCCAGGCGCAATTTTTTCTACCGGGTAGAATTTGTCAGTTTTAACGTCGCCTTTGCCGTCTTTAGGAACACCCAAAGCATTTACCGTGCGGCCAATTAAAGCTTCGCCAACCGGCACAGAAAGAATTTTTCCGGTAAGTTTTACAGTGTCGCCTACTTTGATAGTAGTGTAATCACCCAAAATAACGCTGCCGATGACGTTTTCCTCAAGGTTTAAAGCCACGCCCATAAGGCCCTTACCGAAGTCCAACATTTCCATGCTGGCACATTCTTTAAGGCCGGAAACGCGCGCCACACCATCCCCTACTTCCAAAACAGTGCCAACTTTTTCTACTGTTGCTTTGGGCTGAAATTCTAATATTTTTTCTTTAAGTTGTTCTACGATATTTGATTGGGCCATAAAATATTTGCGATTTAAGATTTAGGATGTAATTTTTTCAATTTCGCTTGGTTCGTAGGGGAAAACAGTTGAAGTGGCTTTGTCTCTCCGTGGGGAATCTCCTGGAATCCGATAGGCTACATAAACTTTTCCATTCTCTATTTTTTCAACCAGTCCCGTAATACCAGTGGGCATGAATTCTCCATTTATTTTTGTTCCGGCAGTATTCCTTACTCTAACAGGCATACCAGGCTCAAACTCGGAGGTTGCTTCATGTTGTCCAGTTTCCGTGTCAGGATTAGTCATGTCTATGATTTTAATTCTTTATTTAAATTATTTAGCTGACCTTTTATACTTGCGTCTATTAGCGTATCATCTACTCTTACAACTACTCCGCCTACAATTCTGTCGTCTACCTTTTTATGTATTTCCAGTTTTGAGCCGGCGAGTTTGTTGAGTTGTTCGATAATTCCCGAATTCATTTCTACATCATGTGCTACGGTTACCTGTGCTTCCTTGATCCCTTTTGCTTCCCTCTCTACCCGTTTATATTCTAATTCTATCTCCTCGTATTTTCCTAAATCCCCGTTTCCCGCCAAAATCTTAACAAAGTTATCCATGACTTTGTCGTGGTCCTTTGGGGCCGTTTCTACTATAGAGTCGTAGAGCGCCTGGGCGTATTGTTGGGAAGTAAGTTTCATTTATTCTTTTTCTACTAAATACTAAATTAAACTAAAAATACTAAATCTAAGAATTTAAGCTCGAATATTTTTAGACAGCTTATTTAGCTTGTCCTAAAAACTCCTTGATTAACTCTTTGTCCTTCTTTTCATCTATCTTCTCCCGCAGTATCTTCTCAGTTGCGGTGGTTACAATGTCGGCTAGTTCAGATTTAGCGGCTTGCAAAGCTTTTTGCTTTTCCTGCTCAATTTGGCTTTTGGCCTGTTCAACAACTTTTGCCTGTTCTTCTTTAGCCTGAAGAAGAATTTGCTGTTTGCTTTGTGTGGCCTGGGTTTCGGCCTCAGCTACTAATGAAGCGGCTTGATTTCTGACTTTGGCCATTTCCGAGTCTCTCCAAACTGAAAATTCCTGTTTTTCCTTTTCTATTCTTTCGGCATCGTTTAAAGACTTTTCTATTTTTTCAGTTCTTTCTGTAAGTTTTCGGGCAACTGGGGTAAGAACCCATTTCCACAAGACAAACAAAATAACGCCAAAGTTAATTAACTGGGCAATAAAAATTCTCCAGTCAATGCCTAAAGTTTCTAACACGCTTTTACTTTCCACGTGGGCCTCAGGCGCAGCCTGGGCTGCTAACTCCGCAGCATGGGGAGCCGCTTCGGTGGCTGCCTGCGCTGTGTGAATTAAAAATTGTGAAATTGTATGTAAGTCCATATTTTTCTGTGCCGATAAAGTTATTTAAGTTGTAAATAAGGGCTGGCGAAAAATCGCCAGACCAATCTAAAACCTAAAGTGTAAAGGTAACAACGAGCGCGTAAATAGCAATAGCTTCGGCAAACGCTGCACCAATAAGCATTGGTACGAAAATTTTATCACCACTCTCAGGGTTGCGGCCAATGCTTTCCATAGCTTTGGAAACAATCTTGCCAATGGCAATGGCCGGGAAAATACCACCAATAGCAATGGTTGCCGCTTTGGCGAATTCTCTCGATACGTCTAATTCCATTTTCTTACTCCTTGTTCATTTTCAGTGGACGGTACCTGTCTTTTTTAGTTTAACGTCCCTTACTAATGAACGATGAATTATGAATCAGGAACTATGAATAAATCACAATTCCTGCCAAATAATCCATTAGACCGCGGCCTGATGCGCTTCCTGGTGTTTTTCTTCGTGTTCCCCGTGTGGTTCCTGCGCGGCCATAGTTAAATATACCAAAGCTAACATGGAAAATACAACAGCCTGTACCGCGCCGACTAAAATTTCCAAACCCATAAAAGGCAATGGGGCCAGGTAAGCTATTAAACCCGCAATAACTGTAAGTAATACCTCTCCGGCAAAAATGTTGCCAAAAAGCCTTAACGAAAGAGAAAGTATTTTTGCAAATTCAGAGACGGTTTCTAGAATTCCCACAAAAAATTCTACAAACGCGGTAAGGAATTTTATGGGGTTAAGGGATTTAATGCCGTTGAACAATTTGTCAACCATGACAAATTTGTTTACGTATTTATAGAACCCAATAGCAAAAATTCCTAAAACGTGAGACGCCGCTACTGCAAATACGGCCATGGCAATGGTCATGTTTAAGTCGGTATTGGCCGGGCGAAAAAGCGGAATAAGCTGAACGTGACCTTCGTGTAGTTGATAAATACCAATGGAGCCTGTGCCAGGCAATAAACCCATCCAGTTGGAAATTAAAATAAAAAAGAACAGGGTGCCGACAATTGGCAGGAACCTTAAAGTCAATTTCCTGCTTTTGGTGACAGCATCCATCTGTGTTAAAAGAAAGTCTAAGATACCTTCAAAAAAATTCAAGAGTCCTTTGGGTGCCTTGTTGGTAGTGTAATATTTTTTTATGGCCGAGCGGATGAACAAAGCGAATACAACAAAAAATACCAACGCGAGCACCGCGTTAATTAAGGTGTTGGTTACCGGAAACCCGGAAATTTCAAACATTTTTTCAGCCGCCAGGGGCGGTAACATTGCTACCATTACTTTTTCAATTTCCTCTCTACTTCCCTAATTTTTTTATAAATACTATAAAAACTTATAAAAACTGCCCCAAATAATCCTATTACAATGTACCAGTCACTATTATGTCTATGGTAATTAGCCCACTCCGCCGCACTTTTAAGGCCAAAGAACCCCAAAATATTGCCTAGAAATAAAAATATAAGCAGGGGCGCAGCGGTAATTACTGCAAATTCCATAGCGAGTTCGGAAAATAAGACCCATTTAAAATCCTCAGGAGGCTTTTGGGGACCTTTGGTTGGTGGCTGGATATTTGGTTTATTTTCCTGCGTGTCTTCCATAATTACCCGCTCCTTAACTTAAATTTTTAAGGTCAGAAATGTTTGACTAATAAAAGCCGGTTTTTTCTTATAACGCTCTAAGTATGTGTAGAATAGGCCATTTTGTCAATACAGGCTCTTTTGGCCAGGCTTGACAAAATATGAGTTTTCCACTCCGAATTTGCGTTTGGTGGCCCATTTTGCAAATTCTAAAACCGGTATTACTGTAATTGAAAGCCCGCCAATTACAAGCCAATCTTTTACTGTTAAACCGTATGTTCCGAATAAGTTTTGCAAGAACGGAACATAAAGTATAAGTACTAACAAAAAGAGTTCCCACAAAACTGTAATATTAAGCCAGATATTGGAAAAAGTCCTGTGGAATACTGAGTGTTCTGAGGATCTGAAATTATAAGCTTTGAAAAATTGTATAAGCACCAAAGAAACAAATGTCATGGCCATGGCTTGCTTAAGAGTATGTCCCGCGTTTGTTGACCAGGTAAACAAACTTAAATTTATTACAGTTGACCATAATCCACCTGCCACAATTAGGTATATTACTGGCTTTGTAAAAATGCCTGTTTTGCTTTTTCTGGGCTTGTGTTCCATTAGGTCGTCTTCCGCAGGGTCAACTGCCAAAGCCAAAGCTGGTAAGCCGTCGGTGGCTAAATTTACGTAGAGTATTTGTACCGCAGTAAGAGGGAGAGGTAAACCCAAAAGCGAACTTCCAAGTATAAGGCCAATTTCGCCTAAGTTAGAAGAAAGCAAGTACATTAAATATTTTTTTATGTTGCCAAAAATTCCGCGCCCTTCTTCTACTGCAGCAACTATGGAAGCAAAGTTGTCGTCTGTTAGTGTCATGGCCGCCGCTTCTCGGGTTACGTCTGCGCCTGCAATCCCCATAGCTATCCCTATGTCGGCCTTTTTTAAAGCCGGGGCGTCGTTCACTCCGTCACCTGTCATCGCCACAACATGGCCTTTTTTTTGAAGAGCTCCAACTACTTTAAGTTTATGTTCAGGCGAAACTCTGGCGTACACTTGTATATGTTCAACTCCCCTTTCAAATTCCTCCGGGCTCATGGTATCAAGCTCAGGCCCAGTAACCACGCGGCCGTCGGTAAGGAGTCCAAGCTCTTTTGCAATTGCTGTTGCAGTTATTGGATGATCCCCTGTTATCATGACTACCCTTATGCCAGCGCGCTTACAAGTATCTATGGCAGTTTTTGCCTCCGGCCTGGGCGGGTCTATCATACCAACTAAGCCTAAAAAAACATGGTCAGCTTCCGATTGTTGTTTGGATGCGCCCGGTTTATAGGAAATACCAATTACGCGTAAAGCGTTTTCCGCCATTTTTTGTGCCGTGGCCTGTATTGCATTGCGGGACTCTGCAGTTAGTGGTATCTCGCCTTTTGAGGTGAGTTCTTTGTGACAGGCGGCTAAAATTACTTCAAGCGCGCCCTTTGAATATGCGACATTCTCACCTTCAAGAGCGTGTAGCGTAGTCATGCGTTTGGTTTCAGAAGTAAAGGGTATTTCGTGAATCCTGGGAAACTTTTTGTCCAATTCTAATTTGTGAAGCCCAGCCTTAGCCGCGGCCGCAACTAGCGCGCCTTCCGTTGGGTCGCCCTTCATTTCCCATGTGCCTTTTGTTTCCCCTTGTGAAATATGGGCGTCAGAAGAAAGTATTCCCGCAAGTAATAATTTTTTTAGATGCTCGGTTGGCTCAGTTTGGGCATTGTCTTTAAAAAATGCTCCATCCGGCCCATAGCCCGCACCGCTAACGTCTAAAATGTGGCCACCCACATAAATTTTTCTAACAGTCATTTCGTCTTTGGTGAGTGTTCCAGTTTTGTCGGAGCATATTACTGTGGTGCTGCCCAAGGTTTCCACTGCAGGTAAATGCCGAATGAGCGCGTGGCGTTTTACCATACGCTTTACACCAATGGCCAGTGAAATAGTTACCACAGCTGGTAAGGCCTCAGGAACAACAGCCACTGCTAAGGAAACTCCGAATACAAACATTTCTATAAATGGAAGGCCACGCATTATGCCAAGCGCAACAACAATTGCCACTAAAACTAAAGCCCCTTTGGCTAAAGTATGGCCGAGTTTGTCCAGGTTTTCCTGTAGCGGCGTACGCGCTGTTTTTACTGTTTGAAGCATGCGGGCAATTTTTCCAAATTCAGTATTCATAGCCGTAGTCACAACAACTCCCGAGCCTCTTCCATATGTTACTGCAGTACCAGCAAACGCCAAATTAACCCTGTCGCCAACAGGCAGTTCCGCAGAGTTTAATTTCTCAATATTTTTTGTAACCGCAATAGACTCCCCTGTAAGAGGAGCTTCGTTTATTTGTAAGTTTACGGCCTCTGTGAGGCGGAGGTCAGCAGGGACTTTGTCTCCGGCCCTAAGAATAACCACGTCTCCAGGCACAAGCAGGTTGGCTGCAATTTTTACTTCTCGGCCATCCCTCAGTACAGCCGCAGCCGGCGCGGCCATTTTTTTTAATGCTTCCAACGCCTGTTCTGCTCTATATTCCTGAAAAAATCCGAGTAGGACAGCAAATAAAACTATTACGGTTATAACTGCTGCTTCCAGCCCATGTCCCAAGAATGAGGAAAGAATGGTCGCAATAAGCAGAATTATTATTAAAATATTTTTAAACTGCTCAGCAAATATTTGCCAAGCAGAAATTTTATGGGCGGCTAAAAGTTCATTTAATCCAAATTTTTCAATTCGTACTTCTGCCTCAGCCTGTTTTAAGCCTTCGGGTGAAGATCCTGCGTTCTGAAAAGTCTGTTCTACTGTTAGAGTGTGCCAAGATTTTGATGTTGGTGTTTTGTCCATGTAATGTTTGAAACTTGAATATATTGTGGCGTAAGCCTGCCCTAGTCCGCCTAGGCGGACGAAGGCTGGAGCCGGCTGTCGGACTTGAACCGACCACCTGCGGTTTACGATACCGCTGCTCTACCAGATGAGCTAAGCCGGCGTGATGATCCGCCTAGGCGGACGACGTGTTTGCAGTTTTACTAATTTTAGATCCAATTTTTTGCCAAATAGTCTTTTGGCTACATCCGCAAACCCTTTTTTCTTATCTGTCACCAAAAATTTTTGCTGATGATTCTTTGAAAGACTTTTAGCAATTTCGGGATGCCGTTTTAGATAATCAGACAGCTTCCTGGGAATAATTTCATCCTGGCTTATTATGGTTATACCCTTGGCCGCATTCCGAGCTTCTTTTTTTAAAATTTGATAATGCGTACAACCCAAAATGAGCGCTTCAATTCCCTGCTTTTGAAGCGTTCCTATGTATGATTTTAAGGCTTTTTCCGCATTTTGTAAAGAATTCTGCTCAATTAAGGGCACTAGTTTTGGTGCGGCCAGTTCAATAATCTTGGCTTTAGGGTCAATTTTAATTAACTCCTTTTTGTAAATATGGGATTTTATAGTCGCGGTTGTACCAATAACTCCAATGACTTTTCGCCTATGATTATTGTCAGCCGTTTCCAGAGTTGGTATAACAACGCCTAAAACCCTGCGGTTGGGAAAATGTTTTGGCAAATACTTTTGCTGAATTTTACGTAGCGCAAGCGCGGAAGATGTATTACACGCGACAATTACCAGAGCGCAATTTTGTTTAAACAAAAAATCCACTGCTTTTAGCGTGTAGTTATAAATTTGACTGCCGGACTTTTCACCGTAAGGCAAATTTTTCGTGTCCCCAAAATAGACAAAGTCGTATTTAGGTAACTTTTTAAAAATGGCTTTTGCTATAACCAAGCCTCCCAGCCCTGAGTCAAAAATTCCAATGCGCATATGACAATTATAGTTTAAAACCCCACAAATTTAAAGAGCCCACTTTTTAGCGGGCTCTTTGTAAAAAAATTATTGTATGCCGGCTTGCGATAATATGTGTTTGCCTGCTGGGTATCCCCCGGTGGCGCCGCCAAAGCAAAAGCTTAGTTTGTAGCTTTCCGGACTTACGTAAATATAATTGTATTTATTGTCTGTCTCACTGCAGCTGCCACCGGCCGGAGTTGGTGCTATGGGGATTTGCTGTAAGTATTTTGGCGACAAGTCTTCGATTTTTTTTGGGTAAGAGCCATAGTCGTTATAGTAAAGCTCTAAACCGGCCGCAAATTGTCTTGTGTCGGAAAGACGCTGGCTGTCCAAGGAAGAGGGTGTGGGCTTGGCGGTTAGGCTGTTTAATTGGAACTGTTGTTTAATCCATTCAGCAACATCCAGGCTGTCTTCAGGTGCTGTTACTTCTTGCTTTTTGCCGTAATCAGAATATGTAATTTGCATATTAAATTCTGCCAGCGGTTGCGGCGTTTTTTGCTGCTGCTCAACATCCACCTGTTTACTGCAGTTTTCGGGCTTGTCAGAGCAGGCTATGCCTGCTTCAATTCCCGTTGTACTTAATTTGGCTATGCCTGCTTTATAACCTCCGGTCTCAGCGCCAAAACAAAAGGTAAATTCGTAAGACGGATAAACAATAAGGCCGTTGGTCGTTTTGGGATTGCCCGTTGGCGTGTACCAGTAGTCGTTATAGTAATTTGAACAAGCGCCATCGGCGGGAGTGGGAGCCTTTGGTATTTGGCCAATGTAACTCGGGGTAAGCCCCTGAGGCGTTCCGTTTTGTCCTGCGGGATAACCGTTATGGTCGTTATAGAACAATTCAAGGGCGGTCGCGATCTGTCTTGTGTCCGCTAGTCTTTTTGCGTCCCGGCTTTTGGCACGGGCGTTACCTAAAAAGCCTAAATCGCCGGTAGTTTCGTCCGCAAAAGTTGCTAATCCCGGCATTTTAACATTAATAGCCAATTTATAAATTTGAGAATCTTTTTTCCCAATCCAGGTTTCAAAAGTCGCAATGTTAATTTTTTCTATAAAATTATTTATTACCTGTCTTACCGCTCCCGCCGAAGCCGCCTGGGCAAGGGAGGAAGACGCATAAGCATTGTCAAAAACGGTATTAATAATTGTTTTTAAAGTACTCTTATCCACCTCGCTTTGTAAATGATAGGTCTGCACTCCGCTTACGGTTTCTGAGCCCAGATTTTTTACTGAACTAAAAATTTGTTTAGTTTTAAAAATATTTGCCAAATCTTGCTGGATTTTTGCTTGTGATTGTTTTTGTTCGTCTAGTTGCTTTTGAAATTCGACTCCGTAAGAAGTGGACGAAGCCAGTTTAATTAGTTCTTTTAAATCAAACTTAAGCCATCCAATTGTTTGTCCTGCCTCTTTGGACAACTCAGGAAGATCCTTTAAGTCTAAGTATAAAATGTCGTTTAATGTCCGGACTTCAAAATTCCTACTTCCGGACTGCAAATTAACTCCGGCATTATTCGGGAGCTGGTAACCTACGGCAAAGGCAGATTTAGAAACAGGTGAAGATGTTACTGTTGTGTCTAAGTAGGTTGAGCCGCTTAAAGAAAAACTAAATGGCTGGGGTTTTCCTGAATCGTCCGGCATTCCCGGGTCGCTATAACTAAATTTAAAATTTTGCGTGGTTATAGGGTTTTTTTTGGAGGTGGCATATTTATTCCAAATTTTTTGGGGAGCTGGATTAAAATAGCCATATGCAAAATAACCTCCTGCCCCCAGTACCACGACTGCTACAAATATTGCAAGAATTACAATTAATTTTTTGCTGGAATGGGCTGATGCCGCGAAATGCTGGTCACTTAAGGTTTCGTGAGCCGGGGTTTGAGTTTTTTCTGTGGGAAGATTAGAAAAAGACAGCGCGGCCTCAGGCTTGCTTCCGGAAGATGACGCAAACATTGGCGGTAAGTGAGCAGGCTGGCTTAAAGGTTTGTAAAGAGGTGAGGCTTGCTTGGCTAAAATTGGCTGAAGAGTTGGGTGTGGCTGCTCATGTGGTAGCGTTGATTGTGCTGCAGGCTGAGCTATTTGAGAGGCGGGTGTTGGTTTGGCTTCAGGTTCCGCTACCCGGACATACGAAAAATTATCCTCGACCATGCCGGGATCCCAGCCCACATCTAGCAAGTTTTGTTTAATTTCTGTTTCAGTAAGGCCGTGTGCTTTGGCCTCTTTAATATAATTGACTATCTCTATCTCCATAGAGTTATTATACACCTATTGCTCACTTTATTAATCCACAGTCAAATTATAGGCTAATAATTTTTATAACGGTAATGTTTTTGGTTTCGTTTTTGTACCAAGCGTTAAAATCACTGCCGTTTAGAAAAATTTGCCGTATTTGCAGCTTGCCGTTGTCTTTAGACTCAATTTTAACTACTTCCAAGCCGTACCGAGTGGAGACGATTTTAATATCCCCTACGTTGGTTTGCTGGAGAGGGCTTTGGATTTCGGGCAACAGGTCTTTTAGGTCTAAAAGACCTGTGTCTCCCCCTAATTTTTTACTCTGTTCGTCTTCGCTGTAAAGCTGTACCAAGTCATCAAATTTGTCACCGGCCTGGGCTTTATTTAAAATGTCATTGGCTTTTGTGTAGCTTTCGGAATTTAAATTTTCTTGGCCGTAAAACCAACTTGCCAAATAGGCAGCCTGCATTTCAGATTTTAAAACGCCGTTTTTATAAGCCTGTTTGCTTAAACCGATTTTTAACAAAGCGTTATCCAGGCTCCCCTGGCCTTCTTGGACGAATTGTTTTTCCCTTAAGGTAAATTCCGAATCCAGTTGAGCACTTGAAATTTTTATGCCTTTTTGAGCGCCTAAAATTTGAACCTTGGTTTGTTCAATTAAATTATTAAAAATTTGTTCATTAAGCACAGTGTTGCTCGTCCCGCTGTTTTGCGCGGAAAAGGACCTTGCGATTTCTAAGCGTTCAGCTAGCGTTTTTACGCTAACAGGCTGGCCGCCCACAAAAGCCGCTGGGAAAGGAACCCGTGTAAAAATTTTTTCCTTAACGGGTGTAAGAGACCCAAAAGAAAGCCATGCCCATGAGGCCGTAATTAAAACCAAGACCACAACAATTACCGCAACAAAAATTTTTAAAATTATTTTACTTTTCATCTTTGTTTAAGTGCATTAATTATTTCCAAAAAAATATTCAACCCATTTTTCATAGTTTGGTGCTTTATTTTGTTCCGAACGGTCCAATGGTGAAGTTTGCGCCGGTGCGTCAGTAAAGCCAAACACTACTTCGCCCTCCCTTTTCAAATTGAGCTGCTGTCTCGCAGCACGTTCTTTAAAATCACTGGAATTTAAATAGGACAGGGAATCGCTAAGGTCCTGATTCTTTTTGCTAAAAGAAGCAATTTGGTTTTCTAAATCCTTTTTTTCCCTGTCTACAGCCCGCTGGTTTTTATATTGTTGGTAACGCAGGTTGCCAATAAAAACGGTAAATAACAGCAAAATAGCAAGGGATAATTTAGAAGACCAGTTAAGTTTAAGCTTCATAAGCTATTTGTTTAAAACATCTGTTCCGGCGTGTGCCTGCTGCAAAGACCACAAAAAAGTTTTTAGGTTTTCCGGTTTGCGCAAATTTTCTAAAATTAAAGGTTTTTCCAGGCCCATAACCCTGACTTCCACGTTGCCGTAGTTGAGTAGAGAGGAAAAAAAACCGGTTGTGCTAAAACTAATATGGGAAATGCGCGCCAGCGGAGACTCCAGCACCTGCTTTTTAAATAAACTTAAATATTTTACGACGATTAACCGCTTGTCCGTAACTATGTAAGAGCTGGCCAGCCAAATAAGGTAGTGGTAAAGGCCGTAGCAAAAAACTAAAATAATCCAAACTAAAAACCATTTTCCCAAGGAAGAAAACAAGTCCGCCCGGGCCATTAAAAACCAGGGAAAATAAATTGCCAACAAAATAACCACTACGGTTTTTGCCAAAACCCACTCCGTTTGGCGGTAAATTTTAAAAACCTGCTCATTGGGCTGTAAATCCAGTGAAAACATTTTTGTTATTGGTTGGTTAAGAAGGCACTTCCAAATAATGCCATAATCATGCTAACTACAACCACTATCATGACAATTGTCATGATTTTTTGCATTGCTTTACGGTTTTTGTTCATTTATGTATTATAACAGATTATTCACGGATGCGGCCCAAAAATGCGGCAGTCCAGTTTCGGTAGCCCAGGTCGTTAGGATGAAAATTGTCGGCCGCGTAAGTTTTACTGCGGTCCTTGTAAGGTTCCTCAGACCAGCCAAAGTCCTTGATGTTTACTATTTTTACCCTCTCATCTTCCAAGGCTAAAATATTT
This sequence comes from uncultured Candidatus Saccharibacteria bacterium, assembly GCA_964474825.1. GTDB lineage: Bacteria > Patescibacteriota > Doudnabacteria > UBA920 > UBA920 > CAYYWQ01. The sequence continues at coordinate 412,888 of CAYYWQ010000001.1, forward strand.
TTATTTAAATTCTTGTCATGGTATTCCAAAAAGTTAATATAAAACCAGGGCAAGATTGACGCTCCCTTGAAATTGGGGGTGCCGGTAATATAAATTTTTGCTGACGTATCTTTCTCAAGCTTTGTAATTATTGCTTTGAGGTTATTTATAATTTTATTCTGGGAAACCAAATGCGTAATATCGTTACCGGTTATACAAATGGTTACAACGTCCGGTTTGTAAGCAATAATGTCATTAACCTGTTTTTCTAAAACGTCCTTAGTTGTAGCACCCTTAACGGAAATATTTTTGTAAGTTACTGTATTGGTTTCTGCCAAAAATTCCGCTACTTGGAAGTTAAAAGTTTTTTCCAAACTGCTGGCGCCATAACCATATCCCACGCTGTCCCCTGCCGCTATAAAACGTAAAGTCGGCCCACTGCCCAAAGTTTTCTCGTTCTGCTCTATTGCCGGCAAAACGGGCAAAAAAGAATATTTATATACAAAAAGCAGTACTTCAAAAGTAAAGTATAAAATTACTAAAACAATAATTGTGGTTATGGTTTTTATTATCATGTAAGTATTGTTACTATAGCAAAAATAGCACAAATAAAAAACCTCCTCCCTTTCGGGAGGAGGTAAATTAAAGAGATTAAACTCTCTGGACGTTGACAGCGTTCGGACCCTTTGGGGAGTCTTCTACTTCGAAGCTGACTTGGTCGCCTTCGTGAAGGTCAGCGAACTGAACTCCGACTAAGGACTTGCTGTGAAAGAATAAATCTTTCTCTTGACCCTCAACTGTAATAAAGCCGAAGCCTTTGTCAGTGAGTTTCTTAATTACACCAGTCATTGGAATAAATTTTATTGATTAGAAGCAAAGCTTAATAATATGTTTGGAAATTCGACTAGTTTCTTTACATAAATATTTGCCCTACGATTATAGCAAATAATAACTATTCTGTCAAGTTTATTGAGGATGAATTTGTATGAAATCCGGCCTGAGGTTTTCGCTTTCGCGAACGACTCAGGCCGGGGTTTTGTCTAACTCACAACGCTTAGGGTTGTGAGCACGACGGTTGGCGCGTACCATTGCCACTTGGGAGACAATGTACGCAACATAGCCCACGAGCGGGCCGGATTTCTTTGCGTGGACGCAGTACGCTATAAGCAGTACCGCGCTAAGTATTGTGGTGGCGGGCAGAGATTCCCGAAATACGCCCTTGCTTCCGGCGCTTTTGACCTCAAACTTCTGCACAAAAAATGTGCCTAATCCAATGAGGCACATGGCCAGGTCTTTCCATGTTAGACCGAATCCATAAAGCCGGTAGCTGCTAATATAGGAGCTCGGCGCGCTTATCATGATCTCCAACAGCGCCGAGAGAAAAACAATTACTATTACCTCCCATTTCTTGATGCGTTTGAATTTCAGCACATAACCTAGCAGCCAGCTTCGGCAAATAATATTGCCGACACCGCTGGCCACAAAGGCCAAACCCCCGCCATCTTCTCCATATACTACCTTAGAGAGGCCGGCTGCGATTCCTCCGAGCAGCCAGGTGATGGAAATGGCCTCCCCACACTTTTCGTGAACAACCGTGCGCTTCTGCAACCAGTATCCGGCTGCAGTAAGCGCAATTGAAATTGCGATTACAACATTCCAGAACACCGGTTAGCCTCCTTTTGGCTCTTAATAAAACAAACGTAAAGTGTAACCTATTGTAACAAAAGAGCCATTAAAGGCAATGGAGTAAGTTAAAACGCAACCCTTTAACTTATTGTTCTAAAATCCGTTAAATTATTTGGAGGAGGATTCTATGAACTTGCAAATGTGGAGGTTTACGTGCGTTGTGGGCCTAGTATCCTGGGTGGCCTTTTGGCTTAAAATCACAGTTAGGCACTTGCAACAGCGCCAGTATTTTCCATTTGTAATGAGCCTGCTGTTGCCGGGGATATTTATATACATATATGCATGGAGCTGGTTTTCCAGCTTTCCCGAAGTCTTGTTATCCCCCTAAATCTAGCTCCAAAAAAGGGGCCTCCCTATGAGAGCCCCTTTTAACCGTAGCCTGACACTAAATTAGCTTAAATATATTAATGACCAGCTGCTTCTAATAGCGATTGCGCTTAATGTAATTAAGGTAGAATTTCAAAACCGGCAATTGCAGAGGAAAAATTTTTTTAGGATTTTTTTTAATTACTTTTTCTAATTCCTTTGTTGATAACCATTGTGGATCTTTTGCTTCACTTTTTTGCATTTTGACCTTACCGCTTACTTCGCATAAAAATACGAAACCAATCCAGGGAAGTCCATTTCTTGTGGACAATACTTGCTGACAAAGAAAAGGTTTAAAAACGTAGGACTTGTCTTTTGAAGTTGGTTTTTCAATGCTACTTTTAAAATTTTGTAAAATTTTTACAACTTTAAGGCCGCATTCCTCCCGAACTTCCCGTTTTAAAGCCGAATATACATCTTCATAGGCCCCAATTCCGCCCGCCGGTATTTCTAACATCCCCGAATATGGGGAGTCCACAAGAGGTTTCCAGCGAGTTTGAATAAATATCTTAATGCCCGACTTATCCTTCTTTTGTAAGATAGCAGAAACAACGGGCCAGCTGTTAGTTGGTTTCATTTTTTTGCAATAAAGTTTACAAAATGACTAAACTTGTCGCCAGCTTTTTCGCGCGTATGATTGAGCTCCATTAACTTTAGGCCAAACTTTTTCACAATATGGTCCTTTATATACTTCTCGTCCCAAACTCGCCGCAGGTGACCCCGTCGGTCAAGTGCCAAATTTCCGTTGAGTTTTTTGCTATTTTTGATCGCATGGTCCTGGGCGTATTTACCCTCAACCATTAAGAAGCCCCCTGGTTTAAGTAAGGAACATACTTCAGTTAAGAGTTTGTCGAGTTCAATGTCCGAAAGATGGAGAGAACTTCTGGCGTATATAGCGTCTAGGAGGCTTTCGCGGTTAACAGGCAGCTCTTTAATATCTGCATTAATAGGATGAACCAAGGGAGAAGATTCGTCGGTTAAAGAATCTTCCTGTAAATGTTTCAGGGCAGGAAATGAAAAATCCATGGCATACACATCGCACTGTTTTTCCCTGGCAAAAAACCGGGCATCCCTGCCCGAAGCGGCTCCTAGTTCCAGTATTTTTGCGTTTTTTTGCAAAAACTCCGCACAGCGTACTGCAAAATTGTTCGGTAATAATGCAATTTCTTTATGCTCGTCCCTTCTTGCCTCGTGTTGCTTGTCCCAAAGATCTCTTTGCGACACCGAAGTCTCGATCATTTTTTTGCTTTCGGTACCTCGGGGGACTCAGTTATTTATTTTAGTATATATTATTTTTTCAGAACTGCCAAAAACGCTTCCTGGGGAATGTCTACTTTCCCAATTCTTTTCATCCTTTTCTTTCCCTTTTTCTGTTTGTTTAAAAGTTTCATTTTTCTGGTAACGTCGCCGCCATACAAATAACCAGTAACGTCCTTGCGTAATGCAGATATAGTTTCTCGGGCAATAACTTTGCCGCCTATTGTGGCTTGGATGGCTATCTCAAATTGGTGCCTGGGGATTAGTTTTTTTAGTCTTTCTACTAGTTCGCGGCCGTCTACATTGGCCATACTGCGGTGCATTATGGCGGCAAGGGCTGGGACGGGTTCGCTTGCGACCATAATGTCTACTTTAACTAAATCCCCTACTCTTTCTTCTATTAATTCATAATTCAAACTGGCGTAGCCAGAAGACACGCTCTTTAACTTGTCATAAAAATCTAGAATGATGGTGGAAAGTGGCATTTCAAATTGCATGTCCACACGGCTGGAGCCAATGTATTTTATGTCCTTGGAAATTGCACGGCGCTGAGTGGCAATTTCCATTATGGGGCCAATGTAATCTTTTGGAGTTAAAATATTTACCAGCATCCACGGTTCATAAATTTCTTTTATGGTGGATGGGTCAGGAAATTCTGCTGGGTTGTGCATATAAACTTCTTCGCCATTGCTTTTTATGACTCTGTAGGCGACAGATGGTGCAGTAAGAACAAGGTCAAGATTATACTCTCGCGTAAGCCTCTCCTGCACAATGTCCATGTGAAGGAGTCCTAAAAAGCCGGTTCTAAAACCAAAGCCAATGGAAGGAATGTTTATTGGTTCAAAGTCGAGCGAAGCGTCGCTTAACTTTAGTTTATTCATGCCGTCTCTTAAAATTGGATAATCGTCCCCACTTACAGGAAAAATAGTGGCATAAACCATTGGCTTAATTTGTTTATAACCTGGAAGCTGCAAAGCTTCTTGGCGATTTTCCCAAAGGGTTATAGTGTCGCCAACACGCGCCTTGCTAACATCCCGAAGTCCCGTAACAATATAGCCAACCTCACCGGTGTTTAAAACAGAGCCTTTAAACATTTTGGGTTTAAAGTAGCCCACTTCTAAAGCTTCGGCTTGGGTGTCACTACCTATCATGTGGATTTTTTCGCGGTCAAAAATTTGGCCGTCTACCACACGCACAAAAGCTACAACACCACGGTGGATGTCGTAAATGCTGTCAAAAATTAAAGCACGCACCGGGCCGTTGCTTACGCCTTTGGGCGCTGGCACGCGTTCTATAACAGCTTTTAAAATATCTTCCACGCCTTCACCGGTTTTCCCGCTGGCATACAAAATCTCGTCGTCCGTAAACCCAAAAGCCGCTTTTAGCTCGTCAGCAGTTTTTTGGCGGTCGGAATTTGGTAAGTCTATTTTATTTATTACCGGAATTAATACCAAGTCGTGTTCCAGTGCCAAATACACATTGGCTAAAGTTTGGGCTTCTATGCCCTGCGTGGAATCCACAACCAAAATGGCCCCTTCGCAGCATGCTAAAGAGCGGGAAACTTCATAAGTAAAATCCACATGACCAGGAGTGTCAATCAAATTTAGGATGTAGTCGGTAGCTTGTAGCTGGTAGTTCATCCGTACGGGTTGCAATTTGATTGTTATCCCCCGCTCGCGCTCAAGGTCCATTGTGTCTAAAAGCTGGGCCTTCATGTCCCGCTTGTTGACGGTGTGGGTAATTTCCAAAATCCTGTCGGCTAAAGTAGATTTGCCGTGGTCAATATGGGCAATAATGCAGAAATTGCGGATGTTATTTAGGTCAGACATAAGCTTTATTTTAGCAGAAAAAACAGGTTCATAAAAGGCCGCTAGTTCTTGGTTTTGTCTGAAAAGTCAGTTTCATCAATCACCTTTTCAACGGCAAGTTTTTTGCCAAAAATAAAATTAAAGTTTGGCCAGTAATGTAGGTCCAATTTTTTGCAAAAAAATAAAAATACAACCAGGCCAAAAAGGCCGGAAATACTGCCTTGGATCAAAAGCCCAAAAACTGTCGCTGTGTTAACAGCCTTGTTCAAAAACATTATTCCAACGTAACAAACCACACCCATTAGCAGGCTTGCGACTAAAACTTTCCAAAAAGTAGAAAGTATTCCTGAATCAAATTGTTTTAATGCAGCTTGGCCTCTAAAATCTTTTCTAATTAGGTAAAATAAAATTAAAGCATTCCAAAAACTGGCGACAACAAAAGCTGTGGTAAGACCAAAAACGCCGTAAGCGCGTCCAAGTAAAACTCCTAAAATAATATTAATTACTATTGCACCAATATTTACCATTACAGGAATTTTTGTATTGTGCCTGGCAAAAAATGCCCGGGAAAGTAAAGTGGTTAAGGCTTGGCTTAAAAAGGCAATGCTAAAAATTCCTAAAATTTGGAAAGTGCGCTGCGTGTCTTCCCAGCTAAATTTCCCGGTCCCGAGTATAAGCCTTACCACATGTTCCCTATATATATAAGTTAGAATAGTAATGGGAATTATAAAAAACATTGTTTGCCCAATGCTCTTGCCTAAAGCTAACAAAAACTTTTCATTATTATTGTCTGCAAATAGTTCAGACAAAACTGGGAAAACAGCAAGGGCAATTGGGTAAGCAAAAACACCAATGGGCACTGCCTGTAAATTGTAAGCTTGGTTAAGTCCGGTAATTGAGCCGGCGGTTAAGGCAGACCCAACTACTGTTCCAAGAAGTAAGGTAACATTAGAAAGGTCAAAAGAAAAAACCCTTGGAATGTATAGGTTCCATAATTGTTTTAAATAAAGCCTGCCCCTTGAAAATGAAAGCTGGAAACTAATGCCGTGCCAATATACAGCAATTATTTGAGCGAGAAGTTGCGCTAAGGCTCCTAAAATTACTCCATAGCCTAAACCAAGAATGCCAAAACGTGGGTATAGAAAAATTACTCCAAAAATTATGCCAACATTGTAAAGCAGTGGCGCAAAACTGCTGACTAAAAATAATTTTTTTGCGTTAAGCACTGCCCCATAGACTGTGCCTAGGGCAAAAATAATTGGGGAAATAAGAAATAACCTTGTTAGTTTAAGAGTGTCTAACAATTGCTGGTCTACAAACCCAGGGACTAGAGTGTGAACCAAGGAGCGGGAAAATAATAAAAGTACTAAGCAGATTATTCCAACTACTAAAGAGCTAATTACTAAAATTTGGCTAGTAAAAAGATTGCTTTCTTCCTCGTTTTCCGCCCGAATGCTTGTAAAAACGGGTAAAAAAGCAACAGACAACGTACTTGTAACTAACAGGGTAGTTAAAAAGTCAGGAATACGGAAAGCTGCGTAGTAACTGTCTAAAATTTGTCCTTGGCCAAAAGTTCCAGAAAATAGGCGTTCTCTATAAATAGCAACAAACTTTATAAGCAATGTAAAAAAACCAACAATAGTTGCGGCCTTGGCTACTGTAAAGTTGTCTTCAAGAGCTGTAAATTTTTTAAACATATTTAACGGTTTTGTAATACTTCACCGAGTAAAAAATCCCTGTCTAAGCTAAAATTATAATTTAAATTATCCATTTGTAAATCCGTAGGTGTAAAATTTTGCCAAACAATTTTTCTTTTAGGAAAATCTAAGCGGTAGTAAAAATCTGCTGGCAATGCTCCTGGCTGCTTTTGCAGTAACAGGCTGAAATGGTCGGTTTGGTTTAATTTAAACGGCAGTTTATAAACCAGGGTAATTGTTTTTGTTTGGCCTCCCTTAACAAACAGCCAGTTGCCAAAAAAAGTTTTGCCGGCTTCCTCTCCAATGCTGGTACCGCTGACTAAATCTGTAACAATGGTTTTTTCCCATTCCTTAACATCAGAGTCTATTTTATAGCCCCCAAAGCCTACCAGTGTGGTTGTATTATAGTCAAAGCCAAGGTTACTGACTAGTTGCGAGCCTTTCGGCACCAGCACCCTTATAAAACTGCCGTTAGTAGTGTTGGGCAAATCCGGCATAGTGTTAGTCCTTGTAATAGCCAGAGTGTTAGTAATACTGCCGTCTTCCGCAATTTCACTTTTTAAATTTACTGATTGTTTTAAATATAAATCGGTCTTGCTACCGCTCAGGTTAGCGCTGTTAATTGTTAAATAATCCCGGTCAGAAGGTAAAACATTACCGCCCCAGTTAAAATCTGCAATTTCCTGTTGAGCTTTTTCGCTCCGGGAATAAAGCAGGATTTGTTTTTGCGTCAGGCTGTCTTGAATAATTTGAAGTAACTGCGGAAATTGGTCCTTAGGTAAGCTACCCAAACGAGTCAGTAATACGGGCACTAAGTCTGCCAAAATTTGCTTGGGCTTGTTGTCTACACGGCTGTAGTTAACTGACGCCTCAACTTGCGTAACTTCCACAAAATTTTCTGCCGTAAGACTGACTCCATAACGCGCTAATTCAATGGGACCTGTAAGTTTTAGTAAATTTTGCATCACCGTTGGAGTTAGAACAATAATTTCGTCCGGAGTTTCGCCTCCTTCTTTTTCGTAAAAGTCAGAAATTTTTTGCGCGCTTTTTGGAAAATCCACGAACCAGTTACTGTCACGCAGAAACCAGGAATCATTAACTGCTACCACGGGAAATGGCGGGCGGATTTTTTCGTGTAATTGTCCGTCCAGATCATAAATACTGCTAATATTAAGGGAGGTAATAGCCCCGTTTTTTATTTTAACATCGCCGTATGTGCCAATAAAACCGCCGCTTGGACGTAGCTCATTGTTATTTTCTAAAATTAACAACAAGCGTTTGTTGCCGCCTACGAAATTATTGGCCAAAGAAAGCAAATCCGCAAAACTATGAAAAGCTTTTTGTAGTTCTGAAAAATTTTGCCTGGCCAGCACAAATTTTTCCTTAAAAGACCCTGGTAATGAATTTTCGTTAACAGATAAAAGCAAGCTGCTGGCTTGGTCTATTTGTTTTAAGGCCTCGTTAATCTCTTCTAAGGATTTTCTTAAATCCAAACCTTGCCTGCCGTCTGCGGACAGTCCACCGGCTGAAAGATTCCAGTTCTCTAAGGCGCTGTAAGCCTTCCCAATTTTGCTTCCAGCCTGGGAAAGTAAAGATGCCGCTTTAAATAGCTTGTCCGAGTCCTGTTTTTGAGGAAACAAGTTTAGTAATTGGTTAAGAACAAAATTTTCCTGCTGTAGCTGTTTCTGCCCGGAGTTAAAAGAGTTAAATGCCAGTTGAAATTTATTCTCAGCTTCATTAAAATTTTTGTTTTGCAAATCTGTTTTTGCTCCAAGCAGTGCTTGGCCACCCTGCACGCCAAATCCAGTGAGCTTGTTTTTTAATTCCAAACCACTAGCCAACATTTTAAGGCCAAACAGTCCGCCCCAACCACACGCAGCAATTACCAAAAAAATTGCTAAAGTTTTAGCAATTGAAGCCTGTTTAACCAGTAAAAGTCTTTGTTTAAAAAAAACAGGGGTTTGTCTTAATTGTTGTAAAAGCCAACCGTTAAATTTTAAAAATCGTTTATATAAAAAATTACCGAAATAAAAACAAACTCCAAACACCACCTCTATGCAAAAAAGTATTAACTTTAAAAAAGTTTTTTCTTTTTTAGGCAAATTTTTTGCGTCCCTAAATTGCAAATATCGCCCGGTATGAGTGTAAAATTTGAAAGTTTTCTTTTGCATTTTAAGTTACAATGAACTTTTGCGGGAAATACTAAACAGAATCCCCAAAGACGACAAGTTAACAAGCAAGGCTGTGCTGCCATAGCTAAAAAATGGGAGTGGAATACCGGTTAAGGGAACTAAGTTAACCATAGCGGCGATGTTTATAATCGCCTGGAGAGTAATCCATAAAGTTATCCCCCCGGCTACGAGCTTGCCAAAAATATCGGGTGCCCTCGTGGCTACATAAAAACCCTGAATCGCAAGAAGTCCAAATAAAACGATTATTACAATAACTCTGGCAAACCCCAGCTCTTCAGAAGTTACGGCAAAAATGGAGTCATTCATAACTTCGGGCAGGTAACTGTGTTTTTGGCGCGACAACCCATAGCCGTAACCCCAAACCTGTCCTGACCCAACAGCTAAAATTGCCTGGTTAATTTGGTAGCTGGCGTTTTGTTTATCTTCATGACGGTTAAAAAAGCTCGTGAGTCGCTGGGCTCTATAAGGCTCAACCTTAACAAAAATAAATAATAGGAGCAACCCAGCCAAAGCGATTGCAAAAAGTTTTTTTAGTTCCACCCCAGCTAAAAATAACATCCCAAAAGCCACAGATACCAATACTAACATAGTACCTAAATCGGGCTGCCATAATATTAGCGAAGCAAAAAGCCCAACAATTAACAAAGAGGGTAAAAGGCCAAAATAAAAATTATTTAATGCATGTCCTTTTTTGTCAACCCAGGACGCAATATAAAAAACAATAACCAGCTTCGCTAATTCAGAAGGCTGAAGGGATATAGGACCAAAATGCAACCATCGTTCCGCGCCGCCAGCCCCAAAACCAAAATTTCCAAGTTTTACCATCAGTAGTAGTACCAGAGAACCAAAAAGTAATATTGGTAACTGTTTTTGCCAGAAGTGGTAATCTATTTTTGAAAAAATAACCAAGCCAATTAAGCCCAATAAAGCACCATAAAACATTTGATGAAAAATGTAATAAGTCGTGCTTTCGTGATTTTGGAACGACTGCACGGTTGAAGCCGAATAAAGCGCAATCAAACCGTAAGCCAGCAAAAATAAAATTGTGCTTAGTAACGGCCAGTTAAAATGACCGCCGCTGTTTTTTATCTTAATCATTTTATTTTTTCAATTTGTAATTTAAACTGCTCTCCCCTCTCCTGGTAATTTTTAAACATATCAAAGCTGGCGCAGGCCGGGCTTAGCAAAACAATATCCCCTTTCGCGGACACTGAGCCAATTTGCTTAAAAATATCCTCCATATTTTTTGCGCCCTCCAAAATTTGTTCGGGTTTTATTTTTAGCACGTGCTTAATTTTGTCCGCTTCCTGCCCAATTAAAATTACAGCCTTAATATTTTTAGCCTCAGATATTACTTTACCTAATTCTTCAAAATCGGAATTTTTTGAAGACCCTCCTAAAATTATTATTTCCGGCTCGCTAAAACTTTCTATTGCGGCAATTGCAGTTTCTGGTGTGGTAGAAAACGAATCGTTATAGTATTTTACCCCGCCTTTTTCCGCGACTAATTCCAAGCGGTGTTCCAAGCCCTTAAAATTGGTAACCGCATTCTGAATAATCTCATTGCCAATATTCAAAATTTTTGCTACGCAAACGGCGGCACAGACATTCTCAAGGTTGTGTTGCCCGGGCAATTGAAGTTCTTTGGTACTGACGACCGATATAGGCGCCTTATTACCATCCGCATACATAACCTGCTGATCTTTTATAAAACAACCGTTTTTAACTTCTTGTTTTCTGCTAAAAAATAATTTTTTACCGTCACCAAATTTTCCAATACTTGCAGAGTTTTCATAGTCTATATTGATAATTCCAAAATCATTCGCTGTCTGGTGCTTAACGATTGCTTCCTTGGCTTTAATATATTCTGTAACGTCCCTATGGTAATCTAAGTGTTCACTGGTAACCATGAGAACAACCCCAACATGAGGGCTTTGACCCATGTCCTGCAATTGAAAACTGGAAAGCTCGTAAACTATAAAGTCCTCCTGGTTTAAATTATCAAGAAGTTCAAAGGGCGATACTTTACCTATGTTTCCAGTTAAAAAAACATTCCTTTTGTCCGCTTTAAGTATCTCGTAGGTAAGGGCTGAAGTGGTCCCTTTTCCTTTTGTACCGGTTATTCCAATAATTTTTGCAGGGCAGTGTTCAAAAAACCATTTAGTTTGGCTTGTAATCTTTAAACCCTTAAGCTCAAAACCCACCAGATTAATATTATTAATTCTGACTCCAGGGCTTCTAAAGGCAACATTAAACCCCGACAGTTCCTTAAAACAATCCGGGCCAAAAATAAAATTTAAACCCAATTTTTTTATTTCGTCCTGCTCATCTTTTCCCCATTTTTCCCAAGGTTTTTGGTCAAAGAGTACAGGACTAATCCCTTTCTTCATTAAGTAATTGGTAACCGCGCGACCTTCCTGACCAAAGCCTAAAACTGCTACAAGTTTTCCCTGTAAATCTTTTATTTCCATGTGGTTTTTTGCCTAATAACTTATTTATTTTACCATATTTTGGCAAAATAAAAAAATCGGCCCGGCCGATTTAATTTAAAATTAATTAACTCTTTTTTAAAACATACCCCGGTAACTGCCCGGATACCTGGCCCTGGCTTAGGACAGCTTTACCGTTAACAAAGACATAGTCTATACCCGAAGAAAATTGGTATGGATTTTCGTATGTGGCGTTGTCGGAAATGCTTTTTTCGTCAAAAATTACCAAGTCCGCGAAGTTGCCAACTTTAATTTCGCCGCGCTTCCTTAGGCCGATTTTTTTGGCGGCTGAGGAGGTGAGCTTTTTTATTGCCTGGCTTAAAGTCAGGCTTTTGCTATCAATTGTCCGCCGTAAAAATTTAGTTGCCGTGCCAAAGCATCGCGGGTGGACCAACCTGTGATTAATATCCAAAGAAAAGCCTGCCCCGTCAGTACCAATAAAGGAAAGCGGGTGGGACATTAACTTTTCAACTTCCTTCATGTCCAAATTTTTGTCAAAAACCATAACTTCGCTGCCGCCGTTCTCAATTAGGTTAATTACAGCCTGCTCGCTGGAAACTTCCATGTTTTTTGCGATCTGGCCTATGGTCTTGCCGGTAAAGTTCAGTTTGTTGGCCGTTGAAGCCACCATTATGGCCGGAAACTTTATTCCGCTGTTGTTTAAGAACGACAAAATTTTATTTTTTTGCACCGGGTCACTCAAATGCTTAAGTAAAATAGTCCTTCCCCCTTCCATCGCCCACTTGGGCAAGTAGGAATAAATAGGCTGCCAAACGGAGTCATAAGGGTAGAGGTCAAAATGAATTTTAGTCCCCTTATGGAAAGCGTTTTCCAAAAGCTTTAAGGCCTCGGCCAGCTTTGGCCAGTTCTGTTCGCCGCGGACTTTAAAATGAGAAATTTTTACATTGACCCCTGTGCTGTTTGCTATGTCTATAATTTCTTCCAAAGCTTCCGAAAGCTCGCCACTTTCGTTACGCAAATGTACAGAGAACAAAGCGTCATTTTCTTTCACGACTTTAGCCATTTCCGCCAGTTCAAGTTCAGAAATAATAATTTCGTGGGAATAGGAAAGTCCGCTGGACAAACCAAAAGCGCCGGCCTTCAAGCTTTCCCCTAGAATTTTTTTTAGGGCATTGAGTTCATTGGTCTCTAGGGCCCTTATTTGGTCCCCAATAATCCCGCGCCTTAAAGTGGAATAACCGACAAGACTGCCTATGTTACACGCAAAATTTTGGTTTGCTAAAGCCTTTAAAAACTCCTCATACGATTGCCAGTTAATATTAGTGGCTTCCAAATTATGCCATTTTTGCATGGCCAAAAGAGAGTCGCGACTCAGTAGCGGCGCCAAACTTGCCCCGCAATTGCCCAACAAAATTGTGGTAAAACCTTGGGTAATCAAACTGTCCAGACGGGGGTTGTCAAAAACTTGCCAATAGCTATCGCTGTGATTTTGCAAATCAATAAAGCCTGGAGCCAAAATTTTACCCGCGCAGTCAATGGTTTCCTTTGCCGCGGCGTCAATTTTAGGAGCAATATTAACAAGCTGGTCGCCTTGAATGGCAACATCCGCAATTATGGGATCATCAGAAATTCCGTCTACTAGTTTTGCGTTTTTTATTAAAAGACTGTACATAAAATTAACCTATAAAATAAACTATTACCCCCACAATACCCATAACCGCTGAAATAATCCAAAAGCGCATAGTTATTTGCGACTCAGGCCAACCTAAGGCTTGGAAATGGTGGTGTATGGGGGCGGATAAAAACAATTTCTTTTTAAAATATTTTTTCCAAAATAGCTGGAGTATTACGGAAATTGCTTCAGCCATAAAGACAAAGCCTATGAATGCCAGTAAAAAAATAGAGTTGGTCAAAAATGCTACAACGGCAAGCAGTACCCCTAAACCCATTGAGCCCGTATCTCCCATTATGAACCTCGCGGGAAATACATTAAACCACAAAAAGGCTAATAGGGAACCGCAAATGGTTCCTAAAAAAACAGCTAAGTCATGCTTGCCTTGGAGAAAGGCAATAAGGCCAAAAGCAAAAAAAGCTAAAAGTAAAATTCCTCCTGCTAAACCGTCTAAACCGTCTGTTTCATTTACAGCAAAGCTTGTGGCAACAACAGCTAAAACAAAAAACGGTAAAAACCAAATGCCTAAATCCAAATTACCCATAAACGGCACATGGACTATCCTAAATCCCAGTTTAAAATAAAACCACCAGGAACCAATTAGCGCGACAAGGGAGTATAGAAAAAATTTAAACCTAAAACGGAAACCCCTGCCCATGTGCCCGAGTTTTTTGCTGTCTAAAACATCGTCCGCCAAACCAACCAAAGATGCCCCAACAAGCGCGCCAAAAGGCAACAAAGTCTCTCTGCGGGAATAAAAATCAAGATTAGAAAAACTTTGAATATGCAAAACTCTGTCTAAAAACCAAAATAAACCAAATAACAAAACCAAAGTTCCCCAAACCAATACTCCTCCCATGCTTGGGGTTCCTGCTTTTGACTTGTGCATTTTAGAAAAGAGCGGCGTACTTCCGTCGTCCCTTATTTGTTTCCCGAGTTTGTATTTTGACAGGAATTCAAGAAAAATGGGCGTAATACCCAAGGTAACAATAAAAGCCAGAGAGGATAAAATAAAAATTTTGGTCAAAACCGAAAAAGCCATAGAATTATTTTACCATAAAAGCGACTTTTTGGCTAATCTAAGCTATTCCCAACTAAGCTGATCCACTATAATTTTTTTTAACTTTAAGGTATCCTGCTCCCGGTCATTACTACCCAAAACAATAATAATAATTTCGTGGGAGTTTTTTAAAATTTTATTTATCATCGCTCCCCTGGCGCCTGCCGTAAAGCCGGTTTTAATTGCCTGGATATCAGTGTGGGTTTTAATTAGTTTATTTGTTGATGAAACCCGGTAAGAAAAACCGGATTCACCTTTAAAAGCCAGGGACTCTGTCCTGCCCAAATTTGTAAAGGCGGCGTATGTTTGAGTTTTAGCTATTAACCTTTGGAGGTCATTGGCCGTAGAATAATTGTCTTGACTGTCAAAACCAACCGGATTACTAAAGCTCGTATTAACCATGCCCAGGTCCGAGGATTTTTGGTTCATAAGATCCACCATACGTTTGCCGGTTTTTAACTCCACTGCCTTGGCCAAAACTTCTGCCGCATCGTTACATGATCCCACGAGCATGGAATTAAAAACATCCCCAATTAAAACTTGCTCTCCCTCCGCAAAATCCACAACAGGCCTTATGTTGGTCAGGTTTTTTCTACTGACTACTGTCTTTTGTCCAAAATCCAAATTTTCATATGCAATTAGACCTGTCATGAGCTTAGTTAAACTGGCAATGGGAATTTTTTGCTCCGGACTTCTTTGGAAAATAGGATCTTGCGGGTAACTCAAGTCATATATTAAAACACTTTTGGAGGAAATACCCTCTAAATCGAAATTATTAATACTAGGTACTACCATTTTTTGTTCAGGGGGCTGAAGGCCGCGGGCAACCGTACTCTCGCCCAAAACTCGAGGTATTATTGGTGAAAAAGTGGTCGCCTTCGTAGTAAGTGAACCGCTTATCCCTAAGCAAAGCACTTGAACTGTAACCAAAACGGCCGGTAGGACAAGCCCCCAGGCAATAATTTTGTTTTTGTCTCTAATAAATTTTTTGGCTTTGGTTTTGATTTGCAAGGTTTATTTTTAATATCTCTGTATATTATACCTGCATTTGCTAACCATTGACAAAGGTTTTGATTGTGGATAAAATTATATGGCGATCTGCTTTAAAAACTAACCAAAAAACCTTAAAAATATGTCCGAAATCATTTTAAACGAAGAAAATTTTGAGAAAGAAGTGCTTCAGTCTGAACTGCCGGTAATGGTTGATTTTTGGGCGGTTTGGTGCGGTCCGTGCAAAGTTTTAAGCCCTATTGTCGAAGAATTAGGGCGGGATTACGAAGGCAAGCTTAAAGTGGGCAAGGTTAACGTTGACGAAAACAATCAACTGGCCCAGCGCTATAACGTTATGAGCATTCCAACTTTGAAATTTTTTAAAAACGGAAAATTAGTTGGTGAATTAATCGGAGCCGCTCCCAAAGCTACAATAGAAGCCCAGTTAAAAACCATTATGTAAGCTTGATTAAAAAACACCCCGCCTTAACGACGGGGTGTTTTTTTAAATTTTGTAGGTTTGGTTAGGTTGCAGCACTGTTTTCTCGGGCGGTTTTGGTACCATCGGAGGAGGCTTTATTGCCTCTTGCGGTTTTTCAGCCACTGGAGCGGGCGGATTATTGTGTTCGTGCTGGGGCTTTGGCTCATGATAAGCATTATTGTGCTTTTGGCTTTGGAGGTTGTGTACAGTTTCCCAAATGGGGTTTTCTTTACGCTGCTGAGACTTTGGTCTTGGCTGGTGTCTTTGTAAATCTTTATGATGTTCATGATGCTGGGGCCGCTGCTCTCGATTCCCGCCCTTTTTTTGTTGCTGCTGCGGTTGCTGATGAGCCTTAGTCTGGGGTTTAGGCGCGTCCGGTATTTTTGGGCTTGGCTCTTGTGGAGCATTGTCAAAACTAAAACTATTTACAGCTGTTGGTTGTTGTGCTGGGGTTTCCGCCGCGGGCGGAGTGCTAAAGATTTCCGGGCTTTCAATTTTTGCAACGGGAATTGCTGGATTAACAACAACATCCGTGGGTTCAACCGGCTGCTGCTCCGCAGCCTGTCCGGAACCAATAAGCATGGCTGATTCCTGGTGGAACTCGGCACCCATCCATCGGGAGATTTTTTCTTCCACTTCCGGAGCGGGATTGGTATAGCGTTCACGCGAAACCTTAATAACCTTTTCAATATTTCCGGAACGATATATTGGGTTTGGCGGTAACGTTACCGCGGAAAAAGGTTCACTGGCTACGCCGTTAATCATTAATTTTAAAATTATTTGGTATTTGGGCAGGTTTACTAAATCATTAGGTGTATAACCCGGTTCAAATTCTGTTTCCATAAATTCAGCGTCTGCCGCTCCAATACGAAAGACCACAATAGTACCCACGTTACCAAAAATCGCGTCCCGAACTTTAGTATTTTTATCCTGTTCCAGTTGGGCAATGTATTGATGTCCTACAATTAAGTTAAGCCGGTATTTACGAGCTTCGCTTAATATTGTGGCAAAGCTTTCTGTGGCAAAATTTTGGAACTCATCTACATATAAATAAAAATCTTTACGTTCGTTTTCTTCAATGTCCGTGCGCGACATGGCGGCCAGCTGGAGTTTAGTTACAAGCATGGCTCCCAGCAGGGCCGAGTTGTCCTCACCTACTTTTCCTTTGGACAAATCCATAATTAAAATTTTCCGTTGGTCCATTATTTCGCGCAAATCAATGGTTGACTTTGGTTGCCCGACAATATTCCTAATAATAGAACTCGACAAAAATTGTCCAACCTTGTTTTGGATGGGAGCAATGGCTTCAGTCCTGTACTTTTCGTTATAATTCGCAAACTCGTCTACCCAAAACGCCCTAACCATGGGGTCCTTAATGTTGTCCACAATGCGCTTGCGGTATTTTTTGTCCACGTACATTCTTGTAATACCCAAAAGCGTATTTCCTGGGCTGTCCAGCAAGGCAAGGATAGTATTGTTTAAAATGTACTCCATTCTGGCAGACCACAAATTGGCCCAAATTTTGGTAAATACACCCATAAGACCGCTGGCCACCAAATGTTTAAACTTTGGGTCCACCGCTTCCAAAATGTTAAAGGCTAGCGGATACTCCATGTCTGCCGGATTAAAGTAAACAACGTCGTTTACGCGGCTGCTTGGGATGGAGTCTAAAATTCTTTGCACACTGTCCCCGTGCGGGTCCAAAAACGCCACACCATGGCCATTGTGGATGTCCTGGATGACCATGTTTTCCATAAGGCTGGTTTTTCCCATACCGGTTTTACCAATAATATACATATGCCGGCGGCGGTCGTCGGTTTTTATGCCAAAGGGCACTTCCTTGTTACGGTAGTTGGTTTTTGCAAAAACTGTAATATCTCTGGTCATATATTATTCCTCTAAAATTGGTAAATTGGCGGGAGGCTGGCTTGTCTTGCTTACAGTTTGTTCAATTGCCGGGTTGACCATGGTTGTTTCAGTGGTAATTGGAAAATGATAAAGAGTGGCAATTTCTTCAATGTTAAAAATAGACATCTTTGAGCCAATATGGATATCCCGGTTTTTATAACCCTTAAAAATACTATTTTTGCGCCACTTAATAACTGATTCCAAATAAGGGCCTTCCAAAGTTTTAGAAATCACAAAATCTTTGGCGGTCCAGGTTTTAGACAGGTCGGGCTTTAGTTTGTTGGTCATTACGGAACCAAGAGGACGGTAAAAACCGGACATCAAGCCTTTACGGCCGTTGTCAAACTTGTCTTTAGAAGTAATATACAACATCCTTATTTTGGTTTTATATCCGGGCTTACCAATCTTTCTTTCAATAAGGGCAACCCTTTCCTTTTCATGCTCAGTCATAGATAGCCATTTGTTGCGAGGCTTGCTTTGTTGTTCATTGGAATGGTCGCCGTGGCCATGACCGCCTTCAGAAAAAGCCTGGTATAAAGTTTTATGGCCCAATATTCCAAAAGGGGCCAAAAGCAGGTCGCTCAATTTTCTCTTATGAGGAACCTCTTCTTCTATCAATTCTTTAATTTTTAAAATGCCCCTTGGCTGCCACTCTTCGTCCGACAAAGGCTGGATCATAATTTGGTAACCCACAAATTCATGGGGTTTAATTTTAGTCAGCCCCTCAAACATGTTGGCAAGCGGGTCAATAACCGGCTCGTCCGCTGTTGTATGCTCAAAATCCTTATAGGTTTTTAAAGGAATAACTTCATTGTCAGTTAGTCTCCACTCTGAGCCAAAAATTTCCAAATCTCCGGGGTTGTAGGCGTTGTAGTGGAAATTTTCCATGTAATCGTTGACTTCACTAATTTCCGCTTGGGGATAATAAGCATAAAAAGCGGACTCTACCAAATCCCGCGTATGAGCAGGGATGCGCATAATAAAAGAAATTTTGCCTCCCATGCTAATCAGCTCGAGGCTGTACCACAACTGGATTTGCCCTTCAATGTATTTTTCCGGAAATGTTTTTCCTACCTGTAAAGCGTGCAACTGGGAAAAAATATTTTCCACCGCCAAAGTGCTTATGCGGTTTTCGCGCGGCACCTTAATTTGCAAAAAAATCCACTGCTGGCTGTGAATATATTGGTGCTCAATTTCCACATAGTACAAGCGCCAAAGCATGTAAATAAACCCTAAAAGAAAAAAGACCCAGCCGTAGTAAACTACTATAAACTGGTAAGCCCCATGAAAAATATTTGAAAAATTTGGAAAAATCCCGTCCATGGTTTTTGTAAATTTTTGTATCTAAAAACAGTCTTAGCTCTGCACTAAAGCGTAAAGGTTTTTTCCAACCTTATTAAACAACTTCTTATTGGAAAGCCCAACTAAAATGGTATTCTTTTTTACCATGCGGCGTTTTAAGACTTCGTCAATGATTTGGTCGCGGCTTAAAGGTTTGCTGGAACCTTTTAAAATTTCGGCAATAACGTCTGCCACAACTCCCGCGGTATAACCCCACTCGGACAAGGCATAAATACCTCGTCCAATTAAAATAAAGCGGGTGTCTTTAATAAGTTCATTGTGCACGGTTTCTTTGTAGGCTGTGCGGCTGTCAAAATGGTGCTTGTTAATCATTTCTGTAATAGCGGAATAATGCTCGGGCTTGCCATGATGCTTCATTACCAAATAGGCCTTGTCACCCACGTCTTTGGGGGAAATTTCTTTCCAATACGCAAGACCCCAGGAACCAAAAACGTTTTTTTCGATTTCTACCACAAGCGCCAAAAAGTTTAAAATAACTTTGTCGTCAAGATCTTTTTGGTTATTTTGGTAAAATTCCGTTTGCTTGAATTTTTCCAAAAACTCGTCGGTTTTTAAAGGCTGTTTTTGTTCCTCTAGAATCCTTTTTCCCTCAGTTTGAAAATCATGGAGAAGCTGTTGGTTAAACAGCACGGCAACCCAGCTCTTTTTATAATTGTCGTGAATGAACTGTTCGAGCTCCTCAATTAAATGAAGCAAAAAAACCACGGCATTCTTGCCCTGTTCGTCGCGGATATTTAAATAAATAAGCAAATTTTCCTCGGCAATAATGCGTCCGTGCTCTGTAATAATATCCAAAAGGAAATTTTTAGCCTGGGTAAACAAAGGCAGGCCGGAACCGCTCTTCTTTAAATGCCTCAGTAAATCTTTTTCAATTTGCCTCACCCGTTCCCTTGTAAGATTGTGTTCGGCTCCAATGGCAGCCAAGGTTTTAGTTTCATTGCTTTCAAGGCCATAGCGGTGTACCAAAATCTTCCGGTCACGCTCTTTAAGCTGTGCCAGTAATTCCTTAACAATATCCTCAGCCCTAAACTCAGCCCGGGATTCGCTTTGCTTGTTATGAATAATGGTATCTAGAATGCCCATGAATTTATTTAACTCAATAAATTCACCCTGAGCGTAGTTCCAATTTATTGGAACGGAGCCGGAGGGTAAAATTAAATCAAAATTATTAGTAATAGTATAGCACAAAGTTATTTATATGTCAAATTAAGACACAAATAAAAATACCCCTTAAATAAGGGGTATTTTAAAAATTTAACTTATTTTGCTTAGATTCTTTTAGTTTTCCAGTTTTGCCAAAGAGCCAGTACCGGACTTGCAATAAATATGGAAGAATAAGTACCGACTATAACTCCTAAAAACAAAGCAAGTACAAAATAACGGATACTCTCCCCGCCAAACAGAAGCAAAGCCAATAATACAAATAATACAGTTAGGCTGGTATTTAGAGAACGGACAATAGTTTGGCTTATGCTGTGATTGACTACAAATTCAAAGCTTTCGCCGGAGTAAACTTTAAGGTTTTCCCTAATCCGGTCAAAAACAACAATGGTGTCATGCACAGAGAATCCCAGCACAGTTAACATGGCAGTCACAAACAAACTATCAACTTCTACTCCCTTAAAGTGGCCGAGGAGAGAAAAAACCGCCAAAACAAATAACAAGTCATGGAACAATGCAATGACCGCAGACCAACCGAAGCGCCAGGAGGTTACCGGTTTAGAAACTCTTCGGAAAGCGTAACCAATATAAATGACGATACCAAGAGAAACTAGCAACAACTGATAAAAAGCGTCTTTTTTTAATTCTTTGCCAATTACAGGGCCTATTGACTGGAATTGCAATTCCTTAAAAGTGCCCACATCCTCGCTTAACTGTTTTTCTATGGCCTGGTGCTGGGTTTGGTCCAGACTTTCGGTTTTAATTAAAATACCGTCATTGCCGGAAGTTTGTAATTGGTATGAACCAATGTTTTGTTTGTTTAGGACTTCGCGGACTTTGTTAATGTCGTAAGGCTGGTCAAATTTTAATTCTGTTAAAGTCCCGCCTTTAAAATCAATGCCTAATTTAAGTCCGTAAAGGGACAGGGAGACAATTCCAAAAATTAAAATTAATCCCGAAATTGTAAACCAAAGTTTGTAATATTTTATAGTGTTGAACATGGATAGTAGTTAGTATAACGCTTTATGCTATCTGCTGGATTCTTCTTTTATCTTACTGACTCCGAACAACCATGGATGTGTAAGAATATTATTTCCGACAAATAATTTTAACAAAGTTCTGGTAACTGTAATGGCAGTGAACATGGAAATTAAAATACCAATGCCTAACGTGACAGCAAAGCCTTTAATTGCGGGAGTGCCGAAGAAATACAAAATTGAAGTCGTAATTAAACTGGAAACATTGGAATCACGTATGCTCAGCCACGCTCTTGCAAAACCGTCTTCAACAGCCTTGTGAATTTCCTTGCCGCTGCGGATTTCTTCTTTCATTCTTTCAAAGATCAAAATATTAGCGTCTACAGCCATACCAATGGATAAAATAAAGCCAGCTATGCCAGCCAAGGTTAAAGTAACAGGTGACAGCCCTCCCAAGAGCATAATTGTTATATAACTTAAGAGCGCGAGCAGCCCAAACCAGCTATTTACCGTTAAGCCCAAAAAGAAAAATAGCCCAACAAGAAAGACAACAGTAAAGGAAACTCCAATTTTAAATACCGCAAAGGATACTAAAGCATAAACACAAAGTGCCAAAACGGCTAAAAACCCGGGAAAGCGATAATAGGAAATCATAAATACAGCTACTAGCAACATTCCGATCAAACCGGCAATAATGGATTTATTTACAGATTCCTGCCCCAAAGTGGCTCCAACATTTTGCTGGGAAACCAACTTAATTGGCACGGGCAAAGCACCGCTGTTAAGCCGGGTGGCAAGCTGTTTTGCTTCGTCCACAGTAAAGCTGCCGGTTATAATTGGTTGGACATTGTCCCCTGCCGTAGCCAGGCTTGGGTCAACATTTGGCTCGCTAATGACCTGGCCGTCAACAATTATAGCAATCTTTTTGTTAACATTCTGTTTAACCAAATTGGCAAATAATTTTTGTCCTTCGTCGTTAAACTGAAGCCTGACAACAACCTGGCTGCCTAGGCTGCTTCCTTGCTGAAAATCGACAGAAGCTTTTTCTAATTGTTTACCGGAAAGACCCGTTGGAATCCAAGCCGCCAAAGGGTCAAGTGTTACTGTGCCATTAGCATCTACGTTTGCTTCAGAAGGATTAGGATTTTGGACACGAAACTCCAAAGTCGGAGTTTGCCCGATTAAGGTAATGGCTTGGTTGATGTCTTTAATTCCGGGTAGCTCCACAATAATCCTGTCGTTTCCCGACACTTGGACCAAGGGCTCAGACACTCCAAAACCGTTCACACGCCTTTCAATGGTGTCGCGGACAGAAGCCAAAGCGTCGGCCCTGTCTCCACTTGCCACATCTTTAAAGTCAGCCTGGTACACAAGGTGGGAACCACCCTGTAAATCCAAACCCAAATGAACTCTAAAGTCCCGCTGAAAGTTAATTTTTAATTTCTTAAGATTAATTCTGCTGCCTTTTGGGTAAACAATCCAAGCGGCCGCGGCGGCTAATACTACAATAGCCGCAAAGGAAAGGAATAATTTAGCTTTTGGGGTCATGAAATTTTAATAAACTAAAAAGTAAGTTTTCAGTTATCTTTTAATATCTACAATAGTATAAACAAACATTAAGTTTTTGGCAATATGCCCTTATTTAGCTTTTAGGCAGTGATTGATTTCATCCAATAGTGTTCATTGTATCACAATTTTTGTGCCGAGGTCTGCCCAGTTATAAAGGGCTTCTACGTCGGCGTAGGAAACATTAACGCAGCCATGGCTCATAACTTTTCCGAAATTATTATGCCAATAAGCACCGTGAATATAGAGATTGCCGCCTTTTTGGTATTTAAAAAGCATGTTCCAGCGGGTATTGGGGTAGTCGTAATTAGTCCCTTTGTAATGCACGGAGGGGAGCTTTTTTAGGATACTATATTCCCCCGCGGGCGTGGGCCGGCTCTTGGTTCCGCTGGAAACCAATATTTCCCTTACCTGGTAAGGCCCTAAAAAATAAGTCAGAGTCTGAGTTTTTAAATCTACGTAAATTAACTTTTCCAGCCTGTCCTCGCCAAACTTGTTAGGGTCAAAAACGTTTTTTACCTCCTCGCCGTCTGAAAACCCGTCTCCGTCGGAATCGCCTTGCTGAGGATTTGTTTTGTATATGTTAATTTCTTCGAAGTCTGTTAAGCCGTCGCCGTCAGTGTCTAGGGTTTTTAATTCAGCGTCTGTCTGCTGCATTTGCAACCCGGCCGGCGTAGAAGTTGCTTTTTGTGCAAAAGCAAATTTTGGCAAAAAAAGTATGCCGACGATAAAAATAAAAAATAAGTATTTTTTCATGATTTAAACCTTTGCGGCACCTTGGCGCAAAATTACTGCTTTTTTGTTTTCTATTTTTATAAGGGTTGAGGGCTCCGAGACTCTTTTGCCGCAGTCCAAATAAAAATCTATTTTGTCCCCAAAATAATTTTGCGCTTCGGCAATTGTAAGCGCCGGGCTTTGGCCTTCAAAGTTGACGCTGGGAGCAACTAAAGGACCTGTTTGTTTAAGTAGGCTCCTAAGTTTGTGGTCGTCCGGCAGCCGAAACGCCAGGGTTTGGGTTTTGCGGTGCAAATAATCCAAGTCCTTACTATGGCAAGAAAGCACCACACTAACTTTTCCAGGCCAAACTTTGGCCAGTAATTTCGCGGCCGCTGGCTCAAGCTCCACATCAAACTGAGCAAGGTCGTGGATGGAAGAAATTAAAATAATAAAAGGCTTAAGGGGTGTACGCCTGCGCAAACGGTATATTTTTTCCACGGTCTTGCGGTTAAAAGCCAAACCCACCAACCCATACAAAGTGTCGGTTGGCACAACTCCGATCTTTCCATGCTTTAAAGACCTACACACTGACAACAGGGCCTTCTTTTCTTCAGCCTTGGTCTCTCCCAAATTTAAAATTAATGCTTTCATATGGATACTAGACCAATATAAGCAACCATTGCCTCAACCTGAGCTGGTTTGTCGCGCCTAAAAGAAAAATACTGGTCGCTTAAGCAATAAGTGCACTCGTTGCTTACTTCAATATTTAAAGGATTAATGGCTAAGTTCAGCAACTGCCGGTTTATAATGCCGGGTAAATCGACAAAATTTTTATTCCCCTGCTCAACTTGTTCAGGATAATCTTTAAATGCAGTAACTACATCCTCCTTAACTTCAAAATGGTGTTTCTGAATACCCGGACCAATTAAGGCTAATATGTTTTGCGGAAGGCAACCACACTCTTTAACCATTAAACTTAAAGTGTTATTTATTATTCCGCCGGCTATCCCACGCCAGCCCGCATGAGCCAAACCTATTACCTGTTTTACCGGGTCATACAAATATACAGGAAAGCAGTCCGCGACCGTTATGCTTAAAAATAAATTAGTAAGGGCCGTAATTAAACCGTCCGTTTCAGGGATTTGTTTGCCACGATCCGCAAAGGTTATTATTTTGACATTTTTAGAATTGGAGACCAAAGCAACCACTAAATTATTTAATTTATTTGAAGCAAGAAAATTTTCTCTGTTTTGGGAAGTTGAGCCGTCCGCAAAAACCTTCATTGACCCGTCAGGTTTTCGCGACAGGCCAAACTTTAGGTTGGGAAAGTTTTTCAGCATTTTTCCACTCATGAATTTAAAAATTCTTTTATTTTATGGTCGTCTTGTTTAAGCCACAAAATGTTGGAACGAATTTCCTCCAAAGCCTGGCTTACTGTCCTGTCTGCTCCGGGGTGGGCGTGAGTTTTGAAAAACTTTTTGACTTCAGACAGCTCTGCTTCAGTATGTAATGCCCCGAGAGGCTTAATGAACCTTCCTAACAAGTGTCCCCCGTGACCGTAGCGTTTTAGGAGCTCAGGCCAATGTTTTTGGATAAATTTCCAAGCTAAATTCCGCGCCGCGTTATTTCCAAAGGCACCATAAAACATCATCGGCGTATCCTGGGCACGAACTTGTTTCGACATAAAAAAATCCAGAGCCTTCTCAATGGTTGCTTTTTGTTTAAATTTTCCCAAAGACCTGCCCAGCCTGTTGCGTTCTTCATGCAAGGTTTCTTTGGTATATAAATTAATTAATTTTTGTTGTTCTTTTAGTCCGCCGTTTGCGGCAACTAAATTATAAACCACTCCCCGGACGTCCGGATTGATTTTCCCGGCGGCAAATTTCTTTAAAGCAACGGAGACCACCTTTTGGTCCCCGAAATATCCAGCTGTACTCAAAGCAAGGCTTCGGAGCAGAACAGCAGTGTGGGATTCGCCGTTTTGCTTTTCCCACCCCAATTTTTTAACAATTTTTTCAAATAATTTACCGGAAAATAAACGGAATTTTTCATAGTAGGGTTGGTCAAAAACCAATTGATCTATTTCTAAAAGCCCCGCGGCGAGCTCTACCCAAACTGTATAGTCTGTTTCTTCAACATAATTTTCACTGAATTCCAAAGCCCTAACTACGGAAATTTCTCCTGCTTTTGCCAAAGCAAATAAGTCCCGAATAATGCCGAGCCGGTCTATGGCCGGCAACTGCATTTTGGAAACGGGCTCGGCTAACGACGCCAAAAGACGAGGTTCGTAGTTGGTCCGGAAAAACCCGGTTTCACCAGCGTTAATTTTAAGCCACGCATCCCCACTCCCTGCAAAAATTTTTGACTTTGTATCAAGTAAGTATTGGCTTGGGCTTTTACGGGCAGGAGCAAGCATTCCCACAGGGGTCTGCCATATTGCATTATCGCGGGCAAAGTTTTTTGTTGCTAAACTGGAAAAAAATCTTTGCTGCGTAAATTTTAGGTTATTATTTATTTTCTCAATTTTAATAACCGGATAACCGGGCTTACTGGTCCAGTTTTGCATCATTTTTCTTACAGGTTTTTTAGAAATTCTTTCAAACGCCTCCCATAAATGGATAGTAGAAGCGTTTTGGTAAGAATGTTTTTTTAAATAATGTCTTAGGCCGTCCCGAAAACCTGCCTCACCCAAATAAGCCGCTAGCATTCTAATAACGCTGCTGCCTTTACTGTAACTGACCTCGTCAAAAATTTCTCCAATTTCATTGGGATGATGAACTTCAACTTCTATTGGGTGAGTGCTGGCCAAACTGTCGAGCTTTAGAGCCACGCCTAAGTCGTTGTAGGCAAACTGGGTCCAAATATCCCACTGCGGAAAAATATGGTCAACGGCTAAATATTCAATATAAGATGCGAAGCCTTCGTTAAGCCATAGGTGAGTCCACCATTCCATTGTCACTAAATTACCAAACCACTGGTGCGCCAATTCGTGTGCAATAACCAAAGCCACCCATTGTTTGTTTGCAGCCGACGAATGATCTTCGTCCACCAAAAGCGCAGATTCTCTGTAAGTAATTGCGCCCCAGTTTTCCATTGCGCCATGGGCAAAATCCGGAATGGCGACCATATCTAAAGTATTAAGTGGGTAGGGAATGTCAAAATATTTGTTGTAAAATTCCAATGTTTTAACAGCGCAGTCTAAGGCAAATTTTGCCTGATGCTTTTTTCCGGGAGTGGTATGGACGCGGACAATTACCCCGCTTTTGGTTTTTCTTTCCAAGAATTCAAATTCCCCCACAATAAAAGCCACCAAATAAGTGGACATCTTTGGCGAAGGATGAAAACTAATAAGCTTATAACCTGCCTCGTGCTCTTTTATTTCGGAAGGGAGGGTGTTAGAAATTGCCGTTAAATTTTCCGGAACAATTAAATTAATCTCAAACACAGCCTTTAAGGCCGGTTCGTCAAAGCTTGGGAAAGCTCTGCGAGCGTCCGTAGCCTCAAATTGGCTCGTGGCAAGGTGCTTTGTCTTACCTTCATGCGAATACGAGCTCTTATAAAAGCCCCGCATGTGGTCGTTTAGCAGTCCTTTAAAGGTAAGCTTAAACCTATACTTGCCTTTTTTTAAAACTTTTGGGAATGCAAAACTGGCGGTTTCCGCTTTTTGGTCAAAGCTGATTTTTGCCCACAATTCTTCTTTCTGAACTATTGAAGCCGCGCTAATGTCCAGCTCCTTAGAATGCAAAGTAATTTGTGAAGTAGGTTTTTTTACGTCAATTGAAATTTCTTCATGCCCGGCAAAAGTAAAGGCCTGAAGGTCCGGCTTGATTGTAATGTTATATTTTATGGGAATAATGTGTGGCGACAGTCTAACCTTTTTTTGCATAAAGAATTTCTTTCAATTTCTTAAAATCATTTTTTAATTCCTGGCGAAGATTTGGGTTATAAAGCGGCGCGGCCGGATGATAAACTATTAAATATTTTATGCCGTCTTTTTCTATTAGCGTTCCGTGTATTTGGGCAATGGGAAATTTTTCCTTTAGTACGGCCTGGCTTGCTACATTACCCAGTAATACAACTACTTGGGGCTTAATAATTTTAAACTGCGCGAAAAGATGTATCCTTCCGTGCTCTATGTCTGCCGGCTTTGGAGTTACGTATTCCGGCAAGTACTTTACCGCACTGGTTATAAAAACGTCTTCATCTTTTAAGCCCGCTTCCACAAACATTTGCCGTAAAAGTTTTCCCGCCCTTCCTATAAACGGCCTGCCGGTTTCAGCTTCTTTTTTCCCCGGAGCCTCGCCAACAAACATAACATCCGCATTAGCGCTCCCCTCGCCCGGTACAGCTTTGCCAATTTTTCCTTTTTTGCAAATTTTACAATTTTCTATTTCCTTTGCAATTTTATCCAATTCTATTTGTTTATTTAAAATTTTTGCCATGACAGTCTTTAAATTTTTTACCACTACGACAAAGACAAGGTGGGTTATTGGCAAAAAATGTTTCCGGCGCTCCCAAAAGGGGCTTTGGGAGATTATTTAAATCAAACCAACCGATTTCTGAACATTTTTCCGGCTCCATAATTTTAGGTTCGCCTGTATAAGATTTAACTAGAAAATCCAAATTAAGGTAATGGCCTGCAGGCAAAAAAATATTGTTATTTACTGCCCACAACTCTGCATCTATAATGTCTAAGTTGACTTCTTCTTTTGCCTCGCGTTTCACCCAATCCAAAAATTCTTCACCCATTTCCAAATGTCCTCCGGGCGGACACCAGGTAGTTCCGCTTTCAGCCCTGGTTTCTTTCATCATTAATACCTGGTTCTTGCTGTTTAAAATATAAATGCCGTTTCCAACCTTTGGTCTTAGCTTTTCCATTCAAAGTCTTTTAAAACTTATATTTATGCTATAAGTATAACATAAAAAATCCCGCCCCAAGCGTAAACCGAGGGACGGGATTTTAAAATATTATGCGTGATTATGACCGGCGTGTTCGTCCGGAATTTCGGCAGCGGGAGTCTCTGGCTGCTTGCTTTTCCGTTCGTCTTCCAGCTTATGAATAGTCGCGTTAATTTTTTCACTAAATTCTTTTATTTGGTCATTGCCGTTAACTAGCATTTCACCCAATTTTTCAGGGTCTATCTTCATTAACTGAGCAATAATTACGAGCAGTGCGGAATTGGTTGCCAAATTGCGTTCCAGGCTCTGTTGCTGGATAAATAATTCATAAAGTACTTTTTCAGTTTTGTTTGGTTCTTTGCGTTTGAAATCGTGGGCCATAAGTTAGTAATTAGTTATTAATAAGTAGTAATTATCCTCCAACCTTTGCTTGATGTTTTGCCCCGCCTTTAGCCATGAGCTGTAAATGTTCGGCGGTGTTTATCATACCGCATTTCTTAAACTTTTTTCCACTGCCACAAGGACAAAGGTCGTTGCGGCCAATACCTTCAAATTTTGGATCTGCTGATTTGCTTATGGACTGATTAGCTGATCCGCTACTTGTTTGAAGATTTATTTGCTGAACCTGCTGGGGCTGAACCTGAACACCTACATGGAATATACTATAAACTATTTGCTTGTTAATTTCACCAATAAGCCGCTGAAACATTGTGTAGCCTTCTTTTTTGTATTCCACAAGCGGGTCGCGCTGGCCGTAGCCTCTTAAGCGAACACTGTCACGAAGATGGTCCATTGTGTCCAGGTGCTCCATCCACAAAGTATCCAGCGACTGCAGTGTTACAAACCTTTGGGCGCCGTCAAAAATTTCTTTACCCATTTCTTTTTCTTTGGTTTCCCAATATTCCAAAGCAGACTGGTAAAATGTGTCTGTAATTGAGAACTCTTTGTCTGCGGCATTATTAGCTGCTTCACGCGCCTTTTTAACTAAGTCGGGAGTAACAGGAATTATTGTGCTAATTTGTTTGGCAATTTCGTCTATTGGGTTAACCTTTGACTCAGTAACACCTTCTTCCAAAACTGGATTTAAAGCTATGGTTACGACTTGCCCGACTTCGTCTTTAACTAAATCTAAAATTTCCTGTTTTAAATCAAACTCTTTGCTTTCTTCCGTGCCTGGTACGTATTTACGGCGGCGTTTGTAAATTATATTACGTTGATGGTTTAAAACATCGTCAAATTCCAAAACATGTTTTCGGGTATCAAAGTTAAGTCCTTCAATTTTCTTTTGCGCCGACTCAATTGATTTAGAAACCATACCGGCCTCAATAGGCTGGTCGTCTGCCATACCTAAGCGAGTCATAAGGCCCTTCATTCGTTCGCCGCCAAAAAGTCTCATAAGGTCGTCTTCCATGCTTACAAAAAACTGGGAAGATCCTGGGTCACCTTGGCGTCCCGCGCGGCCGCGTAATTGGTTGTCTATACGCCGGCTTTCATGCCGTTCGGTACCCAAAATATGCAAACCGCCGGCTTTTTTAACAGCCTCAGCTTCTTCCGGGTCGGACGGATTACCTCCCAAAAGAATGTCCACACCACGTCCGGCAATGTTAGTAGCGAGTGTTATAGCCTTAAAACGTCCGGCCTGGGAAATAATGTGTGCCTCGCGTTCGTGGTTTTTGGCGTTTAAAATTTCAAACTGCAGCCCCTCTTTTTTTAAAACCTCAGCAAGCATTTCGTTTTTAGCAATGCTCACTGTACCAATTAAAACCGGTTGGCCGATTTTATTGCGCTCTTTAATTTCTTTGGCAATGGCGTTAAATTTGGCTTCCTCGGTTTTATAAACCGTATCGGGCCTGTCTTCCCTTACCATGGGCTTGTTGGTGGGAATTTGCTCAACTGTAAGCTTATATATTTTAAAGAATTCTTCTTCCTCAGTTTTAGCAGTACCAGTCATACCCGAAAGGAACGAATATAACCTAAATAGATTTTGGAAAGTAATAGTAGCGAGTGTTTTACTTTCCTGCTGAATTTTTACATTTTCTTTGGCTTCAATGGCCTGGTGAAGGCCTTCTGAATACCTGCGGCCAAACATCATTCTGCCTGTAAATTCGTCTACAATAATAATTTCGCCGTCACGTACAACATAGTCACGATCTTTTTTAAACAAACCTCGGGCACGAACAGCTTGTTCAATGTGGTGGATAGTGGTAACACCTTTACTGGTGTCATAAATATTTGGAACTTTTAAAATTTGTTCAATTTTGCTAATTCCCTGGTCTGTTAAACTCGCGGCTTTATGCTTTTCGTCTACAATATAGTCTTTGCCTTCTTCCAAACGGTCTACCATTTTGGCAAAATCGTAATACTTACTGGTTGGCTCCTGGTCCGGCATGCTGATGATAAGGGGAGTTCTGGCTTCGTCGATGAGGATTGAGTCCACTTCGTCTACAATTGCAAAAAATAATTCGCGCTGGGTGAGCTGATTTTCGTGCTGAACCATATTGTCACGCAAATAGTCAAAACCGTATTCGTTGTTAGTGCCGTAGGTTATGTCTGCCGCGTAAGCCTCACGCCTGCTAACCGGGCGCATATGTTTTACATCCAAAACTAAACCTTGCGTCTCCCCTTCCAACTTGTCTATTTCTTCCTGTTCGGGCTTGTACTCTGGGTCATACATAAAAGACGCTTCGTGTTGAATAGAAGCTACTGAAAGACCAAGGTAATGATAAACCGGACCCATTAAACTAGCCTGCCAACGCGCCAAGTAGTCGTTAACAGTAACAAGATGCGCGCCCTTGCCTGCTAAGGCAAATAAAGATAAAGGCAGAGTAGCAGTTAAGGTTTTACCTTCACCGGTTTTCATTTCCGCGATTTTTTTGTTTGCTAAAGCAGCGCCGCCAATAATTTGCACATCGTAATGGAACTGGCCAATGCTGCGCTTAGCCGCCTCGCGCGTTAAAGCAAAAACTCTTGGCAAAATTTCCTTAAGCTCATCGCCAATTTCTTCAGCAGTTTCTAATTCTTTTACTTTCTCTCTAAAATCTTTAATCTCCTGCTTAATTTGTTCCTGCGAAAGAGCCGCTACTTGGTCTTTAAAAGCATTCACAGCTTCAAGCTGTGAACCATAATTTTCCAAAGCGCTTTTTTCCCCGCCGAAGAGTTTTGATAAAAATGACATAATACTACAGAACACGGATTAAAAATTCACTACAGATGCCTACAGAAAACTGCAGTCCTTCTGTAGGCATCTGTAGTGTTTCTTTCTGTAGACTTCCGTAGACTATTATACCAGAAACCCGGGCAAAATAAAACCCCCTTTTATGGGGAAATTTAAGCAAATAAAGTGGCGGCGGAGTGAAGTTACGAGCTTCGCCCCGCCGTGAGCCATAAAAGTTTGGCCAATTTTACAGGAAGATGGTGTCGCTGGCTATATTAGTCTACCGCGACTGCCAAAGATTCCAGGACACGACTTGCGCGCCAGAGATGGATGTAAGACTGGAGATCCTCCATCATTTTCTGGAACTGCGGGATTGTGAGCGATTGAGCCCCATCGCTAACTGCTTTTTCGGGGCATGGATGCACTTCAACGATCAGGCCGTCTGCGCCAATAGCTACGCCAGCGCGAGCCAATGGGGGAACCAGGCTGCGTTTCCCGGTCGCATGACTAGGGTCGAGCACCACCGGCAAGTGGGTGAGCTCGTTGAGAACGGGAACGGCGGCTACGTCGCAAGTATTGCGCGTAGCGGTCTCGAACGTACGGATCCCGCGTTCGCACAGAATGACGTTGGGGTTTCCGTGGGCGGTGATGTATTCCGCGGACATGAGCAACTCCTTAATGGTGGAACTCATGCCGCGCTTCAGCATTACCGGCCGGCCGCATTTTCCGAGAGTTTTTAGCAGAGCGAAATTCTGCATATTGCGCGCACCAACCTGCATGATATCGGCGTAACTGGCTACCAGCTCGACATCGCGGTCACTCATCACTTCGGTTATGATGGCGAGGCCAGTAGCATCTTTAGCTTTGCGAAGCAGCTTCAGCCCTTCTTCTTCCAAGCCCTGGAAGTCGTAAGGCGAAGTGCGGGGTTTGAAGGCGCCGCCTCTGAGGATATTTGCGCCAGCTTGGGCAACCGCGTATGCGGTTTCCATGATTTGTGTTTCGGACTCAACCGAGCACGGACCAGCCATGACCAAGAATTGGTCGCCGCCGATTTCGAAACCATTGACTTTAATCCGCGACTTACTGGCATGGAATTCCCGACTCACGAACTTGTACGGAGCTGAAATGCGGACTGCCTTTTCCACCCCTTCCATTGCGCTCACCGCTTCAACGCAGGCAGATACATCTCCTACGCCGACAGCGCCGATAACCTTGCGTACTTCTCCTGAACAGTCGTGGACCTTGTAACCAAACCCACGAATCCGCTCACACACGGCCTCAACTTGAGCCGGTGTTGCATTCAGACCCATGCTGATTATCATGTCTTCTCTTCCTTTTTTCCTCTTTTTGGATTGTAACTTTCTCGCTTGCCCGTTACAAAAAACGTAAATGGCAAACAAAAAACCGACCGTCAAGGTCGGAAGTTTTAAGTTAAGTTCGTTTACTTTTACGACTTTATTAACTCAAAATTTCTGGCCTCGACGCCCAGAGTAAAATAAAACCAGAAAGAAAAATTTTGAGATAATTTATGCATTTCTGTAATTATATCACTCCATAAAAAACTGTCAAATAACTGCTACCACCTATTTCCTTTGGGGGAAACAGGTGGTAGCGCGAACCCTACGGCAAAACTTCAGGTCGGGGAGATGCAGCTCAAACGTCCTGCCGAATTTTCCATCGGTTAAGAGCTGACAAATTACGCTCCCCGCGCCAATAAGCCTGACCACAAAGATGTGGTCGTGTCGCAGGAACGCTAGATTCGGACGCTGGGCTTTCAGTCCCTTAATTCTAACGAACCCGAGCCTCATGTCCGCCTTCAGCATTACCAGGTTCCCCTTTCGTTGTGGTTCCGCATCGCTTTAGCGTACGCGAGTTCGGCTTCAAGACGAACCTGATTTTGGAGCAGTTCCAGTATCAGGCATATGTAGAAAATCGCCTTTTTTTCCATTATTCCTCCAGTCGGACAAATCACTCCAGCACCATTGTCCGCTATGTAGATTTGTGCTGGCCGACTAAGACATACATAATGCATACATCGGTCAAAACAAAACACCTCCCGCAAAGTCCGGAGGTGTTTTAAAATTCCATAAAACAGCTTAAACCAGGACTTTTCGGTCTTGCAAAGTCCATTGCCACAAAGTGAGTTGGTTGGCTAAAGCTTTCATACAAAAGTATGATATACCCTGATGGATCCTTTGTCAACTACTGCACTAGTGCAGTAGTGCATTAGGATTGGGAGATTTTGGCTTATGTTATCCACAATATTGATTTTAAATTGCGCAAGTGCTAACATAACTGCGCTAGCCTGCCTGCCGGTAGGCGGGTGCATTAACGTAAAAGGCATGCAATATTTACATCAATACGGCCAGGAAATGGAAGAACTCTTAGCAAAAACTTCTAAGGATAAAAAGCTTTTCCACGAATTTTTGTTTGACTTGCTCTCCCCTAAGGAGTACAAGGACCTTGCGGTACGCTGGCAAATAATAAAGCAGCTTAAAAAGAACATTCCGCAAAGGGAAATTATAAAAAATCTTAAAATTAGTATGGCCACCGTAACCAGAGGTTCCAGGGAACTCCTGAACAAAAAAGGCGGATTTGACCAAGTGTGGAATAAATATTACAAAAAAGCCACCAAGTAGGTGGCTTTTTAAATTATTAGCGACGTAGGTGAGTGTATCCCGCTCGCGGGATAAGCGAGCCTAAGGAGTCTTAGTACAGGTTGAAACTTTTATTTCAAATTCTTTAATGGAGTTTTTCGGCGGCGCAGACTTATGCGCTTGTCTTTTTGTTTGACCAGCTGATCCTTTATTTTGGGGACCGCTAAATCTAATGCCTCGTAAAAATCGTTACCTCGGGCCTCAGCATAATACTGGGGAGGGTTAACAGTAATTTCCAAGCGGAATACCAGCCCTGTTTTATGTTTGGCCTCCAACTCGGCTTCCACAAAAATCTTGTCGCTTTCGGTTACAAACTTTTCCAGAACCTCTAACTTACTGTTAATGTATTTTTTATCAGCGTCTGTTAAACTTGTCCCTGTGCCCTTTATGTTGATATTCATATGTTAACTTTGCTCTTTAGGCATTAATGTTTCTTTATTATATCATATTTTGCCAATTCTTCCTTACTAAAGCCAATTAATTCCGGCTCTATTTCCAAATCTAACCCGGTTTTTTCTTTTACTAAGGCCAAAACTCCCCCGGCAAGTTCTAAAACATCTACAGCCTTAGCCTTACCGGTTGCATTAACTATTACAAGCGGCTGATTCTTATTTATGGCAACATTTTTATGCTTAACGCCCTTAACACCGCAAACGTCTAGCAAAAAAGCGGCCGGTATT
Organism: uncultured Candidatus Saccharibacteria bacterium; assembly: GCA_964474825.1. Classification (GTDB taxonomy): domain Bacteria; phylum Patescibacteriota; class Doudnabacteria; order UBA920; family UBA920; genus CAYYWQ01. The sequence goes on from CAYYWQ010000001.1 coordinate 447,607, forward strand.
TTAAAATGACTGTCTATGGCAATGGATTTAAGCTGTAGCCGCTTTGCTTCTTCAAAACCGAAAGCATGGGCAATCTTGATTTTAATTTTTCCAAACTCTATGCGGTCAACAATGGCGTTTTTAAAAAATGACCCTGCATTGCCGTTCTTTGCTTCTTTGGGAAAAGGGAATTTTTGGTCTCGAATACCAATTACTGCCTTGCGAATTTGCGCCAAGCTTGGCTGCTTGCCCGCAAACATTAAGTTCAAATCTCTATACCATAAGTTTGGCTTTGGGGCTTTACTTAATTTAAAATATGTTTGTAAAATAACTAACTCCCCACGGCGCTTGCGATTAAAAATACTTTCCCTGTAGCCAAAGCCGCAAACTACATTATCAAGATCAAAAATTTCCCCTGTAGCAATTTCAAAAACTGTAACCTTACTTACAACTTGCCTCGCTTCCTGACCATAAGCTCCAACGTTCTGCACGGCAATGGCTCCTGTCTTTCCGGGGATGTGAGAAAGATTCTCAATCCCCCACCACCCTTTCTTTACTGCGAGCTCAACAATTTTGTCCCAATTTTCACCCGACGCAACTTTTAAAACCACCTCATTGCCACTTTCTTTAACTTCCCAACCTTTAAAATCCACAGCAACCGCCAAACCATTAAAGCCGTTATCGCTAATTAGCATGTTACTGCCGCCGCCCAGCATTAGCATTTCCACTTTTTCTTTTGCGGCAAAATCTACAGCCTCCCTAAGTTCTTTGTCGTTAGTAACCACGCAAAAAAACTTGGCCGGCCCGCCGATTTTAAAAGTAGTGTGCTTTGCTAAATTCTCGTTTTGTTTTATTGTCATCCAAATTATTTACAGGAGTTCTTTTATTTCATAAGCAACCCGGTTAAAGCTCCCCACCGCCATTACTATTATAACATCTCCCGGCCGGGTCTCGGATTTTAGCAGGTCTAAAGCCTCTTGTTTGTTGTGGACTAAGCGAATATTGCCTGATTTTTTTTCTTTAATGGCTTTTATTACATCTGCGGATGCAATAGTGGCCTCATTTGCTTTTTCTCGTGCCGGATATATTTCTGAAATTAAAACTTCGTCCGCATCAGTAAAACTGGTTGCTAAATCAGGCAAAGTAGCTGTAGTGCGACTGAACGTGTGGGGTTCAAATACTGCCCAAATTTTGGCTTTATTATATTTTAAGCGGGCCGCCGCTAAGGTTTCCCTTACTGCGGTTGGGTGATGGGCGTAATCGTCCACAATGGTAATCCCATTTTTTACTCCCACAATTTCAAAACGGCGTTTTACGCCTTTGTAGGAAAGCAAGTCCAGTGCGATTTGCTGGCGGTCAAAACCCAAAGCCCGTAAAGTAGCAATTGCAGCCAGGGTGTTGTAAACATTTATTTTTCCAGGCAATTGGATTTTATATTGTTCACTTTGCCCGGTCATTTTTAAAACCATGTCTTGGGAAAACTTGTTAGTAACTCCAATAGTCGTGTATTCACTCCCGTATTCCACATTCTCCAGCCTATAGTCAGCGTCGTTTTCTATACCAAAACTTACCGTTGCAATATTGCTCTTATGCACAAGTTTGGGTAAATTGGCATCGTCCGCATTATAAACAATTAAACCGTCCGGGGGCATTGACTCAATTAGCAAAGAAAATTCTTTTTCCAAATCTTCCAAACTGGCAAACTGGTCAGGATGATCATATTCCAAATTATTTAAAACTAAAATGTCGGGCTTGTAATAATGAAATTTTGGGGTTGGGTCATCAAACTCGTTTTTATATTCGTCGCCTTCAAACACAAAGTAATGCCCGTCACCTTTGTGAAAATTACTATTGTAATTTTGAAGCACAGCTCCAGCCACAAAAGAACTGTTGTCTATATTCTTTAATAAGTGCCCCAAAAAGCCAGTAGTGGTGGATTTACCGTGAGTACCGGCCACTACAACGCGTAGTTTGTCCTTAGAAAATTCGTACAGCAGCTCTGCAAAACCAGCGTGGGGTAAATTGCTGTCTATGATAAATTTAACTTCCGGATTTTGCACGCTTTCACCGGCTGAAAGTATAAATAAGTCCGCTTTTGAATCTTTTACCTGCTGCTCATTATAGCCAATATGGTAAGTAATTTTATTGCTGTCCAAAACGTCTTTAGCTGGCGCGTAAACTTCCGTGGCATCACTGCCACTGACCTCATAGCCAAAATCGCGGGCAATATTTGCAGCCGCGGACATGGCAATACCGCCAATTCCGACGAAGTAGATTTTTTTAATTTTTTCTAAGTCTATTTCCATATAAATCAAGCTCTTACTTTTTCGCTAGCCAAACTTTTTTGCTTTACAATCTCCTGGATTTTCGGGCCGTACTCAAATGCTATTTTTTTACCAAGCTCGTAATAAGGATTAAGCTGGGTAAAAATATTACCCTTGAACGGAGGAATAGTCGGTGTGATCATTAAATCACACGAAAGATCGGCGTTGCCGTCCGTTTTTTCCGCGGCAATAGCCAAATTTAAACTTTTATTTATAACTGTAAATGTAGTGGGATTTCTTTCAAAATCTACATTTTCTTCGCTATCTTCGTCGTCCACCAAATTTTTAAAAAACGCTGTTGCCTGCTGTAAAAATAATGCCCTTCCCATTAAATTTAAGATTTTCTTCATGGTAATTTGACCTTCGGTAAAAATATGCTTGGTGCCCCGCATATTAACGCCAATGGTTACGTCGACCGGAAATTTTTTGAGCGAATCCACTGGCACTAAACTAAGCAGTCCGCCGTCCACCAAAGTTCGGTTCCCCCACTTTACGGGCTCAAAGGCCCCCGGCAAAGTGCAGGAAATACGCACCGCACGGGCAATGTCGCCAATGCACAAGTCTACCTGCTCTCCAGTTTCAATGTCTACTGTTGTAAAAGACATCATGGGGCGCACTTGATCAAAAGTCTTGCCCTTGGTAAATTCCCGCAATTTATTCTCCATATTGTCTAAAGAATATAACCCGCCGCGCTTACCGCTACCTAAATATTCTTTAAACTTTTTTTTGTCCAAACTTAAAACCTCTTTTTTAAATTCCTGCAGGTTCCCGCATGCAAACGCGGCGGATACCATAGAGGCACCGCTGGATGCGGCAATATAATCTATATGGATGTTTTGTTCAGCCAAACCTTCCAAAAACCCAACGTAAAAAGTGGTGCGATTGCCGCTACCGCTTAGCGCTAAACCTAATTTTGGCCTGCTAATTTCTTCAGACATGTTGTTCAATAATTTTTACAATAATTTCCGAAATTTTTGCCGCTGAATTTTTGGGCATAATTTCCGAAATATTCTTTTTAAGTTGCTCCTGTAACTCATGTTCAAATAAGAGCCTTCTTATTACTTTCACCAAACCCGCGGGCACTAATTGCTTTTGGTCGAGTACCAACGCCGCTTGGTTCTGGTAAAGCATAAAAGCATTCAATTCCTGGTGAGTGCCCGGCATTGGCATTACTATTGCGATTTTTTTTAGGTTAGAAAGCTCGGTAATAGTGGACAGTCCGGCGCGAGAAAAAACCAAATCCGCGGCAGCATATGCCGCGCCCATGTTGGCAATGAATTTAAAACTCCTGTAATTTTCAAATGTTTCCTGCTCTCCTTTTGCCGGACCCGTCGAATGAATAACCTGAACGACTTTGGAAAGTTCAGGAAGAGACTTTAACACCAAGTCATTAATGAACTTAGACCCGGTACCGCCGCCTAGCACCAACAGAGTGGGCAAGTTGTTTTCTAATTTAAAAAAGCGCAAACTTTCCTCTTTATCGGCCTTAGTCAATTCTTTTCGGAAAGGATTGCCCGTTAACACAATTTTAGCCTTATTTTTTTTATAAAACAAGCCCAAACTTGAGGAAAAGTCTTTTAGTGAATCCTCAAAGGTTACGGTTATTTTGGTTGCCGCCTGCTCACATAAGCGGTTTGCCAATCCGGGCAATAAGTCTTGCTGATGTAGGACAACCGGTATGTCCAAAAACTTAGCGGCCCAAACCACGGGAACCTGAACAAAACTTCCCGCGCCAAATACGCAATCCGGCCGAAATTGCTTTAAGATTTTTCTGGCCTGAAAAAAACCCGCGCTAATTTGAAAGGGTGTTGCTAAATTAGCAAGGCTAAAATATCGCCGCCACTTCCCGGCCGAAATTGCTTTAAAAGGAATTTTAGCAGTGTCAGCCATCTGCCTTTCAGGACCGGTCTTTGTACCCACTAATAAAAACAGGGCTTCGGGGTATGTTTCTTTAATTTGTTCGGCAACAGCTAGCAAAGGGGCAACCGGCCCGCCGCTACCACCGCCGACTAAAAGTATTTTCATTATTCTAAAATGTCCTTGTAAATTTTTAAAGTCTCTGCTGCCGCCCTATCCCAATCAAACATTCCCGCGCGGTTTAAACTTTTTTGGCGAAGCTGGCTGTAAAAACCTTGGTCGCGCGCCAGTAAATATAATTTCTCGCCAATGTCTTCCGGGTCAAGAGGGTTAAAATACACGGCAGCCTGGTCGTAAATTTCGTTAAAAACTTCGGTGTTGGACACTGCCAGAGGCAAGCCAAATTTCATAGCCTCAAGCCCAGGCAAACCAAAGCCTTCATGCAAAGACGCCGATGAAAAACCATACGCTCCGGCATATAGAGCCGCCAAGTCCGAATCTTCAAGATAGTCTGTAAAAACTAATCTCTCCCTGTTCTTTATGTCCATAGCCTTGTGCCTTATTTCCGGATAATGACTGTCGGCTTTACCTGCCACAACTAAATCCATGTCTGTTTGGTATTTGCTTATTAAATAGTCAAACCCCCGGGTCAAATTAATTAAATTTTTCTTGCGCTCCAAAACTCCCACAAACAAAAAATACGGACGGTGAAGAAAAAACTTTTTCTTGGTCTGGTTTATTTTTTCTTTATCTACCTGCGTATTTAAAACAGCTCCTTCATAAACAACTTCAACCTTACGGGGCAGAACTTTTAAGTATTTAATAATGTCCTTTTTTGAGGCCTGCGACACAGTAATAACCGCTCTGGCCTGTTTTGCCGCGTGCTCCATAACTTTTTTATACGCCAAAAAATGCAAGAACCGACTTTTTTTATGTCCGCTAATTTTGTGGTGCACCATGTCGTGTATGGTGACAACAAAAGGTCTTTTGTAAAATACCGGTACATTGAAATTGGGAAAATGCACCAAGTCTAAATTGTGCTTATTTAAAAGGTTTAAAAAGCTCGTTTGCTCGCCAAAGGAATAATGACGGATTTCGCAATTTACTATATGTAAATTATTTTTATTTTCAGAAAATTGCTCAATAACATTTCTTTGAGCCGCGTTACAAAAAATATAATATTCGTTTTTTTGGTCCCCGGCTAAAACTCCTTTTACCAATTCAAAAATATACCGGCCTATACCGCCGTGCTGTGTACCTATCATTCTTGCATCTATGCCAATTTTACTCATAAAGAGTTTAGAGCCTCCAAAATACTGAGCGAAGACTTTTCCCAGCTAAACTTTTTTACTCTTTCCAGCCCCTTTGCAACCAGCCCGGACTTTAATTGCTCATTTTTTAGTAACAAATTTAAAGTGGCAGTAATATCACTTACATTATAAGGGTTAATTAAAAGGCTCGCATCTCCCACCACCTCAGGCAACGCTGTAACCTGGCTGACAATAGTCGGTGTTCCCATGGCCATTGCCTCCAGCGGCTGAAAACCAAAACCTTCATAAAAGCTCGGGTAAACCAAAGCTTTGGAAAGCTTAATAACCGCCGGCTTGTCCTCGTCCTTTATATAACCTAGATACTTTATTTTAAGGGATTTTTTACTATGCTTAATTTCCTCAAAAATGGCCTTGTCTTTCCAGCCCTTCCTGCCCGCAATAACAAGATGCGCCGGATGATCCATTTTTTCAAAAGCCCGAATTAAATTGGAAAGATTTTTCCGCGGCTCAATAGTATTTAAAAATAAAATAAAATCTCCGGGCAAACTATACTGATTACGAATTTCTCGTAACTTATTTTCCTCGATGTTCATCTGGAAAACTTTATTGTCTATTCCTGGATAAACAACTTTAATTTTTTTCTCGTCTACCTTGAACAAACGCACCAAATCTGTTTTGGTATATTCCGAAACAGCAAAAATGACATTAGCGCGGTTAAAAGCTTTTTGGTAATTTAAAAACTTATGCCAAAGCCGCCTTTTGGCGTCGTAAAACTCCGGAGTTACTACAGGCGAAAGATCATGAACAGTAATAGCAAGTTTTGCTTTAGGGCTAATGTTAAACTGATTTAAATTTGGCATAAATAAGCAGTCAAAGTCCCCTGCTAATTTTTCCATAGAAACAAGCTTAAACTTTAAGGCTAAGTTAAGTATTTTATTTGACCAGCGTTTTTTTACAAGTTTTGAATTTACAAAGTTTAAATCGGGCAACTGCGCTTCCTTAAATGCATTATAAAAAAGCGTGTAAGAATTCTGCTTGTCCATTGGCAATAAATGCTCAAGCAAATTCAGCGTGTAATTCTCCACGCCCGTAAACTGCCCATTTTGCAAACTCCGTAAATCAATCGCGATTTTCATTTATAAAGTTACTTATTTTCTCCGTAAACATTTGTTTGCCAAATTTTTCTGAATGCTCTCTAAGTTTATTTGCCAAATATTTCTTCGGGTTCCAAGACAAAATTATTTGCTTTATTTTCTCTTTATCGTAATTTTCAAACAACTCACCAGTAACTCCTGGCACAACAGTTTCCAAGGCACCGCCCTTGCCCAGGGCAATAGTTGCTGTGCCGCAGGCTGAGGCTTCCAAGGGCATTAAGCCAAAGTCTTCTAATTGCGGGTAAATAAAACCTGAAGCGCCGCTGTATTCTTTCTTTAATTGCTCGTCGGATATTTTTCCTAAAAAGGCAATATTGCTTTTTGCAATTGATTTTAAATATTTTTCTTGTCGTCCCGTGCCAAATACCCGCAAAGGTAAATTTAACTCATTGAATATTTCAATAATTAAATCGTTATGTTTGTGCGCCTGCAACCGTCCGCCCAGTAAAAAATAATCTTGTTTTGAGGCAGTGTTTTTCCAAAAATCAACATTTACAGGCGGATATATTATTTCTGAGTCGCGGTTATAATATTTCTTTATTCTTTTTTTGACTTCTGCTGAGTTGGCAATAAATTTGGTTACTCTTTGCGCGCCTTTATAGTCCCAATTTTTTAAAAGCTTGATTGTTAGTTTTGCCAACGGCCTAAAAACTGTAAGCAGACCGGTAAGTTCCTGGTTAACATAGTCACCGTCTGTCCATAAAAACCTAGTAGGTGTATGGCAGTAGTTTATGTGAACGCAGTTTTTAGGGACTTTAATATTTTTGGCAAAACCTGAACTTGATGAAATTACTAAATCATACCCTTCAAAATTTAAAGAACTAACAGCTAAAGGAACAATGGGGAATAACCACTGGAATTTTGGAACAAAGTTGTAAATAACCTGAAGCCAGCTGGTCCGAATGTCCCAAGAAATATAATAATCTCTTAATTTACGATCTAAGACCAATGTAAACACCGGCGCTTCCGGATACATTTCATGCAAAACATCAATAACCCTTTCAGCGCCTCCTCTTTGCGTGAACGAATCCTGAACTAAAGCAACTCTCATATGTTTTAGGTATTAAAAGTTAGGGGTTAGTTCCTAAAACCTAGAACCTAACACCTAAAACCTGATTTAATAGTCTTCCTTACTTTTACGTCCAATAACCAGCCAGTACAAACTCTTAGCCAAAATGGAAAAATCCAACCAGAGAGACCAGTTTTCTATGTAGTAAGTGTTTAGCTTAATTTCTTCGTCAAACGGCAAATCCGGCCACGACAGCTGGGCTAACTGGGACATACCAAAAGCACCAGGCTTGATGGAAAACATCCGCCTGTAGCGGTCCTTGTAACGCTGAACCTCGTCCAGCACGTGGGCGCGGGGGCCAACCATGCTCATATCCCCTATTAGCACATTCCAAAACTGAGGAATTTCGTCCAGTTTAGTTTTACGTAAAAAACGGCCAATCCGCGTAACACGAGGATCATGTTTAATTTTTAAAAATGGGCTGTCTTTGCCGCCGCGATCATTCTTTTCCCAAAGTTGGTTACGCATTGCTTCCGCTTCCTGCCCGCCATATTCTTCTCCGACGCTTAAATGGTTAAACATTGTACGGAATTTATAAAATCTAAAGTCTTTGTCCCTACCGCCGCGCATTGCCGAATAAATTACTTTACCCTTGCTGTCAATTTTTATAGCCATCGCAATTAGCAAAAAAAATGGGGAGGTGATTATTAAACAAACGGCTGACACAATAATGTCTGTCAACCTTTTTGCCACCTTACCCCAACCATCAAGAGGCGTATTTTTTAAGCTAATGACCGGAATGCCTTTTAAACTGGACATTTCGACGGCATTTCTTTGGACTTCAAATAAATTTGGCACAAAACTAAACTGAAGGCCCCTGGTCCTAGCGAATTCAACTAATTTCAGATTAATGTCGTCCGGCAAAGCGGGATTAGCCTGCAAAATTTCGTCTATCTTACCGGCGCTGTACAACTTTTCCAGCTGGCTTAAGCAATTTTCTGAATAACTTAGCTCATCACAAATTTCATAACCATAAGCTTTGTTTTTATAAACTTGTTCAATAATGCTGGAATTATTTTTGTAGCCGTTTATAATTACCAGTTTATGTAGCCCAATATTTTTTAAAAATAACTGTGTTTGAAGATACTTAAGCAACAGACGGCCAAACATTACAAAAACTATACCGAGTCCCCAGGCTGCTAAAATTATAAAGCGGGAAGGAAAAATATTTTGGTTAAAAAAGAACATTAAAATTACCAAAAGCAGTCCCAGCGAAATGCCTATGATTATTTTACCCAGTTCATTAACAAATTTACGCGTACCTTTTAAATTGTAGAGTCCAACCAGCGCAAAAATTAAAAGCAAAACCGGAATAATGGTGTAGGCCACATTTAAAAAACTTTGCAATTCCAGACGGTAAATAATTGGCTTGGAAATAACCGCCGGCTGACTACGTAAATAAAAAGAAACAATACCCGCAACCAGCAGCATTATTGCGTCTAAAGGTATTGAAATTAGGTTGAAAATTAGCTCTGTTCGCTTCATATTACCTTTATTTTACAATATTTTATGCTTTTTGGACAGTTGACAAAACCCCATAAAGTTGATACAGTATATAAGTTCTAAGCAAACCGAATAATCGATCCCTAAATTTATTTAAGGATAGGAAAGTCCGAACACTTATTTGATAACCTCTTAAGAGTTATCAAAAATGGTAGCGGGTAACGCCCGTCCAGAGTAATCTGCGAGATGCGAACAGTGACGTTTTATTCCGAAAGGAATAAAACGCCCTGCACCTGAACGAAAATGAATGGTACAGGGCGAACTACTATAGTGATATGGTAGGTGAAACGGCTAAATTCTTACCTGGGTGCAAGGCCAAGTTTGGTAGGCCGCACGATCTTACTGGCAACAGTAGGACAAGATAGATGATTATTACAAACAGAATTCGGCTTATGAGTTTGCTTAGAACATAAAAAATCTCCACTGATGTGGAGATTTTTTATGTTCTAAATTTATTTTTATTTACTAAAACACCATGCAACTTATAAAATTTTGACTCTTTAGCGGAATTTATTTGGTTTCAATAGTGAAAACTTCCCGCAATTGTACCTAAAAATGCTTGTGCTTATATATTTACTGATTGCATGGTTCCACACTTTTTACAATCTGATTTCCTGAATAAAAATTATTTTTGTCCCGAGCTTTCTGCTCACAAATTATTTCAAAAGTCCCAGGGTTTGCGTTTTGTAAAACTCGCTGTTGATAATAAACATTATTCTTGTCTTTAGAATAAACCGAGTTTAAAACAAGAAAGGTTCCAGGATCAGCTCCTTCAATTTTTGAAGAACCCGTGTAAATAAAATTTTTATCTTTAGAGTAGCCTTTTTTTAAAATTTGGAACGTTACCAGATCGGCACCATCAATAATTTCCCCCGACTTGTAAATATGTTTTGAATCTCTTGCAAAAAAATAAATCCAATTATCGGGGTAGTCTTCAAATAACCCGAAAGTCAGGGGGTCAGCCTGCTTAACCAAGGATACAATACCATTCGTAAAAAAATATACATTATTTTTATCGTTTGAATATTCATGGCTTAACGCTCTAAAGGTAGCAGGGTCGGCACCGTCAATTTTCACCGTATAAATACTTCTGCCATCAGATCCGTCATTAAAACTTACGTAAACTACGCCGGACTTTGTTCTATACCCATAGCCCAAATCTTTGCCTTCACCCATTCTTGGCTTAAATTTGTCGATATTGAACAAAAAACAAAAACCGATTAGCATAACTACTACAATAAGTTGAATTATAAAAAATAATTTTCTCATATTTTTCTTAAAGCAGGCTAGATTGTCAAGAACATTAAGCCCCGCACTTTTTAACTTATCTACAACAAAACTATTAGATGGCTTTAAGGTTTGATAGTGACCACTTTCATTTGGATTGCCTGGATTTAACTCTAAACCGCCGGTACCAATGGAGCTGCAACAAAAGTAAAGAGGAGCAAAAAAACCAACGTACAAATCGTTGGTTAAAACAGAAAATTACCTGTAAATGGGCTATGCCTTGAACCGTGTAATGTAAGATGGTTTTTCATATTTAAGCTTTATATATAAGAAAATATTAACTCCCGTAAACCTAAACTAGCTTACATTTACATCCCTGTCAAGTCGTATTTTTAGATAAATAAGTTCGATAGTTAATCTTGGCTCCCGGAATGACAATAAATCCCAAAAAATCTCCACAAATGTGGAGATTTTTTTGTTTGTCGCTAACCAATCTGTATAAATCTATTTAAATTACTTAACTTCGAAAGTAACGCTCATACTTTCAATAACATCTTGGCTGCCTGGTTCAACATTTGCCACCATAGACTTGTCCATACCACCGCCCATACCCATTGCAGAAGGAGCGCTTACAGCATAAGGCATTGGACCCATATAACCATTGCTTTCGGAAATACTAACAACTTTACCCAAAGTCAGACCGGCTTCTTGTGCTAAATCTGTAGCTTTCTTTTTTGCATTGTCTATAGCCAACTTACGTGCCTGCTGCTGCAAGCTTTCAGGATTTTCAAAACTAAAGTTCACACCCTGGATTTGGTTAGCGCCATTGTTAACAGCTCCGTCTAAAACTTTTTCCAGAACTGACTGCGACTTGTCTATACCGTGAACTTTCACAGTTACGGTTTGGTCGCTTTGGTAACCGGTAATAACCGCTGTACCTGTTCGCCAGTCCTGCTGCGGATAAAAGTTAAACTGAGAAGTCTTAATGTCTTCGTCTTTTACGCCCTGAGCTTTAATGAAGTCGATAATCTTATTAATCTTGGTATTATTTTGGTCTTTAACCTCAACCGCGGTTTTACCCTGCGACATAACGCCAATAGTAACAGTAGCCAAATCTTGCGTTGCCATAACCTTGCCTTCAGCGGAAACCGATATTGTATTAGCTGGCTTTTGGTTCTTAAAAGTTGTTTGAATGTCGTGAGACTTTTGCACAACTAAAAGAGCCACAAAAACGACTAAAAGAACGCCAAGAGCGTTAACTAACCATTTCGGAAAATTATTTTCCATATTTGTTTCGTTTAATTATATTATTTTAATTATTATATCAGTAAAATGCGCCAGATGCCAGAAATGTTACATATTAACAAAACCACCCCAACTGGGGTGGTTTTAAAAATTTGATACTTAACGCTTCGCCCACTGTGGGGAACGACGGGCTCTTTTCAAACCTGGTTTCTTTCTTTCTTTTCTGCGGTCGTCGCGGGTAAGGAGTCCGTTTTTCTTTAGGACTTTGCGGACATCGTCGGAGATTTTAGAAAGGGCAATGGAAATTCCGTGGCGCACGGCCTGGGCTTGGGAATGAGGTCCGCCGCCGTTTACATGGCAGGTAAAGTAATATTCGGTTCCAAGTCCGGTTAAGCTAAAGGGTTGGCCAATTTCTTCTTGGTAATAAGTATAGCCAAAATAAGATTCAAGTGGTTTTTTGTTAACCATACTGTCCCCTTTTCCTGTAAATAAGCGTACGTTCGCAACAGCAGTCTTTCTGCGGCCAGTAGCAAAAACATAGCGGCCCGGGTCAGCTGTATGCTTTTCATGTTTAACATGAGTCTTGGTTTCAGGAGCAGTAGTTTCAACTTCCGCTTTTACAGAAGTTTCAGCCTGGTCTTTTGCGTCAAAAGTCTTAGCCGCGGCTGGTTTGCGCGGGGCCCTGGGTTTGCGGGGAGCTTTCGGCTCGTCTGATTTTGTTGTAGGAGTCTTAGTAGTAGCCATAAATTAGGAAATCACTTTATCAATTTTATAAGTGTGGGCTTTGTCTTTAACTGTTTTCATTCTGGACATCATCGTCTTTCTAAAACGGACATCGTCTAGCATGCTGTAAACTGCTTTTTTAAAAACTTCTTCAGGATCCTTTTGCAGTAATACTTTTAAAGTGGTGGATTTAATACCGCCTAAGTAACCAGAATGTCTAAAATATTCTTTTTGTTCAACTTTACGGCCGCTAAATTTCATGCTACCGGTATTAGTAACCACAACGAAATCACCCATATCCATATGTGGGGTAAATTCGCGTTTGTGCTTACCTCTTAGCAAATTAGCAACTTCAGTAGCAACACGGCCCATGGGCTTTTTTGACGCGTCAATTTCAAACCACTGGCGCTTAACTGTTTTTGGCAATGTAATGGATTGTGCTTTCATATTATACTAATTCCAAAATTACTTTTGAGGCGCCGGCTGTATGGTCGTTTAACTTGGTTAGTCTGGTATAACCACCTTTTCTTTCCTTGTATTTTGGTCCCAAAACTTCAATGGCTTTTTTAGCAGCCATGGGAGTCAACTTGGACAAAAGTATACGACGGGAATGAAGAGAATTGTCTTTAGATTGTGTAATAGCTTTTTCTACATAAGCTTTAGCCACTTTACCATTAACATACGAAGTTTCAATTTTTTCGTATAAAATTGCAGAGGATGCTAAAGTTCGCAGAAGTTTTCTGCGGTGATCCATACCCTTACCGAATTTTCGTTTATTGCCGTGTCTCATATTATCTTCCCAAGAAATCCATAATTTCTTTAATAGTCTTGTCGCCCAAGCCGCTTAAGTTAGCAATTTGTTCGCCGCTCAAGGCTTTTAAGGCTTCAATGGATACAATGTTATTTTTAGACAAAGAATTCTTAGCGCGGGTGGATAAAGCTGTATTTTCTATTTGGTCTTCCGCGGAAACAGGCTCGCTGGCAACCGCAATTTCCGGCAGCACAACTTCAGCGGCTTCCTGCGGCTTGCTAAAACCATCTGCAAACATCATGCTAAAATGGTCAACCAAAATATGAGAGGCAATATCCGCGGCTTCCTGACCGGAAATGCTGCCATCGGTTTCCATGACCAATTCCATTTTGTCGTAGTTGGTAAGTTGCCCAACACGAACGTTAGAAACGTCAAAGTGAACGGACTTGATTGGGGTAAAAATAGCATCTACTGCAATTTGTCCAAGGTCCAATTTTTGATTGTCTCTGGCTTCAACCGGAACATAACCGCGACCTTGTTCAATTGTTAATTCCATGTCGAAATCTGCAGTTTTGTTGTCTGTGGTAGCGATATGCAAATCTTTATTTATTACCTGGACTTGGTCAGTTTCTTTTATGTCGGCCGCAGTAATAACTTTTTCGCCCTTGACTCTTAACTGTAAAATAACAGGTTCCGCGCTAAAGCTTTTTACGCGAAGCTGTTTAATATTTAAAATAATTTGGATTACGTCTTCCTTAACGTTCGGGATTGTGGAAAATTCGTGATCCACAAACTTAATTTTCATGGCCGTAACCGCGGCTCCAGGCATGCTGGAAAGCAAGACTCTGCGCATGGCATTACCAATAGTAACGCCGTAGCCCGGGTAAAGGGGCTCTAAGACGACGCTGTATTTATTTGTCCCAGCGTCGGTAATTACCGCGCGATTGGGCAGAGGAATTGCTTGCATAGTTTTTTGAAACCTTTGACATTTAACGGTTGGCCCTGGGGCCAAAGTTAAATATTAATTGTCAAATGTTAATTTAGGTCCTGCTATAATGTTCAACTATAAGTTGAGTATTTATTTGGTTGCCGATTAAATCCGGAGTCGGCTGGCTCAAAACTTTTCCGGAAAGTTTGGTGCTGTCTAAGGACAACCATTCTTGGGTCTGAAAAGATTTAATCTTGTCTTTTAACTTTGTAACATACCCGCTGGCTTGCTTGCCCGCTCTTATAGCAACAACATCGCTTATTTTAACTCCGTAAGAAGGAATGTTAACTTTTTTGCCGTTAACTTCTATAAATCCATGGCCGACTATTTGGCGAGCTTGGGCTCTGGTTTCCCCAAAACCTAAACGGAAAACCACATTGTCCAAACGTAATTCCAAAAGTTTTAAAAGATTGTCGCCGGTTACGCCGGTTTGCTTTAGAGCGTGTTTGAAATAGCGCTCAAATTGCTTTTCCATTACGCCATAGCTAATTTTAGCCTTTTGCTTTTCGCGCAATTGTGTGCCGTATTCAGAAAGACGGACGCGGTTTTGACCGTGCTGTCCCGGAGGAGTAGCGCGTCTTTGCATAACCTTGGCATCTTTGGCTGTAAAGGCCATGCCAAACCTTCTGGCTTTTTTAACTTTTGGTCCTGTATAACGCATAGTTTAATTTAAAAAATTACAATTTACTGGTTTGATTGTACACCCACATCAAGAAAAAATATGCTCCCACTAAAACTATCAAACTGATGGTAATAATGATGGCGTTTTTTAATCTTGGGTTCATGTGATTATACGCGACGCGGTTTCTTGGGTCTTACTCCGCCATGTGGAATAGGTGTTTGGTCTTTTATGGTTAAAACATTTAAGCCACTTCCTTGAAGAGCTCTAACTGCAGATTCACGGCCGCTGCCAATTCCTTTAATTAAAACATCTACTTCCACCAAGCCGCGTTCTTTCATTCGGGACAACACGTCTTCCATGGTTTTTTGTCCGGCATAAGGAGTAGATTTTTTAGAACCCTTAAAACCAATTTTTCCGGCGCTGCTCCAAATAAGGACGTTGCCGGTTAGGTCGGTAGCTGAAACAATGGTGTTGTTATATGTGGAATTTACGTAGATTTTACCTTTGGTAACTTTGGCCTTAGACTTCTTTTTCTTGGACTTAATTTTAGGCGCTTCGGAAGCCGATGCATCCGCTTTTGGGACAGTAACTTCTTTTACGCTTTCAGTTGTAGTTGTTTCTTCAGCCATAAATGTTTATACGATGGTTGATAATTATCTCCGCGTCTTTAGGTCTTTTCTGAGGCGTTCTTCCTACCGCTACCTGCCGTCTTTCTTACGTTACCACGGCGGGTTCGGGAGTTAGTCTTAGTCCTCTGGCCTCTTACAGGCAAACCTTTAATGTGTCTGGAACCTCTGTAAGAACCAATTTCTTTTAATCTCTTTATATTTAGTAAAACCTGCTGTCTTAATTCCCCTTCTACTTTATAGCTCTTTTCTATGTATTCGCGAATGCGGTTAAGTTCAGTTTCCGATAAATCTTTTGTCCGCTTATTTGGGTCAACGTTGGTTGCTGCCAAAACTTTTTTGGACAATGTTAAACCGACGCCGTAGATATAAGGCAGCGCCGCTTCAATTCTCTTTTCATTTGGGATGGTAACACCGGCAATTCTAGCCATAAAAAATAGTTTATAAAGTATAAAGTTCTTAAAGTTTATAAAGTAATGCAGTCCTTGATAACTTTATAACTTTACGAACTTTCAACTAGCCTGGGCTTTAGCCCTGGCGCTGTTTATGTTTGGGGTTAGTACAAATAATATAAATACGGCCGAATCTTTTAACGACCTTGCAATTCTTACAAATAGGTTTTACGGAAGCTCTTACTTTCATATAATTTATCTCATTCTTCGGGTAATACGTCCTTTAGTTAAGTCGTATGGGGTCATTTCAATCAGCACGCGGTCGCCGGGAAGTACGCGAATCATGTTCACCCGCATTTTTCCAGCCAAATGGCCCAGCACTACCTGCCCGCTGTCCAGCTGGACGCGAAAAATAGCATTAGGCAAATTCTCAAGGATTTTGCCCTCAAGCTCAATGATGTCTTTTTTTGTTCCAGACTTCCCAAAGTCTTGATTGCCGCGAGTTGAAATAGCTATAAATCTAAACTAATAATTTGTATAATTCTATCACAATCTTAAAATATGTCAAGCTTTTTTGGGCTTAAAATATTTTCTGCCTTATTTAAGAGGTTTTATGGGATTTAAAAGGCGACCAACTTTTTAAGGGTTTACTTTAAGCTCTTTTATCAAAATCCGAAAAACAGTCTAAAATTACTACTCTTCTATTATTATTGTATTTTGATCTTTTATGATTACCTCAATTTTCTGCTTTAGCCAGGGGAAAGTTTTTTGCCACCCCGGCACTAATATTACATCTATGTGGTCAATTTCCGGTTTAGTTTCCAAAATATCATTAACTTGGGCCGGGGTTTTACCGACTAGTCCTTCTGCCACGTTATTAACATCTACTTGGTAAACCGAGCTGCTTTCTAAATGGGCTGTTACTATTGCCGATCCGGCATTAAAATCAAAGCTTTTAATTTTATAGGTGCTTTCTAAATTTGGGTCGTCCTGCAAGGCAGCGCCGGCGGCAATGGACTGGTTAACGCGCTTATAAATCAAGTCTGATAAATCATTTTTATTAAATGCCAGCCCGTCTACTGTAGCCAGGAGGGAAGCGCTAAAAGTCGGAACATCACTGTTGACCGGTTTGTCGGTTACAAAAGAGGTCACCTGCACTGTAAAATCATTGTCGGGTAAAATTTTTCCCTCTGCAGCTAATTTTGCCCGCAATTGGGATAAAATATTTTGCTTTAAAGAATTTTGCGCAGCAAGAATGTCCGGGTCGCTAATAAAAGAAAGGTAGCGCGAAACGCCGCCGCTAATGGCCGTATCTGTTTTTGCGTAAAGCAATTGCGGTTTACTGCCAAATACCTGGTTGCTAATCTC
Organism: uncultured Candidatus Saccharibacteria bacterium; assembly: GCA_964474825.1. Lineage (GTDB taxonomy): Bacteria > Patescibacteriota > Doudnabacteria > UBA920 > UBA920 > CAYYWQ01. The sequence goes on from CAYYWQ010000001.1 coordinate 464,706, forward strand.
CATCCTGGTACCGGCAGGCAAATTGCCTGCCTCTCCGGCCGTAACCGCCACTAACTCCACAGACTCACCCAAGCTGCTTTGGTCAATCTCTTTTGTGGCCACATTGGAATAACTAGTGGGTTTTACCTGCACCAAATCGCCGGACATCTTATAATTCTGACCGTTAACAGTGAAGGTTGTGGTCCCCGCTTTTAAATTAATTGGCGCTTTTGTAAAATTATAAATTTTAACTGTCCCTGTGGCGGGATTTCCAACCTGTTTTTTTCCCTGGCTCTGAAAGTCGTCGGCTGCCTGGAGAGTTTCACTAACTTTTATTGCAGGCAAAACCAACTGGTCCGCATCGGCCTCCTTTGCTGTGGTGCTTAGGGTTATGTCTATATCCCTGGTTACTTGTTCCGCGCGGGGATAAATAAGCACGGTTGCTTTAGGCAGTACCAAAAAGATTACGGCCGCCGCCAACAATAGAGCAAAAAATGCAAACCAAACCACGGTCCTCTTAACAGACCTGGACTTTTTTTGGACCTGCTGTTCACTTAAGATTTTTTCTTCAAGTTCCCGGGGGAAAATAGTGTCCTTTACGGCCGCGTCAGGAATTTCTTCAACCAGAAAATCAGGGCCGGTTTCTGTTCTGACGGTAGAAACCTGCGGCGGAGTAGAAATTACTGAAGACTGTTCCGGCTCTTTTTTTGCAAAAAGCTTAGTAAAACTTTTTAGTTCCTGGGCAGTGGTTTCTAAAATATTTGGTTTCTCTATTGCTGAAACTTCTGGCCGCTCGACAACCGGCTTACCAGGAAGTTTTACGTCAGATAGCTTGGAAGACTTAGCAGCGCCGGGCACCTGGCGGAGCTCAAAGCCCGCAGCTTGGGCATAGGCCTGACCGTTTTCATCCATCGTTAAAATAGAAACTTCTTTGCCGGCCGCGCTAATTTCAGTCTTGAGTAATTTTAAATATATAGGGTCGCTAAACAACAAGCTGCCTTTTGGACAAACCAAAACAACTTGCTCTGACCGCTGCCTCTTTATTCTCGAGGCAATCGCTTCAACCCCGTCTTCTAAATTTATGTATACACTGGGAATCATAATAATCCCTTAAACGCCAGGCGTTTGTTAAAAGATATATTTTTACTGTTCTCCACCTGCGGTTGATCAAAAGGGTTAACGTTTCTTAAAACAGACGAATACACGGCAAAAAGTTGCCAAAAGGCAACAAGTTGTCCTAACTCCTCCGGCAAAAAACCGCCAATTAATAACTTCACAACCGGAATTCCATTTATACGTGCATCTTCTAAAGTCCCTTGTAGTTCAAACTCTAAAGATTTCTCCAAAGGGATTTTATTTAAATCAAACACCGCATGTCCTTTAATTTGCACGCTGTGAGCCACGGTTGGATAATTATTTACAGTCGGGTGCAAAAATGTTTCGCTTCCCATAAAAAACCCGCAGATATTTTTTCTGCCTCCAAAAAACCTTTGGTTGGTATGGTGCTGGCTTTCTGGAGCCTCGTGCGCAAAATAAGTTTGTCCTTTGCCGTCTTTGCCAAAACTTTCGTGGCAAAGCTGGACAATTAAACTAGATATTGGGAACAAATTGTGCGCATAAACGGGCATGAACACATCCACATAACCTTTTTGTTCTAATTGAAAGAACATACTGGCAGCCTGCCAGGCTACATTTTCTTTGCTATACAAATCATAAAACTTCTTTGCACCTTTATACAAGCCTTCTACGTCTAAGCCCGCAATTGCGGCCGGCAATAAAGCAACTTCAGTAAGTCCGGTATAACGCCCACCAATGGCAGGATGGTTAAAAATCCGCAATTTTAATTTTTCCGCTAAAGCTCTGAGTGGACTGCTTTTGCCGGTTACCACGAGCATAGAATAGTCGCTAAAGCGCATTGTCATTTCTAAATGAGTCGTGTTTTCACCGGACTTACTAACAGAAACAACCAAAGTGTCCTCTTTAGGTAATTTGTGAGTCAATTCATAAATATAATCCGGATCTACTGTATTTAAAAAATAAACATTTTTTTTGCACTGATATTTTAGCGCTTCATAAAAACCGTAAAAGCTAGTTAAGCTTCCGCCGTGGGCAATAATTAAAATATTTTTATAATGTTTGTATTCCTCGGCAGTTTTTTTAAGCAATTCAAAATCCGGTTTGTATTTAACAAACTCAGGTGTTTCCGGCAATCTAACATCTTCCATTTTTCCCGGAGCAGGGCAGTTGTAAAATTCTAACTTCATTTTATTTTATTCAACAAAAGCTTTTATTCTTCTCACTCCTGCCGAAGACGCTTCTTCTTTTTGTATTTTAAATTTGCCTAACACACCGGTATGTTCTACGTGCGGGCCGCCGCAAAATTCGCGGGAGAAGGCGGAGCCGTCTTTGTTAAATATAGTGTAAACAGAAACTACTTCGCCGTACTTGGCGCCAAATTCCATCATGGCTCCAAGTTTTTCTGCTTCGGCTTTGGGCATCTCTTCCCGTCTGACTTCCAAGTCTTCCTCTATTTTTTCGTTTACCATGTCTTCCACAAGCCTGAGCTGTTCCGGTGTCATTTTTTCACCGTGGGAAAAATCTATTCTCAATCTTTCCGAGGACACATTTGAACCTCTTTGCAAAACATGAGGACCTAAAACAAAACGAAGAGCGGCTAGTAAAAGATGATGAGCAGTGTGGTGTTTAATAGTTTTTTCTTCATGGTCAACTAATCCGCCTTTAAACATTCCGGCTGAAGATGTCCGGGAAAGATCCTGATGTTTTTTAAATTCAGACTCGTACTCAACCTTATCTATTTTTTGGCCACTGCTTTCCGCAAGCTCTTTTGTGAGTTCCCAAGGAAAGCCAAAAGTCTGGTACAAATCAAAAGCCTCTTTGCCCGTAACCTGTTTTTCGTTCTGAATAAGCTTCTCAAACTCCTTAAGGCCCTTTTCTATGGTAACTTCAAACTTTTTCTGTTCTTCTAAAATAACAGCAAAAGTCTTTTCCGAATTTTGGACTAAGTCGGGGTAGGCCTCGGCGCAGATAGATATTACTTTACCTATTAAAGCCTGTAGCCAATGGAGCTTTAAATTCAGCAACCTGCCCATAACCATGGCCCGGCGAAGCAAACGCCTGAGAATATATCCGCGGTCCTTGTTGGAAGGCTCCACTCCGTCGCTAACAATGAACACTGAAGCCCTTACATGGTCAACTATAATACGGGCCCGACGTTCTTCGTCGTTAGTCATTATTTCCTGGTCAAGTTCAATAACCTGAAACATTTGATTAAAGAGCTCTGTGTCGTAAACGGATTTTTGCCCGTTTAAAACCGCCAAGGTCCTGTCCATGCCCATACCGGTGTCTACATTGGGCTTCTTAAGAGGGATTAGCTGGCCGTCCTCCTGTTTTTCAAACTGCATGAATACGTCGTTCCAAATCTCTACCCAACGTTTGTCGTCTTTGGTGGCTTGGAAATTTGCAGGAGCCGGTGTGCCGTCGTCTATCCAATAAAACATCTCTGTATCGGGTCCGCAGGGGCCTGTAGTGCCGGCTATCCACCAATTGTCTTCTTTTGGCAAATAGGCAATGCGCTCTTTTGGCACCCCGAGCGAAAGCCAAACCGAAGCGGACTCTTCGTCACGCGGCGCGTCAGCGTCACCGGCAAAAACGGAAAAAGCTAAGCGTTCTAAAGGAAGCCCCAACCACTCCTGGGATGTTAAAAATTCAAAAGACCATTCTATCGCCTCTTTTTTGAAATAGTCCCCAAAACTCCAATTACCCAACATTTCAAAAAAAGTTAAATGCGTGTTGTCCCCCACTTCGTCTATATCTATAGTACGTATGCATTTTTGACAGTCGGCCACGCGCTTCCCACCCGGGTGATCTTCTCCCAGTAAATAAGGGACCAAAGGAAACATCCCGGCCATGGTAAACAAAGCGCTGCTGCCCGGCCCGGGCACCAAAGATGCCGAAGGAATAATAGTATGGCCTTTGGATTTAAAAAATTCCAGGTATTTAGTTCTGAGTTGTTGTGCAGTAATTTTCATATACTTATTTTCTTATATGCTTACGCGCTTATTGACTACTTCGCAACTTCCTCTAAGGCTTTCTGCATTTGCGGGTCTTGCCCTTTAGCAACGTCTTCATCACTTAGTTTAACCGCAACATCCGGCTCAAGCCCGTTATGGTTTAGGTTTACTCCGCCCGGAGTAATCCATTTGGCAATGGTAACCTTAACCGCGCCGCCTTCTTTAAGGTCTATTAACTGCTGGACTGAGCCTTTGCCAAAAGATTTTTCGCCAATTAATTCCCCTATTTTATAATCGTGCAGAGCGCCGGCAAAAATTTCAGCAGCCGAGGCTGAACCTCCATTCATTAGTATCACTGTCTTCATTCCTGCCAAGCGGTTATTACCTTCCGCTTTGTAAGCTACGTTACTGCCGTCACTGTGCGCTTCCGTAACCACCACCTCACCTTCCTTAACCCAATTTGACGCAATTTCCACAGCTGTTTGTAAATATCCACCCGGGTTATTTCGTTCATCCACAATAATCCCTTGGACGTTTTGCTGCAAAATACTGTTGACCGCCTGGTCAAATAAATATTTTGTATCGTCGCCATACTGTGAAAGGGTTATTACGGCGATTTTTTTGCCTGTGTTGTTGGGTCCGGAATATTTAATTTCCCATTTTACGCTTTTTACTACAATTGTGTCGCGGGTAATAGTAACGTCAAACGGCTGGTTTTTTCCCTCGCGGACCATGGTCAATGTTACCTTGGTTCCCTTTTGCCCGCGGATTTTATTTACCGCTTGCTCCACGCTCCAGTCATTTACCACCTCGCCGTTAACTTTGGCAATAATATCCTTAGCCCTAAGCCCTGCTTTTTGCGCGGGACTTCCGTCCAGCGGGGCAATAATAACAATATTGCCGTTTTGTTTGCCGACTTCCGCGCCAATACCGTCAAAGCTCCCTTTTAAACTCGTCTGGAAATTTTTTAAATCTTGTGGCGGGAAAAAAGTGGTGTACGGGTCGCCAACTGCCGCTACGGCACCCTGAACAGCCCCATACAAAACCTTTTGTTGGTCAATTGGTTTTTCAATATAATTTTTATTTACAGCGTCTAAAGCGTCCCATAACAAATTATAGTCTACGTTTTGGGGCTGAGAATCCTGGTTAACAACAAGAAAACTTTTTGGCACAAAGACATAGCCCTTCCTGCCCATTTTATAACCAACCCCGTAAGTGGCGACAAGTAAAATCAACCCTACAACTACCCATTTTTGCGTGTGATTTTTTGGTTTTTGATATTCTACCGGCTGCTCATTTATTTCCATATTTTGTTAATTTAAGTTTTATAATTATACCATTAACTAAGGCGAAATCAAAATTCCCATTATTTGCTGACAACCGGATTGGTCTTAAATAAATTCAGAGTGGATAATATCATCAGCCGCAAATATATTGCTCCCCAAACCGCCCAATTTAAAACAAATGGGTATTTTTCTTTGTAGTGTTTTTTATAAAAAATCCACATTGCATCGTGGAAAGCCCTTAACATTTTTTGAGGAGCCTTACGGCTGGACGCTCCTTTAAAGTGCGTTATGAATGTTTTTGGGAAATACCAAACTTTAAACCCTGCTTTTTTGTATTTCCAGCATAATTCCAAATCTTCCCCGTACATAAAATAGTCTTCGTCCAGCAGCCCACTATTTCTCTCATTCTCTAATTCTCTAACCCTTCTAATCATCATAAACGCGCCGACCACGCTGTCTACTTCCATACTTTGATTTTCGTCAACGTCGGAATAATTATAATCTTTATTATTCTTTAAAAATAATCTTTTAAAACTATTCCAGGGGTTGGGAAAACGTCTTCTGCACGCGAGGTCTAGTTTACCATCGGGTTTTATTATTTTACAGCCGCTAATACCCACATCCTGCCGACTCTCCATAAAGTCCAGCATAACCTGCAAAGTATTAGCCTCAAGTTTTGTGTCTGGATTCAACAACAAAATATACTTGCCCGTTGATTTCTTAATGCCTATATTATTCCCGGCGGCAAAACCGTTATTAATGTTGGCTATAGCTTGTAGCTTGTAGCTAGTAGCTTGCAGCCAATCAAGGGTACCATCTTTTGACCCGTTATCTACGACTAAAACTTCGTAACTATATTTAGTCTCAGATGCAAAAATAGAAGGGAGTAAAACTTCCAAATGCTCTTTTGATTGGTGAGTGACTATAATAATAGATAAATTAAACATTTGATAAAAGCTGGTTAACTTTTCTCTTAGTCCACATCTTGGGAAATAATTTTAAGATTTGTGGCAAAACTTTTAAAGTTCCTGGTTCAAAAAATAAGATATAAAAAAACATAAAAAATTCCCGTAAAAAAAACTGCGGGTAAAACCACGGGGAGTTTTTTATGTACATAAAAATGTGGTTCTGGTAGTTGAGCTGCCTAATGCGTGGACTTATGGCGCGATGATGTTTTATAAAATCCATAAAGTGATAATAACCCCCGCGAGATGAACCTGAGCCACGGCCATGAGAACCAACTGCTATGGGCACAAATACACATTTCCAACCGGAGTTGGTCATGCGCCAGGAAAGGTCTACGTCTTCCCAATAGCTGTGGAAGTCGGTGTCAAAGAATTCTTTCTTAGTTTGTAGCTTGTAGGAGGTAGCTAATAAGGCACTGCGACGATACATTGCGCCGGCGGCAGATACCGCTTGGACTTGCCGATGGTCATCGTACTGCCCAGAATCAAGCTCATGCTGTCCCCTGTCGCGGGCACGCCCGGATTTAGATATGGTTACGCCGGTAGTATCTAAAATATTAGTTTTATGACCTTGATTAAAATCGTATTGAAATAATTTACCCGTTGCGGCCCCAACCTTTTCGTCTGCAAAAACTTTAACCATTTCCTCTACATAGTTTGGCTCCATAATCATATCGGGATTCACAAGCTGAAAAAATTCGGACTGATATTTTTCAAAAACCAAATTATGCCCGGCCGCAAAACCAATGTTAAAACCGGGGTCCAAAACTTCCACTTGAGGAAATTTTTCTTTTAATAATTCCTTGCTACCATCTTCGTTCCCCGCAATTACTGCAACCACATTAAAGTCTTTAAAAGTCTGGGCAAAAATTGCCGAAAAAGCCGGTTCAATAAACCGGCGGCTGTTGTAAATAACTTGGACAACTGTAACCCTTGGCATTCTCAAAATAAAGTATCAATTTTCCTCATACTCATGATACCTCTTAACTATTAAACCCGCCAGTCCCAGGTTTATAAAGAAATACATAAGAACTTTGTCGTTTAGTAAGGTTATGTCAAAAACCGAGGCGGCCATAATCCACAAAACCATTAAAAAGGCTTGCGCCACAAAATAAATAAGGAAGTCTTGAACCTTTTCATAATGCCTTAAAAAGTGCCAAAAATGTTTAAGTACGGTTACCCAGAACATCATAAAAAAGGCAAAACCAACAAGGCCGGTCTCCACCAAAACCTGGTAGTAAAGGCTATGGGCGGAAACGTACTTGGTCGGCAGGTTATAACGTTCGTTCAGCTGGTTGCCCGCTTCTTCGTAACTCTGGCCGGTGCTGGAATTTAAAGACATTAAGAAATTACCCGTCCCCACACCCCATGGATGCGTTACAAAAAAATAGGAGGTACTTTGCCAAATGGCTATTCTGCCCTGGTTGGAAGTTTCGTTTAAGTCGTAAATTGTCTGGGCTCGGCTGACAAAATTTTCGTGAAATTTATGGATTTGTAAATAAGCCAGGCCTTGGTTTATTAACGGTGAAACAAGAAACAAAATAATAATAATTACAAAAGGCCAAAAAAACTTTTCTGCCAAATGTTTTTGGAAATTTTTCCGGTAAGCCAGGGCAACTGCCAAAAATGGCGCAGCCATACCAACCCACACGGCCCGCGTACCGGACAAAATTAAAGCCAATCCGGCAAAACGAATCCCGGACCACAACCATTTTCTAATGTGAACAAACACGCTACGGGTAAGAGCCGTGCCTATACAAAGCCCGATTAAACAAATATATGCAAAACTTTGCGAATCCGGCATTATGCTGAACATCCTAAGTTCCCGGGCACCCGCGTAAGAAAACCAGGAATTGGAATAAAGAGAAACCGCCGCGAAACTTGCCCCATAATAGAGCTTAGTAACATTCACAGCCCAGTAGACCCAAAAGGTATCTAAATTTGTTAAAAAAGTTCCAACTAGTTGGGTAAAACCCAAAGTCACGATTATGGTAAGTGACCAAATGGTGAAACGGATGAGTTCAAAAATTTGCTGCTTGCTTCGCAAATTATTTACCATTACCAAATAAAAACAATAAATATTCAGCCAAAAGAAAACCTGTTTAAAAGCTTCCAGGCGGAACTGGCCAAAAATTATTGCTAATACCAACCCTGTACCGGCAAACCAAGCGAGGTATTTGTCCCAGGGTAAAAATATGATTTCTTTAATTTTAAATTTTCTATCACGGACAATCCAAACCGCGAACAAAGCTAAGTACAAAATCCTCCACATTGGCAGTGAGTCAAAATTAGTATTGGGTAAGGCAACAAAAAACGGGATAGAGAGAATTAACAAAAGCAAGGATTCATAAATAGGAGAAAGCACAATAAAAGCCATAAGCAATCCCAAATTCAGCCAAACTAAAGACAAGGGCCAGGCCAAAATAACCATTCCGAGTATGCTTATATATTGCCAAACCGCAAAAATAATTATAAGCAATTTTAGCCTTGGCAGTTGCCTGATCTTCTCTAAAAATTCTTTGGTCAAAGTTGTTTTGTTAGGTTGTTAAAACTTCTAGGGTTTGCTGCGCGGATTTTTCCCAGCTAAATTCTTTTAGTCTTTCCCTGCCTTTTTCCCGTAGCCGGTCTGCCAAGGATTTGTCTAGTAAAATATTTTGCATCGCGCTTTTTATTTGATTCGTGTCCTTGGGGTCAAAATACATTGCCGCCTCCCCTGCCACTTCCGGCATGCTGGATACCTGGGAAGTGGCGACCGGGACGCCCGCGGCAAAAGCCTCTAAAATTTGCATACCAAAACCTTCATAAAAACTGGGCAAGACTAATAAATCGGCTTTGGATAAAATTGCGCATTTGTCTTCCTCGTTAACATGATTTAAATACACTACAATATCTTTGTTCTCTTCAATATCTTTTAAAATAGATTCAAATTTCCACCCAGGCTTGCCTACAACAACTAGTTTATGGGGCAAGTCCGGATGCTCCTGCTTAAGCTTGCGGAATGCCACAATTAACCCTTGCAAATTTTTTCTAGGCTGAAGCGTAGATAAAAATAAAACATACTTACCTAATTCTGACTGATTAGTTGGCAAGCTTATTGACTGATTAGCTAACCCAAACCCATGATGTACCACCGCAACCTTTGACGCATTAATTTTATAAAATTTTATTAAATCTTTTTTTGTAGCTTCAGATACCGCAATAATAGAACTGGCGGACTTCGCAGCAAAACCAGTTGACCATTCCAGGAAACTTTTCATAAACCAGGTAAAACTTTTAGGAAAATATTTCCATCCCAGGTCGTGTATTGTAACAACAGATTTTTTTGGGTGGAAGAATGGCAAGGCGGAGGCAGGAATAAATAAAACATCAACAGGATTCAGGAATAGCTCCCAGCTCAGCCGAACTTGGGTCCAAAAAACAGGAAATGGTAACACCTTAAGCTTAAAATTTTTGGGTAAATCTAATAACCACCGCTCGGGCGCGGTCCTTAAGTATAAAACATAATTATTACTATTATCCCTTTGCGCTAAATGTAAAATTAGCTGCTTGGCGTAATGCTCCACGCCCGTTTTTTGGCCAAGATTAGCTCTCTGCGCTTCAATCCCAATAACCATTCAAAGGGTTTATAATTAATCTAGTATTGACCTGTGGGTGTAGTTGTTCCGGTTTTAGCAGGAGCGACTTTTTTAACCGCCGGTTTTTTAACATCATCCCGTTTGTGAACCGAAAAAACTATTGATTGCAAATCGTAATCTGTTTCCAAGCTAAATTGGAACCAATAAATCAAGCTGGCGGCAATTACAGCGCAAACAAAAATTATTGTTAGGGGCCAAAAAGCTTTCATGTGCTTTTTTGGCTGCGGCATTTCACTTGTTTGAGGCATGTTTGTTTTTGTTAATTATGTTTAATATATGGGTAAATTATACCATAAATACAAATTTTTTCCCAAATTAACTTTCCACAGGCAATTTAATTAAGGACGATTTATAAATACCAGGATGGAATGCCTTAAGCCGTTTAATTTTAACTTTTAAGCCCTTGGCCAATAATTTATTCTTTAGCCGTTCCGTGTAAGCTATTTGGTCATAGCCTAGAGCAATAATGTCGGGTTTTAAACTAAAGATATGGCCAATGTAATCGGTGATTGCTCCCAGTACTGCCTTATTAACCAACAGGCTCTTTTTTATTTCTGACAACCGCTTTTTCTCGTTGCTTTTAGGTTTTTGTTTCTTTATTCTTTTAACATTCGTGTCCCGGGCAACTGAAACAATTAAATAAGGATTTTTGGAAAGCTTTCTGGCCTGGCCAAAAAAACTTAAATGTCCTTTGTGTAAAACGTCAAAAGTTCCAAAAACTAAAATCTTCGTTTTGTTTTCTTTTACCTTAAGCGACTGTTTCATTATTCCGGCTAAATAATTGTTTAACTATTGCCAAATCCCCACGCCCTACAAAACCAGTAGCCACAAGCAAGAATCCATATATTAAAACTCCAACGGACAAACTAACCGCTAAATTCATTTCCCTAAGCGGCCAGAGCGCAAGACCCATTACCGCCGCAGCAAGCAGGGGCCTAAATAAATTTGTTACAAAAGTAAACCGGACAATACTGCCGCGGACAAAGTAAAAATAAAAAATTCCCTGCAAGGCTTCTGAAATAACGGTCATAATAGCCGCGGCTTTTATTCCATAAAGAGGAATTAAAATTAAGTTACCTACTATATTTATAATTACATTCGCACCTGTAATCATTAAAGCTTTTTTGGTCAGTTGAGAAATCACTAAGGAATTTAGCGGAATGTAAATAAATTGGATAGCCGGCGCCCAAATTAAAATAGAAAGCACGGCGGCGGAATAAGTAAACTTTGGGTCGCCATTTGTAATTAGACCAATTATTTTTGCGGATAGAATCATTCCGCCCACTGCCATTGGAATAGCCAAGGCTGCCATTAGGCGCATGTACTTTTCCAAATTAGCCCTAACATCGGAAAGGGCACCGCGGGCCATAAGCGCGGCAAAAAAAGGAAACAGGGTAAACGAAACTACGGAAGGGAAAAAATTAAGCAAATCAAAAACACGATAAGCCGTAGTATAAAGCCCGGTTTCAATAAAACCCTTTATGTGAGTAATAATAATTACATCCACGCGGTTATAAATGGCGCTAAAACCAACAAGCAAAGCAAAGGGCCAGCCTTGTTTTAAAATATTCCAAACCAAACCCAAGTCCCCTAAGCGCAAACCTTTAAACAAGCCGGGACCAGGCAAATGTTTTTTTATAAAAATTCTATATAAAATTAAGTCGCCAATACCGAATATTAATGTAACGCTTGCCAGGAGAACTATATATTTGTGAAAAATTACCACGGCAAACATTAAAGTAAAATTTACGCAGGAATTAAAAAAATTAATCCATGCCACTTTGCGCATGTCCTGAAATGCTGCCATAACAGCCATAAACGGATACGCCAAAGCATTGGCAACCATACCCAAACCTGCCACAGCAATACCGTAAAATACCGCTTGGTTAAAATGCCGGGTGTAAGCGATACTTACGAGTACTACATAAAGCAGTAAAGAAACCAAAACTTCAAAACAAAAAAAGTTCTGAAAATATTCCTTTGCCCGCTGTGGTTGTTCGCTAATTTTCTTGGTAATAAACTGCTGAATCCCAAAATCTACAATTGTGGCAAACAACAAAACATAAGACTGAATATAGAAATACTGCCCCGCACCAAAAGGTTCCAAATAAGGCAGTAAGTTCCTGTAAGCCAGCAGAAGCATTAACAAAGCCACAATCCTGCTGACCGTTAGCCAAAAAATATTTTTAGAGATTTGGTTAGACATATTGTCATTATTCTATCATATCTGGCTATAAATCTTAAAGGCTCACAAATGTGAGCCTTTAAGATAATTTATATTATGATAAATTCATTATTTAGTTAGAGTGTCACCCTTTGCATAAGCATCCACTTCGGCTTGAGGTAATACACTAATTTTTTTGGCGGTGATTTTACGGTTTTTGAAGGCTTGGGCGGTTAGTGGGCGGAGCTGGGATTTTACAACCAAATATACCGTAGCGTCTGAGTCGCCTTTCACGATTGTATTATCACGCGGTGGAATGGTTATGCCTTCGGGCCATTCGTAGGCTACGCTTTGGCTGACTTTAAAGTCAGGTGTAATCCCCCGCTGTTTAGCTACAAAAGTTGAAATTAAATGCTTACTCCCTTCCTTAAATTCATAAAGCAATCCGTTTTCGGAAACACTGAAGAAACTCTTGTCTAGCGGAGTGGCGTAAGAACCAATGGTTATGGCATTAACCTCCACCGCGGAGAGCATTACAACTTTACTGTTAGTAATTCTCCTGTTTTTAAATACTTCAGCAGTTACAGGATGTTTAAAGCCGTCGGAGCCAGCAATGTAAACTGTCGCATTGTCAGGAGCTTTAAATATTGTGTCTGCCAGTGGAGAAACATAACCTAGTTTGGGGTATGTATTTATTTCGGCGTCTGCCACTGTTACAACCTGCTTGGCTGTAATTTTTCTTTGTTTAAAGGTAAAGGAGCTAAAGGTTTGCAAGTTGCCGCTTGTAACCAAGTAAACTGTTTGGTCAGTTTGCCCCCTTATAATTGTACCGTCAGACGGAATTAACAACGACCCGCTTTGGAATAAGGCGCTATCTGAACTGCTTATTGCCAAAGCCTTAGACGGGTCCAAGCCGCGCTGTTTTATTACAAAGTCGGAGGCCGGGTGTTTAATGTTATTTATAAACACATATTTTTGACTGTCGCCTGCGGCAGTGACAATTGTATTGTCTGCAGGACCGAGCAACACATCTGTCTGGTAGGAACCAAACTCATTAGGAGAAACAGTAATTGCAGACGCTAAATTCAAGCCCCTGGCTTGCCCGACAAATTGCGGCACTAATTGTTTAAGTCCGTTTTGGATAATATAGGTTTCGTTCGATGAAGCCAATTTCAGCAATGTGCCGTTCGGGTAACGGAACCACATGTTAAAAAATCTCCAAAAATTATAATTGCCGTTAAACACATGAGGAGTGTAACGGTAAAGTGCTGCGGTGGCGTTGTTGCTAATTTGGAAACTTTGCTGAGGCTCCACGCCGTCAAAGCCTCCCATGGTGTTTTCCAAAGTAATAACATCACCTACATGCGCTGCCACTCCTTTAAAAGTCGGCCCACGACCGCCGCTCGTGTTGAAAGATTTCATTAAAGATTTAGCCGCGCCTAAATAGCGGTTGCCCGCCGCGTCAAAATTACCAAATAACTGGAAATAAAAACCAGGGAACAAACTGCCGCAACCGCCGCCGTCCGGACAGGCAAAACCCATGGAGTAATCCAGCGCGCGCTGAAGTTTGGAATCGTCCGGAAATTTTCCTTCAATTAAGCTTTGCTCCTTGTTTAAGGTTACCAGCAAAACCTGAGGATTTAAACCAGAAGATATAGAAGCGTCCCAAATAAGCTCAGCCGCGGTGCGCAGCCTGCCTAAATTTGGCTGTGGGTCTTCCAATCCCTGTTTTAAAATGGTAGCCTGGGGCTCTTTTAATTTAACCAAAAAATCCGGGCTGGTATTGGCCAGTACGGAATTTTTTGAAACTAAAAATTTCTGGATCCCCTCGGCTCCGCCAAAAGTTTGGGTATCTGAAAAAACCTTGTCATCAATTAATTTACCCGGATTAAACATTGGGTCAATAGTTTGGGCAAGAAGCGGGACAGGGATTAACCCGATTAAAATAATTCCGACAATTTTTGTAAGTTTTTGTTTTAGCATAAAATAGTCTCCAGCTGGTTATCTGATATAAGCTTCTCCCTTGGCAAACCCTGCCAAGTCCTCGCGGCTAACATAAAAAATTGGAAAAACATTGAGACCGCGCTCTTTATAAAACTGGGAACTAATGGGGTGAAGCGTTTCACCAACTACCCAATATAGCGTACGGTCTTTCGCGGTCCTGACTATTGTTCCTTCTGCTGGAGCGAGCAGGCTTCCCGTCATCCAGGTATTAACTTCTGAGTCAGCCAAAGTTACTACATTGTTAAAATTGAATTTTCTCTGCAAAAATACTTGAAATGTTAGGGGAAATTTTTGTCCGCGTTGTATTATATAAACAACTGGAGAAGAAGAAGTTTTTACCAAAGTGCCATCTTGTGGTGTAGCACTTGGACCTTCTATAAACTCGTTTAGCTGAGTAGGGGTAACCAGCCGGGGCAAGATTATGGAAAATCTTTGCTGAATCACGAACTGGGAAACAGGGCGTTTTTGATTTCCTACAAGCTGGTAAATTTGTGAACCCGGAGCCAAAGTAATTAAATCTCCTTCTTTTAAGGGGGCGGGGCTTAACGCTTTGTCTGTGGCAGTCCTAAGGTTTATTTGCCCTGAACCAAGCTTGGTGCGGCAGGACTGGCCGGCGCATTGAGACAAATTAAGATCATCTACCGAATCTGTGGTGGACAGTATCTGATCGCGAATTTGTACATTAGTCGCGTCGGGATTTAAAGCCCTAATTAACGCTGCCTCGCCCACCACGAAAGGTACGGCAACCGAAGTGCCGGAAACATAGATGTATGCGTTAGGTGTAAAAGCTTTGGTAACTGGATCATGGTTAATTGTTGTAAGAATATGTTTTCCAGGCGCGGCTACATCCACGCAACCGGAACCGTAATTGGAAAAAATAGGCTTAAGGCCATTTTGGTCCAACGCAGTAACTCCCAAAATCATATTGGAACCGTTGTCCTCACAAACCGGATAAAGCGGATTAGTGTCCAAATTGTCGCCTGAATTCGCGGTGTCATTGCCAGCGGCCGCTACAATTAAAACGCCCTTGTTAAAAGCATAAGAAACCGAAGTAGAAAGAGTGGAATCATGGGCCGCTGCTATGCCGCCCAAACTTAAGTTAATAAAATTTGCGCCGTGGTCAGTTGCCCATGTTATTGCCTGTGCAACCGTATTACTGGTTCCTTTGCCGCTTGAATCCAAAGCTTTAAGGGGCATAATAGAAATTGCCCAGTTAGTACCTACAACACCTATGCCGTTGTTCGCCGAAGCGCCCAAAATACCGGCAACCACTGTTCCATGGCCGTTGTCATCCGAATTAATCCGTCCGCTTATGGGTTGATTGTTTACAAAATCATAGCCGTCTACTAACCTTAAATTTTGTAAGTCCTCATGGGTCGCATCCAAGCCTGTGTCTATTATTGCGACTATGTTTGAAGAACTTCCGGTGGTTTTAGCCCAGGCATAGTCAAAACCTGCCGCGGGAATAGCCCACTGCTTGTCTATATTTAAAGGATTCTGGGTAAAGCCGGGATCGTTAGCGGTCAAAGTTTGTGTGGAAATTCCGTAAACCTGCCCGCCCAAAGCAAAAGCCGTCCCGGGAAAAAAAGACGAGAAAAAGACAACTGACAGCAGGAGAGCGGTCAGCAGTTTTATATTTTTCCCATTATAATTTAATAATCTAAACATTAAAAAATTTATTGCTATCTATATTTGCCGGTCCACAAATACCAGCGCACTCTAAGGAGGTCTTTAAATACTTCTATATAACTACCCAAACTTACAGTGGAATCCCCGGCATTGTTCCATACCACTGGCAGTTCCTTAATTTTAAATTTAAATTTTGTAGCTTCGGCCAGAATTTCTATATCAAAACCAAAACGGTCAATTTGGGCTTTGGAAAAAATAGCCTGCGCGGCTTTGGCAGAAAACATTTTAAAACCGCGCTGTGTGTCGTGAATACCCCAAAGGCCGGCGACAATGCGGATTAAATATTTTGACCAATGTCCCAAGGCGCGGCGGTACCACTGGGCATGTTCGTGAATTTGAGCACCTTCGACTTCAATAGAGCCTATAATTACTTCGTAGCCCTGTTCCGCATAAGGCCAAAATTTTTCCACTTCCTCAATGGAAGTAGAATTATCCGCGTCCATAAAAAGGCGATACTCCCCTTGTGCCTCAAGCATTCCTTGACGGACTACCCAACCCTTTCCGTGATTTTTTTCATTGTTAACAACGCGCAAATTTGGGACTAAAGATTTAAAACCCTCAGCCACAGCCGCGGTATTGTCAGGGGAACCGTCCACACAAACTAAAACTTCGGAATTGAAACCCTGCTTAGATAAATACGCCGCTAAGACCTTAAGTGTTTCACCTATTCTTTTTTCTTCTTTATATGCGGGAATAATTACCGAAAGTTTTGTCATATTTTTTTCAGGTCGAACCTAACTATTTAATAGCGCTCTAATTATAACACAAAGGCTGATTTATGGGCATTATTTCACTATATTTAATAAGACGTTTTGCGGCGTGAGATGTTACTAAAAACCCCCGCCTAGGCGGGGGCAAACTTAGATTTTATGCTTTAAAATCTGGTTCCAGCTAGTATTAATTATGGTGTTTATATCACTGTGCTGAGGATGAAATCCTAAGACGGAAGCAATCTTACGGCTGTCAGCTACGGTGGCAGGGGCATCACCCGGACGGCGTGGACCCATTTCCATGGGAATAATGCGGTTTAAAATTTCCGCTGCGGTGTTAATTATTTGCAAAACGCTCAAGCCTTTTCCCGTGCCAATGTTGAAAATATTAAACCCACTTAAATTTTCCATTTTCTCCAAAGCTAAAACATGGGCTGCGGCTATGTCTAAAACATGGACATAATCCCTAACACAGGTGCCATCAAAAGTTTCGTAGTCATTACCATTAATTAACAACTGTGGCCTTTGTGCGTCTGCAACTTCCAGAACAATTGGGATTAAGTGACTGTGATGAGTTGGGGCAATTGCTCCGTCGTAATCGCAACCGCAGGCATTAAAGTAGCGGAAGGCAATGCCTGTAAATCCGGCGGAGTTACAAAAATATTCAATTAGCTGTTCTCCTAAGAGTTTGTTGGCGCCGTAAGGATTGTTTGGTTTGGGTTCGGCTGACTCGTTAATGGGCACAATTTGCTGTTCCCCATAAACCGCGGCGGAAGAAGAAAAAATAATTTTTTTAACATTAGCTTCATTCATTGCCAAAAGAAGCTTGGCAGTATTTAAAACATTATTCTCAAAATATTTTTCTGGCTGTAAAACAGACTCCTCAACCTCAATGCTAGCCGCCATATGGAACACGGCGTCAAATTTACTTCCGGCAAACAAATCCCGCATTAAATTTACGTCAGCCAAATCCCCTTCCAAAAAAGTTGCTTCTGCAGGAACATTTTCCCTTTTGCCTGTGGAGAGGTTATCTATAATAGTAACTTTGTTGCCAGCGGCCAAAAGCTGGCGCACCAAATGCGAACCAATGTAACCAGCGCCGCCGGTTACCAAAACCTGGGTATTAGCTTTTTTTTCGGAAGCACGGCTTTTAGTTGCTGTTTGTGTGGAGACCATACCAGTATTATTAAGCAATTCGTTATATTTATCAACTGTCAAAACCACAGCCGCGGGTTTGCTGTTTAAATTCAAAAGCATTCCCCCGCCGCGGTTATTGGCCTCGCTGATTAGTTGCTCTAAATAGTGGTTGTCCATAAAACCTAATAAAAAATAAAAAACAGTCTAAAAAAGTTAGCTGTTTTTGTTTTGGTTTTTCCACAGTTGTTAAATATATAATAACACCTAAAACAAATAATGCAAATTGAACCTTAAATAATGTATAAAAAAACTGAAAGCGCCGTTTCCCACCAATATTCCGGTGAGGCGTGCGCTTCCAAAGCTGTCTACTGTTCGCTATACCGGACGCGTGAGTCGCCCTTCCGGAACAGCCAGTAAACTGTAATGTGGCCGTTCTTTTTCCACGAGAACCTCAGGTCATCAGCCCCCCGACTAACGAGGCAATCCGGCGGGCTGTAAGGCAGCCGGATGGCAGTCTTGCGGGTATGGAGGGAGGCGTATTCCGGCCCCTGCGTAGCCAGCATTACGAGCTGGCCGACAACCTGTTCCTGTTCCTCTACGCGCAAGCCTTCCAGGGCTTTGAGGAACTGGTCGCGATACTCGATCACACCCTTATCGTTAAGCCAAGTGAAACTGGTCGGCAGCCTGACTATCAACTCTGCGGTTTTATCTTGTCTGCCGCGTACTTCCCGGAGTTTCTGGACAATAATAGTAAGTTGCGGAATTTCCGGATGCTGCTCGGCAATGGTTTCCAGGGTATCGGCGTGAGCGGAAGACTGGGCCTTGCGCACTGCTTCGCGCAATTCCCGGACCTTATTCTCGAAGGTTGTAAGTTCCGACTCCACCAGCTCAATGTATCGCTGGTCGTCGGCCGCGCGGTTCTTGAGCGGCTCAGCTTCCACGGTCAGGCGTGTGACTTCACACTTCAGCGCTTCGTTCTCGGCTAGCATGTCCTCCAATCCGCTAACCAGCTCGCTGAAAGTTGCTAGTACGTTTTGACCCGCCTGAAAATCGGCGAGCTTAAGTCTGGGGGGCGTCACTGGAACCGTAACCACCTCTTCCTCCTCGGCGTCAGCCTCCTCTTTGGGAGATCCGTAGCCGAGTTGTTCCCAGCTCAGAATACCATCCTTCCTCAGACAATTGAGACCCACTACTGCCGACGGAGAATTAACTCCGGCCAGACGCTCCTTTTCAGTCTCGTTTGTAGCGACCAACCAGAGATAGGCGGTTCGGAGAAGCACCTTGTCTGCTTGATAGGTGCTCTTAGTGATTTCGATTTTGTCTTCTGACAGCTTGGCGACAACCTGCTGAAGCGTTTCCTCATCCGCAAACTTCCGGACCTTATAGTTGTCTTGCATAAACTGTGCGACAACTTCGCGGCGGCGGTAAATTTCGGGCGAGGTTTGTTGCTTATACGTTGGTGACTTTTCTAAAAAATAAACGGCCATAAGCCTCCTTGTGGCTTGTATTGATTCGTCTTTCTTTTGGAATGACCCAAAAGAAAGACATTTGAGTATATCAAAAAATAGCGGAAAAGTCCATACCATTAACAAAAAAGAACCCTGTCGCCAACCGGCGGTAGGGCTCTTTTTAAATTTGATTTTTAGGTAAAGATTAGCTTGGAAAGCATTCCAAAGTATTTGCGCTTTTTGGCAAGGGCGTAAGCTCCGGCCATAAAGCCTGCAAACACAAAGGCATTGGTTTCGGCACCGGTTTTCGGAGCAACAAAGGCACCGGCCACTTGTGGAGTATTTATATTAATAACAATGGTATTACCATAAGTATTAGTCATGGTGTAGTTTAAATTGCTGGCTAAGAAATACTTAACACGAACACGAAAGCTCTTACTGACGCTGCCGCCGGCAGGAACAGTAATGGCCGGATAGCTAATTACATTGCCACTTACACTACCACCACCGTTATCCATTACATCAGCATAAGGCAAAACCTGGGACAAGTCGTCTGTAATAACAAAGTTAGTCGCGGGTTGGTTGCCGTTATTGCTAACGGTCAAGGTGTAAGTTATGTAGTCTTCTTTGGAAGCAGGTTGGGATGTTGCGTTAATATTCTTGGTATCGTTCCTGGCGCTCTTGCTATAAATCAAATTAACATTACCGCCTAAGACACTGCCGCTTACAAACACCCAAGCGTCGTCTTGCCTGGAAGGTACGCCGTCGCCGTAAACACTGGCAACATTTTGCACGCTGGTACCACTATTCGCTACCACACGGGCCTGGAAAGTTACAGTAACGCTTTGTCCGGTACCCAATGTACCAAGGTTAAAGTTATTACCAAACCAGTTATTGTTGTAGTTGTTGTAATTATTATTGTAGTTGCCGCCGCTAACCTGGGTTGTACCGGCAATCCACTGGAGACCGCTAACGCTGTTGTCGGTTAAGACCACATTGTTTACAGGCTGGTTTCCGGTATTGGTTACAACAACCTGGAATTGCACTGTGTCACCATTATTAGCGCTCACTGTTTTTTGGAAGGAGCTGTTACCATTTAGATTTCTTACCTGCTTTGTTATGTTTAACTGCAAGTATTGATTAGAAGGAATTGGGTTAGTGTAGGGGTTGCTGGTGCTGGTGTAGTAGTACGCGGTGTTACAGGAGTTGTTAACACAATTGTTGTTAGTCTGAGTAACAGTGTTGTTGTTGCCGTTAATGTTGGACTGGTTGTTCTGGTTGGCGCTGTTGTTGCCGGTGCTGGTCTGGTTGTTATTGTTCGTGTTGTGATTGCACGAAGCATCGCTGTTGTTACAGTTGCCTCCGGAAGTGCTGCCGGGAGTGCCATTAACTACAACATTACAGTGCACACTCTGGCCGGCGCCATCGGTTAAAGTCACCACACGCGTTACGGAAGCTGTGCCTGAGTTGGTATAGACGGGATTATAATTAGAACCACTGCCTGTGGAAGGCGAACCGTCCCCGTTCCAATTATAAGGAGCGCTGCCGCCGCTGGCAGAAAAGCCTGCGGCCGAACCCGAACTTATGCTTGGGTTAGCAACGGTACACACCAACTGGCCAGGGTTGGCCGGAGTGGTCACGGAGATTGTTGCCAAAAACGTACCGCAAGTGGTGTCGTAAAGTTTAAAAATATAAGCGCTGCCAGCTTGCAGACCGGAGATTGTAAAGTTGTCGGAAGATGTAGTGGTTATAGTAGTTTCCGATGTAGAGCCAGGATTAATCTGGACCAAACGGAACGGATGGCTGCCAGAAGAGAACGTCCAGCGGAGTGTGGTGGAATAAGTGCTACCAGATTTAACTAATGAAGTAGAAGACATGTTCACATTAGCATTCGGAATACAGGCAGCAACGGTTTTGTTGGCATTACAGGAAACTGTCTGCCCACCGTTTTGGCCGCCGCAAGTCCAAGACCAGGGACCAGTGCCGGAAACACTGGAAGAACTACCCGAGTTGCAAAGCTGCGAACCAGACGGAGCGTTGTCAAAGACACCACCGTTAGCCGGACCACACACGCCATTTACGGAAGTAGACACGATCTGCACGCTTTTGGTTACAGCATTCGGCAGGCTACAGAAGTTGGTAAATCCAGTTTTGTTCTGGGCCTGACAAGTATAGCTATAAGAACCGGGTGTAGAAGGCGCGGTACAAGAAAAATTGGCGGCCGTGCCACTATGGCTGGTGAAAACACAACCATTTGGTGCAGGAATAAAATCGTTAGCAGATCCAAAATCACAAGACACATTAAACTGACTGCCAACATTTACGCTTGCAGGAGCAACCATTGTTCCAGAAGTTGGATTTACACAAACAGGTCCAGTTGTTTTGTTAGCACTGCAGGAAGCATTAGAGCCGCCGTTAGAACCGGAGCAAGTCCAGTTCCATGGTCCGCTACCAGAAACAAAAGAGGCATTACCGGTGCCGCACAAAGCAGAACCAGAAGGCGCAGCGTTAAAATTGCCGCCGTTAGCAGAACCACAAACTCCGTTAATACCCTGTGAACCACAATTTACATTAGGAGCAGCATTGTTCATTTGGTGCAAGACACCGCCACGAAAACCAGAGCTAAAGTCATAAAGAACATAGCGGTAAGTATGACCTGGGGTTAACCAGTCAATTGGGAAACTGCCAGTGTCTTCACCGAATGTAGCAATTGTGCTTTCAAAAGAATTGTCGGTAATATCTTTTGCAGTTAATTCAATTCTGGAAACATTGGATTTTTTGGTATACGAAACAGTACCACCAGTTTGACCGTTAGGCAAACAAACGTTGGTGTAAGAAATGGTAATATTGTTGTTGCCAGTAGCAGGATTGCCGCCGCAGTTTACAGTAGGAGCAGTATTATTCATTTGATGAAGCACGCCACCGCGGAAACCGCTGCTGAAATCATATAAGACGTAGCGATAATTATGACCCGGAGTTAACCAGTCAATGGGGAAACTACCGCTGTCTTCACCAAAAGTAGCAATAGTGCTTTCAAAGGTACCATCTGTAATATCTTTAGCTGTCAGTTCAATTCTGGAGACGTTGGATTTCTTTGTATAAGAAACAGTACCGCCTGTTTGACCATTGGCCAAACAAACGTTATTGTAAGAAATTGTAATATTGTTGTTGCCCGTGGAAGGATTGCCGCCGCAGTTAACTGTAGGAGCCGTGTCATTTTTTTGAGTTAACACGCTACCACGAAAACCGGAGCTATAATCGTAAAGAACATAGCGGTAAGTATGGCCCGGGGTTAACCAGTCAATTGGAAAATCTCCGTGGTTTTCACCAAAGGTTGCAATGGTGCTTTCGAAAGTACCATCGGTAATATCTTTAGCGGTTAATTCAATCCTGGAAACATTAGATTTTTTATCATAAGAAACAGTGCCGCCAGTCTGACCATTGGCCAAACAAACGTTATTGTAGGAAATGGTGATATTATTTTCACCGGTGGAAGGATTGCCACCACAGCTTAAATTACCGGTTGCAATGCTGGCGGTTTTATCGGCAATACCATCACCGCGCAAAGTAAATAAATAAGTTTTATTCGGCTCCATCCAGTCAACAGTTTTTGTAGCAGACTCTTCGGCAGCCATTAAAGTTTCGCCGGCATTGTCAGCGCTAACATAAACACGAACATTGTTTACATTTTCAGTGGACCAAGAAACGGTACCATTAAGTAAACACTGCCCAGCTACCTGACCACCTAATTGAGCAGAAATGTTAGAAGTAGGATTAGCAGGAGTCACAGGACCAACAACTCTAACAACAATGTCACTGTTGGTTACGGCAAAGTTAAAGCAGGGCTGCATGTCGCCAAGTGATTGGTATAAGCTGCCGCTAACTAATTCTAAATGAGCGCCTTCGGGAGTTGTAATAGTAAAAGATCCGCTTTTACTATCTTCATTACCACTTATCGTGGCATTTATAGTATGGAAAGAACCCGCACCTTGATCCAAGCTTACTGAATAGCTGGCGTTATGCATAACCAAACCTGAGTTGCTGGCAGCACTGTTATGAGCATATATTCTCAAGCGAATTTCGTCTCCAACATTGGCCTGTACAGAATTCTGATAGTTAGCCTGGGTGGTCACACCACCTGAAATAACAGGAAAATCTTTACAGTTGGAACCAGCCTGGTTTAAATCAACGTCATAGCGGTTAAATACCGCATGATCAGTATTAATGACAGGACAACCTCCGTCATCCGCCAAAACTTTAGTAAGTTCACGGGGAGAGGCGGCTAAAACCACGCTAAAAGCCACAATGATGACCATTGAGGCAATGACACTAGATTTGAAGTACTTGCTGGAGAAAATCTTGTTGGGCATAAAGTTGCTCTTAATAAATACTAATAAATAATTAACTCGTTATTGTACCCTTTTTTTATGGTTTTGTCAACACTTTAATCAAATATCCCCCTGAAATAAAACAACTTTTATTTGATTATCCTAATCTAAGCCTTTATTAATATATTATATACTATAACGTTTCAGATAAAATTAGTAGCAATGTCAACCAATTAAAGACAGCGGCTGAATTTACTGATTTTCCGTCTGGGTAAGCTGCCCATAAACCACTAAACGATATTTTGTACTGCCAACCGGCCAGCAGGTGGAAAGAGCAACAACAGATTCCCCGCCGTTTTTAAACTGGGCCTGGTCGCCAGGGCTGTATTGCTGGCGGCCCACCACAACATAATGTAAAACGTGGGTTTTGCCGTCAGTAGTTGTGACTGTAATGCTAAACGAAGTATTGTCGGCCAAGTCATTTAAGTGCGTAAAAACATGGTTATAGCTTCCTTTGGCCCAGGAATAATTACTACTGTGGCCGGAAATGTAAGTGGTGCCTAGTTGTCCTGGCATGGCCGTGCCAGGGTAATGAATAACACCGCTTTGTAAGTCCCTGTCAAAATCTTTAGGGTCCTGACTCCAAACTAAAGGAGCGTCAATTTTTAAAGACGGGACTTGGAGGCGTCCGGGAATATTTGTGTTTATATTTAAATCGGAATTAGTCGGCTGTGTTACTGCGGGCTGGGAATTTGGAATAGTTGGCCTTTGGGATCCAACTGCAGAATTCTGCGCAGCCTGGGCAATTCTTGGCGTCAAACCAAACCCTTGGTAATTAGTCTCAGCTCCGGCAACCTGACCGTTTGTCTGTAAATGCGCAAGGGTCTGCCGGTTGGATATAACTTCAAAATCAAAATATTTGGCAATTATATCATTTTGGGCCTGAGTCAGTTTGCTGCCTGTTAAAGGGTTGATTCCGGCCTGCAGCGCGTCGCTGTCAGACATACCTAAGCCTATGGTATCGTAAGATTTTGGGTTTAAGTTAAGCAGGTATTTTTGAAAATTGGAAAGCCCATTACCGGAGTTGTCCGCGTCCGGGTCTGTTACTCTGGCGTCAGAAACGTCATAATAAAACTCAGCAATCCACTTTTGGTAGCCAGGAAGGTTTTGCTGCTCGAGCTGGGCTAAAGAGTTTTCTTTTGGGGTTTGGGCTTGGGTCTGGCTTTTAAAAATACCGCTAAAATTTAAATCCAGGCTACTGCCGCTAAAAAAATAAAAGTAAATAAATAAGGCAACGGAAAAAACTAAGACGTAAGGCGTTACGGCTTTAAAAATTGAGAAGACTTTGTTCCCACCCGCAGCAGGAGCTGATTCCCCTAAAGTATGCTCAATAGGATGGGCCGATAAGTGCGGAGTCTTGCTTTCGTGAGTTTCCACAGGTTCTTTCACATACAAATTCCCCACAACTTTAGCAAAACCTTCGGCATGAGCTGGATCACTATTACCAACAACCGGAGTCGGATGATGGGCCGTTCCGTTCAAACCAAACATTTTAGCCACTTCATCAGAGGCCTGGGGATATTTTTTCGAAGTATCAATTTTAGAAGTATTATCTGTCATTGAATAAAATTCTCTTATTTATGAGCTTTTGGCTGTTTTATTGGGTTTTGACTCTATATATTATCATATTTGGCAATATTTGTCAAGTCCAGGCTTTTAATGTAAAATGTCTATAGTTATGGAAAATCTCCCAGACAACTCAAAAAACAGCACAGAAATCCTGCACAAAATTTTACCACTGCTCCTGGTTGCTTTCATTGTCATTAGAATAATTTTTGCGCTACTGACTCCCCGCCCGGCAGCCTTAGCCAGCGACCTTACCGTGGAAAATATCTTACAAGCCATTAACCAACAACGCTCCCAGCGCAACCTTGTTACTTTAAATACCGATACCCGGCTTTCCGGCGCTGGCCAAAGCAAGGCTGACGACATGCAGTCAAGGCATTACTTTGCCCATGTTGACCCCGAGGGGAATTATGTGTGGCCTAAAATAGTTGCCGCCGGTTACACTCCATATTTACAGCTTGGCGAAAACTTAGCAATTGAATTTTATGACACCGAAAGTTTAGTCGCGGCCTGGATGAACAGCCCAACTCATAGGGCCAATATTTTGAACGATGGCTTTAAGGACCAGGGAATGGGTTTAAATTTTGGCGATAGCAACGCCGGCCAATACCACTCCGTTGTGGCAAATACTTTTGGATCGCTGCTTTTAAAAAAAGTTCAAGCGGCTCAGGCAGTGGCCCCCACCCCTTCGCCAACCCAGTCTTTTGCCCCCACCCCGACCCCGGTTCAAAAACCAAAGCCCAACACCACTCCAAAGACTATTCCAACCCCGACCCCTTCGCCAAAACCTACGGCAACGGACGACGAAATCCCTGCCAGCCCGTTAAGCCCGCGCGGCAATTACGCCATGGCCGAACATCCAACGGCGGCGGAACCTTCGTCCTCTCCCCAGCCTCCCTCTGCCAGCACTAAGGCAGTACCCAAAACCTCGTCACCTGCTGTGATTAATCCGGCCTCTGTTAATGAAACCAAAAATTTTCAGTTTAGTCGCTACTTTACTTTGGCTTTTGGTATAGTTTTATTTTTATTTTTAATAACCGATTTGCACGGCCTGGAAGAAGGACAGCTGCATTTGGCGAGCAAAAAAGCCAGTAGCCTGGTTTTACTTTTTATGGCCCTGGTTGTAATTGCAGTAATGTACTGGTTGTAGTTTAAAAAATCCCCTCTGCCCAGGCGGAGGGGATTTTTTTATTATTGAATCTGTCCGGTTCTGTAATTGCACCCGTCTAGAATTCTTGCCTTAAAGTTGGTCACGGAGATCACCATAGCTGCAACTAACAAGCTTATTAGCAGCACTTCAATAAATGTTTGCTTGGTTAAAGCACGGTCCAAACGGTAATGAAATACTCCCCAAAACAAATTGTAGGCCGCTGTCATAAACACCGCGGCGGTGAAGTAATTATAACCCCACAGAACATATACCAAATAGCCAATCACTGCCATCATAATGGCAATTAACGTGGTAATAATAATTGTATAGCCGGTAACGAGTCTGTGTAAATAAAGGGATTCGTAAATTAACAAAAAAGAATAACAAAAAACCTCGGCGGTAAAATAATTTGGGTTTAAGCAAATATAGCGCATCATGGAAAGCGCCGCGGCAAATAAAGCTCCGGCTGCGTAAATTTTTACCACGGCCAAAGCCGTAAAAATATCACCGTCTATAATTTCTTTACGCCTGTAAAATTGCTCTTTTAAAAACCAATAATAAACAATTAAAGCCAGGGAAGACAGCGCTGCCACAGTTTGCTGGATTGTAAAAAAACCCTGGTTGTTATAAAACAAAGAAATGGAAGACCAGAAAATAAAGCCGGGGAGGAGCAAAAAATGCAGCCATTGGCTTATATATTCCCAGCTACGGAGGTGCTCAAACCTATCCCAAAGGGCTGAAGTAATAACCCTGAAATTCCGGTGCAGGGCAACAGGCAAAGCATGGTGCCTGCGCTTGGCGCGTTGCCAGCTGCCCCGATTCTTAAAGTGCAGGTCGAACAGGAAAACTATTTTAAAAATTAAATACAAAAAAATCCAAAACGACACCTGAAAATAAATCCTGTGCTGATTAAGGTTTAAAATATAAATAAGTATTTGGAAACCACCAACAACCGTAATGGCAAGCAACGACGTAGATATAATTTTCTGGCTTTTATTCGTCATGATTTTTAGATTTTTTATAAGCTAATTCTGAAGCCTTAAACAAAGACTCAAAAGTGCCGGCGTCAATCCACTCCCCCTTTACAATATCTACTTTTAATTCATTTTTTTGCAAATACCAATTATGCAGCTCGGTAATTTCCAGTTCTCCCCGCCTGGAAGGCTTTGACTGCTTGGCCGCTTCTATAACACGGTTGTCATAAATATACAGGCCGGTAATGGCGTAATTAGACAAATACTCTTTTGGCTTCTCTTCTATTTTAACCGCGTTCATTTTGTCGTCAAACTTTACCACGCCGAATCTTTCCGGGTCAGCAACTTCTTTGGCAAAAATATGTCCGCCGGATTTAAAATTTTTAATAACTCCTGAAAAATCGTCCTCAAAAATATTGTCGCCTAAAATCATGCACACATTGTCGCCGTCTATAAAATTTTCGCCAATTATAAATGCCTGGGCCAGACCCTCTGGCTTTTCCTGGATTTCAAAAGTAAACCTAACACCAAACTCCTCGCCGTTGCCCAAAAGTTTTAAATACTGTCCGCTGTGCTCCGGGGACACTATAATTAAAATATCTTTTACGCCGGCCTTAATTAAGGTCTGCAGCGGGTACATAATCATAGGCCTGTCGTAAACAGGAAGTAATTGCTTGCTGGTAACTTTTGTAAGCGGATAAAGCCTACTGCCTACCCCGCCGGAAAGAATAATACCTTTCATGAGATGTACGAATTACGGTTTAAGAATTCTAACAAAGCCTCTTGCCAAGGACGAATTGAAAGTAACTTAGTATTTATTAAAACAGATCTTGCCGGACGCATAGCTTTTCTGGGAAAGTCAGTAGACGGAACTGGGACTAAATTTATTTTTTTGCCGACAGTCTTAAAAATTTCTTTGGCTAAGTCGTACCAGCTCGCTGAGCCGGAATTGGTAATGTGATAAATACCAAAAGGGTTATTTTGTACAGTCAGAAGCTTAACATTCTCGGCCAAATCTTTAACATAGGTTAAGCTGTTAACTTCATTGTTAACTGCTTTAATGGTATCAGTTTTGCGGCTTAAATCAAGCATTAAGTCCACAAAACTTTTCTTGCTCATTTCGCTCTGGCCCTTAAGACCAAATAATACTGCTGTGCGGATAATGTAGTATTTTTGGCAATGTTTGATTATTTCCTGCTCCCCTTGGTGCTTTGATTTAGCGTAGACCGATAAAGGGCTTGGCTCATCTTCTTCTTTGTACTCACCCTGCTGGCCGTCAAACACATAATTAGTGGAAAAATGAATGAGGCTAATATTTAAATCATTGCAAATACTAGCTAAATTTTTTGGCACTTCCGCGTTGAGCTTAAAAGCAGTTCCCGCATTCTCCTCCGCGCCATCAACATCATTATACGCAACGCAATTTATAATAATTTCTGGTCTTAAACTTTCCACTTTCAACTTTAAACTTTCAACTTGAGCGACGTCTACGTCGCTCCTGTCCCAACCAACAGTCTCATTACCAAAAACCCTCATCAGTTCAGCACCAAGCATTCCTTTGCTTCCCAAAATTAAAACTTTTTTCATTTTTTTAGCTTCTGCCACCAGTCAGGGTTGGCCTTATACCAGTTTATTGTTTGCCGCAATGCTTCTTCCAAAAAATATTTTGGCTTCCAGCCAAGTTCTTTCGTGATTTTGCTATGATCCAGGGCGTATTTTTGGTCGTGGCCGGGACGGTCTTCTACGTACTCTATATTTTCGTCCCCGAGCTTCATTAAGACCAAAAGTTTTCTTATAACGTCGGCATTACTAAATTCCGGGTTGTCGGGGCCTATAAAATAAGTTTCGCCCACTTTTCCTTTTTGCAAAATCGCCTCAATGCCGCTGCAGTGGTCTTCCACGTAAAGCCATTCGCGCACTTGGTTGCCCGGTTTATAAATTGGCACTTTTTTGCCTTGCAGTAAATTAGTAATGGCCAAGGGGATTAATTTTTCCGGAAACATAAAAGGCCCAATATTGTTAGCGCAGTTGCTAATTGTTACCGGAAGGTTGTAAGTATGGTAGTAAGCGCGAACTAAATGGTCGGAAGCGGCTTTACTTGCCGAATATGGGCTGCGGGGATTATAGGGAGAATTTTCAGTCCACTTTTCTTTACTTCCCAAAGGAATATGACCAAAGACTTCGTCAGTAGAAACGTGATGGAATCTTTTTACTCCTTTTTTCAGGGATGATTTTAAGAGCTGGTGCGTACCCAAAACATTCGTCCTTACAAATTCGTCAGGCTCTGTTATGGAACGGTCAACATGTGTCTCTGCCGCAAAATGCACGACAGTATCAACTCCCTCCATGGATTTTTCTACAACTGCTTCGTCGCAAATATCGCCCTGAATAAAAGTTATTTTTTCTTTTACGATCTCTAAATTTTCCAAATTTCCGGCATAGGTAAGTTTATCCAAAACGACAATCTCGTCGTCCGGATGGTTTTTTACCCAATAATGCACAAAGTTAGAACCAATAAATCCAGCTCCGCCGGTAATTAAAATTTTCATAATGATTTTTTAAATTTTAATTGGAAAAGAAGCAATGAAACCAAAGTCCATCCGGAAGTAATCTCTCCCGTTAGAACCATTTTTTTAACTTGGGCCAAAGTAAATTTCTTGACTATCAAATCTTTTTCTGTAGATTCCAGTTTTGATTCGCCAAAATGCAAATCCTGAGCCAAAAATATATTTCCCACACCTGTACTGCTGCTTGGGCCAGGGTTAAATTCCCCTAAAAATTTCCATTTTTTTGCTGAAATACCGGTTTCTTCTTTTAATTCCTTTTTGGCTTGAAATAATAGGTTGCTATTCTCCGCCCCGCCCGCCGGGAATTCCCAAGAGGCTTTGCCAATAGCATACCTAAACTGTTTAACCATATAAATATTTTTTCCGTCAAAAGGCACTACCATGACTCCGGTCCTGGGCTTTATATAAGAATACTTCCTTTGTTTACCATCGGGTCCCAATACCTTGTCTTCAAAAACAATAAAATAAGGGGAACTGTAAATTTTTTTACCGCTAATTTTTTTCCAGGTCTTCATAAACTATTTTAACTGGCCCGCAATTAAGTTTAAGTTCATTTGGGTTTTGCCGCGCGCTATTTTAACTTCGACTACTTCCCCGGGCTTTATGCTTTGAGAAAGGCTTTCTAAAGAATCATTTTCGTTTAGGTCTTTTTGATTCCAGGACTGAATAATGTCCCCTGCTTGTAGACCTGCTTTTTGCGCGGGGCTGCCGGGCTGGACAGAAATAACCTTTGCTCCCTGCGGTTCGGCAAGGACCCGGTTTTCTGCCTGGCTAATGATTCTGTACGAAAAGCCAAATTGCGGCCTTAATATTTGTCCGTGGTTATTTACATAATTATTAATAAGGTCCCTTATTACATCACTTGAAATTATTTTGCCGCTGTCCCATAAGCCTAAAACATTCCCGTCGCTGTCTGCCACTGCTGCTCCCGCGGGTAAATTGGGTCCAAAAGCCACCTTAAAAGTTCGGCCGGGGTAGTCGGAATTTTTAACTTCTAAATTATTGTCCTGGCTGAGGCTCAAAATTTCGGTTTGGACTGTTCCTGAAAAATTTTGCAACCCGGGTTCTACAAAAACTAAATATTTCCCCGCGGCTGCGTCTTTGGAACTTGCCAAATTTGCAGTAGCAATATTCTGCGCGTTGGTTTTTAAAATAACCAACTCGGTGGCAGAATCGGGAATAATGGCAGTTACCTGCACAATGGTGCCGTCGTCTAATTTAATCAAAAGATCGGCCATTTTTTGGTTGGCTATAGCGGATTTAATTGTTACAAAAGCCCCGTCCGCTGTTAAATTTAAAGTGCTACCTAGAGGCAAAATTTGTTGCCCGCTTTTGCTTACTACCAAACTTAGCTTGGGACGCAGAAGGTCCAGAGCACGCCTTGGATCAGAGGGGTCGGTTACGCGAATTTCTTCGCGGTTGTTAATAACTATTGGTGCCATGGGACTAACCAGTTTCCAGCGGTTAAGCAAAGGCCAAGTTGAAACTTTAACCGCCAACCAGCGCCCAAACAGTAAATTTACCACCAATGAAAAAAATACAGAGGCAATAATTATCCACGCTATGGATTTTTTAGTGGGAGATGTACCAGGCATATTATTGAATTGCTTTCCATGGCGTGGCAACAATTACAATTGCGCAGGCCAACACTATTAACATTAAATGAAACTGAATTTTCTTTAGAGTCAAACTATGGAATAAATAGTAATAATTAAGAATAAGACAAAAATAATAAATACAAAACAGAATAAAAGCGCTGGCCGAATAATGCGGAGGCAAAAAACTTAACGCCCAAAATAGCTCGCAACAAAACAAGGCTAAGACCGTGGCGGCGACCCATTTGGTTTTTTCTCCCTGAGGAATAAATTCATAGAAACAGCGTGTGGTTAAAAGGGTTGAAACAAAAATTCCCAACAAATAAATCGGCTCCATGGAAAATTGCCAGTTGAGCAGTTGCCAGTGCCCCAGTTTAAAAACAATGTCGCGATACAAAGGGAAGTCCTGGTTATAGCCGGTTAAAGCAATAAAAAAACCAAAACTTATAACTAAGGTTTCGTTAACCAGAATATTTTCGGCAAAGTTTCCAAGACTTAACTCCACTAAAGTAATGACAAAAAAAGTTACTATCAAAAATAGGACTCTTAAAGTTGGAGTAGGCAGGAGGCTTAAAATTCCAAAGCCGCTAATAAACAGCAAGAGCGGTCTTAACATTACCCAAAAATTATATTTCCCTATTTCCAGGAGATATTTTTTATTGTAGTAACTGGCCGCCACACAAAATACCACAAATGCGGGTATTAAAAAACGAAAAACGGTGTCCGGGCCGGACATTCGCCAAAAGCCAATCGTATAAATTGAGGCAATAATTACTGAGGCAATTTTATGATATTTTTTCACCATGCCGCGAATAAAAAATAAGGGATGCGGCGCTAAGAATAATTAAAGCCAAACTAACAATAGCATTAAGCCGCAAACTGAAAATAAATGTGCTGTCAATTCTTAAGAATTCCAAGCCACATCTTAACGCATTATACAATAAAAGATAGAGAAAAACAACCTTCCCAGGACGCCGGGATTTACCTAAATTTAGCAGGAAACATACGATTAAAATATTGCCCAAAGCTTCGTATAAGAAAAACGGATGAAAAAAATTATTGTTAACAAATTGCTCGGGCCGAAAGGACTGGGGAACAAACATTTTCCACGGTAAATTGGTCGGGTACCCAAAAGCTTCATAGTTAAACAGGTTACCAAAGCGGCCAATAATTTGGCCTAAGACTACGGAGGGGGCAAGCCAGTCCAAAATAGCGAATATTGAATAGCGAATAGGTAATAGTTTCTTTAAAATCATCAGCGATATTATTCCACCCAGCACTGCGCCGTAGATTGAGAGTCCCCCATTCCAAACTTTTAGAATATCAACCGGGTGGAGCCAATAATAATTAAACGATGACAAGACGTGGTAAATTCTAGCGCCAACCAATCCGCCAATAATTACCCAAAACATTAAAT
This sequence comes from uncultured Candidatus Saccharibacteria bacterium, assembly GCA_964474825.1. Classification (GTDB taxonomy): domain Bacteria; phylum Patescibacteriota; class Doudnabacteria; order UBA920; family UBA920; genus CAYYWQ01. The sequence continues at coordinate 497,411 of CAYYWQ010000001.1, forward strand.
CTTCAGCCTGCTCTTTATCAATCTGATATTTTACCGCGCGGCCCAAACCCAAATAAAAAGCACTGGTAACAGCCAGAGCTAAAATTAAACCATAATAGTGGATTGTGAGCGATCCTATAGCAAAAGATTGTGGCAAAATTAAATTACCCAAAAATACTTGGCGTAAAAATAGCCACAAAAGCATTAAAAAAACTATCACTGCAAATGAAACTAGTGACTTCTTCATACTAAATACATTATACAAGATTCGAGATACTAAAAAAGGGCAGCCTGGTGCATTACCCCTACCCTTGGCTGGGGCAAAGAAATTTTTAACGGAATTTCTTTTGTCTTAAAAAAATCTTTATAAAGCAGCTTCCCGTTCTTTAAGGCGTAGTCGTAAACCTGCTTGGTAATTTTTACGTCGTCCAGGCAGTATTTTTTCAGTAAATCCATTCGACCGTTTTGGTAATACAGCAGAGCTTCCAAACCGCTGCCGGACTTTCCCGTTCCTAAGGTTCCCTGTGCGACTGACTCTAATTTTATGCGGTGATGCAAAACCTTTTCTATTTCTTCCAGCAAATCTAAATAAGGGACCTGGAAAATGTCAAAGTTTAAATAAGGCTGAATAACCTGAAAATCAAAATCTTTTATGTTGTAACCTATTATTTGGTCAGCGGTTTGCAAAATTGGAGCAAGTTTAGCTAATTCATTTTCTTCAAATGAATGGTATTTGCCGTTAGAATAATCGTAAATGCAACAAACACTAACTTTAAGCAAATGATTTTTCCCTCTACCACCAACTTGTTGGAATGATTTCTGTGTTTCTAAATCTAAAACAATCTTTTTAAGCATTTTTAGTTTCTATTTCTTTAACTTTTTTAAGCGACTTAACAAGTATATAAAATTTTTTAAAAAAATACAAAAAACGAAGCCGTTGGTTACGACCTCGTTTCATGTTTTTGCTTTTATTTGAAGAATGATTGCGCCCCCGGTTGTCCGGGGGTTATCCTGCCAGATCAGGACTAACGAATGTGCGGTGCTCCCCGATGCACGGGCGGCACCATGTGCTGGTTGTGGAGCGCAGCCGGTCCCGGTAGGATAGACATTGGCTGCGGAGCGGGGCTTGCGATTGTGGGCTGCGTCGGCTTTTGCGTTTCCAACCACCCAAAAACCGCCATACGTTGCTGCGGAGTCAGTCCCGGCAGAATGGCCGGGCTGTTGTTTTGGTCGACCGTATACTGCGGCTCTTCGCAGGTGCCGTAGATGCTGCAAACGAGAGGAGGTCTCTCATTTTGCAACCGAACGGGCTCCCCTGAACCGAGTGCGGATGCGCGTGAACCAATTCTACTGATCGGAGCCGGGGGGTAGTAATCGCCGCCGATCGGCGAGCCCAGGTTGCGTCCGCCGATGATATCGGACGGGTTATACTGCCGCGAAAGTGGCGACGGTGGGTAGAATTCGACGTCTCCCCCGACCAACTCAAGCGAACGAGCGATTGGCGCCGGCGTGTTGAAAATCGACGCACGCGGTACCGACGTGGCTGGCGTGGGCTGCGCAATAAAGGCCCACAGGTCAACTCGTATGGTCGAGGTCGGATTCGAGGAGGGCTGAGCCTCCTGAACGACCACGATAATTACCGGTGTGGGTGAACGCGCGTTATATGCGTCCCCCACCTGCGAAAACGCCGCCAACGGCAGCAGCGACAAAAGCATAAGCGGCCTTGTCATTCTTTCTTACTCCTCTTCTCAGATTCTCCGAATTTCTCCAGAGTTAACCAATCTTACCAAAATTTGGCAAAAATAGGCAAATTTGTTACAATTCAGGCATAATATTAATTATCCTGCCGATTGTTTATCGGAGTAGGATTATCTCCTGAGGCGTCTTGTTAGGCGCTTAAAGTTCATGGGAGAGAAAGAAAATATGCAAAGAACACTTTCTTTAGAAACCCCGCAAAAAATTGGCCAAAAAGTTAGTTTGGCCGGCTGGGTTAACTCACGGCGCGACCATGGCGGCGTGATTTTTATTGACCTCCGCGACCAAAGCGGTTTAGTACAGCTTTCCGTCCACCCCGAAAGCAAAGAGGCTTTTGCGGCCGCCAGTAAATGCCGAGACGAATTTGTTATTAAAATTGAAGGCGAAGTTCTGGAGCGCTCCGCGGAAACAAAAAATCCCAACTTACCAACTGGTAGTGTGGAAGTTTTAACAGCATCAATAACCATCTTAAATACAGCAAAGCCACTTCCCTTTCAAGTCGCCCACGGCCACGGAGAAGAAACAGAAATTGGCGAAGATGTTCGCTTAAAATATCGCTTCTTAGATTTACGCCGCGAAAAAATGCAGACCATGCTGCAAAAAAGACACCAGATGATCCAGAGCATTCACCGCTACATGACAGACCATGGTTTTATAGAAGTCACAACGCCAATTTTAACTTCTTCTTCCCCGGAAGGCGCTCGCGACTTCTTGGTTCCCTCCCGTCTCCACCCAGGTAAATTTTACGCGTTACCCCAAGCGCCACAACAATTTAAACAACTGTTAATGGTTGGTGGCATTCCTAAGTATTACCAAATAGCACCATGCTTCCGCGACGAAGACCCACGGGCAGACAGAAGCCCTGGCGAGTTTTACCAATTAGATTTGGAAATTGCCTTTGCTGACAAAGACGAAATAGTCTTTAACGAAATGGAGCCGTTGTTTGTTGAACTGACGGAAAAATTTGCGCAAAAAAAGGTTTTACAAAAACCATTCCCAAGAATCCCCTATTTGGAAGCCATGGAGCTTTACGGATCTGACAAACCGGACCTGCGTTTTGAAATGAAAATGGTGGACCTAACTTCTGACCTTACCGAGACTAAGTTCAGCGTATTTGGAAATGCAATTAAAGGCGGCGGAGTTATAAAAGCCATTTGCTGCCAAGGCGGCGCTAAGCTTTCTCGATCGCAAATCGATGAATTAACGGAAATGGTCAAAAAAGAAGGCGCTGGGGGCTTGGCTTATATTGTGCTGGATGAAAAAGAAATGCGCTCGCCAATTTTGAAATTCTTGTCCGATGATGAGAAAAAATCTATTGTTGATAAAACAAAAGCACAAACTGGGGATATTATATTTTTTGGCGCGGACAATAAAAAAATTGTAAACAAAGTCTTAGGCAAACTGCGTGACAAACTTGGCGACATTTTTGGACTTAAAGACCCTAACATTATTGCCTGGGCGTGGATAACAGACTTCCCTATGTTTGAATGGTCAGACACAGAAAAGCGATGGGACTTTATGCATAACCCCTTTAGCATGCCACAAGGCGGCTTAGAATCTCTAGAAACCCAAAAGCCGGACGAAGTGCGCGCGTACCAATATGACATTATTGCAAACGGACTGGAGCTTTCTTCCGGAGCAATTAGAAACTACAAGCCTGAAATAATGTATAAGGCGTTTGAAATTTGCGGCTACAGTAAAGAAACAGTGGAAGAAAAATTTGGCGGCATGATCCGCGCCTTTGAATTTGGAGCCCCTCCCCACGGCGGCTTTGCCCCAGGTATAGACAGAATGCTTATGCTCTTCCAAAACGAACCAAACATTCGCGAAGTCATTGCCTTCCCCAAAAACGGCAGCGCTGAAGACGTTATGATGTCCGCCCCGGGCACGGTGGACGAAAAACAGCTTAAGGAACTACATATTAAGTTAGACTTACCAAAACAAAGCAAAAATGTTTAAGCGCAACAAACCTTCATCGATAGAATTTTCGCCAGATTTAGAAAATCCTGAAACTTTGAGCAATGACGATCTGCTGATCCGGTACCAAATGAGCGGCATTAGATACATAGAAAAAATGGGTGACATCTGGGCAACCCGGGTAAAAATAGAGTCTGGCTTATTTTTGTCACAAACTATTGAGAAGTCCAAAAAGGAATTAGACGCACAGCAGAATGACTTAATTGCTCTTTTTAAAAAAATAAAACAGCTAGAAGAAATTTTAACTAAGAGAGGTATAAAAATAAAAAAAATAGAGGAAATTTAATTTGTGAAAACAATGAAAAAAATATCTAAATCAAAAAAACCCTTGCCGAAAAAGCTAATTAAAAAACTAGAGAATAAGGTCACCAAACTTTTAGACCAAGCGAAAATTAGGTACAAGACTTTGAAACACAAGGTCGTCTTTACTGCGCACGACGTTGGCGCAACCACAAAAAAGAAACTTGGCGAAATTGCCAAGGTGGTTTTAGTTAAGGCTGACAAAGACTTTGTGCTCATAGTTTTGCCTGCCGGAAAATATGTAGATTTTTCTGGTATTAAAAAAGTACTTAAGGCCAAAAAGGTTTCCATGGCTTCTGAAAAAGATATTGAAAAATATTTAAAAACCAAAGTTGGCTTGCTACACCCGTTTGGCTCGGAATACAATCTACAAACTCTATTAGATAAAGGAATGTCGCGCAGTAAAAAAATGATAGCCAGTGCCGGAACTTTTACAGACAGCGTTGAAATTGCCTTAAAAGATTTTGAAAAACTGATTAAGCCAATTAAGGGTGTCTTTTCCAAAGCAAAAAAATAATGCTGCATGCTAAAGTAAAACAATTCGAAGGACCTTTGGACCTGCTGCTTAACCTTATTGAGGACAGGCAGTTAGACATTACCCAAATAGCGATTGCTGAAGTTACGGAACAGTTTTTGCAGTACATAAAACAGCTACAAAGCATAGACCCAACTGTTCTGGCTGACTATTTATCAATCGCAGCAAAACTGCTTGTTATAAAATCCAAAGCCATTTTGCCAACTTTGGAAATAGAGACTGAAGAAGAAGACGCGGGGTATGATTTGGAAAGCAGGCTACTGCTTTATAAGCAATTTAAGGAAGCGGCTAAGTATTTTAAGACTTTAGACAATCATAGGAAACAATCTTTCTTGCGCACAGTAACTTTTGAGCAAAGAGTAAACTTTTATCCTGACCCGATTATTACCCCAGATGTGCTGCACAAGGCGGTCTTGGTAATTTTAAATGGCTTAAAAGAACTGGATTCTCTGCCTAAAGCCAAGCTTAAGGAAGCGGTTTCCATTCAGGAAAAAATTGACCAGCTGCGCAACCACTTAGAAGCCCAAGTAGAAACCAAACTAAGCGAACTGCTAAAAACCGCAAAAAATAAAAGTGAAATTATTATTACTTTTTTAGCCTTACTGGAATTAATAAAGCAAAAAGTTTTAACAGTAAACCAGGAAATGATGTTTGCTGACATTAACATAAAAAAATACCAGCCACCATCGGCTACCCCGGAGGTTGTAGAATGAACAGAACAACCATTGGCCTTTTATTTATTTTAGCGGGAATTATTTACGGCTCAACAACGATAGATACTGTTTACGACCACACCTTAGGCTGGCTGGTGAAAAACGACTGGATACCGCAAGAAACCGTGCAAAAAGCAGGACAGCCCGGCTTTGGGCGCAAACCTACAATTTTATTTTTTAGCTTAGCTTTAATAATTATTGGTCTTTATTTATTATGGAACAGGAACATTTAATAAATATTATAGAAAGTCTTTTATTTATTGCGGACAAACCCGTTAAAGCCAAGGAGTTGGCTAAATTTTTGGAAGCTGAAGAAAGCTCTGTCCAACAGGCTTTGGAAAATTTATTAGAACAAAAAAAAGAAAATGGCATTGTACTTCTGGAAAACAACGGTGAATACCAATTAGCCACTGCGCCACAAAATTCCACACAAGTAAAAAACTTTCTAAACGCTGAGCTCCGGGAAAAATTAACAGACGCCACAGTAGAAGTCTTGGCCATAATTGGCTACAGGCAACCTATTTCCAAGGCGGAAATAGAAGCCATTAGAGGGGTTAATTCCCAATATAGCTTAAGAGCCCTCCTTATGCGCGGCTTAATTGAAAAGGTTTCTAATCCCAATGATGCCAGAAGTTTCCTTTACCAAACCACTACGGAATTTTTAATGCATATGGGATTGAATTCAACAAAGGATTTACCGGAGTTTGAAAAACTAGTCAGTCAAATTAAATTACCGGAAACGCCTGCCATAATTACGGAAGAAAACCAAAAATCCGCGGAAGAAACTTCAGCGGATCAAACAAAATCGCAAGATAATGCAAACCAAGAAACCAACAGCTAACGTTTTCTTGGTTTGTTTTCTAACATTAACTTAAGATTTTCAATAATTACAGTTCGGAATTTTCTCAAATACCTGATTCCTTCATTAATAAATTTACCATCGCCACCATTCTTTGAATCACTCGCATCGTTTGCGTCGCCTTTGTACTCCTCCACCAAGCGGTCAATATGATCAACAGCCTCTACCAATTCTTTTTTTGTTAGCCTGCTTAAAATTTTTTCCGCGTTTAAAAAATTTCCATCAGAAACTTCTTCCGCAACAACGTCCGAAAATTTAAAGGGCGGCTTTTCTGCCCTAGCTTTTTGCGCAAGCGCTTCCCAACCTCCTTCTGATCCACGTGGTTTTTCCGGCATAAAATATTTTGGTTATTTAGGTAACTGGTTATATGAAGCTTCGGGCGAGGTGGGCCTTTCTTGTCTTAGTTCAACTTTGGCACAGGCCGACGCCAAGAGACTTAATAAAATTAACGAGAATATAAATTTTTTCATAAATTATTTTACCAATAACGCTGCGCCTAAAGCGCCGGCGTTTTTTAGTTGGGAAATTAAAATTTTAGTTTTAAGTTGCGGGTTAAAAATATAATTTTTTATTTCCGTCTTGGCGGCGGGCAAATACTTTCTGCTTTCATTGTGGCCAAAACCCCCGCCAATAATTACGGCGTCTGGGGCAAAAATATTTATTAACGAAGCCAAAGCCCTGCCCACTAAACGCCCTGCGTTTTTATAATCTTTTTTGTCACGGAATTTCTTAAAGGAACTCTCAAAAAATTCACCGTCTAATAAAATATGTCCCAACTCTCCCCCGCTATTGTCCTCCCCGCGGTAAATTTTGCGGTTTATAACAATCCCGCCGCCAATACCCGTACCTAAAGTAAGACACAAAAAATTATTATATTTCTTACCCTCCCCAATTAAAAGTTCCGCTCTGGTAAAGCAGTTGGAGTCGTTGTCTATTTTCACCTTTATTTTCCCTTGGCCTCCAAAAACTTTTGCCAAAGAAAGCTGTTTTATGTACTTAATATTTGGTGAATATTTAACTGTTCCGTGTTTTGCATCTACTAATCCGGCTACCCCGGCGCCAATTGCAGTAATTTTCTGACCGGCTGACAAAAATGCCACTAACTTTTTTAGATTATGCTGAAATTCAAATAAATTCTTTGGGGTCACAATTGTTAATTCCTTTATGACGTTTTTTCCGTCAAATAAAATCCCATTTATTTTTGTGCCCCCAATATCCAAGCCAATAATCATAAAAGTCGATTGTTAATCGTAAATTGTTATTTATTCATTAACTGTTTTGCTCTTTCCCAAAACTCAGGATGTTCTTTCTGCTTCATATAATACCACCATTCCGCGCCCCATAGATACTGTGGAGAAAACCCTGTGTCTTGGGCAACCCCGACAATAGTGTTAAAGTTGTCCATACTCATGGTCTTAAACTGTTCTTCTATGGAAGTATTTGGAATGCCGGCAGTAGTCCAAGGTTCGGCCTCTAGTTCCATTATAGCAATTTGCTTGCCCGGATGCAGCATTGCCAAAAGCCCGCCTTTAAACCGGTAAAAAAGCGAGGGGATATAATTTGTCCAATAGCGTTTGAACACGTCCGAAAAAACATACCGATAAAAAGTGGTCCCGAAAATATCTCCCCTTGAACCGGAATGAATCCACCAGGAAAGCTCGCCGCTGTCCGTAATGATTATTGGCCTAACAGGATCCAGCTGTTTTACTAAATTAATTTCTTGATCCAAAAGGCTAACGTCCAAAGGAGGACAAATACCAAAGGTGGACAAAAATGGTTCATTCTCCACCTGCCAGGCAATAATATTGCCGCGGTCCTGGTAATGCCTTACCACTTCCGCCACATAAGACAATTGGGCTGTATTTAACGCGCTTGGCGATAAATTTTTTATCCAGCCCGGGTCGTGGCATTCCGGCCAGCGTGGCAGCCTGCGCCCCACGGATAGGACAATTTTAGTTTTATAATTTTCAGCCTCATTTATCTGGAAATCTAAATCATCAAAATTATAAGTGTCTTTTTTTGACTCCACACTGTCCCAATAAGCGGAAAGACGAACATATTTGGGGTTTAAGTCTTTTAAAATTGAAGCATAAGCATCTTTCCAATTCAGGCCTAAACTTTCGGCGTAAGGCGCGCTAAAAGTCAGGCCATATTGGATATTATTGGTTTTTGGGGCAAACAGCGAAACAAACCAAACCATTAAAAAAACCACGGCTAGAAATATACAAAACCTTACTAAAAATTTACCTAACTTACGCATAAAATAATTGTCCCCATTACTATTAAAATTAAAGCCGCCACCTTTAAGCGCAGTGTATGCTTGTCGGTTTGCTCGTCCAAAATATGGCGGTGGTAAAAACTAAAAAATAAAGCCAAAACAAACAAAAACCCGTAGCGGAAAGACGCCAGCGCGTCTACAATGGGCACTTTGCCTACAGTTAAAAAATAACTTAAAAAAATAAAATTTAATCCCCCTATTGCTTGCTTTAACAAAAACAAAAAGCCGGTATGGTGTTTTTCCTTAACCTTCGACGCAGTAAAAATATCTTTTCTGGCCAGGGGGATTAAAAGCAAAAGTGCCATAACAGCGGCAGCGCCTAACCTGTTCCACATAAGATTATTCATGGTACTGCCGACCTGTGCCCCGTATTGCCACAAAAAATTATAACTGCTGAATAAAAACGCGGACAACAGGGTTAACCCCAAATACCTATGAAGATACTTACCGTCTCCATAACTTATTAACAAAGCCCCGGGAACCAGCAGACAAACTGCCGCAAATTGGCTGACTGACAAAGCACTATGGCGGGTAAGCGTGGAAATAAAAATATCAAAAATCGGTACCAGCGCAAAAATAAACGGCACTACCCGGGAAACTTCCCCGCGCGCCAAAACTTTAAAGTAAACATACATTGCCAGCCCAAAATATGCGCCGGAAAGTAAATTTAACCAAATAAATTTTGCGGGCAAGGCTTGGTAAACCCACGGCCAAGCAACCAATAACAACGCTCCGGTCACAACGGTAAAGAACGCGTAAGACAAAGGGCGGATTTTACGTTTGCTGATTAAAAACTTGTCTAAGACGTCAACAAACGCAAAGCTCAAATATAAAATTATTATTTGAAAAATCATTTAGGTTTTTTTAGGAATTTCGTGTTCCAGGCTGTTTGTTTTACAAATCTCCGCGTATTTTAACGCGCTAAAGCGCACTTTTCGCCTAAGTAAATCTTCCCGGTCAATTTCAATCAAACCAAACCTCGGCCAAAAACCTTCTTCCCATTCAAAGTTGTCTGTTAGCGACCAATATAAATAACCCCGAACATCCGCCCCATGCTCAATTGCCTTGTGAATGTAAAACAAATGGTCTTTAATAAATTTTTCACGGAACACGTCCTTACTGTCCGCCACTCCGTTTTCCACAACGTAAATTGGTTTGTTGTATTTTTTTAGCTTAAGCAATACTTGCTCAATCCCTTCTGGGTGTATTCCCCACCCTCTATCGGTCAACAAATGCCCGGTGTGGGTATGCCTGCGAAAGCCAAGCAGCCCAATATGGTGGTGAAAATAATAATTTACCCCAATATAGTCACAGTACTCAACGGTTCTGCGCAAAATATATTCATTTACAAAATATTCCATAAGACCCGTAACCATGCCTCCCAAAAAACCCGAAGGCTCCCAGTCGGTTTGGTTTAAAGCCATGCTCACAGGCTTACGGTGATGCACGCGGATGTATTCACTCAGTTGGTTGTGGCATTTAATAATATTATTAACCACACGAAGCGCCCTTAAAGGACTCCTAACCTGGGGCGGATGCAAGGCCAAAATATAGCGTTGCCCCACATATAATTCCGGTTCATTAAAAGTAATCCAAAAATCCACATATTGAGAAAATCTTTCCACTACGCGTTTGCCAAAATTTAAAAAATAATCTATATTTTCTTTTTTTTCAAAACCATTTTTTTGGCTAAACCAAATAGGACTGGTGTAGTGGTGAAGAGTCAAAAAAACCGTTAGTCCGTGGAATTTAGCAGATTGCAGCATTTTTTCATAATGGTCCAGCACGGCTTCGTCAAATACTCCCTCTTTTGGCTGAATGCGAGACCATTCAATGCCAAAACGAATGGCATTATGGCTTAAATGCTGGGCTAAACCAAAATCTTCGTCATAACGGTTGTAAAAATCGCATGCAATGCCGCTATAGTACCCTTCCGGATTTTTACCCTGGGCGCGCAAGAAATTTTCCCGCCTAACAGAATGTTCCCAAGGCCACCAATCGCTATTGGTATTATTACCCTCCGTTTGGTAAGCACTACTTGCCGCCCCCCACAAAAAACCTTTAGGAAATTTTAGTTTTTGCATTTTTTTGTTTCTTCCTATTCTCTTATCTCTTCTCCCTAATCACTATATTATTATGCCACACTTGGCTAAAATCTCAAAACCTGATAGGATAGATAGGACTTATAAGACTAAATAAGACTTATCACACTCGGCGCCATCATCTAATGGTTAGGATAAGTGGTTCTCATCCACTAAATCGGGGTTCGATTCCCCGTGGCGCTACCAATTAAAAATATCCCAACGCATGGGATATTTTTATTTTGTCCCGAGCGATGTCGAGGGGCCAAAATACTGACTAAAAAAGATTTTCCTACACAATAATTGGAAGACTTTTTTGTTTTATTTACTAAAAAATTAGTGTTATAATAAAAGCGCTTAATAAGCGCTAATAACTAAGGATAAAAAACTTTTATGACACAATTCGACCATGAATCATCGGAAACAAAGAATCAAGAAGTCGCTCGTTCGCTTTTGGATAAAATGAATCTTGAAGGAATATCGGATCCTGAACGACAAAGGGCAATCTTAGAAGAAGCTATAAACATATTGAGAAAACAAAGACTAGGTGTAGCAGCAGAATCTGTTATTCTAAAACAAACCCCAGAACAACCTAGCACAAAACTTTCAATTGAGGCGATGCTTGAATTAATTCAGCGCTATACCATCGGAATGAACGGTTTAGATCGTGATACTGCTAAAGAACTCGTAAAAAAGTTTGGACTGAATGGTGGTCTCTACGATTTAAAAAATGATCTTAACACTTTTTTTGATAAGCAAAAAAACCCGGAGGGCCGTGGAAAGTTAAAAAACGAAAATCCGGTTGCCTTAGCTCGACAAATCCTAGACGAAATTGACAAAATCGAAAGGGGTGGAGAGGAGCTCTCAAGAGAGGCTGACGCTGCTGATACAGAACAAAACAGAACTCTGAAAGATGAAGCAATAGAAGATTTGGAGGGCGTTTTAATAAGACTCATGAATCGGCACCTAGGGGAAAATTCGTCCTCATTTTCAGAGGCCCGCAAACCTATCGACGCACTGCTTAAATACCAGCCTACTCTTGGTACTGTTATTGCTTCGTGTCGAGACTATAGGCAAACAGGAAGATGGCCAGGTCAGGTTAGTAAAGATCGCGCTATTGAAATAATTAAACAGGCTCGTAGTTTTATAGAGACGTATAGGTAAATTTATTCTATCCCTTGAGGAATTGAAGGTTTAAAATAGCTCTTTTTTACCACAGCCAAGAAAATTTTCCCCCTGTCTCGAGATGGTCTACCGCTCGGACCCCTTAGAAAGTTGGCAAAAAAATAAAAAATGATTAAATTTTTAAAATCTCTTGCTGACATACGCCAGCCGAAAAAACAGTTAATACATATTATTTTAGTTTCTTTCTTAGGGGCGTTTGCGGTCGTTCATTCTTTTTCGGTTTATGTGGGCGGCGGTATTTATATTCGCGGTTACCATATTCACCACTTTTATTTTGGAATGTTGTTTTTAACAATTGGCGGTTTACTGGGAATTTTAAGTACTGGACGAAGAAAATTGCAAATTGCTAGTTCACTTTTGGGAATTGGCATGGGGTTATTTGCTGACGAAGTTGGTCTTTTATTAACCTGCACAACTGCGTATAAAAAATGCGATTACGCTTTTCCGGACAGTTTTGACATTGCAGGCACGGTTGTTGTATTTTTAATCCTTGTTTTAGTAATAGTGAGCTACACAGAAAGGCCTAAAAAAAATTAATTAGCTATATTTTATGGGGAAAAAATTTAAATCGCTCGGACATGAGACTAAGGGTTTTCCAAACAAGCCTGACAAAAATATTTTAGAAGTTTTTGACAATCAACACCCAAAAAGCTTGTATTTAGTCCCTTTGGTTTGTAATGAATTTACTTCCATTTGCCCAATGACAGGACAACCGGATTTTGCCAAGTTTGAAATTGTTTATGTGCCCAGAATAAAAATGGTTGAGTCTAAGTCATTAAAACTTTACTTCTTCTCCTTTAGAAATCATGGTGAATTTCACGAGGAAGTCGTTAACCGCATATTTAACGACTTATGGGATTTAATGAACCCCAAATTTATGAGAATTTTTGCCGACTTTAATGTCCGTGGCGGCATTGCTATAAAACCGCTTGTCCAAAAATTTTCTAAAGACGCATCGGCTGCCCAAAAGCAAACCATTCTGGAAATGCTGGAAAGTTGGGACAGGAAAAATAGTTAAACAAAGAACAAAAAACCGTCCACTGTGGACGGTTTTTTTAAATTACTTAGTGTTCGTATTTGAGTCCTAACTTAGGCGCCACTTGGTCTAAAAGGTCTTCCGCTTTTTTTACGCGATAGTTTAGTATAATCATTTCTTGATCTTTCCCCTGCTTATCTTTTAAAACCGCGTCCAGTGAATTTTGAATCCTGTCGAACCTAGCCTCGAACTTTTTTCCGTCTTCCTTGGTTAAAAAGACATCTTTAAAAACCTCAATTTGGTATTCTGTTATTTTTTTAATATCCTCAATATCTATCATAAACTTAAATTTGACTAAAAAAGGGTAAAAATATTGTAATCCCAGAATAATTTCTCGTCAATCTAAGCCTGTGTATAAAACTGCTTTTATACTCTGGCAAAAAGCACTCCCCTGAATTGGTTATTTACAATAAGCGGTACCCCACGGAGTGACTGCACGCGAGCCGAAAGCTGCTGCACGGGGCAGGAGTGATAATCAGCCCGGCCTGTGGTGCAATGAGCACAAAGGCTTTTGAGCTGGCTAACAATATTAAGTTTTGTTTTTTCGAGTTCGGACATATATTTAGCTTGTAGGAAGTAGCTGGTAGTTAGTAGCCAAACCAACCGGACTATTCCTTATTACTTGTCAATTTATTTAGAATTTTCATTACTTCCTCTAGTAATGCGTCTGCTTTTGTAAAATCTAGTTTATCTCCAAACGGGAGACGCTTAGCTATTTCAATCTGTGTTTCTAACTCAGCACCTGAACCAAAAGATATAAGTAAAAATCGGCGAAATTCATTATCAGTTCCTCTACGCTTACCCTCTGCTATATTTGAAGGTATTGATACGCTACAGCGACGTGATTGCGAGGTTAAACCATAAATTTCATTATTCGGGTATTTTGATGTTATTTTATAAACCTCAACAACCAGCTCCATTGACTTTTGCCACACTATTAAATTTTTATAATCATTTTGCATTTTGTCTGGCTACCCCCTACTTACTACTAACCACCAGCTACTCTAAATTTCTAATAACTCCAACCACTTTCCCCTGCACACTCCATTCTTCTTTTGGGTAAATGTTTTTGTAGCTGGGATTTTCGGCTTTTAAGTAGGCTCTATTTTTTACATAGACCAGTCTTTTTACCGTGGCTTCGTCGTGAAGTAATGCCACAACAATTTCATTATTCTTTGCTTCTTTAGTGGGCCTAACAATAACCAGGTCTCCTTCAAAAATTCCTGCGTTTATCATACTGTCGCCCCTTACACGGAGCAAAAATACGTCACGTCTGCCTTTTACTAAATTTTGGGGCAAGTTTATCCATTCCTCTATTTGTTCTTCTGCCAAATGCGGCACGCCTGCCTGAATGGAACCCAGAAGCGGAACCCTAATTAAACCTTTTTCCAAACTTTCACCTAAAGTTTGAAGAACTTGGATGCCCCGCGCTTTGCCCGAAGTTTTAATATAACCTTCTTCTTCCAAAGCGTTTAAAAGTTTAGCCACGCCGTTCTTTGATTTAACTTTTAAAAAAGTAGCCATTTCGGAAATACTGGGAGGTAAATTGTAGTCACGAATTTGTTTGATAATGTACTGGAGAAGTTCTTTCTGCCTGCTGGTAATTTCGTTCATAGAATTTTTGTTACTTATCTATTAAGATAATATACGAACGTTCACTACGTGTCAAACAACAAGTAATTTAAGGTAAACGCTTGTTTACCTTAAAGTTATCCACAACTTTAGCTGGTAGGAAGTAGCTTGTAGCTTTTAGCCAAACAAAACAGCGGACAATCATCCGCTGTGTGGCTACTTCCTACTAGCTACAGACTACCAGCTACTTGGTATTCAACAAAAATTTTATAAACTCAACTGCTCCCTCCCAGACGTTCTTGAGTATTGGGATTGAGGCCGGTAACAAAATAACTAGGGCAATAATAAAAATAAAATCTTTTTTTACGACTTTAAAAATGGAATAAACCAAAAGCACTGCCAGGGCAATGGAAATTACCGGGCGTGTGTTCACAGGAAAATTAGACAAAAACTGGATGTATAAACTTTGAATTTGATTCATGACTTTATTATAGCACGAAGTTAATTCAGATTATTTCTTCTTGGCTAAAGTGTCGCAAACCACTAAATGTGGGTAATCAAAAATGTCTTTAATAAATTTATCAAAAGTATTACGGCGAAGTTCAAACTCATCCGGTGTCATTATGCTGTAGTTAATGTCTTGACCCATCATGTGTTCCGCGGCTTTTAAAAAATCGTTAACTTTATTTAAATTAACTTTCCCTACCAAAAGCAAATCCACCGGTAGGCTTGGCTGTCCGGTGAACAGGCCGCTTAAAAAAGCGGCTTTAACTTCTCCCAAATTTTTTATGGCTGAAAACAGCTCGTCTTTATAAGGAGCAAGTTTGCGGCCAAACTGGCGGCGTAAATCCGGCAACATTTTATTGTTGGCGTTTACTATAAAATACTTTTTGCCGCGTTTGGCAAAAACTTTAAATAGCCCTGCTTCAGCCAGCTTGTTTAAACTGTGGGCGGTTTTAGAATGGGAAAGGCGCAAACGCCGCGAAACCTCTATAATAGAAAAGGCGCGCTCCGGCGCGACTAAAAAAAATCCTAAGGCTAAAGAATCTGTGGGGGAATCTATTATTTGTTCCAACATAATGAATAAATTATAGCATACGGACAGGGAAATCGGAAAAATTAATAATTCTAACTTTTAAGGAATCTCTCAACCGCATTCGGGGCAACCACTCTATAAAATTTAACAATTGGGTTGTCGTTTGGTTATTATAAACTTTTGTTGTATAATTAATAGGATCTAAACCCTATACTTCCCCATACTATGGAGGAACTTGAAAGCCAAATCGCAAAAATACAACTAGGCAATTTTAGGCGTGCTTCCAGCTATGTGTACGTGCTGGCCGAAAAGGCTATGGCCAGCGACGCAGAGCTTTATTTGATTGCGGAACTACCCCTACTTAACCCCGCGGCCGAAGAGTCTTGCGAAAAAATTTGTTTGGCAATTGCCGGCGCCCTTAAGCGCGCATATAAAAAACCCTTCACCGAGGGCAGTTTTGAAAGCGCCATAGCCCAAATAAACGAAGAACTGGGAAAACTGGCCAGCATGGGCCAGGTTCACTGGATAAACAAATTAAACTGCCTTATTGCGGTTAAATACGGGCCGGATTTTACAATAGCCACTTGCGGCAAGGTCATGGCCTACCTGTTCCGCGCCGGGGAGTTTACGGACATTGCATGCTCCCCCACCCAAAGCCATCCGCTTAAAACTTTTGAAAATTATGCCACCGGCAGAATTAGGCTAAACGATTTACTTATTTTGTCCACAGCTCAATTGTTCAATTATATTTCCATGGACCGGCTGAGGAGCATTTTAACCGGCTCAGCTTTTTTAAACGCCACCAAAACTATTGTTGAATTGCTTAAAGACAACGGCGGGCCCGACGCCGCGTTTGGCACAATTTTTAATTTACAGGTACAGCCCGGACAAACCACTGAAGAAGAGGTTGATTTGGAAAACTTTGTCGCGGAAAGCCAGTCTGCTTCCGCGCCGCTTTGGGCCAAAGCGTGGGAGTACATAAAAGGAATGATAGCGCATGGAAAAAGCAAGCGCATTCCAAAAGTGGATTTACCAAGTTTTTCCTCGGCCAATAGCGCCGCTAAAATTAAAAGCGGGGCCATTGCCGCGCTGGGCGCGAGCAAAAGCATTTGGAGCGCGCTTGGCCGCGGCGTGGCTTACAGCAAAAACACTTTAAGGCCGGAAAATTTTAAAACTTTTAGCCGCGAAAAAAAATTCTTTATAATTTCTTTGGGGGTTTTAGTGCTTGCGGTTATTATTTCTTTGACTGTTGCTGTCCGTCTTAAAAACACCCGGGCAGGCGATTCAGCCCAAAACACCCAAATCAAACAAGCTCAAACTTTTTTAAACAACGCCCAAACTTCGTTTTTGTATAATGACCAAAACAGCGCCCAGGATTATTTAAGCCAGGCTCAAGGCAAAATGCCAAAAGCAAATGAGGTCAGGAACGGAAACAAAGCACTTTACCAGACTGTTAGTGCCCAGCTCACCGAACTAGAACAAAAAATCCAAAAACAAACTCAGGCAGAAGTTACAAACCTTGGCGCTTTGGCAGCGGGCAGCGGCTTAATTAAACTTCCAAATATTGTTGCGGTCCAGAGTAATAAAAGCATTATCAGCTTTAGTAAAACCACAGGCAGGATAGAAGACGGCGTGGTAAAAGCTAACGATACGATTGTTGATAATGTTTATTTTTCCGGTAACACAACTGCCATTTATAACGGCAGCAGCTTAAGGCTTTGGGATTTTAGCACAGGGAGTTTAACTGCCCCTTTTTCAACAAACGTGCCAAGCCAAAACGATTTTGGCGGCTTGGCCGCTTACCAAACTAACAGCCGGGTTTACATAATTAACAAAGCTACTTCTCAAATTATAAACTTCACAGTTTTTGGCAATAACCTTACCAAACCCGCGGTTAGCTTAACTGATCCGTCTTTAAACAAAGCTTCCTCACTTGCCATAGACAGCGCCATTTATATTGTTAGTGAAGACCAAGTATTAAAATTCCAAAGCGGCAAGCCCGCGGATTTTAAAACCCCCGTACTTTCCAAGCCTTTGTCTGACACAGCCAAAATTTACACAGAAAAAGGCTGGGAAAAATTATATATTTTAGACGCCGGCAACAACAGAATAATAATTACCGACAAAAAAGGTACCTTAATTTCAACCTTACAAAGCAGTCAATTTACAAAATTGGTAGATTTCCAGGTAGACGAAAAAAATAAGACAGCCTATGTCTTAAATGATGGGACTCTGCTTAAAGTGACACTGCCTTAAGTTATAGTTTTTAAATACTCCTCGGCGATAACTTTAGTTTCGTCGAGGTTTTTTGTTTCCATTAATTTGGCCCGCAGTTCCGCGGCGCCGTCAAAGCCAGAGGCGTAGGCTTTAAAATGTTTACGCATTATCATAAAGGGTTTAATTTTGCCCAAGAGCTTGTCAAATAATTCTGCGTGCTCAAGCATGACGCGCAGGCGTTCTTTAATGTCTGGCCGATGGTTAGTGAAGAACCAAGGACTACCAAAAGCTCCCCGTGCGACCATAACCCCGTCGCAACCTGTCTGTGCAATGCGGTCCAAACCTTCTTGGTGTGATTTAATGTCGCCATTACCTATAATTAAGGCTTGGGATTTGAGTGCATTGCGAATCTTTACCGCCTCAGCAATTTTTTCCCAATGCGCGGGAACTTTGGACATTTCTCTTTTTGTACGGCCATGCAAAGTTAAAGCGACAATATTTGTTTGTAGTAAATTTTCCACCCATCCTTGCATTTCTTCCAAGCTGTTGTAACCCAACCTAGTTTTAACGGACACGGGCAAATCCCCCGCTCCTTTTTTTGTTGCAAGTATAATTTCCTGTGCGTGCTTAGGTTCCAAAATTAAAGCAGCGCAGGTTTTTTGGCCAACTTCTTTGTCCTGCGGACAGCCCATGTTTATATCTACGCCGTCAAAGCCAAGTTTAGCCAAAAGCTTTGCGGCCTCATAAAATTTTTCCGGATCCCTTCCCCAAATTTGCCCAACCATTGGCCGCTGCGCTTCTGTATATTCAAGATCAATCTTGAGGCGTTCAAATCCTTCCGGATGCAAAATACCATCAACATTCACAAACTCAGTGAACATAACAAAAGGATTTTTTCCTATTGCTTGTTCGCTATTGCCAATTGCCTTCCCTCCGCTATACCTTGCAAACATTTCACGAAAAGCCACGTCTGTAACCTCTTCCATAGGAGCAAGACAAAAAAAGGGCTTAGGTAAATTGTGCCAAAAGTTTGACATAGTCATTAGTTTAAATCAAAAACCGCCCCAGAGCAACTGGGGCGGTTTTAACAAAAACTCTAGATTACTTAAGGTTCACCTTACCGCCGGCTTCTTCGATCTTTTTCTTCCATTCTTCGGCTTGGGCTTTGGCTACATTTTCTTTAACAACTTTTGGAGCGGCGTCTACAATGTCTTTGGCTTCTTTAAGTCCAAGACCGGTGACTTCGCGCACCACTTTAATAACAGCAATTTTGTTGGCGCCGGCTTCGGCTAATTCAACGTTGAATTCAGTCTTTTCTTCGGCAGCTGCGCCACCGGCGGCGGCACCGGCGGCTACCATCATAGGGGCAGCAGCGCTTACGCCAAATTTAGCTTCTAAAATTTTTACCAATTCGGACAGCTCCATAGCTGTGTACTTTTCAACCTGGTCAACAACGGCCTGGAATTTGGCCGGGACTTCTACGGTTGTTACTTCATCGGACATGTTATATTACCTTTCGAGAACATTTTAACAATTCAGAATTTACAAATTGTTAAAATATTAGGATGTTAAAATAATAAAATAATTTCTTAAGCGGCCACAGGTGCGGCCGGGGCAGCAACTTCACCCATTTTTTCAGCGCGGGCATTTAATACTCTGGCAAAAGCGGAAATTGGTCCGTTAAGCACAGACATAAACTGAGAACGCAACTGATCTTTAGTAGGCAAGCTACCTAAGGCAACAACTTGAGCCTTGCTCATTAACTCGCTGCCCAGTAAACCTTCCAAAATTCCAATGCTCTTAATATCTTTGGTTAAATTTTGAATGATTCTAGCAGGAGCGGTTTCATCTTCCGTGGAAATAGAAAGAATTACCGGAGTTTTGTAATCTGCAATTTCGCCTTGCAATCCGGCGTCCTTCATAGCTCTCTTAACCAAAGTCAGTTTGTAAACTTTGGAAAAAACATTTTCCTTGCGAAGAGTTTTGCGGAATTTGTCTAAGTCCAAAACGGTTGTGCCGCGATAATCGCTAAACACCACGGCCTTTGAAGCTTTAAGTTTTTCCGTTAACTCTTTAAGATCCTTCTCTTTTTGACTTTTTAATTTAGGCATAATTTTAGTAGCTAGTTTATAGCATTTAGTAGTTAGGACTAGATCGACCGTCGTAGCCAATAAATATCCGGGTAAAAATAAAACTCGGCTGAGCCGAGTACATAAACTATTCGCTAAGCACTATTCGCTTATCGCTAGTTTTATTCCTCGGTGGGTCTATCGATTTAACGATAAATTAAGGCCTTGCGACCACCAACTGTCTTTGGATATTTAGTTAAAAGCATTATACCAGACCCCAGTAAATCCGTCAAATTACTTGCCCATAATAAACTTGGGCAGGTAATTTATCATGGCCATACTCTCTCTTAAATAGTAATAGCTTATGTCTTTAAAACTATAATATTTTTGGCTCGGCGAACTCCAGTAAACATCTTCAAACCCCAGGCGCTTGGCCACAAAAACCGCCCTGGCCAAATGGAAACTGTCGCTTACTATTATTAAACTTTTTGCTTTAGGTAATTTAGCCTTGGTATTTTGAATATTTTCAAAAGTACTATGCGACTGGTCTTCCAAAATTACAGGAACTAGAATTGAAGCCTTATAAGCAATAGCATTCTGCATATACTGCGCTTCGGAAATAGAACCTTTGTAGTCTTCCCCGCCACTCACAACAATAACCGGAGCTTGGCCTGCCTCATACAACCTTAGGCCCTCCAGGCTTCTATTATAGGCCGCAGGCGTCTTAATAGCCGCACCCAAAACCACTATTACGTCTGCCTTTTGCACTTTGGGATGAAAAATAGCAAAAGCCACAATAACCGCCAAATCCAAAACAAAAACCACAGCCGCAACTATAACCAAACGCTTTATAATTTTCCAAGCTTTTTTAATAAACCTTTGCATCTATATATTTTAACACAAAACCGTTTTTTGGGTCGGTAATTAAAATATTATAATACCAAAAGGTTTGACGAGAAGCCCATTTTCCTCTATAATAATATGTTTTCAGCACGTCGGCGGCTGAAGATTGTTTTTGCGGAGCCGATAAGGTAAACACGTTGAAAAACAAAAAAATAATCACCACGATTTTGGCGGTCGTGGTTTTGCTTCTGTCCGCCGGCGCCGCCAACGCCGACGAAATTTTGGTCACGCTTTCTGGGGACTCCCCAGCCGCGGGAACTGTCATCCCATTTGGGTCAAACCACCTGCTAATGACAGTAGACCTCTTCTCCTTGTGGGGTGACAATGAGATCCTCCGGCTTAAATTTGTGGGGGATCCCTCGGGGGAATCATTGTTGCCCGTCGCTCTATACAGCGAGGGTACCCAAGTGGGGCCGACAAAGGGCTGGTTCTATAGCGACGTGGTGTTTGATTTGCTCCCCGGAGCAGTTGTCGTTCCTGAAGGAACGCACAAGAAACTCGAGCTGCGAGCGGGGCTTTTCAATTTCCCGTACATAACATACCCCACCGGTTTTCGACCACGCTTGAACGAAGTAACCGGAAGGGATCTTGCGACCGGAGATCTCTTCGCTCCGTACCTCCAACTGCCAGTGACCGGAAACCTGCTCATCTTGGGAACCACCGCTACACCAGAGCCTGGCACAGTTACACTGGTCGCTATGGGCCTTGCCCTCTGCGGCCTCGGTATTCGCCGCCACTAAAAACAGAAGTCGCCAAGAAAGGAGGCGAAATCAAAGTCCCCAATATGGGGCGCGAAAGAAGCGGAAGGACATGGGCATCTGCGCAGACCCATTTCCCCCGCTTCTTTTTATACCTTCCGTCCTTGAAAAAAAACAGTGTTTTTGGTAAACTATCAGAAGTTAATATATATTGCCCGGTAGCCAAGTGGTAAGGCAGAGGACTCTGAATCCTCCATCGAAGGTTCGAATCCTTCCCGGGCAGCCAATGAGTTATTCACCCATTCCGGGTGTTTTTATTTTTGCACCAAAAACTTCATAACCATCGTATAAATAACAAACACCAAGCTCTCTTGGCTCGAGCGGCTTGGAAAATATCTCAAAAAAATAATTAATAAAAAACAACAAATGGAAGAACAACATATGAAGGAACCGTCTGAAGGCTATTGCCCATGCGGAATGTGCCGCGGTTATATTGGTCATTACGGCCACGGCGGAAGGTTTTGGTTTGGCCGCTGGCTGGTTATGTTTGCTTTAGCGCTATTAATTTTTGTCTTGGGCTTTGCCTTTGGCAGAATGAGCTGCTTTAGCCACGGCATTTACAAAAATGACAATATAATGTACAGAAGCGGCCGCATGATGCAAGGAATGCCCGGAGACTTCCGGGGTAACATGATGTACCAGTTCAGTGTGCCGGTAAGTTCTACAACCCCAGTAAAATAAGTTTGATAAAAAAAGACCACCGCACTGCGGAGGTCTTTTTAAATGCTGATGATATTTAGTACGATTGGCTTCTGTGCCTGGGAATAAAGCGTGAGCTGGATCCCCTGCTGTGCCTTCCGGCGGAAAAACCTCCACGGGAATTTTGGGGACGGAAACCTCGGGGTTTAAAGCCCATCCTGGAATCTTCCGGAGTTCTTTGCGGAGCGGTTGTTCCTGCCACCCGGGTGGAGGGAAGCTGTTTTTTAATTAAACGCTCAATATCCATTACATCGCGGCGTTGGTCGGAAGTAGCCAAAGAAATAGCGTGGCCTTCCATTCCGGCGCGGCCGGTACGGCCAATACGGTGAACATAATCGCTCGGGCTTTCCGGTAAGTCAAAATTTACTACTAATTCAATTCCGGTAACATCAATACCTCGGGCAGCAATATCAGTCGCCACTAAAACTCTATATTTACCCATTTTAAAACCCTGCAAAGCTTCTATGCGCTGGTTTAAAGAACGGTTGGAATGGATTTCCGAAGCACTGTGGCCCAGGTTACGAACAGCAAAAGCAATTTTTTTAGCGCCAAACTTGGTGCGAGTAAAAACTAAAGTACTGCCTTTATATTCCGTTAAAATCTTTTTAAGCTGCTCCATTTTGTCGTGCTTTTCCACAAAAATAATTTCCTGGGAAACCTGGCTGGTAACACTGCCGGCCGGCGCGACTTCCACGCGAATAGGAAGTTTCATGTAAGAATTGGCAATGTTAATAATTTCCGCGGGCATAGTGGCCGAGAATAACATTGTCTGGCGCACAGCCGGAACAGTTTTCATAATTTGTTTAAGCTGCGGAGCAAAACCCATGTCTAGCATTCTGTCGGCTTCATCTAAAACCAAAATCCCCACTTTGTCCAAGCGAACGGTTTTTTGTTCTAAATGATCTATAAGTCTTCCAGGGGTCGCGATTATAATATGCGGACCTCTGCGCATGCTGGCTAACTGCCTGTGCATACTTTCACCCCCAATTAACACAGCGGTTTTTAAACCAAATGAACGGCCGATGTTTTCCAAAGATTCATTAACCTGCATTGCTAGTTCACGGGTAGGTAAAACCACCAAACCCATTTTTTTGCTAGAAGCAATGCTTTGGAGCATAGGCAAACCAAAAGCCAAAGTTTTACCGGTTCCTGTTTGGGCAATACCCATAACGTCTTTGCCGGTAATGGCAACAGGGATGGCCTGGCTCTGAATAGGAGTAGGAACAGTAAAACCCTTATGCTGAAGAATTTCCAAAAGCTTGGGTGCTAACCCAAGGCCGTTAAAAGATGTATGTATTTGCGCTGGTGTCATTAAAATATAGTCTTTCTGAGTGCTTTTTAATACGAGTTCTAATTATATCACTTTTCCATATTTTTGTCAACAACACTACCCCTTACGTTTATTGTGTGATAAAATATAGCTACAAATAAAGCGCTAAGAAACAAAAATGACAAAGACTTTAAAATGGCTATTTTACCTGTTTCTAATATTAGCAGCGGTTTTTTTATACTGGTTTTTACCCAAATACTCCTTTGTCCAAAAAAATCCCGGCTATTGCACCAACTTAACTCCTCATATTTATTACTGCGGAAGCCAGGCAGGGTTTGACAAGCTTTTTAATGTAAACAAAAATTGACATTTACCAATACTAATCGTAAAATAAAATAAAGTAAGTTTGTATTAGAAACAAAAATCATGTTCAAAAATTTATCATCCCAAAATAAAAGTTTTATAATCCTGGCAATAATTGCCGCGGTTGGCACGTATGTTGCAATTGTTATTGGGCATTTTTCCCCTCCCCCAACTCGAACTTCTAGTCTGACCCCTAATAATTCTACTGACAGCGGGGCCGTGGCTTCAGCCAATGACCATTTTATGCCGGAATTTAAACCGGTAGACACCTCCAATTGGAAAACCTACAGTGACCCTAAGTATCCTTTAAGTTTTAATTACGACCCTGCCTGGACCGTAAAGCCCGGAAAAATTCAGGATGGCTTTTATGTTTTAGAAATTGACCCAGGCGCAAAATATTACAATATGAAAGTCTATGTAAGCACCAGCCAATTTTATAATATAGACGGTTTGCCTTTTGTAAAAACCGACATTAATGGTGCCCAGGCTTACAACGTTTCCAACCTGCTTTACGGAATTAAAATGGGCCCAAACTATTACACTTTTGAAAACGGCCTGTCTACTAATATGATAGACAACTTTAACGCTTTAGTAAGAACAGTAACGTTCCAGTAAATACTATAAATAAAAATTCCGCTTAGGCGGAATTTTATTATTCAAGGGTTTGCCAATCTTTAAAAAATGCCCTATAATCATACAAGAAATTATTAATCCTGTAACAAAATATGGAAAACACCTATTTGTATTACGCCTTAGGCGCGGCTATTTTAGCTCTTGCTTACGGCGTGTTTTTAATTGTTAAAATTCTCAAGTCCCCTGCCGGCAGCGGAAAAATGCTGGAAATTGCCAAGGCCATTCAAGACGGTGCTAAGGCGTATTTGTCCAGGCAATACAAAGCCGTAGGAATTGTGGCTGTTGTTGTTATAATTTTAATGCTTCTTGCCAACAAAGCCGTTGGACAAAATTTCTTTTCCGCTAACACAATTTACGGATTCATTTTAGGAGCTGTGCTTTCCGCCACCGCAGGTTTTGTTGGTATGAACATTTCCGTAAGAGCTAATGTGCGCACAGCTGAGGCCGCAAAAAAAGGTTTGGGTGCCGCGCTCTCTCTGGCTTTTGAAGGCGGAGCTGTTACCGGATTATTTGTAGCTGGTTTGGGACTGCTTTCTGTTACAGGATTCTACATGGCCACGCATGATCTTTCTGCTCTTGCTGGTTTGGCTTTTGGCGCATCCTTAATTTCCGTGTTTGCCCGTTTGGGCGGCGGTATTTTTACCAAAGGCGCGGACGTAGGAACAGACATGGTTGGTAAAGTTGAAGCCGGTATTCCCGAAGACGACCCAAGAAACCCTGGCGTAATTGCGGACAACGTTGGTGACAACGTTGGTGACTGCGCCGGTATGGCCGCTGATTTGTTTGAAACTTATGTTGTTTCTGCCATTGCCGTAATTTTACTGGGAAGCTTTGTTTTTCCAAACAACACAATGGCTATTATTTTTCCATTAATGATTGGCGCGGCTTCCATAGTTACTACTATTATTGGAACCTGGTTTGTTCGCATTGGAAAATCTGGCAGCATTATGGGCGCGCTTTACAAGGGCTTAATAGTATCAGGAATTCTTTCTGCGATTGCTTTCTATCCAATTACCCAAAAATTAATGGGCGATAATGGTCTGTACTCTGCCCTTAATCTTTTCTACTGCGCCTTAATTGGACTGGGTGTTACAGCTGCCGTAGTTTTAATTACCGAATACTACACTTCAAAGTCTTACTCCCCTGTTAAACAAATTGCTGAAGCTTCCACAACCGGACATGGCACTAATATTATTAAGGGTTTGGCCGTTGGCATGCAGTCCACTGCCGCTCCGGTTATTGTAATTGTTGTTGCGATTTTGTCTGCGTATCAATTAGCAGGACTTTATGGTATTGCTTTAGCAGTAATGAGCATGTTGTCCCTTACAGGAATAATTGTGGCGATAGACGCCTTTGGTCCAATTACAGACAACGCCGGTGGCATTGCTGAAATGGCGGGACTAGATAAGAGCGTACGTGATGTTACAGACCCACTAGACGCGGTTGGCAACACCACAAAGGCCGTAACAAAAGGTTACGCAATTGCCAGCGCTGGCTTGGCTGCTATGGTTTTGTTTGCAGCTTACACGCAAGAACTTCAGGCTAACGGAATTTCCACAGTATTCGATTTGTCCAACAGCAAAGTATTAGTAGGTTTGTTAATTGGTGGCTTGCTTCCTTATTTGTTTGCTTCCATTGCTATGTCTGCTGTTGGTAACGCTGCCAAGGCAGTTGTAGAAGAAGTGCGCAGACAGTTCCGAGAGATTAAAGGAATTATGGAAGGAACCGCAAAGCCAGACTACTCCAAAGCTGTAGATATTGTAACTAAAGCTGCTATAAAAGAAATGATTATTCCTGCTTTAATTCCGGTTGTAGTCCCAATTGTAGTTGGTCTGTGGCTTGGTGCCGCGGCCTTAGGCGGACTTTTAGTTGGAACAATTGTCACCGGTTTGTTTGTAGGAATTTCCATGACTACCGGCGGCGCGGCTTGGGACAATGCCAAAAAATATATTGAAGAAGGCAGCTTTGGCGGCAAAGGTAGTGAAGCTCACAAAGCCGCCGTTACCGGCGACACCGTAGGCGACCCCTACAAAGACACTGCTGGCCCGGCTATAAACCCAATGATCAAGATTATAAACATTGTTGCTCTTCTTTTGGTAAAATTCTTAAAACCGTAAATATTTTAAAAACCACCCTCGAAGGAGGGTGGTTTTTTATTTTCCAAACAAAAGATCCCCAGAAACAAACGCCGTCGTGCGCGTGTTCCCGGGGACCTCAGATTTTCTTGTGATGGGCCTAGTGTTGGAGCGCCTTCTTAAGCGCCCGAAGCTCCACTTCCAGTTCGCTCACCGTTTGAGCATAGCTGAAAGAAGTAGTGAGCTCCTTACGGCTTTGAAAAACGAGACTTCCAGCCTTTTCCTCCCGAAACTCTCTATCGCTCGGCGGAACCTGGTCTTCAGTATAATAGACCCGGGTTGCGTATTCGGACTGTTCCCGTCCGCTACACTTTTTCATAGTCTCGAACTGCAGGAGCCGGCCAGACCGATAAAAAATCCAGCTCGTTTCGGTCTTGCATCCCATGTCTTCCACAACCGACACGAGGATCATCTTCCCCGTTGAGTTCTCAACCATGGGGATTCCCACAGTCTGTTTCAAGTTCTCCGGCATCACCCTCATGGCGACCTGCCCGCGGCCCGCAGCGATCTGAAAAACATCCTCAAAAACATTTTCCCGGACAAAACACCCCGCCGCTATCAAAAGCGCCGCCAACACCACAAACAATTTCTTCATTCTGTTTTCCCCCAATTCCTTTCGTCGCCTCAGCGACGGATTTTCCTAACTCATTTCTGCCATGCCGCCCCACAAACCTCTCATGGGCGACAAAAATATTTACAA
The DNA here is from genome assembly GCA_964474825.1 of uncultured Candidatus Saccharibacteria bacterium. GTDB lineage: Bacteria > Patescibacteriota > Doudnabacteria > UBA920 > UBA920 > CAYYWQ01. The sequence continues at coordinate 524,464 of CAYYWQ010000001.1, forward strand.
GTGCAACATAGAAATATAACATAAAAAAGGGCCCACCGTCAATACAACTACAAAACAAAAACGACCCTTGAGTCAAAGGTCGCTTTAAACTATAAAATTATCTCCTAGGTCTATTTTGGGATTGCTTTTGCCCTTTGAGGGCGGTTAAATTAATTTTTGTTTTCATCCCATATATTGTATAGGCCGGGTTACAGGATCTCCAAAAATCCATTTTGGCCCCGTTATCAAGCCACCTACGGGCACCTAAGAGAGCTTCTTTATCCCCGTGATGAGCAGTTGCAGCAAACTGAACTAAATCACTTTCCCTGCCTTTCCAAACTTTTTCTAAAGTTAAAAATTGCCCTGTTTTTAAAGATTTTACCAGACGGGTAATATTATAAATTAAAAGTAAATAAGCAGCCTTATGATGGTCGTCCCCGCGAAGCGTGGCAACATCGTCCGGCAACCTATCCTTTTTTAGAGCTCTATTTATTACTGAGGCACCCCTTAACTTGTCGTGTGTATCGGCCTCAGGATGATCAAAAACGGAAAATTCTGTAAATTGATAAGGTCCAAACGAGTTACCTTTATAATTTTTGTCAAAAAGCGCGGGAATGCCTTGTAAATATTTTTTTCCGGCATTTTTTAATAGGTATTCTAAAATATTAACATTTAGCTCGCCTTCCTTTGTTGGCATAAGTTCTGTCAATAAATAGGCACCCATGTGTTCCGACTTTACCGACAAAGAAAGATTTTTTATGAGCTTCATTCTTCTTTCTCGGGATCCGTCTTCCACTTCTGCCACATTTCTAATTTGCCCTACTCTAATCCAGTCAATACTTGATTGGACGTTACTAATTACTTTATCAATATCCCTCAAGAGACCCATTACATTACTTCGCTCAGGACTTAGTTGAACACTTGTGTATTCCTGAATTATTTTACGACCCAACTGAACCACCCGGGGAGAATGTCCAGAACTTTTAATTTTTTCCCGCCACATAATAGCCATTTGGCGAGTAAAATCTACTTTAGCCTTGGACGACGCTTCTCCATATATGCCGGTAACCAGGCTAAGCATACCTCCAAACTTCCTTCCTTCCAAAGGTCCGGTTTGGTATTCCCTTTCGTTGCCCGTAATTTCTGGTTTTAATTCCTGGGTCTTAGGCTTTTTTTTGGTTTCTTTTACTTTCGTTTTTTTCGCGGCTTCAGCCCCTCTTTCCGAAAATAATCCCGCAAAAGCCCCAATACCAGCCTTTAACATATCCCGCCTGGTTAAACCGGAATCAGACTCTGGAGCTTCTAAATGTTCCCCAGCCGAAAAATTTGGATCTCCTTTAAAACCTTGTTCTGTTGGTGGCATAAGTTTTCTTTTCAATATAATACCATAATTCTTGCTCATATAAAACAAAAAACAACCCGCGAGTACTGCTGCGGGTTGTTTTCTTAGATGGTGCCGACTGTTGTTTTTTGGGCGGCGCGGCCTTCTTCTCACTGGGGGTCGTCTGCCGCAACACGATTACGTGAAAAACCGGCTGTTTGCGTTCGAGCGCCACAGCAATTTCTCCACGCTCCTTGGCGTCGCGCAGATAGTTCCCAACCCTAACCCGCTCGGAAACCGAGAGGTTGTTGTAAAGAATGTCAACAGCCGCTCCGCGAAGATGGGGCGAAACCGTGGGCCCAGAAATGGCACCCGCGTTGCCGTTGCGGCCGGCGATCTTCCGCTGATCCTCAATACTTCGAGCGGCCGAGCTTATGGTCAGCTCAACCTTCAAAGCATCCAAAGACCGCAAAAAGCGATTTGTGCCGGGAGCTACGTAGCGCCGGGACGAATCCAGCCGCGGATCAATCTTGACAAATCGACTCGTGTAAATACCTACGAGTTTTTTTGCCTCGATCATGCGACTGAAGTCCGCGCGATTGCGGATAATAGACAACCCGTGTTTGGCAAGGAGCTGGTTCGCCCTCACAATATCGCTCTTGTGTCCGTGCAACTCCCTTTGGAGTTCCGACCAAGACAGCGGCTTTTTTGCTGACGGTTTCCGCACAGGCACGCGCCAGGCGGCTGCGGCGCTAAATGTCGGCGCCGACAAAAAAGACAACAATACAATCATCAAAAACTTCATGGCACCTCCTGCCAGATTTTAAAATAACTGTTAAGGATACACTAATCCACATAAAAACTTCCGCAACAGTTAAAGATTACGAAAATTCATAAGCTTTAACTTACGCAAAAGAACGACAATTGCAACTTAAAATTATACATAAGTTTAACTCTTTTGTCAATATAAACAAAAAAACGACCCGGAATTCCGGGCCGTTTTATAAATATATTATTTAACTCTTGGGTCGTTATGCGTCATTATTGAAAGTACGGTTAAGTGAAAATCTGCTTCAGTTATGGTCTGTATGAATTCCGCCCTACCGCCGTTATTTAAGAAAATTTCCCAGGTTGGTACCGGAATTAAACCGCTTTCGTGGACATATAACACGGTCCCATTGTAGAGTACCCAAGAGCCTGCAGAATGTCCTGTGGTAGCGCCTAAAACATTGGAAACTATATTCGCGGTAATGGACAAACAATTTATACCTTGAGGTTCAGTGCAAACTAAAATTGGATTCACGCCCACGGTTTTCCCTAAGGCAACTAAACTGGAATTAGACACCACGCTTGTCCCAGCAAGCGAATCATTATTGGCAACAACGTACCAGGAACCTGTTGGGCTAGTATTTAAACCAACCGACAAAGTTCGGCCAACACCAATATCCTCATTTAAAGTACCATAGCTATTAGCGGCGTAAGCGAACGGAGAAATTAACAATCCGCCCACAACTAAAACAAAAATTTTCTTCATAGTTATTGTAGTTAATATAACTGGTTACAATAACCTATTTTAACCCAAATGTCAATATCCAACCTGTCTTTCGCTTTTACTCTTAAGGGAAAATCACACAATTACTCCCCCGCCCACACATGTTTTACCCTTATACAGTACCAAACTCTGCCCGCTGGCAACTGCTTTTTGCGGATGCTTGAAGACTACATTATAAAGATCATTTTTTACCTCACTGATACTAAGTTGTACTAACTGTCCCTGATGCCTGTATCTGCCTTGTAGGCTGATCGGCTGATTAGCTGATCGGCTGATTAGCTGGCTAATCCAATTCATGGAATGCAATTGAACTTCCTTTACCTCCAGCGCTTTATCTTTCGGATTATTTGTTACAAACAAAGTATTGCTTTTTAAATCCTTACGTGTAACATAATACGGGCCGCCCTGGCCGCCCACGGCAATCCCCTGCCTTTGACCAATTGTAAAATTGTGAAGGCCCTGGTGTTTGCCAACCATTTTCCCATCCTGGTTTATAATATTGCCTTTTTTAGTCCTCAGCTTCTGCTTTAAAAAATCCGCCAAACGAATTCTCCCCACAAAACACAAGCCCATACTCTCTCTTTTTTCCGCGTTAGGCAAACCAAGTTTCCTGGCAAGTGACCTAACGGCAGTTTTTTTCATTCCGCCAATAGGAAACATAACGTGCGGCAACTGCTCAATTTTTATATTATAAATAAAATAAGTCTGGTCCTTAAATTCGTCTGCACTTCGTTCTAGTAGGTAGGTTGTAGGGGGTAGGATGTAGCCTGATGTCTTGCTACTAGCTACTTTCCTACTGACTACCTGCTTGCTCCTCGCATAGTGGCCGGTGGCCAAATAATCAAACCCATTCTTTATGGCCCAATTATAGAGCAGTTTAAATTTAATCTCCTTGTTACACATAACGTCCGGGTTTGGCGTGCGGCCGGCGGCATATTCTTTAAAAAAATAATTTAAAACATTTTTTTCATATTGCTTTTCAAAATCTAAAGTATGCATAGGAATACGCAAAAACGCGGCCACACGCAAAGCGTCTTGCCTGTCTTGCAGCCACGGGCATTCGTCGTATTTTAATCCTTTGGTAGAAGACCAGTTCTTCATAAAAGCCGCCTCAACCTCATAGCCTTGCTTTATGAGCAGATACGCTGAAACAGCGCTGTCTATGCCGCCCGACAACGCTACTAAGACTTTTTTTCCGCCCAAAACATTTTTACGATTGGAGGAATTTTTTGCAGGGTATTTTGCCATCCTGCAGATTATATCAAAAAATGCTAAAAAAATCTATGGCTACAGGTGTGCCTTAACCAACTTTAATAATTCGTTATGAATTAAACCATTGGAAATAACACAACCCTTAACCTCTCTGTCATAACGTTGTTCTTTGCCGAACATATCCGTAACTTTACCGCCAGCCTCTTCCACAATAACTTTTATTGCCGCTACATCATGGGTTGTGGTATGGCCAAAGGTTATTCCTTCCATTTCCCCCGCGGCAAGCAACATGGCGTTATAGACTATGGAATTAATTCCATAATGCTGTGCCTTTTTATTAAAAATAATATCGTCAATAAAACCCATCATTGGGTATTTCATTTTTGACCATACACAATGGCTAATAAATGCCCCTTGTAATTTACTGGCGCGCGAGACCTGGATTTTTTTGTTGTTCAAAAAAGCACCCTTGCCTTTTTCGGCAAAAAACATTCTATTTAAAAAGGGATCGTAAGCAACCCCCAAAACAGGCACACCATTTTCCACCAAAGCCAGAGAAAACATGCAGGTGGGCATACCATGAGAAAACGGAATAGTTCCGTCTACCGGGTCGCAAACCCAAACATATTTACCATGGTTTTTTAAATGGCTTTCTTCTTCGCCCAAAACATCGTGACCAGGATAATATTTTTTTACGGAACTGACCACTAACTTATTTATGGCCAAATCTGTTTTAGTTACCGGGGAGCCGTCGCTTTTAATCTTCCTTTGCATACCCAAAACAAAATTCGCCAGCATTATTTTCCCGGCCTTTTTTGCCAAGTCTATTGCAAAAGATTTATATGTTAATGGCATTCTTTAAATTAAATATTGAAGTATAAAAGAAAATATGATACCTTATGATAAAGTAGTTACTTTCTGGGAAAGGAGGAAACCTGGGATGAAGACCTTAACGATACTGGGCTCGCTTATTAGAGCCACCGTTATTGCCGGATTCGTCGTTGGTGGCTTGTATGCATTTGCCACCCTTGGAGAACACGGCCCCACATTCACCACCGAACAGGTATCCCAATTCTACCGCAAGTAGAAAAGGCGTTTCGCCCCAGCCCGTTAACCACTTCTGTGGCATAAATTATCGGCCTGGCGGCATTACCAACAAACACTCACTCAGGGGGCGGCATCGTTCGATCGAGATGCTGCCCTCCACCACCTAAAGCCCCTAGAGGGCTCTTTTAATTTTAAGCTATTTATTCCTAAAAGGTTCGGCTTGTTTAAGAAGCCCGGCCATGTCGGAATTTTGAAGCGGGTGGCCGTTAAAAAAGTAAGTGGGTGTTCCCTGCAAATTTAAGCCATAAGCTTCGTCTGTATTTTTTTGCACTTTTTCCAAATTCTTTTTTTCGGTTACATCTGTTTTAAATTTGGCAATATCTGCCACTCCAATTTGCTGGGCATATTGAGCAAAAACTTCCAGCGGGGCAGCAAGTCCTTCCCAGTCAGCTTGATTTGCAAAAAGTATGTCGTGCATTTCCCAATACTTCCCCTGCTCACCTGCCGCTTCGGCTGCAACGGCGGATTCCACAGAATTTTGGTGAATTTGGGTTAAAGGAAAATATCGGTAAACAAAAACTGTATCCATAAATTGGCTCGGCACCTGCTTTAGCATTTCGCTGGCCGCGGCGCAGGCCGGGCACTGGTAGTCGGAGTATTCAATAAAAACATTTTTGGACTTTGGGTCGCCCTGAAAACGGTCTGTCTCCGGGTCAAACGCCGGGACTTCTGAAATTGTTTTGGCTCCGGTTGTGTTTATGTTCGCGTTGTAAGTAGAATTTACTCCGGTTTCCGTGTTAGGGGAAATTTTATACAAATAAAAACCAAAACCTAGGGCAAGAAGTATTACTATAACGACTGTAATAATTTTTTGCATTTTAAAATATTAATTGTAAATTTTAACGGTTACTCATATTCGGTCCCGTGCTAGTACCAAGAACAAACACTCCCGAATTTAGCCAAGCCAAAGCCCTTGCCTGCTCTGCTAAGTCTGCCAGTTTCTTTGTTTCAGCAAAAGCGGTGTACAAATGCTGCTCGCCCAACACCACAACAGCCAGTTGCCTGCCGTGATAATTAAACAAGGCTGCGAAGTTATACCCTGACTCGTTTAAATATCCGGTTTTGGCTCCAACAATTTCCAATTCTCCATTCCCTAAAAGCTTGTCGGTATTTTTTATAGTTTGATTATATCGTGAATTATTACTCGAGCGCAAAGTGTAAGATTGCAGTCCTGCAATTTTTGACAAATACGTGTTACTAAAAGTAGCCCTAACAATACCGGCATAGTCCCTGGCCGTAATTCTGTTAGCAGGCTCCATTCCGGTTGGTTCCATAAAATAACTGGTTTTGGCTCCCAGCTCCGCTGCTTTCTCGTTCATTTTAGCGGCAAATTCCTCAGCCGAAAGCCCGGTGCTGCGCGCCAAGGCTGCGGTGGCGTTATTTGCAGAAGGTATTAAAGCTGCGTGGAATAAACCGTCAACAGTAAATTTAACTCCAGACTGACTCCTAATACAAGCGCCGCCCACATTGCAACCACCAACGACCTGATCTCCGGAAGTCATAGTAACAATTTTAGATAATTTTGGCTTAGTGTCCAGCACGACCAAAGCAGTAACCAGCTTTGTTAAAGAAGCCGGCGTCCAAGGCTGATCAGCGTTTTTTTCAAGCAAGATTTGCCCGGTCTCTACATCTTGCACAATATATGCTTGAGCGCTCAAGCCCGACATAGCAGCTAAATCATTTCCGCTAATAGGTAACTGCAAAGCAAAAACCCCGCTTGGCAAAAGCAATACGGAAACAATAACACTCGCTGATAATATTTTATGTATTAATCTCAATCTTTTAATCTTTCTATTTTTAAATTTTCAATCTTTTACTGCTGCATCATGTGCCCAAATTTGCTTTGAAGCATTTTTTTATGCTGTTTAAACATATCTTCCAACGCGCTACGAATATGGCGGGCAACTTCGCTCTTGTCTCCGGCTATGTCTGGAGCCACTTCCACGCTTTTTACGTTTTGGTTCCCGTCTATAATAATTTTAATTTTTCCGCCGGAAGAAGACCCGGTAACGGTTTCCTGCGCCATAAGCAGTTCCATTTGCTTGGCCTGCTTGCGCATTTCATTAATATCCTTAAGTTTATCGAAAATTCCCATATATTGTTTCTAACAAATTAATTTTATACAATTTATTATAACAAAAAGCCCTTAATAAATCTATACCAAAAAGGTTTCGGTTTTAATAGATTCAGAATCATGCTGTTTTTCAGCCAAAATTCCATTTATGCTTTCTACTGCATCCTGGCTCCCGCAAATATAAAAAACACTGTTTTGTGACTTTTGGTAATTTATATCCAAATAAGGCCTAAGATTTATGGATGGATTTAAAATCTCAATGATTTTAAAATTTTTATGTTTTTTCCCTAATTTTTCCCATAGCATTTTGTGTAAAAAATCCTCGGGATTTTTATGGCCATATATCAACTCTATTTGTCCGGAAAAGTTTTTATTTAACAAATCCGGGATAATGGAAACAAAGGGAGCTATGCCAATACCGGCGGCTACCATGCATAAATTTTTTGTCCGCTCAGTTACAAAAAAATTCCCTTCCGGACCCGTTGCAATAAATTGGTCACCAATTTTTAAAGCCTTAACAAAATTAGAACCTCTGCCGCCCGGCTCCAGCTTTACCAAAAACGCCAGATGATCTTTTTCTTTGGGTAATGAAGTAATGGAATAAGCTTTGTAAGCCCCGCCAATATAAAAAAACATAAACTGTCCGGCACGAAAATTTATGCTTTTAGGTTTTACAAGCTTTGCCTCAAGTTCAATAACATTTGGCGCTGCGATTTTTTTTGTAATAACTTTTAAAACATGTTCCTTCATAAAACCTTCAACCGACGCAGGCGTTAAAGGCCTGCACTTGGGCATTGTATTCCGAGGTGGCCTGTTTCAACTGGTCCACTTTGTTGTTATAAATTTTAACCAAAGCATTGTACTCGCCCACTTTTTGGTTATAACTATTAGACTCCTCCTGCGTGGTTGGCTGGGGACTGCCGTCAATTTCACTTTTAAGTTTTTCCAACTGCGGCGAAATGCCGTCTATGTCGCCTTTTAAAGAATTAATCTTAGCTTTTAGCGCCGGGTCAACAAAAGGACAGGCTGACACCGGTTTGCCAAACTCCTGGACTGCCAACCAGGTCTTACGGCCTTCAAAAACGCCCTGCCCCACCGCCACGCCAATTTCCGAATATTTAACACCCAAAATATTGGCCCTGTGGCCCGGACTGTTCATCCATGCTTCTACTAACGCAGCGTCGTCTTTAAAGTTGCCTAAAGCCAAATTTTCGCCAATAACCACATACTCATAACCGGCGGCTGTAGCCACAGCAGAAGGCCCTTTGCCGTCCGGCGAAACATGCTCAAAATACTGCAAGTTAAACATGTCGTTAAGTTTCGCGCGCGCGGCTTGGTCTAATTTTTGGTTCTCCACAAGCGCCGGCAGTCCGCCATTTTCACCTCTGGCCTTGTTTGTAAAATCTATTACCCCTACTCTTGTTAAATAAGCCTGCGGGCTGTCCTGGTCGCCGCGCAGAGCGCCACCGTTAAAAACCTGCTGCTTTAAATCCTGAATGGTTTGATTATTGGAAATAAGTTGGCCGAGCTTAGGATTTTTAGCAAACCAAGATTTTACATTTGGCCCATAGACCGAAGTAAAAGCGGCTAAGACAATAATTACAAGAATGATGTAATACTTTCTCATAAAATCAGAATCCCAAATCTTTAGATATTGGTTTTAGGGCCTCTATTACAAACGCAATATGTTCGTCTTCGGGAATTCCTAGCTCATTAATTCCCATTTGAATGTCTTCCCTGCTGACCTTGGCGGCGAAACTTTTGTCTTTCAATTTTTTCTTTACCGATTTTACTTCCAAAGACATTAATTTGTCGGGGCGCATATAAGCGCAGGCAACTACAAAACCGCATAACTCGTCACAGGCAAACAGGCATTTTGCCATTTGTGTTGTACGAGGCACTCCACTATACAAGGCATGGCCTAAAATTGCCTGGATAATTTCGTCCGGATAATTTAAAGACTGCAAGTGCCTTACTCCTTCAAAAGGATGCCCGGTTTTTTTCTCCGGGTCAGGGACAGGAAATTTTTCATAATCAAAATCGTGGAGCAGTCCGGTAATCCCCCACATTTCTTCGTCACCATTATACTTTTTGGCATAAGCCCGCATAGCCGCTTCCGCACTAAGCATGTGCTTGCGCAAACTTTCGGACTCTACCCATTGACACATTAATTTGTAAGCTTGGTCTCTGGTAATATTCATTATTTTTCTCCCTGCCACTCCTTAAAAAATTCTTTTAAATACGCTTCCATAAACTTATGCCTTGGGCCCGCAATTCTTTTAGCAGTTTTGGTATTAAGTCTGTCTTTTATTAACAATAATTTTTCATAAAAATGATTAATACTAGTATTCTCGTTAATCCTATTCTTATATACTGCTTCTGTCATGTTTTTTAAAGGCTTTATTTTCGGGTCATAAATAGGCCTGTGAAAAGTTGCGCCCGTAGCCATGACCCTGGCAATACCAATAGCCCCTAAGGCCTCTAAACGGTCAGCATCCTGGACAATTTTAGCTTCAAGGGTTTTGGCTCCGTTTTTGGCCCCGGCTCCCTTAAAAGAAACATTGTCTACAATGTGGGTTACTTTTCTAATAGTAGTCATATCCACACCCAAAGACTTAAGTAACTTCCCAGCCACCTTCCCTCCGGCATTAAAATTTCCCTTGTAAAACTTCCAGTCCGCAATATCATGGAGCAACGCCCCCATTTCAATTATAAAAAGATTTTTCGCTTTTTCTCCGCGGGCAATTCGTAATGCCAACACCCTCACTCTATGCAAGTGATACCAATCATGCCCCGAAGAATCTTGGGAAAATTTTTTCTTAAGATGTTTCTCAAGTTTTTTTATTACTTTATTATTTTGCATAATTACCGAGCCGGAGTTTCTGTCACTGTTTCAAAAAACAACTTGCCGTCAACGGTTCTGCATTGGCGGGGATAGCTTTCCATAACCGGGTACCCGGCGGCAACGCATTCCTGAAAACTATTTACTTTAGGAGGCTTTGGGCTTTTGTTGCGGACAATAATAAAAGTTGCGATTGCCGACAAGGCAATTAAAAATATAGCTGTATAAATTCTTACGTCACTTCTCATAAATTTATATAATCTCCCTTCTAATTTTTAAAGCCATCCCCGGCCTGTTTGTGGTTATAGAGCTAACTCGGTTATTTAGTAAAAATCTCTTTAATAACACCGGATCATCTACCGGCCACAGGGTGATTTGGTATTTCTGGGGAATAAATTTATACAGTTTCCAGTCCATTAGCTTCCAATTTAAACAAAAACCGTTTACCAGGGACAATACTTTCCTTCTATGGAATAAAAACCACAAAAGCCCAAAAAATTTTTTCCCTTTTGAACTTAAAATTAAATTTACGGTAATTTCCGGGTAAAGCTCTTTTACCCTGGCAAGAATTTCAAAATTAAAGGAAATAATTTCAAAATGCTCCAGACTTAAAAACTTTTTTGCAACTTCTGCCGTTTCCCGCTCGTAACCTTTGGCTTTAATTTCTATGCTGAAATTAATTTTCCCCGCAAAAAATTCTAAAACCTGCTCTAGGGTGGGGACAATAAAGTTTTTCTGCCGAGCCTGCTGCTGAAGCTGCTTAAAACTAATAGAATCAATTTTTTGCCCGTTTATACTACTGTCATGGAAAACCGCTAAACTGCCGTCTGCCGTTTGCCTGACATCGAGCTCTATAAAGTCTGCCCCTAAATCTACGGCTTTTTGAAAAGCCTCTAAAGTATTTTCACGCGCTAAGTTTGAAGCGCCTCGGTGCGCCACAATTAACTTTAACATTAAAGAATTTATTTATTAACTCTTACAAAATAAAACAAAAAGACGCTTTTATCCTCACTTGAATACAAATACTCGCCGGTTTCTATAACTTCAAAATTATTTTCTTTAAGTATTTGCCCAAACTCCGCTAAATTATACTTGGCAAAAAAACGCTTTTCACTTGAATGTTTTGAATCCTCAATTTTTTCCCCCTCTCCTTCCTTTAGCGCAATAAAACCAATTCCGTTGTTTTTTATAATTCTTCTGACGCTTTGTAAAACTGTAGAAATTTTTGATTTAGGAACGTGCAAAAAAGAACAGGCGGCCCAAAAACCATCGAATTCATCGGCGGGAAAATCCAATTGGTAAAAGTCCTTCTTCAAAAAATTTCCTTTTGGGTTTCTCTTCCGAGCTTCCTCAAGCATAGCCTCTGAAGCGTCGATACCCAAATAACTGTAATTATTTTCAATAAACCAGGCAGCATCGTTACCACTACCGCAGCCTAAATCAATAATTTTCCCTTTTGGTAAAAAAGAAGAAAATTTCCTATGCTCATTATGCCAAAAATTTGACTGGTGCTTATTTGCCCACCACTGGGCATTTTTTGCATAGTAATCTTGGGTTATTTTTTCTTGATCGGAAAGCATGGCCCAGGGTTATTTTTTTACAAAAACCGAAATATTTTTTTTATCTAAAATCTCTTCCTTTCCCAACTTTAAACTTTTAACTTTATACTTTCCACTTTTTACTTCTTCTTCCCCTACTACCAAAACAAACGGAATTTTTTGTTTGTCAGCGGTTTTTACTTGGGAGGAAACTTTTTTGTCTGTAATGTCTACTGCTACATTTGCGCCTTGCGCTCTTAACTCAGAAGCTAACTGATTTGCCGCAGCAAGATAACCTTCGAGATGACAAACATACAAATCCACCGGGGGTCTGTATTCGGGCAAAAGGCCGTAGGTTTCCAAAAAGTCTTTGGTAGTTACGTCTCCCCAACCAAAACCAACACCCGAAACTTTTTCAACGCCGAATATAGAAACCAGGTCGTCATACCTACCCCCGCCAAAAAGCGCGCGGGGGTTTACGGGGTTTACGTCGTACAATTCAAACACAGTGCCGGTATAATAATCAAAACCCCTAACCAAGCTTGGGTCAAACACTACGTTGTTAATCTTTAAGTTTTTTATGCTCTCTAAAACACCCAGTAATTCTTTTGCGCCTTCGCAGGCTAAGATTTTTGGGTCTAATTTATCTACAGATTTTATTTCTAAAACTTCCAAAAGCATTTTAGTTTTGTCTGCCAAAATTTCTTCCATGGCCGCTGCAAATGCCGCGCTCTCCATTTTATTTTTTTTGTCTATAAGCTTGGAAGCTTTATGGGATTGTTCTGGCGTCACGCCAATATAATCCTGCATAATATAATTCATCATGCGGCGGTTGTTTATGCGAATTTCAAAAGTCTCGTCCTTAGCGCCAAAGGACTTCATGGTGTTGTAGGCAAGATTGATTATTTCCACGTCAGCCTCTATGCTGTCCACGCCAAAAATATCTACATTCAATTGCCAGTGTTCGCGAAGGCGGCCGCGCTGAGGACGCTCGTAGCGGAACAAATTTGGAATACTAAACCAGCGAAGCGGAAAGGAAAGCTCCATGCGTTTTTGGGCAACCATTCTGGCAACCGTAGGGGTCATTTCCGGACGAATGGTAACATCGCGCCCGCCGCGGTCAGTAAAGGAATAGGTTTGCTCATTTACAATTTCTTCGCCGCTCTTGGCTCTATATAAATCTGTTTCTTCCAAAATGGAAGCATTGTATTCCAAATAGCCAAAACTCTCGGCAACTTTTTTCCAAACCGAAAAAATATGATTTTGCTTAAATTGCTCCTCAGGGTAAAAATCCCGCGTGCCTTTATACGGCTCTAAACTCAACTTTTTTTGTGTCATCGCTCTTTAATCCTAAATCTTTAATCCTAAATCTTCTTGAAATATAGCAAAAATAAGGCTATTTTACAAACTGCTAAAAAATCCCGGTTTGACTTTGGCAAAAAATCTTTCGACTTCATCTAGTAGCATATTGAAGTCTTTTTGATTAAAACCGGCCTTCTTTCTTTTTTCCTGTAGCCACTCATTCCAGCGCTTGTAAGTTACCTTGCTATCATAATAAAAACGCTGGTCAGCCAAATATGTATTGATTACCGGCAGTATCTTATCGAGAAGATAAATGAATTTTGATTCTTTATCGCCCAGCCGCTCAAATTTGTTTATGGTCTTATATAAGTTGTCAAAGTCAGGAAATCGGCTCCTGATTTTTCTCAAAGCCGCAGTCTCGCGGCGGTGTTTGGAAGCAATAAATTTTTTTGGATGCGTGTGTGGATTGGTATCTCCGGCATAAACTTCGACCAAATCATGGCACAAAGCATATTCCAAAATTTTTTGGCGGTCTAACTTCAATTTTAACTTATTATTCAAATACCACGCCATTATGGCCAGCTGGTAACTATGCTCGGCATCGCTTTCCATCGAGTCGCGATCAATAATCTTAACGCTCCGTTCAATTCCGGCAAAACGGTGCGTCAATTCGAATAATTTAAACAGTTGTGACAAAGCCATAAACTCAAATTTATTTGTTTCTCGCCAAATATTTCTGAAGTGCCAACGAAAGCCAAGCTAAAGCCAAAAATCCTGTCGAAGCCATGCTAAGCCACAGATGTAGAGAAAAATAAACAAAAGTATAAATCAAAAGCACGCCACCCGTCATTAGGCTTGTCGCAATGGGAGGTTTGTCTTTACCGAATAAAGAAGGAAACAAAGCAATAATAAAAATCCACGAACCAACAGAGAGCACTATATCTTGCCAAGGCATATTTTTTTATTTAAAAATTAATAAAATGTAGTAAATGTTCTGTGGTAAGGTTTAATTTCCGCCTGCAATTTCTGGTCTTGGCTGGCCAGCCAAATTACGTGCCCAACTTGGAGAGATGTATACTCCGGCATTTGTTGGTGAAGTAATTCTACCCCCCAAATAGCGCCGCTGCGAATTTCCACTTCTTCTGCGCTGCCGGCAGGAATTTCTTTGCAAGAATCAACCGCCGCGCTAAGCTCGGGACTATATTCCAAAACCCCAAAATGCCTGAGTAACTGCGGTAACTTGTAATCGGCAAATATGCATAGTTTGTCAAAATTTTTCAAAAACGGCCTTTTTGCGGTTGAAACAAGACGAAATTCAAAATCCAAAGCCAACAAATGGGCAATTTTTAAAAATACAACTTCTTTTCCCTTGTATGTGGCAACGTCTTTGTAAGACGGAAAATACTTCACTAAAATTTCAAACAATTTAACCGCGTCCCTGTCCGCCGCTTCTATTAAATTTGCCGCCTGCCCACCAAAATATTTTTTTAACGCCGCGGCATTTTGGTTAAGTATTTTAACACGGCTACTAAGCAAAGGAATTTCTGCTGCTGTAGATGCACGAAAAATATTTTTAATATCCGCCTCTGAAGCGTTTTCCAAAAAATTTACATCTGCAACCGGCACGCCCTCGTCAAACGCGCGTTTAAAAGCCGCGCAAAGGCCATACCAGCCGTCCACCTTTTCTCCGTTAGGCATTGTTATTGCCCATTTCGGTTGGCCTGGGAAGGCCCAAAAACAATACGCCATCATAGATTCAAAAAAAACTAGCTGGGCGTCTGTTTTAAAATCCCCGGTCAAATTGTGGCCATGGTCCGGAAACTCGGTACTCGCCTTAAGATATTCCTTTATCCGCGTTGCATATTCTTTTACTGCCTCGGGCCTTAAAAAAACCGCTTCCGCATTTTCCATTACATATTTAGTGGAAGAAAGAATGTTAAATGGGTCGGGAGTTGTAATTTCTAAATTCATTTACAATTCTTGCTCTAATTATAATATTGTTTCGCTAACTCAGAAATTTTTTCCCAGTTATTGTTTATTAACTGTAGCGCTCTCTGACGGGAAATATTATAGGACTGCCAAATCCCACTTTCTTCGCGCAGCCGTTTTGCCTGGTCATTTAAAGCCAGTGCCGCGCTGGTTGCAACGCTACGTCCATATTTGTCTTTTAAGGAAGTTTTGTCTAGCAGTTTTATTAGCTCCGGAGTGGCATCGGTTGAGAGCATGGAAATATAGCTTGTGTCTAATTTACCAACAGTTGCAAACTGTTCTATATTTTTTCGCGCAATAAACGCGTCCGGATTTAAGCAATTAAACACAAAGAAAAAGGCCAATACTGAAACAATAACGCCAAAGAAAAAACTGCTATCCTGTAGACCAACTGTTATTTTATAAAAAAGCCACGAGAAGACTGCTGCTAACCAAACAATAAAGGCCTGAACCAAAATGCGCTGCATAGTAAAGCTATAAGCCTCTTCATAAATATTAAGCCTTAAAAAGGCTGAGGCCATTATTATCAAAACTAAAGCAATTAACACTCCGGACAAGGATTTAAAAATCCCAAAATGTCCGCGCTCGCTTCTTTCTATATATTTATCAGCTCCATAAATAAGACCAAATGTTAGAACAGCCACAGCAATTAATTCTCCAAAGCCTTTATGGGCATACTCTGCGTAAGTGAATCCTAAGTCGGTTATTGCGGACTGTCCGGCAAATAAATATTTAATTTGAATAATTACAAAAAGTAAAGACAAGGCGCTCAGGGAACCGAACAGGATTCCGGCCTCAATTTTGCCAAACCTGTATGTTATGGGGATCCGGGGAACTCGATCATGGAGTCTTGGAGATGCGTTTTCCAAAATATAAAAATACGTGCCCAGCCAAATAAAGGCAAAAGTCAAAGTCCAGAAAATTTTAGCAGTTAGCGTAGGACTAATTTCAAAATTAAAAATATTTGAAAGCATTCTACTAAATACCAGGTCGGCAGAAGACAGTAAAAGTATAAAAATAATAAGGAAGGGTAAAGTAATAAAAATACCTTTAACCACCTGGGAATATTTTTGGCTTTCTTTAAACCCTTTACCTACTGTTAGCATTCTCCCAAGCGCTACAAAAGATTTACCAAGCATTTTAAAAGGGAGGACGCACCCGTTTAGAATGTAGTCAAAAAATGAATAATGCCTAATTGTTTTACCACTAATATGATTCGCAAGCAGAAGAAGCAAACCCAGAGTTACTATAAAGTTCCAAAAAATTAAAAACTGACTGTCTCTTACTGCTATCATTACCGAAAAAAATAAAATAGGCGCCAAATACCATAAGGCGCTTTTTACGTAAACAATTTTAAAATAATCTAGCAAGCCAAATAATGCTATTAGAAGAAGAAACACATAAACAAAAAACGACAAGCCGATTTGCTTGTCAAAAAAACAAAAATTAAAAAGCAGTCCTAAAACAAACGCCACTGCTCCAATTATATATATATTTTTGGTTGAAAGTGTTTGCATGTTTTTAGAGAAGTTTTAATTATTAATTTCCTAAATACTTGTAACCCCACAGGCTTCCTTCCGCTCTTTGCTGGTCAAGGTAACAGGGAAGCTCCATCTCTCCTGTAAAGCCAGTTTTATATTCGGCTATATGACAACTTTCATGGACAATGGCTCCCCCAACAGCCGCAGCCTCACCACTGGGCATTATTTTCCCTACATTAACCTCAATGGTAGAGGTATTGTTCTGGGTGCAGCCCATTACGTCCTGCCCGCTGCACAATGTTACTGGAATCTTTATAAGGCTAACATTTTTACAGACTTGTTTATAGTCAGGAAAGTCTGCCTTTCTTAAGGCATCCAGTACATACTTAATTTCCTTAATATCTTCTTTCGGGTAATACTGCGATGATTTTATAGTAATGAAGCAGTTGTTTAAAACGTCAATATACGTTGAGGGGCTTACAGAGCGATACCAGGCGATTATCGGTAAAGCTACAAGAACAAAAAAAACGGCAAAATATACTAATACCTTTAGAATTATTACAACTGGCCTGGACCATGGAGCTTTTTTGCCGGCGCGCAGCTTATGATTCAGTACGGAAAAATCCGGCAGCCCAGAATCCTTATTGGAACCTGGCGTTTTGCCCAAATTTTTCCCGATTGGTGGCATTCCTGAAGCCATAAAAATTAAGGATTGTCTTTCAACCTATTAAAATAATTAGCAATGTCGTTGTCGGTTACCATGCATTTAAAAGAATCGGCTTCATTTAGGCCCTCAACGCAAAACGCAGACCAAATATTTTTGTCGGGATACTGGTACAAGGGAAGGACTCCGTGATTATTGCAATCGTTTGGAATTTTTGACACCAGCGATTCCCATTCTTTAAAAATATTTGGGGAATATAATACCACATCCCCGTCAATTACTTGTTCGTATGTCACCAAATTATTTATATTGTCAATTGATTCTTTAAATTCCGGATGAGCCTTACTACAATATTCGTCTATAATTTTTTTCGAGCTTTTTACGTAAAGGCTCCAATCTGTCACCCGCCTAATAACATCCGCCTCATGGAGCTGCTCGGGATATCTCTCGGGGCTGGTTCTAAGCGGCACCGGCTCGTCCACCTTTTGCAATTTTGCATAGTATTCAAGTACGCTGTTAGCGCTTGTGTTACATTTCTCTAAATCTTCGTCTGTCATGCCTAAAATACATCCCTTACTCCAAAGCACACGGTTTTCAGGAAAATGATAAACCAAGCTAATAGGTTCAGCTGCACATTCCTCGTTAATTTTATTTATAGAACTCAGCACATCATACATAATATCCGCACTGGTATAAAAAAATTGATTACCCTCTACAACCTTCCCAAATACCGGCTCTTTCCGGGTGCGGGAAACAACCATTTGGGCCTGGGCATCCGACAACTGGCAAGACTCGCTAATAAGCGGGCTGTCGCTTTTGGTATAGCTTCCCCAATTTTCCACTTCCTTCATTATTGGATAATCTTCCTGAAGCTGGCTAAATCTTTCTTTTTCTACCTTTGCCTGATTCTGGTTTACGGAATCAAAATTTAAAGCAGGCGGCTGATAATTGCCCGTGTGAGTTTTGGTATAGTTAATGGAAGTATAAACTACCGGTAAACCAACTGCTATTAAAACGCTTAAGGCTATTTTAAAAGTACTATACTCTTCCGTGCGTCTTACAAAGTTCCTAACTATATGAACAACCGCAATAACAACAAAAACTATACAAATAGGTAAAAGATAAAAATAAGCCTCTTTATACTCACGCAAATCAAAGATTTGGAAAAAACCAGAAAAAATTAAGTTCCTGTCCCCTCCTGAAAAAATTTGCGACTCAAAAATTATTGCTCCTAACAATGACGCGGTATATCCTATATAGATATTGCTAAATTTTTTCCAAGAAAAAACGCCAACCACTAACGAGTACGCCAATGGTAAAACAAAAATGACTTTCTCAAATCCGCTCAAAAATAATAAAAACCAACTGAAAACATACGGATTTACTTTTGCAAAAACTGCCAACAAAACATACACAACGCTTATGGGAATATAAATTATTTCCCAAATTGTTATAACTTTATTTTTTACCGGTACTTCCACCTTCTTCGTAAGAGCACTGAAATCCGGCAAAAGATTATTACTTGGCTGCGGCTTAAATTCCTCGGGCATATTTATTTTATCTAAACTTCAACAAATCTTCTGTGGCGTAAGCCAGGCGAAGTCTGGAGCGGGACAAGAGAATCCCCGCCCAAATGCCCGCAACGGGCTTTTGGCGGAGAACCCAACAAAAAATCCGTATGGAGCGGGATACGGGAATCGAACCCGTGTCTAAACCATGGGAAGGTCTCATACTACCATTGTACTAATCCCGCATTTAAATCTTTTAAATAAGTATCTAATCGTTTGTTAATATAACCTCTACCAAAACCTGTCTTTAATTGTAACTCTCTTTTTCTCGCATCTGTTTTATTTAAACAGGATTCATAATAAACAAGGATAATCTTATCAAACTTAGATGTTGTTTTAACTTCTGCGTTTTTATGTTCTGTAAGACGATTTTTTAAATCTTCTGTGAAGCCAATATAAAATTCGTGCGAGTTCTTATCTTCGTTATTAGAACATAATAACACATACGTATAATACATAAACTAGTCGGCTAACTTGGCCCGCCCAAAGGCCGCTTTAGCGGCCATTATGGCGGGTCCGCCTAAATGTCCCGCCTCAGCGGGACTTTGGGCGGAGAAGGTCTCATACTACCATTGTACTAATCCCGCATGTGATATTACTTTATAAACAGACGATAAAAAAAGCCAAAAAATGGGTCAGACTTTTCTCCAAAAGCCATAACACCTCCCAGACCACCGGTAATTGTTACAGATATAAGTCCTAACATCGCTAAGATAATTATCCATTTTGATTCAACAATTTTTGTGCCGCAGTCTACAGCCAGTTTCCAAAACCGATTTTGAACGGGTATAACTTTTCCCAACCAGGCAAAGGCATAACTTAAGGCAATGGCAAGAAAAATCCCAAAAGTTGTCCAAGCAAAAAACTCATGATACTCCAAAGCCGGATGGCCTTCCATTAAATCTTCTATAAGTAAACCGGTTGTAATAGTAACCACAGCGGACAGAGCCCCAATAATCACCAACACAGCCTTAATGTAAAACCAATAGAGTTGGCGGGTTATAAAATCAAAACGCGCCATTTCCGCTAAAGCGTAAATAGTAAAAAATGCTATGGGAAAATGGACAAAAATTACATGTAAATTCATAAATCTACGGAACTACGGATTAGATTCACTACAGATACCTACAGAAAACTGCAGTCCTTCCGTAGGTATCTGTAGTGTTTTACTTCTGTAGTTCTGTAGACATTATAGCAGATTTTGACAACTGTAAAAGACTATGGGAGAATAAGTTTAGATGCCACTAACACTCAAAAGAAAAATTCCGGCCACAATGGCCACCCAGCATCCGGACCACGCGGCCCGGCCGTTCTGGCATAAAGATATTTTTATTCCCGCTGTTGAAGAAGCACGGGAATTATTTTTGTCTTTTTCCGACTTAGGCATTTCCGAATACAAGTGGGACTGGGAAGGAAAATTAGTTGACGAATCTGTCTTGGAACGTTTAATGGCCCAGTATTTTGACTACTTTAAAAAGAACAAATTAGGTTGGGACAAATTCCTGACTTTCCGCCTCCCTAACCCAAAAGTAGAAACAGAATTTAGGCTGGGCCGGGCTCTTATGGGCATTGCTTCTTCTGCGGCTCTTGCCAAACAAGTTGGTATACACTCCCCTCCTTTGTTTGAGGTAATTTTACCAATGACCGAAAGCGCGGAAGAAATGTTGGCTATTCAGGAAGCATTTAAAGAAATTGCTCACTTAAAACATCCATTAAACCGTTTTGAAAAAGACATTCTTAGCCACATAATGATGGTGCCACTTTTTGAACAAGTCAGCACTATTATTAACTCCCATAAAATTTTAGAAAAATATTTACGGGACCACAAAAAAATATTTGGTTTCGCTCCGGCTTACATGAGGCCTTATGTGGCACGCTCAGACCCCGCGCTTAACTCCGGCATTGTGCCCACCGTTATTGCCATAAAAATTGCTTTGTCGCGCTACAAAAAATTTGAACGTAAACATAAACTACCAATGTTTCCGGTAATTGGCTGTGGCTGCCTGCCTTTCCGCGGCGGTTTGTATCCGCTTAGGCCGGAAAGATTCATAAATGAATACAAAGGCATTCGCACTGTAACTATTCAGAGCGCCTTTAGGTATGACTATCCTAAACAAACAGTAATAAAAGCAATTAAAGCCCTGGAAAAAGGTTTGCCAAAAAATCAGCCCGTGGTAATGACAGATTCCGAGGAAGAAAAGCTGGTGCAGGCCATAAAACCTTTTGAAGCTGCCTATAAAAATACCGTAGAAGGCTTGGCACCCGTAATTAACAAACTTGCCACGTTTATTCCCAGAAGGCGTGAACGTGTTCAGCATATTGGACTCTTTGGCTACAGCCGCGGTACTGGAAAAGTTAGCTTGCCACGCGCTATTAGCTTTACGGCTATATTATATTCTTTGGGCGTGCCGCCGGAACTTATTGGCACTGGCCGCGGTTTGGCTGCCGCGCGCAGAGCGGGCACACTCCCGCTAATAGAAAAGCATTACACCAACCTGAGGCATGATTTGTATTTTGCAGGAAAGTTTTTATACAAACCGGGTCTAGCTAATTTAGCCAAAAAATCCAAAGCCTGGAAAAATATTTTAGAAGACGTGGAAGAAATAGAAAATTATTTAGGTAAACCACTTGCGCCAAAGTATTTAAATGAACAAGAACACCAGCTAATTTCCGCAAGAATCCATAAAAACTTAAACTCCAGCAAAGAAACTTTAGGTAAGCTTATAGAACAATCGGCTGTCTTGAGAAAAAGCATGGGGTAATATGGAAAACAAAGAAAATTTTATTGATGAAATACGGGATCAAGAATTAGAACACTACAACGATGTCCGAAGTGATGAATTTGGGTATTCTCCTCCGGCAAATGAATGGGCGGATAAAGATAACCCAAAAACTCCGAAAAATAAACAAAAATAATTTAAATTTATTACCACTTTTACTACAAATGGATATAAAGTGGTAATTTTTTATTGGTTAAAAATGTTAGATTCGGCGGGAAGAGGTTTTCCCGCCGAATCCAGACGTTAGGCGACCAAATGGGCTGCGACAAAATGGTACGGGCAGGGCGCCCGCGGATCTAGAGCGAGAACAGGAGCGAGAAACTCCGTTCCGCAATCACCGCAGACCGCGCTGATGCGACCCCAGCTTTGATAGCTAGAGCGGAAGTGCTCCCCTCCGCACATGGGACATCTTCGGGACTCTCGAATCCCGCGATAATCCAGTTTTCCACAGAGGATATTATCGCACCGAGACGAAACCATCCACTCGCCAACCTTCAGTTTTACCTTGCAGTGGGCACAATGACCCACTTTTGGCCCTATCATATTACTTTTCCTCCCCAAAGTTTTCAGTGCTGACCGCAATCACCCTCTTGGGATTTACATAACGGGCACCATCCGAAAACCTTATACTAAAAAAGCCCTTGCTTTCGCAAGGGCTTTGAAATTGCAATTCAAAGTCAACCCTTGCGAAGCAAAGGCATCATCATGCTGCTGAATTGGAAATTCCTGAATGTCATATTTATATGTTAAGATTAGTCTATGAATAAAAATGTGTCAAATTCTTCTGTTCTAATAGTTGGCTCAATAGCTTACGATACAATTAAAACACCCTTTGGGGAAATTGATAATGCCTTAGGCGGCAGCGGAACTTATTTTAGCCTGACTTCTTCTTTGTTTTCCAAAACCCAAATTGTTGGCGTTGTGGGAGAAGATTTTAAAAAGGCTGATGAACAATTATTATTAAGTCATGGGGTAGATATTTCCGGCATTGAACACCAAGCAGGAAAAACTTTTCGTTGGGGCGGAGAATATAGTTTTGATTTAAATAACAGAACAACTTTATTTACAGAACTAAACGTTTTGGAAAATTTTGACCCAAAACTTTCTGAAAATCATAAACAAGCGGAATACGTTTTTCTGGGCAACACACACCCAAGCGTACAAAAAAAAGTTTTAGAGCAAATGACTCAGGCAAAATTTATTGGCCTGGACACCATGAATTTTTGGATAGAAAAAACACCTAACGAGCTTAAAGAAGTTCTAAAATTAACAGACTGTCTAATTATTAACGACTCCGAGGCAAGGGAGTTTTCCAAGGAACATAACCTGGTTAAGGCTGCAAAAAAAATAATGGGGGCCATGGGCGAAAAGGAAAGCAAAACCCTCATAATCAAACGCGGGGAATATGGACTGCTAATGTTCAATAAAAACGAAATTTTTCATTTACCGGGCTACCCCTTGGAAGACGTTGTTGACCCCACAGGCGCGGGAGACAGTTTTGCCGGTGGGTTTATGGGCTTTTTGGCAAAGACACAAGACTCAACTTTTGAAAACTTAAAACGAGCCTGTGTTTACGGTTCGGTTACTGCTAGCTTTTGCTGCGAAAAATTGGGAACCAACCGGCTCCAAGAAATAACAGCCGCCGATATTAACCAAAGATTTAAAGAATTCAAACAGCTGACCCAATTTGAAACACTTTAATATTCAAAAAACACCCCGACGAATCGGGGTGTTTTTATTTAATCTTGTTTGTCTTTCATCCAATTGTCCATTATGTCTGGGTTAAAATGGTAAGTCCGTCCGCGAACTTGCCATTCTAAGGGAATTTTAAAAAATACCATAACAACAGCCGCGGCAACAACTAGCATTAAAATAATGCTAATAATTTTAGCAAACCAATTGCCGTGGGCCAAAATGGAAAGCCCGGCAAAAATTATTAGCACCGGCCAAATATGTGAGAAAAATACACCCCAAGGTACAGGCTCAACATAACCTAAAGAGCGGGCCAAAAGCATTGCGCCTATTAAAACAACAATCAAACCCCAAAAAAAACTGCTGACCCAGTCCCCGCCTTTGTAATGATGGCGATAGCTTAAATTATCAAACCGCTTCATTTGCTCCTGCTCGGGCGTGGCTTTTTCTTCCACTGGCCTGGGCTGGTATGGGGTTTGCTGATTTTGATTATTATCCATAAATTTTAAATTAGCTACGATGTCCGCGGGACAAAATCGAAATACCAACAATAATTATGGCAACGGGCCACAACACGTCCCAACGGATCCAGTTTTGTGGAAATAATTTATTAACTAAAAGCAAGGCCCCAACAATAACAACGATCATACCAAACCAAGCGCGGCTGTTATTTCTGTGCTTTTGAAATTCCGGCGAACGCCTGGCTTCTGCTGCCCAGTGCTGGGCACTGCCTTTTACGTCTGCTACGAAGTCATGGAATTGGCCTTTAGGGTCAACTCCCGGTTCAGGCTGTCCCGGCCATGGAGCTTTGGGAATTATAATGGCTAACAATATATACAGCAAAACCCCGCCTCCGCCCGCAAAAACTAATACCGCAAAAATTATGCGAAAAATAAGCGGGTCCATATTAAAATATTCGCCCATGCCGCCGCAAACCCCGGCAATAATTTTGTCCGTCCGGCTTCTATACAATCTTTTAGGTAAATTTTCCATAAATTTTAAATTAATAATTTGTCGCTTTTAATTATACTACTTTTTTAAGTTTGCATCCACTGAATTGACTAAACCGCTGAAAATACGTAGACTACTGTCAGTCTGAAGCAATAAGGAGGAGGACACACATGTCGCACCGGCGGCAAAGAACTCGTACAGAAAAAAGGGTTACTGAGCCTCGCTCACTAATAATCCCTATCGGGGTTAATCCTGCGAGCGAAGCTATCGGCTGCAATTTCGCGCTCCGGGACTGTAACAAAGAATTGGCTAAGATTCGCCGAGACCACGAGGACCCGGCCGCGCAACTAGCGCGGCCAGAAGGACTGACAAAACAGACATGAACGGAAGAAAAGACGCGCACAAAGGAAGTCCCTGCCACGGGACACTGGATTTTCAACTCGCCCCCACAGCTTCCACGGCTCCGCAGGAAGAAGACGAGTCAGAAGCGTTGGTATACAACCCGGTTTTCTACGGCCGCACACGGCCGATTTACAAAACCGATAGCGGTAATGTGGCGGGCTCGTCGCAATTGCCAAAGAACCGCTAGTCGACATCGCTCTACCCAATGGTGGGCGCGAGTTTCAAGACTCCGCGCCCACTCATCATTTCATATATATTCCATTTGTGGAAAACTTCAAAATACTTCAAAAATCAAGCTCAAATTCAACCATTTGACACCATAATATAATCTGTTATTATAAGAAAGTAAAACATAATATAAAGTTAAAAAAAACACCCTAACGCTCTTTTTGAGCAATTTGCAAACAGGTGTTTTTTGCGTTTAAGATGTAGCCCATCTTAAATCATTAATCTTAAATCCTAAATCTACTAGGGGGGAGAAAGAAACAAATTATATGGCTAGAAAAATAATGGCCGAATACATTTGGCTGGACGGACGTAAGCCCACAGCAAAACTTCGGTCAAAAACTAAGGTTATTAGCGGTTCAGTTGAACGAGTGGAAGACATCCCCTTTTGGGGTTTTGACGGCAGCTCCACAGAACAAGCCGAAGGTCATTTTAGTGACTGCATGCTTAAGCCGGTGTCTTTTATTACAGACCCAATTAACGGAGACCCGAACATTTTAGTAATGTGCGAAGTGCTAAATGCTGACGGCACCCCGCATGTTACCAACACCCGTCATATTTTGGCCAAGGTCGCGGACCAGTATCGTGAACACGACCCTTTGTTTGGCATTGAGCAGGAATACACGTTGTACCGTAAGGAATGGCCATTAGGCTGGCCTAAGGACGGCTTTCCGCATCCACAAGGACGCTACTACTGCGGTGTTGGTCACGACGAAGTTCACGGCAGGCCACTTATAGAAGAACATTTACAAGCTTGCTTAGACGCAGGCATTGGCATTTCCGGAATTAACGCGGAAGTTATGCCCGCTCAGTGGGAATTTCAAATTGGCACACTGGGACCCCTGCAAGTTTCCGACCAAGTATGGTTGGCCCGCTGGCTGCTTTACCGCTTAGGCGAAGAGCATGAAGTTTATGCCAAGCTGGACCCAAAGCCCATGCCTGGAGACTGGAACGGCGCGGGTGGCCATACCAACTTTTCCACAAAGTCTATGCGTGAAGAAGGCGGCATGGAAGTTATTAAAAGAGCTTGCGAAAAACTGGGGCAATTCCACAAACAACACATTCAGGTTTACGGCGCGGGTAATGACGAAAGATTAACCGGCAAACACGAAACCTGCAGCATCTACCAGTTCCGTTATGGAATAAGTGATAGAGGTGCTTCTATTAGAATCCCTATGGCAACGGCTAACGCAGGCAAAGGCTACCTAGAAGACCGCCGCCCGGCCGCAAACTTAGACCCTTACCAAATTTGCACGGCCTTAATTGAAACTACCTGCGGCGAAGGCTTTAACCCCGACAAATACGGCTGGAAAAACTTTGAGCTCGACGACCGCAAAAAAATTGAAGTCAAAACCGAAATGGTAGTCCAGGCTCCAACCGCCCCGCTGCCGAGAATGTAATCAAGTAACGCTAAAAAATAAAGGCCCACGCAAGTGGGCCTTTAAAATTATTTTCGTATTTGTCCGTTCCCCTCAACTATCCACTTGTAAGAAGTTAATGCCTCAAGTCCCATAGGCCCTCTGGCGTGGAGTTTTTGGGTGGAGATGCCGACTTCGGCGCCCATACCGAATTCTCCACCGTCCGTAAAACGGGTGGAGGCGTTATGGTAAACCGCGGCTGCGTCTACTTCTTTAAGGAAAACTGTTGCGTGATGTTTATCATTCGTTAAGATCGATTCTGAATGTCCCGATGTGTGACCTTTAACAAATTCCAAACCTTCAGCAAAATTCTTAACTGTTTTTATGGACATTTTTAGGGACAAAAATTCTTTGCCAAAATGTTCCGGCGCAGCTTTATGCAAGAGATTGGCTGGATAAATATTTTTAAGTTGGTCATAAGATTTAATATCCGCAAAAACTTCCACCCCGTATTCCGCCAAAGGAGCGGCTAAGGCAGGCAAAAGTTTTTTTAACATTTGCTGATTAATCACGAGCGTATCTAACGTATTACAAACCGCGGGAGCCTGGATTTTACTGGTTACAATTGTTTCTACTGACTTTTTAACGTCATAAACATCTACAAAAGTATGGCAAACGCCAGCGCCAGTTTCTATTACCGGCAAATGCGAATTTTGCCTAACCCATTCTATAAGCCCCTGGCTGCCGCGCGGAATTAAAACATCTACCAAGCCGTGGGCAGAAAGTAAGTCTTTCTTCCAGTCAGACTTTGGGTCTATTAAAAATACGGCGGCAGATGGTAATTTATGCTTATTTAAAACGCTGTGAATAAGCGACACAAAAACTTTATTCGTCTCAAACGCTTCCTTGCCGCCTTTAAGCACAATGGCGTTTCCGGTTTTAAGCGCTAGCACTGCTAAGTCCACAGTAACATTGGGACGGGACTCATAAATAACACCCACAACACCCAAAGGCACAGAAACTTTTTTTATGCTTAAACCGTTAGGCCGCTTTTTAGTTTCTAAAACCTCATTTAATGGGTCTGGCAATTTTACAACTTCGTTAATAGATTTTATAATCCCGGCAATTTTTTTGGCGTTTAACACAAGTCTTTCTTTAACTGAAGCATCCCCCACAAAAGCTTTTAAATCTTTTTGGTTGGCAACTAAAATTTGACGCTGATTATTTTTTATTGCCAATGCAATATTGCGCAGTAGGCTATTACGATCCGCTGACGACAAAACCGCCAATTTAGAACCGGATTGTTTGGTTAATTTAAGTTGGGTTAACAAATTAGGCATTGCTTAACTCCCCGGCTCTTTTATGAGCTGCTAAAACTGCTTGATTTATAATTGCGGATAAATTCTTTTTTTGAAAAACCTTAAGCGCCGCGTCTGTGGTTCCTTTTTTTGAGCGTATTTTGCTTATCAGATCTTTATAATCTCCGGACTCTTGGAGCTTAGCGGCAGCGGACATGGTTTTTTGCACTAACATTTTGGCTTGGCTAGCGCTTAACCCAAGTTTTATACCTGCTGATAATAAAGAATCTGCTAAAAAGAAAAAATAAGCCGGGCCGCTGCCGGAAATAGCAGTAACCGCATCAATTAGTTTTTCATCACTAACTTCAAAATTCTCTGTAATTGCGTTAAGCAAAGGTTTTACGGATTTTTTATCCTGTGCCGACAAATTGCTTTTCCAAGCCGCAATCCCCTCGCCTACTGCCAAACCTAAATTGGGCATCATTCGAACAATTTTTTTGTGTCCAAACAAATTTGTAAGCTTGCTAATTCTAACACCTGCCGCAATGGATATAATAACAGTTTGTGGGCCAATTTTGGCCTTGATTTCATTGGTAAGCTGCACAATATCCTGCGGCTTAACTGCAACAATTACAATATCAGCCTTCTCTAAAGTTTTAAAATCAGGATCAAAAACCACGCCTGATACAGCGGTCTTTTTTTTATCTGTCGCAACTATCTTTGTTTTAAATTTTTTGGCAACTAAGGCTTTGGCTATAGCCTGCCCCATATTGCCAAAACCTAAAATATTTACCTGCATTATTTTACTATTTACTAATAACTAAAGACTAACTACTCTTTAAGCACCATCATATAATCACAATGTATAACTTCTTTTTCCAAAGCGCGCCCTTTTCCCAGGGCTTGTTTTATGGACATGGCGCCTTGAATGTCTTTTTGACTGTAATTGCTTTTACCGTAAGCCACGGCCAGGCCGGTTTTACCAATAACTTCTACAATTTCGCCTTTGTCAAACATGCCGCGGGAAGAAATAATACCTGGAAACAAAAGGCTTTTATTACTCCTCAAAGCTTTAGCCGCGCCGTCGTCTATTACAAGCTGGCCAAAACCTTTAGAAGCCAATAACCAGCGTTTTTGCTCGCTCATGTCCTTAGGAACTGCAGCCGCGAACCTTGTCCCCGGGTGATCTTTTGTCAGGGCTTTCAATATAATATCTTTTTCTCGTCCGTCTACAATTAAAGTTTCCACTCCGCCGTGAACCGCGTGTTTGGCCGCGCGGATCTTGCTTAGCATGCCTCCCCGTCCGCCGCTGGACTTGGTACCGCTGCACATTCTTTCCAGCTCAAAATCAACATTTTTTACTTCCTTTATAAGTTCAGCATTTTTGTCCACACTAGGGTCTGCGGTAAAAAACCCTTTCTGGCTGGTTAAAATTAAAAGCTTGTCTGCCCCTGTTGCAACGGCTACCATTGCGGCCAACTGGTCGTTGTCGCCTGTTACTAAATCCGCCTTAGAAATTACGTCGTTGCCGTTTATAACCGGCAAAACTCCGGCCTTAAGCATGCTATTTAAAACCGCAACTAAATTAGTATAACGCTCACGGTCCGTAAGCTCACTGCGCAAAATTAACAACTGCCCCACATCCGCCCCAAATTCGCCCGCGTATTTTCCATAAAACTGCATTAAATACGGCTGGCCTACCGCGGCCCAAATTTGCTTGTCTTCTACAGAGTCCAGCTTAGGCAATTTTTCCCGGCCAAAGCCAACCGCGCCGCTGCTAACCAAAATTATTTCATGGCCGGCTTTACGCAATTCAAAAATTTCCGCGATTAAATTTTTAATCACGGAAGGCTGGATGACATTAGTGTCGTTACTCAAAACATTTGTGGCAACTTTTACAACAATTCTCATAAATCAAAATCTAAAACTTGTAATCCCTCGTGACCACGATCTATTAATGTCCGATAAATTTAGAGTTAGGCGCGGCCATAATCATCACTCAAGCGTTCAATGTCCTGCTCATCGTAGTGTCCGGTTTGTGACTCTATAAAAATTAATTCTGTTTTGCCTTTATTTATTACGCGGTGCTTGTCGCCAATTTTAATGTCTACAAAACTGCCCACGCTTACGGGAATTTCTTTGTCATTTAATACAACGACGCCCTCACCTTGAACAACAAACCAGTGTTCATTGCGTTGCTTGTGGGTTTGGTAAGACAATTTTTGTCCCGGATTAACCGTAATTTTTTTAACGCAAACGTCTAAAAAACCGGGCTCATTTACCGGAAATTGGCTTAAAATTTCATATTCGCCCCATGGGCGCTGCTCTTTATAATGCTCACTCATAATGCCTTTATTATAACAAAAACCGGCGAAAAAATTAAGAGCCTTGCCAAGCAATGGTTATTAACCCTGCTCATGCGGTTTACTTTAATTGCCCCAGCATTTAAACTACTGTAACTTGCCCAAGGAGGCAAAATGAAGACATCGCATTTGATTCTTACCCTTCACTACGTGTGCCTGCTCACGGTTGTGAGTACCTGCTCATCGACATACTGGATTGCAAAAGCCGACCCAATTTTCTACCGCCGGGGAATGTTCCCGGTTTTGATGCTAATTGCCGCACTAACCCTGCTGTCCTGGCCGGTCTTTGGCGGTTGCCCTCTAACCAAGTGGGAAAACAAGCACATAGCGGCAGAGGGCGGCGTACCTTACAAAGGATCGTGCATGGTCTACCGGCTAAATTCGTGGACTGGGCGGCAAGTTAACCCGCTATTCATCCACGTCCTGCTGGTGACGGACATGATTGTCATACCGGTGACGGTATTTTTCTTAGAGTGACCCGTAGTTTAGGGTCACTCTTTTTGTATGCCAGGTAAAATAATTTTTATATTTAAGATTTCTTATTTCCCCCGGTAAGCAACCCAACACCGAAACCAATGGGGACTAACGCTAGCAGTTGCCAAATTTGCGGCTGTTCTTTTAGTATCCAGTAGGAAAAAATTAAAGTAAACAATGGGGCCACGCTGGCTAAGGCATTGGCCTTAGTAACGGAAATACGGTGGATGCCTTCCATCCAGAAAATTTTAGAAAGGCCCAAAAGCAAAATTCCGTTTATGGCTAAAAACCAAAAAGATTTTACAAAACCGTTAAAATCCGCACCAGCTTTTAAAATTGCGGCTAAAATAAAAAATACAGGTATGGCTACGAGGCTGCGTAAAAATAAAATGGTTTCGCTGCTAACAAATTTACGCAGTTTCTGCTGGTAGTAATTTCCCACAGGGGGGCAGGCCACTGCCAACAAAATTAGAATATCTCCCCTGTTAAAGTTTAACCCGTGTTTAGGGAACAAAATTATCAAGGCTCCAACCAACATTAAAGCCGCGCCCAAAGTGTGGCCTACGGAAAAATACTCCTTCTTCCAAATATTGAAAAACAAATAGCTAAAAAACAGTTCCATTAAAGCAATAATAGAAGCGTTGCCGGCCGTGGTATATTGCAAGCCGGTAAAAAAGAAACCATAAAAAAGTATGGTAATAAAAAAAGCTATAACCGGAATATATAGCCAAACTTTGGGATGAAAAATTTCCTTGGTCTTTTTTCTAAAAATAATAATTGCGCCAAAAAATAGAACCGCAAAAATACTACTATAAGCCAAAGACAAAATTGGGGGTAAGGACTGGTAAGATAAAATTGTAATAATTGGGAAAAAAGCCCAAATAACTGCCTCCCCAAAAATTGCCAACTCCCCTTTTCTACTTTCGCTAATTTTCATTTATAAAGTATAACAAAAAACCGCCCGCTGGGCGATTTTCTCTACTTAAAACTTTTTAATTTGTCCGCCAAATCATCTAATATTCTTTTTCGTATCTCCTCCCCAATCATTTGGCAATGCTCGCAAACCTTTAAGTGGTTAGTTATTTGCAAATCCCCCTCCACAGCATCATTTGTCGCAAAATAAGCCTTTAGCATTTCAGCAGATGGATGTTCTTTATATTCTTCATTAAGCTCTGTTCCTGTTTCAGACATTTCTCTAATTTTTCTGGCTGGGGCGGTAGGATTCGAACCTACGAATGGGGGCTTCAAAGGCCCCTGCCTTACCGCTTGGCGACGCCCCAAAGCGATATTATCTCTGCTTATTCTACCAAAAAGCCTGATTTTTATCAATCCTTAAAAATATCTTAAAATCGCCGTTACCCCGGTTCTTTGATATAATGGTTGCAATGGTCATCTTGGTGCATGACTCAAAACTTTAAGAATTAGAGCAAGCTATTCATATAACACAGAAGAATTAAGACATAAAATTTTGCAGCAACTGCTTTAGAAAATTTTAAACTTATGGAAAATAATAGCACACATTTTGTGTTTGATGGAAAAAATATCGTAATATCTCCAGACCTACATCTGATTATCATTTTTTTACAAGAAATTGAAAAAGAAATTGAAAGCTTTTTGGGCTTTGACAAACAATTAGAATCTATAAGAAAGCAATACCTTGAAACAATAAATTTTGTACAATTCCTTGCTGATAAACTTAAAGAAAATTCTATTAATTTTAATTATACACTTTCAGAATCGCCAGAAAAAATTGGAGAAAAACTAAAGATTGACAGACCAATCCGCTCAGAGATGATTGTTTTATTTGCCTACTTGGAAGTATTATTTCGTTTTAACTGTGCTTATGAAAACAAAACGTTTGATGATAATGAAATTAGAAAATTGGCAATGAATCAGGATATAACGAAAACATTTATAAAAAATTTTTGTTTAAATCCTAAAAATGAATGGGGGAAAAATAACCCAGATAGACTTAAACACATCACTGTAGATAATTTAAGAAGGCTTAGAAACTCTCTGACACATTTTTTTTCAGTAAATAGCGGGCTATCTGTGGTTCATTCTCAAGCCGACGAAAAGGCAAGAAAATTAGAGGAGGCGACGCATTTTAAAGCAGTATTTATTTCACCAGAAGATTTATATGGAATTATAAAAGGAGTAGCTAAATTAATGATTGAAGAATGGAGTGATGATTGTAAAAAGTGCATTGTCGAAAACTCGGATGATTTTAAAGAAAAAATTTTGTGTATAAAAAATTTAGTTAATAACACTGGTTCCATAGTAATAAAGAATGGGGAAATTAATATATAAGAATATCTATTATGAAAATAAAAAAAATACTATTTCCGTTCTTAAAATATAACTCATTCTTGAAAGATAAATGGTGGCACAGGCTTTTTGTAGTTTTTTATAACATTACGGTTGTGGCCTTTTTAATTGTAGCATTTTTTGTTGCCTATTCTAGCATAAGTGAAACTCCTTTTAACACAAAGATAATAAACAACTTACGAGATTTTTCCAAAAACTCTGATAAGTCAATGGCTAATACCGTGCCGTCATTCTTAAAGCAGGGACAAAAGATAGGTTGTTTCGAAGATGGAAAATATAATTATGTATCAACTTATTCATTACAACATGAAACTTTTTGTAGCTCAGACTTATCAAGCCACCTTGATGAAGCGGCTCAAGTAATTATGGGGGACGACTCGCTTACATTTGAAAGACGCAAAGAGGCTCTTTCGGAGGCATTGACTAATGACAAGGAAAAAAGATACTGTTTTATTAGAAAACAAGGCGTCGATTGTTTATCCAATAATATTATTTCTTACAACAAAAACATTATATTTTATTTACAAGTTATTGCTTCTTCCTTTTTGACAGCTTATTTATTTTCATTGTTTTTACAACTTTTATATTTTAAAGGTCTAATTTATATAATTTACGGGAAAAAACCGCAGTTGGACAATTAGGCCATTTGGACGATTTTTGTTACAAAATTTTCCCACAAGGACAGCCAAAAAATATTTATTTGCAATTACAAAAGACCAGCCAAGTGGCTGGTCTTTTTAAATATTTAATTAAATTGGTACATTCTTTCTGAAACTTGCTTTAGTCTTTTGCGGGCGCGGTATTGCAGGACTCTTACGGCTAAGGTGTTTTTATTTAAGACTTTGGCTACTTCGCCTACGGAAAGTTGTTTAAAGAACCTAAGCTCAAGCACTTTCCTGTAACGCGCGGAAAGATATTTAAAACAGGAGCGGGCGGTTTCCAGGTCTGACTCTGTTTGCATGGTCTTTTGCAAAGACTTGTTGTCAGGCAAGTCAAACCCTTCGTCTATGCTTATTACGTCCGGCCGGCTGTATTTTTTGCGGAGCTGGTCGTTAATGGCGTTGTTGGCAATAGTGTAAAGCCAGCCGCTAAAATTTATTTCCCCGGGGCGTAAATACGGCAGGGCTTTATAGCTCTTAATAAAAACTTCCTGCAACACGTCTTCCGCGTCCTGGTAATTTTGGATTTTTTTTCTAATATGGAAAAAAATCCTTTTGGCGAAAGAGTTGTACAGTTCTTCAAAGGCAGCCAAGTCGCCGTTTTTTGCTAAAAGCGCAAGTTGGTTAGTTTCCATAATTGTTATGTTAATTATATTTATTTCTAATATTGCTTAAGCGGCCATTTGCCGCAGTTTGGACGGCTTTAATTTTTCCCTGACTTCCAAAACCACTTGTTCAAAATTCCAATCCTCATGAAGATAAAAATCCCTTAAGGGCTCTTCTTTGGAGTCTTTGGGGTCAGGAAGCCCGGAACCAAGCCAGCTGCTTAAAAACATAACCGGCACGGTTTGGCCCCATTTGTTTTCCCGGAGCCTCTTAATTAAAGTTAAGCCGTCGGAGTTGGGCATTACCAGGTCCACGACCAATAAATCCGGATGCCACCGCAGGGCTAAATTTAAGGCGTTCGCACCATCCGCCGCGGTTA
Organism: uncultured Candidatus Saccharibacteria bacterium; assembly: GCA_964474825.1. Lineage (GTDB taxonomy): Bacteria > Patescibacteriota > Doudnabacteria > UBA920 > UBA920 > CAYYWQ01. Next base: position 558,608 of record CAYYWQ010000001.1, read on the forward strand.
AGACGTTTAAGCCTTCTCTCCTAAAAATTTCCGCCCAGGCTTTGAGCAAAGATTTTTCGTCTTCTACCACTAAAACAGTTGGTGTATGTTGCTGCATAGTTTATTCCTTCTCAGGACTTACCCACCGCCGCCTCTTGAACTGGCGAAGCCAGTCCTTCAAGGCGGCTCTGGCCAATTGCTTCGTTATTTTGTTCCGGTTTTACTCGCCGTAGCCTGGCTACGCCTCGTAAAATCCTCACAAAATGCCTCGCACTTGGCGGAAGTAGTGTAAGCCCTGTTTATTTATAATGAAAAAAAACCGAACAAAAAACTTTTGTCCGGTTTCGCCATTGGCCTCTCCCGCCATAATTTTAAAAATTATGCGCGGGCCAGCTGCGATTGTAAGGCGACCAAATAATAAATCGCAGATTGTAGGCCTACTAAATTTAGTTAAATTTTAAAGTAACTTTACTACTTCCAATGTGCTGCTTTGAGGAAAAGGAACCTCTTCTTTTTTAGGATACTTTATTTCCATCCACTCCGGGAAATCTTCGGCGCTCATAGGTTTGGCTATAAGGAAACCTTGCGCGGCGTCGCAGCCTAAACTTTGCAAAAAAACCATTTGCTGCCCTTCTTCCACCCCTTCGGCCGTAACCTGTAAATTCAAAGTTTGGGCCATGGCAATAATAGTTTTGGTAATGCTGGTGTCAGGCGCGCTGGTTATGCAGTGTCTGACAAAAGATTTGTCTATTTTTAAACCGTGAATGGGAAAACGTTTTAAATAATTGAGCGAAGAATAGCCGGTGCCAAAGTCGTCTATTGTAATTTGCACGCCTAAATTTTTTAATGCTTTTAAGTTAACCCGGGTTAGCTCCAAATCCCCCATTGCCAAACTTTCCGTAATTTCCATTTCCAGGCAATTGGCTTCCAGGCCGGTTTCCGCTAAAGTGTTTGCTACTTCGGCCACAAATTCCGGTTCGGAAAATTGCTGCGCGGAAACATTTACCGCTATACGGAATTTAGGCAGTCCCATGTCTTGCCAAACTTTAGCTTGTATACAGGCCTGCCTTAAAACAATTTTGTCCAGCTGGGCAATTAGCCCTGTTTCTTCGGCTAAAGAAATAAATTCACTGGGAAGCAAAAGCCCCTTTTCCGGATGCTGCCAACGCGCCAGAGCTTCTAGAGCAATAATCTTATTTCTTTTTAAGCTAATAATAGGCTGGTAGTGGACTGTAATTTGGTTTAAGAATAAGGCTTCGCGGAATTCGTTCTCAAGGGTAAACCTTTCAGCCTGATGCAAGCCATGGAGGGAAGAGTCATACAGGCTTAAGCGGTTGCGGCCGTTCTCCTTGGCCCTGTACAAAGCAACGTCCGCGTTCCTTTTAAGGCCGGACAAATCTAGTCCGTCGTTGGGGTATATGGCAATGCCAATGCTCACTGTAGGGTGTATGGTATGCTCTTCCACTTTTACCGGTAAACTTACGGCCCGGAGTATTTTTTCCGCGGCCACAACCACGTCTTTACTGGAACGGATGTCGTTAATTAAAATTAAAAATTCATCTCCGCCAAACCTGCAGGCCACGTCTTCACCCCTAATGCTTGTTACCAACCTGCTGGCAATAACTTTAAGCAGGGAATCTCCCGCGACATGACCGAGACGGTCGTTAACGTTTTTAAAACGGTCCATGTCCAAGAACATTATGGCAATTTGGCGATTGTTGCGCTTGGCTTGTTCCAATGCCTGGTCAAAACGAATGTGGAATTCCTTCCTGTTGGGTAAACCCGTTAGGGAATCATGCAAAGCTTGGTGGGTTATAGTCCTTTCCGCTTCCTTGCGTTCAGTAATGTCACGGATATTGGCAATAATTCCGTTTACGCTCGGGTCGTCCAACTTATTTACCGCGCTTGCTTCCAGCCAGCGCCAGGAACCATTACTGTGCCTATAACGAGCCTCTACGGTCATTGCTTTGTTGGGCTGCACAGCGGTTTGAAGCATGTGATTCTGGATTTTTTCTACGTCATCAGAATGCATAAAATCCACCAAATTACGTCCTAACAAATCACCTACCGCATGCCCAGCCATACGGGTTATTGAACCGCTAATGTCCGTAATACTTCCGTTCGCGTCCAGCAGGGCGATAACATCGTAACTGTTTTCTATCATGGACCTAAAACGCAGTTTCTGGTTTTCCGATTCCAGCCTGGCTTCCTGTTCCCCCATTCTTAACTGATTAATTGTAATAGCCTGGGCCGCGGCATTCCCCAAAGCTATGGACAGGCCCTGCTCCTCTTCGGAAAAATTATGGGCATCTTTATAACAAATAACTAAGTTCCCATAAATACTATTTTTATAACAAATCGGGATAATAACATAACTTTTCATGTAAGGGCTAACGTCATACCCTTCCTCGTAGTCTTCCTTTTTTACAACTTCCACAAAAAGTGGCTCCTGTTTTTTTTGGACCAAATAATTCCCTCCGCGTTCCCGGGGAAAATTGGGGTCATAAGGAACAGTAGGGCTTTTATAAACTAACTCAAAGCCTTGGCCAAAGGGTTTAACCCACCAGGCAAAGCCAAAGTCGGCTTCTAAAATTGCCAAACCGGTGTCCATAAACTTTTGGATAATAGTTTCTTTCTCAGCGACATTGAAAGATTCCAAAATTGTATGGTTAAGCAAAGTTATTTTTTTTGAAATTGATTCACTCATAATATATTAAAGTTTGGTTGTGGAGAGAACAACCCGGCGGATCCTTACGGAACTGCCAGATTGTCCTCTCCATGCTATCGGTCGGCCATAAGGCGCAGAATTGAATACTGCTGATGAAAGTACCAGAATCTTCCCAGAACTTCCAACGACAGTTTCCCTCCAGCGCCTTCTTGAGCGGGCTCCAGAAGCTCGGGTAAATCGTAAGGGGTTGTGTCTCCCCATTCCGGCTTACTGAACTTGTGTCCTTCCCACTCCACCTCAGCTGAGTTGTCGGCTTTGGTTGGGTGGACTAGGTAGACCCGCCGCTGAGGGTAGTTCTCGGGAACCGGCTCTAAAGCAAAGGAGCCCAATATAGCCATTAGGCGCGCCTTAATGATTTCGTCGCAAATTTGCGCAAGCGACGAGCCCACAATAGCCAGGGCCGACATAATATCCACCGCGCCTGAGCTCCATGCCCGAATAACTTCCTCTTGAATAACGTTCCAGTCGAGTCGGTTTCGGTCTGAGTATCTTACAGCGTTCTGGCATGCGACTTTACTATTGTCGCGCACCACAACACTAAAATACTCTTTTCCCACAGCCTTGGCCGCAGATTTCTCGCGGCCTAAGCCCCAGCCCCAGAATTCCCAATTCTGTCCAATTATATCTGACGGGCGCAGGGCCTGGGTCCGGACGGAACGAGCCTCACGGCGAATAATTCGACACACGGATCTTCGCCATACGGCATTCTGTTCCCGATAAGAAGCCAAGGTTACCAACCCTAGCCTCACCAGGTCCCGCGGTGCAAGCGGGAAAGGATTACTTGGAACTGGCGTCAATTTCTCGTCCCACTTCTTTTGAAGCGCGGGATCAATACCAGCCCCTATTTGAGCCTCGAGATGATGGCCGAACCGGGTCATCATGCTCCTCCTCCCTTAATTATAGCCTATAAACATAAGGATATTCAAAGGAAAGAGGCAATTTCTTAAAGAACAAAGTAGAAAATATTTTTTCCCTTAAACTTGAGGCAGGTTTCGCAAAAACCTGCTAAAGTGGATAATTACCACCCCTCCTGCCATAATTAGCGCTAAAGCATAAGGGTTATAACCAACGTTCATGGAAGCAACCGCCGCATAACCACCAAGGGCCCCTACAATACCAATTAAGATGTCCCACAGCTTTCTGTACCGTGCCTTAGAAACAAACAACCCGGTAATTACTCCCAAAAAAATTGAAATTAAAGTATCCATAATTTTTCCTTTCAAACTAATTATGGAGCTGTCCATAACTATTTTTAAAAATGCGTAATGGTCCCGCAATCCCTCCGTTACCTCCCGCAATTGCGGGACCGCTTCGCAATTTACATGTTGTCTTCCTGACCGCTCATGCCACCTTTATTGCCCTCTCCCTGGCCTTGATTCATGCCAGAGTCGCTGTCTGCAAAATTATATGTTTTCATAATTCTCACCGCCTTTCATTGTAGGGCCCTAAATAATTAACAAAAAACCGGCCCAAAATAATTTGTCCGGTTTCGCCACTGGCCTCGCCCGTCATAATTTTTAAAAATTATTGACGAACCTTGCTGTGATTATAAGGCGACCAAATAATAAATCACAGATTGCAGGCCTACTAAATATATGAAATTGTACTCACCTTAAAATTTTATACAATCATTACTGTCTTGTCAACAGAAAAACTTTCCTTCATTTAAGCGAAGAGAGGTAATTTATCCACACCAATAAAATTTTTGCTTCGTTCGGGGCACACTGTTATTTTAAGCGCGCATCGCTTGCCGTCATAACTGAAAGCTTAGCCATAGCTAAATCATAACTGTTTGCTTTAACCAGGAAACTTGCCTGTCCGCCATTGCTTAAAAAAGTATTCCAGTCCGGAACCGGTATAAGGCCTTCCGGGGTTAAGAAGTAAACGGCTTTTCCTGAAAGCAGCCAGCTGCCTCGCGGGTGAGCTCCGTTTGCGGTTACCACAACTTTCCCTGAAAGAGCCAAACCTGAATTGGAAACAACAGTAAGGTTCGCAAACTTAAAACCAAGCCCTAAAAATGCGGCCGCGTTAGCAAATGGTGTTTTGGTGTTTTTATATACCAAAGCTATGGTTCCGTTTTCATTTATTAATTGTCCGTTAACATAGCTTCCTGTTGTTGCCACAGGGGTAGGTGTGGGCGTGGGAACAGCTGTTGGTGTGGGAGTTGGCGTAGGGCTCGCACTAGAGGAGTTTACTGTTACGTTCAAAGTGGCGCAGGAGCTTCCACCGGTTTGGCAAATACTCACACTGGCGTTACCTACTGTTATACCGGTTAAACTAAGCTGAGACCCGCTTAAATTTAAAGTTAGCGCGCTGGGATTTGTAATACCCGAAATATAATAGGTGCCGCTGCCTCCGCTAATAGAAATAGCCTGAGTTTGGTTTAAACCCAAGGCTGGACTGTTGTTGCTAAAAGTAATAGTACCGGTCCCGGCCGCTGCGCTGGCAACAGTAATAGACATAACGCCACAAACTGAAGAATTATTATTTTGGCAAACCGTAACACTGGAAGTCCCGGCGTTCAGCCCTGTCACGTAAAGGGAATTAGACTGCAAAGAAACCGCGGCCGCGGAAGGGTTGGAATTATTTGAAATATAATAACTGCCACTGCCGCCAGTTATGGAAACTGTCTGGTTTTGATTTAAGGCAACATTCACGTTACTTGGGCTAAAGGTAAGTCCCCCACCAGCGCCGTTAACAGTAACATAAAGCGTACCGCAAACCGTGCTGGAAGTCTGGCAAACCGTAATAGTGCTGCTGCCTACATTTTGTCCGACCAAATAAAGAGAACTGCCGCTTAAGCTCAAGCTGACAATGCTAGCGCTGGTGTTATTTGAAATAGTGTAGGTGTTAACTCCATTGGTGGAATAAATAGCTATGCTCTGGCTTTGACCAACGGTCATAACCGGATTTTGCAAACTAAAACTAATGCCGCCGGTAGTGGTGGTGCCGCTTGAGCCGACCTGCACGAACAAATAAACACAGCCCGAAGTTGAACCAGCCGGGCAAATGGTCAAAGTGCTGGATCCGGCCGCAACAGCGTAAACTGTTACCGTCTGGCCGGTCTGCCCGCTAACGTAAGAACTAACACTTGCCGAAACAACCGCTGAGTTACTATTGTTTGTAATACTTAAAGCCGCGGTGCTGTTGTTAATTGTTGCGGTACCTGTATTGCCCGCAGTTAAAACCAAACTGGAAGGGCTAATGGTTAATCCGTTCTGGCCATTGCTGCCCACCGTTACAGTTACAGTACCGCAATAGCTGGAGCCGGTTTGGCAAATTGACAGGGTGGCATTCCCTGGAGTACCTCCCGAAAAATATAAAGTGGAACCCGAAATGCTGGGACTAGACACAATATTGGAATTGGAATTACTGGAAATATAATAAGCCGAAGAATTGCTATTGCTCGGACTGTAAATGGTAATATTGGAACTTTGTCCTGCAATAACAACGGGGTTGGCGTTACTAAAATTCAAGGTTGTGGAACTCCCGCCGTTGACCGTTACAAGAATATTTCCGCACTGGGTAGCAGACACTGTTGAGCATACCGTTAAGGTTGTGCTGCCCGTAGACTGGCCGGTAATAATAACAGATGCCCCGCTAACAAAAACATTGGCAACCGAAGCATTACTGTTGCTTGTTACGGAAACGTTGCCGCCACTGGAAGGAGAAGCTACCACTGTCGCGCTATTGGGGCTTGTTATGGACACGCTTGTCTGGCTCAAAGTTAAAGTTCCGCTTACACACCCGCCGGTGCAGCTGCCCGGAGGAATTTGGACTGTGGGCGACTGTAGTCCTCCTATTATTACGTAAAGCAATAGCGGATTGCTGCTGCCGTCAAAACTAACGGTTTGCGTGGAAGTAAAATTGCCGTTTGTATCGGTATTACCTAAACTATTTGAACTCCCTGTAAAAGAGGATGAGCTCTGCCTTTGGTATAAATAAACCGGGGTATTAGCGTTAGCATTGTTAATATTCAAGGTTACCGAATTGCCGCTGGATGTCGCGTACAAACTGGGAGTACCGGCCAACGCAGTCCCGGCCAGGCTGGCAAAAATTAAAACCAAACACAACCCAAACAGCAAAAGTTTTTGTTTCATAAATATTAATTAATTTTAATTTATTTCGCCGATTAAACCGGTCTTACATTCCTTATTATAATAATCTTTTAATACAAAAATCGCAAATTTTACGTAACAAACTACTTAAAAAATCCAATTAGCTGCTTACTGTCCTAAAGTCGCGATGTCTGCCTGATATTTTTGTGTTAAGGCAATAACATTGTCTCCATAAAAACGATAGGCAACATTTGTGCCTCCGCTAAAATAACGCATGGCGGCATTCCACTGTCCCTGCTGGGTGTTGTCTGCCCCTCCTGCCACTAATTTTATACCAGCGGCCAAAAAGGCGTCGCGAATATCCCAGGGGTTTGCAGGTTTGCCGGTAATGGCAGAAACTTTATCCCTATAGCCCATCCAGGTGGAAGGAATAAATTGCGCCGGCCCCATTGCCCCTCCCCAGCCCAAGCGCTTACCCTTTTTGTCTTTCATGGCGCAGGAAATAGGCGTAACTTCCGGGTCTAAGCCTAATTCCCCTGTAACTTCCAAAAACGGCTTTATGTCCCGGTCGGGCTTCATCATAACTTTATAACTTTTTTCAGGCCCGTCCCCGGGACGGTTGCAAGTGCCAACATTTTTCCCCAAATTAGATTCCTGGGTCAAAATGGCAAGTAAAAAAGCCGGATCAATCCCCGTCTGCTGCGAAACATATTGGGCAATTTTTAGGGCGTTGCCAAAAGTAATCTGGCTACTAATCCCCAAAAGGTCATAAATACGGTTTTGGATTTCCGCGGCGCGACGCTTGGTGTCATTTAAAGTAATTTGGTAGTCGGCTTCCTTGCCTTTGGTTTCCTGAAGCAAAATGTTTTGCTGGCTTACCGTGTCCAGCAATTGCCCCTGCTGCAAATTTTGCACTGACAAATAATTCTTGGCCTCGTCCTGCTGGTCCGTGTATTGTTGTTGGTCTTTTTCCAGCTGGGACTTGGTGTCCTGCGCCAATTTAAGCAAAGATTTTAAATTATCGGAAACTGTCATGGAAGCGGCCACGTCATTCATTACGTCCGACAGGTTTCCCTTGGATACAGCCAAATACAAAAGCGGATAACTGTCGCGCTCGTTAATTGTCCTAATAATTCCGCCAATTTGCTGGGCAAGCAGTTCAGCTTTTAACTGATTAGCCTGTATGCCCGCTTGCGTAACCGTAATTTTTCCGGTTAAGTCGTTAATTTTTAAATTGGTAGCCTGAATTTGCAGCTGCAAACTGGCCTGCTGCTTTTTTAAACTGTTAATTTTATTCTGTAAGGTATTTTTTTGGCCGTTAATTTGGGTTAATTGCTGCTGGAACTGGTCTATTTCGTTCTGGATTTGCTGGAGCTGCTGCTGTAGTTGGGCCTGCGTGGCCGCAGTTGAAGTGGCCTCTTGCGCCAAAACAGGCATGGCAATTAAAAAAAATATTGCCATTAAGCTGAAAATTAATTTTTGTTTTCCTGTAAAAATCATCTTTATTATTATATCATTTTTTGATACAATTGATACATGGATGACAACAAACTTGAGCAACAAGTAAGCGAATACGCCAAACTTGCGAAAGAAAGCCCGAACATAGATGTCGCGAGCTTAATGCTTAACGCCTTAAACAAAAAAGAAAACTTAGTCTCAGGCAAAACAAAAAAATGGGCTTATTTAATTTCTGTTGGCTTGCCGCCTTTTGGTTTACTATTTGCGCTAAAGTTTTATTTTTTTAGCGGCGAAGACGACGCCTCTTCTGTGGGCAACATATGCGTAATTCTAACAGTTTTGGCTATGGCCTTTATGTGGTTTACCTTTAAAACCATGTTGTCTTCCGGCGGCACAAGTCTACAGCAGCTGCAGCAAATTACTCCGCAGGAAATACAAAGCACTTTAGGAAATTAAACTCCGGTTGGTTATAGAAGACCTAAAAACCGCCGTCCCTATGGGCGGCGGTTTTATTTCCGGCTACTTTCTGGTTGGCGGGATATGCAAATAATTTAAAATAAACTGGGCCATTTGGCCAAAGACGGGCCCTGCTGTGCTTTCCGCGTATTGTACGTCGCGCGGATGGTCAATGCGAATAAGCATTACAAACTGCGGGTCATCCACGGGTCCGTATCCTATAAACGAACCAATGTTGTTATGCTCGTCATAACCCGGCTTGCCGTCTGTTCGTGGCACCTGCGCGGTTCCAGTTTTGCCGGCAATATAATAACCCGGCACCGCGGCGCGTTTTCCAAAACCTTTCTCCACTACATCCACCAACATGGCTGAAGTTTGGTAAGCGGTTTTGGAAGACACCGGCTGACCAACGACCACGGGATCCGTGTTCACAACCTTACCGTCAGGAAAAATTTTGGTCTGGACAATATACGGCTTCATCATTTTGCCGCCATTCGCCAAAGCGCCATAGGATTGCAGCATTTGAATTGGGGTTACACTAATACCCTGGCCAAAACTTGCTGTGTAATAATTTACCGTAATATTCCCTTTAAGTATGCCACTTAAGTCACCGCTAAGTTCCGGCAATTCAATTCCGGTTTTTTGGCCGAACCCAAAAGCTTTTACGTATTTTAAAAATTCACTGTTGCCGATTTGGGTTTGGGCGAAAATCGCCCCAGTGTTTAACGAAAAATCCAGAGCTTCTATCATGGTTTGCTTCCCGCGGGCTCCGGGTTCCGCGTTTTTTATGGTATAGCCGTCAACTTTTACCTGGCCGGTGTCCACAAAAGTAGTTTCTGGGGTGAGTTTATTTTCATTAATGGCCGCGGCCATGGTAATGGCTTTAAAAGTTGAGCCGGGTTCAAACACCCCTATGGTTGCCTGATTGCTAAAAATTTTAGATTCCGAAACTTTTCCAAAATTATTAGGGTCAAAATCCGGATAGGCGGCCATTGTTAAAATTGCCCCTGTTTTTGGGTCCATAACTATAATACTGCCGCTGTCCGCGCCATGCCTGCTAACTGCTTCGGCTAAAACCGTTTGCGCGTGGAACTGGATATTTTTATCCACAGTTAAAATTAAATTTACGCCATCCACAGCCGGCTCGCCTTGGCGCTGGGCGCCAAAAATCCAGGCGCCACTAATATCTTTTTCTTCATACAAATCGCCATTTTTCCCGGCCAGGTCTTTGTCAAAATATCGTTCCAGTCCGTACAAACCCACCTTTTGGTTTTGGGCATTGTAGCCTACAAAACCTAAGACATGGCTGAGCAAGTTGTCCTGCGGATAATAACGACTGTCCTCGGAGTCCAAAAAAATTCCGGAAAGCCCGAGTTGTGTAATTTTGGCCTGCTCCTCCTCGGTTAGTTGTTTTTTGAGCGGCACGTACTTGCGCGTCTGGTCTGTAATTTTAGTTAGAATATCTGTCGCCTGCAAACCTAAAGCCGTGGCTAAACTTTCGGAAGTAAGTTTTGGGTTCTGGACTGCCTGAGGCACGGCGTAGACTAAATACTTTTTAGTGTTTGTGGCCACCGGGATTGGCAGCAGTGTTAACTTGTCCACTAAATCAATTTCTCCGCGAGAGGCCATAAGTTTTAAATAAACGCTGTGCTGCTGCTCAGCCTGCTTCCGCGCAGCGTCGCCGTGAACCACCTGTAGCATAAACAACCGGCCAATAATTACAGCCAGGGCCAATAACAAAAAAACAGTCAACACGGCTGTTCTTTGGCGAAATATATCTTTGCGGGGAGATGCAACCATGGCTAAATCAAAATAGTTAAATTACTAGAGTCCTTGGCTAACGGTATTTTGGATTACCGAGACAATTGTATAAGAAAGCATTACAATAATCAATCCAATAATTGCGTTTGTCACGGTTTTCCTGCCGCGCTCAGCGCGTTCCTGGTTACCGTTTGAGGTTATATAGAAAAAGCCACCAATTATAATAAATAAGACTGCTAGACTGCCGGAAATAAATAACAGTAGATGTATAATGCTTAAAATCAGTTCCACTAATGTCTGGGAGCAGGCCGGACCCTCGTTACAAAACAATGATCTAATGGCATTCAATCCAAAAATGTCACTGCCGCCACTGGCAAAAGCCAAAGCCGGAAAAAATAACAAGGCGACCGCAGCAAATGAAAATATTTTCTTAAAAATTATTTTCATAGGCAGCCAAGATTACCGCTTACTCAGCTGGTTAACCTGCAAAAACTGTGGTGTTCCGGCAGGGACAAAGTCCGCTCCCAAAACCTGGCTCTGCACAGTAATCATAGAAGAAACCTGCGCAACTTTTACGGTTAACTTTTGGTTAGCCTCGGTTAAGCCGGCCAAATGGTTTTGAAGTTTTTTTATTTCATAACCCGTGGAGGCGTAACTGTTAACAGAAACTAAGTAGTCTGCCAAAATTAAAACAGACACAGCCACCAAAAACACGGCAGCCCATTTCTGCCAGGGCGACGGCTTACTAACTGTAAAACGCTTTACCGCGGACGTTTGCCTGTTTGGAACAGACATGCCAAAAAAATTATCTAAAGCTAAGCCTCTGATCATATTATTTTTTTATTTTTATTTTGATTTTATATTTGGGGGACGCTTTGGTTTTGATTTTGACTTTCATATGCATTGCTTACAATTTTATTACTGCCCTCAGTTTTGCCGGCTTGGATCTGGAGTTGCTTGCCTGTTCAGCTTCAGATGCCGAGACCAGTTTTTTTGTTAAAATTTTTGCTTTTGGGTTTTTGCCGCAAATACATTGCGGGAAATCCAGCGGGCACACACACCCTTTAGTTAATCCTACAAAAAACTGCTTAACCATCCTGTCCTCAAGTGAATGAAAGCTTACTATTGCCAATCTGCCGCCCGGAGCCAGTATGTCAAACGCTTTAGGCAAAAACTCCTCTAAGCTTTGTAGTTCCTGGTTAACTTCTATGCGTAATGCCTGGAAAATTCTTCTGGCGTGGTCATCTGCCTTATGTTTAATTGGCTTTGGCAGGGCCTCCTGAATTAACTGATATAGATCTGTGGTGTATTTTATTTCTATTCTCTTTTCTCTATTCCCTATTATCTTCCTTGCTATTTGCCTGCTAAACTTTTCCTCTCCGTAATCTTCAAAAACTTTTGCTAACCTTTGTTCATCGTAACTGCTTAAAATAAATTTGGCGTCTTCGTTATGCGATTTGTCATACCGCATGTCCAGCAGTTCTTTTTTTTGGAAACTCATTCCCCTGTTTTCCAGTTCATAAGAAGAAAACCCCAAGTCCGCAACTATACCGCTAATATTTTCAAATTTGTGATGCGTAACTATTTTATCTATCTGCGAAAAATTGCCGTTCTGTAAGATTAAAGATTTAGGATTTAAGATTAAAGATCTGACATTATCTATCGCATCCTGATCTAAATCTATTGCCAATACTTTCCCGTTCGGCTTAATTTTGTCCAATATAGCCGCAGTGTATCCGCCGCCGCCTAAGGTGGCGTCTACGAAATTCTGATTGGGACCAGGACTAAGTAACCCAATAACCTCATTAAGTAAAACTGGAATGTGTTCATAAGTCATGTAAATTAAACGCCTAACGAACCTAATTGCTCTGCGATGGAATTACTGGCTGCCTCGGTCTGTTGTTTGTAAGCCTGCCACAATTCTTCACTCCAAATTTCTATGCGGTTATAAAGTCCGGCCACCACAACTTTTTTACTAATTTTGGCAAATTCTTTTAAGTATCCAGGTAAAATAATCCTGCCTTGCTTGTCTACGTCGCAGTCCATAGCACCGGCCAACATTAGCCGGGAAAAAGCGCGGGTATTGGCAGTAGAAATTGGGAGACTAGCCAATTTTTCCGCAAGCTTTTTCCATTCCTCAGCCGTGTATAAAAACAGTGAATTGTCCAAACCTCTGGTAACAACAACTTTTTGTTTCAATTGCTTCCTAAATTTTACCGGAATGGAAACCCTTCCTTTTTCATCTATACTTGCCTGATATTCACCAATAAACATATAGCTACGGAAAGAAGATTAAATTCACTACAGAAAACTACGGAATAATTAAGTTTACTTATCCACCAAACTTACCACTTATCCCCACTTTCAACCACTTCATACCATTTAAAGATATTATACACCACAATTCCCCATAGGTCAAAAGGTTTGCAAGTATATTAAAAATACAAAACACCCCTTATTTAAGGGGTGTTTTGTGGAAATTTAAAATATTTTATAATCTAATCCACAGGTATAAAAAAATTAAAAAAATGTCGTTTAAAATACAAACAGAAACGCACGCTCCACCCGGTTAGGCGGCGCGTGCGCGTAGAGATATTCACCGAGGTTAACCCCCCAGTCCGGCGAGCAGTTTTGCGGCTTGCCGGGCCTTCTCCAGTTCTCCGTCGAGCCTTTGATTCTCCGTCTTGAGCGAAGAGATAGCCGTCTGGTTAGCAGCTCTCTCGTCTTTGATCGCCTTAACAGCGGCCGGGGCCTTCTCCACTAACTGCTGGAGCAGGCTAAGAAACTCGGCAACCGCCGGTAATTCAACGACATCCGTGGCAACAAACGCCGGCTTCCTGGGCCCGGCGACTTTCTTGCCGCGCAACTTCCGCAAATGCTGCTCAACGTTCGCCCTTCTTGCCTCCGGAAAACCATTGGCGTGGGCGGCGCTAAGAAGCCACTCGACTTCATCCCTGACCACAGGACAATTAGCATAGGCGTTGGCCCGGATGAATTCGGGCAGTTTCCAGGCAATACCCTGCAGTGGATACTTCACAGAGCGCGCCCCGGGATTCGGCTGCGGAGGATCGGGTGGAGGGGGCGGCGGTTCCGGGTTCGGTTTCAAACCCGATCCGTTACCTGGCGGCGACCCGCCAACGGGCGGGCGCACCACCGCACTGAGTCGTTCCCTCAGCCTCTGTTGGAGTTTGCCCTGGTCGAAAACCTCATAGGCCAAAATCCGACTCTGGTTATCCTTCATCATCTGTTTTAAGACCACCGTTTTGTCCTTGGGGATTTCCCGCGGATTGAAAATGACGACCTTGGCCTGTATCAAATTGTGATTGTTAACGGCAATCTCACTCGCCGAAACCTGCAGCACCCGAGGGTCGTGCAAGAGGGCAACATTTTCTTGAGCAAAACTAGCTGCCACAGCGCCAATAACCGCAACGCTATGCTTTTCCACTGACGAACTTTCCATACCGACCTTTTCATATGCGGATTTAGGAGCATAGATTAACATCATCTTCCTCCTAGAGCATAGGGGGATTATAGCTTACATAAGCCTTAATTTCAAGGACAAAAAAACACCCTCAAATATAAAAGGGTGTCTAAAAAATCTCTCTTAAATTTATTTAATTATCCCATTTTTATAGCATAGGCAGCGACACCAAAGGCAACAGAAACGTTTAGGCTTTCTTTTTTGCCGAGCATTGGAATTTCCACGGTTTTGTCGCACAGGCTTAACAAAGATTTTGAAATCCCCTTACGCTCTTCTCCTAAAATTAAAGCCATGGGAAATTTGGGCTTAAATTTTGTTATGTCTACAGCTCCAGGGTTGTTTTCTAAACCAATAATCTGGACCTTTTGTTTTTTTAAAATTCTAATAACGGCCTGAGGGGTTTTAGAATATTCCCAAGCCACCCAAGTTTCCGCTCCTAAGGCCACTTTGCCAATTTTAGAAGAATGCACTTCGTTGTCTGGCCTGCCCGTAAAACCGGTTAAATAAATTTTAGTAACACCAAACGCGTCGGCCGTACGAAAAATAGAGCCTACGTTATAAAGAGACCTTATGTTATGGCAAATGACAAAAAAATCTTTAGATTTTGTTTGTGTCATTTTGTTTAGCTTTTTTCCTTAAGACAAAAAACCAAAATAAATAAACTAGGGCGATTAACGAATAATTTATAACCATAAACAACGGGTGCCCCCAAGAAGTCCCGTGATCAAACTTGTAACCGGACAATGGGTACAAAAGCGGGGTTTCGTAAAAGCCTTTGTGAGTAAAAACATCTATTGCAATATGCAAAGCCCAGCCCCATAGTGGCCAATATACTTTACCACGGCGGATTATTGTAACTATTAACATTACAACAGCAAAAGTTACAAAGCTATGCGTCCAGTTATAGGACCAGGAAGCGTAGCGGAACATCCAGGAACCGGAATTAAAAGTTTCAATTCCAAAATGGCTGCGGCTAAAAATTAAGAAGAAAAAGGCCGGGGTAAAAGAAAGTAAGTCCGGCATTAAGCCAAAAAATATCGCCCAATAGCGACTGGCTTTTTCAGTGGTGTAATTTTTGTAAAACACCGCGTTAGTCCATAACGCGTGGGCAAAAACATCCATATTTAAAAATATAATTTCAAACTAACAGGTTCAAATTTAAATCCGCGTTCAATTCCCGCTTTAACTCGCCTTCTAATTTTATTAAAAAAATTTCGCAGGTAAGGGAAACAAGTAACTTGCTTATATGTCCGCCAATTAAAGAAAAATCGGTCTTTCCAAAACTGCCGTGCATATGAAGTGCACCATTGCCGCCGTTGCCCGTGAGCGAAACAATTTCCAAGTCTTCCTGGAATATTTTTTTCTCATATTCTTTTTTGGAAAAATTAAAATAGGCCAGCTCAAGATCTGAACAGGCCCCCAAACCGTTAAACGCGCATGCGGTAATTTTTTGGTCAGCCAAAAATTGCTTTAACGCGGCAATAACTTCTTCGCCCCTGTCAAAACGCAAAATATAACGACGGTTGTCTTGTATGACAACTTTCATTTGTTTAAGAAAGTTTAACGCTTCTGGCTAAAACGTCTTTGACTTTTTGAATAACATTGTCTATAGACTGGTCAGACTTAAGTAAATAGTCTACAGCGCCGGCTTCCACAATTTTGCTAATAGTTTCCACGTCGCCTATGTTAGTTAAAACTATAACAGCGGTGTTAGCAGTTTCCGGGTTGGCTTTAAGCTCCCACAGAACTGAAATACCATCCAACTTTGGCATCATAATGTCTAAAAGCAAAAGATTAGGTTTAACCTCTTTGCATTTGGCAACGGCCTCTTCTCCGTCATAAGCCGGGATTGGCTCATAACCCGCACTCTTTAGCGCCTCACACAACGAGCCGGAAATAAGCTTGTCGTCTTCAGCGACTACAATGGTTGTCATGTTAATTTCCTTTCTGTCTTTACTAACTACTAATTAATTACGAATATACTAATGCTGGCAATTTAACTCGTATATTAGTATGACTTCGTAGTTCGTAAAGCCAGTTTGTTATTTTAAATTGGTAATGAAAAATTAAAGGTTGACCCCAAATTTTCTCCGGCGCTTTCCGCCCAAATTTTCCCCTTATGGGCTTCTATAATACCTCGGCTAACTACTAACCCTAAACCAGTGCCTTTACGGCTGCGGTCGCCGCTGTTTAACTGCTTGAACTTGGAGAACAACTGGTTTACGTCTTCATGGGAAACTCCTATACCGCTGTCTTTAACGCCCACAACTACTTGCTTGCCTGCCGCGTCGGGATTTACATTCACCTCAATTGTCCCGCTGTCAGTGTATTTTATGGCGTTACTAAGCAAATTCCCCAAAACCTGGGAAATTCTTACCCTATCAAATTTTACCATATATTTGTCCGGGGTGGTAGAAGTAATGGTTAAATGCTTGCCTTCAGCTTGCGGTGTAAAAGCTTTAATTTGTTCTTTAACTACTTCCACTAAATCGTAACTTTGCTGATTCAATTCAAATTTACCAGCCTCAATTTTAGCAACGTCCAGCAAGTCGTTGACCAATTCCAGCATGTTATTGGAAGCGGTTTCAATTGTGAGCACTGTGTCTTTAACTTTAGCGGGGTCAACTCCCTGGTTAGCAGCCAAATTCTTAAGCATGGACTCCGAAGACCAACGCACTGCGGTTAACGGCGCGCGTAATTCATGCACCATCATTGCCGTAAATTCCTGCCGTGTTTTTTCCAAAGTTTTTTCGGTGGTAATGTCGTGGAAAACTACACTAACCCCCAACTTTTCGTTTTGCCCTGTTTTCACCGGGGAAATTCCTAAATACAAAGCTTTGTCTTTAACGAATACCTCCTCAACAAACAAAGGCTTGTCTTCACTTAAAGCTTGTTCAATTTTTGTGCGAATATCTACCTTGCCGGCCAATCCGTCTACAATGTCAAACATAGTTAAAGGCTTTCCGGGTGCCGGATTAAACAAGGCGGCCGCGGCCGGGTTATGCACCAAAAGGCGATTATCCGCCGAAACCATAATTACACCGTCTGTTAAGGAGTAAATAATGGCGGAAAGCTTGCCTTTTTCGTTTTCCAATACGGTTTGCAATTTAGACACTGCCATGGAAGCCTGGTTAGTAATGGCGTAAAGAATGGAGGCCTGCTGTTCCCCATAACGGCCGCGCTCAGAAGACGCCACGTTTATCATACCCACCAACCTGCCGGAAATTACTACCGGCAAGTTAAAAAATGACCTGACTGTAATTTTTAAATTTTCGTCTAAAATATTTCCGGTTATACTTTCGTCCAGTTTTTTGGTATTCAGCTCGTTTCCTAAAATAGCACCGAAAGACAAAAGCATTTTTTCCTTAACTTCTTCAATAAATTCATGGTTAACCGTACGCTCAACGTGGCATTTAAAAGCAATGCCGCCGTCTTCGGCAATTATCATGTAGGCTACGGTGTCGTAATCTAAAAGGTTCCCCAAACTACTGGTAATAATATCTATAATCTTGGCAGTGTCCAAGGAATAACCAATACGGTCGTTAATTTCCTTTAACACTTCGGCCTGATAAACTTTTTGCTGCAATTCCAAAGACTGTCCGGCCTGCTGACGCAAAAATTTGCGTTCACGCCAAGACGAATAAATATAACCGGCCAAAACAACGGCCAGCATTACAAAATCTATTGCAAGAAGTATATTTAGCACAATTTTTTGTTTTTAAGACACTAACACATTGCTGTTTTAGTGTCGGGTCTCCTATTAGTTTCGATTTATATGCCTTTTAAAGTAGGATATTTTTCCAATAAAGTATTCAAAGTCATTTGGGCAATTTGACCAGAAAGATTCATATATTCATTAGCCACGCCTTTAAGCACCAGCTGTGGATCACCGTCCATGTCTAAAACCGTCCCGTCGTCCGTAACTTTTAGTCCCTGGATTTTTCTGGCTTTGTCTAATGCAATGTTCGGGCCCAAAACTACCATTTGTTTCTGAATAAGGTCCGTAAGCATTTTTTTATACTCTTCTTGGTCTGCCATAGTTTTTTCCTCAAATTTTAGGTTTAATTTGTATGCTTCATTATACCACATTTTCTACTAAATACTAAAATAAACTAAAAATACGAAACCGGCCACAATCTTCAGCCAGGATAAAAATTTGGATTTAGTATTTTTAGTTCTTTTAGTATTTAGTAGAGATTACAACTCTTTCATTCTCCCAAAACCCACACTGTCGCGAAATACCGAGCCCGCCTTAAACATTTCCGCGCGCATTAGGGTGAATTCGCCATATTTGTTGTTAATAACATCTAACGCTCCCACTAAACGCCTTTGCTGTTCCACGTCCCCAAACAAACTTAACTGTTTAACATAAGGTCTAACTCCGGCCACGGTTACGCCCACAAGTTTAATTTCCCTGCCGACAGACGCGCGCAAAGGTTTACTAATTAACCGCGAGCTTTCCAAAAAAATCTCCCGGCCGTCCTGCACAAAATATCCCAACTTCTTACTGTCGCCAAAACCTTCGTAATTTTTGTCACGGCAGTAACAGCTTATAATATTCCCCATTAAATTTTTGCGTCTAAGCCTGCGCCCCACCATTTCGCAAAGTTTGTAGAGCACCGGCATAAAAAATTCCTGTTTGCGGAACTCCTGAGGCAAAGTATACATATGCCCAACCGATTTAATTTCGTCTTCATTGCGCACGCCCGACTTCCACGAAGTTTCCAACTGTCCCAAGCTGTGTAAATGATGCCCGGTAACCGCGCCAAACCGCGAAACCAACCAGCTTTCCGGGTAATCCCGCAGTTCCCTTAAAGTTTTAATGCCCAGGCGATTTAAGTTCTTCTCCTGCCTATGGCCAATACCGGGGATGTCGGTAAGTTGAAGGCGGTTATACAAATCGGTTTTATAAATCCTCAGGATATTATTATTGTCACCCCGACTGAGCCGGAGTGCATCCGACGGCGAACGGAAGGATCCCTTAACAACTGACGAGTTGTCTAATTTAAGGGATTCCTCGGCTGCACTCGGAATGACAACAACCAGCCCATCCGGCTTCTTTAAATCCGAAGCAATTTTTGCCAATGTTTTATTTTCCGCAATACCAACACTACACCTTAGCCAATCCCCAACCTCGGTCTTAAATCTTTTTTTTATCTCGAGCGCAATACTAACAGCTTCTTCAAATGGGTCACTGTCCACTGTGCACTGATCACTGAGCACTTTTTTCACATTACACGCCTTAGTCAAATCCAAAAAACATTCGTCTATGCTATATTTTTCCACGTGGTCTGTATAATCTCCAACCACTTTTAAAAACCTCCGTGTGTAAAACCGGTAAGCTTCAGCCCGGGTGTGGGTTAAAATAATTTTGGGGTAAAGTTTTTTAGCTTCCCAAACAGGCGTGCCGGTTTTTATGCCCCATTTTTTCGCCTCAACGCTGGCGGCAATAATAATTCCTCCCAAATGCTCGCAAACTCCCACAGGCAAACCCCGCCACTGTGGATGGTCCTGCTGCTCCACAGAAGCGAAATACGAATTCATGTCGAGGTGAACAATAATATTTTGCATAAACTATTCTCTATTCGCTAATCACTATTCCCTATTCTAATAGTATACGATTGTTCACCTTTGAACAACCCGAGTTTTCCACAATTAAAAAACCGAGCGCCGAGTAGGAATAAAATCCTTTCCCGACGCCCGTCGATTTGCGTAAAACTCCTCCGTTTCTGGCTCCCCCGCGCATGGAAGCCGATATTATACTCCCGTAAAGGACTTATGCGCGCTAAGTCCTTGTCCCTATTAGTGGGGACGGTCGACCAACATCAACAGCAGAGCCTTTTGGGCGTGCAGGCGATTGCAGGCCTGCAGCTTTACTATTGAGCGCTTGCTGTCGATCACACTGTTGACCACTTCCTTGCCCCGATGGGCGGGAAGGCAGTGGCCAAAAACAGCATCAGGCGCAGCGTGGGCGAACAGCGCGTCGTTAACCTGATACGGAAAAAAGTCGCTGTTCCGTTGTTCGGTCTCGCTCTCGTTACCCATGCTCACCCAAGTATCCGTGTAAACCACTTGGGCTCCGGTGACCGCTCGGACAGGGTCGTCCATCAGCACCACGTCACCGCCATTGACAGCCGCCAAGTCGAGGGCGTTCTCCACCAAATCCTGCGACGGCCTATATTTGTCGGGGCCAGTCCAGCGAAACTCCATGCCCAACCGGACTGCGTTGAGCATTAAGCTATTGCAAACGTTATTGCCATCGCCAACGAAAGTCAACACCAGGCCATTCAACTTATTCCCAAAAACTTCCTGCAGGCTCTGCATGTCTCCCAAGGCCTGGCAAGGGTGATACATGCCGCTCAGCGCGTTAATGACAGGCACTCCGGCGTGAGTGGCCAAATCCTCAACCGTTGACTGTTTGTAAGTTCTGGCTGCAATAACCTGAACCCACTGGCCGAGATTTGACGCGACGTCCTTAATTGCCTCCCGCTCCCCCAAAAGTCCGGTAGGAGGCAAGACGCAATCGCCGCCCAGTTGCTTGATTGCGAGCTGGAACGTGCACGTCGTCCTCAAAGAATCTTTCTCCGTTAACCAGGCCAAGTAACAGTCACTTAGGCTGGTTCGGAAATCCTGAGGACTCTTCTTGACTCTTGCGGCCAAGTCAAGAAGTTCGCGTAATTCTTCCGTGACAACATCCAGGTCCGAGCGAAAGTGCCCGGATTCGATCTTGTCAAAATTGGTTGTCGCATTACTCAACAGTGATGACGCCAATTCCTTCTCCTTTTTTATTTTCCATTCCCAAGCACCATAAAGCAAGCATCTTCCGCTCCCCTTACGGCACCAAAACCCAAATTCTCAAACCAGGTGCGAATTTTGGTGATGGCCAAAAGCTCCCAAACGTTGAGCTCAATTGCCCAGTTGATGCAGTGCATCACCAAGGCCAGGCCAATACCTTTTATGCCGATAGTCCGGTCAACTACCACGCTCCTTACTTCTGCCATTTCTGGCAACTCTCCGTGTTTCAGCGTGAAAACTACTAAAGCAGTGCAGCCCACGACCTGTTGGTCTTTAACTGCCACGAAGAAATCCAAAATTTCTGGAAAAAGCTTGGAGCTTGGTTGAATTAGCTCATTAGGATACTGGGCAACAAGGGCATGTATAGAAGCCCTGTCGCTTTCCTCAGCTCTCCTGAAAACTACGCCGGCTATATCAAAAGGTTTAAGCAGCTCGTGATTCCGGACCACCATCAACATCGCGTACTTCTCGTTGTTGAATGGCCGAAACCCCAAACTCTCAAATAACTTCTTGTCCTTTTTGCCGACAGTCACCAGGAGTTGATATACCCTCTCCTTCTGAGCCCGATTCATGCACACTCTAACCAAAATTTTGGCGTATTGCTTCCTTAGCTCTTCGCTAGAAAAAGCAAGACTTCGGATTTCCGCCATTTTTGGTCCATAAATTCTCAGTGCGCAGCAACCGACTACTTCGTTTGATATTTGCAACACGACAAAGTCGTGCCAGGATGGAAGATGGTCTCCTTGCAGATGCGGGTTTCCCCGGATCAGCTCCTTGATTTTCTTCCAATCCCTTGCGGTTGCCCGCCTGATTAGTCCTCTCATTCTTTATTTTTTCCCCACCCTAATTGCCGGTATCGACCCACGACGATTGGAGCAAGGAAAATAAAAAACCCGTCACTGAAAACGAAAAATTCGTTCTCAAGGACGGGGTTTCTTTGTTGCCGTGGTACCACCTTGGTTCCCCCGCCGTGGCGGGGCTCATTACCTCTTTTTACGGTGAGGCTGGCCGTCTGAAATTTTTTTCAGCAGTTTACCCTGAGTAGTTTTAGCTAAGCAGGGCGAACGGATCGCGACTCCATTCTAGCTTTATAATATGTAATTAAATACTAGTGTATCACCCTCAGCTCAAATGTCAAATGTGGATAACTCGTCGGCCCTTTCTTTAAACCTAAACAAATAAAAAAGCAGGCTCATTGTAAGTCTGTTTATTTTAAAATATTAAAATCTAATATAAGAAAAGAGTCGGACTAGTGGTGGCCGTGGGCACGGTGCGCCGCGTGCTCGTGGCGAATTTGCACATGCCTTTTTTTGTGGAAAAAAAACACG
Organism: uncultured Candidatus Saccharibacteria bacterium; assembly: GCA_964474825.1. Classification (GTDB taxonomy): domain Bacteria; phylum Patescibacteriota; class Doudnabacteria; order UBA920; family UBA920; genus CAYYWQ01. The sequence continues at coordinate 580,652 of CAYYWQ010000001.1, forward strand.
CTGAGCATCATTATGAAATAGCCAAGCCACAAACTCAAATGTGAAAACATGGACAGGCCTGCTATGGGCGCGGTTATTAAAGCGTCAATAATCAAACCCACAATTAACCAAAGTACGGCGGTAAAAATTGCCTCTATATAATGCATTATGCCAATACGGCGCGCGCAAGCCGCTGTTAAAATGGCAATAATTATAAAATAAAAAAATTGCCAATAAATGTCCGTGTAAAGAGTTGAACTATAAAACCAAAGTCTCACGCCCCCCAAAAGAATGGCCTGGACAAGCAGCATTAAAAAAAACTTCTTTATAGTCATGGACTTTAAAGTTAAAGAGTTTTGGTTTTAGTGGTCTTACGCTTAACAGCGGGTTTTCTTTTTACAGCACGCCTCTTAATGGGGGTTTCCATAAGAATTTCTCTTGGCATATCTTCTATAGACTGCTGTATACGGGACAAGTCTTCGGCCAGCTCCAACTTAACAACTTCCACGCGGGCTTTTAGTTCATTGCTTGTTGGCCTTTGCGGAAAAAGCTTATGGTGTAAATGTCTGGTTACGCCCCGCCACTCTCCTGTTTCATAAATTTTTTCATACCAATATTCTCCCAGCCAAATACCGTACCAGCTGCCACAAAACATGGCAAGCAGAAGCGTAATGTAATCCACAGCCACAAAGGTAAAATAAGAATAGCTGGACGTCCAGTGGAACACGCCGTAAGCAAGCAAAGTTAAATAGGCTAAAACTATTAGCCTATGCAAAATTACAAACAACAGCACACCCATGACCGAGCACATAAAAATATAAACCGATTTTTTTGCGCCTCCCATATTTTTTTATTTCAAATTAGATTTATTTGTTTTTATTATAGAATACTTTTAATTTAAAAGCAAATTCCATAAAAATTTATCGTGCGGACAACATACTCTTTTTATAGCTGTCTAGGTTATCCAGTGCCACGCCTGTGCCTTTAGCTACGCATAACAGGGGCTGTTCTGCCACAAAGCAGGGCACGCCAAGGCTTTGGGAAATGTAGTGGTCCAAATTTCTTAAGAGAGCGCTGCCCCCTGTCATTACCATGCCTTTGTCTATAATGTCGGAAGCCAGTTCCGGTGGCGTGTCCTGGAGAACGGTTTTTACGGCCCGGACAATTTCGTGGAGTTCGTCCTGAATAGCTTCCACCACCTCGTTGGTGGACACTGTTACGGTTTTAGGCAAACCAGTAACCATGTCTCGTCCTTTAACTTCCATTATTTCTTCTTCCGGCATGGCGAGCGCGCTGCCAATTGTGATTTTAATTTCTTCGGCCGTACGGTCCCCAATTGCAATACTGTGTTTCTTTCGGACAAAATCTATTATTGCCTGGTCAAAACGGTTTCCCGCAACGCGCACAGAAGTGGAATTCACAATACCGCCGAGCGAAAGCACCGCCACGTCTGTTGTACCACCTCCAATGTCTATAATTAAATTTCCGGAAGCAGAGGCAATAGGAATACCCGCGCCAATGGCCGCGGCAACAGTTTCTTTAATTACATAAGCTGCTTTGGCTCCGGCGGCCTGGGCCGCGTCTACCACGGCGCGCCGTTCAGTAGACGTTATGCCGCCGGGCACAGATATCATTACTTCAGGACGAAAAAACCTAATATTACCCAAAGCTTTGTTTATAAAATAACGGAGCATGGCTTCTGTTACTCGGTAGTCGGCAATTACGCCGTCTTTCATTGGCCTGCTGGCAACAATGGTTTCCGGCGTGCGGCCTAGCATGTCTTTGGCTTCCTGGCCCACGGCTAAAACCCGGTTGTCGTTCAAAGAAATAGCAACAACCGTTGGCTCATTTATAATTATTCCGCGTTTGGGCAAATAGACCAAAGTGTTGGCAGTACCTAAGTCTATACCTATCTTATTTTCAAACATAGCTTCAATCACTTTAGGTTAAACTACAGCTAATTATAGCAAAACCCAGGTCATTGTAGAAGCCCGCGTTTTGCGCTAAAATTAAGCTGATATGAATAAAAAATCACGTTACGGCCTAATTGTGCTTGGCTTTTTGACTTTTATAATTTTAGCCCCTGCCATTGTTCTGTATGTTAGGGGAATTAAGTACGATACAGAAAAACAGGAGTTTGTGCAAACCGGCATTTTGGCCGTCCGGGCAGACCCTTCAAGTGTCACAGTTTCGCTCGACGGCGAATTTGTTTCAGACTCGGCCAAAGATTTAAAATTCCTGCAGCCCAAAGATTACAGCATTAAACTGGAAAAAGAAAATTACCAACCCTGGGAAAAAAGACTTGGGGTAGTTGGTGGCCAAGTTACCTGGGCCAGCCCGTCCACCGGTAAAATTATTTTATTTTTTTCTTCTCCTACAACAACTACTGTAAGCGATGGGGTAACGGATTTTTCCGGGCCTGGGAATAAAAATATTTTGGCATTCATTAGCCAAAATAGTTTTATTGTTACTTCTCCTAATAACCCAAATAGCAGCGTAAGCATTGTCTTGCCAAAAATAGTTACTTCCATTTTAGCGTCTCCGGACTCTGACTTTTTCTTACTCCAAAACCAGTCCACGACTTCACCGGTTACTTTATTTGTAGACGTTTCTGCCAGAAAAGCTTACGACTTAGGCGCGTTGTTTTCCACTAAAGCACAATGGTTTTTTAGCGGGGACGACAAACTTTACGCCGTCCACACCGGCAGCCTTTACTCCATTAATACAAAAATTCCTTCTAAAACTTTGCTTCAAAGCGGCATTATGGCAGCTAGCTTCCTGGGGAATGACCTCTATGTATTAAGAAGCGCAAATAGCGGGCTGGACCTGGAAGTCACTTCAAATCCTACTGAGACCGGACAAAAAATCCTTACTAATCTTCCTGCTTTTAAGCAAACGGAAATTCTAATTAGCAGGCAAAAACAAATATTTTTACTGGCCGATGGAAGCTTGTACAGAGTGGGCGCCAGCTTAAAACAACTGGCTTCGTCTGTAGATGCCAGGCAATTTAACAGTAACGACTCTTCCTTAATTTTTGAAACCACGGGAGAACTTGACTACATTAACCCCTATGACGGTAGCGTGGATTTTATTACCCGTAGCAGCATGGAATTAAAAAATCCCCTGCTCCGTTTTGATTTAGCCAATGCTTTTTTTGTGGAAAACAATATTGTCAAAGCGCTGGAGCTCGACACACGCGACCACCAAAACCAATTTGATTTATACCAAGGCACAAACATAAAAAAAATCGCCCTTTCAGACGATGGTAGGAATTTAATAGTATTAGATGGAGCCACTCTGAAAATTTTGACTATCCGCTAGGATTTAACAGCAGCGTCAATAGCTTCATTCACTAATTTGTCAGCTTCTTTATTTTTTTCTCTAGGAACGTGATTAAAAGTCACGTTTTTAAAATGGTTTTTTAATTTTAATACATCGGCCGCTAAAAGCTTTAAAGTAGGCTCTTTAATTTTATACCTGCCCTGCATTTGCCTGACAATAAGCTCACTGTCCATATTTACCAAAAGTTCAGTAGCCCCCAATTTATTTGCCTCTTCCAAAGCTAAAATAAGCGCCTTGTATTCCGCAACGTTGTTTGTAGCTTCCCCAATATATTTTTTGTGTTGGCCGATGATATCGCCGCTTTCATCACGTACAACTACCCCTATACCGGAAGGCCCCGGGTTTCCCCTGGCACCGCCGTCAGTATTTACAGTAAGTTTCATTTTAATATTTTATTTCAATAATTCTTAGTTTCAAATTTTTTCTGCCATTCCAACTGTCTTCTATTAACTCCGCCGCAACCTCTACAGTATCCCCTACTTTTAAACTTTTTTCAAGAAAGCCTTGGTTAAAGGCAATGCTGTCGATGCTCACTGCGCCTTTTTGGAATTTTAATTGCAGATGCTGCTGCGTTGCACCCACGGTGCGCAGGCTGGTTATTTTTAAATTGGAAATAAAAAATTTAGGACGAAAATTTCCAACACCAAAGGGTTCGAAGTTAGCTAATAGCTGGTAGGTAGTAGCTTGTAGGTCAGATTCTCCTAATTCAGCTTCAAGATGCAAAACCGGAGACAAATCTTCTTCCGAAAGATTCTTGTCCGCATACTCTAGGACCTTCATGTAAAACTTTTCAAAATCTTCAGTCTTTAAAGTAAGCCCTGCTGCTTGCTTGTGGCCGCCAAAGCGAACTAAATGTTCTCCTGCATATTTTAAAGCTTCCACTACATTAAATTCGCCCACTGTTCTGGCAGAACCAGTGGCTTCATTTTCTTCCTGAGAAAGCACAATTGCAGGCTTGCCAAAAGCATCGGAAATTCGGCCGGCAACCAAACCAACTATGCCTTTTGGCCAGTCTTCACCCATGAGGACTAAAACTTTTCTGTCGCTAATAAGTTCTGCCGCGCCCTTAGCCTCGCTCATAACCCGCTCAGTTAACTTCTGTCTGCGGCTGTTAATTTCTTCTAAAGCCACAGCTTTTTGCTGGGCACTGACCGGGTCTTTTTCCATTAAGAGATGGAGTGCGACGTTTGCATGCTCAAGCCTTCCGGCGGCGTTTAAGCGCGGCGCTACCACAAAACCCAAAGTATAAGTATCGGCCGGCTTTCGGTTAAAATCTACACCCGCGGAATTCATTAAAGCCCGCAGCCCCACCCAGCGAGTTTTTTGCAAAACTTTAAGCCCGTATTTTACCAGTATGCGGTTTTCTCCCAAAAGAGAATGACAGTCCGCTACCGTGCCAATAGCTACTAAATCTAGTAGCCATTTCTCGTAACCTTCGATGTATTTTCTGTCATCCCGACCGACTCTGAGTGCATCCGAAGAGGAGCGGAGGGATCCCTCTTCTACTGAGTTTAAGGGATTCCTCGGCTCGGCTGCACTCGCTCGGAATGACAAACATTTGATCACTTTTTCTTTTTGTGACAAAATCGCGCAAGCGAGTTTAAACGCCACCCCCACCCCTGTTATTTCTGAATATGGATAATTATCGCTAGGATTTTTTGGATTAATAAGCGCGTAAGAATTCGGCACTTCCCCAATAATTTCGTGGTGGTCTGTTATTATAAAATCAATATTATTTTTTTCACAAAATTCAGCCGCGTCCAGGGAATTAGTTCCGCAGTCTACCGTTATGATTATCTTTGATCCTTCATCTTTAATCTTTAACAGCGCTTCCATATTCACGCCATACCCTTCCGTAAACCTGTCAGGAATATAAGACATTACTTCCACTCCCAAATACCTAAAAGTTTGCTGGAGCACTGCGTTAGCTGTTACCGCGTCTGCGTCGTAGTCGCCGTAGATACATATTTTTTCGCCCCCTTCGATTGCCAACCAAATCCTGTCCACTGCCTTTTGCATATCCTTAAATAAAAAAGGGTCGTGCAACTTTTCGTACGCTGTGTCCAAAAACTCTTCTACCTCTTTTTTTTCTGTAAATCCCCGGTTATACAACAACTGCTGAACAAGCTCAGGAAAAGCTGATAATTTTTCCGCTTCAGCCTGCGGAATTTCTGGTTTTAACTTCCAAACTTTTTGCATATAAGCTATTTTAGCAGCAAGCAAAGATAATGTGTAGCGTGCCCATTTATGGGCATCTTGAGTCCATTCCCAAACTACGATATTAAATCATAACCTAAGAATGGATGGTCAGATTTGGAGGCCTGACCGATATTTTTTAACGAGGTTTCCTTCCTCTGGCTTCTAGCGGATTTGGAGGCCCACTAAGCCTAAACCATTCATATACAACCCTCCTTATTTATCAAAACTACACCCAGGGCATTTCTTCGACTTTGACATCGGTGTCCGCGAACTGAGCCTTGACCTGCTCGGCCATATCGGGATCGATGTGCATTTCTGTTACGTTCACCTCGCCTTCTGGAGACACCTTAGCTTTAAAGTGTCCCATTCCATTGCCCCCAATAGGTGACGGCCCTTCCTTGCGTTGAATAAGCCAGACTCTGATTTCTTGCGACTCTAGAAGGCCAATACCCCGGAGCTTTTTGCTCACGTCCTTAAGCTGCATCGTCATCCCCTTCCCTTTTGTCGGACTTTTTTTGTTTTACGCTGAGTTTTCGCTTTTCCCAAGATGGACTTAATCAACTTAGGCTTCCGATAACCGAGCAGCTCTTCGGCAATTCGCTGGTCGATCATAATGCTATATACGGAAGGTCCCCAATAAGCCACTTGATCAGTTACGTTCCACCAAGTCTGTTTCATTTTTTCTCCTTCCTACCAACCATACGGGGACATGAGAGGGCTGCGATAGGAACTAAAAGGATAGTGCGCTGATTCTCCAACTACGCGCATATCCGAAACGCGCCGTCCGAACGGCGTTGAGCCTGATCTTCCACAGCCGCATGGGGACAACCCTATTAACTCATGACAGTCTGCGGCGCAATCAGATACCTGGACGAATTTCGGGATCCAAAATTTCTGTCCAGATATCACTTGTTCAAGAATTTTGTTGACGTACCCCTCCGCTTCGTCCTTTGTGAAGTGGTGGGGACAAACAGAGTTATCTTTCACTTTTCCCTCTTTCCTTGCAAACGAGTATCCAGCACACTTACCGCTTGCGTTTTGAATTTGTGCTGGCTAATAACTACTTAATAATCATTGGCCAAAACAAAAACACCTTCCGCAAAGGCCGGAGGGTGCTTAATAAATATACCTATATTTTAGGCAACATTAAATCCCGGGCTTTGCGAATACAAAGTCCAGTTCCAAGAAGAATTAAATTTAATAGCCAAATGTGTCATACAAATATAATACACAACCGCGAGTCCTTTGTCAACTACTGCACTAGTGCAGTAGTGCATAAGGATTGGATATTTTTTATTTTACCATATATCTTCTATCTTATTACCAGAAGCCGAAGGTACTGGCGGTGGAGGGCCTCCCTCCCCACTTGGCGGCATTACTACAGGCGTTTCGTTGATTGTCGCCTCAGCGTTAGGTTTAAATCCTGGATTTTCAACAACAGACAAATTTAAAGCGTCTATATAACCTTTTATAAACCTGCTTGGTAATCTTGTCCTGTTTTTGCCATTAACGTTTATGGTCTCAGTCAATTGTTGTTTTCTTAATCCATTTGGTATTTCAATTACCACGACAAACTTATGCTCTTTATGAGGCCAACTCATTGATTTGTTAAAAATCTCTTGCGCATTTTCATTTTTACCTTTGGTTGAGTCCGTAAGCGGAATAGCCATTTCTGTCAAACTGTAGGCAGGATTAACAATAATTCCATTTTTTAAAATATCATCGGCCAACTCTTTTACCGGTGTCCCATGTCCCCAAACAGAATGACCTTCAATAAGCAACCGCTTTTCAATATCTTGCAATAATCCATTTTTCATTTCTGCTTCGTGATCCATATAAAATATGTTATATTTGTTCCAACAAATTCACTCCGGTCATTTCCGGAGGTTTAGGCAGGCCGAATAAATTTAAAATTGTTGGGGCTATGTCGCTTATTACACCTTCGGGTACTTGGGCGGCAAGGCCTACATAGCCACGGTGCAGCGGGGCTTTAAATTTTAATTCGTTGGCAATAATTAAAAGGGGTACAGGGTTGGTGGTGTGGTCTTTGTCTATGTCGCCGGTTTTAGTGTTTATCATTTGTTCGCAGTTGCCGTGGTCAGCCGTAAGGAGCATAACTGCGTCTGTTAAAAGAGCCGAGTCCATAATTTTTTTAAGGCACGTGTCTAAAAATTCCACGGCCAGGGTTACGGCTTTTAAATTGCCGGTATGCCCCACCATGTCGGTGTTAGCGAAGTTGGCCACAAAAAAGTTTGTGTTTGTGGAGCTTATTTTAGAAGTTAAAATGTCTGTGAGTTCCTCTGCGGACATTTGCGGATGGTCCACATAATTCTTGCTGTTTTCCGGACTATTCACAATAACCCTTTCTTCACCCGGATATTTTTCGGCCCGGCCGCAGTTAAAAAATGCCGTAACGTGAGCGTATTTTTCCGTTTCCGCAATATGGAATTGTTGCAGACCTACGTTCGAAAGCACTTCTGCTAAATTGTTTTTTAAATTAACCGAGGGAAACGCTATTTTTACAGGAAGTCCCGGTTCGTATTCCGTCATTGTGGCAAAATACAAATTCTGCAGTCTCCTGCCGGCAAACCCTCCGGCAATTTTTTCCGGTTCCACAAACGCGCGGGTCAGCTGAAGCGCCCGGTCGGAACGAAAATTAAAAAATATTATGGAATCATTGTCGGAAATTTTCCCTGTGGGCTGGCCGTTATTTAAAATAACAGTGGGCTTTATCATTTCGTCAAAAATCTGCTGGCTGTAATTGTTTTGTATGCAGTCTTCCGCTGATGCGGCTGTTAAACCCTGTCCTTCTACGAGGGCTTGATATGTTAGTAGTGTCTGGTGCCAGTGCCCGCCGCGGTCCATAGCATAAAACCTGCCAGCCATAGTGGCAATTTGCCCCAAACCAATGCGTCCGATTCTTTCCCGCAAAACCTTTAAAGTCTCCACGGCTATTTTTTGGTCGGTGTCACGCCCGTCTGTGAACATGTGAACAAATACGCGTTTAAAATCCTGCTCCGCGCAAAGCCCCAGCAGCGCGTATAAATGTTCGTCTAAACTATGCACTCCGCCCGGGCTTATCATTCCCATTAGGTGAAGATTGGAATTATTTTTTTTGGCGTGATTTACGGCCTCAACCAAAACTTCATTCTTAAAAAACATCCCGCTTTGAATAGAAGCGGTAATTCTGGGCAAGTCCTGACCCACAATCCGGCCGGCTCCAATATTTAAGTGCCCAACCTCGCTATTTCCCATTTCTCCCCAAGGAAGCCCTACCAAGGGACCGCTAGCCTGCAAGGTCATACTGGGGAAATTATTTATGGCGTAATTTAAATTCGGCGTCTTGGCCTGAGAAATAGCATTGCCGTGAACTGCGGGAGCAACACCAAAACCGTCAAAAATTACCAAGACTACCTTTTTATATATCCTGTGATTCATTTAGCTTTAATTTTTGTTTCTGCGTTAGCTGGTAGTTAGTAGCTTGTAGGTGGTAGCCAGCAAAAATGCCTGGCTACTGACTACTCCCTACTTACTACCGACTAGCAACTCAATCTCCATTAACCTATTATATTTACAAACCCTCTCTCCTCTTGTGGGCCCAACTTTAATCCATTTGCTTCCAACAGCAACTGCTAAGTCCACCAAAAAGGTGTCATTAGTTTCGCCGCCGCCACGGTGTGATGGGATAGTTATCATGTTGTGTTTATTTGCCAGCAAACAACACTCAACGGTTTCCGTTACTGTCCCGGCCTGGTTAAGTTTAATTAAAATTGCATTTGCAGCTTTTTGGTCAATTGCTTTTTGCCAAAGCTTTACATTAGTCACTGTTAAATCATCTGCCACAACGACAGCGGAAGATTTGCTCATTAAAAGGGGCCAATGTTCCCAATCAAATTCCGAAAGCATGTCTTCCCATGCCACTATGGGATATTTTTGTAGCCATGGCAAAAACATTTCAATAACTTCCCCTGAACTTAAAACCTTATTTTCTATAGATAGAGTATATTTGCCATCTTTGTAAAATTCAGAAGCCGCGGCGTCTATGTATATGCCTGCGTCTTCGCCGGGTTTGTACCCAGCGGCTGTAATAGCTTGGGTAATAAGCTCCAAAGGCAACTCGTTATTGCCAATACCTTCCGGCGCGAACGCTCCTTCGTTTCCCACATTAGTAGAAAACTTTTTTTCTTTCAAAATCTTCTTTAAAGCTTTATAAACCTCTTCCATCATACGAACATTTTCCGCGGCAGATTGTTCTTTAACCACTGCCAAAATGTATTCCTGTAAATCTGTTGAATTGTCGGCATGTTTGCCTCCTTCAATAAATACTCCTAAAGGCTTAGGTAATTTTATAGAAGATGATGGAATATTATAAGCTTTCTGTAACCATTCATAAAGTTCCAGCCCCTCATCTGCCGCTGCTGCCCGGGCCACTGCCATAGACACTCCTAGAATTGCATTAGCGCCCCAATTCCCTTTATTTTCTGTGCCGTCGCCCTTTATCATCAACTCGTCTATTTCTCTTAAATTTGAAGCGTTTTTGCCCAAAAGCATTGGCGCTATAACGTTGTTAACATTTGCAACAGCCTTTAACATTCCTTTTCCGTTGTATCGGGTCTTGTCGCCGTCTAACATTACAAAAGCCTCTTTGCTTCCGGCAGAAGCACCATAAGAAACAGACGCAATTCCAACTGCACCGGAATCTAAAGTTACTTTAACCTCGACACTAGGTTCTCCCCCGCTGGCCAAAATTTCCCTTGCCTGAATTTTTTTGATTGTCATAAAAAAGAGTTAATTTCTAGGGTTATTATAGCATAAAAATAACAGGGCATTTGCCCTGTTATTTGAATTTTCCAAATTATTTTAGGGCCTCTATTCCCGGGAGCTTCTCCCCGGCCAAATATTCCAGCATAGCTCCCCCGCCCGTGGAAACATGGTCAAGATGGTCTATTTGGTGCGCTTGGCGAATAGCGTCCACCGTGTCTCCCCCGCCGGCAACAACAAAAGCATGCCCTTTGCCGCGGCCGCCAATTAAACGAGCCAGGGCCATGGTAGCATGGTGGAAAGGCTTTTTTTCAAAATATCCTAAAGGCCCACTCCACACAATAGTTTTAGCTTTTTTAATTTCTTCAGCAAAAGCCAAGATAGTTTTTGGTCCTGCATCTAAGACCTGTTCTTTTTTGCCGATTTCATAAGGCTTGGTTACGCGAATGGAATCTTGATCCATTTTTTCGTCTGCAACAACAACGTCTACTGGTAACAAAAGTTTGTCTTTAAAATTTCTTTGGATTTCCCAGGCGGTCTTAGCCTCGCCTTCTTCAACCTTAGACAAACCAATTTCAAAATCTTTTGTCTTAAACATTAAGTTGGCAACCCCGCCGCCCACTAAAATTTTGTCCGCCTTCTTACCTAAATTAGTTAAAGCCCCAACTTTTTCCGAAAGCTTTATCCCACCGGTCATTACTACAAAAGGATGTTTGGCCGATTTCAGCACTGCGTCCAAAGATTTTATTTCTCTTTCTAAAAGCAATCCGGCGTAAGAAGGTAAATGTTTGGTAACGCCTACGGTAGAGGCCGACTCCCTGTGGTCAACACCAAAAGCATCATTTACATAAACGTCAGCAAAGCTCGACAACTTTTTAGCAAACACCGGGTCGTTTTCTTCTTCTCCTTCATAAAAACGCAAATTTTCCAGCAAGATAACATCTTTAGTTGGAGCCATTGCCAGTTGCCCCTGATGTTTTTCTTCTAAAATGTTTCCGGAATAAAAAATAAAATGGTTAATTTCGTAATCAGGCAAAGCATGGTCGGTTTCCAAAAATTTATACCCCAGCATTTCACTCATAAGTTTCGCAACTGGTTTCAAACTTAGCTTTGCATCTTTCTTTCCTTTTGGTCTTCCTAGATGCCCGCACACAATTACCGTATTGCCGTCTTTTTGTAAATGCTTAATGGTAGGAATAATTTGCTCTATCCTATAGGTATCCGAAACCTCCCCAGTGTCTTTGTCTAAAGGCACGTTAACATCAACCCGTAATAATACGGTTTTGTTTTTTACTGTTGATGTTTTTAAATATTTTATGGCCATAAAATCCTTATCGGTGAGAACAGCCAGCTCGAACACAAAAGTCCAAATTGTATCTTGCAATAAAAGCTAGCGTCAAAAAGAAAAATAAAACCAAATATAGAGATCTAATAATATTACTTTTATTAATATAGGATTTTTCGACATTTTCCCAAGTAACAAGACCAATGCTCAAAAGAAAACCCGATGATGCCAGCATCCAAGCCTTGGTTATATTAGAGGCGATCCAATTACTTACAAAATCAAAAACCATCAAGGCTATACAAATAAAGGACAAAAAATACAGAATGGCCTTTAGTTTACTCATAAACTAATTTTTCCCGACCATTATTACTTCTTCAACCAAGCGATGTGAATAACCAAACTCGTTGTCATACCAAGCTACAACCTTAACAAAGTTACCGTCTACTACTTGCGTTAAAGCTAAATCCACTATAGATGAAGCAGGGTTGCCGACGATGTCAGAAAGTACTATTGGTTCGTTGGTTACTTCCAAAATACCTTTGTATTTCTTCAGCTCCGAAGCTTCTGTAAAGGCTTGATTAATTTCTTCTTTGGTTACATTTTTCTTTAGGAGCAATGTGAAATCAGATAACGACCCGACAGGGGTTGGTACGCGGAAAGAAACGCCATCAAATTTCCCTTTGAGTGATGGGATGGCTTGAGTGGCGGAAATAGCCGCGCCGGTTGTGGTAGGAATAATGTTAACAGCAGCTGCACGGGCTCTGCGAAGGTCGTTAGACTTCCCTCCAGGAGGCGGACCGTCTACCAAATTTTGTTCAGCTGTGTAGCTATGAATGGTAGACATAAATGCTTTTTCCACACCAAATTTTTCGTTTAAAACTTCCAAAACCGGGGCAATACAGTTTGTTGTGCAGGAGGCGTTGCTGATAATATTCATCGATGACTGATATTTGTCCTGGTTGACTCCCAAAACGATTGTGGGAGTAATGCCTTCGTCTTTAGCAGGAGCTGAAATAATAACTTTTTTTGCTCCGGCCTTAAGGTGCGCGCCGGCTTTTTCGCTGTCTGTAAAACGACCGGTGCATTCCATGACTACATCTACCCCAAGTTTGCCCCACGGCAAAAGACTTGGTTCTTTTTCCGCGCAGACCGGATATTTTTTCCCGTCTACAATAATATTAGTTTCATCAAATTCTACTTTTCTGTGGTACCTGCCGTAAACGCTGTCGTACTTCAAAAGATGAGCCAATACAGAAGTAGCGCTCAAGTCATTTATACCCACAACCTCCACTTCCTTGTGCTCCAACGCCACTTTAAAAGCCTGCCTGCCAATTCTCCCAAAACCATTTATACCTACTTTTATTGTTTTCATTATAAATTCCTTTTCTCCAGCGTTAAACTGGCGCCTAAATTATTTTGATTTTCAACATTCAAAAAATACTTTTCCGAAACTATAGCAATCAACAACAGCATTACAGACTGCCAGATCATGAATAAAACTGGGTAGTTCCCATTAGCATTAGGATAAACTCCCGACAATCCTAAAATTGCACTGCATAGGCTAAGCAATAAAACTTCCTTAAAACTTATTTTGACAACTAGCCATCTAAATGTTACTAGGGTCAAAAATCCACCTACTAACCCTCCAACAAAAAAGGCGAAATATCCACTTGGTTGCCCCATTAAATCCCTACCCGATCCCTGGGTCGTAGTGGCAACAATAAAAAATGTTGTCCAAAAAGCCACGTTGTAAGCAATTACACACAAAATTACCCAACCAACATAGTTCAACCATTTTTGTAATTCCTGGAAAACAGTAAAATAAAGACAAGCTGCGAGCCCAAACAATACTCCGGCCACTGGCATGATTGGACCAAGATCATTATTCAAACCCAAACTTGGTAAATAAACTGTTAATCCTCCCGAAATTAAACCGAAAACCAAGGCAAAAAGAAACTTACTTTTCATATCCATTAATCTTTCTTTTTATTTACCAAATGCATTATTTTTTCTTTGTTATGCTCGGTAATTTCTATAGACTTAAAATTTTTCATTTTTTTCAAATGAGCTTCCATTTCTTTTTTTGTCAAAAGCCCTTCCTGGGGACCGATTTTTAAAACCACGGAGCCGGCATTTATTGGCCCCCAGCGCAGCGCCTCGCTGTGCGGTTGGCCGTAAAAAAGAGCGGCAATATAGCCAGTTGTAAAACCGTCTCCTGCGCCTGTGGCCTCAATTCTTGGTCCAGGGAACTCCTCTATATAATAGAAGCCTTCGTTAGAATAACTATAAGCTCCCCTGCGGCCATCGGTCAAGACCACGGCTTTTGGGCCTAGCTTGACAAGCGCCTTACAAAGCTTCTCCGGATCGCGCCCATGGTCCCCGACCCAAGACTGCGCCTCCTCCACGTTTAAAGACAAAACTTCCGTGCGTTTCAGTATTGGCTCATTAATTTTTACTCCCGCGCGTAATTGGAAAGTTCCCGGGTTAAAACCCATTTTAACTTTGTACCTGTCCACATACTTTGCCAAATCTTTATGGATTTTTTCAAACCCAACTCCCATACTTGTTAAATAAATCCAAGACGAATGAACAAAACTTGGTAGGACATAGTGCCGATGTTCGTGATAAACAAAAATAGTTCTTTCGCCGTCGTGGCTTAAAACTGTGGAAGCATTTGTCGGGTGGTTGTCATTTTTATGAATGTAGCGGGTGGACACGCCCTCTTTTTCCATTTTGTGGACAATTTCCCGGCCGCCAGTGTCATGCGCCACAACGCAGTAAAAAGCAGTTTTCATTCCCAAGCGCGAAGCACCCACAGCATTGTTAGCCGCATTGCCCGCAACTGTTCGGTAAAACTTGTCCACCGGTAATTTGTCGCCCCAATTTATAATGGCCTTTTTTTCGCCGTTAATTTCCTTAACTTCCACGTCCTTAACAATTAAGAACGTGTCTATAGTCGGGTCGCCAATGGAAATAATATCAAACATTTTTATTTTATTATTTAATAATTGTGGAGGAACTCGCGCCTTCTAAACAGGCCTCAAGAGCCGGCGACATATGAATACGCACATAATTTACCGTAAAAAAAGCCACAAAAACAATTAGCAAAAAACCTAAAACAATGTCGGAAACGCTGTAATAAATTACAAACTTCGCTTCCGGCCTGTTCTTATGCATATGCCTCTTATGGACAAATTTGAACATACAATTAGTTTTTATTTTTAAAATGTTTTATTAAACTTAAAATAATAAAGACAATTATAATCCAAATTGCTATGTTGAGCAACATCCCGTTTCGGTATAAAGGATCAAACTCAGATGCACTCATATAATAACTAATCGGATACCCTCTATGGGTTATACACGCTGGCCCATCATATCCGCATTTAACAAACTTGATTTGGAATAAAAGCCGATCTAATAAAAACCCTAAAGCAAGGCTCCAGGCTACTAACCCCCATTTCGATCGCAAACTAAAAATCTTCATTTTATTTTTTTCTAGCTAAAACTTTTTTTACTGCGTCTATAACCGCTTGCTTGCCCATTCCATATTTTTCAATTAATTCTTCGGGTTTACCGCTTTCGCCAAAGGTGTTTTGCATTCCAACCATTTCAACCGGCACAGGACAGTGCTGGGCTAACACCTCACAAACTGCCGAGCCGCAGCCGCCCATAACTTGGTGTTCTTCTACGGTTACTACAGCGCCGCAAATTTTAGCCGCTTCTGTAATACCTTCTACATCTATTGGTTTGATTGTGTGGTTGTTTACAACCATTACGCTTATACCTTCTTTTTCTAAATCCATTGCCGCAAGCAGCGCGTTATACAGCACAGGACCGCTGCCAATTACAGCAACATCTTTCCCCTCACGGAAAACAATGGCTTTGCCAATTTTAAACTGTGTTACCCCTGTTGTCATTACCGGAGTTTTTTCTCGGCCAAACCTAAAGTATGCCGGGCCTTTCATTTCTCCGAGGGCAATAGTGGCTTTTTTGGTTTCGATTGAATCGCAGGGAACCACAACTGTTAAATTCGGCAAAACGCGGGTAATGGCAATGTCTTCCAAAGCCTGGTGCGTGGCGCCGTCCGGCCCGACTGAGATTCCCGTGTGGGCTCCCGCGACTTTAACATTTGCCTGGGAATAACAAACAGAAACCCGCAACTGGTCCCAGTTCCGTCCAGGAGAAAAAACCGCGTAAGACGAAACAAAAGGGATTTTGCCATAAAGCGCGAGACCGGCCGCAACGCCCATCATATTTTGTTCCGCCACCCCGCATTCAATAAATCTTTCCGGATACTTTTTACCAAACGCTTCGACTCTTGTGCTTTCCGCCAAGTCCGCAGTTAGCACCACA
The DNA here is from genome assembly GCA_964474825.1 of uncultured Candidatus Saccharibacteria bacterium. Lineage (GTDB taxonomy): Bacteria > Patescibacteriota > Doudnabacteria > UBA920 > UBA920 > CAYYWQ01. The sequence continues at coordinate 596,574 of CAYYWQ010000001.1, forward strand.
ACTTTTTCGTCTGCGGCACCCAACTCCAAAAGACCTTCACCATAGCCATTACGGGTTGGGATTTGCTCAATGTCAGGCTGGCCAATTTTCGGGTTTAAATTATAGTCCATTTATGTTGTTATGTTTTTGTCCTTCTAAAAATTCCGTAATTTTTTCTTTATGTTTTTGGTAAATAAAGGAAATGGAAAGCAATATTACGCCAAGAACAATAAACGAAACAATGCGATAGCCGGTGTCTAAAGTCCCCACGTCATACAAAAAGACTTTGGCAATGGCTAGGCCAAAAAAGACGACCGCGACTTTTCGCAAAACAGCAAACCCTCTAATTGCGGAAAGCGGCATAAGCACCGCAGCATATATCATCCACCACAAGCTCAACACTAAATTGCGTGCGTTTTCAGAACCATTACCTCTGTAGTACTGAGTAATTTCCCAGGACACCGCAAACCATAAATACAAGCTGGCGCAGACTTTAAGAAAATCTCCGCTGCTGACATTTTTTCCGTCAGGTGAGGTTTGTTCCTGCAGGGCCGCAATGGCCAAAAAGGCCACTGTCTGCAAAAACATAAGCCCAAATTTAACATTAACCAAAAAAATGTAATTGGAAGAATCGTAGGGCAAAAACAAAACACGGAACGCACCTATGACCAACAATCCCAATGCCACGGCTGCTAAAATTTTGCGCTTCCCTACATAAGCCATAAAGGCCAGAATTGGAGGCAGTATTACCCACCACAGACTCATACCCTGGGCCGCGCCTAAGCCTTTATAACTATGGCTAATTTCAAACGAAACCGCAATCCACAAAAGTATAGCAGCCGCAACCTCAGACAAAGTTTGGACATTCTTTTCTCCGTCGGAAACTTGAACTTTGGAAGACAGCCAGCCGGCAAAAATTAAACCCGCGCTTTCCAAAAGCATTAGAGCAAATTTTCCATTCAGCAAAAATTGTGTGTCGGTTGCCTTATAAGGCTCAAACGACACTACTATTAAAGAATAGTACAAGGCAAGCAAACCCCAAGTGTTAAACTCCGCCCGCTTAACCACGTAGCCAATAATAACAGAAGTTAAGGCAATGGCAATAAGCACCGCGTCAAAAGCCCGGCCGCTAAATTGCCAATAGGCCGCCAGAATAATTAAAACCGTGCCTACCAAAGACAGGCAATAGTTAGTCATTTTAAAATTCAAACGGTCAACCAGCAAATAGGCCACCCACCAAATAACAGCACCCAGCACCATTAACAGCGGCAAAAAATCATGGAAATTTTTATGGAGCAGGGAATAAATACTTATAAAGTAAAACAGCCCGGCAAATACAGACAGAATAGAAAAATTCTTGTCCGCGTGTCCCGGTAAAGTTTGCGTGGTGGCATGATGGCGAAACAAAGCGGCAACAACCAAGACAAACAAAACAAGAGAAGCTATTATAAAACTTACGCTTCCCCAAGTATTGGCTTGGGTAGAATAGTTGGATGCCCAAACTGAAAAATCGAAAATAGAAGCCACCAGTCCCAAGAACACCAGTTCCAGCCAAAACTTGCGCCATAAAACTACTACTATAGCCAAACTTAACACCAACAAATACCCAAATAGCATCCCCTGCTGGTTTTGCCCGCTGGAAAGCAGTAAAGGCGCGCCGTAAGCACCCACAATTCCAAGTATTGCCAAAGTTAAAGACTTTCTCTTAATGGACAGCCAAACCGCTAACGCGGACACTAAGACCATTAACGCTAAGGCAATGGGCTGGGGCAGGAGGTGGTAAAAATTAAAAGCCGCGTAAATAGTAAAGTCTAAAATTAATACACCACCTCCCGACATTGCGTAGGAATACTTTTGGTATTTTTCTTTCCAAAGTTCCCCTAAAAATACAAACAGGCCGCCTACAATAAAGCCGCACAATACTCTCATCCATTCATTTATCCAGCCGCGGTCAACCGCAAGCTTAAAGAAAAAAGCAATCCCAATGGCAATAGCCAGCATTCCAAATTTGGTAAGCCAGCTGTATGCGGATTGGGGCTCCTTGTGGTCTTCGGTTGTTAACAACTTCTCCTGGGATCTAGACTCAAAAGCGGAGACCGGAGCATGAGTGGCGGCGCTTGGGAAAGACGTTTCGGAAAAAACAGGCGTGGGGACAGGCATATCATGCAGTGGCTCCACAGAAACCTGGTTTTGGGAATGTGACTGCCTTTCTAATTTTGACAAGCGTCCGCTTATGTTCCCAATCCAAAACAATAAAATTACGACGGCAATGAATAAAATAATTTCCATACAAATTTATTTTGCTTTAATTATTCAACTCCGCAGCGTCCGTAATTTTGCTGCCAGTTTTATAGGAATTAAATTCCGTGCGGTTAACGTATATAATCTGCCCGGGGTCAACGCCGGCTTCTGACCAGGCCTGGGTAGAAATTAGTCTTTTTGTTGTTCCTTCAATTTTATATATGCCGCCTTTGCCGTTTAGCCAAATAAATTTGGCGTTCTGGTAATAATCGAATTCCGGCTGCTCAACAGTTACCACTTCACTGTCTTTGTTTTTATAAGACAAAAACACGGCGCGAGACATCATAGCAAGTTTTAGGTTGCTTTCCGAAACCCAATAAACCGTACCGGTGCCGTTTAATTTAATAAGCCGCGGTCCTGCCTGGTACAAACCAAAAGAAAGCGAGTCGGTGCCTGTCCCAGGGTCCTGGTATCCCAAACCACTGGGCATTTGAAGTCCCGAACCGTCCATGGAGGTAGGAGTTGGTGTAGGAATTGGAGTTGGTGTGGGTAAAGTGCTGCTTGCTAAAGGAGCATTTGGCGGAATGGCAACACTAAAATTGTAATTTTGAGTCGCCAAAGTTGACGTACTGTCGGTACCCAATCCTCCAAGAATTGAATAAGAACCCCAATACCCTGCCAGGGTTGTTGAAGCAAGAGTGTCAATTTGGATCAGCGACCCCTGATAGGTCTCGCCGGGATTCAAGGCGGAAGGCAAAAAACCATTTGTTGCCGGTTGGTTTATGGAAAGCCCTAATTGGCTGGCGGGGGCCACCTGCCCAACTATTGCCAAAGAATCACTGCTCGTAGAAGCCTTTATGAATTGCTTATAACTGCCATTATTAGTTACTGTGCCGCTAATAATAATCGCGTTTCCCGCTGGGGCGGCAGCGCCGCTGTTAAAATTGACCACAATATCAGCCAAGGTTACTAAAGGCAAGAGAAGCCCTGCCGCCACCGCCAATACTATTTGAATTTTTTTTGTCATATGTTTTTTAATGTTTATTGATGTTCGCTTTTAATTCTTCCTCTAAGTGTCCTAAGCTCGCTAAGCGCCAGCTTTGCCTGGTCCTTGTTAGGAGGCATTCCATGCCACTTGTAATCCCCTTCCATAAAATCCACTCCTTTGCCCGCTATGGTGTGGGCAATAATAATGGTTGGTTTTTCATAAATTGCTTTTGCTTCCTGGCAAGCATTTACAATTTCCTGGACATTATGCCCATCCACTTCTAAAACATGCCAGCCAAAAGCTTCATATTTTGCTTTTAAATTCCCCAAAGGCATTATGTCCTCGGTGTAACCGTCTATTTGAATATTATTTCGGTCCATAATTGCCGTAATGTTATGGAGCTTGTATTTCCCTGCAAACATAACCGCCTCCCATGTCTGGCCTTCGTCCTGCTCCCCGTCTGACATAATTAAATACACTCTCTGGGATTTTTTATGGTCCATTAAAAGCCCGTAAGCAATTCCCACGGCCTGGGAAGAACCCTGTGCCAACGGACCGGAGGATGTTTCAATTCCGGGAAGCGACAAATTATGCGGGTGTCCTTGAAGCCTTGAGTCTAGTTTTCGTAAAGTCTTTAATTCTTTTTTTGGAAAATATTCCGCCTCAGCCAAAGCGGCATACAATACTGGGTTAATGTGCCCGCAAGACAAAACTAAATAATCCCTCTCGTCCCACTTAGGATTTTTGGGGTCGTGATTCATTACATTAAAATATAAAGCGCTAAATACATCCGCCATATCTAAAGGCCCGGCGCTATGCCCGCTTCCTGCCTCTACCAACATTTCTATAATATCTTCCCGTATGTCGTTGGCTTTGTATTTTAGTTCGTTAATTGATAACTTTTTCATTTTTATATTTGTGGCGCTAAAAAACTCAAATTGCGGGATTATTTTTATTCCTAAAATATCTAATTAAACTTAAAATTATCAATACTGAAAAAAACCAAAAAAATAAATTTAATAAATAAATTGGCTTTACATCAATTGCAGGCCCTAGGTCTCCGGTATCCGCTACAATTGGCCATCCATAACGATATGCTTCAAATGATCTCTGGCAGGGCCAAAAAGTGCATGCTATGTAAACTCTTTTGGTAAATTCAAAAATTGCAGTATTTACAACAAACCCAAGCACAATACTCCACCCCAGCAAGCTGCCTTTGGATTCTAAACTAAAAATCTTCATTGTATTTCTCTTTGCAGTTTTTCCCACGCGGCCGGAACATCGGCAGCTTTAACTAGGGCACTACCCACGCATATTAAATCCGCGCCGGCTTGTTTTAGGCTTTTTGTATTAGTTTCATTAACGCCGCCATCTACCTCTATTATAGCATGGGGAAACAGTTGGCGCAGTTCTTTAATGCGATCTATAGTGGATGGAATAAAAGCCTGTCCTTGCTTGCCGGGTATTACGCTCATAATTAAATATTCATCCGCGGCTATGTCTTTCAAAGCATTTACCGACGTACCTGGTGAAATTGCCACACCAGTTTTAAAACCCATAGCTTTCATTTCAGCTAACGTTTGTTTTAAATTTTCTGATGAGGAAAAAGCTTCGAAATGCACAATTAAAGTTTTAAATCCACAAATTTGATAGTCTAAAAAGTCCTTAGGTTCCTTAACCATTAAATGCGCTTCCCAATGGAAAGCCGGATTTAAAGTATCCATTTCATCTGCATTTAAAAGTTTGTTTTCAATAAAAACCCCGTCGCCAAAATCCACTTGGATCCGCTCCAAGCCCGGCAGTTTGCTAACAGCGGAAACCCGCGCCAAAAAACCTTCCTTGTTAAATTCTAAAATTGCGGGGACAATTTGTGGCATTTATTTTTCTAAATTTTTAATTTTTTCAATTCTTCTTTGATGCCTGCCGCCGCCGAACGCGGTTTTAAGCCAAACGTCTATTGATTGTTTAATTTCGTCAACCGATATAAAGCCGGCACCGAGTGATAATACATTAGCATTGTTATGGTCGCGCGAAAGGCGAACAATTTCGGGATTTCCGCCGTAATAAACCGCGGCACGAATTCCTTTAACTTTATTTGCCACAATAGCTTCGCCATTTCCGCTCCAGCCAATAATAATCCCGCGGTTATTGTCTACGTCTTCCGCGACTTTTTGCGCGCAAGGATAAATAAAATCCGGATAATCGTCGTCTTTGTCATATTTAAAAGGCCCACAATCCTCAATTTCCCTGCCGCTTTCGCGGAGGTAATTAAAAATTGTGTTCTTTAGCTCAAATCCTGCGTGGTCACTGGCAATGTATATCATAGTATTATTTGTCATTCCGAGTGCATCCGAGGAATCCCTTAAGAGATCCTTCGCAACGCTCAGGACGACATGTTATCACATGTCGATTATTTGATTAAAATAACTTGGTACTAAACTTGCTCCACCCACCAGTAAACCGTCTACATTTCGCTGCTGTAAAAACCCTTGAGCGTTTAGGTTGTTTACACTGCCGCCATATAAAACTTTTGCGACCCCATATTTATTTTTTATAAAAATTCCAATTTTCTCCGCGTGTTCGGGAGATGCAGTTTTACCTGTACCAATTGCCCATACCGGTTCATAAGCTACTATGACCGACGAAGCATCCAAACCTGCTAAATCAATGTCTAACTGTTGTTTTAGAACATCTGTAACTTCTAAATCGTCTTGCTCTACAGTTGTTCCGTAACCTACACACAATACAGGAATAATCTTATGTGACAAAGCGGCTTTAACTTTTGCATTAATCATTTCATCACTTTCCCCAACTCCCCGCTTTTCACTGTGGCCAATTATGCAATATTTTATTTTTAAATCTTTTAATTGTAATAAAGATACCTGCCCGGTATAAGCCCCCTTTTCCTCCCAAAAACAATCCTGCGCCCCAAGCCTCGGGTAAGAGACGGATGGCAAATAAATAGTCGGGGGGCAAAGCACCACAGTATTTTTGGCTTTTACAGATATAGACACCGAAAGTTTCTGGGCATCTTTTAAAGTGGTTGGATTAAGTTTCCAATTTGCGATAATGAGTTTTTTCATATTCCAAATTATTTTTATAAACCGCTTCGGTTATCTACCGTTTGAGAAATAATACTGTTTAAAGTTTCAGTAATCATTCTCCCTTTGTCCAAGTTTTGGCCAGGAATTTGTATGCCGTTATTGGCTAAAATATTCCCGCCCTGGCCTAAAACAAAACTCCGGGGAGCGACCATCCCCGAAACGGCAGCGTTCTGGATCATAACAGTGCACATACCAAAAATTTTCTCCATAAAACTCTGGGATACGGTTACATTCTGAATGGTGTGATAAGGCAAGTGCCTCTCTTCCCGGCTAATCACTCCATTTCTCAATAAAATATACTCGGGTAAAAATTCAAAACGATAACTCTTTCTCCACAACACTAACCAAATTATGCGAAAAGAATAAAAAATAAAAAATGTGGCCAACCAAAACAAAAAAATATCAAAACTTGTTGGATTAAAGCCCATTATTTCCGCTAAACTTTGGCCGCTATTTTTTCCCGAAGCAAAAAACCAGCTATTAATTATCCATGAAATAAAAGCGGCGTAAAACAAATAAGTAAAGGTCCGTAAAAAAAGCCATTTGCCACTAATTGGAAACTGGTCGCTGGAAATCTGTTGGGTTGGACTAACAGCCTTTAGTTGAGCCTGAGGGCGGGGCGGCATTGGGACACCGGAAACCTGGTCGGCTGCTGGATTCCCGCCGCCTTTAATTTTGTTAAGCAAAAAATTCTTCAGGCCTTCGGCAATTTGCGGATCCACACCGTCAATGTGCGCGGCAATACCAGAGGAATAAGTGGCACTGGCAATATGGACATCGTAAATTCCTATAAGCCTGTCTAGAAAATCTTGATCAACATAAACGTCCTGGATTTTGCCATATTGGACGTGGATTTCCGTTGGCATAAACACGCCTTTTTGAATGGTTACAAAGTTCTCGTCACAGTCATAATAGTAACGCTTAATATATAACTTAACGTACCAGCCATAAATTAAATACAATAACAATAAGACTGAGGCAACCCCAAAGAAGGCCCATTTTATAAAACTTCCAGCACCGCCGGGAGCGCCCACCGGACTGCTGGCAAAAAATCCTATTGCGCCCACACCCAAACCTAAAAGTAAGGAAAGAACAAAAAATCCAAAGATCTTTTCAATCATTTTTTTCCTGAATTTTTTCTTACTTAATGGATACTGCTGCTGGAAACCCGATGGTGCGTTCATATTTTTTGTTTAATTGTTTTGGGCACGTGTTAAATTTAATTTAAATACGTAATTATTCGGGTCAAGCTGGTTTGCTTTTTTTAAGGCCGTAATACCCTCCTCTTTTCTGCCGTTTAAAATCAAACTCATGCCATAAACATTTTGGGCCCATCCATATTCCGGATCTATGGAAACAGCCATTTGTGCGTACTCAAGGGCTTTGGACGGATTATTAGAATCCAGCTCAATTGCCGCGAGGGTTACATAAGGTGCAGAATTTTGGGGCAAAAGCTGTAACGAAGTCTTTTCTTCTGTTTGGGCATCAGCCGGATTATTTAGCTTATAATATGCCACACCCATCCAGTAATGGGAGTATGCCTTTTCTTCATTGCTATTTGCGAGTGCTAAAGCAGCTTTTGCGTCAGTTAAAGTAGCTTCATAATTTCCTTCTGCCCAACTTGTCTTGGCATCCAAAATTTTTTTATAAACAGGTGGCGTAGTTTCTCTGGTTGAGCTAGCAACATTGGAGGGGTTTATTACGTTTTGGACCATTTGCCGACGATTGTTTTTAATTCTTGGAATTAAAACAAAAAATATTCCCGCAAGAATTAATAAAATTACCGCCACGACGTACAAAGAAAGGTAAAGGAGCGCGTGGTCTTTTTGCTTTGGCCCATTGGAAAGAAAATTATCCATAACCTTACTCCTCTCCTTTTAAAAACTTAGTACTGACTTCCGGAGCAATAGGGTTTACCGGAATTCCGGTGGCGTATTCAAAACCTGCCCAAATGGTAATGCGGGGGAAGATTGTCAGGTGCCAGTGGAAAGCCTTTTCCTCGTGCGCGCTATGAATACTGGTTGAGCGCAGCGGCATGTTGTGAATATAAAAATTCAGAGGAGGGTCACTTAGCTTGGTATACAACTGTCCCAGTGTAACTTTTAAAACGAAGGACAAATGTTTTATTTCATCTTCACTCATATCCTCAAACCGCGCCCCGTGTCTTTTGGGCAAAATCCAGGTTTCAAACGGCGAACGCGAAGCATAAGCAGAAATTACCACAAAATGTTCGCTTTCATAAACCAAGCGATGCTTAACAGAAATTTCCTCTTTAATAATATCACAATAAATACAGGAGTTGTGATTTTGAAAATAATGGTAGCAGCCTAAAATTTCACTATGAATATGAGGCGGCACAATTGGCGTAGCCATAAGCTGGTAGTGCGGATGTATAATGGAAGCCCCGGCATCGCGCCCATGGTTATGAAAAATTTGCACGTAAGCCAGAGAAGGATTTCTTCCCAAACTCTGAATGCGCTCTATAAAAGTGCGGATAGTTAGCTCAACTGTGGCAATAGACTGAAGCGCCACCGGTTCGTTGTGCTTACGCGTAATTATTACTTCGTGCTCACCGTCCCCACTATGGGAAACATAAAATTCTTTGTGGCGGTAAACAGTGGTGTGTTCTAAGGAAGCAAATTTATTTGGGATGATGCGGATTTCCCAATCCCCTTCTTTAGGAATTTTTAAAATCCCCGGATTCTTGTCTTCATTCCCAGGACAAAAAACACAACCAGCGTCCACTTCCGGCACGCCATGCATAACACTGTAAGTCTTATACTGGTCCGGCCTCTTCCCTCTTGCCGGAGCAATAAGCACCCAGTTTTTTGTTATTGGATTTTGACGGAACTCAGACATTAAATATTTTTATTTAAACTTTTTATTCTTCTGTGTCCAATAATTGCAGGTATTAAAAGAGAGAAGCCGCATAAAAATAAAATATAATCGATCGTACCCAGACCAGGTAGTTCCCCTAAGGTGTTATTCACATACTCTACAACTAAACGAAAATAAATATAAACTAAAGCGAAGACTCCAAAAACCCCATAAGAAAGTCTTACTTGAAGGATTGGTTCTGCATTTAACACTGAAACCAAACTTGCAAAAGCCACGCTAGATAAAGGAATAAAAATTAGAATTAAAAACCACAAACCCAAACCTTCTCCGCCTGGCGCTAGGTGAATAAGAGAAACTGTGAAGTATCCCAAAATGGCAAGATACGCGACACTAACGACAATTGAACCAATATTATACAAATTTATTTTTTTATCCAATTCCATACAAATTTATTTTTTGTTTTTATTTAAATAATTTTGAAGTAAAATTTGGGCGGCTAAACTGTCTAGGTTTTTATTACTACCGCTTATGTTTTGAGCCATTTGAGAAGATAGCCGTTCGTCAATAATTTCAACAGGTAAATTGGTCTCACTTTCTACTTTTAACTTGAAACTTTTTACTTCTTCGGTTTTTTTTGTTTCTTCTCCGCTCATGTTAAGCGGCCAACCGAGCACGATTTTGGCTATTTCATTTTCGCCGATAATGGTTTTTATTTGCTGCCAAAATTCTTTAGGCGACAAAATCCTTAATTCTCGCGCCAAAGTTTGGGACTCGTCGGAAATTGCCAATCCAATTCTTTTTTCCCCGAAATCAATTCCAAGAGTCTTCATTTATTTCGCTTCTCCCAGGGTTACCTTAATGTCTTTGGTTGAGCCGTTGTGAGTAACCTTTAAGGTCACGACTTCCCCGACTTCGTAGTTAAGCAACAATCCGGACAAACTGTTTTTACTGTCCACCCTTACCCCGTTAACTTCAAGAATGATATCGTTTTCTTTTAAGCCGGCCTTTTCAGCAGGACTGCCCGGTACAACGGCCGACTCAGCGCGGGTTTGGCCGGAAACGACCAAAGCGCCGTAATCCTGTTCCAACTTTTGTTGGGTTGCCAAACTTGGAGTGACCATTACATATCTAACTCCTAAAAATGGCTCGCTAATGTGGCCTAATTTTTGAAAACTGGTTAAAGCCCGTTTGGCCGCATTAGACGGTAAGGCAAAACCCACTAACTGTCCCTGTTGGTCTATGGCTGTGTTTATTCCAATTACCTGGCCTTCAATATTTAACAAAGGGCCACCGCTGTTGCCCGGGTTTATGGCCGCGTCAGTTTGTATTACCCCGGAAAGCTGTTCGCTGCCGCTGCCCACGTCATTCCCCGCGGTTATACTGCGCGCCGTGCCGGAAATAATCCCGCTGGTAACCGTATTTTGGTATTGACCCAAAGAATTACCAATTGCAATTACCCGCTGCCCAATTTGAATTTGAGAGGAGTCAGCCAGGCTTAAAAACGGCGCGTCTTTAATTTCTATTTTAATAATTGCCAAATCATTCGCCGGGTCCTGGGACATTATTTTGGCATCATAACTTTTTCCATCGGAAGTTAAAACAGTGTAACTGGCAGAATTATCACTTACCACGTGTTTGTTAGTTAAAATTAACCCGTCAGAGGTAACAAAAAAACCACTGCCCGCTCCAACTTGTTGGACATTAGGCGCTTGCGGAGACTGCTGGCTTTGTCCGCGCCCGTTAAAAAAGAAATAAAACGGATCCAAACTATTTGGGTTCATGCCATACCCCGGCAGCTTGTTTAAGTCTTGGGAGATTATTATGGATACCACGGCCGGACTAGCTTTTTTTACCACATCTATAATAGCGGAATCTTCATTTAAGGTAACATTTTGGCTCACAACCGGACCCGAGGCAACTAATTTTTGGCCCTCTGGGGTGCGCAGGAAATAATAGGTGCTAAAACTGCCGCCAAGCACGCCAAATACCAAACTTAAAATTACTAAAGTAATAATGGAATGTTGGTAGGGCGGATGGGCGGGATGCGGCACTCCTACGGGTTCATTTGGCTTAACATTTAGAGGAATATTGGAATTTTGTTCGTCCATATGTTTATTTAAGATAATTAATTATACCATATTTAAGCTTAATACTAAAATCAGCCTTCTCTTGGTTCACAAGGAGGGCTGATTATTATTAGCTACTAAACTACGGCGTTGGAGTAACACAACCCCTCGGCAAAGATGCGCAAGCTTCCTGCAGTAACTGCTCCGCGGAAGGCGGTGCGGAAGGTTTTTGGTATTGAGTTCCTTCTACGGGAACTATTGCGTTTAACTGCGCTGCCGCTAAACATGTGGTCTGTTCTTTAAGCACCCCGACAATGCTTCCGCCGCGCGGGCTGGTTGTGGCACCGCTAAACACAAATTTGGTAAATAAAGTTTCAGTAATCTGGGCAATTAATTCACTAACAAAACTGCTGGCATTCTGTATACCCAAATTTAATATGGCTTCCATACTTGCCTTTTCCCCGCTAACAATCTTGTTTATAGAAGACACTATGCCGCCTCCCAAACCCTCACGCGGGCTTTTTAATCCACTACTGGTTAGCTCCCTGTCTATTGCCTGCTGAGCAGCGCTCTCGGCTTGTTCAGCCACGTCTTGGTAATAAATTTTCCAGCCTTGGGAAGAAGACAAGAAATCCCCTAATGAAGCCATTTTCTGGTAATAATCAGGATCTTTAGGGTCCAAGGCAACAGGATCGAAACCCAAGTGCTGGTTGGCCTTGGCTTTGAAAATTGGCTTTAGGCTCGCGTTATTTTTATTACAGGAAAACTGAGGAATTAATTGCTTAATAATACTCTTGTCCGTAGAGTCGCCGCCGTATTTATTCAAATAATCGTCCGCATACTCCCCACTTACTAAAGCGTCTGAGTAATATAAGAAGTTAGCGATTTTATAATTGCTTTCGATTTTCTCTATAATTTTTCCCAAAAATGAGGCCATGAACTTGGAAAAAGAAGAAACCAGGCCTTCTTTAACCGCATCCATAAGAAGACGGGGAACATCCCCAACTGTAATGCTTACATCCCCTATTCCAAACACGGCGTGGGCTTTAGGAATTAATGTAAACTGGTTTTCAGATCCGGCCGGAAAAATTAATTTGGAATCGGCAAGCTTATACCTATTTGCTAACTGACCATAATTTGCGGCAAAGGTTAAAAAGCTTTGGTTCATGGCGCCGTAGCTCTGGTAAACTTCCGGCCAAGGCGCAGGGTTTTGCCCGGAACCATAGTCTTCCGAAAGACTCAGTAGTTTTCCATAAGACAAATACGCGGCCACTAAAGCTTTTTGGGTTGGCAAAGCTTCTTTGGGCACGGGCGCGCTCACCAGGTTGCGGTAGGCCTCGTTATATTCTTTCCTGACCGATTCAGTCACACTAGTGTCACCGAATAAATCTTTATTTAAATCCGCTGTATTTTTGTTAAACGCCACAACCGGTCCTATTGCCGCGGTAAAATAATCCACCACTGCCTTTTGTCCGGCGGTTTTAGTAACATTTAAACTCTTTTCATCTACGGCGGGAAGGACTATAGGCTGGTCTGTTTTCAGCTCGTCCTTAACCATTTGTTTAAGCTCTTCCTTGGTCAAAATACTTTGGAACAACTCCGCACTGGCCTTAGGGTCGGTTTCTATGCTCGCCAAATATTTATTATATGCCGCCTGCTGCTCAGCCGAAAGCTTGCCAAGCTTTGCATAATCCGTTGTGTCCTTGTAACCAAAATTGCTCTTCTGCGAAACCGTAATTACCACCAAAACCAAAACAGCAACAACACTAATAGTAAGATTTGTTTTTTGCTGTTTGGATAATTTCATTTTTTTGTTAAGGCAAGAAAGCTAAGACCATCTCACCGATATTTGACTTTTTTGTTTCTAGACCAAAAACTTTCTACACTTTATTATACCACAAACCAGCAGTAGTTACTCTATAAGTTCACCGCCAAAAACTTGGAGTGCGTCGCTTAAATTTACAGTAACTTTTTCCTCAACTGCCGCGGCCGAGGTTATTACCCTGGTTTTTAAGGCCAATTTTTTTCCGCTTACCTTCTCAAGAACTTGCCTAATTAATTGCTGGTTTTTTTGGTTGTCTAAATTCTGTTTGTGGAAAGGAAATTTTACTCCAACTACTACGACGCCGTTTTCCACGCCTTCCAAAGCGCAAGTCCTAATTAAATTCGCAACGGGACCATTTAATTTTTTTATACCCGCAATAAGGTTTGGCCAAAAAACCTGCACCTCTTCAAATGTTATTGTTTCGGCTGACAAACTCTCATCGGCCGTTCCCATTTCCACTGGCTCCTCTTTTTTTTCTGACTGATACTCAGCTTGCTCTGGCTGATTATTAACTGTCACCACAGGCTGTTTAACTGGTTTCTGCTGATTGGCCCCGACGCTTTGGTCAGGGCTCCGGCCTTGCGTCGGAGCTGACTTCCGCTGCGCCGCTTCCAAGGCGGCCAAAAGCAACGGTATGTCCGCACGGACTGAAATAGAAAGATCTTTGTAAGATTTTAAAAATAACCTTGTAACAAAAATTAATTCCTGCGGGCCCGCTAAAGAGGCTTGCTGTTTAATTTCATCTTCGTGGTCTTTGGCAGAATTTTCCAGTTGACCGTTTGTTACCTGGTAAATTAAAACCTTTCTTAAATACTCCAAAAAATCGCGGTTAAAAATGGCGAAGTCTGTCCCTTTTTCCAAAAGACTTTCAAAAAACTGTGGTATTTCGGAGAGACTGCCGGTTAAAATTAAATCCAAAAGTTTATGGCACAAACTAAAATCCGTAATCCCTAAAAGCTGCTGGACTTCTTCCAAGCTGGCATCTTCACCCAGAGTAATAACTTTATCCAAAAGACTCAAAGCGTCACGTCCGCCACCTTCCGCATTTTCCGCAATTAATTTTAAAACTGATGCCGGAAGTTTAAGCTTTTCCCCTTTAAGCGCCGCCTCCAGCATTTCCATAATTTCTTCTGTATTAAAACGCTTAAAGTCAAAACGCTGGGTGCGGGAGACTATTGTGGCCGGCACTTTGTTAATTTCAGTTGTGGCCAAAATAAAAATTGCGTGCTTGGGCGGCTCTTCCAAAGTTTTAAGCAAAGCATTAAAGGCACCCTTACTAAGCATGTGTACTTCGTCGATAATAAAAACTTTATATTTTCCTAAAGACGGGGAAAATTTTACATGATCGATGAGGTCGCGAATATTGTCCACACCTGTATTGGAAGCCGCGTCAATTTCAACTAAATCCAAAAACTGCCCAGCTTCAATTTGTTTACAAATGGCGCAAGAACCGCACGGCTCGCCATCTTTTATGTTCTGACAATTAACGGCCTTAGCCAAAATTCTCGCAACTGATGTTTTACCAATTCCGCGACTGCCTGTGAATAAATAGGCATGGGCAACAGACCCGGCCGCAACCTGGTTTTTTAAAGTCTGGATAATGTATTTTTGTCCCAAAACTTCCGAGAAAATTTGGGGTCTGTACTTACGATACAAAACTGCCATATAAATAAAAACTATTAATTTTCCTCAGTGTATGCTCGCAGTCCGCCGAAGCCTTGGCGAAGGTGGAAGAGAAAGTTTGTGGGCGATATTTACGATAAAGTACAGCCATAGTTGGTATTTGTCTATGTATTATAGCATATAACAAAAGTTGTTTTTCAAACAAAAAAACGGCTTTAAGCCGCCTTTTATTGGTTTTACTATTTTATATAGTGTTCTGTTTTTTAAATACAATTACCTTATACCCAACAAAATTCCAAAATAACGAAACGCCGGTGGCCAATGCCGTGGCAATGTTTTTGTCTAAATCCGTATGGACTAAATGAATATGGGTAGAAAGCACAGCGCTCAAACCGGAGTTAATAAAGAAGCCAATGCCGGTAACAATAAAAAATATGAGGAAGGAATGGCCTACATGGTCCCAGTCTGAAACATGGAATCCAAAAGATTTCCAAAAAACTTCTTCAACGGTCAAATAAACCACCAGAAAAATTAAATAAACATAAGCCGGGGCAGACATTTGGGAAGCAAAAGCCACAAACACCAAAGCCACAAAGCCTAAAGCTCCGACACAAAACAGCCTAACTAAATTCTTCCAAAAACTGACTCCAGTCTCGCCTCCAAAAGTCCAGGTTTTATTCCACGGATAGCTTTGAACAACCGCGCAAATAAAACCGACGCCTACAATGGCGCCGTATTTCCAACCCTCGGATATTCCCAAAAATTTGGAAATAATATTTACAACCAAAAAATTTAAGCCTGTATTGAGGAAACCTATGCAACCAAACCTCAAAAACTGGTAAATAATCGAGTGGTTCTCTAAAAAACCTGTAATTGCTTGGTGAAAGCCTCCCTGATTTATTACCGCTGGTTGGTTTGTGTCCATATTTTTATGCTAAGGTTTTCTAAAGTTCTTCGTCAGCGTCTATGTTAATACTCCCCCCGCCCATCTCCATATCCGCATGGGAAACCGAGGCGTTCTTTTTTATTACATTTTCCACTGCCGCCCAGTCTGCCGGATGGTCTTTGGGAACTATAATAGTAACTTCGTCTCCCGGCTCAGATTTAAAATAAGTTAAAGAGGCGAGTAAAATTTTATATGGCTTGCCTTCGGCCATAACCCTAAAGTCGCCCTTATCATCTACTAACAGTACGCCGAGCATTTTGTTACGCTCAACAGGGCCAATTTGTTTATAAATAAATGAGCCGTCGTCGGCAATGGTGAGTTTTAATACGTCCCCCTCAACAAGTTTAGACTTAGAGGCATAGTTGGCAGGCACAGGATACTGCTTTTTGTCAGGACCAATCATGTTTTGACCGTCGAATACGCCCTCAATAACCTTACCTCCCTCAGAAGGGGCAAAGGTTTGGGCTTTTTCAGCTAAATGGCCTGAGGCTGCTTTTACCGGCGCCCCGCCCATCATTTCGCGCAGCATTTGTTTGGCCGACTGGATGTTTTTTTCCGCCGACTCAATCATTTGGGCTATCATTGCTAAATTTGAAAGTTGATCCATATTTTTGTTTTAGGCAAACATGTTAAAGGCGCAAAACGCCTTCTTTATATTTATATTACGATTTTTTGTGGTTTTTGTTTCAAAAACACTAAAGTTAAACTTATTATAACAGATTTAAAAAATAAGGCAAATTTTCATAGGCTGAAAAACATCCTGGGACCCGCTAATGGGCATGAGCAGCTGCGGCGTGTCCATGGCCCCCTCCTCCCCCTCCGCCACTAAAAATCATTGCGACGTCGCTAAAAAAGTTTAAAGGAAACTCAGATAGATCCTTAACAAAATCCCTAACACCTTCAGGGCTTATAATCTTAGCAAGACTAGACGCAATTTTAAAAGGATTTAATTTTTCTGCGTATGCAGCTAATCCTTTTTTTTCGCCTCCACCCTCATGGGATGGGGCAGCATGACCGTGACCGTGATCTGGAGCGTGACCGCCTGACATAAATAATTTAATTAAAAATATGATTACTGTCTAATAGCTGTTTCTTTAAAACCTGTAAGTCAGAACTTTTTTCGCAGAAAGGCTCAATAAAGGAAAGTAAGTCCTGCCTGGATTTAATTTTAGCGCAAACCGGCTCAAATTCTCTCATTAAAAAAATAGCATCCGGTACAACCATTCTTTTTTCTTTAACAAGATTGCTTAAAAATAGGCAAAAAATACTTATATAATTCTCTTCCATATCCAGTATTTTACGACAAAATCAGATTTTCTGCAACTACAGTCCTCTCTCAATATCACCGGGCCCAGCAGACATCATTTCTGCGACTTGACCGGCTTCTAAAAGTTCTTCTTCTACTTCTGCCCTGGGACGACCGTGCTTTAGGCGCGAAAGTTGCTTTATTGCTTTTGCCAGTTCTTCGTTGCGCTCCTGAGGCAGTGGGTAAGTCGCCATGTTAAAAGGCTTACTTGCTGTGCCGCTTATCATAAGTTTGGTATATGTAGTAAACCGCTCTATGTTAACCAAATCAAACTGGTTAAATGTTGGGGCAAATTCTTTACCCAAAACTTCCGCGTCCTCAGCGCCTGTACGGAACACAATCATAGTCCCCACGTTACCAAAAACCGCGTCGCGCAAATCTTTACTGCCGGCTCCCTGGGCCCCAGCCTGGGTTTCTAATTGTCCCAAGTATTGATGGGCCACTATTAAATTTAATTTATATTTTCTGGCCTCGGAAAGAATAGAAGAAAAGGCGTCGGTAATAAAATTCTGAAACTCGTCCACATACAAATAAAAATCTTTTCTCTGGTCTTCTGGAATGTCAGCGCGGGACAGCGCAGCAATTTGGATTTTGCTAACTAAAATTAAACCTAAAAGCTTAGCGTTAATTTCCCCGGTCCTGCCTTTGGACAAGTTAACAAGCAAAACTTTTCCCTCGTCCATAATTTTACGGAAGTTAAAACCGCTTTTGGGCTGGCCTACTATGTTGCGCATCATGGCATTTTCCACAAAACGCCCAACCTTGGAAATTAAATAGCCAAGCATTTCCGACTTATGGAAATCCGAAGTTTTGGCCATTTCTTTTTCCCAAAACAGACGAACCACAGGGTCTTTAAGTTTCGCAATTTTGTATTTTTGGAAATCAGTATCCGTAAAAATACGAGGGATGTCTGTAATAGTCCCCGGGTGCTCCTCGTCCGCCATAAGCGTTAACATGGCGTTTCTCATATTGTGTTCAAACATGGGGCCAAGCATGGCCGGGTCAGTTACCAATTTGTAAAAAATCTGGATCATTTCCTGCACCGCGAAATCTTTTTGTTCCTCGCTATCTACTTCTAGCATATTTAACCCAAGCGGTCTGTCCATGTCAAAAGGCTCAAACACAATAATGTCTTCGGCCCGCTCTTTAGGACAGCGCGTTAAAATATCTTCCACCAAGTCGCCATGAGGGTCTATAACACAAAGACCTTCGCCATTCTTAATATCCTGAATTGCCATGTTTGCTAAAAGCACGGATTTACCTCCACCGGTTCTTCCAAGAATATAAGTATGCCGCCTGCGGTCGTCACGCCCCATATAAATAGGAGTTTCCTGGCCGCGGTAAACATTTTTACCTAGTAGTAATCCTTCTTTTAGGCCATTTATGGGTGGCGGCGCTTTTTTTGACGTAAGCCACTTAATGTTAGGTGTTTCGGTGTAAGGCGTAGGCAAATGCCAAAGACTTGCCAATTCTTCCGTGTTAACTATATTAGCTTGGCCGCTGTCGCGAAAAACACGAAAAATATAATCTTTAAGAATATCATTTTTGTCACGACGTTTTTCCTTAAGGCCGTTAAACGGCGGCATATTAAACTGCAAAAAAGATGACAACAAATTCCTCATGTGGCTTTTTGCGTTGCCGGGCGTGGGGGAAGAAGTCACCAAACGAATGTTTATTTTGTATCCGGGCCTGCTGGCTTTTTCTTCCAGTTTTTTTACAATTTCATTTTGCATTGGTGTGAGCTGTATGGGCGAGCCGTAACCGGAAAGGTCTTTATGCGCGTGCGAAGGCTGCGAGCCTTTGTTCCCTTGTCCCACACCGGCCAGGGCGCTTCCAAATGCCCGGAAAATACCAATGAACAGGCGGTAAACATGGCCGCGCTCTATAAGTTCCGGATTCTTACCCTGCTGTATTTCTAAAGCCATGTGCCGCGGCACACCCTGCCAAGTAGTCCCAGCCGGAGAAATTATAAACTGTATTGCCGCGCCTTCATTCTCGTCCAACTTACTCATTGCGTTAGTCAAAGAATTCAGGGGATCTGACTCTGTAACTTTGTAAGTCCGCAAAGGATAAACGTATTTTTTGGTAAGCTGTAATTCCTCCACTTCAATTTGGCCGTCGTCTTGGAACGGATTATAACCGCGCACTTGCTCCACAAAAGCAAAAGGATACTGCGCCTGGATTTGTTTTTCCACCAGTTCCTGCAAATGCTTGGGACAGTTAACAAAGAAAGATATTTTTTTGTCCGTACAGGCAATTTCAAAACTGTAATAATCTTTTCCCTGCAGCCAACCTTTGCTATGCCCGCTTTCCGAAAGCGTGGTAAAAAGTTGTTCTGCTACGGCAATTAGCAGTTTCTTTTCGTCCGGTGTTTTAGGTTTGTCTTTTTCCTCGGCATTGTCTTTAGGCACCATAATTTCCAAAAACACCCAATCCAGAGTTCTTGGCACAATATGTTTAGTGTGGTATATATGACGCTTATAGTAATAAAAAAAGACAGCCGCAAAAACGACTATCAATCCAAGCAAAGCCAAGAATACAATATTAACTGTTGATAATTCAAACGACATTTGTTTTTGTTTTTAACTATCCCCTAATTACTTGAACCTCGTACTTGGTCTAGCAGTTCGCGGATACTTTTTGGGTCGTTTATATTAACATCCCCATTTAGAACATCTTGTAAAGTTTTAGCTTGAAGAGGCTGTAATTTATCGCTATCTTGATTAGACTCATTACCCTCTTGCAGCTTTTTTCGAAGATTTGGATCAACAACATTTGAACCTTCCACAAAATTAGAAATAGCTTCTTTCCTCAACTCATCCTGCTCTTTTTCTTTTCTTTCTTGTAATATTTTTTCTAATTTATCAGTTGGTATATCTTGTGCCGCATCAAGATTTGGCAAATCCGCCTCAGAATCAATTTGAGGTTTAAATTCTTCGTTACGTTTTTGCCCCATTGTAGCCATAAATCTTAATTTCCTAATGTTTATTATATCACAAACAAATAATACGACCTAATATTATAGGTCTTTTTGGCTGTTTTGTCAATCTTCTCACAATCAAACTAAACCTTGCCTTCCTGTTGCCACTTTTGTTCCAGTTTTCTTATTTGCGCTTCGTCAAAACCAAAATGGTGGCCAATTTCATGCCAGACCACGCGGCGGACAAGCGCTGGGATTCGTGATTCATCTTGGGCAAACTTTTCTATTGTCCCCTTCCAAATAGTAATTTTGTCAGGAAGTACGCCGCCCATTCCATAAGATGAACCGCGGTGTAGCTGCGACACACCATGGTACAAACCAAACAAAGAATTATTTGGCGATTCCCCTTCTTCCATGGTAATCTCCACGTTATTTAATTTAGACCTAATACTCTCCGGCAACTCCGCCACAGCCTCACTAATTAAATTTTCAAATTGTTCTTTTTCCATTCACCCGCCTAAATTTTAATGAAAAAATAAAAACCTGCCAATAATATTGGCAGGTTTATTGTATCAGTATTTCCTAAAACCTAAAAGCTAACACCTAAAACCTAATTAGAACCCTTCGTAATCGTGCATTGTTAGCTGGGCTTCTATCTTTTTGATGATCTCGATAACAACGGAAACGACTATAAGAAGTCCGGTGCCGCCAAAGGTTAAGGCCTGGGTGCCCGTGTAGTGCTGCATAAGCAAAGGCAGTACGGCAATTAAAGCCAAGAAGAAAGCACCAGCTAGAGTAATACGGTTTAAAACTTTGGACAAAAATTCCGCGGTTTGCTGTCCTGGCCTAAGCCCCGGAACAAAACCGCCATTTTTTTGCACGTTCTCAGCAATTTCGTCGGGGTTAAATACCACGGCTGTATAAAAGTAAGTAAAGGCCATAATTAACAAAAAGTAAAAACCAACATAAAACCAACCCTGGTTATTAAACAGGCTAATGGTTTGCTCGGCCAAATGCTTTAAAAACGCGGACTTAGCACCAATGAAGAATTGTGCTATTAAAGCCGGGAACATCATTACGGAAATGGCAAAAATTATTGGAATAACTCCGGCTTGGTTTAAACGAAGCGGTAAATGAGTGTTTACGCCGCCAAATAGTTTATTTCCCCGCACTCGTTTTGCGTAAGCTATAGGCACGTTACGTTGGGCCTCTGTTACCAAAACTACGCCCGCAATAACTATTAAAATAATTGCCAAAAAAGCAATCACGGTAGGAAGCTTGGTGGGATCATACCACTGCTGCACAAAGCTTAAGCTGCTTGGCAGCCTGGCCACAATACCGGCGAAAATAATGAGCGATGTCCCGTTACCCACGTCGAACTCGGACATAATTTCCCCGAGCCACATCATTAACATAGTCCCTGCGGTAATGGAAAGCAAAGTAATAAACCATTGAAAAGGAGTAAAAGTACCGAGCAAATTGGCTCCGCCCGTAACACTACTGCCGGATTGCAATAAGCGGATTGTACCAAAGCCCTGAAGAGCGGCAAGAGGAATAGTTAGGTAACGGGTATATTGGTTTAATTGCGCGCGTCCTGCTTCCCCACCCTCTTTTTGCATTTCCGCGAAAGACGGTACGACGATTGTTAAAAGCTGCATAACAATAGAAGCGGTAATATAAGGACCCACACCAAGCATGGCAATAGAAAAATAAGACAACCCGCCGCCGGAAAAAATGTCTAACATATTAAAAAACTGGCTTTGCTGGAAAAAAGCCTTGAGCTGGCTGGCATCTACTCCCGGAATCGGCACATGGGCCAAAACACGGGTTAACAGCAAAAGACCCAGCACAATCAAAATCTTGTTGCGTAGGTCCTTGGTTTTCCAAATAAGGGCTAATTTGTTCATTGGTTTAGGGAGTAGCTGGTAGCTAGTAGTGGGTAGCTACATGCTACTTCCTACTTACTACAAGCTAATTATACTACTTTTCCACCCATCTTCTCAATAACCGCGCGAGCGGACTTTGAAGTCGGCAATTTGATAACCAGTTTCTTTTTTATTTCTCCGCCTAAAATTTTAGCTTTTAAAGTTTCACTGTCTACTAAACCTTTGGCTTTTAAAGCGGCCATGTCAACAGTGGCACCATCTTCAAAAACTGAAAGCTTGGTTAAAGATACAACAACATGCTTTTCTTCAAGCGCCCTAAAGCCACGTAATTTTGGCAACTGGCGAACCAACGGCTGACGACCACCTTCAAAATTCACAGGCATTTTGGTATGTCCGGTTCTGGCTGTTTGTCCTTTACCACCACGAGTGGAATAAGTGCCGTGTCCGCTACCCAAACCACGACCAATAACCTTGCGGCGATGGGTGGATTTAGGATTCTTTTTAAGTTGATGTAATTTGATCATATTAGTTAGCTAGTAGCATGTAGCGGGTAGTTTGTAGCCATGCAGTTTCCTACAAGCTACTGACTACTTCCTACAAGCTGATTACTTTCTCATTTGCGCTAATTGTTCTTTACTGCGCATTTTAGCAAAAGCAGCAAACACAGCTTTAACATTGTTAACTTTGTTGTTACTGCCCAACATTTTGCTGACCACGTTGGTCACGCCTGCCAAATCCATCACACTGCGCACAGCGCCGCCGGCAATAACACCAGTACCTGGCCTGGCCGGTTTAAGCATTAGGCTGGAGGATTTATACTTTATGTTTAATCCATGGGGAATAGTACCGTTAACCAAAGGCAAGGTAATCATAGTCTTTTTAGCGGCTGCAACTGCTTTGTTTACGCTCTCAGAAACGTCCGCGCCTTTCTTAAGGCCCATGCCGACTTTACCTTTGTGGTCACCAATAACTACTAAAGCACGGAAACGCATTCTTTTTCCGCCGGCAACAACACGGGTAACACGTTTAACTTCCACCACTTTTTGGTCGAATTCATTGCGTTCCCTGTCGCCGCCTTCTCTGCCTGATTGTCTGCGTCTTTTTTCCATAAAATAAATATGCTAATTAAAATTTCAAACCACCCTCGCGGGCGCCTTCTGCCAAAGCTTTAACACGGCCATGGTACTTGTAACCACCGCGGTCAAATACTACGCTGGCAATGTTCTTCTCAGTTGCTTTTTTAGCTAAAAGTTTACCGGTCTCTAGAGCTTTATTAACTTTTTTGTCCTTTGCCTTAATTTCGGCACTGGAGGCTGAAGCTAAAGTTTTGCCGGCCTGGTCGTCTATTAACTGGGCGTAAATGTGGGCGTTAGCACGGAATACACAAAGACGAGGTCGCTCTGCGCTACCACTTACCACCGACCGCACGCGGTTATGGCGAATTACTCTCTTGCTTCTTTTGTGCTTGTTGATATCCATAAATTAGTTTACAAGTTTATAAAGTTCTTAAAGTTTGTAAAGTTACTGCAGTCCACTTTATGAACTTTATAACTTTACGAACTTTCAACTTACTTTCCGCCCCCTACTACTTTAACAACTTTACCCGCTTTCCTTCTAACAACTTCGTCTATATATTTAATACCTTTGCCTTTATATGGTTCCGGTTTCTTTAATTCTCGGATTTCTGCGGCGAATTGTCCAACCTGTTGTTTGCTGGCTCCGGAAATACTAATAACATTTTTGTCTACAGCTACAGTCAGCTCTTTAGGAATATCTACAATTACAGGGTGAGAAAAACCAAGGCTCATGTTTAATTTACCGGGAGCAGTAGCGACTTTAAAACCTACGCCAATAACTTCCAATTTTTTCTCGTAGCCTTTGGTTACGCCGTCTACCATATTTTGAATAAGAGCGCGGAACAAACCCCACAAAGCGCGCTGGCGCTTGTCTAACTGCTTGGCCACGTCCACAAGAATTTCCTGTTCAGAAACAGTAACAGAAACTTTTGGGTGAATTTCAATAGTCAAAGTCCCCTTAGGACCGGTTACGGACAAAGTTAAATCTTTCTTTTCTACTTTTACCCCGCTTGGGATAATAACTGGTTTTTTACCGACTCTGGACATAATTTAAGCTTATTTACTAATCAGCTGATCGGCAGATCAGCAACTGATTTGCTGATTCACTGATTAGCTGACTAGCTTGTTAATTTACCAAACTTTACAAACAACTTCTCCGCCAACTTTAGTTTTGCGCGCTTGTCTGTCTGTTAATAATCCTTTAGAAGTAGAAATGACTGTTAGTCCCAATCCGCTGTTAGTGCGGGGGATTTTTTCAGAAGGCAAATAAATCCTTTGTCCCGGCTTACTAACCCGTTCAATTCCGGAAATTACCGGCTGTCCCTGACCGTCATACTTTAAAGCAATCTGGAGCATCTTGAATTTACCAGGAACTTCAGAAACAGTACCGACAAAGCCTTCCTTAGCTAAAAGAGTAGCAAGGTTATGCTTGAATTTAGAATAAGGCATCACTGCCGCTTCCTTGTGGGCTGCGGCCGCGTTTCTTATTCTAGTTAACATGTCGGCAATTGGATCTGTATACATATATTGGTTAAATATTTATTCTGATAACTTGCTTACCAGGATGCTTTTACAATTCCGGGTATTTCCCCTTTACTTGCTAATTCTCTAAAACAAATTCTGCACATATCAAAGTCTCTCATATAACCGGCTTTACGACCGCACTTCCAACAGCGCCTGGAAATCCTGGTAGAGAATTTGGCGTGGAACTTATTCTTCTTCGTCTTTGCAATTTGTGCTTGTGTGGCCATAATAATTAATTAGCTAAAGCTTTGGGCTATTTGTCGTGTTTCTTAAATGGAAAGCCCATCTGTTTTAATAATTCATGAGTGACTTCGTCTTTACCAGAGTTTGTAACAATTGAAATTTCTAAACCAAAAACATTTTCTAAAGCTCCGGCGGAAATTTCTGGAAAAACCAAATGTTCTTTCATGCCCAAGTGGTAGTTACCGCGGCCGTCAAACTTGTCGGTTACTCCCTGAAAATCTCTTACCCTAGGCAAAGCAACATTTATAAGTTTGTCTAAAAAGCTATACATTCTAAAACCTCTTAAGGTAGCAACAACACCGACAATCTGGTTTTCTCTGACTTTAAAACCGGAAATAGATTTACGGGCAATAGTCTTAACAGGAGCTTGGCCGGTTATTTTGGCAAGATCGGCGGCAACAGCGTCTACTTTTTTCTTGTCTTCCTTAATTTTGCCTACGCCGGAGCTTACCACAATTTTTAAAATCTTCGGCACTTCCATGACATTATTAAAAGCAAACTTGGCTTTTAAGGCCGGGACTATCTTTGTATTATATTGTTCCTGTAATCGTTCCATATGTTTTAGTTAGTAGCTGGTAGTTAGTAGCCATGCAGTTTCCTACATACTACTAGCTACTTCCTACTGGCTAATTAAACTGCTTTACCACTGCTCTTACCCATTCGTTGTTTAGATCCGTTTTCTAAAAATTTATACTGAACTCTTGTGGTCTCACCGGAATTGGGGTCTACAAGCATAACTTTACCAGCTGGGAACGGCGCGGAGAAGGTAATTTTTTTACCTGGCTCGCCGGCCTTGCGGCTGCGTTCAAACTTTGTATGCATGTTCACCTGTTCCACTACGACTTTCCCTGTGGAAGGAAAAACCTGGAGGATTTTGCCGGTCTTGCCTTTGTCCTTACCGGACAAAACCTTAACCGTATCGCCTTTTTTAATTCTGAGCTTGTTCATAAATTTAAATTACTTCCGGAGCTAAAGATAAAATTTTCTTAAAGCCGTCTTCGTACTTTCCAAGGGCCTTTTCGCGGATTTCTCTTGGGATGGGACCAAAAATACGGGTACCACGCGGTTCGCCTTTTTCTTTGTCTACTAATACTCCGGCGTTTTCATCAAAGCGAATGTAGCTGCCGTCTTTGCGGCGGATTTCTTTTCTTAAACGGACAATAACCGCGTAAACTTTGTCGCCCTTTTTAATTCCGGAATTGGCAGCAACTTGGCGAACTGAACCTGCTACAATGTCTCCCACAGTGGCAAAGCGCCTGCTGTTCTTGCCGTTAACACTAAAAACATTAACGACTTTCGCGCCGGTGTTGTCTGCTATTTTAATGTAGGATCGTACTTGTAACATATTTAGAGGGTAGCTGGTAGTTAGTAGGTGGTAGCCATGCAGTTTCCTACAAGCTACTGACTACTTCCTACTGGCTAATTTATGCTTTACTTATTACTTTAAACTTTTTCTCTTTACTCATTGGCCTAATGGATTCAATTATCACGCGGTCACCTACTTTAAATTCATTGTTCTCGCTATGAGCCTTGAATTTTTTAGAAACGGTATAAGACTTATGGTATTTGGGATGACGTTTTTTGCTGTCAACTTTAACAACTACAGTCTTCTGCATTTTGTCCGAAACCACAATCCCTATTAGTTGTTGCTTTTTTGATTCTGTCATATTCTAGTGATTAGTGCTTAGCGAATAGAGAATAGTGTTTTATCCTTTTCTCTTATCTCTTTTCTCTATCTTAGCTCTTCTTGTTATGTAAATAAAACATTATTCTGGCAATATCTTTCTTAATAGAAGCCAATTCCCTGGTATTCTTAACCTGATTAAGACGCATTTTAACGGACAAGTCATGAGCCTTTTCTTTTAATTCAGCCAAAAGGTTCTTTACTTCCGCCTCTGGTTTAGTTGTAAGTTCTTTATACTTCATAAAATTAGCGATTAGTGAATAGCGATTAGTGAATAGTTTCTATTGCCTGTTCGCTATTCGCTAATTACTCAACTTACCCTTGCTTCTCTTTCATTAAAAATCTGCTTTTTACCGGTAATTTATAGCTGGCCAACCTCATTGCTTCCTGAGCCTGTTCTTTAGTTACTCCGTCCATTTCAAATAAAATCTTGCCTTTTTTCACAACCGAAACAAAATGGTCAACCGCACCTTTACCGCCACCCATTGGGCTCTCGTTACCGTGCAAGGTTACAGGCTTGTCCGCAAACACGCGGATCCAAATTTTACCGCCGCGTTGTACGTAACGGGTCATGGCTCTGCGGGCTGCCTCAATTTGGCGAGCTGTTACCCAGGAGCTTTCCAGAGCCTTTAAGGCAAACTGTCCGAATGCAATTTCCGCTCCGGCTGTTGCTTGTCCTTTAGTATGACCGCGATGGTGCTTGCGGTGTTTAAGTTTCTTTGGAATAAACATATAGTAGTAAATTAGTTATTCAGAGAATTAGCGAGTTAGCTATCTAATTCTCTAACTCTCTATTTCTCTGCAGTGACTTTCTTTGCCTCGAAAATATCTCCCTTATAAATCCAAACTTTAATTCCAACTGTGCCGTAAGTGGTAAATGCTGTGCTGCGGGCAAAGTCTATATTAGCTCTTAAAGTATGCAAAGGAATTTTGCCACTGGAGAGATGTTCTGTTCTGGCAATATCAGCACCATTTAGACGTCCGCCAATTGCTACTTTAGCTCCCTTGGCTCCGGCTTGAATAATCTGCTCCAAGGACTGCTTCATTAAGCGGCGGAAAGCAACACGCTTTTCCAACTGTTCGGCAATGCCGTTGGCAATAACCTGGGCCTGTAGATTAATGTCGCGGACTTCTTCTATGTTTACTTTAAATTCTTTTTTTATACCAACTTTGGATTTAATCTTCTTTTTCAGCTCTTCAATTCCAGCGCCACCTTTGCCAATAATTAATCCGGGTTTCGTTGTTTTAATAATTACATTCAGTCCGCCGTCTCCGGTGCGTTCAATATCAATACGGACCAAGCCGGCCTTCTTTAACTGTTTTTCCAAATATTCCCGAATCTTCACGTCTTCCTTAAGTTGTCCTTGAAAATTACTCTTAGAAAACCACTTGGATTTCCAGGTATCTGTAATTTTTATTCGGAATGATGTTGGATTAATCTTATGACCCATAAAATATTAGTTACTCAAGTTTATAAAGTTCTTAAAGTTTGTAAAGTTGCTGCAGTCCACTTTATGAACTTTATAACTTTATAAACTTTCAACTCGTTTATTCTCCGCTCTTTCTATTAAATAGTCTTCGCTTGTTAGCCGCTTTGTTCATCTTAACCTGTTCTTCGCTCTTAAACAACTGTGGCTTTTTCGGAGTGTCGGAAACCGGCTTTATATTAGTCGCCTCTTTCTGGTCTACACTGATTTCCGGCTTCTCTTCCTTCTTGAATAAATTAAATTTGGACTTAGTCTTTCCGGCTTTTTTGCGTTCTTCCAAAACTACGTTAACGTGGGAAAGCTTTCTGCGGATAACAAACGCGCTGCCGCGGGCTCTTGGGAAATAGCGTTTTAAAACCTTGCCCATGTCTGCGGTAATGGTTTTAATATAGAGGCGATTCTCGTCCATTGAAAAATTATTCTTGGCATTTGCCACGGCGCTGCGGAGAAGTTTAGCAACAATTGGCGCGCCTTTTTTGTTCAAATGCTGTAATTGAATCATGGCATCGTTAACATTCATGCCTTTGAGCAAATTGGTAACCAAACGAATCTTTCTTGGAGCAAGATGAAGATCCCGGGCGCTGGCTCGTACTGTAACGGCTGATGGAGTTTTTTCGGCTAATGCTTTTTTCATATTCTGGTTATGTATGAGGTAGCTTGTAGTTAGTAGCTGGTAGCCCTGCAGTTTCCTACAAGCTACTAACTACTTCCTACTTGCTATTTCTTTGGTTCATCCTTTGCCGCGCTAAGCTTTGCCTTTTCGGCTTCAGCCTTGGCTGCTTCCTGTTCCTTAGCCATCTTACCACCATGTCTTATAAATTTTCGGGTTGGAGAAAATTCACCTAGCTTGTGGCCTACCATGTTTTCTGTTACGAAAACCGGTGTGTGGGCCCTGCCGTTATGCACCAAAAAAGTGAACCCAACAAATTCAGGGGCAATAGTGCAGCTGCGAGACCAGGTTTTAATTTGGTCCTTACCAGCTTTACCATTGAGCACTTTTTTAAGTACTCTCGGGTCTACGTATGGTCCTTTTTTTAGTGATCGTGACATATAGTTAGGTGGTAGCTGGTAGTTAGTAGCGAGTAGCCATGCAGTTTCCTACAAGCTACTGACTACTTCCTACTGACTAATTATTTACTTCTGCGCTTTACAATGGATTTGTTAGAATACTTCTTCTTTAGTCTGGTCTTAACACCCAAAGCGTGTCTGCCCCAGGGGGTTTTAGGATATTTCATACCAATTGGGTTATGTCCTTCACCACCACCGTGAGGGTGGTCTACCGGGTTCATAACTTTACCGCGGACACTTGGTCTCCAGCCCATATGGCGGCTGCGTCCGGCTTTACCGATTCTAACATTCATCCAGTCAGCGTTGGCCAACTGGCCAATGGTTGCGGTAGCGGTATCTTTAACGCGGCGGATTTCTCCGCTCGGCATTTTAAGTAAAGCGTAGTTTGCTTCTATGGTCTGAAGTATTGCATAGGCGCCGGCGCTTCTGGCAATTTTTCCGCCGTGTCCCGGAATTAACTCAATGTCGTGAATAAAGCTACCAACAGGAATATTTTTTATAGCCAAACGATTACCGGGTAAAATTTCGGCAGTGGGACCAAACATAATAGTGTCGCCAACTTTTAAACCCTGCGGTGTTAAAATAAAACGCTTGCTGCCGTCTTTGTAAGAAATTAAAGAAATAAAAGCAGTGCGGGTTGGGTCGTACTCAATTGTTTTAACAACCGCCGGAATACCCTGTTTGTCGGAACGGGAGAAATCTACCAAACGGGTTTTACGAATGGCGCCGCCGCCCTGGTGACGAACAGTAATTTTACCGCTGTTGTTGCGGCCGGCTGGCTTGGCTTTGCTAAAAATTAAACCTTTCGGGGTTTTATGCTTTTTGCGCAATACCGAATAATCCGTAACCGATTGGATACGTCTTCCTGCGCTGGTTGGTTTGTAAAGTTTTACGGCCATATTATTAGACTACGTCTGTTAAACCTTCAATCTTGTCGCCTTTTTTTAAAGTAACAATTGCTTTTTTAAAATCTGACATTTTTCCGCTGGTTCTGCCGTAGTTCCTGTGTTTGCCTTCCATGCGGATAATGTTTACCTGAGTAACTTTAACTTTATAAGCATTTTCAACGGCCTTCTTAACTTCAATTTTATTGGCCGAATTCTTTACTTTAAAAACATACTTATTTAAAGAAACCAAATGGCCGGCCTTTTCGGAAATCCGGGGCTGAAGCAGTACAGCAGGAACTTTTACGCTAGACGAAGTAGCCACAGTTGCGCCTGCAACTGTTTCTTTCTTTTCGTCATCGGATTTTTTGCTAAAAATGGCCATGGGATTAGGGGTTAGCTGGTAGTGAGTAGCGGGTAGGCCTGCAGTTTCCTACAAGCTACTGGCTACTTCCTACAAGCTATTTACTCTTTAAATAAGTTTTTTCTATAACAGCCAAAGCATCTTTTAAAACTACAATACTGTCTGCTTTTAAAACTTCTACTAAATTCAGACTGTTGGCAAAAAGTGTTGTTATTCCTTGGAGGTTCCTGGTTGCCCTGACTAACTTGTCGTCTTTCTTTGGCAAAAGCAACATTTGCTTTTTACCGAGATCTTTAAAATTGCCAATGATCTTTACAAATTCTTTAGTCTTAGCGCCTGGAAGTTCAATTTGGTCAACAACAATAAATTTCTGTTCTTTAACTTTATCGGACAAAGACATAAACAAAGCTTTGGTCTTGGCCTTCTTGTTGATCTTTAGTTCCCAGTTCTGGTTGCTGCGGGGACCGAAAGTCACACCACCGTGGCGCCAAATTGGGGACCTGGTACTACCTGCACGGGCGCGGCCTGTACCTTTTTGCTTCCATGGTTTCTTACCGCCACCGCTTACTTCGCCGCGGGTTTTGGTGTGGGAAGTCCCTTGCCTGCTGTTGGACTGTGAAATTCTAACAGCTTCGGCCAAAAGATGCTGGGATGGCTTAACATCAAAAATCTTTGAGTTTAACTCAATGTCGCCAATTACTTCCGCTTGCTGATTGTAAAGAGATGTCTTCATGATTGAGTGAGCAGTGGGCAGTGTTTAGTGGATAGTGTGATTACTAATCACCACCCACTATTCACTAATCACTTTTTACTTCTTTTTCTTCTCTTCCTTAACTTCCACAATTCTTACAACTGGCTTTACTTTACCTGTAGAAATAACTTTTACTAAACCGTTCCTGTGTCCCGGGACTGCGCCTTTAAGCATTAACAAATTCTTAGCTGGGTCAACTTCCACGACCTGTAAATTCTTTACGGTAACTTGCTGTACGCCCATGTGGCCGGCCATTCTCATACCTTTTCTAACGTGCTGAGGAAAACGTTGACCAATAGAACCGACAGAGCGGGGCTTGTTGTGACCGTGGGACATTGGAAAACCGTGGAAACCATGGCGTTTCATGGCGCCGGCAAAGCCGCGGCCTTTAGAAACTCCAATTACGTTTACCATTTCTCCAACCTGGAAACCGGACAAATCCAATTTCTTGCCGAGCTCATATTCTTTAACATCTGTTACGCGGAATTCGGTTAAAACGGAAAAATTACCTAGGTCCTTAAAATGCCCTTTTAAAGATTTAGATAATTTTTTCTTTTTGCCAATGCCAATTTGCACAGCGTTATACTTGTCTTTTCCTTCGCCGGATTTAACATGAGTTACAACCATTTGGCCGCCCTTAATAACAGTAACCGGCACGACTTCGCCGCTCTTTTCGTCAAAATACTGAGTCATATTCAGTTTATGTCCGACTAAAAAGTTCATAGTTTAGGTTGTAGCTGGTAGTAGGTAGCAGGTAGCCATGCAGTTTCCTACAAGCTACTGACTACTTCCTACTGGCTAAATTAAAACGGGCACGATTTGCCCGCATCAATAAACGAAAGAATGTCTTTCTTTTACTTATGAGAGTAAATCGTTTTCTAATTTGCTAAGCTTTGTTGCGCTATCGCGAACTAGAACTAATTCACAAAATATTTTTTTACTAACTCATTTTAATCTCTACGTCTACACCGGCCGGTAAATTCAAATTTGTAAGGGAATCTATGGTTTTTGGTGTGGCGTCTAGAATATCAATCAACCTTTTATGCACGCGCATTTCAAACTGTTCGCGGCTGTCTTTATGAACAAAAGTACTGCGCAAAACCGTATACTTGGTTTTGTCAGTCGGTAGCGGAATGGGCCCGGAAATAGTGGCTCCGGTCCTTTTGGCAGTATCCACAATTTGTTTAGCGCTTTGATCAATTAACTTATGATCGTAAGCTCTAATTTTAATGCGGATTTTCGGCTTTGCAGAGTCCTTGTCCATTTGTTAAAGATGCCTTAAATGCGTGCCTTATTTGGGCGATTAAATGATATTAAATCAGGCCTTTTATATAGCCTTTTACGTACTTGCAATAGTTTATACGACTTATTCAAAATTGTCAAGGATTTCATAGTATATTGACAAATTATATCAAAAATGTCATAGTATAAGGTAAATTTTAAGGAGGCTTTAAACTAGGAAGCATTGGTCATAGCAATAAGATTCTATAAATCTTATGGTTTTTTATTGCTATGACCAACCCAAAACTGCTTGTAACAGTGATAGTTTTAGCCACCCTGATTCTCGCTTCGTGCGGGACCCAGGCTCCGGCCAACAACAAGCTCATCGCTCCAACCGAGTCCAAGCCTGTTAAATCTCAACCCACGACCACTACACCGACCCCCGCCCATACCAACATCGAGACTGACACTGCCAGCAAGCTTACGCTGGCCCAAATCGAGCCGGAGTTAGAAAGGCTGGATACACGGTTGGATGAAGAGTATGACGCCCTTAAGGGTCATCTCAAAAAGGGCAACGAGGCCGACGTCCGGAACGAACTCAACTCCGTGTTGCGAACCGAACAGAAAAGGCGGAAAGTCATCGCCCGTTACACGGAGCTGACCAAAAAGAACCATTTCCTCACATACCCCATTCTCTGGAACGATCGTCTGGATGAAGCTGGGGAGCTCACTAAGGTAGCCGTCTCGAAGTTCAGTGTTCCCGAGCTCGAGAAGTGGAAAAAGATGGCCGGTACGATACCCTCTAACCCGGACGGGGTTGAGGTTTGGTTCACAAACCGCTAACCTCCAGCCCTCGACAGGGCTGCGCCGGCAATATCACCGCTTCCTAGTTACTCCTGGAGACGAACAGACCCCGCTTGCTGTTCGTCCCCTTTTTCCCGCTCACGAAAATTCGCGAGTGGAAAATTGTTAATTTATAGTTAAATCTTTCCTGGAAATGTGGGTAAAATATTTTTTACCTATTTTCCCCTGGGAGATTTGTTTAGTCTTCGTGACCAATAAGTATCTGGTCACAAAAGCAGGGGTTTTCAATAGGGAGAATTAGAATTGCCAGAACCACGTTGGCTGCTGGAAGCAGCCTTAGAAGGACTCTCTGTCGAAAGACAGAGACTCGAGCAACAGATCGCGGCTATCCGAGCGGGGGGAATCGCACCCCCAACGGGGCCTCGGACGCATCGCCGCACAAGAAAAAAGCGGCACATGAGCGCAACAGGCAGAGCAGTAGTATCTGCCGCTCAGGCAGTGCGGTGGGCCTCTACGCCTGCAGAAAAAAAGGCGGCGAAGGCAAAACTTGCTCAGGTCCAGCAAGTTCACCAGATGAGGAAGAAAAAGGCCAGCCGTTAGGCTGACCAAAACGGAGGAAAAATAAAACGGACGCAGATCCGTAAGCAGTTAGCTCTATGCCGGCGCCCACTTGAGTGCGCCGGCAGTTTTTTTTATTTTTGAGTCCTTATACGTTACTGCACTAGTGCATTAGTGCAAAAGGGCTAGGTCATTATACAAAAACTCCTCCCAGAGATGGGAGGAGTTTTTGATTTTCCTAAAAGCTAATAGCAAGCAGCTAAAAGCTTACTTGATAATTTTTGTGACTACGCCAGCGCCTACAGTGTGGCCGCCTTCGCGGATGGCGAATTTGCCTTTTTCTTCTAGGGCTACTGGGGTGATTAATTTGATGACTAATTTAACAGTGTCACCAGGCATAACCATTTCCTGTCCTTCTGGAAGAGTTACGTCACCAGTCACGTCGGTAGTACGAATGTAGAACTGGGGTTTGTAACCTTTAAAGAACGGGGTGTGGCGTCCGCCTTCTTCTTTGGTCAAAACATAAATTTCAGATTCAAATTCCGTGTGAGGAGTAATAGAACCCGGTTTGCACAAAACTTGTCCGCGTTCTACTTCTTCTTTTTTAGTACCACGGAGCAAAATTCCGGCGTTGTCCCCTGCCATACCGCTGTCCAACTGTTTGTTGAACATTTCAATACCGGTTACAACTGTTTTGCTTGTTGGGCGAATACCAACGATTTCAATTTCTTCGTTGATCTTAATTTGCCCGCGTTCAATTCTACCAGTGACCACGGTACCGCGGCCTTCAATAGAAAAGATATCTTCAATAGGCATTAAGAATGGCTTTTCAACTTCGCGCTTTGGGTCAGGGATAAAAGAATCCAAAGTTTCCATTAATTTCAAAATGGAAGCTTCACCCATTTCGGAAGTGTCGCCTTCCAAAGCTTTTAAGGCACTGCCACGAATAATTGGAGTGTCTTTGCCTGGGAATTCATATTTGGTCAAAAGGTCGCGGATTTCTTCTTCTACTAAGTCCAAAAGTTCAGCGTCCTGGACCATGTCGCACTTGTTCATATAAACGACAATGTAAGGAACGCCTACCTGCTTAGCTAAAAGAATGTGTTCGCGAGTCTGGGGCATTGGGCCGTCAGCGGCGGATACAACCAAGATAGCTCCGTCCATTTGGGCGGCACCGGTAATCATGTTCTTAATATAGTCGGCGTGTCCTGGACAGTCCACGTGCGCGTAGTGGCGCTTAGCTGTTTCGTATTCTACGTGCGCGGTGTTAATTGTAATACCACGGGCTTTTTCTTCTGGGGCGTTGTCAATGCTATCATAAGCACGGGCCTTGGCGCCACCGGTCTTGCTGAGTACCGTAGTAATAGCAGCAGTCAAAGTGGTTTTACCGTGGTCAACGTGACCAATGGTTCCTACATTGACGTGCGTCTTGCTACGGTCAAATTTGTCTGCCATTGTTTTGTTCCTTCTTCCCGAAAATCGGGATTAGCCCGAGACCCCCTCACCGCTGTAGCCGATCGATCTGGCCACAGTGCCGAGGGTATCTCTTTCTTTCCTTGCGGAATCCAGGGCAATTTATTTAATTATTCTAAAACTTATTTTAAAGATATTTACCCATTCTGTCAACTAATTAGCAAACTTAAAGGAGCTCAAAAAATCTTTTTCTTCGGCACTTAAATCTTCCGCACCGGCTTTGTTGCCAAAAAATATTTCATAAAGATGACCGTTGTGCTGAATAAAAACAACATAATAAACACCAAGACCTCCCTGACTAAAACCATAAGCAGTAACACCGCCAACTTTTATTTCCTTTACGTTAGACACGGTTTGCATTTTTGAAAGCAAGTCCGGTACCGTTGTAGCCTGTATGTTATTGCTAGCGTTTTCCGGATAGTCAGCAATGCTTTCATAATAATTTATAGTTACGTCGTTCTGGTATCCTTCCCCATACATTTCCCCTGACTCTACTTGCCTAAGCAGGCCCATGTTTTTAGGGCTATTAAAAAGGATCACCCTCTCATTAATTGCGTACTCAAGCCAATTAGCAGGGCAGGCCACACTATAACCAAGGGTAGAGTTTACATATGTCTGACATGAGACAAACTTGTCTGCAATTTTTTGGAAAGCATCGACTTGATCTGTTGGACTCGGGCTTTGTGTGGGAGTGGGACTTGGCGCAGGAAGGATAGCGGTATTTTTACCACAACCAGCTGCCAACATAATTACTGCGGCAATAATAAAATATTTTTTTATCATAACTATTTTACTTAATAAATCTAAAGTTGCCTCGCACAGGATCAAGCTTCGACCAAATTTGGCCTTTGTCGACTTCTTGTCTTGGAGGATTACTTTTAACGTCAGTCCAAATAATGGTTTCATTAATTTGATAACACGTTTTATTATGATAACCACGGCTAATATGGGATTGGGTATGTTGCCCGGCTACAATGTTGTCGCTCATGGCCGTAACAAATGTCACGCCATTTACTACTATAGGATTTTCCAAGTGTCCCAAACCTAACTCGGAAGCGGGGAATTCAGCGCATTTTGACAAGTCTGCCCGGTCAGTGCGCACCCTGACAGTAACTGCGGCGGAATTAAAATTAGTGCCTTTGTAAGGCTCACTTTTTAAAACAAAACAAACCTTGGGTGACTCACCCCCAACATTACACGCGGGTGAATTTTTTAACATAGTAAAATCACTAGTATAACCAATACTAAACACACCGGACGGGTCTTTATAAACAGACAAAGTAAGGGGTGGGGTTTTAGGAATAACGGAAGGTGCAGTCGTCGTTGCCGTTGGAGTCGGCGAAGCGCTAGGGGTAACACTGGGTTGATTTTTTTCGGGAGCCAAAGAAACCGGCTGTGGCTTAGAACAGGCGGCTGCTAAAACTAAAACTGCTGCGATTGCAAAATATTTTTTCATGTTTGGTGCTTTTAGTTACTTTAGGATTTGGTAAAGAATTTCTGTAAGAAATTTATAGGTCATCTATTTCCACCTTTGGCCCTTCAAAATCAAAACTTGGATCTATGACTTCGGCGCGCAAATCTTGGCGTGGAATGTGGGATTGAAACTCAACCTTTGGACCAAAATCCGCGGGCCTACGGGTTGGCTTTGGGTGTTCTACAATAGGAGTTATTTCCGGCTCTTGCAATTGCGCTTTTAAAATTTCCCTGTTAATTTTTTCAACATCTTCAACTTGCTGTTTTACCTGGCGCTGAAGTTTCCCCAAAAGCATGCGTTGGTAATCTTCCACATTCATAATAACTAACTTTACATCCCCGCCTTCGTCAATAACAAAAAACTTCCCGCCATCTGCTTTTGCTAGACTGATTATGTCTTGTAAATTTCCCATTACAGATTTATGATTAAGGATTGGAGATTTAAGAAAAAGATGCACTTAAATCCTAAATCTTTCAACTTAAATCTAGAGTGATTATAAACCTCTTTTATAACCTTTACAATCCCCTGTCTTTTTGATATTCTGCCATATCGCTACAAAGGGATACTGACCCAGAGGTCTAAAGCCCGGCGAGAGAGGAGGATGAATGGAGGAAACAATTGTGATGCAACAGTTGGCGGGACGTATTCGCAACCCTCAAAGACCCCCCAGAGTCACTTTATACCTAAAAAGTGGCCACAAGGTTACGGGTGACATGCAACAATTGCATGATGGGTGGATTGTCCTAAACATCACCCGCTGGTGGGAGCTCTTCGGGGATTACAGGTACTTTACTTGTCACCCGTCCCAGATAGTGGGATACAGCGCTAAGGGAATTGACCAGCCGGCGTTGTAACTACATCCCCAACCCCCAGACAACCATATATCGCCCTGAAAAAAGTGGACCGATTTCAAAAGGCCGTGACTCACGTCACGGCCTTTAATCTGCATCATCTTGTTTCTAATCTGCGTATCTGCGATCTTACATACCCTTACGTACGTTGATACCAGCACGGCTTTCAATAATTTTTGTGGCTACGGCTTTTGGTACTTCGGCGTAATGGTCAAATTCCATGGTGTAGGAAGCTTGACCTTGGGTCATACTTCTAAGAGAAGTAGCGTAACCAAACATTTCCGCCAACGGCACAAATGCGTCTATAACTTTTAAGTGCAGGCGGTCTGTCATTTCGTTAATTTGCGCGCGTTTGCTGTTTAAATCACCAATTACGTCGCCCATGTTGCTGTCCGGCGTTATAACTTCCACTTTCATTACAGGTTCGAGAATAATTGGGTCAGCGTGTTTTACGGCGTCTTGCAAAGCTTTGGAACCGGCAATTTTGAAAGCCATTTCACTGGAGTCAACTTCGTGGTAGCTACCGTCAAAAGCAGCTGCTCTAAAGTCCACCAAAGGATATCCGGCAATTACACCGTTAGCGGCAGATTCCTGAATACCTTTGTCGATTGGTTTAATATATTCTTTTGGAATAGCTCCACCAACAATTTCGTCTAAGAACTCGTAACCCTTACCGCGTTCCATAGGTTCAACGCGCAAGTAAACGTGTCCATATTGTCCGCGTCCACCAGTTTGACGAATGTATTTGCTTTCAGCTTCCGCTGTTTTCTTGATGGTTTCTTTGTAAGCAACTTCCGGTTTACCAACATTGGCTTCCACTTTGAACTCGCGCTTCATACGGTCAACAATAATTTCCAAGTGAAGCTCACCCATACCGCCAATAATGGTTTGCTGGGTTTCTTCGTTTGTGGAAAGTCTAAAGGTCGGATCTTCTTCGGCCAACTTGCCCAAAGCAATACCCATTTTTTCCTGGTCTGCTTTGGTCTTAGGCTCAATGGCCATGGAAATAACCGGTTCAGCGAATTTAATTCTTTCTAACTGAATTGGTTTGTCTACATCGCAAAGAGTGTCTCCGGTAAAAGTATCTTTAGGTCCTACAAGGGCACAAATGTCGCCGGCAAAAACTTCTTTAACTTCTTCACGGTCGTCAGCCTTCATTCGCACAATACGGCCAACGCGTTCTTTATTTTGGGTACGGGCGTTTAGCACATAAGAACCGGCTTCTAATTTTCCGGCATATACGCGGAAGAAGCACAAACGTCCTACGAATGGGTCTGTAGCAATTTTAAAGGCTAGGGCTGTAAAAGGTTCGTCGTCTGTTGGCATTCTTTGAATGTCCGCGCCTGTTTTTAAGTCGTGCCCTTTTACGGCACCGCGGTCTGTTGGGCTTGGCAAAAAGTTGGTTACAGCGTCTAAAATTGTTTGCACAATAATTCCGCGACCGTCTCCGCCCAAAACCGGATAAAATTTAGCGCTCTGCACAGCCTTACGAATAGCAGTCAAGAATTCATCTTCCGTAAGTTCGCTGCCTGCCAAATATTTTTCCATTAATACATCGTCACTCTCAACAACTTTTTCTAAAAGACGGTGTCTATATTCTTTAGCTTTTTCAAGCATGTCGGCCGGAACTTCACCAACTGTAAATTCTTTGTCGGTAAAATCTTTATAGGTGTAGGCCTTCATGT
This sequence comes from uncultured Candidatus Saccharibacteria bacterium, assembly GCA_964474825.1. GTDB lineage: Bacteria > Patescibacteriota > Doudnabacteria > UBA920 > UBA920 > CAYYWQ01. Next base: position 635,443 of record CAYYWQ010000001.1, read on the forward strand.
TAATTAAGTCCACAACTCCTACAATGTCTTTTTCAAAACCAATTGGTAATTGAATAGGAAAAGCGTTTGGGGACAAACGTTTATGTATGCTGTCCAGAGATTTGTAAAAGTCTCCCCCGGTCTGGTTGATTTTGTTAATAAAGCACATGCGAGGCACGCCGTATTTGTCGGCCTGGCGCCACACAGTTTCGCTCTGGGGTTCTACGCCCATTTTGCCGTCGAACACAACCACCGCACCGTCCAAAACACGCAAAGAACGCTCCACTTCCACGGTAAAGTCCACGTGGCCTGGAGTGTCAATGATGTTAATTTTGTGCTTGGTATCTTTAGCTAATTTAATAAAACGGGGCGTCCAATAGCAAGTCACCGCGGCCGCAGTAATTGTAATTCCGCGTTCGCGTTCCTGTTCCATCCAGTCGGTTGTGGTTTCACCTTCGTGCACCGCGCCGATTTTATGGATCATACCAGTGTTATACAAAACACCTTCTGTTACCGTGGTCTTACCTGCGTCAATGTGCGCAATAATACCAATGTTACGGGTATACTCAATTGGAAATTCTCTGGGCATAGATTAATTTAAAGATTTAAAAAATAAATGATTTAAAGATTTTTGTGTCATCCTGAACTTGTTTCAAAATTTGATTCATGCTATTCTGGGCTGTCCATTATCCGAGAAGTTTTCGGAAATAGGACTGAGAGGAGGAAATATGCCGCTTTACTCTTTGTACAAAAAAGATCTGGGGGCTTCTCACGATGATTGCGCCACAATCAGCTGTGATGGAGGCAACCACGATGTCTACCTCAACAAAAAGGCCAAGGAAGAGATCAAGTTCTGCCCTTGTTGCGGGAAAGGACTAACCCTACCTTCGGACCAACTCACGTGCTACTGTGAGTCGTGCAAGAAAGAAGTGCCTGTATCGCGAAGCGGTGAGAACTACCTCACCTGCAACCGCGGCCACAGTTTTGAAATACCAGGTGACTGGTAGCCCTTATGCCGACCCCCGCCAAACGGAGGGGGTCGGCATAATTCTTTTTGTAAAAGTTCCTTTTACTTCTACTAAAATACTAATCCAGACTAAATTACTAAAACTTTCAAATACAGATTTCGTAATTTCGTTTGTTTTCGTATTTTGTAGAGACTCTTCTAGCGCCTCCCGAAGCGTGCAAAATGCGCAAACGCTTTGTTGGCTTCGGCCATTCTGTGGGTGTCTTCTCTCTTTTTCATGGCAGCACCGGTTTTGTTGTAAGCGTCCATTATTTCACCGGCCAATTTTTCGGCCATTCTTTGTCCTTTTTTGGCTCTGGAAGCGGCCAAAAGCCAGCGGATGGCTAATGTGGTCTTGCGGGGTTCCATAACTTCCATTGGTACCTGGTAGTTAGCTCCACCAATACGGCGGGATTTTAATTCCATTAAAGGAGAAATGTTTTTCAAAGCTTGGTCAAAAACCGCGCGACCATCCAACTTCTTTGCCGCAGGTTTTTCGGCAGCGGACTTGTCGGCTTTGTCGTCTCCGGCTTTAGCGGCTGGAGCCGGGGCTGCCGGCATTTGCTCTATTTTTTCGCTAAGGATGTCTAAAGCGTCGTAAAAAATTTGGCGGGCGGTATTCTTTTTGCCGCGCTCCATTAAATAGTTTATGAATTTGGCATACTTAACACTCCCAAACTTTGGGTCAGGCAAGGGAACATGTTTGTCGTAAGATCGTGATTTTCTTGGCATAGGTTTTCAGTTTATAAAGTTTGTAAAGTTATAAGGTTCATAAAGTTTTAGGCAATTCCGACTTTATAAACTTTAAGAACTTTACGAACTTTCAACTATTTCTTCTTGGCTCCATACTTACTTCTTGAGCGTTTACGACCGTCAACGCCTAATGTGTCTAGTTTTCCGCGAACAATGTGATAGCGGACACCTGGTAAATCTTTTACTCTTCCGCCGCGGATCATAACAACGCTATGTTCCTGCAGGTTGTGGCCAATACCCGGAATGTAAGCAATAACTTCCATACCGTTGGTCAGTTTAACCTTGGCAACTTTACGCAAAGCCGAGTTCGGCTTTTTTGGTGTGGTGGTATAAACCTTTAAGCACACGCCGCGCATAAAAGGCGCACCGGTTTTTATAAACAGTGTCTTGTTCTTAATTAAGTTGATTCTGCGCATAAGAGCCGGTGACTTGGATTTGTACCGGGCAACTTTGCGGCCTTTACGAACTAGCTGGTTGATTGTTGGCATTTTGTTAGTTAGCTGATTAATTTTTCACAATAAAAACTGACGGAATGTCAGTTCGCGTCTACTTCGTTCGGCCAATACTATCCCGAAACCGTGGGATGAACTTCTCGGCCAAATCGACTAAAATTGAGTAATTTTCCGCCAAAGCGGAAGGTTTCTAATTCAATTAGAAATATTATACTAGCTAAAACTAAATATGTCAATCAGGAAGAAAACAACCCAAACTGTAGTATCCTATTCAAATCCCCAAAACTCAAATGAAATGTGTTCCAAAAAGTGCCAATTACAGGACCGTAAATCCAGTCAAACGCGCCCATGGACAGGAGAATAAATAGCAAAATAAACCCATAACGTTCAAAACGGAAAACAACTTCCAGCCATTGCTCCGGTAATACAGCGGCTAAAATTTTACTGCCGTCCAGCGGAGGAATGGGAATTAAATTAAAAAAAGCCAGTACTAAATTAATTAAAATTCCGTAAAGCAACACGTCGTAGGAATAAAAGTTGGTCAAGCCGAGTTTAATAATTACAGCAAACACAATGGCCAACAAAATATTGGAAAACGGGCCGGCAAGGCTCACCAAAACCATACCCAATTTCTGTGGCCTAAGGTTATTAAAATTTACAGGTACTGGCTTAGCCGCGCCAAATATAACCGGCGAATGGGCCACCAAAAGTAAGAGAGGCAACAAAATACTGCCAAAAGGGTCAATATGAGGAATAGGGTTTAGAGTAATCCGCCCCTCGTCCCTGGCAGTAGTGTCCCCTAACCTTTCCGCCATAAGCCCATGCGCCACTTCGTGCACTATAACGGAGAATATTAAAATGATGAAAGTTATTAAAATAGACATACTTGATTATTTTATCACAATGTGTTAAACTGTTCTAGTTACTTTAAACTCTAAACTTTTAATTTTCAACTCACTCCCATGCCCAGAACGTGCGCAGTTTGCGGAAAAATTTATTCCAGGACAATAAAAAGGTCCCATTCTATGAGAGCCTCCATTAGGAGACTGTTACCTAATTTGCAGTACTCGGTGTTTAATGGACAAAGAATAAAAGCCTGTACCAGATGCATTAAGACCAAGGCTAAAGTTACCAAATAAATTTAAAACAGCCCCGTCGAATGACCGGGGCTGTTTTTTAATTCCACGTTACTCGACCAGGATAGTCATTTGGCACTAATTCCACCCAAACGGGCCCTGGGTTAAATTTTATTTCTTGACTGGATTTATCGTAATAACGAGTTTTGCCATCGTTCATTTTTTCCCAAGTTCCTTCAACAACTTTTCCATCCTGAAAAATAATTGCGCGCCCTCCACTGTTTAAATCTACGTCAACACTCAGCAAACGGTCGTTAGGTACGGGCGTAACTTTTACCAATTGCACCACTACGTTTTTAGCAATAATCTGGCTTTTATTTTCCGCGTCCATGTGCGGCTCAAAATATTGTAAACGTTTATAGGAATTTAATGCGGAGTCATAATTCCAACCGACCTCGTAACCGGCGCGGGAAAAATCTATACTTATTTTTGTTGCGGTTGATGTTGCCAGAGGCGAATCTTCTTTAAATTGTAGCGGCAAATAATTGGCGGTGTTAGAATATTTATGGAATCCAATAAGATCCCGCAGTTTTTCAGTAGAGGTAAAAATATGGTGTGGCTCGGGCTTATTTTTTTTGCGCGGAAAAAAATCAAAATTATAATATTCATTTGCGTCGTCCAAATTTTTATATTTCCCGGCCTTAATTTGGGCAATAACTTCATTGCTGCCGCCTACGTGGGCATAAACAGCGCCCCATTCGTTGGCAATTTGCGCGTAGTATTCACGGGCGCTCCTTACCGGACCAATTTCTTTAGCTTCCTTGGACTGGTAAATCGCCATAAACCTGGTTATACCGCCTTCTGCCAATGCTTCGTAAACAATGTCAGCCTGAGAAAGCCCTGACTGCGGCCGGGCGTCAGGATGGTTTTCCACCATAACGGCAATGGGCCGAAGCGAAGATACTTCGGGCTTAACCTGCTCTCCATTTATTGCCGGCTGAGTAAGTTGGTGATTTTCTGGAGGAGTAACTACAATATTTAAAACTGCTGGATGTTTTTTAAAAATCCAAGCAACAAAAACTAAAACTATTAAAATTATTACAATCCAAAATACTTTTTTTCTGTGCATAAAATCTGTTAACAATGGGCATCATTGCTTAAGCAATAATGCCCATTGTATTATCTGCGTTACCTGTTTCTCATCTGCGTATCTGCGGTTAAACTTTCCAGGCACCAATAATTATTCCCGCTGCTAATAAAGTCAACAACATATTACCAATACCTAACCAAAACAAAATCATTTTGCCACCCCAAAGGGACTCGCCAAGCTTTAAAGGCACAACAAAACCAATCCAAATCCAACAAGCGGACTGGACCCCGCCCATAACAGACATTTGGTTCAAGCCACCCATAATCCAAGCAAAAACATAAAACATAACCAGGGAGGCAACAAACTGCCAAATGTAAGTAAAGGCCATGCTCTTCTTCATGGAATCCCTTTTTTCCTGACTCCAAGAGTCCATGCCCATGGCGCTCGTAAATTTTTTACCAAAAATTGGGCCGTACCACAAACTGCCGATTACCATACTGGCAACGGCGGAAACCAACACCGCCCAAAAATTAACTGTGACGCTCATACTTCTCACCCCCTTTCAAAACTTCTACTAAATATTAAAATAACTAAAGATACGAAAGCTAAAAAAATTAGGTTTAGTAGTTTAGTTTTCTTTAGTATTTAGTAGAAAAACACTTTAGTGATTAAAGAATCCTCGCGCTTGACTGTCCGGGAACATTACAAGAGTAATATTATTCTCCTGGCAAAACTTTTTTATTTCTGAATCCCTAACGCTTCCGCTTGTGGCCAATATAGCAGAAATTCCCGCTTTTTCCAAGACTTCCACTCCGTCTACAAACGGAAAAAAACTGTCGCTGTATACACTAGCATTTTTTATTTCATGGCCTGCGTCAGTAGCTCTTTTTATAGCCAACTGGCAACAACCCACGCGGTCTTGCTGCCCTACCCCATTACCTAACAGATGACTATCTTTTACAATAGTAACCGTATTGCTGTTTGAGGTAGAGCCAATTGCCCAGGCTAAAATTAAATCTGATTTTTGTTGGTTAGATAATTCCCCCGTGACCTCGGCCTTATTCATATCTAAAACAAAATTATAATTCGGCTGTTTTAAAAACCCGCCGCGCACGTAACGGAAACGGGGATGATTATCGAGCGAGTCTTTAGACAAGCTTGCCAAAGCTGGGTTTACTAAAAACCTACACTTGTCTCCTTTGCGCTTTAATAATTCAATTGCTTCCGATGAAAAAGACGGGGCAATAATTCCATCTAATAATCTTCGTTGATTATTTTCCATTTTGTGAGTCAGTAAAACTTCGGCCAACTTTTCGTCTACTTCAAAATTCAGCATGACCACACCTCCAAAAATGGCGCGCAAATCCCCTTCTAACATTTTTTGAATTGCTGCCGCTGGTTCGTCATCCACCGCCACGCCACAAGGGTTGCCGTGCTTTACTCCTACAGCAATTTTTGGAGTCTGGTTAAAATTTACGTCAAACCCGGCGGCAATGTGAGTAATTGTTTGAAGCAAGCGGTCTACGTCTGCCAAATTATTGTAGGACGGGGTCGTGCCTGCTTCTAACTTAAAATTGGCGAGGGAAAGTTCGTCTACAATTTCATTTTTAAACAGCCCTGCAGGAACTTGCCAACCATTTTCTCCGTACTTAACTCCCAAAACTTCGTGGGCAACTACACCATCAATGTTGCCGTGACTATGGTAGCGGGCCGAAGCCAAAGCATAATCTGCCACAATAAACTCCGCTTTGGCGCAAAATTTATTAATAAAATTTTCTTTGTCAGGCTGGTCGGCTTTTAACCAATCAATTACCTTTGGGCGGTCTTCTGGATCACATACCACAATCCTTCTGCCTTTGGCAGCGGAGCGCAGCATTGTCGGCCCTCCTATATCTGTCTTCTCAATTACTGACTCCAGAGTGGAGTTGTGTTTGGCAATTTCTTCAGTCAGCGGATACAAATCCACGCAAACTAAATCTATAAAAGGAATTTTCAAACTCTCAAGCTCTTTGCGGTCCTGCTCATTGTCTTGCGCTAGTAGCCCGGCATGAACCTCGCGCGAAAGTGTAACCACGCGGTGCCCTAAAATTGCCCCGCCGCCAACCAAGGAAGCTACATCGGTTACTTCTATTCCGGCGGATGTTAATTCTTTAGCCGTGCCTCCAGAGGCATAAATCTTAAACCCCAAACCTACCAACTCTTTCCCAAACCCCACTATACCTTCTTTATTATAGACAGATATTAAAGCTGTTTTCATTTACCCACCTAAATTTTGCCCTAATAAATTGGGCAAATATAAATGTTTAATAATATATAAAAAAAAATAAAAAACTTTTGACCATCCCCGCAAAATTTTGACGGGTTAATTTTTACCACCTTTCCATTCTTTGTCTAAAATCGACATATGATAATCGTTATAATAATTTCCTTTGAACTTAATAAAATCCCTTTTAATGCCTTCGTCTTTAAAACCCAAACGCTTGTAAACTTTAATCGCGCGCGGGTTATATTCCAACACACCCAGTTCAATGCGGTGTAATTTTAACTCTTTAAACCCATAGTCAATTATTAACTTTGCGGCTTCACTGCCCAAGCCCTGGTTCCAATACTTTTTTTCGCCAATAAAAATTCCAAATACAGCCCGACTATGGTCAAAATTAACTTCTAAAGAGGTGCTCCCAATATGAGTCCCATTTAGTGTTTCGATTGCAAAATTTTTATGGCTTTTAGATTTAATAGCGCTTTTTATCCATTTTTTTTCTTCAGACAAAGTCAGATGCTTACGTGTCTGTAAAAATTTATGAATACTCGGATCATTCAACCACTTCACAAACCGCCCCGCGTCCGACATTTGTATTGGTCTTAGCACAACTTTTTCGCCCTTGATTGTCATAAATTGATTATAACCCCGACTCTCAAGGGTGTCGAGGTCGGGACTTTTAATTAACTAAAAGAAACTCCAATTTTTTTAAGCATTTTCCCCAAAGCCTCCAAAGGCAAACCAACAACATTTGTATAATCCCCTGAAACCTTTCTTATAAGACCCGCGCCATGGTCCTGCACTGCATACGCGCCGGCTTTGTCTAAAAAGTTACCAGCGGACAAAAGATTTTCTATTGCTTGTTTATTTAGCTTCCTAAAATAAAGTTTGCTTTTTACAACCTTGGTAACTTTTTTATGGGCCGACAAATTAATTACGCAAACCCCGGTTAAAACATCTTGCGCCTGCCCGCTGAATTTACTTAACATTTTGCGCGCGTCTTCTTTGTCTTTTGGTTTGCCAAAAATTTTCCCTTTGTGGACCACTATTGTGTCGGCCCCTACAATTATTGAGTTAGGATATTTTTTTGCGGTCGCTGCCGCCTTGCCTTCCGCTAAAAAACCCACCAACTGTTTCGGGGTAAAATGTTTGTGGTGCACCTCGTGGTAATTACTTGCCACAACCTTAAAAGGAATTCCCAAAAGTTTTATTAGTTGCCTTCTACGCGGAGATGTAGACGCTAGAATTATTTGTTTCATTAACTAATTATAGCAGATAATTAAAAGAAATTTTGTGTCAAAAACTTTCCACAATTTTGCTTGCAAATAAAATAACTTATGCTAACATTAGCTTAAACAAGGTTAATAAAGGCCAGGGTATTAAGTTTTAAGCCGGATTTTCCGGAGAAAAAAACCAAGCATATGGACGAACAAAGTATGCAAGAGCCCAAGCAGGGAGGAGCACTTAAATGGCTAGTAGCCATTTTTGTAATAGCAATAATAGTCTTAGCAGTAGTAATGGCTCGCAAAAACAAAGGCGGAGAAACTGCTGGCACCACCGAAGTCGCTGGGGATACTTATAAAATTGGGGTTCTTTTACCTCTTACTGGTGACGCGGCAGCGTATGGTGAAATTATGCGCAACGCCGAACAAATTGCCTTTGACGAAATAAATAACGCGGGAGGAATCAACGGAAAAAAACTGGAACCAATTTTTGAAGACGGCAGATGCAACGGCCAAGACGCAACTAATGCCATGCAAAAATTAGTTAACGTTGACCACGTGCAAGTTGTTGCCGGCGGTTTCTGCAGCAGCGAGTCCATTGCCGCGGCTGCAATTGCAAATACAAGTAAGGTCCTATTGCTCTCCGGAGGCTCCAGCAGTCCCAAGCTAACCGGGATTAGCCACTTTTTCTTCCGGAACTATCCAAGCGACGCTACTCAAGGACAAGTGTTAGCAGACATTTCCTACAACAAGGAGGGTTTTAAAAAAGTAGCGTTCATTCAAGAACAACAAGACTACGCACTTGGTATTTACCAAGCCTTTAGCGATGAATTCCAAAAACTCGGTGGTAAAGTTGTAAAAGAGGAGTATCCCAAAGAAGCAGCTGACTTTAGATCACAATTGGTTAAATTAAAATCTGAAAACCCTGACGCTTTATTTTTAGACACCCAAACCCCGGCGGCTGCCCAAAGAATTGTTAAACAACTCCAAGACCTTAACTGGAAACCGAGGCTATTAATGTCCGACCAAAATGCGGGCGACAGCGAATTGCTTTCGGGAAATAAAGCATTCTTGGAAGGCGCATTAGTTGCTGAATTTGGAGTTGATGAAAATAATCCAAAATTTAAACAGTTAAATGAATCCTATAAACAAAAGTATGGCAAGGAAATGGATTTTAAGAGTTACACACAAACAGTCTACGATTCCATCTACATAATTAAAGACGGAATAACCGCTGTGGGTTATGACGGCCAAAAGTTAGCTGACTGGTCAAGGACTATTAAAGATTGGCCGGGAGCTTCGGACTTTGTAACAATACAAGACAACGGCGATCGCGCCAGCGGCCATAAACCGGAAATTATTAAAGACGGCAAAACAGTTCCTTACACCAAATAATATCTGCGTCAGCAATTTAAAGGCTCACCCGTGGTGAGCCTTTAAATTTGTTGATGAGTAAGACAAATTTTAGTATAATCCCAACATGAGCATTTTGCCTCAGTTAATTTTAAACTCTATTATTGCCGGCAGTATTTACGCCCTGCTGGCTATGTCTTTTAACCTCATTTTCGGCGTTACAAAATTCTTTAATTTTGTCCACGGCTCATACTCCGTTGTAGGCGGGTATGTGGTTTTTTATTTGTTAAAAACTCTGGGCTGGCCTTTTTATTTGGCAATAATAATTGGGGTCATTGCCGCGGGGCTTTCCGCTTATATTTTAGACAAATTGGTTTACTTGCCACTACGTAAACGCAAAAGCACCGACACAGTTAAGCTCGTTGCCTCAATTGGATTATTTACAATAATCCAAGCCGCAGTAGCCATATTTTTTTCCAGCCAATTTAAAACTCTATCGAATTCCCAAATTCAGCAAAAAATTTACCAAATTTCTACCGGCGTAATAACCCAAACGCAATTAGTAATGCTAATTTCGGCTTTGGTAGTTTTTGCCGGACTTATGCTCTTGTTTAAATTCAGCTTATTCGGCAAAGCCATAAAAGCGGTGAGCGACGACGAAGAGGTTGCCAAAATTGTTGGCATTAATACCAACAGAATAATTGCCGCTGTATTTTTTATTGGCGCTACTATTTCCGGCGGGGCCGGGATTTTAACCGGTTTTGACACAGGCATAGAACCTACAATGGGTTTACACTTATTTTTGAAAGGCGTGATTGCGGCTGTTATTGGTGGAACTGGTAGCGTACCCGGCGCTTTTTTAGGAGCATTCCTTCTTGGCTTTGCAGAAAACTTTGGCATTTGGAAAATTAACGGCGAATGGAAAGACGCAATTGCTTTTGGACTTTTGATAATCTTCCTACTCTTCCGCCCATCAGGCATTATCAAAAAATAATTTATGGAATACTTAATACATCTTGCAATTTTATTTTCCATATACGCGATATTGGCATTATCGCTCAATCTAATTTTTGGCTACACCGGGTTACTTTCCCTAGCTCATGCCGCGTTCTTCGGCATAGGCGCTTACACTACCGCCATTCTAACCACTCAATATGAGTTTAACTTTTTCTTATCCCTGGCCATTGGAATAATCCACGCAATGCTTGCCGCCGGACTTATTGGTTATGTGCTGAGCAAATTTAAAGGAGATTATTACGCCTTAGGGTCTTTAGGTTTTACTATTATAGTTTTTGCCATAATGCTTAACTGGCAAAGTTTAACCTCCGGCCCTTTGGGGATTCCAGGAATCCCCCGTCCCGTTTTATTCGGCATAGATTTTTCCCAAAATTTAAATTTCCTTTTACTGACTACTATTTGCTTACTGCTTGTCTATATAGTCTGCCGTTTTATTGTTAACTCTTCATTCGGAAGGGTGCTTAAAGCCATTCGCGAAGACGAAGAGGCTATACAAGTATTTGGCTACAACGCGCATCATTTTAAACTTGCCATATTCACTATTGGCGCTGGGCTTGCGGCAATCGCAGGCAGTTTATTTGCCGCTTACATTACATACATTGACCCCAGCACTTTTGGCTCCAACGAATCGGTTTACTTATGGTCCATAATTATTTTAGGCGGACTGGCAAGTTTGCGAGGTTCAATTTTAGGAGCTTTGTTTTTGGTCTTGTTGCCAGAAGCTTTAAGGTTTGTGGGCTTTCCAACCGAAATAGCCGCCCAAATGCGCCAGTTGGTTTATGGACTTCTTTTAGTCTTACTGATGTTATATCGGCCGCAAGGCTTAATTGGGGAATACAAGTTATAATCTTTAAATTTTCAATCTTTAAATTTTTCAATTAATTACTCCATGTCCAAACCTAACAAAATTATTCTAATCTCGCTGGTAATTGTAGCCGCTTTGGTCTGGTTTATTTATAACAGAGGAGCCAAAACCGCTGACCAAGCCACTATTAAAATTGCCGCGCTAATTCCCCTTTCGGGAAATTCCGCCGGCCAGGGAGAATTAATTAAACAAGGTTTAGATTTAGCGCTAGACGAAATTAGTAGTAGTGGACAAAAAATTGAAATTGTTTATTCCGACACTCAAGGTGATTCCAAAAAAGCCGTAGGCGCTTATTTAGATTTAAAGTCACGCGAAAACATTTCTGCAGTAATAACCTGGGGCTCTTCGGTAGCCATGGCTATTTCGCCCCTGTCTAACCAAGACCATATAATCCAAATGGGAGTAGCTACAGCGGCTTCCCAGTATCGCAGCCTGCACGATTATAATTTCCGCAACTACCCCACTGCAGACCAGGAAGAACAATTTTTAACTCAAGCGGTAAAAGAAAAATTTGGTACAAATAAAAAAATCGCTATTTTTTACATTAACAACGACGCCGGCAAAAGCTCGGCCCAAAATTTTACACAAAATTGGCAGAAACTGGGAGGAAAAATTGCTTTTAACGAAGGTTTTGACGGCAGTCAAACAGACTACAGGAGTGAGCTGGCTAAAATAAAAATTACCAGTCCTGATATTGTAATTTTAATGGGCTACCCAAGCGAAACCGGTATTATTTTAAAGCAGGCCCGCCAACTGGGAATTACGGCGCAGTTTATTTCGCCATCGTTTGTACTGGGACCTGAAATGATAGAAGCGGCAGGTGATTCAGCTGAAGGCCTTCTCGTGGCCGACTCTTCCCCGGACATAAACACCAAGCCCAGCCAGGAACTTAAAACTTTCGCAGAAAACTTTAACAAAAAAATAGGACACCCCCTTACTGCCCAGGAAATTTATTCGCTGCGCTCCTACGATGCCTTGCGCGCTTTGGCAGCAGGCTTCAAACATTGCAATGATGATACAGTTTGCGCTCAGAAGGAATTAGAAAAAATAAATTTACCCGGACCATCCGGAAACGTTGCTTTTGACGAATACGGGGATATAAAAGCTAATTTCCATTTTGTACAGTTCAAGAACGGCGTACCGCATCAAATTAATTAAAAGGTGATGATTCTCCAAACTAAAAACTTGACCAAGCACTTCCAAGGAGTTTACGCTTTAAACGGTGTGTCTTTAAATTTTGAAAAAGGGCAAATCACCGGAATTGTCGGACCAAACGGCAGCGGAAAGTCTACCCTGACTAATTTACTGTCCGGCATTTTTCCTTTTGACAGTGGTTCTGTAATTATAGACGGAGTGGAAACTAAAAAAATACAGCCTTACGACTTGCCGGAATTTGGCATCACCAGGAGTTTTCAGGAAATTCGGCTGTTTGAACAAATGACGGTGCTAGATAATATTCTAGTTGCACTGACATCGCGAAATGTTTTAAGCGCGCTTTTTGAAAAACATGGCGAGCATCATTTAAAACAAGCTGAGCAAATTTTAAAAACCATTGGCCTTTGGGAAAAACATAAACAGCTGGCAATAAATTTGTCCTACGGCCAAAGGAAGCTTTTGGAAATTGGCCGGACACTCGCCATGGATGCTAAAATATTTTTGTTTGACGAACCCTTTGCGGGCTTGTTTCCGGAAATGATCAAAATTGTTGTTAACGTAATGCGGCAATTAAAACAACAGGGCCGCACAGTTATTTTAATAGAGCACAACATGGACTTAATCCGCCAGCTTTGCGATTATTTATATGTGTTAGACGGTGGCGAACTTTTGGCACAAGGGCATCCGCAAAAAGTCCTAGAAGAAAAAAAAGTTATTGAAGCTTATTTAGGCGAATAAATCATGGATGTCATCCCGACCGAGGACGAGTGCATCCGAGTCCGAGCGGAGGGACCCCTTAAACAATGACAAAAAATATGGATAACGAAATTTTACTACAATTAAAAAATGCCAGCGTTCATTATGGGGGCGTAAAAGCTTTGAACGATGTTAGCATTGCCGTGGACGAAGGCCAGGTTGTGGCATTAATGGGACCTAATGGCGCCGGAAAATCCACAGCTTTAAAAGCCATGTTTGGTTTGGCTAAGTTAGACAGCGGGCAAGTGCTTTGGCATGAGCAAACCATAAAACCCATTACATACCAAATGCCGTCTTTAGGCCTGGCTTTTGTGCCGCAGGGGCGTAGGGTTTTTACGCATTTAACAGTGGAAGAAAATTTGGAAATTGGTGGCTACATTATAAACGATAAACAAGAAATTAACCGCCGCAAAAACGAAGTCTTAGAATTGTTTCCTGGCCTTAAGCATAAAAAAAATGCCAAATCTGGCACTCTTAGCGGCGGACAACAACAAATGCTGGCAATAGCCAGGGGGCTTATGACAGACCCTAAAGTTTTGCTACTTGATGAACCTTCGTTAGGACTAGCACCAAAAATAGTAAAAGAAGTTTTTGCCACAATTAAAGACATTAACCTCCGCCATAAAACGGCAATAGTAATTGTTGAACACAACTTAAAATCACTTTTGGAAATAGTAGACCGGGCCTATGTTTTAGACAAAGGCCAAGTTGTGGCTAAAGGCTCAGGCAAAGAAATTATTAATAGTGATATTCTAGAAAAAGTTTTTTTGGGAAAGCCTTTGTAAGGTTCCCTGTCATCCCGACCGAAGGCGAGTGCATCCGAGTATGAGCGGAGGGATCCCTTATTCTAGATTTAAGAAACTAACACTTAACCATTGCCGTTAGTTTCTTTTTTATGTATAATATTGAAGTTAAATTCGGGCTGTAGTATACCGGTAGTACGCATGCATGGGGTGCATGTAGACCGGGTTCAATTCCCGGCAGCCCGACCAAAGAAAAAAGTGCGACCTTGTGTCGTGCTTTTTTCTTTGTGGTAAGAGCTGTCCTGAGCGAAGCCGAATGGGCAGCCCGACCAAAAAAAGACATATAACATTGTTGTGTGTCTTTTTTTGGTGAAATAAAACAATGGGGAGGAGCCATTGTCGTTTGTAGATAGTATCACATGTTACGCGATAATGCTCTAAAACAGCAGTGACTCACTCCCCAAATTGCGATGATAGCTCTGACTAGGGAACGACGTTCCCCGATGTTTGAAAATTCTGGAAATCCCAGAAATCGCCCAACTCGGCCATGTATCCCGAAGTGGCACGGGCTAGTACGACAGGTCTCGCGTCGCCATTCGGCTCGCGATAGGAATCCACGGTTTTGCGAGAGCTGGCAATGCCAGACTCCGCGTTATCAGAACGGCTTTCATCTTTTTTCATAGTCCTCCCCTTTCGGGTTTTGAATCGGTGCGATACCTCATGCACCTAAAATTTGTTCAGATATATTCAGAGCAAATTTTAGAAACACGAGATTTAAAAAACCTCCACCGCTTAGGTGGAGGTTTGAAAGTTTGTAAGTTTACTCTATTACAAAACTCTTCCTCTGCCCAAGCGGCAAGAAGCTAATAATAACGACTACAATAGCGAGGATGGAATTATGTAATTTCATACTTTTAAAGTATATTAAAGGGAAACAAAAATTGTGTCAAGATGGAAAAATTGGGGAAAACAGCGGCCGGAAGGAAATCGCTGTTCGACAATGAGTTCGGTGGGAATTTCCTAAAAGGAAAAGATTCCCCATTATTGTGTCGAACGAACGATCTCCCCCGGCCCGGACGACTAGCGCCTGATCAACGCGCTAGCTTTTACTACCCAGCATACGCTTCCTCAAGCGAGATTCCGAGCTTCCTGATTCCAGGAGCTCTTATCTTGGGACGTCGGACAGTCTCCTCAGCATTGTTCTTGTGCTGGTTGACAGCCGGCGCCCGGTCTTGACCCACCTGCGCGGGCTCCTTCGCTTGACAAGCGGCAATCTGCATATTTTTGCCTCCTGCGAACCGCCAAAATCTCTGGCGGTATTTTTACTTCTCTTCCACAAGGATAGAACTTTGGACTTACAGTCCTAGAGGTTCTTCCCAAGGCCGTCATTCAGACGAACGACGGTTTTTGGTGACTGGCAGCCACCAAAGATTGGAGAGTAATCAAAATTTCCCATAGGAAACTTTTTTTTCGGCTACCGGTTGGCAGCTATAGATTACCCGTTCCGGGACGGCGGGAACGCGGAATACTCACGCGCTCTGCGGAAATTTTGGCAAAAGCGTTCTGTCAAAAACTTCGCATTTATTCCTCCCCAATGAGGAACAAAACCGCCAGAATTGGACGGGTGGCAGGGTTTATTCATACCTGCGAGAGAAAGAATGCTATAAAGATGATTGCAAACTGCAGGTCTCATCCTTATTCTTTTTGCGCTGCGAACAGCGTCTCTCAGGAAGTTCACGATGGTTATCGAACTTTCCCCACCCTAGGGCTGCGGAGCCCTTTACCTTTGAACATACCTAAAGTAAAAACAATTTTATCTGAAACTCAGATAGTAAAAGATCTAGTCTTCTAAAATTGTTTACACCTTGGTTCTGCTCATAAAGCTTGGCCTTAACCTGAGTATGGCCAAATTTTACGAGCAGAATGTTTTTTAAAAAACACTTATTGACCCCGTCATCCGACGGGGTTGTTAGCCTATGGCTAACAAAAATCCCGCCTACTTGCGGGGTTAGTGGTTGTTATTTAGATCAATATCTATTTAACTTTTACCTAACCCCACTGTCCCTGCCCAAAAGTAGCCCTTAACAAAGAGGCTAACGAGGGTAACAATAGAGTTGTGGCTATGTTGATTCATTGATTTTCTTTAACTGCCTAAAGTATATACCTGCGCCCAAAGCGTTGTCAAATAGGGTTTTCCACAAAAAATTTCTAAACTGTTAAGTACCCGCCACCTTCAGCTGTTCTTTGTTCGGCCATTTTGTGGATAATTTCTTCCAATTCTTCCTCGCTAAAGAAATCTATTAAAATTTTACCGCCCTTGCCCTGGCGCTGGATTTTTACCTGGGTGCCCAGTTTGCCGCGAAGTTCAGTTTCCATTGCCATAAGCTTAGGGTCCGGAGCCGCGCTGTCTACCGCGCGTTTGGCAGTAAGCTCCCTGACTTTAGTTTCCACCTGACGGACGTTTAAATTCTGCTCAATAACCATTTTGTACATGAGCAGCATTTTTTCCGGGTCATTCAAACCTAAAATTGCCCGGGCGTGGCCTTCCATAATTTTGCCTTCAACAACGCCGCGCTGGATTTCTGCCGGTAAATTTAAAAGACGAACAGTGTTGGCAATAGCAGGACGGCTCTTGCCAACTTTTTTTGCCACTTGTTCCTGGGTGAGATCGAACGTTTTCATTAAACGCTCGTAAGCCTGCGCTTCTTCAATTGGGTTTAATTCCTGACGCTGAATATTTTCTATTAAAGCCACTTCCAGCTTGGTCTGGTCTATCATTTCTTTTTTAATGATAGCCGGAGCAAATTTTATGCCTGCAAGTTGGCAGGCGCGGAAACGGCGTTCCCCTACTACCAATTCGTAACCAATTGGAGTTTTGGTAACCACAAGGGGCTGAATAACGCCATGCTCTTTTATGGAATCTGCCAACTCCCGCAGTGCCTGCGGTTCAAAAGTTTTTCGGGGCTGGAACGGGTTTGGCGCAATTAAAGCAACTTCAATTTCTTCTATTTTAGCGTCTGAGTAAGAAAGCCGCTCAGAAGTCGGTTGCGCTTCTGCCACTACAACCGAAGGAGCGGGCTGATGATTATTAAAGGTGTCTAAAGACTGAATGCTTATGTTATTTTGTTGATTTAATGTGTCGTCCATGGTTTTAGTTTCACCTCTACAAAGATAATGAATTACTATAAAATTCTAGCAAATTTTGTCCTTTTGGACAAATGGCCGTGAAACCCTTTACTGAAATAAGCCTTTTTGCTAAAATAACCAAAGCATCACAAGCCGGTGTGGTGAAATGGCAGACACACGCGCCTCAAGAGCGCGCGCCTAACGGCATGTCGGTTCGACTCCGACCACCGGCACCAAAAAATCCTCCCGAAGCGGGAGGATTTTTTAATTAGTTATTTTCTTGCAAAGTAAACAGCTATAACAACCGCGGCAAGTAAAATTCTATACCACACAAAAATTTTATAATCATGCTTGGCTAAATAACGAAGCATGTACTTTATAGACAAAAACCCAAACAACGCGGCTGTTAAAAAGCCCACAGTTAATTCCACGGTTGTTACTCCAACGCCGAAATCTTTTATTTTAACCAAGCCAGCGCCAAAAATAATTGGAATAGACATTAAAAAAGAAAACCGCGCTGCGTCCTCGCGCTTAAAACCTAAAGCCAAACCCGTGGCAATAGTGGAACCACTGCGCGACACTCCGGGGAAAATCGCAAGAGCCTGACTAATTCCAATCCATAAAGAATCTAGCCATGTTATGCGGTCAAGGTTTTTGGTTTTTTTACCGAGCCTGTCGGCGGTTAACAAGACCAACCCAAACACGGCCAAGGTTAAAGCGACCCTCACCAGGTCGCGCATGCCTGCTTCCTCAGCCCTGCTTTCCAGCAAGTAGCCAATAATCGCGGCTGGGATGCTAGACAAAATTAATAGCCAAGCCAATTTTTGGTAAATATTATTTTTAAGGTCTCGCGTGGACGGCATAAGGGAATGAAAGAATCCACGAATTATTAACCAAACGTCTTGCCAAAAGTACGCCAGCACAGCCAAAAGAGTACCCCAGTGAAGCGCAATATCAAAACCCAAACCTGGGTCTGCCCAATTAAATAGCCTGGGAATAATTGCTAAATGGCCGGAAGAAGAAATTGGCAAAAACTCCGAAAGGCCCTGGACTAGCCCTAGCACAAACGCATGCAAGATTGACATTGTTTATTTAATTAATTCCGGGAACAGGAAACTTCAAAGAAAACTGTTTTACTTTTTCTTTTATTTCAGAAAGTTTGGTTTCGTCTGCTCGGTTCATTAAAGCTTCATCAATAAGATCTGCTACGGTTTGCATGTCGCCTTCTTTTGCTCCCCTTGTAGTTAATGCGGGGGTACCTAAGCGAATACCGGAAGGATCAAGCGGTTTTCTAGGATCAAACGGAATCATGTTTTTGTTAATGGAAATACTTACATGCTCCAAACATTTTTCCGCTTCTTTTCCTGTAATTTGCTTGCTGCCAAAAATATCTACCAACATTAAATGATTATCTGTACCGCCGGAAACAATTCTATAACCTTTGTTTTGCAGCGCCTTGGCAAGAGCCTGAGCATTCTTTATAACTTGTTTGGAATACTCCTGAAATTCAGGTTTTAAAGCTTCGCCATAAGCTATAGCCTTGGCCGCGTTAATATGGTCGTGCGGGCCGCCCTGAACACCAGGGAAGACCGCCTTGTCTATTGCAGAGGCAAATTTTTCTTTACACATTATCATAGCACCTCTGGGACCGCGCAAAGTTTTATGCGTGGTTGTGGAAACAACGTCAAAATAAGGCACCGGGGATTCCAGCTGCTTGCCGGCAATAAGCCCGGCAATGTGGGCAATGTCCGCAAAAGTAGAAGCGCCAATTTTGTCCGCAATTTCTTTAAACCTTTTCCAATCCATATTCCGGCTGTACGCGGAAAAACCGGCCAAAATCATTTTTGGCTTTTCGCGCAAAGCTATTTCTTCCACCTCGTCCATGTCTATAATTTCGGTATCTTTTTTGGCAAAGTAAGGAATAATTGTATAGAGTTTGCCGGAAAAATTTAGAGGATGACCGTGCGAAAGGTGTCCGCCCTGGTCCAAAGAAAACCCCAAGACTTTGTCGCCAGGGTTTAATAGCGCCATATACACGGCTAAGTTGGCGGGAGAGCCGGACAGCGGCTGGACATTTACATGCTCGGCATCAAACAATTGTTTAGCCCGCTCAATGGCCAAGCCTTCCGCTTGGTCAATAATTTCATTGCCGCCGTAATAACGTTTCCCCACGTAACCTTCTGAATACTTGTTGGTTAAAACGCTTCCCATTGCTTCCAAAACAGCCGTAGATACGTAATTCTCAGAAGCAATTAACTCAATCCCCTCTTTTTGCCTTTGCTCTTCGCGTTTAATAATTTCGTAAATTTTTAAATCTTCCGCTTGTATATTTGGATAGTTCATAATATAGCTTTTAGGTGTTAGTGGTTAGCTTTTAGGTAAATAAAAACACCATTTAACAATTCAGGTTGTGGTATTTAATTTGTAATTTATCTTTTCTCATGGATCTTAGACTTATATAAACATATAAAGTAGGCTAAATCCTGCGGCTAATATGAATAATACCACAAAATTACCTGTAAGGGTAAACAAAAGCGCCCCAAGCAAACAGGCAATGAGTTTGCCAATAGAGAGGGATTGCTCAAAAAACACGGCATAAGGCATAATGTGGTTGGCTTCGGCCCGCAGGTAGGTTACGGTAGAAATGGGAATAAAATCCATTTCTTTGCTGGCCCGGGAAAGGGTGTCCAGCGCAAATACATTCCAAATATTGGTTGCCATAAAACGTGCCAGCCAAACCAGGCTGCTAAAAAAAGCGCCGAGTTTAATTAAAATTCTTTTGGTGTATTGGTCTGTAATTTTTCCCATAAGCAGCGCGAGCACCGCGGCTATCATGCTGGCTGCAGTGGCAAGAAGTCCGGTGGTCTGGTAGCTTTTAGCCAATATAAAAATAAAAATTGGCCAAATGGTTAACACCAACAGTTCTTCACCAAAACCCAAGTACCCAATAAATTTTTTTGGAAAATTTTTATAAAGCTCCCAAGTTTGCCTGAAATGATAAATTTTGGGGACAAAAAGTTCGCGTTTGGCAAACAAGGGCATTACAGAAAAACAATAAATAATTGCAGCAATAACAAACGTGGCGGTGAGACTAAAATGTTGCGCCAAAAACCCGCCTAAAAAAGGGCCAACTATTTGGGCAATCATGGTAATTGCGTAAACCACGCTAAATTCCCGCCCTAACTGCTGCCTGTCCGCATAGCGGGCCATAAGCGCGTGGAAGCCCGGCCAGTATAAAGATTTTTGCAGGCCAAGCATTATTGCCGCCACAAAGGCAAGCCCGGGATTTTCCCGGGCCAAAAGCAGCATAACCCAAAACATAATTTGAAACGGCACGCTCATGGCCATGGCATGTTTGTAGCCATACACGCTCGCCAAACGTCCGCCAAAAATTATGCCAAAAATATATACAGTGTAAACCGAAGCAAAAAAAAGCAGCACCTGAGGTACTGAAAATTTTAAAACGCTATATAAAAATATAGGCTCAAAAACCAGCGTTATAGATAACGCTAAATTACTAATTACCGAAGACGCGTAAAGCTCGCCAATTTCCTCACGGACAGTTTTGTTAAAGTAACTTGGCAAATGGAAATTCAATAGCATAGCTTTTAGGTTTTAGCTGACGAAGCTTTTTTTGCAAGATTAACGACACCATTATTTTCCACCACCTTTTCTAAAAACTTCCGTGTGGGACCTTCAAACTGTTTTTTGTGCAGGCGGCTTGCCAATTTCATTTCTGATTTATGGTTATTATAAAACTGATCAAACTCAGCCAAGGGTGCCAATCCTCTTTTTGCCTCTTTTAAAAACCATGCGTAAAGCTTACTTAACGCTTCTGAAGAAAAGTTCCCATGTGCAAAATCCATTAACTCCGCTTCCGTTAAGCCTATCTCTTCTAAATCTTCTCGGGGAATATTCACTAAACCCTTAGAAATATCGTCCGAAAAATCCCGTATATCATAAGTTATTCTTATGGCGTCTGCAGCGGCTCTTAGCCAAATTGCGTGCTCAGGGTCGTCTCCATAAATCTTTAATTGAAGCCGTACCGTGCCTTCTATGTCGCGTTTAAAAAAATAATCTTCTAGCTCCTCTTTAGTCTTAGTTTGCAACTTACCACTTTGTTTAAAAGCTTCGGCCCTTTTAGCGTCAAATAACAAAGACTCGAGTAACTGCACTGACTCATGCTGGATAGTTAAACCATCTTTACCAGCCAATTCAGTCATTGCCAAATAAGAAAGCTTAAAAGAATCAGTTGGAGCTGGGTCGGAGGAAGGATCCCGAATAAATTTTAAAATATCTTCAATATATGAGGAGCTAGTAAAGCCGGCTGGCGGCTCTATGTCACCGTCTGCCATGTCGTCGAGATTACGGAAAAAACCATAGCTGTAACGAAATAAGTTTTTCCTTTCTCTTCCTTCAAAAACCTTCTCGTAAATCTTTACTCCCCACAAAACCCCGCTATAATTTTTCCCCGGCCTGTTACTCAAATTCTGCTCTGTTTCTTGCCAAACTCTTTCAGCAGCTGCGGTGTGAGTGGCCAGTTCAGCACTATGTTGTAAAGACCTTAAACTTTCAACCATATTTTAAACTACAAAATTAATAAGGCGATTTGGCACAAAAATTACGCGCTTAACAGTTTGGTTTTGGACTAAAGACGAAACTTGTTGTTTAACATAATCTTCATTACTGCCTTGGGGTACTGTAATTTTAGTTTTAACTTTGCCGTTAATTTGCACCACGATTTCTACTGTGTCATCTACGGTTAATTTTTCGTCATGTTCAGGCCAAGCTTCTAACTGCAAAGATTTTTTCCCGCCAATAATTAAATGCAATTCTTCGGACATATGTGGAGCGAATGGGTAGAGCAATTTTAAAAACGTACTTACAAACTCCTTAGACACCGGCTCGTCCTTAGTTTGGTTATGGAATTCCATAAACGCGGAAATACAGGTATTAAAATGATACTGTGTTATGTCTTCAGTAATTTTTTTAGTTAGCTTATGCAAATGCTTTTGCGCTTTTGGGGAATTGGTGGCAAATTTTTTATTTGCTTCTAAATCGTTTACCCAAAACCAAATTCTGTCTAAGAATCTTTTAATACCCACAATGCCCTGGGTCATCCATGGCTTGGCATCTTCCAATGGACCCATAAACATTTCAAACATGCGCAGGGAGTCTGCGCCAAATTGCTTAACCACGTCGTCCGGGTTAATTACGTTTCCCCGGCTCTTAGACATTTTTTCGCCGTCAGGCCCTAAAATTAAACCAATGTTGCGCAGCTTTAAAAACGGCTCACCAAAATCCAGCATTTTTAAATCGCGCAAGGCTTTAACAAAAAACCTGGAGTAAAGCAAATGAAGCACCGCGTGTTCAGCGCCGCCAATGTAAGTGTTCACAGGCAGCCACTGTTTTATTTTTTTAGCAGAGGCAAATTCCTTTTTGTTGTTAGGGTCTGTGTAGCGCAAAAAGTACCAGGAGGAGTCCACAAAAGTGTCCATGGTGTCGTAGTCGCGCTCGGCCGGTTTTTTACAAACCGGACAAGTAACTTTTTTAAAACTTTTGGAGCGTTTTAAAGGAGACTCCCCAGTTGGCCTAAAGTCTACGTCTGTAGGCAGTTTTACAGGCAAATCTTTTTCCAGAACAGGCTGCTCACCGCAGTCTTTACAATAAATAATAGGTATAGGCGCGCCCCAGTAGCGCTGCCTCGAAACCAGCCAGTCGCGCAGTTTATATTTAGTAGTGAGCTTGCCGAATTTTTTTGCAATGCCTATTTTTGCCTGCGCTATGTCTTGACCGGTAAATTCATTGGACTCAATTAACTTTTCCTGCTCGTTCACTACCTGCTTAATAGGTAATTTATATTTTTCCGCAAATGCCGCGTCACGTTCGTCATGCGCGGGCACAGCCATAATAGCTCCGGTACCGTAACCCATAAGCACGTAATCTGCCACCCAAATGGGGACTTTTTCTTTAGTGGCCGGATTAATGGCAAAAGCGCCTTTTAACTCTACGCCGCTTTTTTCTTTTTCCAGCGCTGAACGCTGAAGTTCTGTTTTACTTTTTGCCGCCTCAATGTAAGCAAAAACTTCCTTGGAATTTTCCACGTGCCTAGCAATGGCTTTGGCTGTAGGATGCTCCGGAGCCAAGACCAAATAAGTTGCGCCAAAAATAGTGTCGGGCCTTGTTGTAAAAACTTTTACATTTCCTAAGGCAACATTTAAAACCTCCGGCTCCTCTGTAGCGGTAAAATGCGGGTTTTGTGCCTTAAATTTAAACAAGCTGAAATCAAGATTTTTCTCAAAAGCTTCGCCGTCCGTTATAGGTACAACATAATCGCTGCTGTCGTAAAGCAAAGTAAAGCAGGTATTTTTTTTAATAACGTCAAAATTAAAACCTTTATTTAAAGCAGCTTCAACAGAAGGCCTTTTTTTGCCGTCTAGAAAGTTTGCGGAAAAGGGTGTAGAAACTAGTACTACACGATTAAGCTTTATTCCCTGTTCCAAAAGCCTTAAGGCCACCACGCCGCCAAAAGAATGACCAATAACTACAGTTTGCTCGTCTAAAGTACAATTATTTTTTACAAATTCCGCCTGCTCAACATCGCCGGGCTCGTTGGGGTTCGGCATAGCCGGCACCTGAACTTCAAACCCCTTGCTTTCTAATTCTTTTTTTAGCCAGGGAATAAAATTTTTCTCCGGGCCTCCGCCGCGGCCATGCAAAATTACATAGCGCTTTACCGGCGGCTGGGCTAAGGTAAAATCTATTTCCGCGCCCATGCTCTTGCCTATCCAGTTGCGCTGCATAAGCTTTATTGGGTCCGGCCAATCTAAATTATTTAACTCGGACAACAACTCTTCAGCGTAATCTGTAATTTTAAAAAACCATTGCGAAAGATTCTTTTGCACAACAGTGCTACCGCAGCGTTCACATTTGCCGTCTATAACCTGCTCATTAGCAAGAACAGTATTGTCTTTAGGGCACCAGTTAACCGAAGCTTCTTTTTTGTAAGCCAAGCCTTTTTTGTATAGCTGCAAAAACAGCCACTGCGTCCATTTATAGTAAGAAGGGTCGGAAGTATTAACTTGCCTGCTCCAGTCATAAGAAAGCCCCAGACTTTTAATTTGCTCTGTAAAACGTTTAATATTTTTTTGCGTGGTTTTTTGCGGATGAACCCCTTCTTTTATGGCATAATTTTCCGCGGGCAAGCCAAAAGCATCCCAACCCATTGGGTGCAAAACATTTATGCCGCGCATACGGCTATAACGGGAAAGAATGTCTGTAGCAGTATAACCTTCCGGGTGGCCAACATGGAGACCGGCCCCCGAAGGATACGGGAACATGTCTAAAATATACTGCTTTGGCCTTTTGTCAACGTCTTTAGCCTGAAAAGTTTTCTTGGTTTCCCAATACTTCTGCCACTTTTTTTCAATTTTAATATGATCGTATTTTTTCATAAATTCAAATTTGGAATAGTTGCTTGGCATTTTGGGTTGCCACTTCCGCAATTTCATTTACAGACACATTCTTTATTTGCGCCACGTTCTCTGCAACAAATTTTACGTAAGAAGGTTCGTTTCTTTTTCCGCGGTTAGGAACTGGAGTTAAGTACGGACAGTCGGTTTCTAAAATTAATTTATCCATAGGAACCATCTTAACCAGCTTTTCCATATTACCACTTTTGTCAAAGGTAATTATACCATTAAAGGAAACATAAGCGCCTAACTCTAAAAACTTTTGGAGGGACTCTGGACTGCCAGTAAAGCTATGGACTTCGAAGCGTAAATTTTCGATACTTTCTTGCTTAAGAATATTAATTAAATCATCATATAATGTTTCGTCGCCTTTTGCTGGGCGGCTGTGAATTACTAAAACTTTGTTTAGTTCTTTTGCTAGTTGCACTTGTAACCTAAACGCGGCTTTTTGCTTTTCTTTAATTGGTTCCGGGTCTACGCCTTCTGGTAGTCTATAATAGTCCAGCCCGCATTCCCCTATTCCCACAACTTTTTTGTCCTGTGCCAATTTTTTATAAGCTTCATAGTCAAAATGTTCTTCGCGACTTTTAAAATGAGTTTCTTCCTCGTCCACAAACTGTGAATGCGTATGCTCTGGGTGCAGTCCAACAACCGCGTAAACTCCCTGTTCAAACTGGTTGGCCAATTCTACGGCCTGTCTGGATGTGTCGATTTGCGAGCCGACATTTATAGTCCACACACCATTGTCCAAACCCCGCTGCAAAGTTTCCTTTGCATCGTCCTTAAAAGAGCGAAAATTCACATGAGCATGAGTGTCAATTAACATTATTATTCCTCGTCCAACTCTGACAAGGCCTTAAGTTGTTTATCTATACGCAAATTTTCCAAAATATTTCTTGCCTCTATTAGCGTATCATAATAATTAGATTCAGACTGCGGATTTTCCAACTTGAGCTCCAAAGTAGCTAATTGGGACAACACAGAGGTCCTTTCTTTAGCTAATTTTTTAGCTTCTACAATAATAGCTCTGGCTTCTGCGTTATTACGCAGCGCCATTTCTCTTGCTTCGGATTGTTGTTGGTCCTTCTGATTTAGCGGCACGTTACTAAGTTCCTCGTGTTTCATATTTAAATCCTTGGAAACAACCTTGGAATACCTTCCGGTTTTATTTCCTTTAAGGCTTTTAAAATTTGCTGGCTGGTGTGAGGAAGGAACGGCTGGAGATTTACGGCAATTATTTGCAGCTCATTTAAAAGATGTTTTATGTCTTTTACCGCTTTTTCTTTGTCGGTTTTTATGGTTTTGAATGGCTCAGTTTTTTGAATGTATTCATCACAGCCCTGGATTTTTTTCCAGATTTCGTCCGCGGCTTTAACTAGCTCGTAATTTTCAAGTAATGGGCTTGATTGATAAGACGGAATGGAAGTAGTGGCGCTAACGCTATTTGTTACAGCCATTTTTAGTATACGGGAAGTTAAATTGCCAATACCATTGGCAAGGTTAGCATTATAGCTTTCCACAAATTTTTCCCAAGTGTAGTCCCCGTCTTCAAAGGTTGGAATTTCACGGAGTAGATAATACCGCATAGCGTCTATGGCCTGCTCATTACTAAGACCTTTGGCTTTAAGCTGATCGATAATTACATATGGGTCAGCCACATTACCCAGAGACTTGGACATTTTTTGCCCGCCGCTATTTATAAAGCCATGAATTATAATTTGTTTACTGTTTGGAAGACCGGCAGATATAAGCATAGCCTGCCACATGGAAGACTGCTGGCGGAGATTGTCTTTTCCGGCTATTTGAATTGCATTGGGATTCTCCTGTGTGCCCCAATATGCATCAAACTGATTCGCTGATTTACTGATTGGCTGATTACTAACCTCTGGCCAACCTAAAGTAGAAATATAGTTAATTAGAGCGTCAAACCAAACATACATTACATGGCTGTCGTCTTCCGGTACCGGGACGCCCCAGGGCATTTTTTCTTTCAGGCGGGAAATACTAAAGTCGTTAAGGCCCGATTTTACGAATTGCTTAATTTCGTTAAAACGGAAATCCGGCACAACGAAATCTTTATTTTTTTCGTAAAATTCAAGTAGCGGTTGTTCGTATTTTTTAAAACGGAAAAAATAATTTTCTTCCTCTATTAACTCAATTTCCAAATGCGGGTGAATTAAACAGTGGCCTGTTGGGTCCAGGTCGCTCTCTGTTTTTTCCAGCTCGCAGCCCACGCAGTATTTTACGTGGTAGATTTTTTTGTAAATATCACCGTTGTTAAAACAGCGGTTCCAAAATTCCTGGGCTGCAGCAACATGGTGCTTGTCTGTGGTGCGAACGAAGTGAACGTCTTCTGAAACTCCCAAAGCCGGCAAAAGCTTTTTAAACTTGTCCGCGTATTCGTCCACATATCCCTGGACTTCCTTGCCTTCTTCCTGGGCTTTGCGGAAAACCTTAACCCCATGCTCGTCCGTGCCCGTGTTAAAAAATACTTCCTTACCCAAAAGTTTTTGGTAGCGGACAATTGCGTCCGCCTGCACCATTTCCAAGGCAAACCCCAAATGCGGGTCTGAGTTTACGTATGGCAATGTTGTTGTGATGTAAAACTTGTCCATAAATTAAACTAATTCACATGTAAACCGAGGTAAGTCGTTTTTTCTATTTTTTATATTTTTAGATGTTTCTTCTACTACCCGCACCATCACCGGCTCTCCATTTATTGCCGCATTATAACGATATGGTGCACCGGCTCTGTCTAAAATTAATACAAAATCAGAGGTTTGATGAACCAACTTAAATTTTCTTTTGGAGTCGTAAATCTTGTTAAAAACAATATTATTTAACAATTCACCGGCTTCAATTTTCTTAGGCCTACCATCAGCAGACGAAAACTCAATAGCATCCTCCCTAGATTGCTCTTTCGGTTGTTGTTCTTCAGAATGATAGACTTTTAACGTTTCGCTCATAAATAAAAAAGGCTGTTAAAGCCTTATTATTATAGTCTTTTTGGTTGATTTTAACAACTTTAAGGAATAGCGGGTTTGTTCGGGAAAAATTCGTTAATTGCCACAGTTAAGGCTGTTGCCAAGGGCACGGAAATTATAAGCCCAAGCGGCCCGGCCAGCTTGTAACCAACCAGTAAAGCCAAAAGCACAAGCAGCGGTGAAGTCCCCACGGTTTTTTCCATAATTTTTGGCACTAGAATATAGCCTTCAAATTCGTGAACAAATAAATACAGTACGCCCACCCAAATCGCCAACGTGGGGCTTTGAATAAAACCTATAAAAATTGCAGGCACAGCCGAAAGGAAAGGCCCAATATAAGGAACCACCTCAAACAACCCTGCTAACAAAGCCAATACTAACGGATACTTAACATGCAAAATTAACAAACCAATATATGTAAAAACAAAAATACCTAGGGAGATTATAAACTGGCCCAAAACCCATAAGCCCATTTTCTCCTGGATTTTATTAATTAAATTTAAAGTAAACTCATGGTGGTGCGTGGGAATAAGAGAAGACACAAAAGTCTTCATGCCTTTTTGTTCGGCAACCAAATAAAAAGAAATAACAATTACGGCAATTGCGTCGAGCGCCCCATTAAAGACACCAAATGTCCCTTTTACCACGTTATCTCCGCTAAAACCTGCGGCTAAATCTTGAAACCAACCTTGAACATCTAGCCCGCCAAACTGAGTTTTTAAGGCCTCACTGTATTGGGGCAGGTTGTTGGCTAAAATTTTAGTCTGTTCAATTACCGGTGGGATCATTAAATACACAACCAGGGCGCTGGAACCAATAACCACGATGTAAACCACAAACACGCTTAAGGCGCGGGGAATTTTTCTTTCATGCAAATAATCTACCAGCGGCTCTATGGCGGAGGCAATAATTAAAGACATAATTAAAAGCAAAATAACTTGCCTGGTTTCCCACAATAACAACAAAGCCAAACCAGCAACAATAACTTTTAGGATTATTTTAGTGGAAGGCTCCAAATCTATATACTTCATAGCTAAATTTTAACATTACTAAAACAAAAAATCCAGCGATTAAGCTGGATTTGATTTGTCTTTTAGGGCCTCTATTGCGTTCTCGCAATAAGCCATAACCTGGTCTATATAAAAATCATTTACACCTTCGGCCTTAATATCCCGTATTAAAATTTGTTTCAAAGTCTGGTCCAGTGTTGATTTTTCCACTATAGACACCAGTTCTTCAGCTGTAATTTTTTCTTTCATATTAACTTTGTCCTACACCCTTAACTTGTTCAAGAATTTCTTTTAGGGAAACAACTGTTTTACTGCTAATAGAATCCGGAGTAGCCCCAACCATTTCTGCCATAAAGCCTCTTCCCAACCACTTTTTTGACTCTGGAGAGTTACCACCCTCTTTATTTATTTCCATGTTATTATATTAATTAATTTTGTTTCTTAATTTCTTTAATGTTTCAATATCTTTTTTCACTTTATCATGTTCTGTTTCTAAAATCAACGGCAAGTCAAGGCTTTTTGAGTTAAAAAATTCCAGCAGGGCCTTAAAACCTTTTTCCCCAATTTTTCCTTCGCCAATGTGGTCGTGACGGTCTTTACGGCCACCCAATTCCGTTTTGGAATCGTTAATGTGGGACATTTTTAGCCACTTTAGACCAATGACTTTATCGAACTTTTTAAAAGTTTCCAGAACGGACGCAGAATCCCGCAAATCATACCCGGCAGAGAAGGCGTGCTGAGTGTCAAAACAAATCCCACCAAAAGTTTTAAACTTTACCAACGGCTCCATAAGGTAGGCCAGTTCTTCAAAAGTATCCCCAATTACAGAACCGGCTCCGGCTGCTATTTCAAGCAAAAACTTTGTTTTTGCTCCTCCGACCGAAGCGTCGGAGTTGCCTTCATACTTTTCCAGCACTTCTTTTAAACACTTTTGTGTTTGGGCAAAAGCTTTTTCGTCTCCTAGATCTTTGGCGCTGCCCAAATGCGTCATAACATATTTTGCTCCCAAAAAAT
This sequence comes from uncultured Candidatus Saccharibacteria bacterium, assembly GCA_964474825.1. Taxonomy (GTDB): domain Bacteria; phylum Patescibacteriota; class Doudnabacteria; order UBA920; family UBA920; genus CAYYWQ01. The sequence continues at coordinate 664,777 of CAYYWQ010000001.1, forward strand.
TAGCGCGTTTAAGTTCTTCTGCAACAACCGAAATTGACCCATGGTAAATGCGTGGCTCTTTGGAACCAAAATTTACAAAATACGGGCAATGAACAACAAAAACATCGAGCTGATGTTTTTTCATCTCGTCTCTGAACTTTGTGATTATTTCGTCCGTTAATTCCGGCGCCTTCCCTCCCATTGGCGGACGCGTAAAAATCTGGAAAGTTTCGCACTCTAAAGCCGCCGCGTTACTTGGCGCATTAAAAACTCCTCCTGCCGCGCTTACATGACAACCTATTTTAAGCATTTTTTTCCAAAACTCCTTTTAAAAAATTAAGTTGGCCTGAATAATAATTACCAAAAAATTTGCTTTGCCAAAACTTTAACCCTTTTTGCTGAAGGATGCCTCTAAATGCACTTTGATTCTCCGTAACTGCTAACCGACGGATTAAACTGACAAAATCATCAAAAACAAAAGAGTGCTGCTTTAAATATACTTGGTTAAAATGCCCAACTAAATCGGATATTTCTTCGATACTTTTACCTAACTGACTTACCACCGCGGGGTTAAAAGTCATCTCACTTTCTGCCAAGCTTCTCTGCTGTGGCGTTAAAGGCCTCCTGGGTGTTTCTTCAAAACTATTCTGACCCAAGCCATTTACCATGGCACGCATTAAAGCGTAGCGATAAGCAATTTGGTTAACGTAGTCCAAGCCTTTTGAAAAAGTTTGTTCTGCAAATTTCTGATTTTCTTTATTTACTTCTGGCCCCATTGCCAATTTAATATTTTTTACAGGATCTATTCCAATTTTTGGTTGTAATTTTTTGGGAACATCGTCAACAAAATAAGCAGCAATAAAACTGTCACCCGCCTTGTCTATATTATATTTATCTGGGACTCCAGAACTTGAAATCAAGGCCATTTCTTCAAGAGTAATCAAACATGTTACGCCCTTGGCTTTGAGCTTTTCACTCAAAGCAAGGGACTTGGGAACTTCGTCCTCCCTGAACGCAGTAGGAAAAATATTTGGATCTTCTTCCGCCAAATCAAAATAAGCGGATGCCGAAGAATAGCCTTTTGTTCGGGAAAATTCTCTAGTATTATTTCTCCTAGACATCTCAAATTGAAATTTTCCTTCTAGGCTTTCACTCATATTTGTAAAACCTTTTTGAATTGCTCCTCGCTTTTGTAAGGGCCAATTACGGCGAGGGTCATGTTTTTGCTTTCAAACAGTTCACTGGCCACGTTTTTTACGTCGTCTATGGAGACTTTGTCTATTTTTACAAAGGCTTGGTCCGGCGTGTCAGTTTCCGGAAAAAACGCGGCGCGTTCCAAAAACCAGTCTAGCCTTACTTGGTTGTCTTCCAGCGCCAAAGTAGTTTTGCCTTTTATGTACTCCTTGGCTTTTTTTATTTCTATTTCCCCAACCGGCACTTCTTTTATTTTTTTAAGTTCAGCTAAAATAACTTCCAAAGCATTAGTAATTTTGTCTACCTGAACTCCGCTCTGAATGCCAAAAACTCCGGTATCCTGATAATGCCCAGGCATGGCGCGCACATAGTAAGCAAGACCCCTGCGTTCACGGACTTCCATAAACAAACGGCTGGACATACCACCTCCTAAAATAGCTGCTAAAACGGAAACAGCAGCGTTACGCGGGTCACCATAAGGAAAAGCTTTAAAGCCTAAAGCCAAATGCGCCTGCTCGGTTTGTTTGTATTCAACTTTTAAACGGGGCTCGTTTTGCTTGTCTTTAACTTTGTCCCAGGAATTAAAAGTTTTCTTGGGGAACTTTTGCCAATGGGCTTCTATAAGCGCGTCTAAATGTTCCTGTTCGTATTTTCCAGAAATACCCAAAAGCATATTCGGCGCCTGGTAGTGACGGTTAATATAGTCAGTAAACATTTCCTGAGTAAACTTGGTCACGGTTTCTTTACTGCCCGCAATGTCCCGGCCAAGCGCGTCGGCCGGCCACATAGTCTGTTCCAAAATATTGTCTATTTCGGCCATAGGCATGTCTTTATACATGTTTATTTCTTCCACAATAACACCTTTTTCGCGTTCCAGTTCTTCTTTGTCCAGCAGCGGAGACTGTATCATGTCTGTGAGCACTTCAAAAATTAAAGGCAAATGTTTGCTTGCCGCCTTTATATAGTACTGGGTATGTTCCTTGCCCGTGTTAGCGTTCATTTCACCGCCAATGCTGTCTACCAGTTCAGAAATTGCCAAAGCCGAAGGATATTTTTTTGTACCCTTAAACAAAAAATGTTCCAAAAAATGTGATATGCCATTTTCTTTTTCTGTTTCACTCCTACTACCAGTCTTAACAAAAAAATCCACCACCACACTCTCCGCGTCTGAGGAAGGGACTTCTATTACAGTTAAGCCATTAGGTAAGATTTTTTTGGTGTATTTCATAAAACTTTTTTTAAAACTCTTTATCCGCGTCTTTATTTGGGAGCACTATTTCATCTTCCGGTCTTATTGGCTTACCGTGTTCTAATAACTCTGTTTGCAATTCAATACTGTCTGTGAATTTATTAAAACCTTCCTCATAACGACCTTCATTAACTGCATCTGTCATTTGAATGACACCATTAAGCAATTCATTTGCCAGATATAGATTAACTTTACTTGCTCCCGCCTTTAGCTCAACAATTCCGCTAGCGCTACCACTTGCAGTTGGTGAAGTATATTTTTTATATAAAATTGTTAGCCTATCCCGCAAACCTTTTAAACGCTCACTTAAGACTTTTTCAGATTCAGACATTTCTGCTTCAGGTATTTGAGCACGCTCAATTTTTATCATAAAATATTGTCTTTTAATTTTGTCGGAACGTTAATAAATTTTTTAACTTTTCCCTGTTCTAAATATACCAAATCTTCTATTCTTATGCCACCTAAGTTGGGCAAGTAAACTCCAGGTTCTATGCTAAACACCATGCCATTTTGTAAAATGTCCTTTGAATTTGGGGATAAATTAGGCAGTTCGTGTATTTCTAGCCCAGTGCCGTGACCTAGGGAGTGGATGAAGTATTTGTCTAGTTTTTTCTCCGCGAGCACATCTACCGATTTTTGGTAAACATCACCTGCTATCACTTCTTTATTCTTAAATAAGGGATCCCTCGGATACACTCGGGATGACACAAAGGCAATAGATTCGTTATAAGCTTTTTCTACCTGGTTATAGGCGTCTGCTAATTTTTTTGGCGCGGATTTTAAAAATACAGTCCTTGTAAAATCGCTGCAGTAATTTTTATATTTAAAACCGAAGTCGATGATTATGGATTCCCCCGCTTTCAGACGCTTAGCTGATGGAACATGGTGAGGAATGGCCGCGTTAGGACCGCTGGCTACTATTGCCGGGAAGCTAATATCTTCCGCTCCCATTTTAAGGCCACTTGCCTGAATAAATTTAGCAAGTTTTTCTTCGGTCATTTCCGGCTTTTTTATTTCCTTGCGGACCAAACCAAAAACTTTTTCCACTATCTGCATGGACTTTTTTACTTTTGCCAATTCGTCGGCGTCTTTTATTTGACGCATTACGTCAACCGGACTTCTTTGTGGTTTTGCTTTTATTTTTGGAGCTTTAAATTTTAAATATTCAGCCTCGCCAAAAGTAAAACCCCATTCTAAATCCAATTTGCCGCCTTTAATATAATTACCGATGTTCTTAAGCCTGTCTGCCTTTTTTACCCAGTCTATTTTTTCAAGGCCACTGCCAAAACCCACAACCTGTTTTTTAGTAACTAACAAATATTCCTCAGCCCGGTAATCAAAAGAACGACCTGTTAAATAAAACAGGTTTTCTTTTTTCTTTATGAGAATGGGGTCGCTAAGCTTCTTTTGTAGGAGCTTTATCCTGTTGGAATGCATAAGACTACTCTGCTTGCAATATGTTCAAATAAAATTTCAGCATTCTTACCTCCCCACGGGCTTTTTCACTGTCTTCTGAATTTAAATTTTCAAGAAGATTCAACAACCTCCCACAACGCTCAAACGACTCTTGGACACTTTTATATATTTCTTTACCACTCAATCCTTCGTTAACGCCTTCAGCTATATAAGACGCAATTCTGTCCAGTTCCCCAATTGTGGCTTGTGTTTCCGATCTTCTTTGCTCTGGAGAAAAACTATCTTGATCTTCCACAAACTCAACCTCTCGTTCTGATCCCAACAGTTGACGGCTAAACTGTTTGAACAAATCTTTTTTTGAATGGGCTTTATAATAATCATCCTTAACTAACTCTGAAACACTTGGGACCTCACCCAAAGTATTAAGCTTGTTCGGACTAATTCTTCTTAAACCCATAGGCCTATCGACCGCACTCATAAATCTTCTGCCAAATTTCAATGCGCCTTCGCCCTCATTAACTTTTCTTAACCAATCGTGACGCTTGGAAGATTTAAGAACATTCAATTTGCCAGGAATTTGCGTTTGCATACTCCGTAAGGACTCTTGCGCTGTCGTGTCTAGTTTTCCCACAGTTTCAAGCTTTTCAACTCTGCCAACACCCTTACTTAAAAGAGTTCTGCCAATTTCTGTAACATTAGTTATAAAAAACCTTTCGTCTTTTCCGAAACGCTCAGCAACTTCAGGCGAATTTCCTTGATTTTCAAAATTTATACCTCTCTCAGAGTCTGGGATTCGGCCCATATAATTTTAGAGGTGCTTAGTTATAAAACTACTCAGTTCTTCTATTTTCACCCTTGGTTGTTCTTTTGTGTCACGGTTTCGCACGGTGACCATGCCGTCTTGTAGACTGTCGAAGTCAACGGTAATACAAAATGGCGTGCCAATTTCGTCTTGGCTGTAGTAGCGCTTACCTACGTTGCCGCGGTCGTCCCAGGCCACGCTAAAGTGCTTTTGTAAGTCCTTATATATAGAGCGAGCCTTTTCCACTAATTCCGGCTTGTTTTTGAGCAAAGGGAACACAGCGGCCTTAAAAGGCGCGAGTTTTGGGGGCAGAGCTAAATAAACCCTGTCTTCTTCCTCGCGATAGGCTTCCAGCAGTGTAATAAGAATAGAACGGTCCAGACCAAATGTTGGCTCAATAACATGCGGTACAAATTTTTCGTTGGTTTCCGGGTCCATATACTGTAAATCCTGGCCGCTTGATTTAGCATGATTAGCCAAGTCAAAATCTGTCCGGTAGGCCAAGCCGTATAATTCCTTACGGCCAAATGGGTAGTCGTATTCAAAATCTATTGTTCTCTTAGAATAGTGGGCGCGGTCGCCGTCCCCAATTTCTGTTTCGTGGATGTGCGCCGGATTAGCACCAAGGTCAGAAAGCCATTCGTTCATTTCTTTCCGCCAATACTCAAACCATTTTTCCCATTCTTCAGGACGAATAAAATATTCAAACTCCATTAAATTAAATTCCCGGGTCCTAAAAATAAAATTACCCGGGGTGATTTCGTTTCGAAACGCCTTGCCCTGGGAAGCAATACCAAAAGGCAAACGCTTGCGCATGGTGTCCAAAACATTTTTAAAATTTACAAACATAGCCTGGGCTATTTCCGGACGGAAATAGACGGTTGATTTTTCGTCGTCCACCGGGCCAAGGTTTGTTTTAAACATCATGTTAAATTGTTTAACCTCCGTAAAAGTTCCGGCTTTTTTGCAGCTCTGACAAGGTTCATCTAACTTTATTTGGTCTGCGCGATACCTTTCGTGGCAATATTTACACTCCACCATTGGGTCGTTAAACTCGCTTAAGTGGCCGCTGGCTTCCCAAACTTTTGGGTTCATAAGAAGCGCCGCGTCTATACCAACCATATCTGAACGGTTTTGCACAAACCGTTTCCACCACAGCTGCATAATATTATTTTTTAATTCCACACCCAAAGGACCGTAGTCCCAAGAGTTAGCAAGACCACCGTAAATTTCCGAGCCAGGAAATATAAAACCCCTGCGCTTACAAAGACTAACTATTTTGTCCATTAAGTCATTTTGTTCAGTCATAAATCTACAAAACTACTAATTATACGAGTCTACAAATGACTACAAAAGCTCCGCAGTTATTGGTAGTCATTTGTAGTGGCTTATTTACTTATTTTCGTAGCTTTATTATACCAAAAACCGTGAATTTTTGCCAAAAAAAGAACCCCGTGTTGGCAACACAGGGCGACCGCATCATACTTAATGAAGGGTCTAGACGCTCCACTCAGGAGCTTCTTGGGGACCGGGCTTGGACTTCTTGCTGCCGGGCGGGCGGCCCCGCCGTTTACGCTTGGCTCCGTCCGTCATCCAGGCGGGCGGGCGGCCCACCTTTTTCCCGCGGCTGCGGGCAAGGCGTTCCAGGGACAAAATTGCCTCCTCGATCGCTTCTCGTTCTCCTCGGAGCTGTTTTAAGGCTCCTTCGATATCCGCCATCACTGACTCTCCTTTGAACCCCGCACAGCGGCGGGATTGTTTTTAGTTTGCCTAAGTCCCCTCATGATCGGGATTAGATAAACAGAACAGATTAACATAAAAATAATAAAAAGTCAATGCTAAAAATAAAAAATCTCCCAGCTTGGGAGATTTTTTCACCGCAGACTACTATCTACAATCTACTAACTACTTTGCTGTGTAGTCTTTATAATCTTTAACCATGGTATCAAAATAGTCATACTCAATAGCCTTGCGGATTTTTTCCATAAGATTTAAATAGAAGCGTAGGTTGTGCATGGTAGCCAAACGGATTGCCAGCTGCTCGCCTGTGGCAAATAAGTGCCGCAAATAGGCACGGCTATGGTTTAGACACAAATAACAATTACAAGTACTGTCCACGGTAGTAAAATCTTCTTTGTATTTTTCTAAGGTAATATTCATTGTAGAATAACCCTCGCCACCGGTTTCGGATTTTGCACTTACATACAGCCTGCCATGCCGGGCTTCCCTTGTTGGAATTACGCAGTCAAAAGTGTCACACCCTCTGCTTACTGCCTGGACAATGTCAAAAGGCGTACCAACGCCAAGTAAATGTTTTGGCGAAGTTTCCGGCAAAAATGGGACCGATGCTTCTATGGCTAACATCATTTCCTTATGAGGTTCCCCTACTGCTACGCCCCCAATAGCAAAGGCTTCGAACCCAAGCTCTACCATATCTTTAGCGGACTGCGCGCGAAGGTCCGGGAAACTGGCACCCTGAACAATGCCCCACAATTTTTGCCCGGAATTAATTGGGTCGCCGTGGGACATAATATTTAAAAATTCTTTTTGCGCGCGCTCGGCCCAGCGTTTGGTAAGTTCAATAGATGCCTTAGACCTGGCGTGTTCAAATGGATAACCCGGAAAATCATCGAGGATGAGAGCAACGTCGCTCCCCAAGTTAGCCTGGATTTGGACGCTTTTTTCCGGACTTAAAATTTCCTGTTTGCCATCTAAATCAAACTGGAACAATACTCCCACTTCCATAACCTTGCGCATTTTTGCCAAACTATAAACTTGAAAGCCTCCTGAGTCCGTAAAAATTGGACCTTTCCAATTCATGAACTCATGAAGGCCTCCGGCCTTGTAAATAAGTCCGTCTCCCGGGCGTTGCCACAAATGGTAAGTGTTGGCGAGTATCATGTCCGACCCCCAAAACTTAAGCTCCTCACTAGTAACACTTTTTACTGTGCCTCTTGTGCCAATAGGCAAAAACGCCGGGGTCTTAACGTCCCCGTGCGCTGTGTGGATAATTCCATTCCGCGCTTTACTGCCGGAATCTTTTTTCAGAATGTCAAAATAAGCCATGCTAAGCTTTCGCGGCCTTGCTTTTAGATTTTTCGTCTTCTGCACCAAAGCCACTTTTGCCCGCTGGATTTAATCCTAAGTCTTGCGCTATGAGATTTTTTAGTAATTCTATCTTGTCTTTTCTTTCTGTTGTTTGAGTTATGCCTACAGTATTATAAAAAGAGGTTTCTAAAGACTCCAGGCGTTTCTTGTCAGCAGGCCCATAGTTGGAATCCATGCCACTTGCGGCAAGCAATTCTTGAAACTGTGAACTTTTAGGTAAAATTTCGGGAGATTGGGGTAATAATGTTTCGCTCATATATGCTAAATTTATTTTTTCAGCACGCCAACTATGCCTTGCACATATTCTGCGCCGTCACGGGGAACAGCAAAACCTAATTGCGGGCTGCCTTGGCCAATGAATTTTTCCTCACCGGTGAGGCCGGAAAAAATCCTGAATCTGCCATTGTCGTTTATAAGCAGCCATTCGTCGTCCACAACCGTTTCATACAAATTTAGACTTCCGCTGTAAACTACGGAGCTTGCAGTCCCGTTTAATGGAGCTTTTTTTATTTCAGACCGTTGTTCTGTTGGAGACACTCCGTAAAAAATATTATCACCAACTAATACCGTGGGGCTAAAAGCCCACGAAGCTTTCTCTTCTTTAATTAAGGTCTTCTTTTCAGTTTGCAAATCTAAAGAATAAAGACTTACAACGCTGGAGCTATTTTCGTCCATGCCCATACTAGGAGAGTTATTGCTCAATAGCGCAATTTTTCTCTTGCTAACAACCCTTACCGGGAAAGTAAAATCTTCCAAACCTTTGTATTCTTTTACTGTCTGCTGAGAAATATTTATGGACCAAAGCTTGGCCGGCGCCGAGAATTCCCAAATGCCGCCCATAATATAGAGCGTCGCGCTGTCTTCCGACCAGTCGGCAATGTAGGCGCCGTTAAGTCCTGTTTCCGAAAAATTATAGTCTTTGCTTTGGCCGGACTCCAAATTTTTCACTCTTATGTTTTTACTCACTCCTGAATTTGTATCGGCCAAACTAAAGGCAGCATATTTTTTGTTGGGAGACACTACAGTTTGCAGCCATTCCGGCAATTGTTCTTCCGGAAATGCCGTGGCCTGCTCTTTTCCAAAAACATCTATAATCACACTGTCCTGGTCATTTTTTACACGGTGGATTTTTATTTTCCCGCCGTGTTCGTCTATTATTTGGGCATAGGTAGAACCTCCAAACTCAGATTTGTTTAGAACTTCATAAATTTTTCTGTTAAATGTACCCAAAGCGTCGCGCACGTAAAAACGCATTAAGCTGTCTGTGGAATTATTTCCATAGGTTTTTAACACGCATTCCGTAGAATAAACAATTATGTCGCTCTGTGTGTTTACTTCGCCAAACTGCTTTATGGAGTCAGTGGGACAGAGGCTTGGAGACTCGGGAATTTCCGGAGCTGTTGGCCTGGGGCTTACAATGGGCCCGGCAGGAAGCGGAGAGGTTGGTTCGTTTTTCCAAAACCAGGCGGAAAAAACAACAGCCGCGGCAGCTAAAATGCCTAAAAAGGCAAACAGAAAACTGTTTGCCTTTTTAGTTGGAGCTGGTTGTGGGGGTAATTGTGGTTCCATATTTATCTGTCAAAATTTCTGCGGGGAGGGCGTCCGCCGCCGCTGTGGCCTCCGCGGCCGCCAAAGGAAGGCCTGCGGGGACGGGAGTCGTCAAAGCCTCCGTGACTAGCTCCGGCTGCTAACTGTTCCGGTGTTGGAGCTGGTGCGAATGGTTTATGGGTTAGGTTAATGCGTCCTTGGTCATCTATCTCAGAAACTTGGACCTTAAGAGCATCGCCAATTTTTACAACATCTTCCACTCGGGCTACTCTATAATTAGCAAGCTGGGAAATATGAACCAAACCTTCTTTACCCGGCAAGACTTCCACAAAAGCGCCAAAGTCCATAAGCCTGGTAACTTTTCCGTCAAAAATTTCGCCGGCTTCTACTTCGCGCACAATGTCCTGGATCCACTTTACGGCTTTGGCGGAACTTTCAGCGTCTGTAGATGTTACCATAACTAAACCGTCATCTTCTATGTCTATTTTCACACCCGGACAGTTGGCAATAATTTCGTTAATAATTTTACCGCCTGCGCCAATAACTTCGCGAATTTTTTCAGGCTTAATTTTGAAGGAAGTAATGCGAGGCGCGTAAGGAGAAAGGTCTGCGCGAGGAGTAGCAATAGCTTCCTTCATTTTACTGATTATGTGTATGCGGGCAGGCCTGGCTTCTTCTAAAGCCTGGGCTAGGATGTCTGCGCTAAGTCCTTTTAATTTCATGTCTAACTGAAGAGCCGTAACTCCGGCTTCGCTGCCGGTAACTTTAAAATCCATGTGGCCGTTGAAGTCTTCTATGCCGGCAATGTCTGTTAAGACTTTAAACTTTTTTGGGTTCTCTTCGTCCATAACCAAACCCATGGCGCATCCGCCAATAACTTCAGTAATTGGGACGCCGGCGTCCATAAGGGCAAGGGTGGAACCGCAAGTGCTGGCCATGGAAGTGCTGCCGTTGCTGGACATAATTTCGGACACGAGTCTCATAGTATAAGGAAAGGTTTCCTGGGAAGGCAAAACAACTTCAACAGCGCGTTCCGCCAACATACCGTGGCCGATTTCGCGGCGGCCTGGACCGCGCAAAGGAGCGACTTCGCCTACGCTGTAGCCTGGCATATTATAGTGGTGGATGTAGCGCTTGGTGCGGCCTTCGGTTGGGTCTTCCATTCCGTCTAAGGTTTGTTCGTCGCCTTTGCTGCCCAAAGTTACTACTGTTAACGCCTGGGTTTCGCCGCGTGTAAACAAGGCGCTGCCGTGGGTTCTAGGAAGCACACCAACTTCCGCTGTAATGAGACGGGTTTCGTTTAATTTACGGCCGTCTACTCTGCGTTCTTTTTCTAAAATTTGCTTTTGCTGGTATTTCTTTAAAACTTTGTCTACTGCTTTTATGGCGTCTTTTTCTACACTCACGCCTTCTATATCCCCTAGCGAGGATTTGGCCGCTGCCACAACTTCTTTAGTTAAAGCGTCTATATTTTCTTCTCTTTTTTCTTTGCTGGTAACATAAACCGCGGCATCCATTTTTTCAGGAGTTAACAGTTCTTTAACTTTGTCCATAACTGCCTGGTTAGGCAAAACAATAATTGGTTCGCTCTTTGGTTTGCCAACTTGTTTAACAAATTCCATTTGGCATTTTACCAACTCACCCAAAAACGGCTGGGCAAATTTAATACCTTCCACAATTTCGGCTTCAGTAACAAGTTTGGCGCCCATTTCCACCATAATAATGTGTTCGCCGGTACCGCAAACTACCAAGTCCATGGTAGATGTTAACTGCTGGTCGTGGGTGGGGTTTATAATATATTTTCCGTCAACTTTTCCTACGCGCGCGGCGGCAACAGGGCCGTCGAACGGAACGTTGGAAATAGTCAAAGCCATGGAAGCGGCGTTAACCGCAAGCATATCTGGTTCGTTTTCTCCGTCTATGGAAAGAACCATTGCGGTTACCTGCACGTCGTTTCTCATGCCGTCTGGAAAAAGCGGGCGGAGAGTTCTATCTATTACTCTGCCTTTTAAAATTGCGTCGTCAGTTGCGCGGCCTTCGCGCTTGATCCAGCGTGAGCCTTTAATTTTTCCGGCCGCGTAAAGGCGTTCTTCGTAGTCTAAAAGCAGTGGAAAGAAATCCATTCCTTCCCTGGCTTTGTCAGACATTATAGTAGTGGCTAAAACCACTGTGTCGCCTACGCGCGCTAAAACAGCGCCGCTGGCCTGACCGGCTAATTTACCTGTCTCGAATGTAATTTCGGCGTCGCCGACCTTACAAACTATTTTTTTAGCTTCCATTTACTTTCCCTTTTGTTTCAGAAGCTAGACAAATGAACGAGACCGGTTAAAGTCTACGCGATATCTGACTACCTTCCAAAACTTAATAATTTAACTTATAGATTTTCCGCTAAACACATCCCTTATTTTACCTAAAATTTCCTCCGGTGTAAAGTAGGCTTTAACAATGTAGCCGCTTACGGAATACGACTTAGCCTTAAGCATGTCCTCGCTGCTCCAAAGATTACTTAAGACTATAACTGGGGTTTCGGCTAATTTTTTGTCCGGGCACCTGCGTAGGACTTCCAAAACCTGGAAACCGTCCATTTCCGGCATCATAAGGTCGAGTAAAATTAAGTCCGGTTTTTCCGCCTGAATTAATTCCCAACCCTGCTTGCCGTCTTCCGCGGACTTTACCGTAAAACCAGCCAGACTTATTTTACGCGTAACAATTTCCCGCATAGACAAGTCGTCTTCCAGAACCACAATTTTTTTATTTTTTTCACTGGCCATTTTTGTATTCCTAATTGACACTATATTATAGCACAAAAAGGGTTTGATTGGCAAAATTGTAAAAGGCGGCAATCAACATGATCACCGCCTCTTGGGTTTGTAAGCGCGCGGTCGTCGCACCTGCGAAAGTGCGAAAAGCGCGATTGTTTTGCGATACTGCTGCGAAGGCCTAACGAACAGGTACGGTACCGGCAAGAATGAAGTTTCCATTTGAGCCGCTCCGTACCTTCACTTGGAAGTTGTCTACGTTTCGCAGCTGCGCAAGAGCCTGCATGCTCTTACCGTCAGTGGTAATTGAAGAAGCAACCACACCGGCCTGGCAACCATTTACGCAGTTGAGCCCATACACCCAGACTTGGGTGCTGGAGTTGAAGCCTGTACCGGTAAAATTGAGCGTAATGGTGTCCGTGGTTTTAGGAGACACGGGAAAAGAAGTAAACCACGAAACCGAAAGCGGTGGTGGGGCGGGATTAGTCACTGTTACCTGAGGACAGGTTAAAGTGATTTGCTGTTTGGGACTGCCGGAATCCGAAACAGTCACCGAAGCGTTGTAAGTCGCCGCGCTCGTAGGAATGAGCGCAACCGAAGCTGCGTTGACTGAAGAAATGGACCACGTGTAGTTGTAGGAGCCAACGCCGCCAGTCACGTTCGTGTTCCAGGTAATCTGATTCCCGGCTTGCAAGCTAATGGCGCTGTTACTGCCATTAGATGTGCAGTTACCGGAAATTGACTGAACTGAAGGCGCAATGACCAGGCTCACAACAAAGTTCACCGTTCCCCCGCCCTGTAAAATCTGGGTCGGAGTTATAGACGAAATGTTGTAGCCCGGCGGAGGCGTGCAGACCAGAGTTTTGCTGCCTGCGTCCTGGTTGGTCAAAATAGACGGCGCTGAAATGCTAACGCCGTTGAGAGTACAGAGTATTGTACGACTGTATCCGGATACGCTATTGTTAACCGTGCCGGTAGTTGGCTGAGTGGGTTGAGTAGGCTGTGTAACTGTAGCCGTCCCACCCCCGCCGTAGAGCGTTGCAACTTCAGAAGCGGTGAGCGGCCGGCTGAACACAGCGAAGTCGTCCAGAGAGCCGGCGAGGTTGATGCCGTAAGCGTTACCGTACCACGCGCCAATAATGAAATTGCCGAAGGAGTCGGCAACCGAAGGTGCAATGGCTGCGGAGTTGTCGAGAACGCCGTTAATGTAGCTCCTCATGGTAACACCGTCGTATGTAATGGCCACGTGGTGCCATGAGTTAAGCGGAATGGCCGTGTTGCCATTGAAAATGGCCGTGTTTCCCCCGTCAACATAGGCACGGAGTTTTTGGTTCGCTAGGACTACAAATTCGTAATCTTTGTAGTTATTTGCGCCGAGGTCCTTGTTGGTTGTGAAGATCTGGTGAAATTTAGCCTGACTCTGGTAGAGCCAGAAAATTATTGAGAAATTCTTGGCCGTAAAGGAAATGGGAGAGGTCGGGATAATGTGGCTGCTTGAGCCGTTGAAGTTCGCGGCCTGTTCGAACTTGCCGGAACTGTAGGTGATGTTGGTGGGTGTTGCGTTGTTAGTCCCCTTGCAGGTGTTCGTGTTGCCGTTGAAACTGTAGCAAACCATGAGACTGGGGTCTAAAGCAAGCGAGGTTTGGGAGAACGGGATGGGGCCGGAAACAACTGCCGGAGCTACCGTAAAGGTAGCCGAAGCATTGGACCAGGCTCCGCTGTCGGTGTTGCGAAATTTTAGGTAGTGGTCGCCCGCGGCAAGTTGGACTTTTTGAAGGACCATACCGGAAGCAGTGACATTGGCGAGTAGGGAGTCAGGATGCCTGCAGCCGGCAGTACAAGCGCCGGTGTCAAACACCCAAGCCTGAATTTTTCCTAAAACAAAGTTGGTTGCGTTTGTAACCGTAATGTCAAACGGCGTGTTAGCAACCGGGTTAAGCGTTTGAATGTTTCCGGGGGTTGGCGTTGGAGGTTGCTGGGGCAATACTGAAGGCGGCTGGGCAATACCCGTACCTCCCCCACCACCATAAAGCATGGAAACCTCAGTGGAGGTTAACGGACGGTTGAAGATCGCAAGGTCATCCAGAGAACCGTTGAAGTTCGCGCCGTAAGCGTCATTAAAGAAAGCACCGACAATGCTGTTGCCGTAAGAGTCAGTTACGGAAGCCGGCACAGCACCGGAGTTGTCCAAGACGCCGTCAACGTAGATCTTCATGGTCACGCCGTCGTAGGTAATGGCAACGTGGTGCCAAGTGTTGAGCGAAAGAACAGTGTTGCCGGTGAAGTACGCCGTGTCGGCGCCGTCAACGTAAACCCTGACTTTCTGAGAATCAATAAGGGCGAACTCGTAGCCCTTGTAGCGGTTGAGCAGTGTATCCTTGGCAGTTACCAAAATGTCCGCGTACTTGGCGAAGGTCTGGTAAGTCCACACCACAACTGAAAACTGCTTGCTAGGCAGGAACGAAATGGGAGTGGGAAGGGTGATGTGGCTGTTGCTGCCGTTAAAGCTAGCAGCTTGGCCATGTTTGCCTGCAACATAAGTAATGTTAGCAGGCACGCCGTTGTTGGTGCCCTTGCTGTCGTTGGTATTGTTGTTGAAGCTGGCGTACCACAACAAGCTCGATTCGGTAGCGAGTGAAGTGGAGGAAAGCGCCCCGGGTACAGAAGGTAGAACGGGGGCGTTAATTTGCACCGAGCAATTTGCAGTGGCAGCTTGTTTAGGACTGCCGCTGTCCGTTACCGTGAACGTTGCGCTGCCGAAACCGGCAGGCGTGGAAGTGGTTGTAGCATAGGTGGCGGTTGTGCCGCTACCGGAAACCACTTTGCCCCAAACCCCCGAAACCGCACCCGTGCCGCCCGTGTAACTGCCGGTAAAGACAGTCGACTGCCCAGCAGTTATAACAGCCGGGTTGGCGGAGCAGGTGGGAATAAGCGTTGGCGGCGGCTGAAGTCCCGCTGCAGCAGTACGGACGACTGAGAGATCTTTAACGTGCAAGGTGTTGTCACCCTGCGACTCAATCTCCAAGTATAAGCCGTCCATTAAATCAGAAGCAACGGACCAGGTCGCACCACCGACTGACATGGACACTGTATTGTTAGTTTTGGTTATAGTTAGAAGTTTCCAGCCTCCGAAGTTACTAGCGGTTGAATTGATCGTCACCAAATTCGGAAAAGTTTCTACCGAATTCTTGACAGAATCTATGGTCAGAGCGAGGATGGTGGAGTCTTTTAATGCTTTCTTCAAGCTAAAGATAGACTTCCCACCACCAATGTTGGTGTTGATGAAAAATGTAATATCAACCGGCCCGACGAACACCCGCCGTGTTCTTAAGGTAACACTGCCGTTCACAGTAGCGGGATACATTCCCCCTCCTGAAAACAAGTAGGTGTGGGAATTAAACAGCAACACTCCTGCGCTTTGGATTGCCGTGGAGTTGCTGATTGTTGCGGAGTCACTGGTCTGCAACCAGTTACCCGTGTAATCCGCCGACCGAAAACTGTCCTTCAAGTAGCAGTTGGTATCGCCGCCGCATCCAGGGTCGGGAAGGGAGTCTTCCAGATGCTGGAAAATTTGCTTCTGGGTGTTGGAATTATCGGTCATGTAGGTCGGGAGTAGATGAGCCTTAACCGAATAACCAACATTGACGGCGTTCAATGCTGCGGCACCAAGTGACAAACTCGGCACCACAACATATGTGGTAATACAAGACAGCAAGCTGTCTCGAACATTCCAAGGCATGGCGGACTCCGGAACCCGAACAAAAGCCGGAGCGAAGTGAATGAAGTCATTGCAGTGCGTGGTATACTTTTGCCGACCGTCAGCCACATTGTTGGCTGGAGTTGCAATACCGACCACGGAAAGGTAGTTGGCGTTGGGTAACTGTTTACTCTTTCCGTCCGCGTTGCGGAGACGGATACCATATTCCAAGTTAGCGTAAAAGTTTCCCTGGCTGTGACCAACAAGAACAACGTAGTAACCCTTGCTCCAAAAGTCCAACACGACTTGATCTAAGGTTGCCAGATCAGAATCGGCTTTGAACTGATCATCCTGGAATCCCAAGGCCGCTGCCATAAAAGATTTATGGGCTTGGGACTGTTGGTTAAGCAGGTTAAGATCGTTGAGATACTTGTCGACCTCCTGCATACCAATTTGGTCAATTGCCTGATTGATGTCGCCTCTGCCAAGCAGAGTCTTGAGCAGGCCGGAACTTTGGTTGTGGACCGCTTTAAATTCCACGCAAGAGGAACTTAGACCAGGGTTAGAGGCCATAAACCTTGCTTTGATCTGGTCAACAAAGTCTTGCCATATTTTACTATCCGGTACCAAAATCCCATTGGCCCAAACAAATGCAGTCTTGCCGTAGGGGCAATCCTGCGCCAAAACCAGGCCACTGGACGAAACCAGCAACCAAAACAAAAACAAAATACGGCCTAAGCCGCTTTTCATACTTGTACACTCCTGAAATTCAGATTTGGAAAACAAAAACACAGACAGTATTAAGAACGCCTGCCTAAATGACTACCCAATGTTTCTCTTTCCCCTCCCGGTTACCAAAAATTATTGATAACCAGTATGAGGAAAGAGAAAATTTATTTAATATTGATCTTTCACATTCTCACAGGAATAAATCGAACCTACGGGAGTGATATATGGTTTACCTTTGGTATCATTATCTTCAAATACTTTTTTTCGTTCTGGGGTATTTTTGACCATATACCATAGCTTGTCACTATTTGAATAATCCCTAAGACCTGTACCAAAAACAAGGTGATTGTAACAGTCCTGAAAAGTAAACACTGAAACCATTAATTCTTTATAATGTTCATGGTCTCCTGTAGTGGTTATAACATCCTGTTCTTTTTTCACCATAGCCCTTAGCACTCTCCGTACTTCGTCGTTTCCCGGATACATAAAAACAATTTCTCTTTGCAAATCATCTCTTACTCCATCGTTGTCCGAGTCTATGCCCGCAAGAGTTGCCTTACCGGCCTCACCAGGATCGGGCGGAAGAGTAATTGAGGTATCCGTAATAGCAAACCTTACTACCGTCGCAGTTTTAAGGCCATTTACATATAGGCTAAAAGTGATGGTCTGGGGCTTCTTTAACAATTCTGGAGAAACTTGATAGCTTCCGGTAAAACCACCCTCAGTTTGTCTATCTAATAACACCTTTGAACTCGAGGTTGTGGTAGCCAAAGATTTCAGAAAGGCACCCCATACAGGTAAACTGCTTTTAATCTTTAAGTTAAAGCTTAAAAGCGTTTGGCTCTTTGTAGTTGAGACTAAGACAGCCTCTGGACTAACCGTGGCGGAAATTACTTGTGGGGTCTGACTAAGAAAAACCAAACCTAACAATATTACTATTCCCACTGGGACTGCCCACTTTAAATGGAATTTAAGCTTTGGTGTCATATTAATACACAATTAATTTGTTCTCTATATTATACTCTATTTCTGAATTTCGAGAACACTAAAAACACTAAAATTTACAGTATCGCATTATGCCTCCTGGGCATTGTTAAAGTACTGTCCATAAGGTAAATTTAGGCTCAACAACATTGTTGTCAATATTAAACAAGGCTTACTCTTGTGTTTATTTGTATATTGGTGTAATCTGTTGTCATACTCTAACAGTAAAATCATTATTAAATAATAACCTTTATGGACAGTGTGTTAGTTAAACAGCTCAAAAACTTCGGACTTTCAGAAAAAGAGTCAAAAATCTACCTTGCTTTGCTGGAATTAGAAATGGCAACCGTATTTGAAGTTGCCAAACAGTCAGGCATAAACCGCAGTTCCGCTTACGTGGTTTTAGAGGCCTTAAAGAAAAAAGGATTTGTAGGAATATCTGACGACAAAAAAGTCCGTAAATATATTGCAGCTTCCCCGGAAACTCTTCTCCATGCAGCAAAAGCCGCTGCCAAAAAACAGGAAGATACAAAAGAAGGAATTGAATCTATTCTTCCAGAACTAAAGGCACTGCACAAGTCTACGAAACATAGACCTATAGTAAAAATATTTGAGGGGGAAAGTGGAGCAAGGGAAGTATATTGGGATGTTTTATCAACAAAAACAAAAAAAATAAAAGTTTTTGCAAACCCCGATAATATATTTAAAAGAATTCCGGATTTTTTAGATTACGATAAAGAAAGAAGTGAGAAAAAAATTAAAATGTTTGCAATAAGCCCAGCGACCAAAGGAGTGGTAAACATATATAAATACACCCCACCACATCAACCCTATGAAGCTGCTTTAATTCCTGAAAGTAAATTTAAATTCACATCGGACATTGGAATATATGAAAATAAAGTCTCTTTTGTTTCTCCAGAGGACAACTTTGGGATAATTATAGAAAGTCAAGAGATTGCGGACATGCTCGGAAACAGCTTTGATTTGGCATGGGAAGAAGCAAAAAGACTGGATAATAGAACGTAAATAGTTCTGCATCTCATATACTTTAAGTTTTTAAAGTCTTATGATGAGCTTTCTTTTCTCTACTATATTTTAAAATGTGTATATTTAAAAAGCACAAAAGTTAAAAATGTGTTATAATTATACAGACTTTCTTACATAAAGAAACAAAAAAACGTAATGCGGCCAATAATTTCATTTCCAGATATTGAAGGCTTAAATCGCCTTTCAAAAACTGAAAAAATCAATCTTTTATTGACTGCTGCCTCTTTAGCTCCTTCCACAATCAACACCCAACCCTGGCTATTCAAGATCGAAGGCAATAGAATAGAATTATTTCTAAACCCTTCCCGCCATCTTCCGGTTTCTGACTCAAGTGGAAGACAAGCCTATATTAGCCTTGGGGCATGTTGGGCTAATTTAGAGTTACTTGCCCAAAGCTATGGACTAAAATACAGGACCGAACAACCAACTAAAATTGCAATAAATAAAGCGGTTGCAAGTTTTATTATTGAAGACTTTAAATCCAGTAACGATGACTCCGAAACTAGGGAGGCGATAATTCAAAGGCATACCAACAGATTCCCGTTTGAAAAAAAACCCCTTCCTTTAAATTTTGTTCAAAAAATAAAACTGACATCCTCGCCTACTCTTACCCTACATTTAGCAGAAGATGGGGAAACAAAAAATGAAATAACCCCTATAGTTCTTGATTCGGTATTTGAAATGTTCTCCAAAAAAGACTGGTCTAAAGAATTATCACATTGGGTAAAACCCGGCTTAAAAAAATACGAGGACGGTATGCCTGGTTATTATTTAGGAGTTCCCCTGCCAATTTCTTTCCTAATGCCCTTAGTCTTAAAATATGGCTCAGTTGCTAAAATGCAACTACAAACTCATAAAAAAATGCTTAGTTGGGTAGGTGCATACGGAGTCATTACTGCTTCAGAGAATAATCCCTTAACTTGGTTTTTAACTGGGGAAATGTTTGAAAAAATTGCTATAGAAGCGCAAAAAAATAACATTAAGGTTGGAATACTAACAGCACCCACCGAAATAGAAACTTATAGCCAAAAACTAAAAAAAATCTTAGGGACGTCAAATACTCTACAAATGTTTTTCCGCTTAGGCTTTACTGAAAAAACCCCCATTTTCAGTCCTCGCTTACCAATAAACAAAATAATTAAAGTATGAACGGTTCAAAAATTTTACTTAAGGACTTTGACAATCATCGCCTAGTAACTTTCATTTACGACCCCCAATCTAAGCTACAGGGATTTATTGCTATACATAGAGGCAACGGCAGCAATGTCCCCTCTTTTGGTGCCACAAGATTTGTTTCTTATAACACTCTCACAGATGGCCTACATGACGCTTTGCGATTATCCCGCTTAATGTCCTATAAGGCTGCAATGGCTGGCTTAAAATATGGAGGAGCAAAAGGAGTAATTCTTATTCCCCAAGTCCCACATAATAAAAAACAAATTTTACAGGCATACTGCAAAAAAATAAACTACCTTAACGGCCATTTTATTACCGGTGCCGACGTAGGCATTAACGGTTCCGAGGTAGGAACAATGAGGAAATATAGTAATTTTATTGTTGGTGTAAAAGTTGATCCAGTCAAATATACAGTTTTAGGCATTTTGTACGGCTTACAAGTTTCACTACAAGAAGTCTTTGGAAACTCAGACATTCAAGAAAAAACATTCTCCATTCTGGGGGTAGGAAAAATTGGCACGGGTATTTTAAAATCAATATATGGGCAGGCAAAAAAAATCTATATTTCCGACATAGACCAACAACAAATTAAAAAAATTAAGCACGCCTTTCCCAAAATAACGATTCTTTCCCCGCAAGAAATTTTCAAACAAAAAGTGAATGTGTTTATGCCCTGCGCATTAGGCAACGCATTAAATACTAAAACAATATCAAAACTTAGGTCGGATATAATTTTAGGAGGGGCAAATAATCAATTAACGAACAGCACTGTTGGGGAATTATTATTTAAACTTGGTATTCTATATGCCCCAGATTATGTTGTAAATGCAGGCGGTTTGATTTCAGTTGTGGACGAATATGAGAACAAAAATATAGTGGAAACTAGAATTGAAAAACGGCTAAGTAATATTAAGACAGCACTTCGTTCTATTTTTAAACAAAGCATGGCAACCGGCATAGCTACAAATATGGTTGCAGATAAAATGGCAGAAAAAATTTTTAACAATCATTAATAATTAAGAAATAATCTTTATGCAAGCTAGTGCCGAGAACACAAAAACAAAAGAATGGTGGGAGAGTGAAGGAGGTTTCTTTGGAGACCTCTATAGGCAGGCAGATAATTCTCAAGAAGGCCACCTAAACTCACCTCAAGACTTGTTAGCCAGAACGGAAAAAGAAGTTAACGGAGTTATAAAATTATGCACCTTAAACCCAGGTGGTGCCGTTATGGACTGCCCATGTGGTTACGGCAGACACTCTTTAGCCTTGGCACAAAAAGGTTTTCAAGTAACTGGAGTCGACATTAATAAAACTTTTCTCAAACACGACAGGGAAGAACTTGAAAAAGCCAAGCTTGCCAATTGTCAGTTTGTCGAAAAAGACATGAGGCAAGTGGACTTTAACAATCAATTTAATGCTGTAATAAATATGTTCTACTCTTTTGGATTTTTCGAAACAGAAGAGGAAAATTTAAAAGTCGCAGCGAATTTTTATAACGCTCTAAAACCAGGTGGAAGGTTTTTAATGCATACGCATATCACTCTTCCAAAAATCTTAAATGGTGATTACAAAACCCATGAAATCAGAACCCTACGAGACGGAAAGAAGCTAGAATTATTCCGCACATACAACACCCAAACCAAAAGAGAAGATGGAGAATGGTTTATTTTACATGAGGATGGCAAAAAAGATTCTCTTACCCCCTACTCCGTACGGATTTACAGCCTGGAAGAATATACTGATTTATGTAAAAAGGCTGGTTTTAAAGAAGTGTTAGCTTATGGAGACTGGTCCGGTACGCCGTACACCGATAAATCTCCAGAATTAATTGCAGTTGCCGTAAAATGACTGTAAAAAATTCTTTATTCTCTGGAGCCTTACCGTTTCCCAATTCTGTGGAGTGGAAATCTTTTTATTCTGCGGATTTAAAAACGATGGTCAAAAAGTTTATAACTTTCTCCCCAAACGTTTTTGAAAAAATGGGAGAGCAAATGGCCTTTAATCTTTTTCACAACATGGCCAAGCGAGTCCCAGCTTATAAAGATTACCTGAAGAGTAATAAGATTAACTCGCAAAAAATTAAAACGTTCTCCGATTTAAGATTTATACCGTGGATAGACAAAGAAAATTACCTTAAAAAATATCCTCTAAAAGACTTATGCTGGGACGGTAAATTAACAGCGCCAATAATTTCAGCAAGTTCTGGCTCTTCCGGCCAACCATTTTTTTGGCCTAGGTCCTCAGCAATAGAAAAAGAAACCTCCTACATATACGAATTATTTTTACGTTTTTTGTTTGATATAGGCAAAGTACCCACTTTGTTAATAAACGGTTTTTCTATGGGTATATACATTGGGGGCACGTTCACTCTTAACTGTTCAATGAGGCTTCATCAGAAAGGTTATCCTTTAACAATAATGACCCCCGGTATCCATCAGGAAGAAATTCTAAAAATTGTAGAAAAAATTGGTGGAAACTATGGGCAGATAATACTGGGTGGTTATCCTCCTTTTATTAGGGACATTTTAGATGCAGGCGAAAAAAGAGGTATTAACTGGAAAAAGAAAAATATAAAATTTATATTTGCTTCGGAATCCTTAAGCGAAGAATTTCGCTCTTACCTTTATTCCAAAGTTGGTATCTCTAACTCTTCATATTTGACTTCTTCAATGAACCTTTACGGAACCGCCGACGCCGCAGTTGCCGGTCACGAAATGCCCTTGAGCATACTTATTCGCAAGCTTTTTAGTAAAAACGCAGAACGTACCCAAGATTTCTTCTCCAAGACCTACGTGCCTTCTTTGAACCAATATTATCCATTTTTTAAATATTTCCAGACTGAAAACGGTGAGTTAATTTTTTCCACTTCCCATAATGAAATTCCATTACTAAAATATAACATCCATGACAGGGGTAACATAATTTCATATGAAAATATGCTGGAGATAGCTAGGTCCTTTGGTTATAACACCAATGATTTAAACAAATTAGTTGGCAAACAATTGCTCTGGCGTTTACCATATGTTTATCTTTACGGCCGGAGCGATTTCACTACAACTCTTTACGGTTTAAATATCTACCCTGAAAATATAAAGGCCGCACTGGAAACTCCTGCGATCCGCCATCTCTGCAGCGGAAAGTTTGTTATGGAAACAAAAAATCGTGCAAAGACTCAAAAGCAGTATCTGGCGGTTCGTGTAGAACTCGCAAGTGGAATAAAGCCCTCTAAGTCTTTAGAGCGCAAATTCCAGCAAGTAATTGTAACTACTTTACGCAAAAAAAATTCCGAATTTAACCACTTATTTCATTCAATAAAAAACCAAGCCCTGCCTGACATAAGCTTGAATATTAAAGGCGAAGGC
This sequence comes from uncultured Candidatus Saccharibacteria bacterium, assembly GCA_964474825.1. GTDB lineage: Bacteria > Patescibacteriota > Doudnabacteria > UBA920 > UBA920 > CAYYWQ01. Next base: position 687,827 of record CAYYWQ010000001.1, read on the forward strand.
GTTTACTTTAAACCCAGCATCAAACAACAATGGGTCAATAAAATCAAATCTTGAAGCCATGCTAAAACCCTACTTCTTTAAAAAACAAAAACCAACCCGAGTTGAACTAAAAAAATTTCCGGTTAAAAACATGGTGGATATTTTTACCACGCAAAATCGGGAATTGTTTGACGTTTTAAATCCTCATGCTAAATTCGAACAAAATTACAAAAAAAACCTAGAAAAATTTTTAAAAAACAGAGTTGGGCAATGGATTTATTTTCCTTGGAACCAAACCCTTCTGCACACCCTTCTTTCTAATGAGCTCTTTTTATTAAGAACCAATCGAAACAGAAATCTTATTAATAACGAGGAGCAGAATACTCTTGCTAATTTTACAGCGGCTGTAATTGGGCTTTCTATTGGCAACTCCATAGCCTTAAACCTACTCTATAATGGCATTTCCAGAAAAATTAAAATAGCAGATTTAGATACTTTAGAAACATCTAATCTAAACCGTGTCAGAGCAAGCCTACAGGATGTTGGCAAAAGCAAAATCTCAATTACTGCAGCGCAAATTTATGAAATTGATCCCTACGCGTCTATTTATGCCTTTGAAAAAGGAATTCAAGACAAAACTTTAAAACAACTCTTTGCAAACCCAAAACCAAAAATTATATTCGAAGCAATTGATGATTTAAAAATGAAAATCCAAATCCGATTAGCAGCAAAAAAGGCTAAAATCCCGGTTGTAATGTTGACTAATTTAGGAAATAATATACTTATAGATGTAGAACGCTATGACTTAGATAAAAATTTACAACTCTTCAACGGCCTAATAGGAAAAGCTGGCAAAGAGATCCTAAATTCAACAATATCCGAGCAGGATAAACAACGTTATGCCGTAGCAATAGTTGGGAAAGAAAATGTTCCTTTAAAAGCATTAGATTCATTACGGGAAATTAATAGAACATTAGTTGGCAGGCCCCAACTAATGTCAACGGTAACCATTGGTAGCGGCATAGCCTCGCTTATAGCCAAAAAGATTGCTCTAGGTGAACCTGTCAAAAGCGGCCGCAGTTTAATCAAGCTAGAACAGTTGATTAATTTTTAATCTTATGGACACGAGTGAAAAAAAACTTCTTGAAAGTCTTGGAAATATTAAAGCAGAAATTAAGCAATTTACGACAGAAGATGTTACAATAAACTATGTTAAAGCAGGAACAGGTTTTCCACTATTACTAATTCATGGAGCCAACTTTGGTTGGGGTCAATGGCATACCTTAATCACCGATCTTTCACAAAACTACACTGTGTATGCTGTAGACCTTCCAGGATTTGGCAACTCCACTTCCTTAAACTATGAAAAACTGGAATTTAACCGTCAGCTAGTTAAACCCATGGCATCTTTTGTTGAAAAAATGGGTTTGCAAAATAGTTTTGTAATGGGCCATTCTTTAGGAGCTTGGGTTGGGATGAAATTGGTTTTAGATGGTTATGCGAATTTTAAAAAAATAATATTAGCAAATCCTTTAGGGTTCTCAAAAGATACACCACTACAATATAAATTACTTGGCCTACGCTGGGTGGCCAAACTGCTCGCAAAAACTGTCCTAAAAATAAGGCCGGGAAACATAAAAAAATTTTTAAATATTCCACTACACACTAAAGTCAGCTTCCTTCCAGAATTTACTGATTATTACCATTCCATATCAAAAGGCGAATTCAGGCATCCTTTTTACTTATTTAACCGTATAGCTGGATTTAAAAAAGTTAACAAAGAATTAATACTTGACAGCAAGCTCTCACAAATTCATCAACCAGTTTTAATTATTGGCGGAGAGTATGATCCCATTGTATCTTTAAACCATAAACAAATAGAACTAATAAACCTACTACCTGAAGCAAAGATTAAAGTAATAAAAGGGGTTGGTCACGTCCCTTTTTTTGAAAATAGAAACGAATTTTATAAAGTCATTAATGAATTTTTAAAAAAATAGCTGAATGGAAATTATATCCAAGTTAGAATTTATTCTTCTGTTATGCGCCATAGCAATCAATGCTTTACTAGCTTGGGTTGTTTATACAAGTGACAAAAAAAGTGATACAAACAGACTTTACACAGTATTAAGTTTAAATATTTCTGTTTGGCTGATTATAAACTACATCTCTCACACAACCTTATTTTTAAGTAATAGTATTTACTGGATTCGCCTAAGTTTGTTTTTTGCGCTTCCCATGAGCATGTTGTTCTTCCTGTTTGCCCATACAATACCGGAAAAAGTAATACGTATATCCAAACGGCAGTTAGTACTATTATTCGCGCTAACTGGATCGGCCATGCTGTTAACGATATCACCCTATACTTTCACCGAGGTCAAGCTGGTTAATGGTTCGCCTCTACCCGTTACAGGTCCGGGAATAATTTATTTTGGATTCATATCAATTACCTACAGTCTTTTTGCTGCAATTACATTTTTCCGAAAATACAAGTCTTCGACTGGCGAACAACGACTCCAATTCAAATATATTATGTATGGCGTCTTGTCGATGATAGGCTTGATTACCACTACTATTTTCTTGCCGGTTATATTTTTTAGCAACAATACCTTTCTTGGTTTATTGCCTCTCTACACGCTAATTTTTCTTACTATTTCGGCGTATGTAATCATTGGCTTACATTTATTCAAAGTAAAACTTATCGCCACTGAGGCCTTATTTTTTGCACTTTGGATAGGTCTTTTTTCTCAGGCATTAGGAAGAAATTCTGTTTCTGATCTTTTTGTAGGCTTTATTATGCTTTTTGGATTAACTGTTTTGGGATATTTACTTATCAATGGGGTTAAAAAGGAAGTTGAACAAAAAGAGCTATTAGAAGCTTTAACACAAGAGTTAGGTGATGCTAATGAGAAGCTTCAGAGTTTGGACAAGGCTAGGGCGGAGTTTATTTCTATTGCTAGCCACCAACTACGCACTCCCCCTTCCACTGTAAAATGGTATATGTCTTCCGTGCTTTCCGGGGATTTTGGAAGAATTTCGGCCAAAGTTTTAGAGCCTCTTAAAAAAGTAAACGAAACCAACAACCATTTAATTTCTTTAATTGAGGACATGTTAAACGTTTCGCGTATAGAACGCGGAAAAATGGAATTTTTATTTGAGCAGACTAATGTGCAGGACTTGGCCAAACAGGCTTTTGACCAGTTAATTCCTATGGCCAGCGACAAAAAACTAAAGTTTGATTTCGATTCCCCCAAAAAACCCTTACCAGAAATAATGGCAGACAAAGAAAAACTTAAGCAGGTTATGAACAACCTAACAGATAACGCCTTAAAGTATACCAAGTCCGGCAGCGTTAAAGTTAAAATTTACGAAAAAGACGGAAATATTTTCTTTGAAGTCACAGACAGCGGTAAAGGCATTAGCAAAGAAGACCGTGAAAGCATTTTCCAAAAATACACCAGAGGCAAAGAATCTGTTAAGCAAAGCGCGGGCCTGGGCCTTGGGCTTTATGTTGCCAAAATAATTATAGAGCAGCACAAAGGCAAAATTTGGGCCGAAAGCCCTGGCGAAGGCCAAGGCAGCACCTTTGCCTTCAGCGTCCCAATTAAGAATGACTTAAAGGCTACTACGCTTGTTGACCTAGCCACACAAAAATAACATAGGACTTCCACACCGCTACTTTTCTGGACTGGCGGAACTTGTCACCGTAGATAAACTACGCCTCCAAACATCCTCAGAAAATGCCTCGAACTTGGCTCAGTGTGGAAGCCCTATCAAAAAAACTCTTGTTAAAACAAGAGTTTTTTTGGGTCACAAGAATTGAGTTAACATAGTGTATAATAGAATTACTTACATAACATTAGCGGTATGGTTAATTTAACAACAGGCGGTAAATATAAGTTTGCAACAGTAAAACAGAACTACGAAGATTATTCTAGCGGGAGGGTACTTTATGGCGCAACCGGAGCAACCGGTTTTCCTGTTAGGTTAACAAGTGAAATTTTCCAGAGAGCCGCTAGAAGACTAGAGAACGCTGGGGTTAAGGCCCCTTATTCTATTTACGACCCTTTTTGCGGGGCCGGTTACTCCTTAACCGTTATAGGGTTTTTGCACGGAAGCGCGATTAAAAATATAGTCGCTTCTGACGTTAACAAAGAAGCCCTGGTGACCGCACATAAAAACCTTTCCCTATTAACTACAAAAGGGTTTAACAATAGGATTCAAGAATTAATTAAATTAAAAAATACCTACAACAAAACTTCACATAAAGAGGCTTTAGAAAGTAGCGAGCGTTTGAAAAACAAGGTGCCAAATATAGACATTAAAATATTTGAATTTAATATACTTAGTAAACAAAATTTACCTATACCCCAAACTTCCATAGATTTAGTTTTAACAGACTTACCCTACGGCAAACTTACCCAATGGGAAGGAAAGGAAGCAGCGGTTAACCCAACCCAAAACTTTTTAAATAATATTAGCCTCCTGCTTAAACCAAACGCAATAATAGCAATAAGCGCTAACAAAAAACAAAAACTCGCTCATGAAGGCTATAAACGAGTAGACCTGCTCAAACTCGGAAAAAGACAAGTGTTGTTTCTTACTAAAATAGCTTAGACCATTAAAACTGGAATAAAAAAAACAGCCCCAACTTTTGGGGCTGTTTTAAATTTTTTAATTCGCTTGGTCTTTCATGCTTCCCAGCATTTCTTCTTCAAAGTGGAGTAAGAATTGTTCGGGGTCTGGGGTACTTCCGAATAGAATGTGTTCTACGCTGTTGCGCTGGCCGCGGTTTTGGCTGCTGCCCACGCCTTTGGTTTGAAACCATTCCTGCCAAGCTGCGCTGAAGTCTTTATAACCTTGGGTACCCTCTTTGCCATATTTGGCAAAAATTAAATCATACTTGGTTGTGTCGCAAATATTTATGAATTCACTTTTTTCTTCCATGCTTAAAAAACCATTTACCTGCGCGGAATGCTTTATTCTTTGGCAGTGGGGGTTGGTGTAAACAGCCTGGCAAATTTCCCGGCCAAGCTGAGTCCATTCTTTGTCGAATTTTTGAAAATCAAAACCCATGGGGGTACAAGCTAATCAGCCGATCAGCTAATAAGCATATCAGCTAAAATCCAGTAGGATTTTATGCGGTTACTTTTAATTTCAGTTTGTCTACCAATTTTTCCCAGCGCTTTTCGTCTTCGTTTTTTAAATATCTCAATAAGCGGCGGCGGTTGCCGACCATTTTAAGCAAACCACGGCGGGAATGATTGTCTTTGCGGTGGGTCTTTAAATGCTCGCTGACCTGTTCAATTTCTTTGGTCAAAATAGCAACCTGGACTTCCGGGCTTCCGGTGTCGTCTTTATGCGTCTGAAACTTCTTAATTAACGCGTTTTTCTCTTTAGGGGTAAGCATAGCTTTTCCTTTGTCTACACGTAATAAATTGCGGCCCTGCTCTGTTTACGGCCGCATTACAGATTTATTCGTGGATTAATAAATATAAGGACATTATACTTTATTTACTGCCTTTTGGCAAATCTAATTCTACCTTAAATATGCTACAAACTCCCCAATTGCATTGTAACCCGTTAACTCTTCATACCCGCTCACCCCAGGCCAGCGGTTAACTTCTAATATATAGTACTTGCCTTTACTTTCAATAATGTCTACTTTGGCCAGCTCCCGTTTAAGCAAAGCAGATGCTTTTTCAGCTAGCGCTACAACCTCTGCCACTGACTGTGCAGCAACGGAATCATGGGCATAATAATCCACCCCAAAGCCTGTGTCAGAAATTTTATGCCTTAAAACCACAGGCAAACTTTTGTAGCCAACTGTAATAACTTTATACTCATACTCAGCCTCTAAAAATTCCTGAACCATTAATTCATCCCGCGGAATAGTGGACGGGATTTTTTGCATGTCTTCTAGCTGGCGAATTAAAAAAGTACCCTGGCCCTTAAAACCGTAGATCCATTTTAAAATTAGCGGATACCTTAAATCTTCAATCTTAAATCCTAAATCAGTTTTAGGAATTGCCAGCCCTGCCTTTCCTAAAACTTTATAATCTTCCCATTTTCCTTCTCCTAATTCGCCCTGAGCAATAGCAGCATCTACAACTTTTTTACCGGCGACTTTAAATTTTTTGGCCAAGTCAATAATTTGCAGAAAGTATTTGGGGCTGCCGTTCAAATACGGTAGGCGAATGTAAAAAACGCTATAGTCGTCCACGTTAACCTCAAAACTCCTTTCCACCAACTCCTGCATACTCAAAACCTCCACAGCAACATTTTGCAGTTTAGCTTCTTCCACAAACCTTCGCGTAAAATAAACGCTTTTTAGAGATATCAACAGTATCATTGTTTAATTGTACAAGAAAATCAGCTATACTGACAGTGTCGCATAATGTTAAAACTACCCCTTCAGAAAAGCCCGTGTCGTAATATCACCTGTGGACATTGTGGATAACACCTCGCGTCGCATAATGTTATTAGCGAGTAGGATGTAGCCGGTAGCTTGTAGCCAAACAAGTATCGCAGGCCTACTTCCTACTCACTACTAGCTACAAGCTAACCCCTATGAACCCTATCACTCCCCTGCGCAAGCTTATAATGGATTTTTTGGAATACTGTGAGCTGGCCAAAAACCAAAGCCGCAATACTATTGCCGCGTATTTTAGGTATTTGGACAAATTTGAAAAATTTGCCCAAAGCTTGGGACTTAAGGAACCCAGCGACATAGACTTAGACACAATAAAAAAATACCGGCTTTACTTAAACCGGCTAACAGACAGCAAAGGGAATACTTTAAAGCTTATAACCCAAAATTACCACTTAATTGCGCTTAGGGCATTCTTAAAATTCCTAACAAAGCAGGACATAAAGACCTTAGCGCCGGAAAAAATAGAATTACCAAAAAACCCGGAGCGCCAGGTGGAATTTTTAGAAAACCAGGAACTGGAAAGATTATTCGAAGCCGTAAAGTCCGAGAAAGACGAACTCCAGCGCCTGCGCGACGCAGCCATTTTACAAACCCTGTTCTCTACCGGTCTGCGCGTAAGCGAGCTAGCCAGCCTGCGAATAGATTCCATAAACCTTGAGAGGCGCGAGTTTACTGTGCGCGGAAAAGGCAGCAAACTTAGGTTGGTATTTTTGTCTGAAGAAGCAGCGGATGGCGTAAAAAAATATTTGACCAAAAGAAAAGACAACAGCAAAGCTTTGTTTGTAAGCCATAGCGGCGTTGGACAGAGCGTGGAAAAGCAGATAGACAGCCAAAGTAAAAAAAATAACATTAACGACAAAAATAACTATGGCAAAGCCGCGGGACTCACTCCCCGCTCCATTCAAAGGATTATAAAAAAATACTGCAAAATTGCAGGTATTGTAAAAAAAGTATCTCCCCACACCCTGCGCCACAGCTTTGCCACAGACCTTTTGCAGAACGGCGCGGACATAAGGAGCGTCCAGGCCATGCTAGGCCACAGCAGCATTACCACAACGCAAATTTACACTCACGTAACCAACCAGGGCCTTAGGGATATACATAAGAAATTTCATGGGAAGACTAATAGCTAGTAGTAAGTAGCGGGTAGATGGTAGCCAAACAAAAAATCCCACACCTTTTTGGTGTGGGATTTTTAATTAGGTCTCCATCTCATTTTTGCTCAAAAATGTTCTATCCTACTTACTACTAACTACAAGCTACTAGCTAAACTTACCTCTTACCAGCTTCCACCACCGCCGCCGCCAAAGCCTCCGCCGGACGAACCGCCGGAAAAACCGCTTCCCCCGCCTGAGGCTGAACTGCCGGGGCTGCTGGCCAAAGTAGTGCTGGACGTACTGTGGAACCGGTCTATAGAATTCACAAAAGCCAGGGCGCCAAAAGTGGAATAATTACCACTATACCAGGAAGGCGGACTCAAATAAATCCCTTCAAATTTTTTGGCCCACTGTTTTTCCACGCCTAGGGCAATGGCATAAGGCAATAACTTTTCAAACCGTTCCGGCGTTTTGCTTGGGGCATTGTGGAATTCCAAGCGGTCTTTTTCTGCCACTTCTAAATATAATTTTAGACCCAAAATCTGTTTTGCGGCCAACGCGCCGCTTAAAGTCCGCCTAGGCATTGCTAAACCAAAAATTATAATAATAACCGCGGAAACCAGCATGCTTACAAGCCCAATCAGCCCAAAAGCACCAATTAAAGGAAAACCCAAACAGCCTACAAAAAAAGCAATTACAACAAACCCAACCTTAACCTTTGCCGGGTCAGAAGTAAAATATTTTTGATTAATTAAAGATTTAACAATTTCGGATTTCGCCTTAATTAATTTAGTATAAAAACTGTCTTCCAAAGAAGAGAGCATTACAACATTAGGATTTTTAGGATCAGGATTCTCTTTCGTAACAAACTTTTGTAATGTATTCAAAAATCCAGCAGCTGCGGGAAGGTTTTTTGCAAGCTTTTTAAGTCCTTCTCCGTCCCCGGGTACTTCGGAAAGTGTAGACTGGTCAAACAAACCATTCAGTAAGGTTTTCTGGAATTTTTTTTCCGAGCCGTCCGGAGGTTTTAACTTAGTAAGTTCGTAGTCGTCCTTTTTAGCCGTTATTTTTAAATATCCGTTTACAGCCAAAAAAATAATTTCCCCTGTAATCCCCCGAACGGGTTCGGAAAATTTTAACAGCTGGGCAATTTCTGCAGGAGAAAGCCCGGCAGGAGCCTCGTATTCGGCCACAACAATTTTAGAAACTTCCGGGTCCCGGCCAAAAGAATACCAAATCCAGAAAAAGATTATAAAAATAAACAATGGCACAACGGCTATCCAGTTGTCTGAAAATATTTGCATTACCTTTTGCCAGGTTGTGGCTGGAATTACCAAACCTTTAGGAAAAACCACAACAATGGTTAAGCCTTCATTGGCCGCCAAACTCTGCTGACTAAAACCTGCGCCGCCAGTTTGAGCAATTGCTTCCTGGCACGCCTGGCCGCTACCAAAACTTCCGGCAAAACACTTAATTTTTATACTGCTTTGCGGAACTTCTCCTGGCAAGAGAACAAATGCCTGGGCACTTAAAATAGGCACGTTCCACTCATTGCCGGTAATGTTCCAGTAAAGCTCGTCGTGGTCTTCAAAAAAATTAATTACCCGCTCAATGGAGTAATTAATCACATAAGTTTGAATGCCGCTAGCAGTTGTGTTAGCGTCTCCAATTTTAATTTCCAGGTTATTTCCGGACTTAGATGTGCTAAATTTATAAGGACTCCCACTTTCATTGCTAACTGTTACAGCAGAAATTTTAGTCTTTAGCTTACCGTAATTTGTTGTAAAAACTACTGGAATGTTCCTAAAAATTCCATGCTTGTCGTAGTCGCCAAAATTGTAAACTATTTCTTCTTTAACGGTAACAGTGTTGTCGCTATGCACTGTAAGCGTGGCTTTAAAACTATTAATCTGCTCCTCTCCATTTGCAGCCCTAGCAGCAGCAGGGAAAAAAAGAAAAACTGCCAAAAATAAAATTGCGTATTTTAACTTCATAAAAATTCTTTAACTCATTTTAAGTATAGCATTTCTGAAAATTTTAGGCAGCCAGATGCCAACAATGTACTACATTTAAAGAAAACAAAAAGCCCACACATTCCTGTGTGGGCTTTTTACATTTCGTTATTCATTTTTCTTTAATTCTAACTCATGGTTTAACTCCGAATAATTAATAAGTCAAGCATAGTTACGCACTTTTAAAAAGACAAAATAAAAAACCCTTTTCGGGTTTAAGTTATGGTGGTCCCGGTTGGAATCGAACCAACATCAATGCCTTAGAAGAGCACTGCTCTATCCATTGAGCTACGGAACCACGTAAGTTTTCAAGTTAAAAGTAAAAAGTTATCAAGTTATTTGTTACTTGATAACTTGGAGCTTAAAGCTTATTCTGCCCCTCGACTTCGCTCGGGACACTCGACTTGCTTCGAGGTTTATGAGTGGTTAAGGCCTCCTAAAGGCCGAAACCACGAGCGAGCTTTGACGTTAGTCAAAGCGAGTCGAGTGGTGATCCCGGCAGGAGTTGAACCTGCGACCTCAAGCTCCGCAAGCTTGCGCTCTATCCAGCTGAGCTACGGGATCATGCAACTTCCAGATTTTACCACAAACCCGTATTTTTTTCAAGCTGTAATATACTCTATTCTCAAGAAAAATATGCGGATTATTTAAGCGTTACAGAAGTTAAATACTGCCTGTTTATTCTTACGGCGTAATAACCAACAACCATTATAACCAACCCGGCCAAAACCAACGCAAGTGGCCAGCCAAGGCCTGAGGTAAAGTATTCACCGGTAAGCTTTAAAATGTAACCTACCAAGGACAAAGTACCAAAAGTTAAAAAGGCTTTGCTTTTTACATAGACGCTTAAAAATACAATACCAAACACAAGCAGCGGGTAAATTAGTTCCCAAAAGACATTTTGGTCCGGCTGCCACCCGCCCAAGGCCATAGTGGAACCCAAAAAGAACAAGCTACCAAAACCATAAAGCGGACCCACCAGACCTCTTTGGGAAGTTTGCGACAAGTAATATCCCAAAAGCATATAAACTAAGCCAACAACCATAAACTGATATTCCCAAATTTTACTGACATCGCTATAACTTAAATTATCCCCCACCAGCCAGCTTACCAAAAAGTGGAAAAGCACAGTTGCAAAAATAATACTAAAGAGCAGCAGGACTGTTTGCTGTTTAAAATACCAAAACACTCCTAAAAATATTGCGGTTAAGGAAGCATAAATTGCGACCTGCAGTATATTAGAAGACAAATCAAACCCAGCTTCTTTGACAGTAACACCTACACCTAAAGGGGCCAGCATGCCAAACAGCAAAAAGAAAGCTTGGGCAAGTTTGCTTAAATTTTCATAACGGCTCAGCAAAATGGCCACAAGCCCGCTGGCTAAACAGCTCCCAAGAGTTATAAAAATCCGGAGAGGTGCGCTAAAGCTATCCCAGTTCTGGTAGCAAAGCACAATAATTCCCAAAAACACAATAGCGCCGCCAATATAATACAGAATCTCGGAAACCCCAACATGACTCTTTTGTTCAACATACTGGGGCACAGCCGTTGAAACTCCGCCCAAAGCGCTTAAAATTTCCGCCTGGCTTAGTTGCCCGCTTTGGGCCATTTGCCTAACCTCATTTAGTAGTTCTTGTTTTTCCATAAATTTATTTTTATTTACTCTATCCAACCTAAAAATTGGAAATTATAATAATTGTTGCTGCCGCTTAGTTTTAAGTTGAGCTTACGGCTACGGTTGTGGCCTTTTATAAACCAGCTGTTGTAATCCGAAGAGCCCCCGCCAAACAGAAAATCTCCTCCCCCACCATTACCCTGCTGTACCGTATAACCGTCGGGCGAAGGATTACTGCTGTCCAAATTATAACCTTGGGCCTGTTCAAAAGTTATTTCACTGCTCTGATCTTTGGCTACGTCGTAAATATAAAAATGCACTTCCCCAGGCTGAGGCTTGTAATAGTCGGGCGGATTTGTTGTTGGGGGCGGATTATGTATTAAATGCCCGTTACTAACCTGGTATTCCTGCTGGCCGTAACCATAATAAACATTATTATTGCTGGAATATAAAAAATTATATTGTGGCTTTTTGCCTATTCCTGGAACGTAAATAAAAATCGCGACTAAAATAATCATTAAAACTGGCACTGCTAAGGCAATGTATAGGGGGAGATTTTTCTTGTTTAACATAAAATTACAAGTTAATGTCTACTTAGAACCTAACTTAAAAATACTTCGGGCTGCAATTCCATAATTTTGACGGCTTGTATCAAAAAATTTTTCCGCTTATGCCTCCGGCTAAACATCAAAATTTGTTTGAGCCCAATCCGCTCAAAATTCTGAAATTTCGCCTACAAATTATTTTTAAGATAGCTTCTGTTAATTATAGCACTTTTCCCTAAAATCATATATGATGATAGTAGAAGTTATATTTTATGCAAGAACGAGTACAAAAGTTTATCAGTAGCGCTGGCGCGGCCAGCAGGCGCAAAGCCGAGGAATTCATAAAGTCCGGCCAGGTTTTTATTAATGGCAGAAAAGCTAAGCTTGGTGACAAAGTAGACCCTGAAAAAGACGTGGTAAAAATTTACGGAAAAGTTGTAAAACCAGCGGAACAAAAAATTTACGTAATGTTAAATAAACCAAAAGGCGTAGTAGTAAGCAAAAGCGACCCAAGGCACAGGAAAACTGTGTTCGATTTACTGCCGGAGGAACTTAGGACTAAAGTTTGGAACATTGGCCGCTTAGATTTTGACACTGAAGGCCTTATAATTTTAACTAACGATGGCGACCTTACCCAGCAGCTAGCCCACCCCAAATACGAACACGACAAAGAATATGAAGTCTTAACCCAGGAAGCTCCAACTGAAAGCCAGCTGGAAGCATTAAGGAGCGGGGTGGAAATTGCCACGGGCACAACTTACCCGGCCACAGTAAAAACCCGCGGAGACATTATTCGCATTATTATTCACGAAGGCAAGAAGCGACAGATAAGACGGATGTTCGCGGCCGTAGATTTAACAGTAAAAAATCTAAAACGTATTCGCATAAACAAACTGCTATTGCCGGCAGACTTACCCCTTGGGCAATACAAGCTAATTAAAAAAGAGTCGATTCTCTAGCAAAGTATAATGTATAAACACAGAGCAGCAATTATTATTTTTGTTTTAGCAATAGTTATTTTTGCTGTGTCGTTATTTAAAATAAACCAGCATTACCCACAAAATAAGATTGCAGATGCTCCAAAATTTAAACCGCATGCCTCCCCCACGCCTACATTTGTTGTCCCATCACCTTCCTCGTCTGTGTCTCCCACGCCTACCAGCTACGAACTACCAGCTACTCTGCTACTTCCAGTCCCCTTCACACCCCAAGCGCCAACCGGCAACTGGGACACCATTCATAACGAAGACTGCGAAGAAGCCAGCGCAATAATGGCTAATGCTTATTACAATGGCCCGGACGACGTAAAGCTAAACACCGACTATGTTGAAGGACAATTAACCAAACTCACGGACTGGGAAATGCAAACCTATGGTTATAACCTGGACATAAACAGCGAGCAGACCGCGGAAATGATACAAGCCAACTACGGCCTTCACACAAAAATTTTATACAGCTACACGGAAGACGACATAAAAAAAGAATTGTCCCAAAAACATTTGGTATTATTCCCGGCCAACGGGCAAATGCTGGGCAACCCCAACTTTAAACAACCAGGTCCTAAATACCACATGATAGTCCTGCGGGGCTACACAACAGGAACTATAATTACCAATGACCCCGGCACCCGCAACGGCCTAAACTATTCCTACTCCTTTGACACCCTCTACGAAGCCAACGGCAACTGGGATCACGATACTGAGAAGGTAAATTTAAATATAAAAAATATTATTGTGGTTTGGAAATAAAGGTTGTAAGCAGCCTGTATTAGCTCCTCGCCTCGCTTGTCTTGCAAGCAAGACAGACTCATCTACGTGCTAATAAAATTAAGAAAGCGCAAGGACAGCCGGGGGGCCGCCTTGCGCGATCACGTTGAATTGAGTCTTTCTCCCATGGTCGCCTCTTCTAGGCGACCTTTGCTTTTGGTAACGATTTCACCTTTGCGAGCCCGATGGACTCGAGCAGGCAAATAACAGGCCATGCGGGGTCGATTTCGCCGGCTTCGTGCGCGAACCGCGCCGAGGTCGGATACTGATGGTGGTTGTTATGCAAGCCCTCCCCGCCGGTCAAAAACGCGACCGACTGCAGGTTGGTTGCGAGGTTGTCGTAGTTCCGGTAGCCCACCATGTGACAGATGCTGTTGATCGCCGAATTCAGCAGAATGTAGAAAATTACGTGGAATCCCCAAGCAAAGAATCCCCACATCCAGCCGAACATCAGCATAAAAATCGCCAAACCGCCGAGGACGCCGAACTTGATGAACGGCAGGCGGTCCAGTATGTCCGGTCGGTAATCCGGAGCATACTTGGCAACCATAGCAGCGTCCTTCGTCGCCGTGCGATAGTAAAAAAAGTTACCGAACAGCACGTTCCACATTCCGTACAAGTACGGACTGTGCGGATCCCCTTCCTTGTCGGAAAACTGGTGATGCTTACGGTGCACCGCCACCCACTCCCGGGGCATAATCCCGGTAAAAAGAGCGAGCTCCAAGTGCATTACCAGTGCGAGTGCCGGGTGAATATCCAGACCCCTGTGCGTCAGGTGCCTGTGCAGGTAGATGGTCGTCAACAAGACCGACGTCTGCAAAATTCCGAGCGTAATCAAAAACATCAAAAACGGACTCATTTGTATTGAATCCTCCTCACGTTAAGTATAACAGCAACCCAAACTAATTACGAAAAATTTCCAACAAAAAAACCGTAACTTGCGGTTTAAAAATAAAATACCGCGGACCTCTGAGGAGATGGTCCGCGGCGGGCATAGCCCTAAGTTTTGATGCGGGAGTGAGCGTAAAACTAGATGTTGGCTTTCTTGTTCTTGTACTTGGTTGGATACGGGAACAAGAAGAACTTACGAATAGGAAACTTGATCCACTCCCTCTTGTACTTCATGATCACGGTTGCGTTGGAAGTGGAAAAACGCCTTAAAACTTCAATGCACTTCGCGCACGGCGCCTGCACAGTACGGCGACTGTAACCAGGCTTGAAGTGGACAACAACCAGTTTAAGAACGATATCATCGTTATCCACTGTCTCGGCCACTGCCGAAGGCTCTGAGCACTGGTTGAATTCGCGTCCGCGCGAACAATTGAGTTGCGGTTTGCCGTAAAAGTCTTTACGACCCTTGATCACACAGTAAGTGTGACTACGGCGATTCTTGCATTTCAGCTTTGCCTTTTCTAAGGCCAGGTCGACCATCGACATGTCTTCTTTGTTAACCGGCCGCGCTAACTTGCGGATGTAGGCATCACGCAATTCGTCCGCGGTCATCTCGTCTACGGTTTTTCCGACATGCATCGAAGGTCGCTTCTTCATTACAACCACAGCGGTTCCCACGAAATTCCTCCTTATTCCCTTTCTTGCAGTACTATAATAACATCTACTAACATAATAAAAGCCTAAGAGTAAGCATCTGAAATCTTAGTAGATCGACTTGTAATTTAAACATTTTTCTTATTTTACGTCAAGGTTTTCGCCAATTTGCTGTCTCCACATGGCATAGTATAAACCTTTTTGGTCTAGCAAGTCTTGGTGTTTGCCATGTTCGGCGACGTTACCTTTTTCTAGGACGTATATTCTATCCGCGTGCATAATTGTAGACAGGCGATGCGCTATCATTACCGTAATTTGCTCACCAGCACCCGAAAGGTCGCGAATGGTTTTGGTAATTTGTTCTTCGGTTAAAGAGTCGAGGGAAGATGTTGCTTCGTCGAATACCAAAAGTTTAGGGTCACGCAGTAATGCGCGCGCGATAGATAAACGCTGTTTTTCTCCCCCGCTGACTTTAACTCCGCCTTCGCCAATTACCGTGTCCAGCCCTTTTGTGGCCCTTTGCATTAAACTGTCAGCAGCGGATTTTTTTAAGGCTACATTCAATTGCTCATCTGTCGCGTTAGGATTTACAAACTTTAAGTTGTCGCGAATACTGCCGGCGAACAATTGAGTGTCTTGGGTCACTAAACCAATTTGGGACCTGAGTTCTTCCAGGTTCGACTCAGTCATGTCGACACTATTATAAAATACTTTGCCGTTTTGCGGCCTGTAGAGCCCAACGAGCAATTTTACCAAAGTAGTTTTGCCGGCTCCCGAAGGCCCAACAAAAGCAATTGTTTCGCCGCTTTGTGCCTGAAAAGAAACTTTTTCCAAAGCAGATTTCCCGGCGCTTAAGTGCTGGAAAGAAACATTTTCAAAAGCAATTTTTTTGAGGCTGCCAATGCTCTTGGGATTTTCCGCCTTTGGCTCTTTAGGCGAATTTAAAATTTTGCTGAAATTTTCCAGCGATGCCTGGGCTTCGCGGTAAGAATTTACTACATCGCCGAGCTGCTGCAGCGGGCTAAACAAAAAGAAGGAATAAATCCACAGGGAGAAAAACTGCCCAATGCTTAAAACCCGGGTAAACACCAAATAAATCATTACAAATAAAATAAGCGTGCGTAAAAAGTTAATTGCGGAACCCTGCACAAAACTTAAGGTGCGCAAATATTTAACTTTTTGCAGTTCTAGTTTTAAAATTTCGTTGGTCGTGTTGTTTAAGCGTTTAACTTCGGCCTCGGAAAGCCCCATAGACTTAACCAGCTCAATGTTACGCAGGCTTTCTGTTGTGGAGCCGGCCAAGGAAGTAGTTTGGGCAACAATTTTAATTTGGACCGCCTTAATTTTTTTGCTCAAAAACGCCGACAAAAACCCTAACACAGGGACCATGGCCAAATAAACCACAGCCACAATCCAACTTAAAAAGAAAGCATAAATAATAACAAAAACAAATCCAATAATGGAAAAAAATAAAATGTTAACAAAATTGGTTATTAAAACCTGGCTGTCCTGGCGCACGCGCTGGAGCTTTTCCAAAGTCTCGCCGCTTCTCTGGTCTTCAAACACCTGGTAAGGCAGCTGCAAAGAATGGGCCAAGCCGTCGGTATACATTTTAGCCCCAACCCTTTGGGTAACGGTGTTTACGTAAAAGTCCTGGAAGTTTTTGGCAATTCGGGAAACCAGGTTAGTACCCATAGACAGCAAAAGTAAAATGCCTACGCCGCGGAAAAAATCACTACTGGAAAGTTCGGCGAACTTTGTAGCGTAGTTGTCTAAAATCAGGCGAAAAATATATGGATCAAGCAGGGAAAAAATTTGGTTGACCGCGGCCAAAAACATGGCAAGAGCCAAAATTTTCCAGTAGCGTTTTAAGTAACCCAATAAAATTTTCATAGAATTTAGAGATTAAGAAACTTTCCAAAAAAAGTTACCAGAACTGCAATAGTAATACAAACAGCGGAAACGCGCAAAAACCATTTGGAAAAGCCCTTGGATATATACTCCCCCATAATGGCCTTGTCTTCAGAAAAACGGATAAGAAAATAGAATATTACAGGAAGCAGCGCGCCGTTTAAATAGTCGGCATATAAAGTCAGGCCAAATAAATTCACTGCCGGAAACAAGGCGGTAATGACGCCAAGGGCAATTTGTAAAATAAAAAAAGTATAAAACACGCGCCCCTTAGTAAAGTTGGCGTTAAGCGTGCGCTCGTAGCCAAAAAATTCCGTAAACACATAAGCTGTGGCCAACGGCACAATTGTCAGGCCCAAACAGGAGGCAGCGAACAAACCCGTGGCGAATAAACCGTAAGACAAAGCGCCGGCCAAAGGCTTAATGGCCAAGGCCGCGGTTAAGCCGTCGGTTACCACCTGGTGATTAACAAACAAAGTGTATGTAACGGCTATAGCTATCATCCAGGAAAAAAAGTTGGTAACCAAAGCACCAAAATAAACTTCTGCTCGTGCTTCTTTAATTTGTTCGGGTTTAAGCCCCTTGTCTGCCACATAGCTGTTAATAAAAAACTGGCCCCAGGCTGTTACCGTGGTTCCCAAAACCGCAATAAGCGCGAACCAGTATTTAAAATCCGTTAGCTGCACCAGCTGCGGATAGACTAAACTTTCTGTTAAAGCCTGCCCCCAATTTGGATGGACCAAAAACGCGGAGACAACATAGCTGCCGTAAAACAAAATAGTGAACAAAAAAATGCGCTGGAGGTTTTTATAATTAAGTTTTATTACCAGCGCTACAAGGAGGGAACAAAAAACAATTAACATTAATTGCCAGGGCAGGCCGAACAATTGCATGGAGGCTTTTAGGCCGCTGACGTTTTGCAGAACCACGCCTTGGTTTACAACAAAATAAAAAATAAACAGAACAACGGCCACGCGCGCGCCGTAATGCTCGCGAATTAAATCCCCAAGACCCTTGCCGGTAACAATGGCAATGCGCGCGCCAATCTCCTGGGTAATGGCAAGCAGAATGGTAGTGAGTATTACAAAATACTGCGAAGCCATACCAAACATGGCGGCGGCCACTGTGTAGGTAGCCACGCCGCCTGCATCGTTGTCGGCCACGGCCGTAATTAGGCCGGGACCAACAACCATCATGAACAACATGAAGTGGCGTTTAAAATTTTGCCAAAAAGATTTCATAAATATTGCGCCGAGGGCAACGGATTTACTCCGTGACTGAGGCAGCTTTGTGGTAAGGATGGGATCCCGACCGAGGCGGGATGGTTGGGAAGGGAAACCTATAGGTTTACCTTCCCAAAATTTTACGCTGTCGGGAACAGCTGTCTCATAACATCATCTATTGTAACAATTCCGAGTAATTTTTTATCTGAGTCTAAAACAGCGGCTGTATATAAATTATAGCGGGTCATAAGCTGAATAATTTGGCGGATTTTGTCGTCCGGATGCAAAATAGAAGCCGCAGTTAATTTTTTTGCCAGCTTGCTGACTTTGTATTCCTGAGAAGCCGAAATTAAGCGGCGCAAACTGACTACACCGGTAAACTTACCCTTCTCGTCTGTAACATAAACGTACACAATGGACCTAAATTCACTGGACTTCTGTTTAATTTCTTCCACAGCACGCTGTACTGTCCATTCCGGCCTAACAGTAACAAAGTCTACGGTCATAAGCCCCCCGGCAGTGTCATCCCCATAAGAAGACAGCTCGGCAACACTGGCCGCCCGCCCGCCATGGAGCTTGGACAAAAATTGACGCGACTCCTCGGTAGTAAAAGTTTTTGCCAGGTCCACAATTTCGTCGGTAGACATATATGCCAAAATTTTTCCAGCTTTGTCAGGTCCTAAATATTTTATTAAAATGTTTTGCCAGGTTGGGTCCACCTCTTCCAAAACTTTAGCCGCGTCACGGTCCCCCAAAGAAGCCAATAGGCTGCTGCCGCGTTTAACATCCAACTCTTCCACAATATTAGCTAAGTCCGCCGGATGCAAATGCCCCAAGTGTTCAGCCATGGTATTTAAATGCACCGTACCCTTGTTGTCTACCAGTTGAGCCTGGCGCCAATCTATTAAATTCACCTTAAACGGCCAAGCTATGGCACTGCCAATCCAGCCAAGCCTGCGCAAAAGGCCCCGAAAACTGGAGTCTATGCCTAGCACGCAAGTACGGTTTTCAAAATTGCCTATTCGTAAATCGTTAACTCGCACCACGCGGGTGCCGGCCACGTCTACAATTTGCTGGTCTAACACGTCCCGTTTTAAATGAATAAACTGGCGTTCAGGCAAAGCCGGCAACGCAATATGCGTAAATAAATTTTTAAGTGAAATTTCGCTGGTGGTAAAATTTTCTACGTAATCGTAAGGAACAAATTTTAAAGGCTGGTTGTTGCCGGTTTTGACCACTAAAAATTCCAGTGGGCTAAAGCTGCCGTTTTTTTGGCTAATTAAAATATCCTCCAGCTTGCCTGCTACGGCGTCTGAGCTGTCGTAAATTTTGTTGTTCAGTAATTCGCTAATGTAGGGCATAAATGACAAACCACCCAAATTAAAACAGCCATCTGTTTATAAAAACCACCAATGCTGTGGCTAAATTATAACATATCTCTAAGGATTTTTCTATCTAGAATAATGCGTTCCAACAATTTTTGATTGACCAAAACCAAATCCTGTTTGCCTTTAGCCCAAAGCAGCGCGGGCAAGCTAAAATTGCCTGAGGTAATGAGCATGACTTTGTCAAAATGTTCAGCCCACTTAACCCCGTAAAGGTCGCGTACCTCCGGTTCGCCGACTAGCCACTTGTCATATTTTTTGCACTGAATGCCAATACGGCGTCCCTGGTATTCCGCCACTACATCTATACCGTGGTCCCCCTGCTGCCCTCTGTGTTTGGCCTTTGCCCCAACACTTAAGAGTAATTGCACCACCCATTGTTCAAAACCCTGGCCGCTTAAATTTTGCACAATATGCGAAGTGTCACGGTTGCGCAAAAATATTTCACGAAAATGCTTTTTGGTAAAATGCCATTTTAAGACCAGGCCTAAAATTACTACAACTGCCAAAGCCGCCAGCATCCACAGCGCAGGCACAAGCGGCGACAATAAATCCTGGTTGCGCGGCGCGCCGACCTGATATGTAAATTCCACTACAAACATGAATACATTATATCACTAAAATGATACAATACTTAAGCCAAAATCTGCTTATTAGTCGTATAAATTTATATGAAGAAATTTCTGCTCTACGGGTTATTGCTTTGCAACCTGGTAATAATTGCTGTTTTGTGGTGGGAGGGCTCCGGTTTTATGTGGACCCTAGGCTCATCCGGCAAGCTTATAGCTTTGGGCCGTATTGCCGGACTACTCCTGGAATTTACGATTTTACTGCAGCTACTTTTAATTGGCCGCGTGCCCTGGATAGAGCGGATTTTTGGCCATGACAAATTAAACCGCCTGCATAGGCTTATTGGCTACAGCGTAAGCAGCCTGCTCATTACCCACCCCCTGCTTTTAATATTTGGCTATGCCCAAATTAACCAGTTTTCCCTGTGGCGGCAATTTTTGGATTTTTGGTTTCATTGGGAAGACGCATGGAAAGCCGCGGTGGCTCTGGTAATATTTTTGTCCATAATATTTATTTCAATTGCTGTGGTGCGGAGAAAACTTCGCTACGAAACCTGGCATGGTATTCACTTGCTAATGTATGTTGCTATTTTCTTGGTGTTTGGTCACCAAATTAACACGGCCGATGTTTCCTCGGGACAACCCCTTTACTATTGGTATGTTTTAAATTTCTCGGTCTTTGGGCTAGTCCTATTATATAGATGGCTAAGGCCGCTGTGGCTGTTTTACAAACATAAGTTTAGTGTGGCAGATATTAAAAGAGAAACTCTAGACGTTGTGTCTGTCTATATTAATGGGAATGATTTGGGAAAATACAAATTCCAAGCCGGGCAATTTGCCAACTTGACCTTCTTAAAAAAAGGGATGTGGTTCACGCACCCGTTTTCTTTTTCTAAAGCGCCAGATGGAAAAACTTTGCGCTTCTCCGTTAAAGCAAGTGGCGATTTTACAAACCAGGTTAGCAGCTTGCCTCTGGGAACAAAAGTAATAATAGACGGCCCTTTAGGAACTTTTACTGCCAAATCCGCCCGGGCAAATAAATTCCTGCTTTTAGCCGCAGGCATTGGCATAACTCCTCTAAGGGCCCTGGCACAGGAACTGGCTGATGAGGAGCGTGATGCTATTCTAATTTATGGAAATAAAACTGAAAGTGATATTGCTTTTAAACCAGAGCTGGCTAAATTAAATATAAAAAAATACTTTTTATTGTCGCGGCAGCATTTAACCAATTTTGAACACGGACGGCTTAGCCACGAAAAAATTTCGCGGTTAGTGCCCGATTATAAAGAACGGGAAATTTACATTTGCGGCCCGGACGAAATGATAAAAAGGACGCGCGATGAACTGCTAAAATCCGGTGTCGCTAAAAAACAAATCCACTATGAGAGGTTTGCTTACTAACCCCCCAAAACTTTTTGAAAAAAATTCAGGCGAGTGATAAATTTCTTTTGGTTGTAAAATAAAATAAATCTTCCACCTATTTAAAAAAAGTTTAGTGGGGTAAACAAACAGCTATTGTGATATAATAAAATCAAGATGCAAAATCAAACAGACGAACAATTAGTTAAAGCTTATTTAAAAGGCAACGAACAGGCCTTGGAGCTCTTAGTAGAGAGGTATTTATCCCCTCTTTATAATTTTGCCTTTAAATATGTCCACACCCCGGCAGCAGCCGAAGACGTAGTACAGGAAGCTTTGGTAAAAATTTGGAAGAATATAAACAAATTCAATAAAAAATTTAAATTCAAAACCTGGGCATACACCATTACTAAAAACACGGCTTTAGATCACTTAAAGAAAAAAGGGATGGTTGCGGTGCCCGAAGGCACGGACGAGCAGCATAGCCAGCTTTTAGAAGCCTTGGTGTCACACGACCCGCTGCCTCAGCAGGCTATGGAGGCCATAGATAATGCGGTAATGGTTAAAACCGCTGTAGCCAAGTTACCAGGCAAATACCGCCAAATAATTTCTCTGTACTACGACCAGGGCTTTAATTTCCGTGAAATTGCCCAGAATTTAAAAGAGTCTATTAACACCATAAAAACCCGCCACAGAAGGGCTGTTCTCTATTTAAAAAAACAAATAGTCAGTAAAGATTAGCCGGGTGTTTTGTTAATTTTTTAGGCCTAACAAGGCCTTTTTTTTAATGAACCTAATCACCGCCATTTTACGTATAATAACCACTTATGAGCCAGCTAACTCCCCCGCCAAAACTTTATAACCAGATACTGGAAGAAATCCGCTACCAGGAAAGTTTGGCCAAACTGAAAAGGAAAATTTTGACCTGGATTATTGGTCTGTCACTTTCCTGGGTGGCTTTTTTATTACTGCTGAAAAATTTTTCCCAGGAAGCAGGACGGAGCGGTTTTGGCGATTTAAGTTTTTTAATAATTAGTGACTTCTCAGAAATTAAAATTCATTTTTACGATTACATACTCTCCCTCGCCGAAAGCCTGCCGCTTATTAGCCTAACCCTTTTGGCTTTAATGCTTTTAATTGTAATTATTGCGGCAATTAAACTCACCTCTTCCGCTTGGGAGTTAAAAAAACTTCGGGTTGGTTAATAGTCCCGGCCTTCCTAGGTGTCATTCCGAGCGAGTGCATCCGAAGCAAGAAATCCCTAATGTCCGATAATTTCCAGGTTTAAGGGATCCCTCCGCTCCTCGGATGTACTCGTCGGTCGGAATAACACACGAAAAAAATATTATGGAACTTCACGAAATAATTGTGTCTAAAAATTTCCGGCGCGGTATAGAAATTGCCGTAGCTGTTTTGGTTTTACTTGTTGTTTTTGGCACCGGCGTTTTTGTTGGACTCGAGAAAGCACGCTTCTCCTACCGCTGGGGCGAAAATTATTTCCGCAATTTTGCAGGGCCCAGGCCAATGTCCCTTGACCGCGGCTACTTAAACGCCCACGGCATAGCCGGTGCTATTTTAAAAATTGGAGAAGACGGCTTAGTTATTCAGGACAAAGACGGCGACGAAAGAAATATTTTAATTACCGAGCAAACAATGATTAAACGAGGACCAACCAGCGCTAACATTACTCAGCTAAAAACCGGCGAATATATTGTAAGCATTGGTTCCCCAAACAACGAAGGAGAAATTAACGCCAAATTTATCCGCATAATGCCCGGCCCCCCTCTTTCCTATTAATTTAATTAAATTTTTACAATGCCTAAAATCACAACTTATTTAAAGGAACACAAAATCCCGACTATTATTACGGCAGTTGTAATTATTTTAATTGGTTATTTTTGGTACCAAAAAACCCACACTACTGCCGCTACTATAAAATATGTTACCGCAGCCGCGCAAAACGACACAGTAATAGCAACTATTACGGGCACTGGCCAGGTTCAGGCACTAAACCAATTGGACGTTAAACCTCAGACGGATGGACGACTAACTTCCCTCAGCGTGCAATTAAACCAACAAGTAAAAAAAGGACAGACTTTGGGAGTAATTGACCAACAAACCGCGGCCAACAGCACAGCCCAAGCTCGCGCATCGCTTCAGCAGGCCCAGGCCAATTACGACAAGCTAATTGCCGGCGCAACACAAAACACTATAAATGGCCAAAAACTTTCCATTGAATCCGCGCAGCAAGCCTTGGACCAAGCGAAAAAAGATTACACGCTCACCGTAAAACAACAGCAGCAAGCCGTGGAAAAAGCTTATTCCGATTTACTAAACAGCGGACTTGAGGCAGACCCAAGCGATATACAATCTTCGGCTACGGTCAGCGTTAGCGGCAACTACATAGGGAAAGAAAAGGGCCAATATGTAATTACTTTATACAACTCGGGCGATGGCGTTCATTATAGCGCCGCGGGTTTAGGAACAGGCACCGGTTCTATTAAACCAGGACTGGCGCAGCCTATTGGCAACGGACTGTATATAACTTTTAGCAGCTCCTCCATAAATGTCCAAACTAAATGGACAATAGATGTGCCTAATATAAAAGGCAGCAGTTATTTAGGGAACTTAAACAGCTATAACACTGCGCTGCAAAACCAACAGCAAGCAATAGATAAAGCGCAAAATACAATTAACTCCGACCAGAACGCCTTAGACAAAGCCAACCTGTCCCTCCAGACAACCGTAGAGCCTCCAACGGCGGCGGACATTGCCTCAGCCAAGGCGCAAATTACTTCAGCCCAAGCCCAACTGGCAAATGCACAAACCGCTTACAGTAATACCATACTGACCGCGCCTTTTGACGGCGTTATTGCCACTTTAAATTTTTCAGCCGGAGACAAGCTTACGGCCGGCAGCGTTTTTGCCACTATTATTACCAACCAGCAAGTGGCCAAAATTACTTTAAATGAAGTTGATGTTGCCAAAATTAAATTGGGACAAAAAGCCACGCTGACCTTTGACGCAATTGACGGCTTGCAAATTGCCGGAACCGTGGCGCAAATAGACACACTCGGAACGGTAAGCCAAGGCGTGGTTACTTACGGGGTAAAAATTGCAATGGACACTTCTGACCCTGCCGTTAAACCGGGAATGAGCGTGAGCGCCTCTATAATTACGGCTGTTGCCGCAGATGTTTTAACTGTGCCAAACGCCGCCGTAAAATCTAATGCCTCTGGAAATTATGTACAAATTTTAGGTAGTGACGGCAAACCGGAAAATAAAGTTGTAACAATAGGCTTGGCCGATAACAGTAATACCCAAATTACAGACGGACTAAACGCGGGCGACCAGGTAGTAACCCAAACTATTAATTCCACCGCAGCCACAACAAATACTTCATCTTCCAGCTTACGTCTCCCCGGGCTCGGCGGAGGCAACGCGGGATTTACCGGAGCTGTTAGAATTCAGGCAAGATAACCCCTAATGACCACTTTGGATTTAATAAAAGAATCATATGTTGCCCTGGCGGCAAATAAGGTCCGCTCCGGCCTGACCATGCTTGGGATTATTATTGGCATTGGCAGCGTAATTGCCATGGTCGCCATTGGCCAGGGCGCGCAAGCTTCCATTAATGCCAATATTTCTTCTTTAGGCTCTAACTTAATAATTGTAAGTCCGGGCGCACAGCGTGGCCCTGGTGTCACTGTAAGCGCGGGCTTAGGCAGCGCGCAAAGCTTAACCCTTGCCGACCAACAAGCTATTAGTTCGCAAATCAGCCTGGCCAAAGCAGTGGACGGCGAACAGCAGCGCCGTTTCCAAGTCACTGCCAAAGGAACGAATACAAACACAACAGTAATCGGTACGGACGATAATTATCCTATTGTCAGAAACGTAAATATAGACAGTGGCTCGTTCATTACCGCGCAAAATGTAAAAGACTCTTCCAAAGTCGCGGTTTTAGGACCGACCACCCGTGACAATTTATTTGGCGAAGGTGCGGATGCCTTAGGACAAACCATTCGTATTAGCGGAATCCAATTTAAAGTTATTGGCATTACAAAATCCAAAGGCGGCAGTGGTTTTTTTAACCAGGACGACACTATTTTTATACCCCTGTCCGTTTCTCAGCACTATTTAGCAGGGCCAAACCAAAATGGCCAGCCTTACTTAAGCAGTATTGCCATTTCAGCCCAAAGTCCGGAAGTCATGACAACAGTGCAGCAACAAGTAACGGAGCTCTTACTTGAGCGCCACAAAATTTCTGAAGCGGCACAAGCAGATTTTACAGTTCAAAATCAGGCGGACATAGTTTCCGCCGCCTCGTCCGTAACAAATACTTTTACAATGCTTCTGGCTAGCATTGCCGGAATTTCTTTATTGGTCGGCGGCATTGGGATTATGAACATGATGCTGACAACCGTAACTGAACGCACGCGCGAGATTGGACTTCGCAAAGCCGTGGGCGCCACTGCCTCCAACATTAACCTGCAATTTTTAATTGAAGCGGTGCTGCTGACTTTTTTGGGCGGAGGAATTGGTATAGTCCTGGGCTGGCTATTGGCTGCCTTACTCTCAAAATTCGGAGGACTAACCACTTCTATCTCGGGATCTTCCGTTCTTTTGGCTTTTGGGGTTTCCGCAGCTATTGGTTTAATTTTTGGTTACTACCCCGCCCGCCGCGCCTCCAAATTAAATCCTATTGAGGCATTACATTTTGAATAATCCTGCTTGGGGGGACATCTTATTGCAACTTTAAAACTTGCAATGGATGCCCGCCTGATCAGGAATATTTAGAAGCTATTTTAAAAATAATTTGTAGGCGAAATTGTCAGAATTTTGAGCAGATTGGGCCAAATAAATTTTGATGTTTAACTATAGTTAAGCGGAAAAATTTTTTGGGCCAAGATGCCGAAATTCTGACAATTGCAGCCCAAAGGATTTTTAAGATAGCTTCTAACTGATCTTAATAATTAACAAACAATAATGAACAAATCTATCATCACCACAATTGTGGTGGCAGTCATTGTGGGAGTCGTGGGTTTTTTTGGCGGCTACAAGTATGGGCAAGGCAAAACAACAGGAATTCCGGGCAACCGTCAAATAAATTTCTTAGGCGGTCCGGCCGGCGCAACAGGCGCCACGCGTCGCTTTGGCACCACCGGCAATAATTTCGTCAACGGCACTATTTTGTCCAAGGACGAAAGCGGCATTACGGTGCAGACGCGGGGCGGCTTGCCAGGCAGCGCCACATCAACTACAGGCTCTAAAATTGTAATTGTTTCAAACAACACCCAAATTTTTAAAGCAGTGCAAGGCACGTCCGCCGACTTAACCGTTGGCGAAAATGTTACGGTTACAGGGACAGACAACCCTGCTGGCGCCTTAACCGCGCAAACTATCCAGGTCAGGCAAATGCCGCCGGCCGGCCAGCCTAACGTCTTTATGGGAAATTAGACACCACTTTAAAATCTGCTATACTACAATCTGTCTAAAAATAATTAAACTATTTAACTATGGACGAAAACACCACACCTCAAACCACTCCCCCAACGGGCAAAAACAACACAGCTATTTGGGTCACAATTATTGTAATCGTAGTACTGCTTATAGTCGGCTTTTTCTTAATGCAGAACAAAAACAACGACCAAGAACAAAACGAGGACACAAGCCAGGACCAAGTTATACCAACAATTCCCGATACCACTCCGACCGCAACCCCCTCCGCTGCAGACAACATGCCCACTCCTACCACCACCCCAACGTCTACAGCTCAGGAAACAAAAACTTTTACCATTGAAGGCGGTGAATTTTACTATAAGCCAAATAAAATAACCGTCAACAAGGGCGATAAAGTAAAAATTATTTTTAACAACGTCGGAGGCTTCCACGATTTAGTCATAGACGAATTTAGTGGCGCGCGCACTCCAAGAATACAAGGCAACCAAACTTCTACCATTGAATTTACAGCCGACAAAACCGGAAGCTTCGCCTACTACTGTTCCGTAGGCAGCCACCGCCAAATGGGCATGGAAGGCACTCTAATAGTCCAGTAAGCTTTACCTATAAAAAAAGCCGGCCACCTCAAGGGTAGCCGGCTTTTTAAATTTGTGTAACAATGTACATTCCAAGAAACAATTTACCAAATTTAACGATATAAATAATAGTAAACTACCCCTGCAAATGTTATGGATATAAAAGAGCTTGTTTACAAGGCCAAAAACGGGGACAGTTACGCTTTTGGGCAAATTTACGACGAATTTTCGGCAAAAATTTTCCGCTATATAAAGATTAAAGTCCAGAGCCCCCAGGAAGCCGAAGACGTCCTCCAGGAAGTTTTTTTAAAGGCCTACAGGGGCCTGGAAGGGCTTAACATGGAAAATTTAAATTTTTCGGCCTGGCTCTACAAAGTAGCCGGGAACACCATAAACGACTTTTTCCGCAAAAAATACCGCTCCCCCCAAATTTCGGAACTAAACGACAATCTTGACGTAGCGGGCGGGAGTTTAATAGAAAAAGATTTTGAAATTAACTGGGACTGGAACCTTGCGCACACGGCTTTTCAAGAACTTCCCCCCATATACAGGCAGGTGCTGGAACTGCGGTTTGTACAGGATTTGTCTTTAAGCGAAGTCTCGGAAATTTTAAACAAGAATAATTTGTCCGTGCGCTTAATTCAGCACCGCGCTCTAAAAAAAATCCGCAAAATTTTAAACAACAGTAACTTAGAATATGGAAAAATTTAAACAGGAAATTTCAGCAATAAAACAGTTAAGTGGGCATGACCATTCTTTGCCGCCTGAACGGCAAGAACTTATTAAACAGCGCCTGCTTGCGGCTATTGCCAATGAACCTTTACCACAGACGCAGAAACATTTTCCGTCGTGGAAAGAAAAAATAAGCAAGATTTTTCGCCTGGCTGCTTCCGTGGCCCTAGGGTTGTCTTTAGCCGGCGGCACGGCATATGCAGCGGGTAATTCAAAACCCGGGGATGTTTTGTACCCTGTTAAACTAGCAACCGAAAAAATTCGCCTGGGGCTTTCGATTACAGAACAAACCAAAGCCCAGCTTCAGGCCCAATTTGCTTTGGAAAGGCTCAGGGAGCTTAAAGAAATAAAGCTTAAAAATTTTCCCGTGCAAATTTTGGACAACAGTAATACCCACAGCGGCAGCACTTCCACGGCCCAAGGCGAAGTATGGCTAACTTTGCCAGCAAACGCCACTGGCTCTCCCCTGCTGAATAAAAGGCAAAATCAACTACAAGTTAACACCCAAGCAGAAGCTAATTTGGAAATTAGCGCGGCAATTAGCTCCTTAGAAAAAGTCCAAAGCAAACTTCAGGATAAAGGAGAAACCGAAGCGGCGGAAAAAATTTCCAAAAAAATTCTCCAGCTCCAAACCGGCGCCAAAAGTGAAAATATCATTATTACCAAAAATAAAGAAAAACAGGGGGAGAACAACGCAGCTACCAGCACTCCTGCACAAGCCCGGGAAAAAAATACCATAAAAAAACCGGAAACTCCTAAATTACAAATGCAAATAATAGACAAAACCGGAAGCTCCAGCCCATCAGGATTAATTAAGAAATTGCCTTTAAAAAAAGACTGAAACAATCCCAGCCGCATAGCGATATACTGCCCAGAGAGTGAAAAATTAACTCAAAGGGAAAGGTAAATTTATGCGCAAATTTTTACAAACATCTATAGTCATTGGATTAATTGGCCTTTTGCCAACCTTGGCTTTGGCCCACAACCTTAACACTGAAGGTTCGGCTAAAACCTCCGCGCGAGGGGTTAAAATTAACAACGGGCTGCATTTAGGCTGGGAAAAACAGGACAACAAACACGAAAAAAATGACGCGGCAACCACAACTCCCGCAAACACCCATCCGGCTTCCGGCCGTGGGACTGTAACCGCGGTTTCCGGAAACAATTTTACTTTGCAGTTAAACAATCACGGTATTATAAGCTCCGCGACAGTTAACACAAACGCCAGCACAACTATTATTACTAAAAATGGGACAGCCACCACGACTGCTGCAATAACAGTTGGCTCCAAAGTAAAAGTTAAAGGTTTTTGGGACGAAATCTCAAATATTTTAAAAGCAATAAAAGTTAAAATCTTCTAAAAAAACTGGCTGAAAAAATTATAAGGAGACAAAATGCCCCGGCTACGGCTGGGGTGTTTTGTTGTTGGCGTTATGTTATAATAAACCATGACTTGGTATGAGCATCTTCTTGGATTTTTAAGTTTTTCCCGCTACGCGCTGGTATTTATTGGCTGTATTGTGGAAGGGCCGGTGGTAATGGTAACAACCGGATTTCTGCTTAAAGCCGGACAGTTTCAGTTGGTTCCATTGTATTTCACACTCATGGCCGGAGATTTTGTTGCTGACATGGGATGGTACGCATTTGGCCGCTTTGGTGCCCGCAAGCTTATTAACCGCTTCGGGCATTTTTTAAATATTACTCCCGAGGTCATAACAAAAATTGAAAAACGTTTTCATAAGTACCAAGACAGAATTCTTTTTATTTCCAAAATTACTATGGGCTTTGGTTTTGCCTTAGCAACTCTAATAGTTGCCGGCATGCTGCATGTGCAGTTTAAGCGTTATGTTTTACTTAATTTTTTAGGTGGCTTCATTTGGACAGCACTGCTTATAGCCTTAGGGTACTTCTTTGGCCAAGTTTATTTTTCACTCGCGGGCCCGGTCAAAACCGTTTTCCTTATTTTAGCTCCAATTGTTGTAATCTATGGCTTATGGGCAATTAACAGGTATTTGATAAAGAAAGAAATATGAGGCTTTCAATAATAATTCCTACCTTAAACGAAGAAAAAATTTTAGAGCGGACTATTAAAGCGCTCCGTCTTTTAAACAATATTGATTATGAAATTATTGTTTCCGATGGCTTAAGCACCGACAGCACGCTTGATATTGCCAAACGCCTGGCAGACAAAGTTGTAGTACATGAAAGCAAGACCAGGCAGACTATTGGGCAGGCGCGCAACGCCGGCGCCGCGGCGGCCATTGGAGAATTTTTAGTTTTTTTAGACGCGGATGTTACTATTTTTAATCCTAATGATTTTTTTAAGCGGGCTTTGGCGCATTTTCAAAAAGACCCAAAGCTTGTTGGCCTGGGCGGCTGGCTTAAAGTCTTTCCGGAAATGGAAACTATTGGCGACCGCATAGGCTACGGCATATTTTCTAACTGGTCATTCACCATCCATAACAACATTTTAAAAATTGGCGGCAACTGCGGAGAGTTTGGAATAATCAGGGCCGATGTTTTCCATAAACTTGGAGGCTACCACGAAAACTTGGCTGCCGGAGAAGATTTTGAACTTTTCCGCCGTTTAGCTAAAGCTGGGCGTGTCTTTACCGACTCAAAACTTGTAGTCTTCCATACAGGCCGCCGGCCTCATACCATAGGCTGGCCAAAACTTCTTTTTACGTGGTTTAAAGAATTTATTTACGTGGCTGTGTTCCATCGTTCGGCAAGTAAGGAATGGACAGTAATTAGATAAACTACCTATGAAAAAACTGCTACTTATTGGTTTAATTTTTTTGGCTGCCGGATGCGGTAAAACTATTGCTCCCAATACGCCTTCGCCAATAGCAACTCCTAGCCCCACCTCATCGGAAGCTCCTTCCCCTGTTCCAACATCTACGATGATGATCGAGGAGCCTATTAGCAACGCTCTGACGCGTGTTACTAAGAAATCTTTTGGCACTTATGTGAATCCACAAAATTCTCCTGTTAGCCCGGAAGTATTTACAGGCTTTCACACAGCAGTAGATTTTGAAACTGGTGAAGATGAAAAAGATATTGACGTCCCAATTTACGCTATATGCGACGGAAAATTACTGCAAAAAAGATCTGTCACGGGTTATGGCGGCATGATTGTGCAATCTTGCTTGGTAAATAATGAGCCAGTAACGGTTATATATGGACACTTACGACTTTCAAGCATTTCTTTAAAGAGCGGTGATGCGGTTAAAGCCGGCGATCAATTAGCAGTTTTAGGAACCGGGTATAGCTCAGAAACCAGCAATGAGCGCAAACATTTACACTTGGGAATTCACAAAGGCACCGCCATAAATATTTTAGGCTATGTCCAAAATAAAAAAGACCTAGCCTTTTGGTTAGATCCTTTAACATTACTTAAGTAATAACTATTTTGTCCTGGCTTTTGGGTCCAAAAAATTAATCTGCGCCACAACAACCAAAGACAACGCAATAATTAAAACATTTTTTATAATATATTGTCCTTCCAGTGTGGGCACCAAAAACCCTTGCCAAGTTACTGAAGGCAGTAAAACCAACGGCATAAAAGTCGTGAACATGTGAACGGCGAGCAGAGCGGCAACTACTCTTTCCACTTTGGGGATTAAAAATAAAATACCAATAAGAATTTCAAAAAGCGCTAACAAAATAATAAATTGGTCAAAAGTAATAAAGGGCAAGGTGCGCTTAAGCAGGTCTTCTACTAAAGGATTAGCCGGACTGCTGCCAACTAACTTTAAAATACCAAACCAAAAATAAACAATAAAAATAGCCACCCGCGCAAAAATGAGGTGGTATTTTTTTATGAAAGCTAAAACAACGTAATCGAACTTGTGTATTTTACTCATATTTATTTTTTTATTTTATTGTTTAAATTTAAGCCAGCCTGGTTATAAGGTAAATAAAAACAGTACCAAAAACTGTGAGTCCGATTAATTTAGTAGAACTATTTTTACTATGGGCTTCGGGCAAAATGTCGCTCGCGCCTATGTAAAGCAAAAATCCGGCAAAGAAACCCAAGTACCACAGCAAAAAATGAGGAGAAACGCTGAAAAATAAAGTGGAGACCGCTCCGAGCATTGGCGCTAGGGAATCTATTAATAAAAACCATTTGGTTTTTTTAGTGGTGTTGTTATGGTTAAACATTAAAGCCACGGTGTTCATGCCGTCTGTAAAGTCGTGGGAAATTACTGCTATGGCAACAATTAAGCCAACGGCAGGACTTACCTGAAAACCCAAACCAATCCCCACGCCGTCCATAAAACTGTGTCCGGCAAGCGCAATGGCGGACATTACACCCACGTGCGGGTGCTTATGTTCGGCATAATCCCCCTCATGCGCGTGGTGGATCATTATGGATTTTTCTAAAATATGGAACAGCAAAAAACCAATGACCAAGGCTATCATTGGCTCAATAGGCTTAAAACCATATTCATTTACCTGACTAATAATTTCCGGAAGAATATCAAAAGCTACAACGCCAAGCAAGACTCCGGCAGTAAAGCCCATTATTAAATGCAGCTTTTTCTTAAAACGAAGGGCAAACAAACCGCCAAACAAAGTAGAAAAAAAAGTGGCAAGGGCTAAAAGAACTATTTGCATGTTTTATAAATTAATTATTACAATTTTTACAAAGACCAAAAAATTCCAGGGAGTGCCTTGTTATTTTAAATTTCTGCTCGGTCAATACCCGCTTTTCAATATTACCCACGTCGTGCTTTACCTCAATGTCTTTAACTTCCCCGCAGTCAGTGCAAACCAAATGATGATGGTGGTGTCCAGCTAGTTCATAACGAATTTTACCGTCTCCAAAATCTACCTGGTGAATAATCCCATAACCACTTAACACTATAAGTTCCCGATAGGTTGTTGTTTTATTAACCACCTTCCCTTTTTTTGCCAACAGCTCTCTAATTTCTAACTCAGTCATTGGCAAATGCCGCTGCTCAAGTATATCAATTACGAACTGTCGTGTTTGGGTTAACCTTGCCCCTTTTTGCTTTAATAAACCAATAGCCTTATTCATAAACATATAATAACGCAACTTAGTTGCGTTTGTCAAATAATAACCCTCTCTTTCAAAGATATAAATTGACCGGCTGGGCATATTTCTTTATACTTCTTCTATCTTCTTAAGGAGGTTACCCTATGCCTAGCACAGCGGTGCTGGAACCAAGCGTAACACTGGCTACAACACGAGCAACAACGGCACAGGAATGCCCTGTTCCGACAGTCGAAGGCGCATTTCGCGCCGTTCGACTAACCGTAATGAACGGCAAAACCAGACGGCAACTCAAGCATAAGGCCGAGTTGCAGATGTACCACGATACCATGCTGGTCAAACCGCGTAATTACAATGACATCCTGAGGATGGGCTGGATCTGGCACGTCGGCAAGTACGACCCCGCTACTGGACACTTCAAGGCACTCGACTACCTCGGCATGACTGAGGTCGATACGCCGGCCGATCCACTGTTCGTGAGCATGACGGCCGCGCTGGACCGGGAACTGTCCAAGGTGCCGGGGATCCAATACCGCTTCACGGTGGAAAGCCTCTGGATCGACCCGATTGGCGCGGTTGAAATCTGGACCGGCGGCGTCAAACGGATCTACCGTTACTACGCCTGGTACGGCAACCGCACCACCTGGCCGCCCAGCCGCGGCTAGTCCGCCAACCGCTTCGCGGCCAGATTTTGGCCGCCGCTTAAAGCTGCTCCCACGAGCAAGACCGGTAGAATTGTTGTCAGCACCTGCGCTGATGATGATACTACCGGTCTTTCATTTGGAAAACATTGATATGATTACAATAATCTCCTTTGTACACGAAGATTTTTATATTTAAAAATCAAATTTTATTATTTTTTATTCTCAAACTATTTCCAACAACACTAAAACTGGAAAAGGCCATGGCTGCGCCGGCTATCATGGGGTTTAAATACCCTAGTGCTGCTAGCGGAATAGCCGCTACATTATAGAAGAAGGCCCAAAATAAATTTTGTTTAATAATGCTAAAAGTTTTTTGGGACAATTGCAGTGCCTGAACAACCTTTAGAGGACTTCCTTTTACCAAAACAAGCTCACCGGATTCAATTGCAATGTCTGTGCCTGTGCCAATAGCTATACCTAGGTCGGCTTGCACTAAGGCCGGAGCGTCGTTAATGCCGTCGCCAACAAATGCAACTTTTTTCCCTTGAGCCTGAAGTTTTTTTACTTCCGCGGCTTTGTCCTGTGGCAAGACCTCTGCCAGAACTTGATCTACCCCCGCCTCTTTAGCAATAGCCTGCGCGGTTCTTTGATTGTCCCCGCTAATCATAATACTCGTAATACCCATAGCCTTTAGTTTACCTATGGCTTCCTTGGCGTCAGGCTTTAAAGTATCGGCAATCGCAATAACGCCAATCATCTGCTTGTTTTTTACAACGCAGACAACTGTTTTTGCCTCATGTTCCAAACTTTCAATTTGGGATTTTAAATTATTTTCTATGTCTAGTTCTAAAATTAATCTCGGACTGCCTATTAAAATTTCATCTTGGCCAACTTTCGCGGAAACTCCTTTACCTGCCAAATTAAGAAAATCCAATGAAATCGGCAAAATAATTTTGCTTTCTGTAGCAAAACGAAAAACAGCTTGGGCTAACGGATGTTCTGAATGTTTTTCAACGGAAGCCGCAAAAGCCAATACCTGATTTTTTTCTATTCCTGATAACGGAACAACATCGGTAACCGCAGGTTTACCTTCTGTTAATGTTCCGGTTTTGTCGAACATAACCACATCTATATGTTTAGCCTTTTCCAAAGCCTGCCCATTTTTTATAAGTATCCCTTTTTTAGCTCCCTCCCCCGTTCCTACTAAAATAGCTACGGGAGTTGCAAGACCCAAGGCACAAGGACAAGCAATAACCAAAACCGCCACCGCGGCAATTAAACTTCTGCCAATATCTCCGCTAATAAAAAACCAAACCCCAAAAGTTCCCAAGGCTAACACAATTACTATGGGAACAAAAATTCCGGCAATTTTGTCGGCCAATTTTTGTATGGGGGCTTTTTTTACCTGCGCGTCTTCCACCATTTTAATTATTTGCGAAAGCACTGTGTCTTTACCGACTTTTAGTGTCTGGATTTCCACGGAGCCGTCTATATTTATGGTGGCGCCAAAAATTTCGTCGCCTTCTTTTTTGCTTACAGGCATACTCTCCCCTGTTAACATAGATTCGTCTACAGTTGTTTGGCCTTTAAAAATTTTTCCGTCTACCGGATACTTTTCTCCGGGCTTCACCGCTAAAATATCGCCCACCCGAACCTGTTCAATTGCAATTTCGCTTATGTTGCCGTCTTTGATCAAATGCGCGGATTTGGCACCCAATTGCATTAGCTTACTAATTGCCTGGCTGGCCTGACCGCGGCTCTTAGCTTCCAAATACCTCCCAAGCAAAAGAAAAGCAGTTATAATGGCAGCAGTTTCAAAATAAAACTCTTGTCGTCCGGCAAACATTGCCCAAAAACTAAACGCCATGGCTGAGGCAGTTCCCAAAGAAATAAGGGTATCCATATTCGCCGCAAACTGCCTAAGTAATTTCAAAGTCATAATATGGAATTCTTTACCCACTATAAAAACAGTAATAACGCTTAAAATTGCTTGCAGCCAAATACTGGCATTTAAAAAACCAATTTGCCAAGGCAAATTTATTTTCATCATTGCTAAAACCAAAGTAGGCACAGCAAAAACTAAAGATACAATTGCTTTATTGCGCGCACTACTAACCTCCTTTTCGCCAGCCATGCCCCCATGCTTGTGTTCAATTTCTTGGCGATGATGAGAATGCATTTCAACATGGTAACCATTTTTTTCCACGGCCTTATACAGATCGTGTTCGGAAACCTGGGTTTCATCAAACTCCACTGAAGCTGAACGCATTGCGTAATTAACCGAAGCGCTTTTTACCCCCGTTAATTTATTTAAAGAATTTTCATTACGCGTAACGCAGGAAGCGCAGTGCATGTCCGGAATAAGAAATTTTGTTGTTGTCATATATTTTAAAATTAATCAATTACAGTAAATTTGCCTCGGTACATTCCCATTGAACAAGAAAAGGCAATCTCACCGGTTTTAGTGGGAGTAAACTCTATAATATTCTCGCCGGATTTTAGCGGCTGACTAATGTTATAAGCCGGCATCATTATGTAACTGGCGCATGTAAATTGGCTAGTGGAATTAATTACCCAACGGACAAGTTTGCCTTTTTTTATTGTAAATTGATTTGGGGAATAGCCTCGGCTACCCTGGGTCATGATAATTTCTTGATAATCACCTTTAGGCAAATTTGCAGTTTGGTTCGTGGCCGCAGACCCCGATGCAGAAACAAACACTACGCGGCTTGCATTGGAAATATTAAACACTCCTAGTAAAATTACAGCAAGTCCGGCGGTGGCAAAAAATAGCTTAGCCTTACTGCCTTTAAAAGCGGAAGACAGTCCCCCAACACTAAGCAAACCTGGCGCGGTCCCTACGGCAAACAAAGACATTATTAACGCGCCGGAAACGAAACTGCCCGTACTAATTGCGTACAACTGCATAGCCTGCGTAAAGCCGCAGGGCAAAAAGAAAGTTAACATGCCGCCAATAAAAGCAGATTTATGGCTGTATTCTTTGTCGCTTTGTTTTATTCCCAAAAACCTGGAAACAAATTTTGGCATGGTTATATTTACTCTCTGCAAAATTGGAAAAATTTCTATAAGCTTTAGGCCAAGCAATATCATAACCCCTCCTACAAAAAGAGTAACAATGGCCATAACTTTCGCGGAAGGTTGAAGCGCCCCGCCAACAAACCCTATAAGGCCACCTAACAGGGCAAACCCAATAATTCTGCCTAAATTAAAAAACAAATGGGGACGAAATTTTTGCATTGCCGTAGCTTCAAGGTGAAGCTCTGCGTGCCTTGCTGATAAAGCTAAAACAAGTCCGCCAATTAAAGCCATACAAGAAGAAACACCGGCAACTAAACCTATAACCAAAGACATGGCAACGCTCTGTTGATTAAAGCCCCCTACAACACTATCCACACCAAAAAATTGGGTCGCTATAAACAAAAAGAGTAAAATTGCTCCTGCATTTACCAAGAAAAAATAATCCCGTGGATTTCTGGAAAACCACTGCCTGCTGTCTTCCTGTCCAACCGTGTAACCTGCGTCTTCCACTGCTTTACTAATTTGACCAAGTGACGGTTTGGAGTCCTCATACCAAATTTTCGCCCTGCCTGAAACGTGACTAACATCGCATTTTTTTATTTCCTTAACGTTTTTTAAATTTTCCTCAATAGTCATTTCGCAAGACTTACAGTGCATGCCCTTTATGGGCACAATAATTTTTTGCATGGATGTTTATTTATTATATAAACTGTAAATTTTTAGAAGCTCGGCTGTGGCCTTGTCAGTCTGGCCATGCTGGAATTGGTGCGACACATGCTCTTCCAAATGGTTTTTTAACAACTCCTGGTCAAAGCTTTCCAGGGATTTTTGCACCGCGCGGGACTGGGTAATTATGTCCACGCAATACTTATTTCCGTCTAACATTTTCTGCAAGCCCTTAATTTGCCCCTCTATTCTGCGCAGGCGATTGTTTAACTTACTCTGATATTTAGTTTGCATTGTTATAATTATTATGATTGATATTTTCACTATATACCCCCTGGGGGTATGTGTCAAGTCCAAATAAAAAACACTCCAATTTGGAGTGTTTTTTATTTGGGGCGGCTAACGGGAATTGAACCCGTGTTCCCGCTGCCACAGAGCGGTGTAATAACCACTATACCATAGCCGCCATATTGGGATTATTTTATTGTATTACCATTATAATATTTCCTTTTCTAATCTTCTTTCCAATTCTTCCGCGCTTATAGGTTTAAGGAGGTGTTTTAATTCCGGGTCTTTAGAAAGATCAACACCATTTTTTTCCAGTATAATTGCTGTCATTTTCATAATTTTGGTAACTTCTTTTTCAGCAATTAAATTGACCTGTAAATGAATTTCTTCCCGTAAATCGTCTACCTTCATGGAGCGGTTCTGTGAAATAAGTACTATTATGGCCAGGAAAATAGCTTCTAAAGACACAAAAGTTGTTAGCAGACTAAAAGGGAAAGGGTCAAACACCGGAAGAAAAGAAATTTGGCCGGTATTTGTCAAAATCCAAAGCAGGAATATTACCGCATTAAGAGCCAAGAAAGCCATACTTCCAAAACCGGAAGTCATTTTGTCGGCCAAACGTTCTATAAACGTCCGTCTAGCGTCTGCCTTAGCTTTAATAGTTTTAATTACCACTCTTCTTTGGCCTTCATTTTCAGGAGCATTAACGTTAGTAGAAGAGGGCGGATTGCTTGGCATAAACTAATGGTTAAAATAAAAACCCTTGCACAGAATTTGTGAAGAGCTTGCAAATATACCTGCTGTGCCAGGTAAGAACATTATATCAATTTATTGGGTTTTAGTCAATTAAAAAGGGTTAAAAGGTCCTGAGGACAGCGGCCTGGATATATTTTGCTCGCCTAGATGATAAAACGATAAGATGGTAAAATGTAAATATGAGTACCCCTATTATTTGTTTTGGCCAGCAGCCCAATGGGTTTTTCCCCAAAAATTTTGTTGTGTCTAAAATTAACACCGCGCGCAAGCTGCAAAAAGAAGTTGGGGGGAAGATTGTGTGGTTTTACCACGACAGCGATGCGGACTATAGAGAGACTATAACTATCCTCCACGATAAAAAATCTGGCAACGAAGTTCGCTTAAATTTTTTGCAAGAAAATAAAATCCAAAAAAAGTTTTCGCCCCTTTACGCCAAAAGAATCCCAAACGGCTGGAAAGAAGAAATTTTAAAACAACTTCCCCGGTTTGTTAATCCACCAACGATTGAAATCTTCCGATCAATAGAAAAAAGTAATGTCGCGGATTTCTGTCTGGAAATGTACGAAAAACTGGGACTTTTAGAAGGCATTGAAGTAATGCGTTCTTCTGACAAAAATTTTAGGGAAGCCGCGCCGGACCTTTTACAAGACTACTTTGCTGATGTAAAATACCAAGGCGAGATTGTCAGGGCGCAAATGATTGAAGGTCAGCTTAAACTTCACGAAGGTGGCGGCAAATACATTACATTAGATAATCAAACACTACAAAAATCCCAAAAAACCCCAGGTCGTGACCATCGTCTTTCCTGGATGCAAGCAGTTATAAACTGCACCCACTACATTCACGGCGAGGGTGAAAAAGATTATTTAAATTTTGAGCAACACCCGGAAATTAAATACATTCAGCGCGACCCAATTGAAAATTCTGATTCTGCTTGGCTTCCTTCTTAAATCTTTCAATTATTAAATCTTTCAATTATGAAATTACTAGCTATTGGTGCCCACCCCGACGACATTGAATTTGGTTGCGGCGGGTTAATAATTAAAGAGGTGGAAAAAGGTAGTCAGGTGAAATATCTTACCTGCTCTTTAGGTGAGGCCGGCAGTAATGGTACGGCGGACGGACGGAAGGCCGAAGCCGAAGCAGCTGCCAAATTAGTTGGCGCGGAAATTGAATTTTTGGATTTTGGCGGCGATTGCCACTTTGAATACAAACCACAAAACGCTATCGCTTTGGCCAAAATAATAAGGCAATTCAAACCGAATGTGGTTTTAACCCAGCAGCTAAAGGAAAACCAGCATCCTGACCATGCGGTTATTGCCAAACTTACCCGCGACGCGTGCCGTATGGCTCGTTACGGAGGCCTTACAGAACTAAAAGAATTACCAGTACATAAAATAGACGGACTCTATTATTTCCCAAGCTCCGTAGATTTTGACGGCCAACCGGATATTTTAATAGACGTAAGCGACTATTTTGAAAAATGGCAGGAAGCTATGAATTGCCACAAAAGCCAAATGAAAACTACTGACTATTTGGAATTAATAAACAGCAAAGCCGCTGCCTTAGGCAGGTCTATTGGCATAAAATACGCTGTTGCACTCTGGGCCAACGAACCAATGCGCTTAGACAGTTTAGCTGATATAACCCTGTCTTCCCGCAATTACTAATGAAAACTTCCTACAAGCTAAAGATCGGAATAGTCTGTTATCCTTCCATTGGCGGCAGCGGCGTTGTTGCCACGAATTTAGGTTTGGAATTGGCAAAGCTTGGCCACCAGGTGCATTTTATTTCCTACGAAAAACCTTTTAGGCTAAACGGAAGCCACCATAAGAATGTTTATTTCCATAAAGTAAATATAAATAAATATCCCGTTTTTAAGTATCCTGACTATTCCTTGCCCTTAGCCGTTACTATTGGTAATGTGCATGAAAAATACGAACTGGATATTGTCCATGTACATTACGCGGTACCCCATGCCACCGCAGCACTTTTAGCCAATGGCATGATACGGCAATGTAGCCACTGCACTCCCCCAAAAATTATTACTACTTTGCACGGCACCGACATTACGCTTTTAGCGCAGGACCCAAACCTCTACGAGGTTATAAAATTTTCCATAGAAAGATCTGACGGCGTAACCGCAGTTTCAGACAGCTTAAAAAATGAAACACACAAAGTTTTAAAAACTAAAAAACCTATAGAGACAATTTACAATTTTTATAACCCCGTGCCCGCGACTAAATCCCGCGAGTCCATTCGCAGAGCTTTAAAAATTAAGACTGATAATATCCTGGCAATACATCTTTCAAACTTAAGGCCCGTAAAAAGAATCCCTGACTTGCTAAAAATTGCCTCCTTAATTCAAAATTCTAAATTCAAACTTCTAATTCTGGCCGGAGAAAAATTTGATCCCTATTTAACATTAGTAAAAAAGCTTGGCGTTCAAAATAAGCTCATTGTTAAAGAAAATGTTCAGGACATAGAAAACTATTTAAGCGCCGCAGACCTGGGACTCTATACTTCTGAAACCGAAAGCTTTGGTATGGGCATGCTTGAAACTATGGCCTATGGAAACCCAGTATTAGCCACAAAAACCGGCGGGATTCCTGAAGTTTTAATTAACGGTGAAAATGGCTACCTGTTAAAACTTGGGGACACCAAAGGCTTTGCAAGCAAAATTAAGGATTTAATAAACAACCCCTATCTTCTAAAAAAGCTAGGAGCGCAAGCCAAACTCCGCGCCGCTGAACATTTTTCCTCCCAAAAAATAGTTAAAGACTACTTAGAATATTACTTTAAAATATTAGAAAAAAAATAAAAAAATCACCGCGTGAGGCGGTGATTTTTTTATTTTGCCCATTCTTGCAATCTTCCGGCTTTAATTTCAATTTTGTCCGCCTTTCTTAAATTCTTGATTTGCCTTATCGACAAAATTTTATAATGTTTTGTGGCGTCTAGTTTCTCGGGCAAAGTTACTAAATCTTTTTCCGTGGTTCTCCAAGAGAGATTATTTATTTTATTTAAATTAAACGGCCCGGAATATTCCCTTAAAGTTTTTTTGCCGTTGTCTAAAAAATATTCGTGAAAATAACTAAGCGCTAATTCGCGGATAGTTTTATAAATAGGTTCGCGATAACGCAGGACTACGTGGTTAGTTTTGCTAATGGCGCCCCAGCTGCCAAACTGCCGAAACAAACAAACTACATGATCAAGGTCGTTTGATGTAGAGCGAAGATCTAAAAGAAGTGGCTTTTGCCCGTGAAATTCCAAAATTGCAGCAGCTAGTGCCGCGCCATCCATACAATGGGCTTTGCCAAATTTTAAGACTTCCCGGGGGCTCCTGCACTCTACCCCGTCCTTGGCCGGGTTATGCTTTATTTTAAAAGTTAAAAAATCCTGGATTTTTTTAGGAGAATCCAGTTTTTTAAAAATTGCTATTTCTTTTTTATTGTATGGTTGGAGGCGCGACATTACTTTGTTTAAAGAAAAATCTGCATTCCACTAAAGCACAAAGAGCGTAATACAAAACACCCCACGCAACAATAGTTTGCGGCACGCGTTCAAACATACCCCCTCCCCCGGGAAATACTCCAGTAGGAAACGGAAACCATTTTAGCAAAAGGCCTTGAAACAAAACAACTAAAACAATAGCCCCTAAAAAGCATAAGAAGAAAGACGCAAGCCTACCCTGTTCAGTTTGGGACAAAGCCTGTCTGCCAAAAAATTTGGAGAGAACGCTAACCGCAAACATTCCGGTTAAAGTCCAATTATTAAAATGTACGGCGTAAGTTATGGCAAAAAGAAAATAAAATGCTATAAGCAAAGCTTCTGTGCCATAAAAACTAAAGGTTTTACCAAAAATAGATACTGTAAACTGTTTAAAGGCTTTTAAATTTTCCGGTCTGGTATTTTGCAACCCGCCAAACATGCCGCTGGCATGAAGACTTAAAAATTCAAAAACAAAAAAAAGAACACTTAAACTGGTAATAAATTGGGCGTTTGCAACAGGATTTAACAAAGCAGCCCAAAACAACCATACAAGTACAATATTACCTGTTAAAGCCAAGACAAAATTAAAGCTTTTCATAAACCATTTTAAGAAATTTAACGACTACCTAGCATCAAAACGTATAGCTGCTTCCCCCAAGCCCGTACCCTGGTTAGACCAGCCATTGCCATTACCGCGCATGTCTCCGGTAGCAAGGTTGCCATCGTCTATTGCTTTATCTATATTTATTAGTTCTGCCACAGGAACAAGTCCGGAATTATTAGCGGCTACTGTACCAGCTTTGTCGTCGTCCAAAAAAATAAAATAATCAGGTTTGCCGTCCCCGCTGCCGTCCGCAGTTCCGTCGTCTCCCCCAAATTCATAACCCACATGGCCGCCCCAGGGATGATTTTTTTCCCACTGGGAAATATAAGGACCTGCCCATTTTGGAACTCCTAAACTATTAAGAAATGGGTCATTTAATGCATTGCAGGTAAAAGTAATATCAGATTCAACCATACAGTCATTAGGAGGGTACTGGCCGGTGTCTGAAACGTATAATTCCAACCTCTGCCTTAAATCGTTAACTAAAATTTCTGTCTTTGCGGTTTTACTTCTGTCCCTTGCTTTAGTAAGAGACACCAACACAACCGAAGCCATTAACCCAATAATTGCAATTACCACGAGCAATTCCAGTATGGTAAAACCTTTTTGTGTTCGAGACATCTAAAAAAATTTATTTTTTTTCGGTTTTATGCCCGCCAAACTGTTTTCGCAGCAAGGCCACAATTTTGTTGGAAAATTTTTGTTGGTTCTCCGGCTGCGCGGATTCCTGGCGTACTTTAAGCGCGTCTTCAATAATCCTAACGTCCACCCCCAACTCTTTAGCAGTCTTAACTGTCCACTCGCCTTCACCGGTTGCTTCTATCAATCCTGAAGTTTCTTCCACATTTTCATTTTCAAAAATATTCTTGGTCAAATCAATCAACCAACTTTTAACTACCGACCCTTCCTGATAAATCTTTGTAACCTGGTTTAAATCTAAATTA
Source organism: uncultured Candidatus Saccharibacteria bacterium (assembly GCA_964474825.1). Lineage (GTDB taxonomy): Bacteria > Patescibacteriota > Doudnabacteria > UBA920 > UBA920 > CAYYWQ01. The sequence goes on from CAYYWQ010000001.1 coordinate 731,486, forward strand.
AAATCACTGGCCTTTAAAACTCCATAACCTTCGGCAATAGCTTCCATCATTCCGTATTCAATGCCGTTATGCACCATTTTAACAAAATGCCCGGCGCCGTTACTGCCAACCAATCCGTAATTCTGTCCTGATGATAAAACTTTAAGGACCGGCTCTATAACTGGCCACTGCTCCTTTGGTCCCCCGACCATTAACGCAAAACCATTTTTATAACCCCAAACCCCGCCGCTGGTGCCGCAATCGTAAAAAATTATCCCTTTGCTTTTTAATTCTTCCGCTCTCCTAATGCTGTCTTTATAAAAACTATTACCGCCGTCTATAACAATGTCACCGGGCTTAAGATGTGGCCCCAACTGGTCTTTTAAGAACTCGTCTACAATTTTATGCGGCAACATTAACCAAAACACACGCTGAACGTCTGTAATATTTTTTACAAGCTCGCTTACATCAGCAAAAGTTTTTACGCCAAATTTTTCAGCCTCTTCCCTATGCTCAGCCGACCGATTCCAGCCTAAAACTTCAAAACCATTTTCTTGAAGTTTCCTGGCAATCTGACCACCCATTCTTCCTAAACCAAAAATTGAAATTTGCATAAATTTATTGTAGCAAATAACGGTATTTTTTCATATCTATTTTAAAATCGGGGCTAACCTTTACTCCTTCTTTCTTTAACAACACCATTTGTAGTTCCTTATTCGCCGTCCAATTGCCTTTAATCGATATTACTCCCTGATTATTTATTACCCGCCACCAAGGGATACCATCATCCGCTGATAATGAACGAAGTACTCCTCCAACCTGCCTTGCCGCCCTCGGGCTGCCAGAGGCCGCGGCAACCTGACCATAACTAACAACTCTCCCCTTAGGGACGCGCGAAATAATTTCCAAAACTTTTTTCCTGAAATCTTTTGCCATTTTATTCCATATCTACACTTGCCCATAGCAGTCTGCTGGCGAGAGTTTTATGCGGGTGCCAAGAGTCCAATAATTTTTGTAGTTTTTTGCTATGTTTCTTAGTGTCTATATTATATAGCTTCTTTAAACCATTACGCAGGCCTAAGTCTCCCATACTAAACACATTTGGCCTGCCAAGACTAAACATTAAAAACATTTCCGCGGTCCAGCGGCCAATACCTTTAATTTGGATAAGTTGATTAATTATTATTTCGTCCTGAAGTTTAGAAAGCTTCCTAAAATCCAAACTTTTATTTGTAGCTGCTTCAGCCAAATTTTTTATATAAGATATTTTTTGGAAGGAAAGCCCACAAGAACGAAGTCTGGAATCTGATATTTTTAGCACATCATCGGCCTTAGGAAATTTGTTACCAAAAAGCCCGCGGAACCTTTTTTCAATTGTGGCGGCAGCCTTGCCGGAAAGCTGTTGGTTAATTATTGCCACGACCAAAGACTGGAAATGGTTGCGACGGGGCAACAATGCTTTAATATTGGCGCGTTTAATTATCCCAGCCAAAACCGGATCAGCTTTTCCCAGATGTTTCAGTGCCCGCTGATGAATATTTATAGCCATTTAAGATAAAAAAACGGCCGCCCAAAGCGACCGAAAATATTTAAATATTAAAATAAATTAAATTCAGAGTTTTTATTAAGCCCATAATATGTACCAAGGTCCTCGCCTTTAAACTGATGGACTATACCTAAACTTTCCAGCTGCGCTAAATATTCGGAAGTACTCGATTCGTCCGCCATTAAAAAAGAGGTTAGCTCTTCCATTTTGGCCCCTTCGGGTTTTTGTACCAAAAAATTATAGAGCTGTTCCATTTTTTCCGCGCTCTCGCGGCTGGCTTTAGACTGGGACTCAGTCGCTGCGCCGGCAGCCTTGGCCTGCTTTTTCCAAACATACAAAACCAGCCCAATACCGAGCAGCACCCAACAACCTACCAAAGCAATTTTTACTATATCAATACTGGACATTTTCAATATTCTCTAACAAAATTATAACCTGTTAAGGTTAAAAAGTAAATTTAACAATATTTTAGCCTTAACTTAAACCTATTTAGTATGCCACTGTCGACCGTCCCTAGCCAAAAATTCGTCCGCTTCTTTTGGGCCGTTGCTTCCGGCCTTATAAATTTGCAGCGGAAGATCTTTAAAAGCGGAGTTTTGGGTAATACTGTCCACAAATTTCCAGGCTGCTTCAATTTCGTCACTGCGGATAAACAAACGCTGGTCCCCTTCCATAAAATCCAACAGCAGACGTTCATAAGCAGAAGGAATTTCCGAGGCAAAATTTTTCTGGTAACCAAACTCGTAATCCCCCTGGTGAAGCTTAATTCCAAAACCGGGCTGTTTGTTGTTCAAATGCAAATTAACACTTTCGTCCGGCTGGATGCGGAACGTTAAAGTATTGGCGGCGCAGCCTTCAAACAGGCAGCGTGCCGGTTCACGGAAGTGAATGGTAATTTCCGTTAATTTTTTACTTAATTTTTTACCGCTGCGCAAATAAAACGGCACTCCGGCCCAGCGCGGCAAATTAATATAGGTTTTTAGTGAGAAAAAAGTTTCCGCGTTGCCGCCCGTGTCATTCAAAATTTTGGGTCCAATGTCTTTTTTGTAACCCTGGTACTGCCCCTTTACCAAACGCACAGGCAATTTTTGCTGGTCAAACAATTGCAAAGCATTAAGCACGCGCAATTTTTCGCTGCTTATCATATCCGCGGTTAACTGGTAAGGCTCTTCCATGGCAATTAACGCAAGCATTTGCAAAATGTGATTTTGCAAAAAATCTTTTAAAGCGCCGGTTTGTTCGTAATACATGGCGCGGCCACCCACTCCGTCTTTTTCTAAAACGGAAATTTCCACATGCTCAATAAAGCGGTTATTCCACAGGGGCTCAAAAATGCTGTTGGCAAAACGTACCACCATTAAATTCTGTACGGTTTCCTTGCCGGCATAATGGTCAATGCGGTAGATTTGTTCCTCGGTAAAATACTTGAGGAGCAATTTATTTAAGTCGCGTGCAGATTCCAAATTAAAACCAAAAGGCTTTTCCACCAAGATCCGCACTTTGCGGTCATGGGAAGCGCAACTGGTTAAAAGCCCGTTCTCTTTTAAAATATGGGTAATGGAAGCAAAAAACTGCGGACTGGTCGCGAAATAATACAAACGATTAAAGCATTTATGGGTCGGCTTTTCGCGCGTTTGCAAAAGCTTAGTTAAGGCGGCAAAAGATTCCGGCTTCTCAAAATCCCCTTCAAAGTAAACCAGGTGCTTTAAAAAATGCTGTCGTTGTTTTTTGCTAATTTTTTTTTGCGACCTGGATTTTTTTAAAATAAAATCCAAATACCCTGCCGCGTCCAGGGACCTTCTGCCTACACACACCAAAGTAAAATCTTTGGGGAGCATCCCTTGCCCATCCATGCGAAGCAGCGCTGGCAATAAATAATTGCCAGACAAATCACCCGTAGCGCCAAAAATAGTCAAAACCGTTGGCGGCAGGTTTAGGTCTAATTTATGGAATTTATTATTGCCGGACTTTTTCATATTCAGCTTTCGTTTATTGGATATTTATGTTATATTGAGTCAAGAATTACACACTGAGCCAAGTTCGAGGCATTTTCTGACAATAGCTTGCTGGCCTAAGTCGGGCTTAGCCCGACTAGCGGCCAGCATAATGCTTCAGGATGTTTGGAGGCGTAGTCAGACTACGGCGACAAACACCGGAAGAAAATAACGAAGAAATTGGCCAGAGCTGCTTTTTTAAGGATTCCCAATTCACTTGGGATCCAAAAAAAAGCAGCGGTGCGGAAATCTTGATATATGAGCTATTACGAACATCACAAACGATCAATTGTTAAAACCATTGGCTTTCATGCCTTAATAATATTGTCCGATGCTTTGGTAATTTTTATTCTTACCCACAAAGTCACCCTGACCCTTAGTATAACTATTTTCTCAAATCTGGTCAGCGGCCTAATTTACTTTATTCACGAACGAGCCTGGAATAATATTCACTGGGGCAAGAGTAAGCTGGAAATAGACTTGAAATAACCGTGACAATAAACTATAGCAATAACTTAGGCTATAGTTTTTTTATTTTCCCATGTAACCTTTTAAGTCTACTCTATAAATTTCCACGAGTGCCATAAACATTGCCATGAGCACGGGGCCGAGCAAAATTCCCAAAAGGCCAAAAAATTGCAAGCCGCCCAAAACCGAAAACAAAACCAAAAAAGGATGCAAATCCATTTTCCTGCCAACAAGTTTTGGGCCGACAAAGTTGTCTATGGTGCCAACCGCAAGCGTGCCCCATATGGCCATTCCAACCCCCGCGCCAATATGGCCGGTTACAAACAAATAAATTACCGCGGGAATTAAAGAAAGAGAAGTTCCCACAGTGGGTACCAACGCGGCCAAAATGGTAAACGCCCCCCATAGCAGCGGCTGTGGTACGCCAAACAACAGGAATCCGGCCACAGCCGTAACTCCCTGAATTAACGCGACCAAAAACTGCCCCTTAATAACTCCGGACACCGCGCGCTCTAATTTTATAATAAGCAAGTCCCCGTGCGCCGGATCAAGCGGTAAAATTCCTCCCAAATAATCTTTTACCCTCTGTCCGTCTTTTAATAAATAGTAAAAAGAAAAGAACACAAAAAAGAAAGACAAAAAGAAATTAAAAACATTGGACAAAAGAGAGGCCGTGCCCGCAAATGCGTTGGACGCGAAGTCGCTTAATTTTTGGCCAAAATTAGAAGAGAAATCCCCGGCCCAGCCCTGGAACTGCGGCGGCAAACCTTTAACAAATTCCGTCTGGTTCCAAACCAGTTGGCCGGATTGGTATTCTTTGTAAATTACATTTAATTCGTTATACGCAAGCTGGCCAATTAAATACAACGGGATCATAACTATTAGCAAAACTAAAATAATTGTGGCCCAGGCTGCCAAACTTTCTTTCCCCATTTTTGCGAGTAAATATTTATAAACCGGGTGGAACAAAATTGCTAAAATCGCGCCCATGGCCACAAAAGTTAAATACGGCCACCACATAAGCACGACAATAACAGCTAAAATCGCAAAAATAATGGACAATACGACAACTTGTAATCTTTGGTTTGTTAACATAATTTTTAATTAATTTTCTTTTACTTCTGTCCTATACATTTCTACTAAGGCTACAAAAATTGCCATAATAATTGGCCCAAGCAAAACACCTAAAACTCCAAAAGTTACCACTCCCCCCAAAATTGCAAAAATGGTGAGCAGCGGATGCAAGCGCGCCTTGGAAGAAACAATTTTTGCGGCCAAAATATTGTCTATTAACGCTACGCTCACTCCGGCCCAAATGGCCATGCCAATTGCCCCGCCCACATGACCCGTAAAATATAAAAACAAAACTGCGGGCACCCAAACTAAAGCCGTGCCAAAAGTAGGAACAAACGCGGCGACAAACATTACGCACGCCCAAAGCAAAGCGTTGGGAAGTCTAAATATGGAAAAACCGATGAATGAGGCAACAGAAATAGTTAACACAACCAAAAACTGGCCTTTAACCACGCCGTTAACCGCTAAATTTAATTTGTCGAACAAAATGTTTTCATTAGCGTCTGAAAGAGGAAGAATATCTTTTAATAATTTTTTTATTTTCTCGCCGTCTCGCAAAAGAAAAAATGTACTAAAAGCCACAACCACTAACGAGCCAAAAAACCAACCGAGCGATGACAAAAGACCGGAAAGAGAATTAAAAGCCTGGCCAGTTAATTGCGAAACCCAGGCACCTAAATCTACATTAAAATTGGTAGCTAAGTTCTGTAAGGGTACTGGCAAACTGTGAACAAAACTTCCGGACTGTCCCGCCAAGTCCCCTAAATTAAGTGTGTGATAAAAATCTGAAAGTTCAAAAAACACCTGCTGCCCCACCAAAAGCACCGGACCTGCAACAATTACAGCTATAACCGCCACAACAAAACCAGCGGACAAGTTAGGCATTTTTGTCTCTTTATGAATTCGTTCATAAAGCGGCTGAAAGAGCAAAGTTAAAATTACCGCAAAAGCCAGCAGTTCCCAAAACGGCCAAAAAATAGCAAGCACAACCAAACCAACCAAACCCATTAAAATATAAAACCCAATTTTTTGTGATTTTTGTTTCAACATAATACTACGGAACTACGGATTAATTACACTACGGATGCCTACAGAATAACTGCAAGACTCCTTTATTGATATTATAACAAAAAATGGGCTAAAAAGCATTAAAAAAGAGCGCTCCTTGACCATCGTGTCAAAAAGCGCTCTTTCAAGATTTTACTACTAATTTCCTCCTGTCTATAACTGACAGTTTTTGCCTGGTTACGCCAGACTAGCGAGCGGTTTTAATGGTTCGCTAAACCAACGCCGAATACCGCTACTTAATCAGAGGGTATCCATAACGGGTACGTAGTACATACCCAGCTTCGGAGAGGATTACTGTGCCGTCGGCCTTGACCAGATGCCGGAGCGTGCAGCGCAACTTCTTTTCAAGCCGCCATCCCAGTGGATTTTGCTTGGCAAGTTCCTCCATTTTTGGCTCTCGGGAATCCTTGAAGGATTTCACCAAAACAGCCGCCGAGGCATCCGCAATCAACCCGAGCTGCCGTGCCGCTTCAATAACGAGCGCGCGAACGTCAAAATGGGCCCTCTCTTCCCATACTACCGTCCGGCCCGGATTGCTCAGCACCCGGGCGTTCATTACCGTAGGCAGCAAGTTGGCAATTGCAGCCACCTCGGACTTTGAAAGGTAGAGTTTTACTTCTACCCCCATTGCCGCGACATCCTCGTGGGATACCGCGGGAAGGACTACAATGTCGGCAACCGTAGCCCCACCACTGCCCCGAGTGAAATACTCAGAGCGGCAGTGGCGCCACATAAAAAATGCGGCGTCATAAATCTGCACCCGAGTAGAGGCCAGCCACTCCACTCCCTGTTCTGTTTTCGTACTCTCTCTCCACACTTCAAATCCTCCGCTCTCCAGAGGCGTCAAAGTGTACCCCTCCCAAGTAGAGGGGAAAAGATTTTTGGACCATTGCTGGATGGTCACAAAACCACTGGCTTGGCGAACCTTCCGCCAATTCTCCAGTTCTTCGTTGTTCATGGCAGATCTCCTTCTCCCAATGCGGCATAACCTGCCTAATTACCCGCCGGGGCAAAAAGTCAGCTTTGTGAGCTGGCCCTTCTTTTCAGAAAAGCAATTTAAAAACATGTTTATTTTCAAATTGCTTTTCTGAAAACCTAAATTCTTTATTAAAGAACAATTCCGGGCACAATTTCCCAGACTGCTGATTATGACATTTTTTTAACTTAATGTCAACCATTTGACGTATATGCCCTATTTATGCTATATTTGCATCACCTTGCCCTGGCAGTTTCGGGCATTTTTGTTTGCATAGCGCGAAGCACATTATTTTTCTCCCCAAATCGTGGGGAGATGTCCCGACTGAAGTCGGGACAGAGAGGTTTAAAACCTAAAATTAACCTCACCCCCAGCCCTCTTCACAAATTGGAGAGGGAGACTATAAGGAATAAAACTATTATGAGACGAGACAACATAAGAAACATTGCAATAATTGCTCACGTTGACCATGGTAAGACAACCTTGGTGGACGCTATGCTTAAGCAGACCCATACGGTAAAGGACAATGCCGATACCACGGATTTAATTATGGACAGCATGGACCTGGAGCGCGAGCGCGGTATTACCATTCGGGCCAAGAACGCGTCGCTTATTTATAATGGCATTAAAATAAATATTGTAGACACCCCGGGCCACGCGGATTTTGGCGGTGAAGTTGAACGCACACTCAGAATGGCAGACGGTGTTTTGTTGTTGGTAGACGCCAAAGAAGGCCCAATGCCTCAAACTAAATTCGTACTTAAAAAAGCTTTGGAACTTGGTCTTAAAGCTATTGTTGTCATAAATAAAATAGACAAGCCCGACGCCCAAACCGAAGAAACCATTAACAAAACTTTTGACTTATTCGTAAAGCTGGACGCTAAAGACCACCAGTTAGATTTCCAAATTATTTACGCTGCCGGCAAAATGGGTTTGGCCGAGACAGATTTGGAAAAATTAAAAGCCAAAATCGCGGCCAATGCCGCTCCGGACGTTACTCCCCTGTTTGAATCTATTGTTAAATTTATTCCGGCTCCGGAAGTTAAACCAGAAGACCCGTTTGCTATGTTAGTTCTTGCTTTGGTTTATGACAACTACAAAGGTAAAATGGGTATTGGTAAAATTGTTTCCGGCAATATTAAAAAAGCCCAAAACATTGTCCGTATTAAACCTGCCGGCGAAAAAGAAAACGGCAAAATTTCCAGCTTACAAATGTACCAGGGTTTAAAACCGATCGATGTGGAAGAAGCCGTAGCCGGCGACATTGTTGCCATTGGCGGTTTTGACGACATTTCCATTGGCGAAACTTTAACAGACCCAGTAAGCCCTATTCATTTAGAGCCAGTAGCTATAGAGCCTCCTACTATTAAAATGACTTTTGGCGTAAACACTTCCCCGTTTGCGGGACGCGAGGGCACAAAAGTTACCTCCAGAAATATTCGCGACCGCTTAGTAAAAGAACTGGAAGTAAACGTTGCTCTTAAAGTTGAAACTTTAGAAGGCCAACCTTTGTCTGCCGAAACTTCCGGCGGCGGCGAAAACTTTTTGGTTTCCGGCCGCGGTGAGTTACATCTCGGAGTACTTATTGAAACCATGAGACGCGAAGGTTTTGAACTCCAGGTTTCCCAGCCTCAGGTTATTTACCACGAAAAAGACGGCGTTAAAATGGAACCTTATGAAGTCGTTACCATAAACGTGCCTAGCGAATACCAAGGTTCGGTTATTGAAGAAATGGGTAAACGCGGCGGCGAACTCCAGCATATGGATTCCTCTAACAACAACGAACTCCAGGCGGAATACTTAATTCCTACCCGCGGGCTTATTGGCCTAAAAAGCCTTTTGCTTACCCGCACCCGCGGTACCGTTATTTTAAACAACCTTTTTGATAGCTATAAACCAGTACACGAAATAGACACCCATGTTAACGAACACGGCTCCCTTATTTCCTCTGAAACTGGCCTCAGCAACTCCTACGGACTTAACAACGCCCAAGAACGCGGTATTATGTTCATTGGCCCTGCCGTAGACGTTTACGCTGGTATGGTGGTTGGAAAAAACGCACTAAACGATGACATTGAACTAAACGTTTGTAAAACTAAAAAACTCACCAACATTCGTTCCAGTGGAACAGATGAAGCTATAATCCTCACCCCTCCCCGCCCTGTAGAACTCGACTTCGCCCTAGAATACATTGGCGCCGACGAACTAGTAGAAGTAACTCCAAAATCTATAAGAATAAGAAAAAAAATCCTAGACGCCACCGCCCGCAAACGTTCTGAAAGAAAATAAGCAAACTTAAAACCCCGCCGAATGGCGGGGTTTTTAAAATTACTAATACCCTATTGTTTTTTTAATTTCCTTAATATATAAATCACTCTTACCCAAAAGTATGCTTTGACTTTCATTCGAAAGACTTTTAAATTTTTCTAAATATTCCAAAGCAACTGGGTAATTAAATTCTTTTTTAAACTTTATAAACCCCAACCAAAAATATAATTGCGCCTTATTTTGTTCAGTCTTAAGTAAATTTAAATTAAAATTTTCTACCTCCTGCAGCGTTCCATATTCGTTGTCATAAGTATGATTTTCGATTCTTTCACAAGACTTTAAGGCTTCGCTATACTTTTCTAGCCAAAAATACAAAAATGCTTCGCTATATCTCCACTCCGAAGTTCCATTTGAAAATTTTTTTGATTTCTTTATATCTATTAAAGCCAGCTTGGGGTCTTTTAAAATGCTAAAATCATAAACGGCTTTAAATAACCACGCCCCATAATTTGAAGGATTAAATCTGAAGGAATCATCTAAAAATTGTTTTGCTGATAAAATATCATTTTTTAAAAATTTATGTCTGGAGATCACCAGCTGCTCTTCAGATATTACTCCTGGAAGCTTATTCTTAATTATGAGTAAATTGGGTGGCAAAGGATTAAATTTGGCAAAATCCTTTTCTAAATTACTGTGAAGCTTGTAAGCCAAAAATGGATCCCCGGAAAGAAATGCCGCCATACCTGTAATGTATTTCACAGCAATATAAACGAGTTCTGAAGTCAATCTAAAACCCTTAAAATCAAAGGCCTCGGCAAAAGATATTTCTTTTGGCAATAAATTAATAAAATCTGAAGCAAGTTCATTGCTTTTTGAAATTTTTATTGGTCTATGGGTTACCATCCCCTCTAATGAGAGGAAATATTTCCTTTCACCATCATTTCTCAATTTTATTTGCCCCCATAAATAAAAATGTCCTTTTGCTTTTTTATGTAAATTCTTTAAATCTTTTATTTGTTTGATTTTTTCTGCGATATGATTTTTGATTACCAAAATATTTATAGAAGAATCTAAATTTTCATTTCCTACCTCTTTTTGAAGTTGATTGACAAAGTCATGCTTTAATTTTAACTGATCAATATCACTTTCGGCGTATATACAGATGATAATCCCGACCTTATTTTTACTGTTTTTTCTCTGATAAAATCTAAACTTCATCCAAATTATTAAAGTAATTGTTACTATTAATAAATAACAATAATAACGAAGGGCTCCAATTTGTGGCATTTTTTCTAAAAAAGAATCTAAAGGCAGAAAAATAAATAATTCCAAGAGGATTCCAGCCAAGATTGCTCTGGTTTTATGTAATTCTGAATTTAAAAATTTCAATAAATAACTATAAACTTGGTCCATGGATAATATTTCGTCTTATTTAAGATAAATATATCTTACACCTAAAGATTAAATAAACCAAGTTTATAAAAACCCCGCATTTGCGGGGTTTTTAATTGGGCTATAAAAATTACCAATTCATGGGAAGGGGTGGGTTTTGGTAGGTGCTGGGTTCGCCGTTGTTTATTAGTTGGGGGGTCCCTAGGTAGTAAATTTGGCTGCTGTTAAATATGTTGTAGGTTAGGGTGCTGGTGGCGTTTACTAGGGCGTCTGAGGAGTTTAGGGTGGTTATGAGGGCGTCTTTAACCACTAGCTCCCTGGCGTCTAAGTCTGAGGAATTACGTAGTTTGGCAGTAAGAGTTGTGGCTGAGCCTGAGAGACTTGCGTCGCTGGAATTGGTAAGATACACGCTTAAGTCTTTTACTACAAAATTTATGTTTGCGTCCGAGGAATTAGTTAAGGTTAGTTCTGTGCTTGTGGCAGTAAGAGAGTCGCTTTCTACACTAGAAGAATTATGCGCACTTATGACAGCAAATGCAGGGGCGGTAATTTCTACAGTGGGACTTTCGCTAATACAAAAAATACAAAAATGATTTCTATAATTTTTGTCTATGTTAAGAGTACCGTTATTTACCTTTACATCTAGCCTGTCTAAATCCCCAGCCCAACCTGTGGCCTTTACACTAAAATCTTTACCCTCTACTAACTTATAGTTTATAGAGCTAAACAACTCCAGCTTATTAAAATCTTTTGCGTCAAAACTTTTGTTTACAGTTTGGAACTGCGGGCTGTTTTTGACTTCTTCCACATACTGCGGCACATAACGCCCGCCCACAGACCCGGCTACTATTAGCGCTAAAAACCACACACCAAACAGGCTAAGAGCAATACCGGTTCTAAATGAACTGCGACCTGTAAATAGAGAGACCGCTGACAAAAGTAAAAACATTAAGGGTACGAGTGCAATAACGTAAGCGGCAATGATGAGAATATAAAATGGAGCGGTGTGGGCAATAGCCAAAACAGGCAAGCCGATATATGGAGAATTAATGTTAAAAATTGCAAAAGTAATTGCCAGAGTTAAGCCTGCCACTGCAGCGGCAAAAGCAATAACTAAAGAAAGAGAAATAATTTTTACTAAGATTTTTACAAACATGGAAATTATTTTACCAAGTCCCCTAAAAATTTGGCCTAAAAAATTTCCAAAGCCCCGGCCGCCTTGTTTACCAGCAGCCCCGGCTTCCTCTCCCATATTTTTTGCGCGGTCTTTTAAATCTTTTCCCCACTGCTTCCATTCCTGTTTGTCTTTAACTTCTATAACCCGTTCCTTAAATTCCTCAGCCCGTTCTTTTATGGTTTCGCTAATAGTGCCTAAATTTAAAGGTTCACCACGCATTTGCATTTTTTCCGTAGGAGTTTTTGCTTCTGGCATAATTATCCACAGTAAAAAGTAAATGGGAACAATAGCCCCCCAAGCAAATATTAATAAACCAAACACAGCCCGAACAATAAACGGGTCAATTTCAAAGTAAGCAGCAATACCAGAACAAACACCAGCAATTATTTTGTCGTCACCATTGCGCATTAACCTTTTTGGGGCAAAGGATTGTTTGGCGTTAGATGAAGCATTGTAGGCTTGTTCCTTTTTACCCTCTTCCCCAGCAATGTCTTCTACTGTGCCTAACTCTGCAATTAAACTTTCAACATTAGCTGCAGTAATTACAGCCTGATTGTCGTCTTTAAACTTTTCGCCAAATTTTTCCGCTATTCTGCTTTCCATGTCGGCCACTATTTCTTCACTACCGCTGTATTCCGAAAAGTGCTGCTTTATTGCTTTTAAATAACCGTCCAATTTTTGGAAGGCATCTTCTTCTATAAAGAAGTTCCTGCCGCCTAAATTTATACTGATTGTTTTATTCATGGTAGTTAGATTTAGATTGTATTACTGGTCGTACTTGTTAATTAAGGATTTAATTGACTTTGAAAGTGTTTCCCAATTTTCTGTAAGCTGGCTTAAAGTTTTTCTGCCTGAGTCTGTTAGTTTGTAGTATTTCCGCGGCGGCCCGGCTTTGCTTTCTACCCACTTATATTCCAGAAGTCCTCCGTCTTTTAAGCGCGACAGTAGGGGGTAAAGCGTGCCTTCCACCACAATTAAATTAAATTCCTTAAGCTCGTTTAAAATGTCCGAGGGGTATACCTCGTCTTTGGAAATAATTAAAAGCACACAAAATTCCAAAAGACCTTTACGCATTTGAGCCTTAGTATTCTCTATGTCTAAGCCGTTGTTTGCAGTCATTTGTGTAATTTCTTACTAAATCTTAAATCTATAATCTTTCAACTGATTCATTATACACCTCACTACCTTTTTATGCAAGGTACTAGGCTGTGGATAATTCCCTTAAAACAAAACCCCGCCGAGTGGCGGGGCTTTATGTTTTTTTCAGAAAATTATTGGGAGGGTTGTTGATTGACATCTACGTTTATTTTATCGGGCACATTTATGTTAGTCCCCCCAGAATTAGTGTGCCTCATAGCAGGGAGAGCGTACATAAAGAATAAGGCGACTATTATTACTGCCAAAACTACGCCGACTATTACACCCACACCACTTCCGCTGTCACTATTGGAAGTTGGCGGATTATTAACTATAGTAGCCATAAAATTATTCCTTTATTTAATTATGCGAATTCCTCTAGAAAATCCGCTTTCGACCTACCATATACAACGCCCCAAAAACAAAAGTGTTACTTAAAAAAACGAAAAGGGCGCCGCAACCGGAGCCCTTATAAACAACCAGCATGCCGCTTTCACCACTTCACTTGCCTGAAGGCCTGCACCAATTTCCAGCGAAACTCATTCTTGCGCGCCAGAGCGAGCAAGAATGTGCCGAGAGCGGCAAGTGGCAGCCCGACGCCGAACACCACTTTCTGGTAAACCACGAACCCGGCTTCACCGAGCTCGAGAAAATTCCAAATCGTGACGGTGTGGCGGTTGAACCGAAACAACCACGGCCAGTGGACCAACAACATGGATCCATAAGGCAACGTGATGATGGCCGCCGCCACCATCAGAATCCATCCAGCGCACCGCTGGAGGTAAATCTTTGTGGTAAAATCCATATCTCCCCCTAAGAAGACTAACCATAATAACAAAAAAACTGGACAATGTCCAGTCCTTTTGGAGGAGAAAAGCTATTTTATTTTTATTTTCTTTCCCTTGTAATTCCACAAAAATATTAGGCCGGAGAACAAGGCTCCTAGAGTGTCACAGAGCATGTCTTTTTGCGCGTCCCAAATGTCGCCCTGGCTGCCCAGGAAGGCAATGCCCGAGTTGCCGCCTGCAGTTATGGCAAATATCCATTCTATGAGTTCATAACCCATAGCCACAAAACCAATTGCAAAGAGGGAGAAGAGAAACATCATTATTTTATTTTTTACCAAGCCATAACGGAATTGCAATTCGCAAAGTGCGTAAGCATAAAAGCCCACGGTGAAATGCGCAAAGCGGTCGTACATGTTGCGCTTAAAGCCAAACAAATCGTTCACAAAACTAAAAGGCACGCGCTCAAAAGTGTAGTAGCCGCCAATAGTATGCATATAAACCAGCACGGCCATTAAAACATAAGACGTAGCAGAAAACTTTATACCCTTTCTGTAAAGAACGGTAAGGGCCACCGCAATAGCTGCAATAGGCACATTCTCGGCCCACCAGTCCGCGCGGTCAAAAGGATTAATAGCGCAAATAATGAATAGAATAACATAACCTACAAGTAAAACTTTGGCAGTTGTGTCTTTTTTAAAAAAGTTCATTTAATTTTTATTTATCTTTTTTATTAATTATTTTATTAAATTTTTTTAAATACAGCCAACTTAAAAATTTACTCCAAATATTTTTTTCTCTGGGATCCCTCATTTCGTCTAACATGTCTTGGGCTTCCTGGTAATCTTCGGCGGAAACCATTTCGTCGTTATGTTTAAATTCACCATTGGACTGCGCTCTTATAACCTTACCAAAATTTTTCCCGTATCTTTCCGCAATCATTGCCATTATTTCAATTTGTTCCTCTATGGGTATAAATACCCCCTCCTTCTTATAAACATTTGCCCGTGCCTTACTTAACACAGGCCAAACCTTTTTTGTTTCTTTGGTAAACCTTTTAAATTCACTTATAACATTATTTCTGGCAACGAATTTAACCTCTTTTGCCTCCCGTTGAGCTTTTTCCAACTCAAGCTGCCCACTCCCTGTTTCTTTCATAATAATTTACAAGTTATTGATAACTATATTCTCCGTTTTTTAGGGCGTTGTTTATTATGCCAAAGGTTTCGTCGTTGGCTAAAATATTGGTAAATTTCCAGCCGTCCGCTGTCTTAGCAAAAGGAAACGGCCGTAAAACGCCTGCGTCCCCCACTTTTGCAAAAACCAAGGCGCACTCCTGGCCGTCTTTTTCTAAAAAAACATAGCCAGTCATTTTAACTTGGTCCCAGGGCTGGTTTTTTTGGTCCATAATTTCCGGGTAATTAAACTGCTTGCGAACAGACTCCTGGTATCCAGCTACCACGTTTTCCACCATCCAGTCCTTGTCAAAAGCTTTAATGGCCGAAACATAGGAAGTAAATCCGTCTAAAAGACCCTGACGGCTAACCTGATCTTTGCTGATTACTTTTACCTGCTTGGGGCTATTATACAAAACGCCCATTTGCACTGTTACTTGATTTTGATTCTTAAAAACAATATTTTTGGCCTTTTGCGAATTTTGCGAATACCAAAAGGCTCCGGCCACTAAAACCAAAACTATAATAAAGATAGTTGCTTTAATTTTCATATAAATAAGAGGGTCATTCCAATAAATCGGAATGACCCTTTATTAAATTATTGGGCTGTTGTTGATTCAGGAGTGGTAGTAGATGTATTGGGAGCTGATGATATTGAGCAAGTCTTAATGCCACCATTACGGGATTCTAAAGCGGATTTGTTGTTGGTTTTCCGGGTTTGAACCAAAGTTTCTTTTGAAGTCTTAAAGGCGTCGTGGGCAGCTTTTACCGCGGCCTTGCGGGTTTCCAGCGCGGCTTTACGTGCGGCGGTAGATTTTTCCCTGGCGGCTTTAATTTTGTCTTTGTCTGTCCCGGCTGCTGCTAAATCTGTCTTTAAAGTTTCAGCAATAGATTTTATGGAATCCGCGTAATCGGTTGCCGCCTTCTTTAAAGCATCGGCCTGGGTTTGCCTTGCGGTCTTAGCGGCTTCTGCATAGCTTTTATCATTGCCTGTTAGAGCTTCGCGGTAAGCTTTACGAGTATCTTGGTTTGAAGCAACGCATTGCTTGTAGGCTTCCTGTTTTGCCTTACGTTCAGCCCCAGCCTCTTCCTGCTTCTTTTTTTGTTCTTCCTTTTTAGCTTCTAATTGTTTTTTTTGTTCTTCCTGTTTTTGTACCCTTAGTTGTTTTAGTTCCTCTTGCTTGGCCTTTATGGCTTCCTGGGTTTCCTGCTGCTGTTGTTTCACTTTTTCCTGGCCTTCTTTACGAATGTTGGCAATGGTGGTCATTACCCCCAAAATTTGGCCGTCTATGTCGGCCGCAAAAGCCGAGAATGCCGGAAAAATTAAAGCCGCTGACATTGCCGCGGCAAAAGCAATCTTGGCATATTTCTTGCTCTTCATTTTGTTTTTGTCTCCTAAGCTGCTCTGAAATTTTTCAGAGTCAAAATTAATGTATTCATATTATAGCAGATTTTTAACATTTTGTCCAATATAAAAATCTTAAATTTATAAAAGTTGAGTTACAATCATGTCCAACAAAACTTTGGGAGGGGTGCTGGAAGTTTTAAGCTCAAAATCCAGCGCGGCAAGTTTGTTTAAAAATTCCAAAACTTTTTTTTGCGGAAACCTAGCCGCGACTTTTTTCATAATAAATAACCTGCCGCTCTTCCAGCCGGTCTTTTCTAAAATTGCCGATTCTTCAACATTGTCTTCCGCAAAACTTTGTACAACTACCACGTTCCTAAACTGTTCGGAAAGGAGCGCGTTAATTTGAATTACGCCCGCTTTTTCATCGGCCGAATTTTCCACTGTTAATAATTTATGCAGTAAATTAAGCGCCAAATCTTTTTTACCGTCCGCGATGGCATTAGTTACTTCAAACGCGTCAATTTCCAAATTTTCTGAAACTAAATTTTCTACATCTTCCTTTGTAATTTCCCGGCCGTTTGCCAAACCAATTAACTTTTTTATTTCCCCGTCTGCCTGCCAGAGGTTGTATATTTCCTGTACGTCTACAACTTTGCCGCCAAACTTAGTTTCCTTAGCTTCGTCCCGTCCAAGTTTAATAGCCAAAAGCTCTGCTGCATCGGCTAATATTTTTCCTTGTAAATTTTTTACCCTTTCCGTAATCCATTTATTTAATTCTTTGCCGTGCGGCAAGCTAAATTCCTTAACCGTGATTTTAGAATTTTTTAAAAGCTCTTTGTTTGCTGAAAGCCTTTTGTCTAATTTTTCCAGAACAAAAATAATTTCATTTTTGCTGGCAATCAATTGCTCTAAAATAGATGTCTGATTATACTTATCAACGCCGGATGACAAAACAAACACTTTGGCCATAGAAAACAAATCCTGCTGGCTTAATTCTTCAGCCGAAGGCAGCGGGTCTTCACCCGTAAACATTACCAAATCTGCCTTGGTCTTTTCAGCCAAAGCTCTAATGTATTCTTTTTTAGAAAAATCGTCTGGACCTAGGAGTAAACTGATCATGTAGTCATTCTAACATTTAAACATTTTAACATCAAAATAATAGGAAAAGCGGCCAAAAGACTCTTCCTTGGCAGAGTCGCGTATCTCCCCGATTGGATCCACATAGTAGTTCCTTTCTTTAAGAAAACACGAATCGCGAGTCTTTGGGCCGCTTAGCACACTAGCCTTACTCTATATTACCACCCCCTTTAAGTTGCTTCGTAAACCTTGTTTTGGTCTGGGCCACATAGCCCAAAACTACAGTGCATGATTCCGCTGGCCGCCCTGTTGGCCTGCTCATTCAGAACCAGAAAGCCAATTATTTTAACCCCGCCGTTTTGAACTGTAACGACGCGGATTAACTTTTCTTGGCCATTAATCAAGACTTTGTGGGGAGCCGTTTTGGAAAAATCGGCTCCGTTATTGAATTGTATTGTCACGGCTTCTGCCCTCCGGACTGGCTTTGTACCAAACCGCAAAGCACAAAAAAACACCACCCGTTTTCCGGGTGGTGTTTGAAATTTTTAAGCAAATTCAAACTTTACCGCGAAAAACGGATGGGCAAAGTCTTCTTAGAAAATTGTGCTAATAAATTTAACATATGGATATAGTAATTGATGCTTCAGACTTTGTCAATTAGGCCTTGAAAAAATAATCAAAATAATGTAAAATAGCTGGAGCATGGGTTGGTAGCTCAGTTGGTAGAGCAGCGGACTCTTAATCCGCTTGTCGAGGGTTCGATCCCCTCCCAACCCACCATCTAATAAAACTTAAAAATACACCAATCTTGGTGTATTTTTTTGGTGACCTCGGCAAGATTCGAACTTGCTACCTCTTGGTTCGAAGCCAAGCGCTCTATCCAAATGAGCTACGAGGTCATCCAGTTTATTATATAGAAAAAAGGCTACTCTGCCAACAAAAAAACCCTTTTTTTAAGGGTTTTAAGGTAGTTGAAAGACTCCGGGAGAATCGGTTGTACCCGCAGTCCCGGCAGGTTTAGTAATATTAAAAGGATCCTTGTTAGTCCCGCCGCTAGGTCTAAAGGCACTCCCTTTTTCAAAACGTTCAACATTGGCATTATAGTCCTGGAAATTAATCCTTACCCCTTTAGGCGGCGGCGTTGAAGGGGCAGTTTGGCTCTCTAATTTTAGAACCATGGAAGCCGCGTCTTTGACCACGAAAAATTCAAAGAGCAATACCAAAACAAAGAC
Source organism: uncultured Candidatus Saccharibacteria bacterium (assembly GCA_964474825.1). Classification (GTDB taxonomy): domain Bacteria; phylum Patescibacteriota; class Doudnabacteria; order UBA920; family UBA920; genus CAYYWQ01. The sequence goes on from CAYYWQ010000001.1 coordinate 750,182, forward strand.
GGCCAAAAATAAATACCGGCTGTCGGCCTTTAGTTTGCCCAAGTCCCGCATGGAAATATTTAAATTTAAGCTCACCTTTTTCATTGGATTTAAATTATTGATGATTACGGATATACAAAGTAACGCTCAAGGAAGAGTTAACCTCCCCACTGCCCGCAGTACTAACATTTAAGGAATGGGGCGTGGTTATATAATCTAAATTTTCTAAAGTTTCTATAAAATCAGTCACATTACTCAAAGACCCGCTGACCGAGACGCTTATAGGAACAACAAATAACTGACTTTTGGTCGGGGCTTTAGCTATACTGGTAATCGTGCCTGCAATTCCACTTAAACTTAAATCGACATTCATTTTCTTTCCCAAATTCTCCAAAGTTTCAATTTCTTGGACCAGAGTGATGTCCTGGCTAAAAAAGTCCTGCGGCTTCATTTTCTGCTTTTGCATATTCTCCAGGTCTTCCTGCTCCAGCCGATAATTTTCAGCCTGGGCCTCCAGCGCGAGCATTTGGTTTTTTTGTTCAGAAATTTTACCCAAAGCCAGCTTGTTGGAAGCCTGAAGTATTTTAAAGCCAAAAAGAAACATTGCCCCGCAAACAGCGAGCCATACAACCAAAGTCAGGTAAATTTTAGTTTTTATTTCCATTGGATTTACTTTAGCAATTCTTCCCTTACTTTAAAAGTAAAATGGTAAGAAATGTTGGCAGGCTGCGCCACATTTTCCAGCGGGTAATCTATCCCGTAAAATTCCTTGTCGTCATTTAAAATATTATTATAAAGCTGAATTACCAATTCACGGCTGGGACTTTGCCCGGAAATTTGGATGGTTTTTGCAGTAAAATCAGCCGAAAAAGAATTAACACTAACTCCGGCAGGAGGCAGGGCGGCAAAAGCCTTTACAACCTTAGACCACTTTGGAATTGCCTGGCCCAGATTTTTATAGTCGGTAATAAAATTATTAAAGTCATTAATCTGTTTTATAGTCGTGGAATTCTCCTGTTTTTTTACCTGGTTTTGCAGTGTTTCAATATTTTGGCTAATGGCGCGTGCCTGGTTTTGCAAATAAAATTTCACGCCAAGCTGGCAGGCAATGACTAAAATAAAGCTAAACACGGAAATCCCAATAAGCCACAACAGGGTGCGGAAAATAGCTTCCTGCTTGAACAGTTGCTGTCTCGCCGGCGGTAATAAATTAATAATTTTCATAATAAATACAGTTAACCTTTAAAATCTATGCCGCGCAACGCCAAGCCAACGGCAGTCGTAAAACCCAGGCTGGTCTGGGGGTCCAGCAAAGGCTGTTTTAGCTCCGGCAGGCTTTGCCACGGGTTACCCAATTCCACCGACGGGTTGCCAAATTCGGCAAATTCCGGTTTTAAAAATTCCGCCAAATTTTTCATCCGCGCGCTGCCGCCGGCCAATATGATCCTCTCTACCTGCTTTTCGGAATGCTCGCCATGGAACCTTAAAATGCTTTTTATTTCAGCTACCAAATTATTTAACGCCGGAAGCAATGCAATTTTAATGTTAGGGTAATCTGCCGTGTTGGCAATGCCGATTTTTTTCTTTATTTCCTCCGCCTTAATGCTGGACACTCCCAAAATTTTCGCAATATTTTCCGTAAAGTTATTTCCGGCAATGGGAACCGTAGACGTAAACTGCAGCACTCCTTCTTCTACCATAACCAAACTGCTCCGGTATGCGTCTAAATCCACCACCAAGGCCGTGTCCTTGCCGCCGGGCGGCAATAACGCCCGCAAACAGCTTTGCGATTCCACTTCCAAAGCGGCAGTCTTTATTCCGGCGGCGTCTAAAAAAGACAAGTACTGGTCCACAAATTCTTTAGGGGAAGCCACAATTAAAATATTCATTTTGTCCCCGTTGTCCCCTATTTTTTGCCAATCCAAATAAACCTGGTCCACGGGCAGAGGAATAAAACTCTCGGCTTCCACAGGCACTGCCGCTTCGGCCTCGGTGTCGCTCATTTGCGGAATTTGGATAACACGTACGAAAGATTTAGACTCCGGCAGGCTGATTATGGCATGGTTGCCGCGCAACTGCCCGTGCTGTGTCTTAGCAAGGTTTTGTTTTAAAATCTGGACGAAACCCTTCCCGTCAACAAAAGTGTCGTTGGACAGCATGCCCTTGGGCAAGACTGCGTCAGTGTAAGCCTGCAGTTTAACCTCGCTCCCGCTCCTTTCCAGTTGCAAAATCTTCAGCGAACTTCCGCTTATGTCGAGCCCGAAGGCAGGTTGATGGTTGGAAAAAAAGTTAAACATAGACTATTGTATGCTCTGGCTAATTTGATAAATAGGGGCAATTAAAGCCATGGCTAAAACGCCGACAACACCTCCAATAACTAAAAGCAGTAAAGGTTCAATAACAGAAGAAAGGTTACGCAGGGTAACATCTACCTCTTCTTCATAATGCTCGGCCAATTGCCCCAGAATTTCTTCCACTGTACCGCTTTCCTCGCCCACTTGCAGCATTTGAACCACAATAATAGGAAAAAGTTTTGGGTCTTTGCTTAAAGATTCGGTTAAAGGTTTTCCTAATTTAACATCTATGGAAGCATTGGCCACTATATCCCGGTACCATACATTGTCCATTGAGTCGCCGGCCACTTCCAGGCCCTGGACAATGGGAATACCGCTTTTTAAAAGCGAACTTAAAATTCTTGAGAAGCGGGCCAAGTTAATTTTTTTGTCTATGGTGTTAATTAAATAAAAATGAACCAATAACCAGTCCAAAGAACGCCTTCCGGCGGCAGTTTTGTAAAAACCATAAAGGCTGGCAAAAAATGCAAACATTATTAATATTGAAACCACGGCATGATTACCCATAAAATCAGAAAGTACAATAACCGCTTGTGTTGTAATGGGAAGTTTGCCGTTAAAATCCTTAAAAACCGCGGTTAAGGTTGGCAGCACAAAAATTGACAACAGTACGCCAATAATTATCATGGCAAAAACAATAACCGAGGGGTATATCATGGCGCCTTTTATTTTAGAACGAAGGTCCGCTTCACGCCGCAATTGTATGGTTAAATACTGCAAGCTACTTTCCAAATTACCGGAAATTTCCCCAACTTTTATCATACTGGAAACAATATTTGAAAAAACAGTGGGGTATTTACCCACAGCTTCCCCCAAACTTTTCCCGGACTCCACCTGCTGGGCAATATCGGTCAGGATTTTTTTAAAACGCGCGTTCCTGCTTTGTTTTACCTGAATTTGCAAAGCGCGGGTTACGGAAATTCCGGCTTTAAGCATTACTCCCAAATTTTCAATAAATCCGATTTTTTCGCTTAAAGATACGGTACCAATCTCATTCAGCTTGTCTAAAATGGAACCTTCTGCCGCCTGCTCCAGGCTAGTCGGGAGCAGTCCCCGCTCTTTTAACATATGTCCGGCCGCGGCCAAACTAGGCGCGGAAATATCCCCGCTTTCCCTCTGCCCCTGTTTAGTAATGGCGCTATATGTAAATTCAGACATGAGATAGGCTTGCAATTAAAAGATTAAAAGATTTAATGATTGAAAGATTCTGATATTTTAAAATTTCCACAATCTTTAAATCTTTTTATTTTTTTTATTTTTCTATTCCTTTGACACCCTCACAATTTCCTCAACTGTTGTTATTCCTTGGGCGGCTTTTATAAAACCGTCTTCCCACATTAAGACCATTCCCTCTTTTTCAGCCTGCTCCTGGATTTCCTGGGCGCTTTTGTGTCCCATTATCATTTGCCCGATTTCCGGGGTTACTTCCAAAATTTCGTGGATGCCCACGCGGCCTTTGTAGCCGCTGTGGTTGCACTTGTCACAGCCTTCGCCTTTGTAAAATTTTACTTCGGTAACAGACTTAACTTTGTCTGTGGCAAGTCCCCGTGCCACCAAAACCGGCAATAATTTTTCCATATGGAATTGCCTGTCCAAGGTAGTTAATGCCGCTTCTTCAAGTTTTACCGCGACTTTACAGTCTTTACAAATAACACGCACCAAGCGCTGGGCCATAACAGCGTTAATGGTGGAAGCAATTAAAAAAGGTTCCACGCCAATGTCCAAAAGCCTGGGCAGGGCCGCGGCCGCGTCGTTAGTATGCAGGGTAGAAAATACAATGTGTCCGGTCATGGCCGCGTGCACGGCTTCTTCCGCGGTTTCCTTGTCGCGGATTTCACCGATCATAATAATGTTAGGATCTTGCCTAAGCAGAGCCCGCAGACCAATGTCAAAAGTCAGCCCGATCTTAGGGTTAATTTGCATTTGGTTTGCGCCCACAATGCGATATTCCACCGGGTCTTCAATGGTGGAAATATTTACGCTTTTGGTGTTGAGCATGGAAAGCACGGTGTATAGAGTGGTGGATTTTCCGCTTCCGGTAGGACCGGTAACTAACATCATGCCGTGCGGACGCTTAACGTTACGCGTAATTATTTCAATATCAATTGCTTCAAAACCCAAGTCTTCCAAGGAAGCGGCTTTGGCGGATTCGTCCAATAAACGGATAACCACTTTTTCCCCATCAAAAATTGGAATTGTAGAAACACGCATGGAAAACTTATAGCCGTCTTTTTCAATTTTAAAGCGTCCGTCCTGGGGCAAACGGTGTTCGTCAATTTTTAAATTAGACAAAACTTTAATACGCGCGACTATGGCAGCCTGAATAACTTTTGGCAAAGTCATAACGTCATGCAGCACGCCGTCTATACGGTAGCGGACAATAACAGAACTTTCCTGGGGCTCAATGTGTATGTCTGAAGCTTTTTCAAAAATTGCGTATTCAATTAAAGTATCTACCACGCGAATGACCGGAATTTCTTCGGCCATTTTTTTAAGGCCATCGTCCGCGCTCTCCCCTTCGGGCTTGGACTTCAGGCCTTTGTCGCCCGGGGCTGTAAACAAGTGTTTGATTTCTTTTTCCAGGCTGGAATGGTATTTGGAAAGGCCAAAATCTAAACTGGCCTTGCCAATAAGGAATATTTTTATTTTTAGGCCGGTTTTCTTTTGAATGAATTCCTTGGTTTGGAGGTCGGTAGGGTCTGTCATTGCCAAAGACAAATCTTCTTTGGTTTTTGCAAAGCTGATTACTTGGTGGCGGTGCGCAATAGGTTCGGGAACCAAATTTAAAATGTCCTGGGCAATGGTTTCATTGCGTAAATCCACAACCTTTACCCCCAAAAGCTCGCTTTTAACAGCCAATAACTGCTCTTCACTGACTACTTTTTTCTCAAGCAAAAAATCTTCCCAAGGCGCGGCAACTTTTTGGGTGTTAAGCTCTTTGTCCAACTGCAGGATTGAGCTGTCAGTTAAAAATTTTTTTTCTTTTAATGCTTGGTTAAGCAGTTTCTTGTCCATTTGGAAACTTTAGTTTTGATTTCAAGTTTTGGCTTTTTTGCTAACTTATTATAACACGATTTATATACTTACGCAAAAAATAAAGAAAACTCCGCGAAGAGCGGAGTTTTAAAAAAATAAATACGCTTATATTACATCTTTAGAAACTCCAAAAGCTTATAAACCAGCATAGCCGGCCAAACCATGGCCTTTAAAACCCCTAAAACCCCCATGCCAAACGTGGCCGCGTGCTGAATGTAAAAAATTAACGCTCCAATAAACCCTAAACCATAAGCCCCGCTGGCCGCGCCATGGCCGCGCATATTGCCGCAATGCCTGCAGCAATTCTCCATAGGTGCCGTATTTCCATTTTCCATAAAATTCCTTTCTACATTAGCGGCTCCCGGGCCGTCCTGTTAATTATTTTTTCCAGCGAGGGGCAAAACGAATTAAATAAGTGAATAGCTTTGCCTTAAGCTTATTCATTCCTCCCTTTACCATACTTTCGTAAGAATTTTTTTGGAATTCTTTTAAGTCAGCTCCTTCATAACTGAGCTTGCCGTCCTTAAAACAATAACTGCAATAACGGTCCGACTCCCTCGCCCCCGGGTCTTTACTAAACGGCATTGAACAACTTTCACACCTTGTATTTTCCATAAATTTTTAAATTAATTTTTTGCAAACATGTTTTTTACTTCATCCGGATAGTCAGTGCAAATAATATCGGGCTTTAGGCTTATTATTTCACTAATTCTTTCGAATAAAATATTTTTGTCAGCCGCATCGGAGTGTTTTTCCGAACCCAAAAGTCCGGGCGAGGAAGAATGCAGTTCCGGGGTAATCAGGCCAATACCAAGCCCTTTGCCGCGAATTTTTTTAAATACCTCTTCGGTGTATAATTTTTTTGTACCTCCGCCTTTGTCCACCCTGTCCCATTCGTCCAGCCATACCCAGTCAAATAAATTTTTATTTTCCAGCGCCATTTCCAAAGGCAAAAGGGTGCCGCCAACGCAGCTATTATAACGCTCAATGTCGTAAGGGTGGGCAACGGAAGGAGCCAAATGCAGCTTGCTGTTTTTTTCTTTTAAATATTTTGCGGTTTCAACAGTTACGTCGAATATAATAAATTTTTCAGGATCTGCTTTTTCTAAAAAAGGAAGGATAACGTCTACAGCTTGTTTATTTTGCATACCATGCTTTATGTGGATAGCAGAAACTGCGCCGGAAGCTTGTTTTTTACTAATGAGCTCCAGGAGATGCTCAAAAGACGCTAAATGGCAGCCATTAAAATTAAAAGATGTTATCTCATTTAAAGCAAGCTCACTAATCTTATTATTTTTTTCGCCACGAGAAATCCTCTCCAAATTTGAGTCGTGGGAAACCACAATTTGATTGTCTTTTGTCAGTTGCAGGTCAAATTCCAAACCAAAACCGTTTTCCAATTGGTCTGTAAACGCTTCAAGCGAACTTTCCAAAAAATAATTTTGTTTTGAAAAATTTAATCCTCTGTGGGTAATTACGTTCATTCGGCTTTTTTAATTGTGGCTAAAAATTGGTTTAAATCTTCCGGGGTGCCCAAACCATGCATTTGTTCCGGCTTAATTTCATGGGTATAAATTTTGCTTCCCGCAATTAGCATTTCGTTGTAAACCGGGCAGACAAAAAATTCATTGTTATGCCTTATGTCTTTTTTTATCATCGACTGGGCGCTGCTAACGAAATCGCTGCCTTTTTTAAAAAAATAAAGTCCTACTGTGGCGTTGTCGGAAATAACTTTTTTCTCAGCTGTTTCTAAAACCATGCCGCTTTCGTCAGTCCGGGCGTAGCTCCACTTTGGATGACTGGATTTAAAAGTCATTATACGGCCATCGCCTTTTTCCCGCGCCGCTTCTATAAAAGAATTAATGTCTATGTCTATTATTTGGTCGGCATTGGCAATAAGCATTTCGTCGTCATTATTAATATACTTAATTGCCGTTAAAACCGTGCAGGCCGCGCCTTGGGTTTGGCCAAGCAAGGGCACAACTTCAAACTTGTTGTCTGTGGCTTTTTGCAAGACATGGTAAAGGTCGTATTTATCCAAATGCTCCTTAAGCGCTACAAAAATAAACCTGTGGGGAGTTTTAGGCCGCAAATTTTCCACGACCATTTCTATCATGGTTTTGCCGCCCATGTCTATTAAAGGCTTGGGGAATGTGTAACCCGCGTTTATAAATGCCCCTCCCCTCCCTGCCATTGGCATTACAATATTTAATATTTTTTCCATATATTTTATTTAGGACCTAAGTCTCATCTGGATATTAAATAATAGATGAAACGCTTAAGCTCTTTATAATTAATGATTATGGTTTTTCTACTTTGCAATTCTTCAAAAATATACCTAAATCTTCCGGTGTTCCAAGTCCCCAAACTTCCGGTAGCAGCGCGGCCCTAAGCTTCATGCCTTTATTTAGCAAACGCTGATAGAGGGGGGCTATGTAAAATTCCCCCTTGCCCGAAGGCCCGCTGACTTCGTTTTTTTCCATAACTTCTTCCACTTCCCGTAAAAAATATTTGGCTTTGGAAAAATAGTAAGCGCCAATGTTGGCAGGAGCGCCTTTTTTCATAAGCTCCGGGTCTTTTTCGCCGACCTGGATTATTTCGTCCGTGCCTTCCTTAAGGAGCGAATAACTCCAACGGGCAATGCCGTCGTTTGGCGGAGTAAATACCGGAATTATCCCGGCTGTTTCCGGGCCCTTTTCCAAAATAATTTTTTGTAAAATAGAACCGTCAAAAAAATGGTCTGAGTCGGAAAACAACACGTCCTCCTCGTCGTTTAAAAACGGCTTGGCTTGGTAAGCGGTTTCGGCCGCTCCCCGTGTTAGGGCCGGCAGAACAATAACATTAACCTCGTCTGAATAAATTTCCTTAAGCTGTTTGGCTATTTGGTGCTGGTCGTCGTGTTCTTTTAAAATTATAAAGACAATGTCTTTCGGCGTAACTTTTAAAGGCCCGGTAACAGTTTGTCCCGGATGCTCTACAAAAGGTAAAGAGCCTGTAGCCCACCGCACCATTGGTATGCCGCGCACTAAAATAAAAGGTTTTGGTTTTTTGTATTCCGGATTTTGGTCTACTGCTTTAGCAAACCGAGTGCCAAGACCTGCCATGGGGATTACTAGTTTCATGAATTTAGTTGTTAGTTGTTAGTAAATAGTTATTAGGCGGCCGAGTACTTATCACCCATAACAGATGGGGTCTTAATTACAGCGGTGGCCCCATCTTTAACACAAATAAATTCCACTGCGTCACCCGGCTCTACATCTATCACTTCCCCCGCTGCCACGGCCCGTCCGTTTAAGGTAAATTCACCCGAAACCACAATAGAAATTTCGCGGGCAATTTTATGCACGTGCTTTTCATGTTTTTCTCCGGCTTTAAAATTTTGCACTGCAAATTCAAAATCTTTTGTGCGCATTATGCTCGGCTCGAAATTCCCAACCACCCAGCCCCTTGTAAAATTTTCCAATTTATAAAATTTCATAACAGTCCGCTGAATAAAGACAGGTTAACGTCCTGCACTCCCCTGACTTCCAAGACCTTGGCGCCGCTGGCTTTGGCAGAAGCAATGCCGTGTGGAGCGTCTTCCACAATTAAGCATTCCTCGGGTTTAAGCTTAAGCGTTTCAAAAGCCTTTAAATAAATTTCCGGATGCGGCTTTTGGTGGGTAATTTCGTCGTTACCTAAAATAAGGTCGAAGTATTCATACAGCTGGGAAGACTTAAGCATAATATCTAACGTTTCGCGAATGGAATTGCTGCAGCAGCCCAATACCAACCCTTTGTTCTTCAATTCTTTTATCATAATAATTTTTGAGTAGTCCGGCACGCAGTATTTGGGAATAATTTCTTTGGTATATTGCTGTTTTATGGTATTAATAAATTCCGAAAGGCCTCCGGGCAAACGGCCCTGCTCTTCCAGCTGGGAAATTTTTTTCTTGGTAGAAAGGCCGTTAAAAAAACTCATATGCTCTTCCGGCTCTATTTTAGCGCCAAACATTGCCAAAGCCTTGTTTAAGGCTTCGTAGTGGCCGTCCGGCATGTCTACCAAAACGCCGTCCAGGTCAAAAAGTATTGCTTTAATTTTATTATCCTTAGGCATAACTAAAATTTCCAATATTTAAAAACCTACTTTACGTCTATTTTGGCGTTTAATTGTTTTATTCTTTCGCTATTTTTTTCGTCAAGGTACTTGCGGGCAAAACCGGCAAATTTTGGGAAGGCGTTCTTAACAAAGAACCTTAAATTATAAACCACGAAATACACCATGTCTTCCAATATATTCGGGACAATAAATAAACTGTTATTGGCGTATTTATTAAGCAGTTTTTTATATTCCGTAAAAGTATAAAGCCCGCTATTGCTTAGGCAGGGAGTTTGCGCGTAGGCATCTCCCGGGGATTTGAGCCAATGTATCCCAGCCCTTTTGGCGCTTAAAAATATGCAGTTATTGGCAAAATATTTTTCCGAAAGCACAATATTATTGTGCGAAATGTCTTCCAAATGTTCAAAATGTATTTCTTTATGCTTAGACAGAAATTTAACCCAAATATATTGCTCTGGCGAATAAGGGTTGGTGGCCAGGTATGGTTCGCCATTTTTGTTTATGGCGGTTACCTCTTTGTTGGTTAATGGTATGTCAAAAATATTTTTTACGTCTTGTGTTAAACCAAAGAAAAACCAGTCACATACGTTAAAGGGCCACTTTGTCCTCCTGTTTGGGTTACAGGTGGTTATGGTTACAACCCTTTGGTTTAAAATTTTATAATTTTCGTCAAAAGGCAATTGGCTGTAATTAACAAAGTAATCTAAAAAGTCCGCGTTCTTTAATTCAAAGTCGGTCCTCATTTTTACCGCGTATTTGGTCTTACTGGCTTTTAGGCCGTTTATGGAGGAAACAATTTGGCGGAAACAGTTGGACTTGTATTCCCCCATCATGTTAGAACCCGGGTCTTTGTTTAGGATTAACTCGTCGTAATCCAAACCTTCAACGTTAGAACCTTCCCAGGTAGACAAAATTATAGTAGCGCCCGGCAAAATTTTCCGGAGGCTCTTTAAACAAATTTCCGTAAGCCTTCCTTTTGGCTGGGTGTCCTGGGAACCGGCAATTGCCCCCTGTACAACGACTGAAATTTCTTTAAAATTAATGTTTTCTTTTTGCATATTACCTAGTATTTAATAGTATAATAACACTTTTTACCCTGTTGACCAAGCGGCTTTTTTAAGGCATAATAACAAATCGTCACCGAAGCACGTTTGGAGTAGATGTGACGAAATTGAAAGGGGGAAATTTTTTGGAACCCATAGAGGCAGTAAAAACGGCATTAAGAAACTGGGCTCCCCGAATGGCCGAAATGTTCTTTGGGCCAACCGAAAAGCTCAAGGCAATTTACAAATCCGAGGACGGAACCCCACAGACAGCAATAGACCGTGAAGGGGCAAAGATGCTCATGAGCGAAGCCCTCAGGCTTCTGCCAGGCTGTGCTTTCAAGGATGAGGAGTCGCACGTAATCAACGGAACGAGCGGTGTTGAACTTGTGACGGACAACGCAGATGGCAGTCGAAATATTGGACGGTTGCGGGTCCCACAGACTGTCAGTGGAGCATCACTCTTCTATCGCGGCGAACTCATCGGCGCGGCCATTGCTAACCCATTTGAAGACATCCTGGTCTGGGGACAGAAAGATCTCGGCGTCTTCCGCAGCAAGCTGACTTTGGCAAAAGGGAGGAAAGAAAATGCTGAACAGCTTCACCTAAGCGCTCACGGCCGGCCGGCAAGCCAGCGGTTCATGGGGATTGACTCCTACTATCCCCCTACAGTAGCAGCGCATAAGACCACCTTCTGCGGCCAAGCCGCCTCGTTCGCCTGGAACATGTGTTCCTACGGCAGCAACATTTACTACACCCAGTTGCTGCTGGAAGGACGCATTGATTTCCAGTTCACAGACTGCATTGGCGGGCCTCAGGACATCTTGCCAGCAATGGCTCTGGTGCCGCTACTTGGCGGCGAGGTCGTTAATCTCGAAGGTGAATTCCCGAAGCGCGATGAAAAACGGCTAATCATCGCCACTAACGGAGAATTCACACAGGACCTGCTCAAGGCCGCCCAAAGGTCGTACCCGGGATGGTTTCTGGGTTTCAAATAAATGGAACAAAAACAAAGCAGGCGTTTTAAAGTGCAAGAATATTTCCTTGCCACGCCTGCTTTTTCATTGGAAAATAAATTTTATTTCTGTATGTTCCCTGCCCGCCGTCGCCAAGGCTTTGGCGGACTGCGGCAGATAACAAAATTATCTGCCCTGCCAAGTAAAAATGTAGTACAAAGTTTTTAAAATAATTTCTAAGTCAAACAAGAAGCTGCGATGTTTTATGTAGTACAAATCATATTGCAGCTTGAGTTTGGTTTCTTCCACACTGCCAGCGTAAATGTTATTTATTTGGGCCCAGCCTGTAAGGCCCGGTTTTACCAAATGACGCTCTTCGTAAAATGGAATTTCTTTTTTTAAGTCTTCCACCAAATGCGGCTGTTCCGGCCTGGGCCCCACTAAACTCATGTTCCCCAGCAAAAGGTTTATGAATTGCGGCCATTCGTCTATGCGCGCTTTGCGCAAAAACCGCCCGACTGTTGTTATGCGCGGGTCGTTAACAGATGTCCAGGAATTGGTTACTCCCCCGCTCATGGTGCGGTATTTGTAAACCCTAAAAATCTTATTGTCCTTGCCCACACGCTCCTGAATAAAAAAAATAGGTCCTTTTGAGCTTGATTTAATCAGCAAAGCAATGGGCAAAAAAGTTATTGCAAACACAACCGCGGAAACTAACCCTACAAATAAGTCTACAATCCTTTTAAGCAAATTGTAAAAACGCTTTTCGCGATAATTAATGTTTTCCAAAAACCATAGTTCACTAATTTGAGAAAGATACACTCGCCGCATTAAACTTTCGTAAAAATCTTTGTAGTTATAAAAATTTACTCCCAAAGTACGCAGCTCGTAAAATCTTCTTAGCACGTCTGGTTGGGCGTCTATATTGTCAGGTAAAACAATGGCCGCATTTTTAGCCAAGGCTTGCACCTTTAAAGTTTCGCCGTTTAAATGACCAAGTACCTTGTATCCCAAATAGCCGTGGCGGCCAATTTCCTGCTCCAGTTCCGAAAGTTCGTTGTTAAAAGAAAAAAGATATATGGATTCCGAAATGCGGTTCTTGAGCAAATATTTTATTAACAAATGCCAGACCAAAATAAGAACAAAAGCAACACCGGCGTCTATAAGCAGAACACGGCGGGGAGTTAGGATGAGCGAAGGCTGAAAATAAAAAAACATTGCCGCGGCCAAAACATTTATAACCATGGCCGAGGTTAAATTAAAAACCAAAGTGCTGTAGCGCCTAAAAGCGCTAAAATCAAAAAGGCCGTGGATAAAAAATACCACAACCCAAACCGCGTAAATTAAAGTAAACGCCCTAATATGGGCGGGCCAAAGGGCGGGCTCAAGGCTGCTCCCATAACGGACACGCAGGGACAGCCATAGCGCCACATAAAGTAAAACAATATCCGGAAGAAGTGTTATTAAAAAAATTTTAGATTTTCTGGTTTGAGCCATAATCTGCTTAAATATAAGCTGTTTAAGGGGATAAATCTTTATTATTTATTATAGTACAAAAAAATTAAAGCCGATAGGCCGGGTTTAGTTCCTACAAATAACAATTTTAGCCGTAAAAAGGTTGTCCCGCAGAGCAGTAAAATTTTATTTACAGGAACCTCCGAGTTTGGATCCGCCACTTTATCCAACCTAACCAGTAGTTAGGATAATAATTTTTATTCAGCTTAATTAAATTCAAAACAGATTTAATCATTTGTTGTTTTTTTTGTCCGGTAATACCCAGTGGGTTTTGGCAGTACCTGACCATAATGCTGTTTAAGTTGGCCCAGGCGCCTTTTTGTCCCATTCGAAGCCATAGCGCGTAATCCTCCACATGTAGATCCTCCTGCCGGTAACCGCCGGCTTTTAGTAGAGCGCTTTTTCTGACAACAACACTGCTGTGTACAAAACAATTACGGCATAAAATTTGCCGGCGAATTTGGGCGTCCGTGGCCGGCGGGCAAAAATCATATAAGCGACGGCCTTCCGGACTCACCACCTCAGCCCACGTCCCTAAAAGATCACAGCCCGAATTTTCGTCTAAAAACTTAACTTGACTGGAAAGTTTTTCCGCGCTTGTCCAGGCGTCGTCCGAGTCAAGCCTTGCCAAATATTCCCCGGCCGAGGCCGCAACCGCTTCGTTTAAAGACTGGACCAGCCCCAAATTTTGTGGCTGATTTATAGCTTTTATTCGCTGGTCTGTATTTTGGAGTTTGCTGATAATTTTACCGCTTGTGTCTGTAGAGCCGTCGTTAATTAAAATTAACTCCCAATCTGAAAAAGTCTGAGCCAAAACACTGGCAACAGCCTGTTCCAAAAACCGCTCGCCATTGTAAACGGGTAATAATACAGATACTTTAGGCATGATATGTAAAATTGGCTGATCGATTATCACTATTCCAAGCTTTAACAGACAAGCCGTTTTTGTCTTTATCGGAAATCAGTAAATCCGAACGGCCAATTATGCTTTGAAACTGTTTATAAAGTTCCGGGTCACACAACGACCAGTCAATGTCGGAAGACAGTGGCGAAATACCGGCTTCTGCGCCTGGGTTATATTCGCCTGAGCAAAAATATTCAATAGCCGACTCCTCCACATAAAAATTGCCGTGGGCAAAACCCGGCGGTACCCAAATCCATTCTGAATAATCATTCCCAAAATTTTGCGGCATGTTGTAAATTATGGCTTTGCCAAAAGTGGGAGAATTTTTGCGAATGTCTAAAACCATGTCCGCCATATGCCCAAAAATGGTGCGTACCATTTTGCCCTGGGGCGGGCTCCACTGGAAATGCAGCCCCCTAACCGTACCAGCCTTGGAATAGCTTTCGTTGCTTTGGACAAAATTTATATCTTTCAACTCAGGGATTGTTTTAAAATCACTGTCCCGAAAAGGCTCGCTAAAGTAACCCCGGTTGTCTAAAAAACGGCCAAAGCGGATAACTTTGACTTCAGACAAGGCTAATTGGGTAATACTAATAATCTTCATAATTATATGTTTATTATAGACTATTTAAAATAAAAAAACACCTAGAAAGTAAACAGTTTTTTCAAGTTTTCTACAACCGCGGACTCGCTGTAAAATTTCAAAATATACTCCCGGCATTTTTGGTTGTCTTCCGCGGCCTTTGCGGGATTATTTAAATACAACAAAATATTTTCCGCTAATTTTTTTTCGTCTGTGGGTGCATGAAATAAGGCCCTGTCTTTAAACACGCCGGTAAAAGACATTATAGAAGGGAGGCACAATGCATTGCCGCACAAAGCGGCGTTATAAACAGCCACGCACTGACCTTCGTCAAAAGAAGAATTTACATAGACTAAAAAATTATTTAAAGTTTTTGCCAAATCCTCAAGCGGCATAAACCCGTAAGCAACTATATTGTCTTTAAGTCCCAAACTTTCCGCCTCAGGCCAAAACGCGGGGTCTGATATTCTTCCTACAATATGCAGTTTAATATCCGGCCTCTCTTTTTTTACCATATTCACGGCTCTCAAAATAGCTGGTAAATTCTTTTTGGCCGTGACATTGCCAAAATAAACTATATCTTGCCGGTCACTTGTGCCTGTTTTGTAAAAATATTTATTGGACACCGCCAAAGGAGCCACAAAAAGTTTTTTTGCCGGGCTGCCCCGGGCAATTAAGAATTCCTTTTCCTCGTGGTTATTTAAACGTACCCTGGAAAAAAACTTAAACACAAAATCCTGGATAAGCTGTTTGGTTTTAGTTTGCCTAACCGGATGAGTATGCCCCATAAATATTGATTTTGAGGCAATAAACGGGACCAAAAAAGATTGCCACTCGTAACTGTTAACGTAAAACAGGGCGCGGCGGAATTTTAACAATTGCCATAAAAAGTTAAAAAAGTTTTTGTATTCTATTATGGTTATGTCCTTGTCAAAATTTGGGTCGTCCTGAATGTCATTTTGCCCCTGCCGGATTAAGGCGACGGGCTTATAGCCCAAAGACTTGGCGACTTGCAGCGCCTGGAGGTGGTAATTCTCTTCTGGGGAAAAAGCATACATTTGCCGGGAGTAACCCCAAATTACGGAAACAAAATATTTTGGAGAGTCCATAATTATTTTTGGAAGTTAACGTAAATGTCCCCGTAACAATCTTTACCGCGCAATTTCTCCAAAGCCGAAAGCAGGCCTTGGCTATTCACCCACTCCGCCAGTTCCAGTTCATAATACGCGGACATGGAAAAATTGTACCTTGCCTTGCCTAAAGTATCCAAATGAGAGGTTACTTCGGCAATGTTGGCAAAAAAATGGTCGGAAAATTCAAAAGAAATATAATTAATTGCCCGGCTCAGTCCTTTTACTACGTGAGGTTCAAAACCTTCAACATCAATTTTACAAAATTGTGGCAACCCGTATTGCCCTATTAACGCGTCGAGCGTGGTTACCGGGACCTGGATGGTTTTGGTCCAGGAATGCCCGGCAAAACGACTGTCTTCCTTTGCTTTGTCCGAGAAAGACGCCAGGCCGGTGGAATTGTCGTCTAAGTGAAAATCAAGCATGCCCGGCTGTTCGCTTACTCCCCTGGCCACTATTGCCACCCTTTTATCCCGGCCATATCTTTTTTCTAAGGCGCTTACGCACACCGGCTGGGGGTCTATGCTAATTACTAACTTTGCTCCCAGCTCCAAAAATAACGCGGTCATGTCGCCCTGGTTGGCGCCTACGTCAAACACCAGGTCGCCTGTGGTAATAAAATTCCCCAACAATTTTTTTTGTTTGCGCCCGTTAAACTTGTTAACCAGCGGCAGTAAAAAATACAGGCTGGTCCTTAATTTTTTAGGGAACAAGCTTTTTATACGATAAAGCGTCATATTTAATTTTTCTCATTAATTAACAACTCATATTCACGAAAAATAACATCCCATGTATGCCTCGTTTGCCACAGAATAAAAGCTTTTTCTATGAGCTCCTGTCTTTTTTGTTCTTGGCCCAAATAAAAATTCAACTGTTCGGCCATTTGCTCCGGAGTTTTAACTAAGACCTCTGCTTCTTTATGGTCCTGAATATTTCCAACCGGCGTGCTTATAAACAAAGTTTTGGAAGCAAAAGCTTCGTACATAACAAGCGGCGCGCATTCCACTTTGGAGCCAAATAAAAAGACGTCCGCGTCTTTGTAGGCAGAAAGCACGTCACTGCGGTTATTACCGCGCATTAGCTTAATATTTTTATGCAGGAGCGACGAGGCAGCACAGGATTTATAACAGCCGCGAATGAGCTGTTTAATTTTGCCTAAAAAATTCGCCCCAGGGTTCTCGCCAATTATTAGGAGTGTTGTATCGCTTCGTCCAGCCCGTAAAAACGCGTCTATAACAAAATCATGCCCTTTGTCGCGGTAATGGTTTGCCACGCAAATTGCTAAAAATTTAGTTGTAATGCCCAGCTTTTGTCTAATGCCGCTACCGGGCAGATGCAAAAACTCTTCGGCTGCCGCGGCATTGGGAATAATTACTGCTTTGTCTCCCACGCCTTGCTTGTCGCCAAAAAATTTGTCCTGGTAATTTGGGGACATGTAGACTAACTTGTCGTACTGCTTTAAGCCTATGGCTAATTTTTCAAAATATTCTTTAAACAAAGGGTTGTTAACATCCGGATAGCCGCACGGCACAAGAATTTTTTTGGCCTGGATTTTAGGCAAAACGTCCAGCGCTAAATCGGTTGTCCAAATTTGGGCGGCGTAATTTATAACAACATCAAAGCCGCTTTGTAAAAATGTTTGGTAGCGAAGAACTTCCTCCTGCCCTCCTCCAATCCCCCGCGCCAAAGTTCCCGACAGCTTAAAACTTTCAATTTTTACGCCGTTTAAAACACCAGTCTTCCTGGCGGCTAAAAAAGTCGTGGCAACGGTAACATTGTGTCCTGCCGCCGCAAACCTCTCGCTAAGCTGCCTGACTACTTCTTCCGCCCCGCCCTTATGCGGCTCGTAAAATTCCACGGTAAATAAAATTTTCATAAATTATTTTGAAAAATTAGGCAAATTTTTTAACAACTGTTTCTCAAAAATTTCTTTGCCTACCGGGGTGTAATGGTGGTCTCCCGGGTAAAATAGCAAATCGGCCGGCGCTGTTTGCCTGTGTTCGGCAAAAGGCCCGTAAATATCAACATACTTTACTTCCCTGGCCGCAAGCTCCTTTTGAAGCAGAGGGACGAAGTCATCATACCCGTAATCATTGGGCTTAGGCAAGAAATCCGCGTAAAGGGAGAGCTTATTGGGAACTATAATAAATACCAAAGTTAAATTGTAGTCATCTTTCAATACCTGGGACAGCTTGGCAATATCACCCGCCAATTGGGGGATTTGGGCAATTTTGGTCCGGTTGTTTCTAAAAGCCACCTCTTCATTTAGAAATAACATTTTTGGATTCTTAGAATAAAGGGGTGTAAGGCCGTCTATGTCGCCAAACCAATGGAAAGCCTTGTCTTTTAACCAAGCCCTCACGGGCTGTACCACAAAATTGTTTTCAAAAAAATATTCTTTTCGGCCGCGGTTGGGTTTAAAACTTGAAAACAAACCAGACAAACTCTTTACCAGGCTTTTGTGGCCGGCCGGCTTTACCGCTTGGCCTTCGTCCGTAATACGCCCCAATGAATAGAATTCAGCCGTCTCCCAAACAAATACTTTTGGGCCGGCCTTTTTATATTCAATTTCCTTTAAAAAATCTAATGGACCCTTTTCCGTGGTAAGAAGCTTGTAATATATACCGCCTTCGAGCCTGCCCTGCAGGTAATTATAAACCGGCTCTGAATCGTAACCCGTGGAAAAAAAAGAATCTGCCTTAATAACATACTTGGCGCTGTTTGGACCAGAAGCGGCAGGCAGGAGAGGCCGCTGGTTTATTTGTTCCTTAAAATCTTTTATAAAACTCATGCAGTAAAGGTCACCCAAAAAATACGGGCCGTCATAACAGGGGTCTACCACCAATTTTTTCCAGACAAATTCATTCTGGCTGGCTACAACCGCCAAAATTGCCAACAAGAAAAAAGCAAATAATGCCGCTTTGACCAAAGCTCTTACAAGCCCGGCCGATTTAAAATTGGAAGTAAATAAAGGGCGCATTTGTGAATTGTCCTATAACAAATAATGCGGCAATTAAAACCGCGAAAGCCGCGGTCTGCCATGCCGATGAAAACTTAGAGAGCTTTCCGGAAGAAAAACAATAATCCGCAACCAGCAAAAAAAGAATTGCGGCAAAAGCGGTAAAAAGGGAATTAAAATACTGGCTTATAAAAGGCGCTAAGGCCGCGAAATTATAGCCATTGGAGAATATTTGGCGAAAAATATACCCTGCGTCGCTAAGCGAACCTGCGCGGAAAAAAATCCAGGCCGCGCAAATTGTTATAAAGGTGAGCAGTACTTGAACCGCCCCCCGAAAGCCATAAAATTTATTAAACCCGGTCCATTTCCACAAATTGCCGCGTATACCCTCTGTGGCTGCAGACAAAATCAGCAAAAAGCCAAGGAGCGCCCCCCATACTACGTAAGTCCAATTTGCCCCATGCCACAATCCGCTAATTAAAAACACGGCTAAGATATTCAAGCCCCAGCGCCATTTTGGCACGCGGCTGCCGCCCAAAGGAAAATATATATAATCACGGAACCAGCTGGACAGGGAAATATGCCAGCGCCGCCAAAATTCACTTATGGATTTGGAAAAATAAGGCGTGTCAAAATTCACCATTAATTCAAAACCCAAAGTCCGGGCAAGTCCCCTGGCCATGTCTGAATAACCGGAAAAATCACAATAGATCTGGAAGGCAAAGAAAAAAGCGGCCAAAATAAAATACGGGCCCGAATAAGAAAGCGCGTTATTGAATATTTGGTTAACAAAAAAAGCCACGCGGTCGGCTATGACCATTTTTTTAAACAAGCCCCAAACAACCAGCCTCATTCCGCTCATAAAATTATCCAGTTCAAACTTATGCTTTTCATAAAACTGGTGAAGCAGGTGCTGGGGGCGCTCAATCGGGCCGGCCACCAGCTGGGGGTAAAACATAACATAAAGAGCGAAAATGCCGAAATGCCGTTCAGCCTTTTGGTTACCGCGGTAGACCTCTATAATATAGCTTAAGCTTTGGAATGTATGGAAAGAAAGCCCAATGGGCAAAACCAGGGACAAGGTTTTAAGCGAATAATTCCAATGCAAAAACTGGGCAAGGGCCGTAAGGTTAGTGCTGAAAAAATTAAAATACTTAAATAAAAAAAGGACACCAATGTTAGACAGGATGCTTAAAATTAAAAAATACCGTTTATTCTTACCTTTAAGTTTTTCAATCCAAATACCCGCAAAATAATCTATGGTAATGGTAAGGGCAAGGATTAAGATGTATTTGGGCACAAAGCCCATGTAAAAATAGCAGCTGGCCAGCAGCAGCCAGGCCCAGCGGAAACGGTATCCCAGGAAATAATAGACGCCCGTAACAATAGGGAAAAAAACGAAAAGAAAAAAAATGGAATTAAACAGCATGGATTTCAGGCTTAGCTTTCAAGCGCTTTGCAAATGTTTATTTAGTGAAACAGGACCGGACCAAAGCTTGTGGTGATTAAATAAAACGTTCATATGTTTGCCACTTTCTCGTAAAATGTTTTATAAAATCCTTCCGGGTCAGAACCTACCAATAAATAAGGAATACCCGCGGCAGTTGCCGCTTGGCCTTCGCATTCCTGCCGGTCGCCAATAACTAAAGTTTGTTCTTTGTTTACTCCCAAACTTTCTAAGGCCAGTAAAAATCCGGCAGGATCCGGCTTAAACTTGTTAATTGCAGGGTCTGTAGAGGAAAAAACCGCGTCTGCCTGTAAATTCAGGGCTTTTAATTTTTCTTCTGCCGGGTAGTCTGAAACAACGGCAATCTTAATCCCTTTTTGCCTTAAAATTAAAAATAATTCCGAAACTCCGCTAAAACGGCATTGTGCTAAATATTTTAAAGGCCGGACATGCATCCACTCCTCTACGGCTTGTTTAACCGCCTGGGCTGAGACATTTAAAGAACTTGCCGGCCATTCATACTGAGCTTGCTCCAAATTAGGCACGTTCAATGCGCGGTTTTTTTCGCGAAGCCTGCGAAACTTGTAAACCATTAAAAGTTCAGAAATTTTTTGCGGATGGAGGAAAAAATATTTCAGCAGGTCCCAAAACATTTTACTGCGCATTTTTTTTAAGTCATACAAAGTGCCGTCTACGTCAAAAATTACGGCTTTAATATTTTGTAAGTCTGCCCCAAAATCTTTTTCCATAATTAACTATGGCTGACAAATGAGTTGGTTAAAAACCAGCGCAAGGTTGGCCATTCTACAAAAAATAAAGCCGCGGCAACAACAATGGTAAAAATTACAAAAGCCATAAATGCCTTTTGTTTGTAAAGCTGTTCCGGGCGCTGGGCTGCCGAGTCCTCGCCCATGCCAATACGCAAGTACCAGGCAAACATTAATGCGAACAGCGGTAAACTCAGGAGCAGCTCTATGCGGTACTTTATCATGAACACGCCAAAGAAAAAGGCAAAGCACATAGCGTAAAATAAAATCGAGATGAGCAGGTTTTCTTCGGTATAAAACAAAAATGAACGGCGGTAAAGCGCGGCAGTTGCCTTGTCCGCAATAAGGCGGATTTCCGCGTAACGCTTAACAGCCATTAAAAACGCGCCACCCATCCAGTAAGCGACAACAAGGCTGGAAGGCGGCAATGGCAAAGCCGTAACTATAAACCACCCCAGGAGCAAACGAATAGGGTTGTTTATAGACTCGGTCAATACATCTAAATAAGCCTTGTCTTTGGTGCGGACGGGTTTTATGTTGTAAGCCGCACCCATAACTAAAAGAAACAGCGCGACTAAAAAAAACTCCAAAGAAACTAACCAGGAAAGTCCTAAGCCGAGGAGTGACAGCAATAAATATTGCAACCGAACTCCCATGGCAGAAATATGACCCTGCACGCTGGGCCTGTGTTTTTTTAAAGGATGGTGCTGGTCAAATTCCGCGTCCAGCCATTCGTTAATTGTGTAGTTGGCCGAAGTAATTAAGCAGACCGCCACTACCCCTAAAACAAAATCCGGCAGTATTCCCTGCCAGGGTTTGTGGGTTAGCAGCAAAGCCAAAACCGTGCCTGGTAAAATAAAAACATTCTTAAACCAATGGCTCGGACGGGCAATAGCAACGTAGTGTTTTAGTGGCATTTATAATCAAATTACACTATAAATATACCATAATGCCCTGCTATTGGCCATTACCGATAATGCAAATTATTCACTTATCTTTTTAAAAACCATGAACATGGAATCCCCTAAGTTTAGCGGAACAGTCCATTTGGCTAAAAATTTGGGGGCAGGCAAGCGCAAAAATTTTGGCAAATAAGTATTTATTCTTTTAAGTAAATAATCCCCGGCAAAATACCATTTGGCGCGGCCTTGATACAAAGGCTTAAGTCCGGCTTTGCTTGCGGCGAGCTTTAAAGTTTTTTTGTTAAAGTAACCAATATGCGCCACGCGGAAATGCCACCAGCGGAAACCTAAAATTTTTGGCACCAGCGCCCCTACGTCCGGAGTTATAACTGCAATTATTCCGTTTGGCTTGAGGGCTTTAGCCATGTCGCCCAAAAGCCCAACAGGATCACTAACATGTTCTATAACATCTATTAAAGTTATTACGTCAAAGGGTCCAGGCAAATCCGCATGAGGGAAAATACCAAGTGACACCGGTAATTTTTGCTCCAAAGCTTTTTGCTGCAGCCACTTGGACGGCTCCACGCCTTTTGCCGCAAAACCCATTTTTAAGGCCTGCTCCACTAAAATTCCGCTACCGGCCCCAATGTCCAGCAAGCTGCCCGAGCCTTTATATTTTTTTACTACTGCCAAAATCTTTTTTGCCTGAAGCCCCCGTTCGCTTCGGTTTTGTTCGTAGCCTGGGTCTTCCAAGTTTTCGTAAAAATTTAAAACGTCGTTTAAACTGGTGCACAGAATAAAGCCGCAGGCTTGGCATTTGGCCAGCTCCCCTGTTACGCCGTATGTGCTGTCGGTTATGGCAAAAGCCTGGCTACTAACTTTGCCCGCAATATTGCTAGGTTTTATAATTTTTAAATTATTACTTTGGCAGAGCCAGCATTTAGTGTCTGATGTTTGCATTGTAAACTATTGTTTAGTGGCTAAATCTAAAACAAAAATCTTCCCGTCGTCATAAATTCTTTTTCTGGTTTTACCAAGCTCAAACATATTGTCCTGGAAATCCACCGTGAACTTGGCTTCACTGCGGATCCAGGCATTCATGGTTGGAGCCAGGCGAATAGCCATTTCTTCTTTAGGGAATGCAGATTGGTTGGCGTAAGCATAAGCAAAATAACGCACGGAATGACTAACCAAATAATCCGACAAAGCTTCAGGCCCCTTAAAAGCCGGCATGCCCGGAGGCAGGCTGGC
Organism: uncultured Candidatus Saccharibacteria bacterium; assembly: GCA_964474825.1. Classification (GTDB taxonomy): domain Bacteria; phylum Patescibacteriota; class Doudnabacteria; order UBA920; family UBA920; genus CAYYWQ01. The sequence continues at coordinate 773,106 of CAYYWQ010000001.1, forward strand.
ACTGCCGGGATAATCAAAAATGTAAACCTGGTTACGGTTAAAATTGAGCAAAAAAGGTTTTTCCAAACGTTCGCCCAAAATTGCGCCCGCAGGCACAGATTCCTGCAAGGCTTTGGTAACTTGTAGCTCTTCCGCGGAAACCGAAGGAGTGTTATGCAGCGAGTCCGCGACCGCGGTAATTGTAAATTTTACCCTGCCAAAAAATTCTCCCAAAGCCGCGCCCATTAAAATTCCCACAAGCACATAGGCAAAAGTTTTCATTTTAATTTCCGGAAAAATTGAAGTATATGAATCGCCGTGTTTCAAAAGTTCAATTAGCACGGCAATTATAGCGGAAAAAAGAAAAGCAAAAGTGTAACGGTAAACCCCGTAACCTCCGGTGGAAAACGAGGCTATAGCCACCGCGGCAACAGTAACGCCCAATATTAATTTAAGGCGGTTATGCCTGGCTTTAGGCGGACGAGAAGTAAAAGAATAAAATAATCCGAATGCCAAAACAAAAAACAAATAGTTAATTAGCTGAAAGCCTAAAGTTAAAATAGTGGTAGGATTTAAATCTTGGTAGCCGTTTAAATAACCCGGGTAAGCAGAACCATGAAAGCCTTTTCCTAAAATTGGATAGAGTAATGTTCCGGAAGAAGCCAACATAGAAAACATAAACGGCAAAAGCAAAACTAAGGCCAGTGCTCCGGCAATTGCCGCTTGCTTTATTACTTTGCCGGAATTACTACTTTGGCGCGCTAAATTAAAATAATATGCGGTTACTAAAATAACAGTAAAAGGAATTAAAGAAGACTTAAGGGTAATTATAACGAACGCGAGCAGACCAATACTTATAGTGCGACCAATTTCTGAATATCCGGAATGGTTTTCCCAAAAAAACAGCACACGGATTAAACTTAAAATTATTGCCATTGCCAAAACTACGCTGGTAATATTTACGGTGGAAGCGCCAACCAATAAGCAGGTAAAAACCAGCCAGGCACCAACTCGGCGGGAAATAGTGCTCTCCTTAAGCCAGCCAATTAGCACCAGTAAAAAAATTATAAGACCAACGCCCTGGTCTATTAAAGCCAGGTTGTTCCAGGAAAAAGGGAATAAAACAAAAATGTCCAAAAAAATCTGGCCGCCCAGGGAGTTAACCACTCGGCGCTCGCTAAACGGGTCTATGCCAAAATTTCCGGTTTGCGCGGTTTTTCCCACAAGCGCAAAATATCCCTGGAAATCGTCTTGCCCGTTATAACTATAATGCGTAGGCGAAACCGATTGGCAATACTTTATTAAAAACAAAGAAAAAACCGCCAGGAGCGCAAACGCGAACAACTTGTCTTTTCTTAAGAGTCCAAACCCCTGCGTAACCGCTAAAACAGATTTTTTGCCATCCCAAACCAGAAAACCTAAAAATAAAATCAATCCCAAAACAATAAAAGCATAAATACCCGTAGGCACAATGGCATGAAAAATATTTAACACTCCCCCAAAAGCCACAGCAGCAGCTACCCCGAGCGCAGCCTTTGTCCCTGCATCAACCTGCCTTTGGCGCAACAACTTTGCCAAAGCACCACCCCAACCAATAAAAGAAAGCACTAATACAAAACCCCAACCAAACACCAACCAATAACCTTGTGTCATAAAAAGATTTTATTGATAAATAATTTCAAAAGCTTTACAAATATTTATTAATTTATTCATATACGTTTGGCTTTTCACAATCTCCTGCTGGCGGGTAACTATGTTTATGTAGTCATTTTTAGATAAAGATAATACTTTATCAGCAAGTTCTAATATACTATCGCCACCAATATTACAGCCCACAAATAATTCTTCAAATTTTTTTACGTTAGAAAAACCGAGTTGGCCGTAGGAAATATTTTTAAACATTCGGCAGGGCAAATAGTTGTTCTCGGCTTGCCAGCGGCCGACTATGGCAGGAGCTAAACGGGAGTGACGGATTAGGACTTTATTTAACCATACAGGAATAAACCGCAAAGCCCAAAAGCGCAGACCGTGGGCTTTTAAAGCTTGTTTAAGCTCGTTTATTTCATTCATATTACCTTGGTTTAAGGCATTATCCCAAACGCTGCCTATAAAGAAAACATTTTTATTGGTGTTATAAACTGGTTTGCCAAACTCCCACGGCAGTAAATTTGTTCCCCAGGGCTGGTATAAAGTTTGGGTATTTTTGTTAAAAAAAGTTACGGCATCCCATTTCTCCCCTGATTTTTCCGCCGCATTCGTGTAAACCTGCAAATTCAATAAATATTTACGGTCAATTTTTTCCAAAACATTTGCCGGAAAATTATGTAAACAATAAAACACGCCCGGTTTAATTGGCAAAAAACATTCACTCACGCCCCTGCCGGAAACAAAAGCAGAAATAACCAAATCTCCGGCCTCAATTAAATTGGCCTGACTAGAATTATAATCTGCCCAAACTACCTCAGTCCCTAAACGCTTCAGCGTTTGGTAAAAGCCCGCGTGAATGTAGCGATGGGTATGGTACTGGCGTCTCAGCCCCCAAATTACCACTTTGCGGTATTTGGAAATATGATTTTTAAAAACTTCCAGGGAGTTGTCCATAAAATTACTATTCTATCCAATTACCGCGCCCTAGTTTAAACAGTTTATTCAGCGGCTTAAAAATTACTGCGTTAATGAAACGCTCAAAAGTGTATTCCTTACTGTAGTTCTGGAATATTTTTTGAATTTCTGCGTTGGCTCTTTCCGCGAATAAATTAGAGATTGTATTAGGGTGAGTGCGATAAAAAGACAATGCCTGGCCAGTAAAAACCACTTTAACTTTTTTAAAAACCCTAAACCAGTATTCGTAATCCATAACATTCTTATACTCCTCGCTAAAACCGCCGTAGCGATTAAACACGCTTTTAGCAACATAAGTGGAAGGGTGTGGAATACCGTTGGTAAAAAACAGAAAATTTTTGTAAAACTTCTTTTGTAAAAAACGGCGGAATTTATTTTTCGGCCAAATAAGCTGTGGACCATTGGCTCCGGTAAACATACAATCACCCACTACTATTTCCGCTTTTGTTGTTTCAAAAATATTTTTAACTTTTAAAAGCGTGCTGCTCTCAAATAAATAATCATCGCTATGCAGGCAAAGAATAACCTGCCCTTTAGCCTGGCTAATGCCAAAATTCATAGCCTGGGCTATTCCTTTTGCGGGCTGCTCAAAGACCCTAACCTGCTCAGGAGATTGCGTCTGATATTTTTTTATAATCTCAATAGTGCCGTCGCTGGAAGTTGCGTCCACAAAAATATGTTCAAAACCGCGAAAATTTTGCTCCTGCAAAGACTTAATATTGTCTTGCAAAAACTCCGCGCTATTGTAAGTGCAGGTAATAATACTAAAAAAAGGTTGCTTGGATGAGTTCATAAATCTTTTATGGCCTGACAATAAAATCACTTTCCCGGTTTTTTAAAAGTTCCTTTAGACTTTTTTGGTCAACATACTGACTAAGGGTTTTTTCGCGCTCTGCCATATTTATTAAAATGCGCAAATAAGTTACGTCGCTGCCATGAAAACCGTCTATAGCTTCTTTGTCACTGGAGCCCACACTGCTAATGTTAGTAAAATCAAAAAATGGGTAATTATAACTTTGGAAAATTGGAAACAGCTCTTTAGGCAGCTTTTCTATATAACCATACTTACCGCTCTCTTCCATTTTTTCTAGAGCAACTTGTGCGTAAGGCGGCAGGAAAGCTACCACATAAACATCCTTTTCTTTAGTGTACCTTAACAAACTTTTAAGCGCCACCAGGGCGTTTTGATTAACTTCCTCGCCATATTCAAACTTGGCCGTGCCCGCGTTAATTCTTTCTACAATGTTTTCAAATCTGGAGGGGCTCGGATTTTTAATTTCTTTGGTGTATAAATAACTGCCGTCCGGCAAATAGCCGTCGCCATTTACTATTGCCTGGAGCCCAATTGCGCTGCCTTTGTAGGAAAAAATGGTTTTTAAATTTACTTTTCCTTTTACTATGTCCGAAAGCGCGTCATAAAGCATGTTTTGATGGTGGTTGGGGTAAGTGTCTGCGAAAGAATGCGGCGTTAAAAAAGATTTGCTGGCAACAAAATTCGCGGGAGGAGTCCTCATATTGTCCCAGTTGGCGTTAAAGGAATACTGGTCTAATCCCACAATAACCACTTTTGGTTTTTGTTCATCCGGTATTCCGCGCAAAAAAGCTTCAAAATTAACAATTTTTGCAACTGCGCCCCCGGCATTGTAAAAAGGCTCGGTAAAAAAATAGTCGCGGAATTGCATAACCCGTGAAGAACCCAAGGCCAAAATTTGGGGTCTTAGTTTTACAGTAGTTAAAAATTTATACTGGGGATTAGGTTCACTGTAAGCCAGCCCAACCAAGCTGTGGTCTTTTTGCTGCCTCTCTATAACTGCATCCAGGGACAATAGCTCCCCGCTTTTATAGAGCAGAAGCAAAGGCAATAATACCAAAACCGCAACAGGTAGCCACAAAAGAAAACTTTTAACAAATAATTTTGAATTAGCAGTCATGTTTAAAATTGAAAATAAATAAAGCTGCTCTGGCTAAACACGCCATAAAATATTATGGCCAAAACTAAGGCGTAATAAACTCCCCAGCGGACCCAATATGGCTTTTTGGAAAAATTTTCCAAAAAATTTGGTGACAGCTGCCAGTAGTCCACAGCCAGAAGTAAAATTATAGACGCAAAAATAATTTTAGTATCTAATGGCCCTAATACTCCGTAACTAGGCAATAAAGTCTTAAGTTGGCTAAAATTAAACACTGCTTTCCAATTGGTAAAAAGATGTGTAGCAATATACCAGGCGTCGCTCAAACTTTCCGCCCTAAATAGAATCCAGGCAAAACAGGTTAGAGAAAAAGTCACAAAAACTTTCCACAAGTTATAAAGTTTAGGGTATTTTATTATTCCAATAAAAGCGGCAATTTTTCCCCTAATATTTTTTGTCCAAATAGAAAAGACCAAATAAAAACCGTTTAAGACACCCCAAATTACGTAAGTCCAGCTGGCGCCGTGCCACAGTCCGCTTATTAAAAAAGTCAGCATTAAATTAAACTGCCAGCGGGACTTCCCTACTCGGTTGCCGCCCAAGGGAATGTAAACATAATCCCTAAACCAGGTAGAAAGTGAAATATGCCAGCGCGTCCAAAATTCGGCGATAGATTTAGAAAAATAAGGGCTGTCAAAATTTTTCATAAGCCTAAAGCCCATAACCTGGGCCGCTCCTAGGGCAATGTCGGAATAGCCGGAAAAGTCGGCGTAAATCTGGATGGCAAAAAATACAGTGGCCAAAAGTAGAGGCAGTCCCTCATGCCCTTGGGGAAAAGAGTAAACCGAGTTAAGAGCTATGGCCAACCTATCGGCAATTATTACCTTTTTAAACAAACCCCAAGCCATTTTTTTCAGACCCTCTGTAACATTGTAATAATCAAAATTATGTTTTTCGTAAAATTGATGGAGCAAATTCTGCGGCCGCTCTATTGGCCCGGCCACTAACTGTGGGTAAAACATAACGTAAAGAGCGTAAATGCCAAAATTGCGCTCGGCTTTTTGCTTGCCGCGGTAAACCTCTATTACATAACTTAGGCTTTGGAAAGTGTGAAAAGAAAGACCTACCGGTAAAATTATGCTTAATGCCTTAACAGAATAATTCCAGTGAAGCAGGGAGGCAATAGCGGTAAAATTGGCGTTGAAAAAATTAAAATATTTAAAAACAAAAAGTATTAAACATGTAGACACAATACTTACTATTAGCCAAACTTTTTTTCTTCTGCCTCTGGACTCTTCTATGTAAATACCCGCAATGTAATCTACAACAATTGTAGCTGCCAAAATTAATATGTAGGCCGGAATAAGAGCCATATAAAAAATACAGTTGGCAACTAAAAGCAGCAGCCAGCGGTATTTATGCGGCAAAATAAAATACAGAGCAGTAACTACCGGGAAAAATATAAGAAACTCTACGGAATTAAAAAGCATTTATAATAGTTTATAGATACTTAGTGTCTCCTGTACTGTCTTGTCCCAGGAAAATTCTTTTGCTCTTGCCATGCCACCGCTTTGTCTGTTATTGCCGTGCAAAGATTTGCTAATTTTTTCGGCCATATCCGGAACGCTTGAAGGATCAAAGTATTCCGCAAACTCCCCAGCCACTTCGTAAAAAGAAGATGTATTGGAACAAACCAAGGGAGTGCCGCAGGCTAAAGCCTCTAGCAAAGGAATACCAAAACCTTCGTAAAGCGAGGGAAAAACAAACGCTGCTGCGGTGTTATACCACATTATTAAGTCCTGGTCGGAAACAAAACCAAAATTATGAACCTTATTTTTTATACCTAATTTTTCCAAAAGCTGATTTTCTTCAGCGGTAAAACTACCTCCTCCCAGAGTCACCACGTCTAAGTTTGGATTATTTAAACGGACGAAACTTTGCAAAAACGGCTGAAAATTTTTATAACCTATACGGGAGCCTAAAAAAAGCAAGAACGGTTTGCTAATATTTTTTTTAACTAAAAAATCTTTTTTTAAATTTGCGTCTTGTATTTTAACAAAAGTGTCGTTTACCCCCAAGTGAGTAACATAAATTTTACTTTCACTAATATTATAAGCTTCCATTAAATCTTTTTTGGTGCTTTCCGAAATGGCAATAATAGCAGAAGCTGCATCAAAAGATTTTTTCTTAATTTTTATAAACTCGTGGTCAGACTCTCTATAAAAAAAGTCGGGAAACTTTTCGTAAATCATGTCATAGACCGTAACAACTTGGGGGATCTTTAATGTAGGGAAAGTACTAAAATAAGTGGTGTGAAAAACTCCATTGGTTTTTTTGGACCAATAGTTATTTTCCAAATATTTATTTATAGGGTTTAAAAAACTCCCAAAAAACCTACGGGGAGGAGGAATTCTAATGTTACCTATAGACTTTATATGGTCTTTTGGCAAAATAGGTAATTCGCCCAATATTCGGTTATGGGTAGCTAATTCAACATTCACGCCCATTTTATAAAGCCTCGGCAGAAGCTCGTTAAAATAACGGGAAATCCCGCCGGTTTTTTGGGCAGTATAAATTACACCGTCTATATATAGGTTCATTTGGAAAGTCTTTTTATATCCGCGTCTACCATCATTTCCACTAACTGTTTAAATTTAACCTTAGGCACCCAGCCCAGCTTTTTTTTAGCTTTGGTAGATTTTCCGTGAAGCGACAACAATTCAACCGGGCGCTTGAATTTTGAGTCCACCACCACGTACTTTTTCCAATTTCCTAAGTCCGCATGTTTAAACGCCACGTCTAAGAAATCTTTTATGGAATGGGTTTGCCCTGTGGAAATAATATAGTCGTCAGGCTTTTGCTGCTGAAGCATTCTCCACATGGCTTCCACGTAGTCCCCCGCAAAACCCCAGTCGCGTCTGCTGCTTAAATTTCCTAAACGGATTTCTTTTGCCAGGCCCAATTTTATTTTAGCCACGCCGCTGGTAATTTTTCTGGTAACAAATTCAGTTCCCCTTAGCGGCGACTCGTGGTTAAACAAAATTCCGTTACAGCAAAACATTCCATAACTTTCCCTAAAGTTGTTAGTTATCCAGTAGCCGTATAGTTTGGAAATAGCATAAGGGCTTTTTGGCTTAAATGGAGTATTTTCTGTTTGAAGACCTTTTTCACTGCTGTCCCCAAACATTTCACTGGTAGAGGCCTGATAAAACTTTACCCTAGGAACATAAGTTTTAAGAGCCGTAAGCAAAGAAAGTACACCTAAAGCATTTGTTTCCGTGGTTTTCTTAGAATCCTGCCAGGAGCTGCCCACAAAAGATTGCGCTGCTAAATTATAAACTTCGTCCGGCCTTATTTGCTTAATTATTTTTTCTAAGGATTTTTCGTTGGTTAAATCCCCGCTGACAAAATTAATTTTTTTGGTAATATCTAAATAGTCAGTATTGGAAAAATCGGTCCGGGCTTTTGAGCGAACCATACCAAAAACTTTATAGCCTTTGGCTAATAAAAGTTTTGCTAAATACGCCCCGTCTTGGCCGGTTACTCCGGTTACTAATGCTTTTTTCACCCCATTAGAACTTTTCATATAGATGTCTTACAAATAAAGAATGTCCTGCTATTGCTGTTTAGGTGATTTGAGAATTGTTTTTTTGCAATAATTTGACAGCCAAGACCTTCCAAATATTTAGCTACCCACTCCTCCGGGTTCTCTCCCATAAACGCCAAGTCCTTACTCCAGTACTGTCCCTGCTCGCCGTATTGTCCAGTTTCAAAAATAAAATATTTGCATTTTTTGCTTAAAATTTTCATAATTTTTCCGGCTTCTTCAAAACCTTCAAAATGCACAACATGATGAAAAACATTTAAAAAACTAATGGCGCCGTAAAAAGGCAGCTTTTCTGCCAAGTCAGAGGTTAGTTTTGCTTTGATAAAAGAAATATTGTCTAGGTCATTTAGACTAACTATTGCGTTGCTATATGCCCAAGGCACATATGCTACTTCCAGGCCCTGGGCCAGAATTTTTTGCCCTTCGGCAATTTTAAAAACAAAATACCCAAGCTGGGAACCAATATCCAAGTAGCTCCCAATTTGACTAAAATCCATATTCTGCTTCATAAAATCAACCCTGTCCTGCGAAGCCCTTTTGCCGTCCTCTTTGCCAAATAAATGGTAGTGGTTTGGGTTATAAGTAGGCTGGTACAGTTCGGAAAGCTTAAACACCCTAACCATATTAATATAGACTAGGGCAAAAAATTTAGTTAACTTTTGACTGTTTAATAATCTCATAAAACCTCTTGGGCGTAATTTAATAATTTAATTGCGGCAGGATCTTCTGCCTTAAAATTTTGCAAACTTAATATTAGCATTCTGTAAAAAAATAAATATTTTAATTGCTTTTCTATGGGCTTATTAAAAATTATGTGCGCTATTTGTAACTTGTCGCTTATAAGCAAAGCTGTTTTGCCCAACAATAATTCGTAAGACGGCTTTTCCAAATAAGTTTGGCGATGGACCTCAAACAGCCACACATCGAATTCCATAAAACTCACCGCCGAACGGTCAAAGTCAAAAAAAGAAAAATGCCCTTCATTAACTAAAATATTTTTATAGGTTAAATCACCGTGGATTAATGTTTTTATGGCAGTAAATTTACCTCTATTGATGGCCTGGTCTAAAATTTTATTCCTTATAATAGTTAATTGCTCGTTCCAAACCGCCGGATAATAATTTTTTATAGCTTCAAAGTTGCTCAGTTCTGCTTCAAGATTAAACTCCGAGCTTTGCTTATTATTCTTATAAAAATTGGCTAGCTCTCTGAAAATATCTTTTGCCAAACCTTCTGCTTGCCCTACCCCTATTGGTTTGCCGGGAAGCAAAGTTTCCGTGGTAACGACAATATTGCCGGATTCATTTATACTAAGGGGCTTGGGGGTTAATATGCCCTGAATGTTTTTCAGGGCAGCATAATTATTTTTTAGGTTGAAGCTGCCGATTTTATTAAACGACATCCTGTAAACCTGTTTCTTTTCCCGGTTTACGGCCACCAAGTTATTATAGCTTATAAAGACCTCAATGTTTCTAAAATCTAAAAACTTTCCCACAGCGTCATAAAAACTTTTGGGCATTACAAGCAGCCGGTTTTTGGTTTTTACGCATACAAAATTGCTGTTGTTTTTAGCCAAATAATTTTTTAAAAAATATTCCTTTATTCCCAAAAGCCAGTCGCGGATTTCAATAAAATCATCAATTCTAAAATCGCCCCGGGTTTCAGGCAATTTTAAACGCAATAATTGTTTGGAAATAAAAAACATTGCTTACAAATTTATTAAACGTTTAAAATTCGGCTTTTGAATTTCCCCAATATACCTTACAGCTTCATTATAAATTACATCTTTTTTTAAGGCGTACTGCTCCGCTACCCTGTCCCAATACCACTGCCTCATATTCGGGTCTTTTTCCTCAGCAGAAGAAAGTATAGGGCAAGCTGTTAGATTGGGCCGCGACACGCGATAAATAAAAATGTAAGCGGCCTTAGCCCTGTCCTGTACTAGTTTTGTTAATTTTTCTATGGAATGAGCTTTTTCCAAAACAGCAAAATATTCTTTGGCGGTTGTAGGCTCAATGGCAAAACCAAGTCCTGTGTAAAAACTGTCCCCGGCAATTAAAGACGGCACAGCGCCCATAGCAGGCAGCTCAAACCCGGCGCTGCCCAAACAGGTAATTACCATATCCGCGCACGTTACGAGACTCCTGGTGTCTATTTGTTTTTCTTCGCTAATGTAAATTACGTTCTCCGGCAAATTGCTGAACAGCTCGTCAAAATTTACGTCTGTCGTTCTGTAATACCGAATAGAAGGATGCTGTTTAAAAATCCAGTTAACGCTTTTGTTTTGTTTGGCAAAATCCAAAGTTTTTTTAAACCAGTCGTAATAGTCTTTAAAAATCATCCAGCGGAAATGAGAATGCGGATAGTCGTTAAAAGCGTGCATTAAAACAAAAATATTTTTTTTGTTTGAGTCAACTTTATATTCTTTGTTAAAGTCAGCGCGGCTATTGTAAAGCGCGCTGCTTTCCACAAAAGCTTCGGCCGCGTCCCTGTCCCCGTTTCCGGAAATTTGGTGAGCTAATTCCTTTTGGAACTCCTGCTCAAGTCCCTGACCTAAAACTTGGGTAACTTTGTCCACGTCTTCCGGAAAAGGCTTGTGTTCGTAGTCGTAAACTTCCTCCAGTTTCCTAAAGCACTGGAAGGTAGATTGGTGGTGGCCGGCGCGCAAAAAACCTTTAAAGCCGTGGCGCAAAGCTACGCGCAGCATAACGCCGCTGCTAATAGAAACCTGGTGCGACACAAGCACGCCTTTATAGTTGTCGCTGAAAAGTATTTTTTTTATCCTAATATGCCGGGCAATAATGCTGGCAATAACGCGAATAAATTTATAATCTATTTTCCTTACCGTAGCTACGGAGTTGTTGGCCAAGTAGGTGTCGTAAATAATATCGCCATACCTGACGCCGTCGTAGGTAATGGCCAAAATATTCCTGGTGAATAAAGTTTTTATATATATTAAAATGGAGGTCAAGGTTATATAGACATATCCAAAAATAGAAATTTGATAAATTTTTCTGGTTTCCGCCGTGGCCACGTAGGAGCGGAGCAGTTCTATTGGGTGGCAAAAGGCGCTGTAAAGCCAAACAGGCGTGTAGCCTTGGGCCTGGTTTAAAATTAAAGCATAAACCGCGTTAGCGTGGTCTATGGAGTCGTTGTTTGGCTCTTCTAGCAAAAGTTTTCCGGCTCCCTGCTTGGCCGGAAACTTTGACCAAAACTTTTTATTGATTTCTGAAAAATTGATCATTTAAAAAAATTAATTACAGACGGACGTTAACACCATGCTCATGCAAATATTGTTTGGCTTCCAAAGGAGTCTGCTGGGTAAAATGGAAAATACTTGCCGCGGCCACGGCGGAAGCCCCTCCCTGCTCAATAACTTCCAGCATATGCTGATAATTTCCGGCGCCGCCTGAGGCAATTACAGGAATAGTTACGGCAGAGGTAACTTTTTTTGTGAGCTCTACGTCATAACCCAGCATTGTGCCGTCACGGTCAATGGACGTGAGCAAAATCTCTCCGGCCCCCAAGTCCTGTAATTTTTTAGCCAGCTCTTCCGGCGCCTGCCCCGTGGGTTTTTGCCCGGAATTAATATAGGCTTCGTGCTTTCCCTCAGCGTTTTTTTTAACGTCTATGGCCACCACCACGCACTGGACTCCAAATTTATTGGCAATTTCAGTAATTAATTCAGGGTTAGTCAGCGCGGCCGTGCCCACAATAACTTTGTCAGCGCCAACGCTGAGCAGTTTCCTTACGTCTTCCAAAGAATTAACTCCCCCGCCCACAGACAAAGGCATAAAACACTGGTTAGCCATCTCCTGCACTAAATCAAAATCCGGCTGGCGTTTTTCGTTGGTCGCGGAAATGTCCAAAAAAGCCAGCTCATCCACGTCCCGCATATTGTAAACCTTAACGGTTTGCATAACCGAGCCGACCCGACGCCAGCTGTCAAACTTTACTCCTTTAACCAAAGTAAAATTTTTAAACAGCAAGGTTGGAATAACACGCAATTTAAGCATACAGTTAGCTAACGTTATCGTCGTTGATCTTTCTCAAATTACCGTCTTTGTCTTTTACCAAATTACCCGCGGAGTCGCAGGCGAATAATTTTTTATTGGTAAAGCTGTCGCAAATTTTTACAAACTCTTCCATTGTCATATCTATGTCTTTTAAAATCTCGGAAAGCGGGCAGCCTAAGTAAGTAATAGGAAATTTGCCGCCATGCTTTTTTACCAATTCAATAGCTTCTTGGCGGCTTAACCTGCCGCGACGAATGTGCCAGCAAGCCCAGTCTGTGGCGCGGTCGTAACCGAACTTTAAAAATTTAAAATAATCATGAACACGCATTTGCAAATTGTCCAAGTTTTCGTAAGCAACAATAGAACCTTCCACTATGGTGGGATAAGCTTCAAAACCATGCGCCTGGGCAATAAACGCATTAGTGTGGCCGTCCCAAGGCAAATAATAACCTGTATAAATGCCGGTAACACCCACTCTTTGCAACTCTTCGTCTGTTGGATAGGTAAACTGGATTAAGTGCTTTTGCTCAATACCTTCCTGGCCAAGCAAATCCACTACCCTAAGTCCATTCATGCCGCCAAACTCTTCAAGCCAGCGCCTGTTTAAGACATTGTCTTTGGCCGCGGCCGCGGGTCCGCCGTTTTCATTTTGCGCGTTCTCCCCCCAAATAATTAGCGGCACGTTATATTCCACAGCAACTCTTACAGGAATGGTAAAAATAGAAACATGCTCAGGCCAGGAAATATCACCCACTTGTTTTAAAGCCAACCGGTTTATACGCCTTCTTACAACCGGGTTTGTAGAAACTTCTATATAATCCACACCTAATTTTTTTATATTTTCAATATTCCTTCTACCTATTTCGGAAAGTTTGTCTGTGGTAGCGGTTACACATAGCGGATTCATTCCCATTTCCAGCATTTTAATGGTTTGGAAATGACTGTCTTTACCGCCGCTGACCGGAATTATACAGTCGTAATTTTTTCCGTCACGACTTCGATATTTGTCCAAAATTTTGGAAAGCTCCTGCTTGCGCGCGTCCCAGTCTATGGTTTTGCGGTTTTCGTAGGAAATGCAAGCATCACAAACCCCGCCGTCTATAAATAGGTCGGGCTTGGTTTCCGGCATAACGCATTTGGTACAATATTTTATATTCATAATGGTTGGTGATTAATTAGTGTAGCTTTTGCTTAATTGTAGAATTTATTGTTGCAATTTCCGGGTGTTGTTTTAAAAAGGTAATTACTTCGGCCGCATTGATTATTTTATTTTGCTCGTAAAATTTATTGTAAATTAAGCTCAGCATTTCATAATCTTTTTCTTCGTCAAGCGTTAAACGGAAATCTCCGAGCAAATTTTCCGGCATTTCATAAGTTAAAGTTTTGCCGTTTTTAATAATATAAAGTGTTACGTGTTCGCGTTCAGCCGGTAAGTTTGCATTTTCGTTGGCTGATGATAAAGCCTCGGCAGAAAAAATTTCACAATCAAGGCCGCGGGGAAAATTCCTGTTTAGCACATTACTTACATAATCCGCGTTTCCTTCTAAAAACATTTTTATACAGCCGTCTATTACAGCAGGGTCTATTAACGGGCAATCTGCAGTAATTCTTACAACCACATCTAACTCATATTCTTTGGCGCAGGAGGCAAAACGGTTTAAAACGTCTAACTGGCTGCCGCGGTAAACCTCTATATTATTACTTTGGCAAAACTGGTTTATGGCATCGTCAGCTTTTTCCGTGGATGTGGCCACAATAACAGCGTTAGCCAATTTGCTATGCTTACAGCGCTCTACCATATGCCATAGCACGGGCTTGCCGCCTAAGTCTTTTAAAACTTTGCCGGGCAAACGACTGGCTCCCATTCTGGCTTGAATTATAATCCCAACTTTAGGCATAAGGCTGTTTTTTATAAAAGAGTTCTAAAACTTTATTATTCTTCTGTTTAATTTTAAAACCCGCGCGCGTAAAAACTTTTAGTGAAGCCTCGTTTTCCGGTTTCACTTCCGCAATAATTGTTTTTACGTTCTTATGTTTTAAGAAAAAACTTTCGCACGCAATCTGAATGGCGGGAACGCCATAACCCTTGCTTCTAACTTTCTTATGTATAGCAACGCTTATTTCCGCACTATCCCCCTGTTGGTCAAAACGCACCTGACCCACAGCACTTCCCTTGCTGTCCTGTAAAATATATAAAAATCTTTGGCTGTTTTTTAAAACTTTTTTCAGCCATTCCAAATGTTTCGGCCATTTAATAATTTCCTGTGAAAAAGAATTCTGTCTGACTTCCGGATCATTGCGCAATTGCCACAAAAATTTAGCGTCGCTAATTTTGGCTTTGCGTAAATTGAGTCTCGGGCTTTTTGCTTCTAAATAATCAATACCCTTCTTAATATTAACTAAATCGTTTTGGTATTTTATTAACTTCTGTTCTTCAGTCTTTTGCAGTTTATTGCTAGCCATATCCCGGCCTCCGGGTTTTTTGTTTCCGGGAATTACGGCAAAACGGTTTATAACCCTGCCCCTGTAACCCAAAACTTCAGCGGCTTTTAAAAAAGTCAGGAACACACGGAATTGGTAATACGGCCAAGAGCCAACAACAATTATACTTTTCCAGTTATGTTTTTTTGCCAGGTTAATAATATTTATTCCCTGGTCTTTAGTATTAAAAGATTTACTGTCCACCAAAATGTCCCGGCTTTTTACCCCGTGCCTAATTAGCCAAGCTTTCATTTCGCCTAAAGTAATGTTGTTTTCCCCGGGCCTAATTTTTCCCAAAAGGACATTGTTGCCTGACATTACAATTTTTTTAGCCCAGCCTTTTTTATAAAGCTCAGCTACTTTTGGGCCGCGGTCTAACCTGTCGCCATGCAGCCAAACAGCCGCGTCAGAAACCTGAAGGCGGTCGTGATAAATAAGCTGGTTTAATTGTTTAACTGTAGGTTTCATTAATTTACTAAATTCCAAGAAAGCGGCGTGCCGCGTTCTATGTCTTTCTTAGCTGTTTTTTCTAACACTTTGTCCAAATATTTAACTTCCAAACCATAAGCCGGACGGATAGAGCGCACATTTTTTAAACTAAATTTTTCGCCTTTTTTTACATTTGCGACCACAAATAAAGACCTGCGGAACTGGCGGTTGTATTTTTCAGCAGCAGTCCTAGGTCCATATTTAACAACACCCAAAGCCTGCTCCTGCGCGCGTATGCCGCTAACCATTTCCTTAAATGTTTTGGCGTCGAGGGAAAAATTGTCGTCCAAAGCCGCTTTGTCATGCTTTATTACAAAATGCTTTTCTATGATATTAGCTCCCAAAGTTGCTGCCAAAACCGGAATTTCGACACCACCCATATTGTCGGAAAAACCACTGACCACTTTAAACCTTTTGGCTAAATCTACAATAGTTTTTAAATTGGCGGATATTCCCTCGCCAGAAGAGCTATAAGAAGTAGTGCAGTGAAGCAAAGCTAATTGCTTAGCTCCTGCTTTTCGTAAAACTTCTACGGAATATTTTATTTCCGGCAATGTGGCAAACCCTACCGACATAATTACCGGCTTGCCTGTTGCCGCGACTTTTTTTAAAAGCTGCGTGTCTGTAGCTTCGTAGGAAGCAATTTTGTAGCAAGGTACTTTTAATTTTTGCAAAAAATCTACTGCGGTAACGTCAAAAGGCGTGGAAAAAAAAGTTAAACCTAAGGCCTCTGTAATTTTTTTTAGTTTGGGCGTCCACTCCCAGGGCATATAGGCCTTTCGGTATAACTCATAAAAAGTCTGCCCTTTCCAGGCTTTAGGATTGTCTTTACCGCCTACCATAAACCACTTCTTGCGGGAATCTATAGTTAAAGTGTCAGCAGTATATGTCTGCACTTTAACAGCGTCTGCCCCGGCTTTTGCCGCGGCTTTAATTAAAGCCACTGCTTGTTTAAAACTTTGATTATGATTAGCTGACATTTCCGCAATAATAAAAGCCGGATGGCCTGGGCCAATTTTTCTTTTTCCTTTTGGGGTTTGAATGATTATTTGAGGCATTAAGACAAAATTTTAGTTAATACTTTTACAACTGTGCCCTGGTCTTGCTCAGTTAAGTCTGGATATAACGGCAAACTTATGCAGGTGTTATAAAATTCTTCAGTAACAGGTAATGTTAAATCCCCAAAACCGTTTTTGCGATAATACGGATGCGTATATACGGGGATGTGGTGGACCTGTACGCCGACTCCCGCTTCGCGCAGTTTTGCAAAAATTTCTGCCCTCTTGCCCGCAAACTCATTTTTTAAATTTATAACAAACAAATGCCAGGCAGACTTAAAATCTCCCGCGTCCAAAGGCGGCAATTGTAAGACGCTGATGTTTTTTAATTGCTCATGATAACGTTCCACTAACTTTTTGCGTTTACTAACAAATTCGTCTACCCTTTTTAATTGGCTAATGCCAAGCGCACTCTGCATATCTGTGAGTCTATAGTTCATCCCGAGCTCCTGCATTTCATAATACCATCCGCCGTGGGACGGGTTTACCAAATTTTGTTTGGTAATGCCGTGAGTAATAAACATTTTCATTTTTTTATAAAACTCTTCGCTGTTTGTGGTAACTGCGCCGCCCTCTCCTGTGGTGATGGATTTTACCGGATGAAAACTAAAAGTAGTCATATCACTAAGCTGTCCAATTTTCTGTTCGTGATATGAAGCTCCCAAAGCCTGGCAAGCGTCCTCAATAACCAGAAGCCGATGCTTATCAGCAATCTTTTTTATAGCGGCCAAATCCGCCGGTCGTCCCGTGTAATCTATAGGTGCAATAACTTTTGTCCTTGGCGTTATTGCGGCTTCTATTAAGTTGGGGTTAATATTTCCGGTTACTGGGTCTATGTCCACAAACACAGGTTTTGCTCCCTGCCACACAGCAGCGTTTGCCGTGGCTGCAAAAGTCATGGGCGACGTTATAACTTCGTCGCCGGGCTTAAGGCCTGCGGCAAAATACGCCGCGTGAAGAGCTGCGGTGCCGTTACTCATAACTACCGCGAATTTGGTCCCGCAATATTCGGCCAGGGCGCGTTCAAATTCCTCAACCTTGGGGCCTTGAGTTAAGAAGTCTGACTTTAAAATTTTTACCACTTCCTCAACGTCGCTTTCGCTAATTGATTGGTGTCCGTAAGGGATCATAAAGTTTCAATTATTTGCTTAAGGCCTTTAGCGGTCAGTTGGTGCTTGTTAGTATGACTGGCGTACACAAATCCTGGTTTTACGCTTTTACCGCTTTTATGGTGGTCGTGCCCGTCCCACCAATCATATTCGGGCAAAATAATGTAATGGTTCTCATGCTCTTTGGTGTGGCGGGATTCTTCTTCTGTTACCATTGTTTCGTGCATTTTTTCACCCGGACGGATGCCAATAATTCTAACTTTACATTCCGGAGCAAGAGTCTTTAAAAAGTCTTTCATTTTCATGCTCGGAATTTTTGGAACAAAAATTTCCCCGCCGTACATTTTTTCAAGCCCCAACATAATTAAATCCACAGCCTGGTCTAGCGTTATCCAAAACCTGGTCATATCCTCATGGGTTAAAGTTATTTCCCCTTTGGCACGCTGCTCTTCTACAATTTTTATAATGCTGCCGCGACTGCCCAATACATTCCCATATCGAACAGCGGAAAACTTCGTACCACCTTCACCTGAATAAGCATTTGAACTCAGTACTAAACGTTCAGCGCAAAGCTTAGTAGCGCCATACAAATTTGCAGGACTTGCTGCTTTGTCCGTAGAAACAAATAAAACTTTTTGCACCTTTTGGTCCAAGGCCGCGTTAATAACGTTTTGCGTTCCTAAAATATTAGTTTTAACGGCCTCTGATGGATTGTATTCCAAGGCAGGAATTTGTTTTAAGGCAGCAGCGTGAATAATTATGTCCACACCTTTAAAAGCACGCTGCAGGCGTTCCGGGTCACGGATGTCGCCAATAAAAAAACGCAAGCGGTTCTTGGGGTCAGAAAACTTTGTTTTCATTTGCGACTGCTTAAGTTCGTCGCGACTAAAAACAATAATTTTTTTAGCTTTTGTCTCAAGAAACCTGCTAATTAATTTGTTGCCCAAAGACCCTGTGGCTCCTGTAACTAAAATTGTTTTGTTAGAAAAATCTAGCATATATTGTTATTGGTTATAAATTATAAGTTACTAGTTAGCTTTCACTGTTTCCCAAAATATTTCCGGACAAATTATGCCGCTTCTAGGCGCCTCCAGACTGGCCGGCGGTCCGCTGGGAAGGACTTGGAAAGAAAGAGCTTCACGGGCCGCAAAATACTGCTTAACGTTTGGGCTTCTGCCGCCAAGGGTTATGCTGTACCTGCCGCCATTTAAAAGTTTTTTAGGTATTTTACTTTTTGCCACATAGCGTCCTGGGGCTTTGTTCCTGGTAATACCACCCTGCTGGTCGTAGTCTGAGGTCATAAAAATTTCCTCGCTCCGTTCATTCATTAAATAAAAATCCGCGGAAAAGAATGGCAATTCTTTTTTAACCTGATATTCCACAGTAACAAAAATATCTTCCGCTGAACCAAACTCTTCTGTTAAGGTTCCGCTGGAGTCGGTTAACTTGGCAGATACTAGTTCCGCTTCTTCCGGCGCCAAATTATCTTCTTTTAAGGCCTGGTAAGACGCGCGGCTTTCCGTGGATAATTGGTCCAAATAGTAATTTATAACTTCCCTAACAGGGCCGTATTTTTCAACTCCCCCTTTATTTAAAAGCAAACACTTGGTACACAACTGCTCAATAGCCTTCATGTTATGACTTACAAACAAAATTGTCCTACCTTGCTTGCTGGTAACTTCTTCCATTTTTCCTAAACACTTTTTTTGGAATTCCGCGTCCCCAACTGCCAAAACTTCGTCTACTAAAAGTATTTCAGGCTCAAGATGAGCGGCCACGGCAAAAGCTAAACGCACCTGCATACCGGAAGAATATCTTTTAACAGGGGTGTCTAAAAATTGGCCGATGCCCGCAAATTCTACAATTTGGTCAAATTTTTCCTCAACTTCCGCCTGCTTCATTCCTAAAATAACGCCGTTTAAAAAAACATTTTCACGACCAGTAAGTTCTGGGTGGAAACCAGTACCCACTTCCAGTAAACTACCTACCCTTCCCCTAAGTTTTATTTCTCCTGTTGTAGGAAGCGTAATGCGGGAAAGAATTTTTAGTAAAGTGCTTTTACCAGCTCCGTTTTTCCCAATAATTCCTAAAACTTCGCCGCGGTCTACGGAAAAACTAACGCCGTTTAACGCCCAAAAATCTTGCTTGCCGCCTTGGGTAAAACCGCCTTTAAATTTTTCCCTTAAAAAATTAAAGGGATGCGTAAATGCGTTTGTTAAAACATCTCGAAAAGCCACATACCTTCCGCCATAACGGGACAGGTTATACTTTTTTGAAAGATTAGTTACTTCAATAATTGGTGTCATAAAATTAGACAACGTCTGCAAAATATTTTTCCGTTGAATTAAAATACACAAATCCTAAAACAAAAACAACAATTGCAATTCCAGCGGAAAAAAGTAGGGCCAACCAATTAATTGGCGCGTTTCCCAAAATTGCCGCCTGGGCTGCTTTTATTATTCCGGTCATTGGGTTTAGCGCCAAAAGTTTTGCGTATTTTCCGGCAATGCTGGCCGGATAAATTACAGGCGTAACAAACAACATAAGCTGAATAAAGAAAGGCAAAACATAACGCACGTCACGGTATTTAACATTTACCGAGGCCAAAAAAAAGCCAATGCCGGCAGCGAGCAAAAAAATGATTACCAAAAGCAGCGGCACTATTAACAGCCCTAAAATATTTGGCAAAAAATTATAGTAAGCCATTAAAATTATTAGAACAAAACCGGCAAGAAAAAAATCTACCAGTCTTGTTAGCACAGCTGAAAGGGGCAAAACCAACCGAGGAAAATAAACTTTGGTAATTATAGACTGGTTGCCTACAAGGGAATCCCCAGCGTCGGAAATAGAATTGGCAAAAAATTGCCACAGAATAAGTCCGGTATAAACAAAAATCGGGTAAGGAATATTGTCCGAAGGAATTTTGGCAAAATGCCCAAAAACCACGCTAAAAACCACCATGGTAACAAACGGCTGGAAAATTGCCCAAAGCACCCCTATTGCGGTTTGCTTATAACGGACTTTTAAGTCGCGCCAGGAAAAAAAGTACAAAAGCTCTTTATAAACCCACAGCGCTTTTATGTCGTCCCAGCTGAATGCTTTTTTTGGTCTAATAACTATTTCCATTAATCCACCAAAATTTTGCCCTTGTTGTTGAGCAAACTTAATTATTTAAAAAAGATGAATAACACTATCTTTCTGATTTTCCCCGCAAAGTTTAGGCGGGCAAACTATTCTTTAATATACTTTTCCTGCTCTTCTTTGATTAAATGAACTTTTCCATAAGATTGAGGCTCCCCCCACAGCGTATCTTTCCACCATTGTCCGTCTTTAATATACCAAACCCTGTGGTCGCGGAACGTGTCAGCCACGTGGTCGAATTTTTCTTCGGTCCAGCCTACGTAATCCAGCCAACGGTAAAGGTCTTTGGATTTAATGTGGTCCATTTTTTTAACAATTTCCACGCCTTGCTCGCGCGTCATTATACCGGCGCGAATGTCTTTACAAACATGGTCAGAAGCGCGGCCATAACCGAATTTTACAAACTTCATATAATCGTGAATGCCGTTTTCGTGCATGTCATCCAAATTGGAAAATTTCCTGTAAGTGCGCTCAAACGGCTCTTCAGCTTCCAAAAAGCCGTACTTTTCCTTAACCATTTGTGCGTGCTCATTGGCTTCCCATTTAAAATAATTGGAAATAAAAATACCGCGCACACCCACCTCGTCTATTTGCTTGTCACTCGGGTACATATAAGGAATAAGTTCCTGCTTGGAAAGATCTTCGCCGTACTTAGGAGCGGCTTCCAAAAAATTACTCCATTCATAGCCGCGCAAGTCGTGCTCGTGGCGGGACCTATAGGTAAACTCTATCATGTCGTTGTAGGAATGCATACCGCCCAAATCCATAAAACCGTGCTCGCCCCAAATCATAAGCGGAATTTTTTGGTCAACGGCAACCCTAATGGGATAAGTAACAATGCCGCTGTGGTTGTGCCAGTTCATGTCGCCCATCATAAGCATACCCATTCGGTTCATGACTTTAAGAACGCGCACGCTTGGCGTAAAAAATATGTGGTCGCAATTAAAAACCTCGCGCATGTTTAAAAGATTCTTCATGCCCGTGGGCGTGTAGTTATAGCCGTGGTAAGTAACCAACAAAGGCTTTAGGCCAAAACTTTTTATAACATGGATTTGGTAATAGCTGTCTTTGCCGCCGCTTACCGGAATTACGCAGTCATAGTTAAGGCCGTCTTTGGACTTGTATTCCGAAACCAGCTGCTCAAATTTTTTCCTGCGGTCTTCCCAGTCCACAGCGACTCTTTGGTCGCCCACGCGGCAGCCTGAACAAATACCATTTTCGTCAAAAGTTAAAGGCGTAGCCGTGCTTTCCGGATAGACGCATTTTTTACAATAACGCATTTTGATCATATGTGTATGGTAAATTACCTAAAGTTTAAACCTTGGCTTTTTAAAAGTTTCTTAGCCCTTGGATAAGCTAATTCCGTAAAGTGGAAAAAATTTCCGGCTGCGACTCCGGAAACAGGAATGGCTTTAGAAAGCTTTACAAAATCTTCGGCGTTTCCCGCTCCGCCGCAAGCAATAACCGGCAAGCTGGTAGAGGTAACAACTTTAGCAATAGTATCCAAGTCGTAACCGTTTGCCAAGCCGTCTCGGTCTATGGAATTTAAAAATATTTCCCCGGCCCCAAAGGATTCGCATTTTTTTATCCAGTCATAAACAGTCACGCCTGTATTATTCTTACCGAATTCCGTGTGGACCATGGGCTGGCCGTTAATAATTTTATAGTCTATGGATATCACCGCGGCTTGGCTGCCGTATTTTTCCGCAACTTGCGTAATAAGCTCAGGGGTTAAAAATGCTCCGGTGTTTAAAACGACTTTGTCTGCTCCGTTACGAATTCTAAAATCTACATCTTGTATTGTCCTAATTCCTCCCCCGAACGAAAGGGGCATAAAACAAACTTTGGAAATGGCCTTAATAATTTCTTCTATGGACAAATAAGATTTAACTCCCTGGTCATCGCGTCTCGTGTCGTAAAATTTTTCCCGGCTAATGTCTATGTAAATAAGTTCGTCCACGTCCCACTCATTGTAGCGCTGGGCTTCGTCTATTACATTTCCCATATTCTGGTGGAAGGAAAAATTTTCGCTCCGTACAATAAAACCGTTTTTAATGTAGAGCACCGGAATTAGCCTGGTCTTGATCATTTTACGTTTTCAAAATTCTTTAAAATCTGCAAGCCGTCCTTTTGGCTTTTTTCCGGGTGGAACTGGCAGCCAAAAATTTTACCCTTGCCAACGCAGGCCGCGAACTCAAAGCCGTAGTCGGAAGTAGCCAAAATTTCTTTTTCGTCTTCCGGTGCGCAATAAAAACTATGCACAAAATAAAAACTATTGTCTTCTCCTACTCCGGCCGTTAATGGAGACTCAGATTTTTTTACCAAATTATTCCAACCCATATGCGGAATAGGCAAGTTTTTTATTTTGTTGCCAAAAAATAAGACTTGGCCTTTTATTAAGCCTAAGCCTTGGTGTAGTCCGTGTTCTTCGCTGTTGTCCATAAGCAATTGCATGCCTAAACAAATTCCGAGCAGCGGCTTGCCTTCTTGCGCAAACTTTTTTATTGGCTCCACAAACCCAAGTTTGTTTAGTTCTTCCATGGCCAGGCCAAAAGCACCAACGCCGGGCAAAATTAATTTGTCACAACCTTCTATTTCTTCCGGAGAATTTACAATCCGGCTTTCTATGTTCAAATAATCCAAGGAATTTTTTACAGACCCCAAATTCCCCATTTTGGAATTTACAATTCCGATCATAATCTTTAAATCTTTATATTCTTAAATCTTTAAATAATTACCACCCTTACCAGCTTTGTACTTTTTCGCGAGTTTTGCTCTTTAAGCTTTGGTAAGCAATAGTTGCCTTCTGGTCTAATTCCGGAGAAAACATGTTAAGCAATTCATGCCCTAAAAACCTATATTGTCCGCCAATTTTGGCGCCTTTAATTAGGCCCTTCTTTATCATTCTTTTGAGGGTACTATTGCTTACTTTTAAGAGTTTTTCTGTTTCCCCTGAGGTATATACCTCGTTTGGATTAATTTCCGACATATAATATATTTAGATTGAATAATTGAAAGATTGAAAATAAAAAAATTAGGAATTACTAATCTTTGAATATTTCAATCATTTAATCTTTCCATAGTATAAATCAGGTGTCAAAAGGTGTCAAGTCGTGTCATAAAAAAGACTCCCAAATGGGAGTCTTTTAAAAATATGCCTTATTTATGCAATTTTTACTTAAGACCGCTCTTGTACCAGTCAATTGTCTTTTTAAGACCGGTTTTAAAATCCACATGTGAAATGAACCCGAATTCTTTTTTAGCTCGACTTACGTCTAATTTACGCCTTGGCTGACCGTCGGGCTTGGTTTTGTCCCAAACTATTCTACCTTTAAAGCCAGAGAGTTGGGCTATAATGTTTACCAAGTCTTTAATTTTGATTTCAAAACCCGAACCCAAATTTACCGGAAGGCTTTTGCTGTATTTAGTTGCGGCTAGCACTATCCCCCGGGCCGCGTCTTCCACATACAAAAATTCACGGCTGGCTTTGCCTGTACCCCAAACAACAACTTCCGATTTTTTTTGCTTAACAGCTTCTACAAATTTTTTAATTAATGCCGGAATAACGTGGGACTGCGCTGTATCAAAATTGTCGTTTGGGCCATATAAATTCACGGGCAGCAAAAATATTCCATTAAAACCATATTGCTCGCGGTAAGCCTGGAGCTGTACCAACAGCATTCTTTTTGCCAAACCGTATGGCGCGTTAGTCTCTTCGGGATAGCCGTTCCATAAATTGTCTTCCAAAAAAGGCACTGGCGTAAATTTTGGATAAGCGCAGACTGTGCCAATTTGCACAAATTTTTTAACTTTTGCCAAACGCGCGGCCTCTATTAAATTAATGCCCATAATGGCATTGTCGTAAAAAATTGGGCCCGGGTTATTTCGGTTATAGCCAATTCCGCCAACGTTAGCGGCCAAATGAAGAACTAAATCCTTACCCTTAACTACCTTAGCGCAATTTGCAGCAATTCTAAAATCAACTTCCTTATGCCGCGGCCGGCTAATATTTTTAGCTTGCGCTCCGGCTTTTAAAAGTTGCTCATAAACCTTGCTGCCCAAAAAACCATGGCCGCCGGTAAGTAAAATTTTCGCGTTTTTTAAGTTAAACATAATTTCATTTAATAGATTTATGCAAAGAATGTCAATAACGCCTTTAACTTCAGTTTTGCGTCTGCGTCTTTACTATACCCCATTTTGCGTATATGAAGCCAGCCGTCTATAAATTCAATAAAGCGGTCATTCTCCCCAAGCCGGCTGGTGTCGTATTTAGATTTTAACGTGGCATTGTCTCCAACCCAATTGTAAGGCTTGCCGTCGGGCCCAGGATCCCCGGCTTCGCGCAAAAAAGCGTATTCGTGGACAGCGCGATGCAAGTCTTCTGGTTTAGTTTTACTATAAACTTTTTTCCAATTCCCCCCTCCGGTGTCCACAGCAATTGGGGTAAGGCCGGAAAAAACCGCTGCAGTGCTAAAATTCACCGGAACATTTTTAAAAACCTCGGACCTAAAAAAACAAAAGCCCGGCCACATCCACCACACACTGCCGCGCCTTTGAATACTGCCGTAAATTGGACTCTTTTGTAAATTTTCTAAAACTGATGTTGATTTAACAGGAAAAATATCATGGTCCAAAAACCCAAAATACTTGGCTTTTCTGGGAAGTAGGAAATTTTTATACACCCAATTTAAAGCTAAGCCATGAGACCAGCTGGGGAAAGTTCCGCTATAAGGGTTTTTTGACAAGCGAATGTAACCAACGCTGTAATTTTTGCAAACTCCTTCTACTGCCTGGGCAACTAAGTCCCCTTGAGAGTTGTCTACAACTGTAAAAACAAAATTGTCTCGCAAATTTTTTCGTAAAAATTTTATTTGCCACTCAATTACGTCCGCGTTGTTAAACGCCACAGTTACTAAGTCTAAAATCTCCTGGTCAGCAATAGGGCAAATATTACAATTTAAAGACTTAACGGAAGAAAAAGGCTTGGCGCAATAAACCCAGGTTATTAAACGGTCAACAAAATAATTTGCGTAAAAATAAACAAACCCAAAAGGCTTAAACGCCAGCGCGCATTTAACTAACAACCTGTTAATTTTTTTAAAAATTTCCTTCATTTTAAAACTTAGTAATAATACACCTTGTGTCATTCCGAACGAGTGCATCCGAGCCGAGGAATCCCTTAATTCCAAAGATAAGGGATCCTTCCACTCCTCCTCAGATGCATTCGGAGTCGGTCGGGATGACACCAAGAGCGACCTAGAACAAACTTATGTTAAACCCAAAGCTTCAAAAATTTTATTAAAACGGTTTATGTAAGTGTGTTCTGTAATAGTGCGCTCAAATCCTGCTTTGGCAATTTTTTGCCTTTCGTCTTCATGCGCTAAATAATAGCGGCACTTTTCCGCTAAGTCTTTTTTGTTTTTAAAAATTACAATTTCCTTGCCGTCTACATAGTAGTCACGTAAATTGTCCGCATCCCCTGTAAGCAAAAAGCCGCCAGCGGCCGGGATTTCAAAAGTCCGCGCTTTTATTTGAGCCCGCCTAGCGCCGAGTAAGGACTGGATGTTAGAAATTAGATGTTTCAAATTTAAAAAATAACCTCCATCTTGTTTTTTTAGGAATAATTTTGCCAATTGTTTTGGCCAGCTGAAATAACTTTCAGTAAAATTTAAATTTATTTTAGAAGTGGAAAAAATTTCAAGCATAGTTTGCTCGTCAACAATCCCTCCCTCCCAACCCTTGCCAAAACCCCGGGCGGGCAGCCCTTGCGATTTTAAATAGCTCATAACACTGCCACGATTACCATAATTTTTCCCAACAAAAGCAATATCTGGCGAGCTGACCGATAGGTTCCGAACTTGGCGAGGGGTTTGCTGAATGTTCGCCGCCCACTGGGTCTTTACCACATTGTTTATTCCTAATTTACGGTATTTTTCCGGGGCCTCAGAGTCTGTTGTGCCAACCAAGGTAAACAAGGGCGCCCAAAAACGCGAAAACACGGACAAGCGCCAGTGGTCGTCCGCAAACCAGTTAAAAGTTTTTGTTTTGCCCGTAATATGCCTGACTGTGTCTCTTTTTAGCTCATTGTTAAATAACATAAAAAACACCAGTTCCGGCTGTTGCTCGTCTACGGTCTGCAAAAGTTTTTTGTTAAGTTCGTTTCTTTTAGCCTCAATTAGGCCGTCGTCTGTGCCAAAAAAACTGGCCTGAACACCGGGCATATTTTTTAGCGTTTCAAAAAACGTTTGATATTCAATTGAAGATGGCCCCAATTCCGGCCTTCCATGTTCGTATTGTAATGCGGCGAATAAAACTTTCATATAGTAATCCCCAATATACGAATAAAATTTAATATTCGAATTCGTATATTTGCGCTAGATTTGTATATTAGTGATTAGTCTACGGTGAAATCTAAAATCATTGGCAAATGATCTGAAACTTCGTTATACGGAACTTCAAATGAAGTAACTTGAATTTCAGGCGAAGTAAAGGTATAGTCCGCAAAATGTTGCTTATTGTGGAAACGGTCCCAGGAAATTTTATTACGGGTGTTTTCTATTTTAAAATCCGCAATTAAATTACGGCCGCATTCTTGCAGAATTTGAATACTTTCAGTATTTGGCATTAAATTAAAGTCTCCGCAAAGAATTTTGGGAGCACTGCCCAAACTTTTCCAAATATCTGCCAATTTCCGGGACTGATCAAGCCGCTCCGGGGTATCCAGCTTCTCCCCCGGACGCGCAACGCCATGAAAATTGATTATTGATAAAGACTTGTTACCAACAATTAAGTTCAAAGTCTGAGCCTTAATAAAATGGTCGGCCAGCTCCTGGGTTTCCGCAATAAATTCACAACCACCGCTTTTTACTTTCAAACTTTTTTTAACAAAAATTGCTAAACCGTGACTTACGGGCGCATTTATAACTCGCTCAAAATCACAGCCACTGCTACGCTCACAAAAAAATCCGTCAAAATTATTTAGCAGTTCACTTAATTCTTCAAACAAAAACATTCTTGCGCCCGAGCTAACTTCCGGCGCTCCGGGCTTTGATGAAAAAACTTCCTGAAAGCAAAAAATATCCGTGACCAATAATTGTTCACGGACAAAATCCATTAAAGGGCCGTAAATTGTGCCGCCCCAAACATTTAAGCTAAGTAGCCTCATATATAATTAAAAGATTGAATAATTGAAAATTGAAAGATTTTTGTGCTAATTTTTCAATCTTTAAATCTTTTAATCTTTCAATAGCTGCAAATATTTATTAAGGTCTAACCCAGCATCTTTAATATCCGCAGTAATCATAATTTTAACCAGTTCCTTAAATTTAACTTTGGGCTCCCAGCCCAAAACTTTTTTGGCCTTGGAAGCGTCACCCAAAAGCAAATTGACTTCCTGCGGACGGTAATATTTTTCATCTACCCCCACATACTTCTGCCAATCTTTTATACCAACCAAACCAAAGGCTTCGTCTAAAAATTCCTTAATAGTGTGAGTTTCGCCAGTAGCAATTACGTAATCGCCGGGCTTTTCCTGCTGAAGCATTGCCCACATAGCTTCCACGTATTCCTTGGCATAACCCCAGTCACGCTTGGCGTCCAAGTTTCCCAAATAAATTTTTTCCTGTTTGCCTGCCAAAATGGCAGCAATACCAATGGTAATTTTGCGGGTAACAAAAGTTTTACCGCGGCGAGGCGATTCATGGTTAAATAAAATGCCATTGCAAATAAACATATTGTAAGCTTGCCGATAGTTGTTGCAAATGTGGTGGCTAAAAACTTTTGCCGCGCCGTAAGGGCTGGCCGGATTAAACGGCGTGGTTTCTTTTTGCGGAGTTTCTAAAACGTCCCCAAACATTTCGCTGCTGCCTGCCTGGTAAATTTTTGTCTTCACACCGCTGTCTCTCACAGCGTCTAAAAGTCTTAGTGTGCCTAAAGCGTCAACGTTAGCCGTGTATTCCGGAATTTCAAAACTTACTTTAACATGACTTTGCGCGCCAAGGTTATAAATTTCAGAAGGCTTAATAGTTTTTATTAACTGGTTTAAATTAGAAGCATCTGACAAATCCCCGTAGTGTAAGAATAGTCGCTGCTTTTTTTCGTGCGGATCTTGGTAAATTTGGTCTAGCCGCTCAGTGTTAAAAACTGAAGCACGGCGCACTATGCCGTGAACTTCATAACCCTTAGAAAGCAAAAACTCGGCCAAATAAGATCCATCTTGGCCGGTAATACCTGTTATTAATGCAACTTTATTTTCTTGACTCATAATTCCTTTTTCCTAATTCTTCCTCACTTTACCATAAATCCCCTTTTATTTCAAGCTGTTTTACGATACAATACCCTAAAGATTAAAAGATTGAATAATTGAAAGATTGAAAGATTGAAAGATTGAAAGATTGAAAGATTAAGACACCATTCAATGCAATATAATCAATTTGAAGATATCCCGGTTTGGCAGGAAACGAGATTATTAGTTAACAAAACTTACAAATTAGTTGAAAGTAGTCAAAAATTACAAAGAGACTACTCACTGGTTGACCAACTAAAAAGAGCAGCGATTTCTATTTTATTAAACATAGCCGAAGGTTTTGAACGGGGCTCCAATAAAGAATTTGCCAATTTTTTAAGCATCAGCAAGGGTTCCGCTGGTGAAGTAAGAGCGATTTTATATATTTTATTAGATAATCAGTATATTACCCAAAGCCAATTTGAGGAGACAAAAAAAATTGTATTAGAAATTTCTACGCATATAGCAAACTTCAGAAAATTTTTACTAAAAAACTCAACTTATAAAAAATAGAAATCTTTCAATCTTTTAATTTTCAATTATTCAATCAAATGCGAATTTTATATATTATTACTCAAGCAGATGGAGGAGGCGCGCAAAATTATACCTTGGCATTGGCCAAGCATTTTAATGGCACTATTGCCGCGGGCGTGGAATCGGACAAACTATTTAGCGATGCCAAAAATTTACAACTTACAACTTACCCCTTACAACACCTTAAACGAAACCTAAACCCTTGGCATGATTTTTTGGCTTTATACGAAATAAGGGAATTAATAAAACAACTTCAGCCTGACATTGTGCATTTAAATTCTTCCAAAGCAGGCGTGCTTGGAAGCTTTGCTGCCATTGGCCTTAAGGCTAAAGCCGCGCCCAGTATCGGACAGCAAAGCTGGACTGGTACGCGGGTAGTATTTACAGCGCATGGTTTTATTTTTAACGAACCAATGCCCCTTTGGAAAAAGAATTTTTATTTAGCCGTGGAAAAAATTGCCTCTGATTACCGAGACTTCATTATTACAGTGTCAGATGCCGACAAAAAATCCGCCTTAGATAATAAGCTGATAACTGAAGAAAAAATTACAACCATCCACAACGGCTTACCCAAACTTAACTTTTTAGCAAAAGACGAGGCTCGCGACCAGTTAAAAATTCCCCAAAATGTCTTGGTTTGCGGTAATACCTCAAATTTTTACAAAACCAAAGGACAAGATGTCTTTATTCAAGCAGTGACACAGCTTCCAAAGGAAATTTTAGATAAAGTCTTGTTTGTAATTTTTGGCAACGGCCCGGAATTTTCTAAACTTAAACCTTTAATCTTAAATCTTAAACTAACTAATTCCTTTAGGCTCCTAGGACAAACAAAAAACGCTTTCCAATACTTAAAAGCCTTAGACGTATTCATTCTCCCCTCCCGCAAAGAAGGCTTCCCCTACTCTATATTAGAAGCCATGCAAGCTGGTCTTCCTATAATTACTACTGCCGTTGGCGGCGTACCCGAAGCCCTAGGCACCTCCGGCATGTTAATAAAACCCGAAGACCCCAAAGCATTAGCAGGAGCCATTACTTACCTAATAGCTAATGAACAAAAAAGAAAAGAACTTTCCGAACTAGCCCTGCAGAGAAGCAAACTTTTCTCCGAAACAAGAATGCTGGAAGAAACAAAAGCTATATATCAACAACTACTTCAATCTAAATAGCAAAACAAAGGCTCGCACAAACGAGCCTTTGTTTTATTTTGGCCAAATTTTCTTTAATTACAGTATTTTTGACTAAAATTTTACTCGGCAATTTTACCCTGCAGCCAAACAATCCCGGTTATACTCATTCCGATTGTTGGTTCATTAAATAGCATGTTTTCTTTATTTGCAAAAATGTCCAAGTAAAAATAATCTTCCTGGGCGTCATGGTTAATTAGTTTGGTTTTAATTATAAAACCTTCTATCTGCTGGTTTTTATATTTTTCAAAGCTAACGACCTTGCCAATGATATTAATGACACCCGACATCAATTCGTGGTTGGGTGAATAACCTACAAAATCTTCCGAAAAATTATCGGGCAAAGGGCCAGTTTCCTTCAATTCGAAAGCAAGCCCTGTAAGATTTACATTAAATTTTTCAGTTGATTTATATACAGATTCATTTTTTAAAAAATCAGTGGCAAAAAACTTTAATCCGAAGGCGTCTCTACCCTTTCCTTCTATATCTGCCTCAATTCCGTTTACATGCTCCCATTCAGTAATCCCTTTGCAAACAAATGGCAATATAATCTCCGTTTTTAAAACGGGGAAAGTAGTTTCAATTTCGTGCTTACCGTTACCAATAGCCACACAATCCACTTTGCCCCAATTTTCAGTAGCCAGTGTGTAACCATTTATTATATTAGATGGCTTGTTTTGGAGAAAAGCTTTGGGCAAATTTTCTATAATTATTCCCGGGTTAGACTCTTTTGTTTTAAATCCATAGTATGCTCCCCAGTGATCCCCATGCGACCCCCTGTTTGTTCTTATTATTTTAACCATATATTCCTATTTTAATTGGTTGAGGTTATAGTGATTTAATAATTATTTTGAAATTTTATAGTCTAACCAGACTTACAGTAATTTTAATTTTGGTCAAATTTTCTGGAATTACAGCATTTCTGATTAAAATAAATTTATGGGGGAAAACTCAAAGTCATTGCTTGGTGTAAACCTATTTTTAAATTTAAATAATATTAAAGCCCAAACCAGGGCAACTGCAAGAAATAAATAAGGGGTGCTCTCTCGAAAAAACGCCGTGATAAATAAAGATAAAAAAATGACCGCGACCGGATAAGCCATCCATTTCACAATGGTCTTAAATCCCTTTTTTATAAAAAGCTTCGCGAACTTCAGGTCATTACTTCGGCGGAATTTAAATTTAGAATTTTCTGATGGCATTAATTTTATAATTTCCCTTATTATGCTATCGTCTTGGAAAATAAAGACTTCTTTCACTGGAAAACTCTGCCATTCATTGTAAAAACAATAAACTTTGTTGGATTGAAAAATTTTTCTGTATAAAAACGAATTACAATGTATAATTTTGGATATTTTAGAAACAGGCAAAGAAAAGCCTCTTCGCCGATCATCTACCAGTCGTCTGTAATTAAACCTACCGTTTTTCAAAGATTCGTCAGATAAATTATACAGATTAAAAGAACCATCCATTTCCTTTATTAACAAAAGCATTTGGCTTAAGTCTCTGCCCAAAAACTTATGATTCTCCAGTTCTGACATGGATGCATGTATCCATTTATAAAGCGGACGACTCCTGGTAAAAGCAGTGGCTATTATTTCCCCCACTTGGTTCTTGGCTTTAGCCTCTTTTTCTTGTTCATAACCGGCTATTTCATTTGCGCTAAAAACATTTCTGCTGATTTTATTATTCTTAACAGTTATTTTTGAAACATCATTTTGAACGTCTTCCCCCTCAGCCATTAACTCACCAGATACCATATACCCTTTTGGCTCCAGAATATTTCTAACAATATATTCCAGCCACTCCATATAGTAATAAAATTTTTCATTTCCGTCCCACACAATATGTTTTTTGTCAGGAGCTACCACCCATTGGCAGCGCGATTCCGGCTGGCCAAGTTTTTTACCTTCCTTATTTTCCGAAGCAAAAGATATCTTATTTAGATCCCCAATAGCAGAAACCGCGCTGTCATCCAGCGGCTTGCTAATTTCTAATTGGCCAATAAATTCTGTAGTGTAACCCATTTTAATAATACTTAAGTCTCTAGTTACAACCCTAAAATATCCTTAGGGTACCTTATGCTTTTTTGCGGCATTGGGCCGTATTGGTTGTCTTTTTGTTCACCTTTTACCAGCAACAGGGTAAAAAGATATATAACATTGAATCCGGGAAGAAATATCTTCTGTGCGTTGTGGCCTGAACGCCCTAAGTCATGCTCCCTTCGGACATACAATGAAACATTAAAGGCTAAAAATACCACCAACATTGTGATTGTCAACCAAAAATTTATCCTAACATCAAGCCAAACCGATATTACAATATAACCTACCAGTATTGTAATAGTAGACATTAACCCCAATGCTAAATTCCGCCTATTTAGCCTTCCAGAAAAAAGTTTTTTCATACTAAATTAAATATTATTTAATAAAAAATGGTGTTTGGAATCAATTTCTATTGAACAATCTCATAACTGAATTCTATCTTATCTTCAATATCTTTATTCTCTTTTTTTGTTGCGTCCTGTAAAATTGATAGCAAAATATTATAATCTTTTTCGGAAACTTTTCGCACATCTTTTACGTTTTTTACTACAAGATGAACTTTTTGGGGTTTTGGATCAGTATTTCTTACAACTTCCGAATCCGGATCAAGGTTAATAAAATAATCATAAAATGAATCCCAGCTATACCCAGATATATCGTGTAATCCCAAAACACTAGATAACCTTAAAATTATATCTTGTTTATCTTTTACAGCGCTAAAATCAACTTCTAAATTTAATTTAGACATACCCTATTATTTAATTTTATTAACAATTGTCCCCTGGCTGGGATCCATGTGTGAATCTGTGTAATAGACACTGTTGTCGTCACTCCCTACAAAAAAGCGTTGACTATCCCGGGTTGGCCCAATTTTTGGATTAACATCGAATTCTCGATAATTTTGCCCACTTGGCAAAAAACCTTCATCGTTCCTGTAGTTTTGCGCTTTGAGCCCATTGATTTTCTGCCATCCATTTTTTTGATAAGCCTGAAGGGAATTTTGGGCACTTTGAGGTAAGGCACTGCTTTCAATTTCTGGTATATAGTTTCCAAAGCTACCATATAACTTCCCCTGCGTTTCAGATTGTATTTGTGCAGATCTTTGGGCGGTTTTATTTTCTATACCCTGCAATTCTTGCTGATAGATTTTATTTCTATTATTAGCCCTATAGACAAAAGTGGTATCCGCGGCAATATTGGCTATGTCCAAAGCAGTGACTATAGTTAGTGCAGTTGTTCCAGCAATATTAACCAGAGATCCTCCGGCCTGTTTTAAATTTCCTGTGGCCAATCCGTTTACATAGGCATTAGTATCCGCACCAAACAGAATATTCATCGGATTATACCTGTCGTATTTACCTTGTGCAAACTCTTTCCAAAATTGACCATGAGGGTCGTTAAATTTAAGCGGATTATTTCTCGCGTAAGAATAACTATTCCAACTTTGTGGGTCTGCAAGTTGGGTCGATAAGTGGGTTCCATTCCAAAACGCCGGGTCCTCCCCCATAAATTTCCCTAGTTTGCCGTCATAGTAGCGGGCGTTTAGGTAACTTAAAGCAGTAAGTTGGTCATATTCTTCTCCAATAAACTTTCTTTGTTCACTAAAGGAACCACTTTTGTTATTAACCCTTATTTCCCCAAATGGGTAATAATCTGTGGTTTCTACAACATCCCCAATATTATTTGTTGTAACATTGGCACCGCTTAAGTGGTCGGGGTGCTGAAAATAAATTTGGATGGATGTACCGCTAGTTTCTACGGTGGCAACTAACATGTCGCCAACAAAAATATGTTCGGTTTCTGTAAATTTAGTTCCGACAGTTTTTTTGTTATAGAATTTAAACGGATAATAAACAGTGGAAACTGTAGAGGTCCCAACGGTTTCCAAAACTTTATTTCGCTGGCCTACATCGTCATAAGTAAAACTTAGGGCCGCAGTACCTACCGTGGTTTTGGTTATTCGGTTATTGTAATCAAACGTGTTTCCAATTTTGCGGGACACGGAAGTGTTAGTGCCGTAAGTTTCCACTCCCCCAACAGAGGGCGAAGCTAGGTTAAGTTTATAGATGTTTGCTACTGCGTCCGGAGTTAACAGCCTGCCATATATCCAAAATTCATCCATAACTCCCGAAAACCCGCAGTTAGCCGCGTAGCAATTGCCAATAATTAAAGGATTATTTAAATCCGTTGGCCTGGTCCCTTTACCGTCTTGCTTTATGACATAGGCTGCTTCCTTGCCGTTAACATAAATTTTAAAGTTACTGGCCAGGACCTGTCCGGCGTTGGCAATAGTAACAACAATATTATTTGTCTGTCCAGCCGGCACAGTGCTGGAGGCGGTAATAATTTTTATGGGAAGCAAGGTATAGTTTTGCGTCAGCTCCAAAGAATTGTCCGGCAGGAGCCTGAGTTTCCAGCCTGTGCTAGTGGAAGTTAAAGTTTTGTCCAAAAGCACCATTGGCGTGCTGGAAGAAACTGCAGTGGGTTTTAACCAAAAGGAAACAGATATATTGGTTAAGTTACTAACATTGGGTTTACCTGCGGCGATTTCCACCCTGTCGTCAACACCATCAAATTTTATACCGCTGCCGATTAAGCTTGTCTGCGGAGTGCTACTGGAAAAACCTTTGGCTTCGCCGTTATATTTATACGAGGCTAAATCTGTAAC
Organism: uncultured Candidatus Saccharibacteria bacterium; assembly: GCA_964474825.1. Taxonomy (GTDB): domain Bacteria; phylum Patescibacteriota; class Doudnabacteria; order UBA920; family UBA920; genus CAYYWQ01. The sequence goes on from CAYYWQ010000001.1 coordinate 808,233, forward strand.
AGTTGTGGTAGCGCTTAAATTTTCGCTAAAGTTAAAGCCTAAACGCATACCACTCCAAACAGAAGACGGGTATTGGTAACTGGTGGTTACCCCTGCGTAACCAAAATAAACCGCGCCCTCCACTGTGGTAGTGGCTGAATTGGGATTAAGCACAGGAGACATACGCAAAGCCAGTTCCCCGGTAACTGGATTGTAATTTTCCAGGGTAAAATATGTCCTGACCGTGGAGCTGGCATTAACTGTGTAAAAATCATTACCATTATCTTTGGCAACCAGCCCGCCGTTAGCAGCTGACTTCAATTTGTCATCCTGCATTTTAATTAAGACTGTGTTGGCAGTAGTTGTGGCAACTACCGGAGAGGTTAAAGTTACCGAAAACTTTTTGCGGTATTTCCAGTTAGTTAACCCAGACATCCATGGAGGGTCATTGGCCGGAGTAATTGTTGTGTCGTCTATGGTTTTAACGTTTCCATTGTTGTCATAGGTAAGTTTGGCCAGACCCATTTTGTCGGCAGCGTGTGGGTTATTGTAGCCGCTTGCTGCTCCGGCATATGTGTAATTACCCACGTCGGACTTAGACAAAATATTCCCAATGGCATTATAGGAATAAGTTTGGGCAACCGGTTGTCCGCCCGACAAAGTTAAGGCCGAAGAAGTTAAGCGATAAAGCGGATCGTAAGCATACACCGCTTCTCTCTTTAAAGAAGTGTCCGCGTTTTCTGTAAGTTTTAAAATATTCCCTATAGTGTCGTACTGATACTGCAAATCCTGCAGAGTAGTTAGCGTGCTACTTGCCTGCACGTTGCTTGTATTTTTTGCTGTTAAACGGTAAAGCTGGGCTGGGTCAAAAGTATTTTCCGTCTTAGTCCCGTTGGCGTAATTAATAGTTTTAACAGCACCGGTTGGGGCATAGTCTATATTAGTAACAATGCTTTGGCTCGCCTGTGTAGAGCTGGCTGTATTGCCCAAGCCCACCGTTTCCAGGAGGCCTGCGGGGTTATAAGCATAAAAGAAACTGCGTACGCCGTCGTCTACTTTTGTTAAATTTCCCAATAAGTCGTAAACGTAGTTGGCTTTGTAGGTTTTGCTGTCTATTAATTTAGTTTCATTAATAACCCGGCCTAAAATGTCGTATGAGTAAGACGTGGAATTGCTGCCAAACTGGGCTTTGCATTTTCTGCCAATGCCTTTTACGCAGATGTCGTAGGTATAAGTTACTTCTACTGCTGTTGTTCCAACCCTATCCTCTGTTTTCTGCCTGCCTAACTGGTCGTAAGTATAGTTTACTGTTATGGCGTTGGGATCCAGCTTGCTGGTTAAATTCCCGGTGGCGTCATAAGTATAAATATATTTTCCAAACACAGTGTCCGTTGCGGCATGCAGGTCTTCCACAGAAAGTCTTCTGCCTAACTGGTCATAGGTAAAATTGCGGATGTTCCCCAATGCGTCCGTTATTTTAGTTAAATTTCCTAAATCGTCATAGTTATATGTTGTAGTGTAAGCCGCGCTGCTGTTATATTCATCTACCTTTACCAACCGGCCATAGGAGTCACTGGTCAAACGTTTTTTGTTGCCAAGTACATCTGTGCTAGTCACTGACCAGTCGTCATACGCAGTTTGAGTTAACCCTAAAACATTTGTAGTTTGAATAACGCGATCCAGCGGGTCGTAACTGAATGTAGTGTAAAGACCGTTGTCTGCCGTAGCCGCTGTTTTGCTGCTGCCAAAACTTACGTAAGGCAAAGATTTCTTCAAAACCCTTCCAGCGGAATCATACACCGTGTCTGTTACCCAAAAACTTATAGGCGCCTCGGTCTGTTTGCGTTCCTGCACAAGCCTTCCTAAACCGTCATAATAAGTAAGTTCCCAAACAGGCTGCCCTGCCGGTTTTAAGTAACTAGTTTTGGTGGCACCCACTGCCAAGGGGGTGTCTGTATATGTGTATGAAGATTTTAGGGCAAGAGCCGACAAGTTTGCCGGGTCAGTAACGGACTCTTTTAGAATTCTGCCAAAACCGTCATACTCAAAACTTTGGACTAAACCGTTGGGGTCGGTTATAGTTTTTGGTTTTCCAGCAGCGTAATTGTAAACATATTGGGTAACTTGCTGAAGGGCATTGGTTTGCGAAGCCGGGTAAAGATTATACTGGTCGTAAGCAAAACTTGTAACAGCACCAAGTGGGTCGGTTTGGGAAGTTACAAGTCCAAAACTATTATAGGTCTTACTGGAAGCAATATAATTCGCGCCACCATTCCACAACTCTTCTTTGGTCTGGTTGCCATAACTTAACTGGCCCAGCGGTAGATTGTCGTAATACCATTTGCTCTCCCCTATTTTTAGACCGCTTTGGTTAGTATTCGTTTGTGCGGATGGTAAAAACATTTGACCACCTACGGCATAAAAAATATTTGTAACAATTTTGTCGCTTCCTGTGTCCGTAAAACTTCCGTTGTCGCTGGCCAAAACTTCGCCGTAAGATGTTTTGCTTATAAGGTTACCATTGGCATCGTCATACGTAAAACCTTCGGCTTTGTCCTTATGGGAACTATTTCCGTCAAAATCCAAAGAAGTAGTCTGTGCCAGCTTAACAAAACTCCGGCCATTGCCTAAATCTTTACTGTCCCATTTTTTTATTACAACTGAATATAGCTGTCCCCCATTGCCGGCGGCTTCAACCCTAAAAGGCTGGCCGATTTTAGAGGCCTGGTCTTCAAATTCTCCCAAAGCGGTGTTACTAACATTACCTTGATGATAGTAAGAATGAGTGGCTGCTCCAGCAGCATTAACCTTTGTTACTTTTCCAAATCCTGCCCATTTTCTGTCTAAAACATTTTTAAAATTGTAAACACCCCCTTCATACGAATAAGTTTCGCCGGTAACATTGCCATTACCGTCGCTGCTCTTAAGTTGTTCCACTGTCTGGAGCGTAAAGGGCAGTTCAGGGTTTAATACTTCGCCCTGGGAATTTTTGTAGTCGGTAGACGCTTTATAGCTTACCGAAATATTTCCGCCCGTGGGTAAATTAATTTTAGTAAGCAAATCTGGAACTTTTCCGAGCCGCAGAAGACTTGCCTTGTCGGCCAAACCGTCGCCGTTTGAATCGTAAAAAAGTGTTCTATTGTCTATTTTACAAGTGTAAGAAGGAAGGGAATATTGGGTGTTTTCTATCCAAGCCGTACCGGTGTTTATATAGGCAGGGGGTATGTCGCTCCCATATTCGCAGTTTCTAAGCATGTCCGGAAGACCATCGCCGTTTATGTCCACAAAAGTACCCAAAGGGGTTGGGAAAGTTAAAGAAGGCTCTAAAGACCATTGGCCATTGCCTTTGTTTAGATAAACATTACTTTTAACATCGTAACCGTTGTTTGTTACTTTAGTTTCTGCTATGTCTATTAAACCATCGGCATTCATGTCCAGCAGCCGGACATTAGGATCTTGGGTGTCTGCCGGAAATTTCCAAGCGTTGGTGGGCTCAGAAAAAGAAGTGCCTGTATTTAATTGAACATGTCCGGTGTTGTTAAAAGAAATATCTACCAGGCCGTCCCCGTTAATATCAAAGACTTGTACCGGGGTTTGGTCAGCCCAAACCGCGGAAATAGTATTTGCAAAAGTAGGATTTTCCACCCAATGACCATTTTTGTCATTTATAAATACTTTTCTGACTAGTGGCTGGTCGTAAAAATGATTTGCCTGCTTAATTTGTACTATATCTGCGTAATTATCCCCATTTAAGTCTGCAAACAAAGCGCCTTGCGGCCAAATTCCGCCAATTCCACCTTGATTTTCGTTTGCAAAAAAATATACCGGCAAAACATAGCTGTCGTCCCTTACTATTTCTTTGTTATTTTTATTAATATAGACGTGATTATACCAAGGGTAATTGCAATTTTGCGGATTGGGGTAATTTGAGCAGCCATCGTAACTAAATATATAATCCGGAAGTCCGTCGGAATTTACATCTGCCACAATCCTTAAACCACTTACTTCGTTTACGGGCGGATCAATAGGTTCTACGCCGCTAAATTGCCAGCCCGGCGTACTCTTTTCGTATTCAAACGTTGTTGGCGGCTGTGTTACAATACTGCCGTCTTGGGCCTTGCCGCTTTCTGTAATATATTGCAGCAAAGACCTGGTGGTATTGGCCCCCACTGCAAAACCTAGCATATATTTTTTTATCCAATTCCCGCCAAAAGATATGGAAATACTCAAAATCCGGTACTGGGTTTTAACCTGAAAACCGGTTTTAAAGCTTAGGGAAGGACTTGATGTAGGACCGGTTGTAAAATCCACGGTAAACGCGTTTGAACCCCCGTAACTAATTTTTAAAGGATATATTTGTCCGCTGTCTTTAAAGTATTCATAAGAAATAATATTACCATTTGAATCTTTAACTTCCTCTAACATCCATTTAAAAACCTGGGAAGAATCTTTAGGATTATCTTGCCTTGCTGATGCAGTCGCCCCAAATTTATAAGTTAAGCCGTTTTTACTTTTTACCGTCCAGCTGTTGTCCAAAAAGGCATAAGAAAGAAAACTACCGTCTTCAACTTTGGAGGAATACAATCCCGCACTGTTTTCTATAAGCTCTCCCGACAAAGAAGAATTAAAAATATTTTTAGCATAAAGCTGGTCCACGCCGGTTTTATTCAGTCTTTCAATGTAAGGAATATTTAAGCCCCACCCCAAGCCCGATATGCTGCCGTTATCTGTAAATTGGTTATTGTAAGAAATATTAATTTCGGGTTGCAAATTATCCCTGCCAGCGGGAACATTTATAGGATAAGTGTAGTTGAGTGCTCCGGTGTTGTGGTCGGTTTGAGCGGAAGAAGCTTTTTGCGAAACAGGCACAGTAAAGTCCGCAAGATTTTGCTGCCCCGCGGGAAGCTGGGTATTAATACTGCCCGCCAAACTGGCTGCCTCTACCACAAAGCCTTTGGAAGAATCTTCCGCTCCTGCAGTTTTTTCCACTTGGCTAAATTCCTTAGCCATTTCGTACTCTTGTCCCAACGCTTGCATAACTACTGCTGCGTTGCCGCTTTCCCATGTTTCTTCGCGGTACGGTTGGCCAATTTTATAATAATCATCTAAAGATTCTCCCTGGGCGGAGTTGGTTGCATTGCCCTGATGATAATAAGTTTTTGTGATTTTACCGGTATTAGAAGTTGTTGTTACCAAGCCAAAACCCGCAAATTTTTTGTCGAATGAGCCATTAAAATAAAACTCGCCGCCGGAGTAATCGTAACTGACTTGGGAGGATAAATTGGTAAGCGTGTCTGTAGTGGTGACTTTTTCTACAGTGTGAATAACAGCGGGCAAATTTGGATTAGCCAAACTGCCGTCATTTTTTAAATATTGCGTGGAGGGTTTGTAACTGACTTCCATTACTCCCCCGCTGGACATGGTTACCTTTTTTAACAAATCGGCTTTTTTATTGCCATTTATTAAAGCCGTTTTACTATCATTGTCCCACAAGTCCGGTAAACCATCCGCGTTAAAATCTACCAGCCTGTTGTAGGTTGGGTGGTTGTCCTTCATTAAAGCAACACTTGGCTTCCATCGGTTTTTTTGCACCCAGCCTTTGCCTGTTCCGGCATAAGCGTCAAAAAAAGTATAAGATGCTGCCTGCAAAATATCTTTAATGCCATCACCGTCTAAGTCTACAAAGGTTACACCTCTTTCAAAAGGAGGGCAGTATATATTATTACCCGCAAAAATTACCGGAGGAATAAGAGAAGGATACAAAAGTTCGCCACCTCTACCGTTGCTTAAGGCAACCGCTTTGTTATTGGTTTGGCAGTGGGTTTGGTAAACGGCTTCAGACCTTATAATGTCGCTAATACCGTCGTTGTTAAAATCTTCCTTGGCAGAACTTGGGTCGTCTGTAGCCGGCGGATCAAAATTAGGAATAGGATCTACAGTCCAGCCACTACCTGTGTTAAAATAGGCTTCCTCTGGGCGCTGCTTATTTTGAGCACTTACATAGCGACCTCTTATGTAAAGATCAACCAAACCGTCGCCATTTAAATCTTGAGTTCTAACCTCATTGTCTTTGCCGCCCGCCATAATAGGCACCGGCACAGACCAATTTGGATCTAAAACCCAATTGGACCCATTGTTTAACCAGACTTCCGATACTGAGACCGTGCCGTTGTTGTTTTCGTCCCAGGAACTGACAAAGTCTACTTTACCGTCACCATTTACGTCGGTCATTAAAAATATGCCGTAATTAACAGAACAGCAACCCTGGCTAAAAAATAAAAACGGAATTTTATAGGTTGAAGACAGCTGCCAGGTTTTGTCCGGTTTTTGTATATAGACTTGATTGTTATGGGTAGTGTCGTCAATATTTATTCCGTCCCAGCTAGAAAGATAATCTACCAACCCGTCACCGTTTACGTCTGTTAATTTGTCACCCCATTCAAAATTAAGCTTTGAGTCGCCGGGATTGGGCAAGGAAAAAGAAGGGTCAGCAAAAAATGTTTCGTTACTGGTTCCATAATCAAAACTGGTGGGAGGAAAAGTTTGTTTTAAACCATTTTCAACGTACCCTGTTTCCTGAATGGCCTGCAGCATAGAACGAAGCCCATTGTTTCCAGGAGCATAAGTTAACAGAAATTCTTTTCCTAAAGTATTGTTTACGTAAACTCCTACTTTACCAATGGTGTAATCTGTAACAACTTGAAAACCGGTTTTAAAAGAAGGGAAGTTGTCGGCTCTTTGTTGCCTGGAAAATTCTACTCGAAAAATTCCGGCGTTGTCGGCATTGCCGGTATAGCTAACAGTTTGTGGGTAGATTTGCCCTTGATCTTTAAAGTATGAATAGCGAACAAAATTACCGCTGGAATCCGTAACCTCGGACAATTGCCATTTAAAAATATTTTTTTCGTCACTCGGGTCATCCATTCTGTCATTCGCAGTTTTACCATAAATATAAGTTAAACCGGATTTGTCTTTTACGGTCCAGGAAGAAGACGAACTGTCATAATAATAGCTAAGGAATTGCCCACTTTCCGTCCGGGCCATAAAAGTAGAACTCCCGGGAGCTATGGGAAGTAATTCTCCCGAAACAGAAGAGACAAAATCTTGGCGAGTATAAAGCTGGTCGGCTCCGTGTAAATTTCTTCGCTCAATATATGGAATGTTAATTTTCCAGCCATAGCCAAATAAGCTCCCGTCTTCTCCCGCCTGACTATTGTACTCAAGCTGTAAGTCCGGCTGAAGACCTTTCCTGCCTTGTGGCAAATTAAAAGAATAATTATAAACCAAAGCTCCGGAATTTTTATCGGTCTCAGGAAAACTTTGTTTTAAATTACCTTTGGGCACCAAGTCTGAAAGTTGCTGGTCTTTTTCTGGCCTAGGTATTGCGCCTGTGGCTGATGCAATTTGGACTATTGGGAAAAAAGCCAAAAAAAATAACAGTCCAAAAATTAAAGCTGTAGGTCTCTTAAAACCAAACAAAAAGGCAAAATATGGCATAAATAAAGTTTATTATTATTAAACTAATTAAAAATATCTATTACTATTAAATCTTTTCTAGGTTTGTTGTCAATATTTAACTACAGATTATCCTTAAGAATAGCTACTTAAATAGGTCTTTGTTGTAAATATACAACAGTATATTAACCCTCCCATATTAAAGGGCTTGTCCACAAAATAATAAACCCCCTATAAATAAAAGTAAAGCCCTTATTTAAGGGCTTTACTTAGAAAAACTACTTATTTTGCCAAAGTTTTTAAGAAGTCTTGTGCTTCCTGTTTGTTTGGCGCGTTGGTGTCTATTAATTTTTGCGCCGCTTCCCTGGCTTTGTCTATATTGGTTATTTTGCGAAAAAGAAAGGGGCAAGTCTGAATATTCAACAAATAATTATAATATAAAATGTCAAAAATTCAGACTTGACCCCGTGTTTGATGTCTTTGACTAAAATTTTTTATTACCAAACCCACTTTGCGCCGTATAGGGTGGGAATATAATAAAAGAGGTATGCGCAAACCAAGAGCAATAAAAACATGAACACATCGGTCAGCCACCACGGCAAAGGCCTCTTTAAATTAATTCTGTCCTGCCAGGGTTTTTCTAATTTTTCAGGGGTGTTTTTAAATTGTTCGTATAAATTATTGCAATACTCGTCATATTCTACTTCCGGGTTAACTGTTTTAATTTTGGCTAAAACTTCCCCGAGAGTATAGGTGGCATAACCGTTTATCCAAAATATAGATTTTTTTGTTTTACCCAATTCATCCTTATAAACCATATATAATTGCTTGTATACCAAATTCATTGCCCTAGGAACAAAAGCAATTTTTTTTATATTGATGACAGGAACTCGAGGCTTAGGCAATGATATTGCCTCCACTACTTTAAAGCTGTTGTCAGAGTAGAAGTTAAAGTGATAAAAATAATGGCCCAAAATTGCAATAATTGAATAACCAAAAAACAGCAGTGCCCAACCACCAACTACATCGTGTAAACTTTTTTTACCAAAAACAGTCAAAAGAACGGAAATTGCAAGAAATAATAAACCTAAAAATTTTAAATTTTTTAGATTTAAAAAATATCTTTTCATACGATTCTTATCTACCACCAATTAATTTTGAAACCCAGGATTTAACCCCTTCAAAAATAGTTCCTACCGTCAAGCCTACTGTCTCTTTAGTTACAGCAGTCTGTGTCCTTGAGGAGGTTATAAGAGTATTAAAGCTAGTCGCGTAAGCGCCACGTGTATTGGGAATTTGGCTAGTGACTTTATTTGAAACATAGTTAACGCCCACAGAATAAGTAGCATTACCTAAACTTAAGGGTTGATTATTAAAATAATCAGTACCCAATGAGTTACCGAATGCTATAGTACTACTCAAAGGAAGTGCGTATTGCGAATTCCCTGTATAACCTGTTAGGGAGCCTGAAACAAAATTTAACACTTTAGCTGCTGATGTACTCTTGGTACCATTTATGTTATCAGATATGCTAAGACTTACTACGTTGGCAGTACCTCCAGCGCCGGCGTTTATAGTATTTTGTAGAACTTGCGGGTTACCGGCTACGTAATTAAAGGTTGATAAGCCCGCATTATAAATTTTGTCGCCCGCATAAGCAAGCCCCGCAACCGTTGTGTTATATGCCGCCACTGCCGTGGCGGAAGTTCCAGCCGCGACCGCACCATAAACTACCAATGGAGCTGTGCCAACAATCCCGGGGACATACCAATGCTTGCCTAACCAACCATCCCATATCGGACAATCATAAACCCAACTACCAAAGTCATTTGACCAGCTAAGGCCCGTTGGGTCAAAATAATTTACAGAATTATTTATGGCATAACTATAACTATTTTGGCTTTGGGGATTTAGCAGGAATTGGTCGGAGGAGAAGCCGGTTAACACAAACGGGTCTTCGCTCAAGAACACTTTATTCATACTGCTATAGTAGCGGGCATGGGCATAGGTTAGGTCGGAATATGCATCGTACCTGTGGCCGGTAAAACCAAAACTGGTTGAGGTTGAAGTGGCGTTTTTGAGACTATCGGATAATATTCCCCCCCACGCGTCCCGCTTAATAACTTCAGCAGTGTCGGCGGTCTCGTTAGTAATTATAACCGGACTGCCCAGGTAGTTCAAATGCAGGTAGCTGATTTCGTCAACCAGGGCGCCGTTGTCATCTTTGCCGTACCTTATGGTAGCCACTATCTTGCCATTAAACGGCACGTTTATAGTGGTTATGCCGCGGCTGTCATATTCATAATATTGGGACGGATAGTATTTGGTGTAGGTTTGGACAATGTCCTCGGGTGTAACCGTATCTTCTCCGTCTCCCAAAGGAATAACCGTAACTGCAACTTGTTTAGTAACCGTGCCGGCTGGGTTTTTGGCCGTTAGTGTGTAGATGGTGGTGGACGCCGGCGTTAAAATAATCGCCGTGCTATTTAAAACCGAGCCTATGCCTGAATCCAGGGCAAGCTCAACCGGGCCTCCTCCGGACAGGGCCCAATTAAGAGTAACGGTTTGGCCTCCGGTAATGGTTTGGTTATTGGCGGTAAAGGCGGTTATTTGAGGCGGCAGAGAGACTACCATAACGGTTATTTGTTTTGTAACAAATCCGGTAAGATTACGGGCGGTTAAGGTATAAGTGGTGGTGGTAGCCGGACTTACTGATTTTAATGTTGTACCAAGCACACTGCCTATACCATTATCTATTGTTAAAACCGTAGGCACTCCCCCGGCTAAGGACCAGGATAGCGTGGAAGACTGCCCGGTTGTTATCGCGGTGGAAGAAGCGGAAAATGTATTTATAACCGGAGCTAGAATATTAACCGTGACTGTAACTTGTTTAGTCGCAATGCCGTTAACGTTACTGGCTTTTAGCGTGTAGGTAGTAGTAGTTGATGGAGAAACTAACACAGACAATGAACCGAGCACAGACCCCACGGAATTATCAATTGTTAAAGTTGCCGGGGCGCCGCCGGAAAGAACCCAGGACAGAGTTGCTTGCTGTCCGGAAATTATAGTGGAAGACGAAACTGAAAAATTAGAAATTATGGGAGCCAAAGGCTTTACCGTAACAGTGACCGTTCTTGTAACCCTACCTCCCCCATTGGTGGCGCTTA
>CAYYWQ010000001.1:818933-1211450 GCA_964474825.1 uncultured Candidatus Saccharibacteria bacterium
TCACCGGATCATTGAAGCTGCCGACGCTTGGAGTAAATACCGGGGTCGCGGCTTTATCATTAACCAAAAACGCCGTAACAAGAAAGGTATTTCTCTCGTTGTAGGCCGCCATAAATATTCCAGGAGTCATGCTAACGCTAACATCAGTTGAAGTCGATGTTGTTGGTGGTATTATTGAAGAATCCGGCGTAGAAGTGGGCGTGGAAGTTGATGTTGGGATATCAGGAGATTGCGGGATTGTTGAACCGACAGGTGGCAAGGTAGATTCTGTCGTGGTCGTAGCATGCCCCTCAGGAGTAACGGAATTCAAACCTAAGCCTCCTTCGCCAAGCAAGCCAGAACCAACAAGCGCATCCGCCGCTTCTTTTTCATAACTGTCCTGTAAGTCAGCTATGCTGGAAACATAAGCAAGCGAGGCAAAATTACTGCGGTCAAATTTTGCCGTAATGGGAGCATAAATAAGATCCACCTTAAAATTTGTTAATCCCCATAGATAACCACCGCTACAGCAACTGGGAGGATCAAAAGTAACTGTGATTTTACCTTTTGTCGGCGCAACATTTATTAAGTTTATATTTCCCGAATTAGCGACCCCCGAGCCATTTACACTAACTCCAATGTTTATTTGCTGGTTGCTGCTAATATTAACCGGTTCCCCGCCGCTATAACTAAAATTTTCAGCAATAATGTTGTAACCGAATTTTTGCGGAGTATCAAAAGATACTGCACAGCGATAATCGGTCCCGTAATAATTGGAGTGTCCGGCTGAGCAAAAGGCACTTCCCATGAGTTGAGTGACTGTCCATTCTGTTTTACTACCGTCATATGTGTCTGTTACAGTAAGATTTGTTAAGGCGCTTGTGCTGGCGGCAAAAATTTCTTTGGAAGTATAAATTAAATAGGCTTCTTCCAATGCCTCCCTGGTCAGTCTATAGTTAGAGTTATCTAAAACGTATTTGTAAAAAAAATACATTTTAGAGTCTTTATTAACCGACTTGGTTTTGTTAAAAATTTCTGTTATTTGAGTGCTGCTGGCAATACCGGCCAAAGCCAATTCCCCTTTGGTCTCGTCGCTTAAAACTTTAATGTCTTCGTCTTTTATAGGATAGATGGTGTTATCTTCCCGGGCATTAACGTTTGCCGAGATTATTTCCTGCCCGTCAACTTTTACGGGCTCTAAAAGACCCAAACTACTTCTGTTAAAATCTGGATATTTCCTTACATTAATAGATGCGTAAAGACCTGTTATTTCAGCGGGGGTTAGGGCGCGGTTAAAAACGGCAATGTCATCGAGGTTTCCGACATAGTAGTTGCTTTCAGGCCAGTCATCGGACGTATTGCCGAGGTAGAGAGGCTGGTCGGTCGCTTCCGGACCCGGTGGATTGTTTGTGCTTATGTCGAGTATGCCATCAACATATACCTGAGTGTTGGCTGCCTGCCGCAAGAGCGCAATGGGATGCCACACCCCGTCGGCGACGCTGACCGTTCCGACATACCAGCTTGAACCGTCGTAGATTTGCAAAGTCCCGGTATCTTCCACCCGCAAGGTAAAACCGCGGTAGGTCCCACTGTACCTCAAATTGCTCCAAAACGCATCGTTATTTTTGGTGGAAGTTTTAATCCATCCTGCGATGGAATAAGGATAAGTCGGCATTATGAAGGTGCTAATACGGCCGCTGCCTCCAAAACCCCCCCCCTGACCGAATTTGCCGGGGACGTAACTGACGTTTGCAGCTGCGCCATTGTGGTTGCCTTTACTGTCATTGCTATTACCTTCCATTTTGTAGTAGCTAATTAAGGCGGGGTCAGTGGCAAGAGTACTGGAAGCTAACTCCTGGTTAACAGTTATCATAGATTTCGTGGCATCCGGAAACACCAAATACCCGTTGACAATATAATAAATTTCTTCCAGCGCTTCCCTGGTTAAGCTTAAATTTTTATTGGCTTTAACATTAACGTAAATATTCTTAAGGGTATCCAGTTTGTCGGTTTTGCTAATTGTTGTGGTTGTGGAAACTGCTGATGTCCCAAAACTCGCGGGATCTGTTAAATACTGAAAAATGTCATCGCGTTTAGTAATCCCCACGCCTAATAATTCAGCCGCACTTTCTTTGGAGACGTTCATTTTTTGGGGCAAGGGTAAATCAGCCGCGCTTAAATCCCTAACACTGCTTACTCCCGGAACCACGGATAAGTTTACCAAACTGCCGCGGTCAAAGACTGCAGAGGTTAGAGTAGAATTGTACTCATTGGCGTCTTGCGGCAGTCTAAGCTTACCCTGCCAGACCATATAAAGTTCTTCCAGGGCCTCGCGGGTCAGCTTGGTTTCATTTGTTGTGCTGGCGGTTGTCCTAATGCTGTCCCAAACCGCGGCCAAGGTTTGGTCTTTTTGCAATTTTTCGTTTTGGTCAAACAGCTGGTTTAAGCTGCTAGTAGAGGTTAAATTCGTACCTTTAATTTCATTGTAAGTTTCCTGGGATATTATAGTATTGCCGCCGGGGTTATAATTACGGTCTATTCTGGACAAAACTTTAAGCACATTATTTTCCACATCACTGTCTTTGGGATTTATTACCAAAGGCGTATAAACATTCCTTTTAATTTGATCCGCGTCTTTGGAATAAGTGACAGCCATGGTAAAGCTGTTTATATTGTTAACAAAAGTGTCGTCACCGCCTGTTGCGATTCTTAAACCAAAGTTAGCCATTGCCCCGGAGGCGAAGGCTTTTACTATTTTGGTTATATCCAGAGTATTAGGCCTGCTTACGTCAATAGTCAAAGCCGGACTTCGCAAGGAAGAGTCAGTATTGTTATCAAAAAAATAGCTGCCTAAAGCCGGAGCTGCGTTGCTCATTAAAGGCACAAAATAAACGCTGGGTGGATTATAGGGCCGGGCTACTTGAACCCCTCCGGTGTAATTTGTATTACCATTAGAAAAACTCAAATCAACCGTAGTTGTGGCAATTTCGTCTTTACGATTAACTAATTCTGCCGGCAACAAAAAATCAAACTCGCAAAGATGATAATTCGAACTACCTTGATAATAAGTTCCTATCTGGCAAGCACCATTAGTATAAGACGGAAAATTAAATCCGTAATTTACATAAACTTGGCCGTAACTTCTTGGATTGGTATTTTGAATAGAATAAATTTTTTGTTCATTAATTTTATATTCATCCAATTTGTTGGGCACGGTTAAATTACCCAGCATGGCATCAAATATTTCATCGAGGGCATAGGAAGTAAGCTCTTTGTCCTTGTCGTATTTAACTATAGCGTAAAGATATTTAACAAAGGCCTGTTTGCGGCAATCATACTTGGCATGGTCATTGGCCTCTTGGTCGCAAGCGCCATAGGGGGCAAATGAGTTGTCTATAAGACGGTCATAAATTACCAAACTGGAATAAGTAATACCCAAATCCTCAATTTCCTTTAAGGTTTCCTGGGAAATTAATTTAGATTTGGCAAACAAAGAAGGGATACTCTTTTCCTGATAAAGATAGCCATATAAGGCCTTGTTGGTCCGGTCAATGACTTCGGTTTTTATAGCACTATCAGTTACACTGGGAATAATTTTTGAAGCGTCGTTAACCAAATCTTGGCCAATTAAATATGAGCCATTTGCCAGTTTGCCGTATGGAATTTTATTTATCGGCAACAGCAATTTGTCTTTAACAACCATGTCCATTTCTGCCAAGGCTTTGGCCGAGAGTAAAATATTATATTTGCTGAAAAGAAATCCGGAAACAAACTTCACGATTTCTTTTTTGGCGCAGTCTTGGTCTGCCGACTGGGAGCATTTTTCCGCAATATACGGGCTTTGGGCGGCTATTTCAAACAGCGCGTCCGCTTTATTTTTGGAGTTGAGTTTGTTTAAAGCCAGCTCGTCGTAGCCGCTTTCGGACATATAAACCGTCGGCGCGGGATTGCCGGCTTGGGTTGGCACTCCGTTTATTACCGCTTGGTAATATACGTTGACATTGTCCGGAACAACCGCTTTTACGTTAGAATTGTTAAAAGGAACGTATGTGCCGTCAAAAATATTTTGTAAGTAAACGCTCAAATCTACAGGCAAACTAACTTTACCCTTAAATACAAACCAAATTTCCTGCAGCGCCCCAAAAGAAAGATCAAGGCTTTTTTCTTTTAGGGTTTTAGCATAAAAAGCTTTGAGAGTTGTTTCCCTAACACAGGCGTCTTTGTCTGTTGATATAATTTTTTTACAGGTATTTGCTACAAAATCGGAAGTATAGACCGGCGTAAGCAAATTGTTAATAAACGCCGAGCTGACGCCTCCGTTTTGCGGGTTTAATTTGGCAAGCTCGGTAAAAGCCCCCTTAGACATAAAGTACTTCCCGGTTGGCGAAGAGGTGGCGTTTAACTGGTCGTTAAAAAAGATAGCATCGTCAAATTTAACTTTATTCTTGTCGGCAACAAATCCCGGATTCTTTGCCCTGACTACCTCCTTAATCCTTTCCCCGGAAACATCGTAAGTAAAGTTGGAAATACCGCCCGAAGAGTCAACAGTTTTTAGCGTATTCTTTTTTGTCCAAGTGTATAAATTATTTCCGTCGTCTAAAACATTACCGTTTAAATCATACGACATCCTTGTGGTGCCAATTAAGGACGCGGCGTGGGGGTTGCGGTAGTCCGTACCGTCATAATAATAGCTAACATCGTTTGCCGACAATAAATTGCCAACTGGGCTATAGGTAAACTGACCGGAGACAGACTGGCCGTTTTCTACTCTAGTGGTGTTAGTCAAGCGCTGGAGTTCATCATAAACAAATTTATTCGCAATACTGCCGCCGTCGCCCGAATATTTTTCCGTGGTGCTGGTAATTAAACCGGCCAGGTTGTAATTTAGATTTTGGCTATAAAGCAGGCTGGGCGCGGTTGTACTGGCCGAAGAACAGGCGTCTGTCCCCTTGAAAACGTAAATATCGGAAAGCCTGGGCGCGGTATTTCCGCCGTTTGTGCTCGAATAGTTATAACAAGACTTAGTAATGTTGCCGTAAGTTAACTCTTTTTGCGTCCCGTCTATATTGTATCTGGCATTATTCACTACGTCAGTAGTTACTGTCTGGCCATTGACGCTTCGCTGCACTTTTACGCTCTTTTGTTTGCCGTTTGGGTCATAGGTATAAAGCAATTTACTGCCGTCCGGCAAAATTACTCCGGCTATTTGCCCCAGCGCGTTATAAACATAGTAATGGGCAAAGCTTTGATCGTCTATATATTTGGTTTCGCTCTGGATTTGCCCGCTTTTTGTGTAAGTTATGTTTTGCGTGTAGTCGGAATTACTAACACTGCAAAGCGCGCCAATGCCGTTTTGGCAATTATCGTAAGTATAGGCCGTGGTTAAATCCCCGTTGCTCTCGCTTAACGGGCGATACAATGAGTCGTAAACATAGGTAAACTTATTTTGCTCGGGGTCAGTTTTGCTGGTTAAATTGCCTACTGGATCGTAGGTATATTTATAGACGCCGAAAGTATTGTCGCCTTTTTTGTGCAAATCTTCCTGGCTTATTAGCCGGCCTTCGCCGTCATAGGTAAAGTTGCGCGCATTGCCTTCGGCGTCTTCTAAATAAACCAAATTGCCCAAAATATTCCATTTGTAGGCAGTGACATTATTAACAGCCCCATTTTCTTCAGTTACGGATGTTACTTTGTTAAAACTATTGTATTTGTAAATTTTGGTGTGCTTGTCGCCGGTGTTATCGTAAACTTTTTTGCCGTTTACGTAATAATCCGTGTAAGTCTCGCTGTCGCCCTGTTTGGTTTTAACAAGCCTGCCAATGTTGTCATAAGTGAATTTGGTGTCCAATGCCGAATTGTACCCGGCCAATACGCCATTTCTGTCATAAGGATAAGTTAAGCTTTCCACCTGGCCTAAATTGTTATAGCGTGTAACGGCGGTTTTATTGCTATTCTCAGTGTCCGTTTCGCTGGCTTGGATGTTTCGCCCAAAACTATCAAATTTATTTTCCACTGTTTTATAAACACTACCATCTGAATAAATACTGTCGGTTTGCACCATTCCCAAACCATAAGCGATATTGGAAGTGGAAACCAATTCCAAGTTGCCGGTCTTGGGGCTGGTGGCTGAAACTTTTATTCTGTTGCCAAAACCGTCATAGGCGTTTTCGGTGATGCTGCCGTTAGGGTTAACGCTGGAAACCCGCAAGCCCCAAGCTTTGTCGTATTTTACATTGGTTATCTGGCCTAACGCGTTTATGGATTGGACCGGGTTGTTATAATTGTCGTAATAAGTCGTGGTGGTATTGCCGTTGTCGTCGGTAACTTTTTCCGGCAGGCCTTTGGAATTATAGGCATAAGTGATTTTGGTATATTGGGTAGGGCTGGAATAGTTACGGGCTTCGGTTAACAGCCCTTTTTCCAAATAGCCAAAAGGCAGGTTATCGTAAAAATTAACCTTTTTGTCTATAAATTTGCCGTTTATGTCGGATTTTTCCTCGGATAAAAACTTTTGCGGGCGGTTGGTGGTGGAAATTAGAATTGACGTGACCAAGTCGTCGCCAAGGTCGGTAATTGTGTCACTGGAAATATCATAGTTAACCTCGCCGTAATTAACAATGTGCTTTGGCAGCCTGGAAGCCAAATCGTAATCGTAGGTTTCGGCTTTTATTTGCTTGCCGTCGCTTGTGTCATACTGGGTGGTGATGGCTTCTTTAGGATAATTAAAAATTTGTCCCGCGGATTGATAAACGCCAAACGTACGGTAAGTTTCGGAATAAAGGGTGGGGCCGCCAAATAGTTGATCCTTAAACTCTTTGCCAATTAAGTTAATGGAATCGCCTCGTTCATTTAGTAACGAATTGTCGCCGTCGCCCTGATGGAAATATTTAACCGTTTTTTGACTGCCCTTTTGGACACTAACTTTACCAAACCCGGCGAACCTGCGGTCGCGGATGTTATTAACGTCATAATACATTTTCCCCTGCTCAAAGGTATATTGCGTGGTTTCTACTAAATTGTTTACACCTTCGGTTTCCTTAACCTGGTCAACAGCCAAAATGTTTATAGGCAAATTAGGGTTAAGTAAAACCGCGGAATTTTCCATACTGGCAGTGCCTTTGTAGGCAACATCTATTTTACTGCCCAAACTTCCGGTAACGTTAGTTAAAATGTCTGTTTTTTTAGGGTTAGTATTCTCTTGCAAAAAGCTCGTGGTGACTTTTGGATTACCTGCGTAAGTGTTCCAATTATTTGTCTCGTAATATATTGTTGTGCCGCCTTTTAAGTCTGGGTTATCTTTTTTTACAAAAGCTTTGCCATTATTTATATAAAGCTCTGTAAAAGTGCCTTGCGGAATAGCCGGTTTATCTAGCCAATAAGGCGATTGGTTAGTTTTATAAGACCTGATAATATCCGGCAAGCCGTCTAAATTTACGTCTACAAACTGAACGCCCAGGTCTGTATCCACCCCCGAACCATTTGTTGGTTGATAATGAAAGGTTAAAGCGGTCGGAATTTTCATCCCCATTTCCGGACTGCCGTTCCAACCATGTCCGTTATTTAAGTACACGTACTTGCTGTTTAAGGAAGGGTTCGTACTGCTGGCAAAATCCCCTATCTTATCTATTAAACCGTCACCATTAAAGTCGCCTTTTAGGGAATCCAGATCAGAATTGGCAAAATCTTGCGTTTGCTCAAAACCATTACCCTTATTTAAAAATGCGCCTGATTGTTCCGCACCGTTGGCTAATACGTCCTGCAATCCGTCACCGTTTAAATCAACGGCCACCGCGGTTTTATTGTACCACCAGGAGTTTAGATTATTCGGGGAAGAATAAGATATGGGAAAATTATATGTGCTTATAGGATAATTTACTAATGAACCCTTAACGTTCTTTTTATAAATATTGTCTGAAAAATTTTGAAAACCTTGATAATTTATATACCTGGAATTATTATACATATCCGGCAAATAGTCGCCATTGGCGTCAATAACCAAATAACTCCTGCTTCCGTCTATATAGGTATCCAAATTATCCGGCCGACCGTCCCCGTTGGTGTCTATGCTTATTGTGGAATTGTTGGACGGCGTAACCCAGTTTAAGCTTGCCGAAAAATCCAAGCCTTGGGTGTAACTAAAGGTGGTGGCCGGAAGCGATGTCCAGGACCCATCTGTCCCAAGCCGGGATTCGGTTATAGAAGAAAGCAAACTGCGACTGCCGTTTTGGCCGGTGATGTACGCCAAGTCCAACTGGGCTTCCAAAACGCCGTCCGTATAAGCTTTAACCGATTTTAGGCGGTCAGTCATTACGGTTAAAAACCCGTTTCTGTAGCCGGCCTCCTCGTCTGGCCGCCCTTCTCTTTCAAACACCACGCGGTTTGAAAAGTTCCCCTGTTTGTCAAAGGTATAATCTATCTCCTTAGGATAAACAAAATTGTTTTTCTTTTCGTAAAAATATTTAATTTGGTTTCCGAATACGTCTTTTACTGAATTTAAATAATATTTGGAAATTTTAGTCCCACTGTCGTCCGACAGCCGGGAGTCCAAGGCCTGGCCAAAAGTGTAACTGTTGCCCGAACGGTCGGCCAGGGTCCAAATATTATTAGTAAAAGTGTAAAGTTGGTAGGAGCCGTCATCAAACTTTTGCAAATAATTATTCGTTGTTCCGGCTTTTAAGACAAGTTCGCCGCCCAGGCTGGAAACAAAAGCGTTATTGTCCGTAAACATTTTGTCTACCCCGCTTTTGGACGTGCGTTCAATATAAGGTATAGGCAAAGCCATTCCGTATCCAACAATGCTGTTTTCAGGATTTTGGGAATTATAGTTTATGGAAACAGACGGCCCCAAACCAAACTTGCCTTTAGGCACGACAAGCGGATAAGAATAAGTAAACGCGCCGTTTGATGCATCCACACCGCTGCTGCCAATTGTCTTTAACCGGTTGGCTTTGGTGCCAACCGTATTTAAAGCATTGGAAGTATCGCTATCCTGGATGGCTTGCGGAGCAGCCAAAGCTATCAACGGCGCCAAAGATTGTAAAGTAAACAAAAAAGCCAAAAAATAGCTTGTTAGTCGAATTTTTTTACGATTACTGGGCATACTGGTTTAAATAGGAATAACTTAGATATTTCCAAATTACGCTTAAATAACGGGCTTGTCAAATGAGCTTTAAACAAATAATGACTTAAATTTAAGCCATTATAAATTGTTGTCAATAGCTAACTATGTTGGTGTCAATGTTTGGCCTTATGCTTATTCGCTTTTTTGATAATATGTTGGAATGGCATAACAGTAAAAATTCCAATTTTTAAAATAAAGGCTACCCGCAGCAGAGCCTGCCTGCCGGCAGGCAGGCTGACGGAAGCTCCCTGTCTACCGCAAGCAGCCGGACTCGCTCTACGTCGCTAATAATTTCTGTCAAAAAAGCTCCGGAAGAGACTCAGCCGGAGCTTTAAAAAACTATTATAGCGGTGTGGGCCTTAAAAACTAAACTACTGCGCGGGTAAAGTTTTTAGGAAATCTTGCGCTTCCTGTATGTTAGGCGCGTTGGTGTCTATTAATTTTTGGGCGGTTTCCCGAGCTTTGTCTATTTGATTGTTTTGCGCATACGCTTTAGCCAAACTTAAAACCGCGCCGCTGTCTGCTGGCGAAAGTTTTACTCCCAACTCCCCCCAAAATACCACTTGGGCGTAATCTTTTTTCTGCAAGTAATAATTAGGGAGCCAGGAAATCATAACCACATTTTGCGGCAAGAATTCCTTTGCGGCCAGTTCCCCGGCTAAAACCGCGGCTGGGTCGTCCTGCCCAGCTGAATGGTCGGCGTAAACTTCCAGCCAGCGTGCGGAAGCAGTGTAGGAAGTTAAAGGCAAAACGCTGTTGAGCCTTTTTATTTCTGCTTGGGCTTCAGGAAGGCGCTGCTGTGCAATATAAATTTGGACCAGGAGCAGCTCTGGCTCCATACGGTTGGGCGCCAAAGCCATGGCCTTTTTAATGGAAATTTCAGCGGCCGGATCCAGCGCTGTCTGATTAACAACTGCCTGGAGGTAATAGTCGTTTGCTAATTTTTGCCAGGAAATTGGGTCATTACCCACGGCTTCCGCTACCTGTTTTTCAAAATTTGTTATTGTGCCAAGAATGTTTTTAGCAACGGACGGGTCCAATTTTTGCGATTGCGCCACGTGCGTAGATAAATCACTGTAACGCTGGGCCGTGTCCTGCAAATCAAAATTAAAAGAAGAATTAATGGCAGACTGAAAATATTCCTGGGACTTTAGCTGGTCAATACTGGCGTACGCGTAACCATAATTAACATTCTTAGAAGCCCGGGCCGGCACTATATTGGTAACATAGACGGCATAAATCGCAACCACGGCCGAAACTAAGGCTGCGGCAACCGCTAAGCCCGGCTGGTCCTGAATTTTATTTTTTCCTAAGTCCTGGCTAAAACCATTTGCCTCGTTCCACAAATAAACAGCAAAACCCACGAACACAAAAAACATCATGCTGGCAGGAATGGTGTCGAATACAAAGAGGTTTTGGACAACATAAGCCACAAAGCCGGCCAGTAGCAGGCACATTTGCAATAAGCTTAAAAACCCGGCCCTAAAGGCGCGGTAAAGCGCCCAAGCCACTAAAGCAATTATGGCTAAATACGCTGCCGCTCCCAATACTCCGGTAGTAATTAAAACTTCCAAAATATAATTGTGGGGCTTGTCGAACCACGAAGCATCGTACTTTACAATTTCGGGATTATAATACTTGTTGGCAATAAAATAATAATTTTCTGGCCCAACACCCAAAATAGGGTAATCTTTTGATCCCTTAAGTGCTGTACGCCACTGAATAAAACGCGCATGTGTGTCGCCGCCCTGCAACTGGAACAGCTGGGTTAAGCGTCCCTGAGGCAAGTGGGGATGGAATAAATAAAGCGACCCAAACAATAAAATAAAAAGCACTAAAATCCCATAACCCCACATTTTAAATATTCGGTTCGGATGCAATACAATAAATACAACCAAAGCAAAACCGATACCGGAAATTAAACCAACTAAGGCTCCGCGTGTCACGCTCAGTAAAATACCTGCGAACAGCAGCGCCGTTAACAGCCATAACGTTATTTTTTTAGCCTGAGTGTCGTGGTCCTGAAGCGCAAAAAATGCAGAAAGGAACATGGGAAAGATTAAAAAGCTGCCCAAAAAAATAGGGTTTCCTAATGTGCTGGAAACACGGGAAGGCAGGGACGGGTCGGGCACAAAAGTTCCCCACCCAAGCCAGCCCGATACGCCGTTTAAGGTAATTAACGCGGCAATACCTAAAGCCACATATAAAATATACTTAATATAAGAGCCACCAATTTGCGCCAATATAATAATATACATAGAAAGCAAAACCAAATGCGCAAGGTAATAAGCACCGCCCATGCGTTCAAAATTCCCCCATAGGCTGCGCGTAACATTCACACCCGTAAAAGATGCTATAAAAGTTACCGCTAAAAACGCCAGCATGGCTAAAAGTAGCGGATTCTTCCAGGAAGGACGATAATCCGGCCGCTTTATTAGTAAATACACATAAACCGGAAAAGCTAATTCAATAAAAGCCCTAAAAGCAAAAGCTTTGCTGGTAATAAAAGGAAATAGCAAATCCTTAAAAACCCACAGGGGACTAAGCAGGGATAAGGCAACAAAAATAAATAACAAGACCGCGGCTCCGGTTTCAGACGACTTTACTTGCTGTTTGGGCATAGAAAATTCTGTTGATAAATAATGAGAAAATGCTTATTATAGATATAATAGCAAAACAAAGGACGTAGGCCAACTGTTTAACGACCTTACTAAAACCTTGTAAAGCTAAAGCAAGAAACTCATTCTCGGGACTACTAAGCCGTTCACGATTATGGCAGAAAAAAAACATTTACCAACATATTTAATAGTAATAAGCTACTGCGTCGCAGTATTTGTGGGAGCGGCGGGAGCTTCGGTCATTTGGCATAATGGCGGCCAAAAAACCTTACAAACAGTTGCCGCGCAAATTAAGCCGTTGCGGCAAAAAAATAACCCTTACCAATATATTAATCCCCTGCTGGGTTATGAAGTACCCGGCAATATTAAAGAGTTTAACGACTACGAGCCATTGCGGCACAAAATTACCGAGGTCATTAACCAAAACATTGAACATAAACCCGACAGCTACGCTATTTATTTCCGCGATATAACCTTAGGACGCTGGAGCGGTGTCAATGAAGACACAGCCTACGCGCCCGCCAGTATGATGAAGGTCGTTATAATGATAGCTTACTTTAAGCAGGCGGAAACCGACCCGAACTTACTGGAAAAAACTTATACCTACTCTTCCGCGGTTGGAAGCCAAATTAATGAAGTGCCTTTTGAAACTCCTTCGGAGCTGCAAATAAATAAAAGCTACACTGTGCGCCAGTTAATTGACGCCATGATAATCAATTCGGACAACGGCGCTAAAAATGTTTTACTGGATAATTTAAACCAAAATAACCTGGACGAAATTTATACCGACCTTGGACTGCCAAACCCCAGCCAGTCGGACAATTACCTAATAACGCCTAAGCAATTTTCTCTTCTGCTTCGCGTCCTTTATAACGGCAACTATTTAAGCCGCCAATATTCCGAACTGGCGCTGCAAATTATGAGCCAAGCCAAATACAACGAAGGCTTAGTCTCAGGGCTTCCAACCGGAACAACAGTGGCCCAAAAGTTTGGGGAAAATATCAGCACCGCGGAAGACTCTCTTACGATCACCCTGTCTAACTGCGGGATAATTTACCACCCCGGACACCCTTACATTTTATGTGTTATGACCAAGGGCTCAGACTTAAGTGGCCTTACCAAAACTATTGTTTCCATTTCCAGAGCTGTCTGGGAGGAGGTTGACTCTTACGCAAACAATAAAAAATAGAAAAAAGGACAAACCATAAATTTCCCATATTATAAAAGCACCCCCACTCAGGGGTGCTTTTTAAATTGCAATAAAGTAACCTAAATTTTACTTGTCAGTATCCGGAATCAAGCCCTGGGTAATTAACACTGACCGCTGTTTTACGATTTCCGCGTCTTCCCCATAAAACAAACACAACCTGCCACAGCCGCGGCATTTAACTTCTAAAACTGTTGCGGAGTCATGTAGAGAGCCTTTGCAAAGAAGTTTATTACAAACCTTGCAGCGGTATTCTTTAAAAAATTTTGAGTCAATCGTCATAGAAAATAATAAGTCTTACTACTATATACAATCACTTTTATCCGGTCCTGTCAAATAAGCTTCTGTAAAAAACAACCCCGCCCTGTCTTGCGACAGGGCGGGTTGTCTTAAACTTTTTGCAACTGGTTTAAGTCAGTACCTTATTTCTGGCTAAACGACTAGTTGTGGATTGACACAGAGTTAGTCGGGTAGTTCGGAATATAAGTGGCTGTTAAGCTGGCGCCGTTAACGTTGTTGGTCTGTTTGACCGCAATGTTATCAGCGTTGCTGTTTACGTCTTTAAACGTAAATCCGGTAGCCGCACCCATTGTAACGGAGATAGTAGCACCAGGAGAGGCGGCAAATGTACCACCAACAGGCACCTGAATGTTATATGTCTTGCTTGTACCGGCACCAATTGTGTTGTCGGTAGACAAGGTTACAACAGTGGATCCGGAACCGCCGCTGGAAACTACCACAGCAGTGCTGCTGGCAGTTACACTTTGTCCTGTAGCATCGTCAACTATAGTGACGCCTGCGCCGTTAATGATGGTGGTTGAAGCACCGCCAGAAGCGCTAAAGGTCAAAGGCAAGTTCCTGACAATAATATCACCCGCAGCGTTCGCAGTAATAGTAACTTTGGCGACAGTTTGTGTGCCTGCAGTTAACAAAGCAGACGGAGCCGCAATGCTAACAGTAGGAGCGCTGCCTACCAAGTTAAAGCTGTTAGTAGCTGTGTTGTAGTAGTTGTCGTGGGTTGTACCACCGGCAATATACTTAACGTGGGTCAAGTTAACAGTGAATACCTGGTTACCGGTTTTGCCACCGACACCAACGTTACCAAGGTTCATAGTAACCGGTACGTCTACACCGCTATAGGTGGTTGGAACAACAATGTTCAAACCAGAAATAGTTGTAGTAGCACCGACTACGTTCCCGAGAACGCCGGCCGCAGTAATTCCAGTAACTGGGACTTCGTTAACCGTGCTAGTAGCCATAAAGTCTAACTGAGTAATAGTCAGACCGCCACTAGCGGCAACAAAGTTAAAGGTACCAGCTGGTTGGTTCTGGCCGCCCGCAATGACAAAGGAGTCGATTGGGGAAGAGGCCTTAAGAGTCAAAGAGCTGATTGTACCAACACCAACAGTAATGAGCTGACCGGTTACAGAGTTACCAGCAGAAGCAGCGCTCACAGTGGACACGCCTCCGTCAGTTGTTAAGTAAACAGTCTGGCTGCTGGTTGTACCAATACCCGTACCAGTTAAGCTGGGCTGTAAGGTACCAGAAGTGTTGCTGATGTCAGCATAGACATCAACAGTAGCAGTCTGGTTCATAGCCACAGTGAAGTTAACGCTAAACTGGGTGGAAGAAGCGCCGGTCATTGGCGTGGTTCCGCTCGGGAAATCCGGAGTCACCAGGTAAAGGTTAGCAATACCGGTGGACGGAGTAATCGAGTTGTTAGCGCCGGCAACAAAGGTGACAGTAAGAGTATTAACTCTTACTCCGTCAGCCTGGCTGGCCTGGATTACGAACGAACCAATTTTCTGCTTGGTTAAGTTCGGGGCAATTGTTTGGTTGTTATAAGCAGTATTCTTACCTGTGGTCGCGGAGCTGGCAGAAACAGTCTGGGCTGTGCCAGTGTAGGTACTACCGGCTGTCGGACCTAAGGTGAAGGAGGTTACGCCCTGGAAAGAAGAAGTGGTGGTTGTCACCAAATCAGCTCTAACCGTGGCCACTCCGGTGTTGCTTACTAGGGTGTTATCACCCTTAACTGTAACAGTTACAGTCTGGCCGGCCGGGATTGTGAACAAATTGGTCGTGCCATAGGTGTAAGAAATTACACCGGTACTGTCAGCAGTTGAAGTGGAGTAAAGCGCGCTCTGGGAAGAACCGACGCTACCACCGTTAACATACAAAGAAAGGTTATTGAAACCTTCTGTGGCTCCAGCGGAAGCTACAGCTCCAGCCGCGTTCTTGTAAGTCAAAGTGACTTTCAAGGTTTGAACTTTCACATCTTCACCATAAGCCTTCATAGTCCATTGGCCTAAGGTTACGTTGGAAGCGTTCTTAACGAACTGGTTTTGGGTGTACGTAGGATCAGTCTGGATGCTGACTGTACCGCTGTTAACAGAGGTCAAGCCAGGATTTAACTGAACAATGGTCGCACCGCTGCTGCCAGTCAAAGGAACGTTAACGCCGTAGCTTGAGTCCAAGAACAAGGCGTCAGTAGAAGACTGGATGGTAAATTCGTAGTTGTAGGAAGAACCTTTAACTACATCACCATGAAGTTCAATAGTGTGGCTGCCTGTGTTCAAGTTAACCGGGCTGCCGGATAAGTCGAAGATAACCACATTGGTGTTGGCACCGCTGTTCATAACGGAAGCAGTGCTGCCGGCTTGGGAGCCGTCCACCATCAGTTTAAGATTTTGGATAGCGTCTGCAGCGACGGAACCAATTTGCTTGAACTGAATGTACTGTAACTTAACAGCTCTCTGGCTGACTGAAACAGTCGTACCCCAGAGGTTAGCATTCATAGTGCCGGCATTAATGCTGCCCGCGGTACCAGCGCTGGCGCCGGAACCGGTAATGACACTGTTCATGTTGCTGTTAACGCTCAACTGCACGCTAGCGACATCGCTAACCGCGGCAATGTTGAATAAGTTACCAGTAATGGAGGTAGACATTGGGGTGCCGTTGGCAACCGTGTAGGAAGCCAATTGAGCGCCTACTGTCTGACCGGAAACGGAGCTGGCCACGTCAACTCTCACGCCAATAACGGCAGAGCCATTAACTGTGAACAAACCGTTGGAATTTGCAAAGGTTACCTGTCCGTTGGAGAACGTACCGGCATCGGTGATGCGGTTGTTGCCCATGTAGAGGTAAACATTGTTGATGCTGGTGTCAGAAGAAACACCAGTTCTCTTAATAACAACCTGGGTTACAGTGCCTGTGCCGCTAAAGGCAAAGTGGGCAATGTCAGCGCCAGTTTGGCTACCTCGTGTAGTAACAGAGGAGGAAACCAAGGTGTTAGCAGCCGGGGTGTCGGAGGAAAGCATAGCGCTTACGCTGCCGTTAACTACCGGAGGCTGATTTGGGTTGCCTGGGTTGCTACCAGTTGTCCAAGTCGGGTTCAATTGGCCAGCTTGGCGGGCTACCATGACGCCAGTTTGGGTCAAAGCTTTGTCCGCTGTGTTGGCCGGAACCACGTCGCTGAAGGAATAGCCCCAGCTGTTGAAGGTGGTAAGGTCAGGAATACCCAATAAGCCGTTGCTGCCGACTAATTGGACTGTACCGCCGTTATTGACCAAAACACCTGTGCGGTGAGCAGCAGTTGTGTTGTCAATGTTGGAGGTTTTGCTTAAGAAGGAAGAATCACCATACTGTGCGCGGCTAAAGCTAAAGCCGTTGCCGGTGAACACGGAAGCGCTGGTAAAAGCGGCTTTCATGCCTCCGGTGACCAAGGCACATTCGCCTTTGACATCGGAACCTTTAGTAGCGGTGGCACAGAAGATTTTGCCGTCTTGCGGAGGAATGAATCCAGCCGAGTCAACAGGCAAATTGAGGTCATCCGAGTTAGCATCTACTACGGTCGCAAACGAGTTGAAACCATAAGAAGTAAATGCTCCCGCGGAGGTGTAGGCGCGGCGGGTGCCACTGGAAGTAATGTACCAGATGGTGCCATCCGAGCTTTTGACGTTTGTGCCTACGCCGTGCGCAGCAGCGTGAGCTGCTAACGGGGCGACTAGGGACGCAACCATCGCGGCAGCGGAACCTACAGCAAAGATTTTCTTTGCGAGAGTATCTTGCATTTTATTATATTGCTCCTTTTCCAGGATTGATTATTCAATTGAGACAATCAATTGGTCTGGAAAAATTTTAATTAATGTTTTCCCAATTCGCATTGGGACACCCCCCTGTCCTTTAAACTATTGTCGCTCTAGAGATCAACAAAGGCTTAAAAATACAAAGGTGTGATTATTGGTATCCTAAGAAGGAACTTTAACGCCAACAGATCGACCTTGGCACAAAATGTTCTTTGTATATTTTCCCCAAGCATGGAACTAAAATACGCAAAGCTTTTTGGCCCAGTTAGCTGGCACCTTAATAGGTCAATAACTAAAGTTGTAAAAGACAACTAAAGAATGACTCGAAACGCTTTTAAAACTACAGTTGTATAAACGCTATAGTTTTTGGCTTTGTTTCAAGCTTCTAGAGTTATCTAACACCAAGACGGGCTAAAGCAGTGGTATGTTACAGCCGTGTTGATGTTTCTGACCAAATGGTTTTTAAGACACAAAAAGCCAGGAAATCCACACAAATTTTAGCTTATTTAAGGCTAATTTATAAATTTGTGGATATTTCCTGACCTTCTAATTCACAGGCTGTGTATAAATTGGAGATGACGGTAATCAAGCTCTGTTTGAACATATTAACCGCATTATAACAGAAGAGCTTAAGGTTGTCAAAGTAAAACAGAAAAATAAAATTAGTGTTCTATGGTCGGGATGCAGGGAATTGAACCCTGTCTACCTGCTCCCAAAGCAGGCGTACTACCGGTATACGACATCCCGTAAAACCTTTACAAATCTTAGCATTAAAAAAATAACAGGGCAATGCCCTGTTATTCCGATAAACTGATAATTACTTAATCAGAGCATTCCAATCTTGAGCAAATTTTTCTAACCCCTTATCTGTAAGTTCGTGATTAACATCATAACTTTCCCATGGCTGGTCTAAATTTATTTCCTTGTATGGAATTGGCTTAAGATTTTTATTCTCGATTCTAGATTCTAGATTCTTCATTCCAGAAGCCTTCCACTCTTTTAGGACCTTAAGTGGCACAGTGAGAATATCGGACCCTAGCTCAATTGCTTTAACCATATGCTCTGGGTTGCGAACAGAGGCAGTTAAAACTTCTACATGCCCGTCTCCGCTGTTATACATTTTTATTATATTTTCAATCAGATCCATGCCATTTTCTCCTCTGTCGTCTAAACGGCCAATGAACGGGGAGACATAAACTTGTCCTTTAGAAGCGCCCTTGGTAGCCGCATAAATTGCCGCAGCCTGGTCTTGGCTAAAGACCAGGGTCATATTTACCCTAAGACCGTCTTTTACAGCCAATTCAGCGGCTTTTAGGCCTTCTGAGGTAGTTGGAAACTTAATATGGGCATTGGAAATCCACTGGTTAAACCCTGTTCCCTGCTCAAGCATTTCTTCGGCAGGCGTGTCCTTGTCAGCATAAACTTCTATAGAAACAGATCCCTCTGGTATTAAGTCCGAAACCCGTTTTGCCACGCTTTCATAAAAATTTAAAATCTCAGCCGCGGAAAATTTCTTGCCAACAGCGCCGGGGTTTTTGGCAATAAGAGAAGGATTAGTGGTTTGGCCGTCTAAAAAACCAAGCACCTTCAAAGCCTCCCTCGTTTCCGCCGGATCCCCGCTGTCTAAAAAAATTTTAGTTTTTAAATTTTGGGGCCTCATGCTGTCTTTACTAACTACTAATAGTTACTAATATACTAATCAAGATTTACAATCCTTTTATAATGCACACCTCTCGGAGCAAAATAGACTAATATCCCCAATTTTAAATTCTTAGCAACAAGATACTGATAAACTTGTTTAATGTGTGCCGAAGAAAAATGGTCGCCTTTTTTTAATTCCAATACAATAATATTTTCTATTAAAAAATCAAAAAAGTTTCTGCCAACAATTTTATCCCCAAACATTACCGGCGCATACAATTGCTCTGTAAACTTGAATCCCGCTTGCCTTAAAGCTTCTGCCACTGCCTTTTGATAGGTTTTCTCGTCATAGCCATAACCGAGTTGGTTAAAAACGTTCATCACGCTCCCAACTATTCTATAGCACTCATCTTTATAAACCAAGCCGTCTCTTTTGTTGCCTTCTGCAGTCATTAGTATATTAGTACAGATTCGTAGTTAGTAAAGACAGAAGACTATCCAAATAGATGCTTGTCTTTGGAAAGCACTTTAATTAACTCGTAAGCTTCCTCAGCGTTGTCTACTAAAGAGTAAAGAGCCATGTCCTCTTTATTTATTGCTTTATTTTTTTCGTAAACAACTTTTGTTATCCATTCTAATAACGGCTGCCAAAAGGCTTTGTTAACTAAGATTATTGGTACGGCTTTTATTTTTTTGGTTTGGGTTAGGGTTATCATTTCAAACAATTCGTCTAAAGTACCAAAGCCGCCAGGGAAAAAAACATACACCTGGGAAGCGTACTCGAGCATAACTTTTCTGGTAAAAAAGAAAGAAAAGGATTCGTATTCTTTTACGAATTGGTTGGTGCGCTGCTCAAACGGCAGGCGGATGTTAATTCCGACCGATTTTCCTCCAGCCTCGTAAGCCCCTTTATTTGCAGCTTCCATAATGCCAGGGCCGCCGCCGGTCATAATGGCAAAACCGGCCTTGGAAAGCATATTACCAAGCTGCGTGGCTTCTTCGTAAACGCCGTTTTGCAGACCCACCCTGGCGCTACCCATTACGCTCACAGCTTTTTTGTAATGCCTTAAAAATTCAAAACCCTTAATAAATTCCGCGGTGATTTTGTTTATCATCCACTGCGGAATTTCCCGCATATGCCCTTTACGGACTTTTTCTAAATGCTCAATGGGTTTGAATGCAGCTTTTTTTGTTTCAGGCATAAATTAATTGACTAGATTGACATGAATGATCAAGATTGGGCAAAAACGGCATTTATGTCGTCCCGAATGCAATGAGGGACCCCTCGGCTGCACTCGGGATGACAACCATGATATCTTATAGGATTGTCACTTTTTAAATTTTGTTCAATGCTATTTAGTCTTGCGTTGCTTCCCCGCCTGTTCCTGCTTCAAATCCTTTTTCCATTTCGGCAGAATATTTTCCCAAGGAAGCCAAGCTGTTCATTTTAGCGCGGTGCATAAAAACTTTTTGCGCGGCTTCAAAATTTTCTTTCTTTCCCTGCCAAGTTTTTGTAGCTCCGTCCTGAAGCGCTCTGGCAAAAGAGAACGTTAAAGCCCAAGGAAGGTCACCGGTTTTATGCATGGCGTTTAAATTGGCCGTGGCTTCCAGCTCGCTCTGTCCGCCGCTTAAAAACGCTTGTCCAACTAATTCATTTGGTAAAATTTTCTTAAATACTCTTAAAGTTGCCTCTGCAACTTGCTCAGGCGTGGCTTTTTGAGCCGACCCTTTTCCCGGAATAACCATACTGGTTTTTAAAATTATTCCTTCAGTGGCCACGCCAGCGACTTTAAGTTCAGAAAATAGCGCGGTTAAAATTTTCTCGCTAGCTGCTTCGCTTTGCTCTATAGTATGGTCGCCCTCTATTAATACTTCCGGCTCTACCATAGGAACTAAGCCGTTTTCTTGGCAAACTAAAGCGTAGGCCGCTAAATCTTTAGCATTTTGGGCAATATTTGCGTCTGTTGGTGTGCCTTCACCAATAGTTATTACAGAACGCCACTTGCAGAATTTTGCTCCCAAAGCTACATATTCTTTTAGTCTGTCCCCAAGCCCTTCCAGACCTTTAGTGATTTTTTCTCCTTTATCACCAAAATCAACCAAACCTAAATCTACTTTTATTCCCGGTAAAATTCCTTCGCTCTGTAAAACAGAAACAAACGAGCGTCCGTCCGCAAGCGATTGCCGAATAGTTTCGTCGTGTAAAATTACTCCGCTAATATATTCACCCTCTCCCGGAGCAGTTAAAAGCATTTCGCGGAAAGCTTTTCTATTGGGCTCGTTGTTTTCCAAATTAATAGATGAAAAACGTTTACCTACCGTTTTTTCGCTCTCGTCCGCCGCCAAAATCCCCTTCCCCGGCGCAACCATTTGTTTAGCAATTTTATTTAATTCTTGTGTATTCATAAATTTTCTCCTTTATCAATTTTTTCTTTTAACAACTTAACTCTTTTTAATAAATCATCTTTCTCTTCCTGAGTTAATGCTCTTTTAAGCGCTTGTTCACCTTCCGAAACAAAAATATTTAGCACCCACTCAGGACTCTTTCCCTCTTTAAGAGAATCTATAACATTTCTACGAAGATGGTCATAAAAAAACTTGCCCACATCATCACTTGATAAATCTCCTTCCAATTCTCTTCTCCAATTTTGTAAATCTTCTACTGGAATTTTCCCTGTAAGCTTTTCTGTATCTCGCATTTTTATTTTTCCTTATGATGCGTAGTAATATAGCGAATAGTCCCGCTTTGGCCGCGGATGACTATGGAATGGGTAATAATTTGGCCGTTTTCATAGCGAACGCCGTCAAGCAGTGGGCCGTCTATTATTCCAGTTGCGGTAAAAGTTAATTGGTTTCCTTTGGCTAAGTCATTCACACTGTAAACTTTTTTGTCGTTAAGGCCGTGTTTTTTTAGGAGCTGATGGTGCGCATCTTTCATTGGGCTAAAGCGCGCGAATATTTGTCCGCCTAAAATTTTTATGGCAACTGCGGCAAGTACCGACTCAGCCGAAGCCCCAATTCCCATTAAAAGATCAATTCCGGATTCCGGCATACACGGCGCAATTGCTCCGGCAACGTCGCCGTCAGTTATAAGACGCACTCGGGCGCCTGTCTTTCTTATCTGCGCGATTAAATCCGTGTGGCGCGGGCGGTCCATAACACACACAGTAACATCACCAACTTTTTTTCCTAAAGCTTTTGCAACTTTTGTAATATTTACCTTAACTGGCGCGCCCATTTTTATAACCTTAGCTGCCTTAGGTCCTGCAGCAAGTTTTTCCATATAAGTGTCCGGCGCGTTAAGCAGACTGCCTTTGGCTCCCGCAGCAATTACAGAAATTGCGTTATAACGGCCAAAAGCTACGCTATCCGTGCATTCTAAAGGGTCGATAGCTAAATCCATCACTGGCAACTTCCCCATACCCACAATCTCCCCATTATAAAGCTCCGGGGCTTCGTCTTTTTGCCCTTCGCCAATTACAACAACACCTTTAAAATCTATTTGGTTAAACCTGTCGCGCATTTCGTCCACTGCCGCGCCGTCGGCCTTTTTAGCCTCACCCTTCCCCACCCACTTAGAAGCCGCTATGGCAGCTGCCTCTGTAACCCGCACAAATTCTAACGCTAAGTTTCTATCCATATGATTATAAAAATATTTATTCTAAACCTTTTTCTTTAACAGTTTTTGGTAATAACCTTGTCCCAGGATCTTGAGGGTCTATGCTCATCCAAAATTCCTCTCCATTTACTCTAACTTTTAGAAATTCTCCTTCTTTAGGAGTTATATTTTTTGAAGCTAAAAGACGAGCCATCTCAATTCTTTCATCCCTAGTTTTTGGAGAAAACCCCGCGAGTATAAAATCATACTCAAATGGTTCCAAATCAATAGGTTCTTTAGGCCCTTCTCTTCTTTCACCTTTTTCACTTGTCATAATTGCTTAAATTAATTTTTTTACTTTTTTAATTATAGCATCCTTATCTATCTCTTCATAAGCTAAAAGTTCTTCGGGTTTACCACTATGAGGCATCTTCCGGACAGTAAGACTTGCAACTTGATAACTTGATAACTTTCCACTTGTGGCCAGTGCACTGGCCACCGCTTCTCCAATACCGCCCGCTTCAAAGTGATCTTCAACAGTAATAATTGCTTTGGTTTCTTTGGCGGCTTTTTCTAAAGTTGCAACATCTATTGGCTTTATAGAATATAAATCTATAACTCTAATATTTATATTTTCTTTTTGCAGTTCTTCGTAAGCAGCAAGGGCTTCGTGAAGTGTTATGCCTGCGCCGATTACAGTAACTTGGTCGTTAGCGGATGTTTTTAAGGTCTTAGATCCGCCAATGGGAAATTCATCAGCCTGATTATATAAAATAGCTGTGTCTTTTCTTGTGGTCTGGATGTAAACATTCCCAAAATGTTTTGCGGCTTCGGCGACTAATTTTCCTGTTGAAACTGCGTCAGAAGGATACAGCACAACTGACCCTAAAAGCGTTCTAAACATTGCAATTTCTTCTAAACCCATTTGTGAGGCGCCGTCTTCGCCAATGCTTACGCCAGCGTGGGAGCCCACGAATTTTATGTTGCTGTTTGCAAACTGGGACATTCTAATTTGGTCAAAAGCGCGGCTAAAAAATGCCGCGAATGTGGAAATAAACGGAATTTTTCCGCGCCTGGAAAACCCTAGCGCCACCCCAGCCATATTCTGCTCCGCAATAAACATTTCAACGTAATGTTCTGGGTGGGCTTTGCGGAACAATTCTGCAAAAGTGGAATTAGAAGTCTCTCCGTCCAACACCACCATATTTGGGTGCGCCGCAAAAATATTTACCAAAGCATTTCCATACGCTTTTCGCGTAGCAACTTTTTTGTCCAACGGATAATCTGTAAATTTAATTTCGCTCTTTTCACTTTTAACTTTCAACTTGTCACTTTCAACTTGTTCCGGTTTCGCAATGTGGCCGATTAACCCCTTATCCACCGTCCCCAACTCCTCCAGCGCCTTAGCTAAATCTTCCCCCGAAAGCGCCACCCCATGCTTGCCTTCTTTGTCTTCCAAAAATGAAACGCCTTTACCTTTTAAAGTTTTGGCAATTATTATGGCTGGCTTGTCGCTAGACTGCATTACGCGCATAAAAGCAGCGCTAATTTCGTTTAAGCTGTGGCCGTCTACCACAATAGTTTCCCAGCCAAAAGCTTTAAACCGCTGCTCATAAACCTCGGTGTGGTGTCCAAGCATGGTTTCTCTGCTTTGCCCCAGGCGGTTAACGTCTAAAATTGCAATTAAATTATTTAATTTATAAAAACTTGCCGCAGCGGCAGCTTCCCAAGAGCTACCTTCGGCCATTTCGCTGTCCCCCAAAAGTACAAAAGTTCTGTAGGACAAATTATCCATTTTTGCATTAAGCGCCATACCCACGCCAACGGAAAGACCTTGCCCCAAAGACCCGGTAGGCACCTCGGTATATTTAAATTCCATGGTCGGGTGTCCCTCTAACTTGCTGCCAAATTTTCGCAACGTCAAAAGTTCCTGCTCGCTTACTTTTCCGGCCACAGTATACAAAGAATAAAAAAGCGGGCTGGCGTGCCCTTTGCTAAAAATTAAACGGTCGTTATTTTCAAAATCTGTATTATCCAAGTCCGCCTTAAAATTTCCGCCAAACATTAACACGGTCATTAAGTCGGCGGCCGACAAACTAGATGTAGGATGCCCACTCCCCGCGGCCGTAGTGGAGGTTAAAATATAGTAGCGGACAAGTTTGGCTAATTCAGATAAGTCATTCTTCATAACGAAAATTAATTTATATACTCAGATTTATGATTTTCTAGAAACTCTCTCGCTGCAATGTCATGTGAGGCTAATTCAGTAATCTGGCTAACAATATCTTGACGATATTTAGTTAATCTCTCTATTTCTTTTAACGCTTCGCCATAAGCCTTAGTTTCTTTACTAACTTCCCTTTTTGAGACTTTTGCTTGTTCAAAAATTTCCTTATAGCCCGCGACCTCAGCTTCCAGAACCTCAAGCCTTTTTTCAACTCCCTCCCATACATGCATTAATGGCCCAGATTCTTCCTGGTAGACAGAATAATCACTTGATAATTCATTTTTCATATATTTTGATTATATACAATTCCTGTCATATTTTAAAGGGTCGACCTTAAGGTCAACCCTTTATTTACAATAATTATTTCCTGGCTTTAGAAAGTTTTTTAAGCTCCCTTACCTTGTCTGTTCTTTCCCACGGAAATTTAACGTCTGTTCTGCCAAAGTGGCCGTAGGCCGCGGTTTGTTCGTAAATTGGTTTTTCCAAACCTAATTGCTTAACTATGTCCGCTGGCTTCATTGGAAAAATTTGCTCAACTATATTTTCCAATTTGTCGTCCGAAATTTTTCCGGTGCCATAAGTGTCTACCATAGCGCTAACCGGTTTTGCCACGCCAATGGCGTAAGCCAACTGTACCAAACATTTTTTAGCAAGGCCCGAAGCCACAACATTTTTGGCAATGTAGCGAGCGGCGTAAGCAGCGCTTCTGTCTACCTTAGTAACACACTTACCAGAAAATGCGCCGCCGCCGTGTGGGGCATAGCCCCCGTAAGTGTCTACTATAATTTTGCGGCCAGTTA
This sequence comes from uncultured Candidatus Saccharibacteria bacterium, assembly GCA_964474825.1. Classification (GTDB taxonomy): domain Bacteria; phylum Patescibacteriota; class Doudnabacteria; order UBA920; family UBA920; genus CAYYWQ01. Next base: position 844,210 of record CAYYWQ010000001.1, read on the forward strand.
GGCCTGCGTCTGCGGGCGGCCCACCAATTACAAACCTACCTGTGGAATTTATAAATACTTTTACATTTTTGTTAAACCATTTGCCAAGCACAGGCTTTATAACCTGGTTTGTAATGTCGGCACGAAGCTGCTCTGTAGTAACATCTTCGCTATGATGCGCAGCAATAACCACAGTAGTCACAGTTTTTGGCTTGCCTCCAACATATTCAATACTAACCTGACTCTTGCCGTCTGGCCGCAAATACGGTAATTTTTTATTCTTGCGTACTTCAGCTAATTTTCTTGTAAGACGATGCGCCAGTGAAATAGGCAGCGGCATTAACTCTTTAGTTTCGTCGCAAGCAAAACCAAACATAAGACCCTGGTCACCCGCGCCCTGCTCTTTAAACTCTCCTTTACCTTCGTCTACGCCCTGGGCTATGTCTGGCGACTGTTCGTGCAAAGTGGAAATAACGCCGACGTCTGAAAAACAAAAGCCATATTCTGGTTTGTCGTAACCAATTTTTTTAAGCGTCCTGCGCACAACCGCCTGAATGTCTACATAGGCTTTAGTCCTGGCCTCGCCGCCAACTACCACTAAACCTGTGGTGGCAAAGCACTCAATGCCAGCATGAGCTTTTTTGTCCTGCTTAAGCATTTCGTCATAAATGGCGTCACTAATTTGGTCGCATACTTTGTCCGGATGTCCTTCTGTTACGGACTCGGAGGTAAACAGTTTGGTTTGTGCTGATATTTTCATAGTATTATCCTTACCCTCCTACGCCAAGGCTACGAAGGGTTATTACTCTAAAAAATAAATTAATATTGTGTAATAAAAAAATCCGCCAAAGCGGATGGATAATTTTATCTTCCCCGCGAGGGGCTAGAATTAGCACCGTATCGCCTTTCGGCGGATTGGTTGCTGGCAGGTCATTGGGCTAGTTCCCTAACTGCGCTCTTGATAAATATTAAGTTGTAAAAACATTATACTCCTAAAAAGCTAAGTTGTCAAATTTGTCAGCCAAAACCAGCCAAATGCGTGCCCAAGGGTTTTCCGCGAATGCCTGTGCCTGCTGGGTCAATATCAATCCATGTATTCCCGACCCGTACCTTTAAATACTGATGAATAAACATATTCACAAATACGTGCTGAACTTTTATGTCCTCGGGCCTAAAATATTTACTATTAACTAACAAAGCCGAAACTAAATAGTTTATGGCAGTGCAATAAATAAAATCTTTAGTACTCCAAATTTCACTTAAGTCCTTAACAAATGCCCGTGGCAACCGAGTAGCCGCCTGGAAACGGGTATGGTTCCACTGGTATTTGTTCTTTTCCATAACTAAATCAAACACCGCCTGCAAATAGGAGAACTGGTCTTTTGACTGTGCTTCTAAATCTAAAATGACCGCTTTAATTTCCTCGGGAACTTTTAACGGGGGCTTAAAACCTCCCCACTCCATAAAAGGAACTACAAAGCGCGACATCACGTAGACGAGTAAAACATAAATCGCGACCAATATAACAATAAAAATAAATGTGCTCATATTAAGGAACATTTTCCGCTGGAAGGCGTTATATACAGTAACGGCTTTTAACAAATAAACCTGCGCTTATGTTACTAATTATAATTGCTATTGTAATATTTGTACTGCTGATTTTTTACTGTATAGAAATTGTCAGCGAAAACACCGTATATGTTATTGAAACTTTTGGTAAATTTAGCCGCATTATGCCTGCAGGACTGAATTTTCGCGTTCCCGTGTTGGAACAAGTGGTGGAAAAAATTAGTTTAAAGCAGCAGACTTTTTCCTTTACCGGGCGCTACCACACTGTAAATAAAGAAGCTCTGGACGTAACAGCCAACATAATTTTTTCAGTAACACCAACCGCGGAAGCAATAACAAACTTTGTTTACACTTTGGAGGACCGCGACAAAACAATTAGCGCCACAATAGAAAACGCATTACGGACTTCCATTGCCAGAGAAACTCATGACGATGTTTTGCAAAAAAAGGAAGCACTGACCCAAGAAGTAAAAAAAGACTTACAAACCCAATTCACCCAATGGGGAATTGAAGTATTAAATTTTCAAATATTGGCGGTGAAGTTTATATTGAATGTTTAGAATCTGGTTTTTTAACTTAAAGGGTGATCAAAATTAACCCTGCAATTACCATGAATTAACTTTTTGTAACGTCAATAGCTGTTTTTAATTGTTCGCCATATTTCTGAATATCTTGTGGATGTGTAACTGCTGGGTTAAGGAGTACCTCCATAACACCTTTGCGTTTGCTGTAGTAGAATCGGAAAACAGTATTAATGGTATATTGGTTATGAGCACTCTCGTTTTGCAAAAAATGATCAGCCTCACTATCGCTTAAATAATACTGAAGTGCTTCACAAAGCCTAATGAAAAAAGGTTTTATAACGGAGACATCGCCGCTTATATTATACCTGTACTCACCCACCTGTTCTATGGAAACGCCATAGGGTTTAAATTCTGGACTACCTAATGTATCTGTCATATAAGGAGTATAACAAAAAATATCTACAACCAAAAATGTTCTTTATGCGACAAAAGAATTAACACCCCACAGCCCCCTTTTCATAAAAGGGCTTTTTTGGTAGAATTGGTAAGTAAAATCCGCGGGTATCGTATAGCGGTTATTATCTCAGTTTTCCAAACTGATGATGGGGGTTCGACTCCCCCTACCCGCTCCAGACAATTTTAAAAGCCCCCACTTGGGGGCTTTTTCTTCTGTAGGCATCTGTAGTGTAATTTAATCCGTAGTTCTGTAGCTCTATCTTAATTTTACCGCAGCCTTAAACGCTTCACCCGCTTTAAACTTTGGGGTGTTGAGCTCAGGGATGGTAATTTTCTGGGAAGGATTACGGGGGTTAACGCCAATTCTGGAAGCACGGTGGGACACGCTAAACTGGCCAAAACCCGAAATATTAACTTTGTCTCCGGTCCTTAGCTGTTCGTAAACCATGCTAATTAAGGTATTTAAAAATCTTTCCGCTTCGCTGTGGGTTATACCCAATTTAGCGGCTAATTGCTCGGTGAGCTGGAGTTTATTCATATATGTTTGTGTTAATTATCTTTAGGCCTTTTAGATACGAAACTTGGCTCAAAAAAGGTGCGTATTAATATTATAGGTTATTTTTTTTACTCTGACCAGAGTAAAACAGCTTAAATAAGCAGGTCCTAATTATACTAACGTTAGTTTGGGCAATTTGTTGCTCTTTTTTATTTCTAAATTTTTTATTCTTTATCTGCCTCATCTATTTTTACCGGCACGTCTGTAATTTCTTCCCCTTCCGGAAACAATTCTTTATACAAAGTCCCAAGCACACCATTTAAAAATTTGCCGCTACCATCCCCGCCAAAAGTTTTGGCTAATTCCACGGCTTCGTTAATCGCCACTTTAGGCGGCACGGCTTTTAAAAACATAAGTTCAAAAATACCCAAACGCAAAACGCTCCGGTCCACGCCGTCTATTTGGTCCAGTGGCCACTCCGGCGCGGTTTTAACAATAATTTTGTCTATTTCTTCCAAATTATTAGCCACGCCTTCGGCCAACTCAAAAATAAAAGACGTGTCTTCCATTTCGCCGGAAAATTCCGCAATATGGTTTTTGACGATCGTCTTTAAATCTTCCTGCCTCTGTTTAAAATCCCATTCAAACAGGGACTGCATGGCAATGGTTCGTGATAGATGCCTATTAGCCATTTGTTTTCAAGAATTTCTACTAAAGTTATTTAGTAACTTTACGTCCCTTATAATAACCGCAGCTCATGCAAGGTAAATGAGGCTTGGTCGGGCTGCCGCAATTTTTACAAACTGCAAAAGAAGTAGCTTTTAAAGCGTGGTGGCTTCTGCGCTGGTTACGTCCACTCCGGGTCTTATGTTTCTTTGGAACTCCCATGGAATTGAATTTAAGATTAAAAATTTAAGAAAGTAAACAAATTATAGCGAATATTGGCACTTTCGTCAATTGTCCCGCCTGGAAATATAAACCTTAAAAAACCGGCGCGCAACCAAACATCGTTGCGCGCCCTTAGCCGTTGCTCCTCTGCCAAGATCTGAGCTCATGGAGCCACAGTACCCTCTCCCAGTTGTAAGGGAGCTTCTTGGCAGGAACAATGCTAAAAAGAAAAAAGTCGTCCAAGTCATCCCACCGCCACCCAATGCGGGTGTGGTACATTTCTTTATTGGTGTACGCAACATAGTATAGCTTCACCTTCCAGTAGCTTGTGGAAACTACTGTGCGAGACACCTGCCATTGGCCGGGCAGCGGTATGGGTTTGGGGTGACCTTCGTAAGTGCTGTAGCTCTGGTTTCCCAGAACCATTAGCGGAGGGTCGATACCGCACAGCACGGTATCCTTCCACTTTACAAAAGTTATCAACCCCCAAAGATAGTCGGCGTGATAACCGTCTTTACGTTTATCCACCAAACACCCGCCTCCCCCGTATTCCAAAAACACCGGGAGAACGTAGATGCCATAGGCGAACAACGGAATGAAAGTTACCAAAAATAACATCAAAAACTTCCGCCTTTTGGACACTTAAGTCCTCCTCTAATAAAACAAACTTTAGCAAACAGCTCTATTTATTGCAAGCAATAATAAAAGACGTTTTTGCGAAGAAAAACGTCTTTTATTATTCTGTATTGTAAACCGTTGACTATGACAGGAGTTAATTTAAATTTGTGTCTTGCGATACAAACTTACATTAACCATAGTCAACGGATCACAAAAAAGAAAGTGGGAGAGGGGCGGACGATCTTGTCATTCTGTGCCCCTTCCTTTGTAATTACTCTTGTCGGAGCGGTCCGACCGACTAATAGGAGGCTCTACCAGAATACTAAGTAGAACCAAAACTATTACAATCAGCCAACCGTAACCGACAAAAAAATCTGCCATCTTCCCTCCTTACGCTGGACCGCGGCGGGCCCAGGGAGCAAACCGCAAAAGACTTTACGGCCCGCTTTCGATTCACGAAGTTAGTGGCAGTGCTGATCCCCTGCAATCAACTGAACCACCGCCATCAAGAGAAAAAAGATGGCTGTAATGGCAGTAATCAAATCTCCCGCCATTAATCTTTCCCCCTTTCCCAAACCAGGACCGGAACAAGCCCGATCCAAAGCAGCGCTTGGAACCACCAAGCCTGGCGATGGCGCTGCACCCTGCAGTGCCACCTTGTTTCGGTCTTTACCTTCATTCCCTACCTCCAAACCTGCCCACTAAAATTTAACAGGCAAATTTGGAAGTCGTATTTTAAAAAATTTGGGTGGGAGAGTGAAAAACTACGAACAACATCACTCTCCCCATTCTGCAATCAATCGCGATCCTCCTTTGCCCCGGGTAACGGGGCGATGTGTCTTCCCGCGCGGCGGCGGGATTATCTCGTGCCTATCGGTACAACATTCTGGCTGAGAACTGCCGTCCTAGCATCTCAAGCCAATCCGAGTGGGTCAGGATTAATATCATGGCCCCACCCAAAAAAACCCAACAAATCCACGGGATTCTTACCCGTGGGAAACGGATATGAAACGTCACCCGATTCTCCTTCCTCCCGGCGTTTGGGGGACTACTTCCTTTCGGAAGCATTCACGCGCGTGAGGATAAAAATTCCAAATTATTTTGGAAACTTTATTCCAACTGCGTTATGAACATTCTATTCCTTTTTCTATTTTTTTCAAGCCAGTACCTTAATGTCTGATACTTTGGCCGCGTTAAGTTTGGGCGGGGTCGTGGACATGTTCTGTCCACGACCCCGCGTGCTAACGATGGATAATGATAATGGCGAGGGCGATAACAGCCGTCGCGCTCCCCATAAAAACAACCCTGTACAGTAGCTCCCAGGACCCCCACCACTCCTGGAACCGTTTGCTGAAACAAAACATTACCAGCAAAACTAACAGGACAAACGCAACAAAGAGATCTCGGTAATAGATCATCTCCTCCTCCTTATTTTTCTATAATCTGCGGAAAGGGCGTGGGCAAAATAGGCACTTTAAAAGGGACGCCGACCGTCCCTCTCTTATATTAAATTTTGCCAAAACCTTTTCCGCAGACAAATTTTGTAGAAACAAGACTGGCAACTGGCTGGATAACCCTCCAATCGCCAAACTTTTTCCTGCAAACTTATTTTCACAATTGTGGGTCTAAACAAACGGATGAGGCCAAAAGGTCTAAAGCGACCTCATATAAATTCGCCTTCCTGTTAGGCCCACTATAGTGAAAATAAACTAAAAACCGTATATTCAATACAGGAGAATCAATTAAAAATTATTCTTGTATGCAATATACGGCTTTATTGCGCCGCCGATTCGGTTTAACGAAATCAGCAGCATGTTGTTTGTCCCCACACCAATCTCCATCAAATCTTTTCTAACAATAATTGAATCTCTTAAACTAGTGGGAAATTTTATTCTTAACTAACCTGGTGAAGATTAGTGTAGGGACACCCGTATATTCTCCTGCAAAAACAGACGGATACTATATTTGTGTTGTAAAAGAAAAATCATGCTACATTTAGCATGACCAAACATTCTACACCTTTTTCACCCTTTTGTCAAGAGTTTTTAAGGCTTTGATAAAAACTTGGCTTATTTAAGATAATATTTTAATTAATTAGCGTGTCTTTTCTCCCATTCGTTGTGTAAATCTACCCACATTTTATCCAACTCCATCGTAATCACGGCTTCCTCATTTGGGGTGATAAGTTTCGGCCTTTTATCAATCTTTTTATAAATAAACCAATAAATATTTCGTATCCGCTCCTTAAGCCAATCATCAGTTTCTAAGGCCGCAATCATTGCCCGCGTTTGCGTGAGATTTAAATAATGAGCGTGCAAAATCATATCTTTAAACTCTTGGTCTGTAGGATCTTCCATACCCTCTGGAGTTGGAAATTCTCTCGCCATAATATTTATAATTTAGTATTTCACTATTATAATAGCAAAACCCGCCTCTATTCGCCAGTTGGCGATGAGGCGGGTTTGTTCCATCTGCTTTAAATCCGCGTTGCTATCCCCGTGTAATCTGCGGTCTTAGTAATCCATTCCACCCATACCGCCCATGCCTCCAGGCATGCCGCCTGCTGGGGCTGAGGATTTTGGTTCTGGCTTGTCGACAATTATTGCTTCGGTGGTAACTAATGTGGAAGCAATGGACACCGCGTTCTCTAAAGCTAAGCGAGTAACTTTAAGCGGGTCAACAATTCCGGCTTTCATCATGTCCGGTTCCTGGCCTTTGGTCCAATCGGCTTCGTCGTATTTGGTAAAATCATAACCCGCGTGTGTGCCGCCGTTTTGAATGTAGGTAATTACTCCGGTTGGCTCAACGCCGCTGTTTTGGGCAATTTGCCTAAGCGGTGCTTCCAAAGCTTTTCGAACAATTTTGTATCCGGTCTTTTGCGCGCCGTGGGCTTTGGTCATTTCTTTTTCGAGCATTGGCGCAATTTTAGCAAGAGCCGCGCCGCCTCCGGCAACAATTCCTTCTTCCACAGCCGCTTTGGTGGCGTTTAACGCATCTTCAATTTTAAACTTTTTGGCTTTCATTTCCGTTTCCGTAAAAGCGCCAACTTTAATAACGCCCACGCCGCCGGCCAAACGGGCCATGCGTTCCTGGAGTTTTTCTTTGTCGTAATCCGAAGTAGATTCTTTAATTTCCGCTTTAATTTGGTTAACGCGGTCTTCAATATTCTTTTTGTCGCCCTGGCCGTCTACAATGGTGGTATATTCTTTGGTGGCAACAACTTTGCGGGCGCGACCCAGCTGGTTTAATTCAGTCTTGTCTAACTTAAGGCCCATGTCTTCCGAAATAACCTGGCCGCCAGTAAGCACCGCAATGTCTTGCAACATTTCTTTGCGCCTGTCGCCAAAACCCGGGGCTTTTACCGCCAAAACATTAAAGGTACCTTTGAGTTTGTTAATGACAAAAGTGGTCAAAGCTTCGCCTTCCACTTCGTCCGCAATAATAACAATATCTTTTTTACCGCTCTGCGCGACTTTTTCTAAAATTGGCAAAATTTCCTGCACACTGGAAACTTTTTTGTCCGTAATTAAAATGTACGCGTCTTCCCAAACAGCTTCCATTCTCTCAGCGTTAGTCACCATGTATGGGTTTACAAAACCTTTGTCAAAGCGCATGCCTTTAACCACTTCTTTTTCAAGCCCGGTAGTCTGGCCTTCTTCCACGGTAATAATGCCTTCGTGGCCGACTTCTTCCATAGCTTCGGCAATAAGTTTGCCAACTTCTTCGTCTAGCGAAGCAATGGTGGCTACCTGTTGGATTTCTTCTTTATTCTTTACGTCTTTTTTTACTTTTATAAGTTCGCTAACGACAAACCTAACCGCGCTGTCCATGCCCTTCTTTATTTCGTTAGCTTGGGTTGAGGCAAGAGCCGCAGCTTCAAAGGCTTCCTGGATCATAGTTTGGGCCAGCACAGTTGCAGTAGTCGTACCGTCACCGGCTGCTTCGTTGGTTTTGTTAGCCACCTCCTGAATGAGTGACGCTCCCACGTTTTCAAACTTGTCTTCAAGTTCAATGTCTTTGGCAACGGTAACGCCGTCGTCAGTAATTACTGGACTGCCAAAACCTTTGTCTAAAATTACTGCCTTGCCGGTTGGTCCCAGCGTAACTTTAATGGCATTTGCGGCTTTGTCTACACCTGCCTTAATGGCCTGCTTTGCTTCAAAACCGTATTTTATAATTCTGCTCATAATATTTCTCCGAAATCTCTACTAAATACTAAATGAGACTAAAAATACTAAATCTAGAAACCTTCGCTTTCGTATTTTTAGTTATTTTAGTATTTAGTAGAAAATAATTAGTCAATTATTGCTAAAATGTCAGACTCGTCTTTTTCTTTGCCTACGTATAAAATTTTGTATTCCACTTTCTTGCCGTCTTCGTCCAGCTCAACTTCGTCGCCGGCGTATTTTCCAAAAACAACTTTGTCTCCTACTTTTAGGCCAAGCGAGGAAATTTCACTGCCTGTCCCCAGCTCTACAATTTTACCAACTGCTTTTTTTTCTTTGTCACCAGTGTCGGGCAAAACAATTCCGGATTTTGTGACTTCTTCCTGGCTGTCTTGTTTTACCAGCACCCGGTTACCTAAGGGCTTTACTTTCATATTACTGTCTCCTTGTTTATTAATGTCTAAGTCTATTTTATAGCAGCATTTATCACTCTGTCAAGTTGAGTGATAAATACCTTATGTTATAATAGCACTATGAGTAATGGTTATCAAAATCCTAAAAAAGCCCAAATTTACGAGGATTTTTTAGCTTCCACCAACGGGCAGATCCAGCGGGAAATTTTAACCAAAGCCCTCTTGTCTGCCTTACCAAGCTCCCCTCAAACGGCTATTCTCGATGCCGCCTCCGGCAATGGTTGGCTGGCTGCGGATTTAAAAAACATTTATGACAAGGTATATGGCTGTGACGGATCAGCTGCTCTCATAAGCAGTGCGCGTCAGCGCTACAAGGCCGTAGAATTTTCGCACTGCGACTTGTGCGGCGACCTTCCCTACCCGGCCGGATTTTTTGACGCCGTAATTCTAAACATGGCCGCGCCGGACATAGAAGACTTAAACACCGCGGTAAAAAACTTAACCGGCAAATTAAAATTCGGCGGCAAATTTCTAATGACCATACCCAACCCCTACTACAGTTACCCTGTGGCGGTTTGGAAAAGATCTTTGATTGATGTGTTATTATTCCGTAAACCGCAGTTAAAAATAAACCGCTCGTATTTTGGCCCTAAAGAAATCCAAAGGGAATTTAACGGGAAAAAAATTGACTCTCATTTTTATACAATGAGCGATTACTTAGGTCCCGCGGGCAACGCCGGCCTTGGGCTAACAAAAATCCACGAACTAAAAAGCCAAACTGATGGTAAACAGTTTGACTTAAATTATGAAATGTATCGTTTTCCGCTTATTTTAATGCTGGAATTTAAGAAGTAATCCCAGTGTGTCATTCCGAGGAGTGCAGCCGACGAGGAATCCCTTAAATCTAATTCTTGAATAAGGGATCCCTCCGCTCACCGTCGGATGCACTCCGGCTCGGTCGGGATGACAGACATACTATTGTACGAAAAACTTGGAAAGCAAACTCTGCTGTTTGCTCTGCGGGTGAAACGAAAGCTCGTCTTCCCTAACCAAAATAAATTCTTCCTGGCGGATTTTAGGTAACTGCCAGTTTTTTAATTTAATTTCCAGCCATTGCCCGAACCTACCGGACAACAGCTTTTCCAATATTTTTTGAGCTGATGATGTCTTCACCTCATCGTGAACTAAAATTTCAAAATTTGGTAGAAAGGCCGCAATCCACGAGCGGTTTTTTTGTTGGAATTCCGAAATTATTTGACCGTAAACCAAAGGCCGCAGTTTAGCATATTCCCAGGCAGTGTATAAATTTTTTAGCTCGTTAATAGTTTTAACCCCGGCCAAATAGTGGTTCAAACAAAACCTGTTGGAAATGTTTTTTCCATGCCTGCGTTTGCCCAGTAACTGAAAGTAAGCAGTCACTAAGGTTCTGGTAAGCCACAAAAATTTGGGATGTACTATTATTAGTAAGTCTATGTCTGAATCTATCTTCTGAAGTCCCATAGCCTGGCTCCCGGCTAAGCCTACGCCGCGCACAAAGGGTATGTGCCGCAGGCCCTTGGCAAACCAGCGTATGCTCCGTTCCCTTTCTATTCCATAAAGATAGTTAGCCAAACGCCTGTCTATAATTTCAATCCGTCCTTTTAAACTATAAAAACCGTTTTTTTGCTCTATATTGTCTTTGCATTCTTGGTTTAAGCACAATAAAATTTCATTTATGCCGGTCTTTTCTTGGCTATGATTGTTATCTATCAGCTCCCATTCTGTATTAACCTGATGCTTTAAATCACTCACATCCCTAAGCAAAAACTTATACAATTCCAAAAGCGTCAGCGGGTAGTCCTGCAAATCAAAAAAGCGCAAAGTAGATAAAATTCGGTCTTTGAGCATAATTACAGCCCTAATTTGTCCAAAGTTATTTCGTCCCACTCGTCATAGTCCACTTCTTTGTAGACCTTTAATTTGTGGAAAAATTCCGTGGCGGAAAATTTATACTGGGCCTGAGCACTTTGCCCCGCGCGGTGGGAGTACAATTCTTTTTTTTCTAAAACTACAGGGCGGTTCTCGCGGATTAATTTAAAACGGCCCGCAGGATTTTCAAAAATTAAAATATCCTGCGTTCCCTGCTTAACAGGGCCATCCTGTGTGTCCATAATTAAATCTTCAGAGGTAATTTTTACACCCTGAAAATTCTTTTGCGCCGCCTCCACTAATTGTTGCCATTTTTCGTCTGTCATAGAGTATTCGCGAATATACAAATAAAAGATAATATACGAATTCGAATATTTGCGCTAGATTAGTATATTAGGGATTACTACTGCAGTCCTCCCCCATAAATCCCGCTCAGGCTGCTTAAAGACTTCATTACAATAGGAATTAAAATTACCATGCCGAGCAGAGGCAAAACAATAAGCACAATAGTAATATATAACTGCCACTTCATGTAAGTCATGGTCTTGTGTGTGTTGTTGTAAATAGCCAAAAGCATTTCGTCAGTCGTGGGCTTTTGCGGCTGCGGGACTTGCTGATTTTGTTCTGTTTCCATATTTTATATTTAGATTATTAGTTAAATACATTATACTTAATACCCTACACAATGTCACATTTGGCACATTGGACAAAAACTGCCAGTACGTCCGCCAAGTTTTATGCTTTGTATTACGCTCCCGCATTTCTTACACTTTTGGCCCTTACGGCCGTACACAAAGTGATGCTTGCCCATTTGGCCCCAGGAGCCATCTGTGCGGACAAAATCACCTACCGACGAACCTTTCGCCGCTATGCCTTTAAGTAGTACCGGCTTAATGTGTTTATAGATGGCCTTTAATTCCGTTGCTGATAAAGATTCAAAGCTCCTGGTGGGCCGCACGCCGGCGTGGAATAAAATTTCGTCGGAATAAATGTTACCAATTCCAGCCACGACTTTAGGATCCATTAAAACCAACTTAATTTTTCTTTTAACTGACTTTTTCACGGCCGTGAAAAAGTCAGTTATTTTGAATTTGCTGTCGAGCGGTTCCGGGCCGTATTCGTTAAGTTCTTTCACCTGGTTAATTTCGTCGTCTTTTACCAACTTCATGTAGCCAAATTTCCGCACGTCGTTAAAATACAAAATGGAGCTGTCTGTAAAATAAAAAATGACATGAGTGTGTTTTCCGGGCAGGCTAACGAACGGCGCGTTTAATTTGTTTAGCATTCTGTATTTCCCACCGGTTTTTTTGCGTAATGTTTTGTCCTCAAAAATAAACTGTCCGGTCATTTTTAAATGTACTAAAAGGGATAAAGGTCCTGATAAATCTAAAATAAGCAGTTTCGCCCTCCGCTTTACTTGGCCAAAGCGTTGTCCTGTTAGCATTTTTTTAAAGAGCTTTACTTTGGAATTATCGGCTTTTCTAATATTGCTCACGGTATTAGGTCCTAACGCAACCATTTTGGGCGCGTTAACAACCACGGACTTAATTGTCCGGTTTTTTAATTTGCGATTAAGTTCGCTAACTATGGTTTGGACTTCAGGGAGTTCGGGCAAGAAAAACCTTTCACCTGTCTTTACTAACTACTAATTTTTACGAATATACTAATGCTAGTATTTGGAATTAGTATATTCGTATCCATTCGTAGTTCGTAAAGCCAGTAAATTTATGTTTCCATTATAATTCCTTTTCCTTCACCTGTCTAAAACATCCTAGAATTGTTATAATAACTTTATGGGAAAATCTTTCTTAAACTCTATTCCTCATAAATTCACCAAAGAAGAAGAGCAACTGCTTCTCCATGCCTTTGAATTCGCCAAAAAAGCCCATGAGGGACAAAAGCGCAAAAGTGGCGAGGAGTACATTATTCATCCCGCTGAAACAGCTTTAATTTTAGGAAAAATTTTTCCAGACACCAAAGCCTTAGTCGCCTCGCTACTGCATGACGTTCCCGAAGACACCCAGGTAACTATAGAACAAATTAAAAAAGAATTCGGCGAAGAAATTAGCCAAATTATAGACGGTGTTACCAAACTGGGACAGGTAAGACTGCGCTCAAGCAAAGACAAATTTTACATAGAAAATTTGCGTAAGTTGTTCATTGCCACCAGCAAAGACATTCGCGTTATTTTGGTTAAACTGGCCGATCGGCTTCATAACATGCGCACCCTGAAGCACATCCCCCCGGAAAAACAAGTTAAGGTCGCCACTGAAACTTTAGAAATGTACGCTCCAATTGCCAGCCGCCTGGGCATTAGCTCCTGGAAGGACGAACTGGAAGACCTTTCTTTTAAAATTGTTTTTCCAAAAGAATATGAGGAAACCAAAATTACTTTGGACCAAGAGTTGGAGCGGCGCGGCGCGGATATAAAAGAAACCCAGCGTCTGCTGGAACACATGCTTAGGACCGAAGGCATAAAATTTTTGGAAGTTAACGGGCGCGTAAAACGGCTTTATTCCCTGCACCGGAAACTGCAGCGCTACAAAGGCGATATCCAGAAAATTTTTGACGTAGTGGCCTTTAGGGTCATTACCAAAGCTACCACGGACTGCTACGCGGCCTTAGGCGTTATTCATAAACATTTCCAGCCAGTACCGGGAAGGATTAAAGATTACATTGCAACACCCAAACCCAATGGCTACCAGAGCATTCACACCACTGTATTTAACCAAAGCGGCCAAACCCTGGAAATCCAAATCCGTACCGATTTAATGCACGAGGAGTCTGAACGTGGAGTAGCTGCCCATTGGTTTTACGAGGAAGAAGGCAAGGGCGATTACACAACCAGGCTGCAGGCGCCGTGGATTAAAGAACTTTCCGCCTGGCAGGACCTGGCCGACGACCCCGAGGAATATTTGGAAAGTTTGCGCATAGATTTTTTCCGGGACCGGATTTTTGTATTCACTCCCAAAGGCGACATCAAAGACCTCCCTCTTGGCGCCACAGCAATAGATTTTGCGTTCAATGTCCACACCGACCTGGGCTACCACATGATGGGCGCCAAAATTAACGACAAAATGGCCAGCATTTATGACGAACTGGACAACGAAGACACAGTGGAAATTATTAAAAGCAAAAAGCCGGTTAAAATTTCCCAGGACTGGCTTAAGGCCGCAAAGACTTCCAGCGCCAGAAACAGAATTCGCCACTACCTAAACGAAAACAACAGAGGCATTATCCAGCGGGTTAAAGAATTAAAACTAAAAGACCTCTCCCTCCCGAAATTTTTTAGAAAAAAATAGCTACCGAACTACGAAAACAAAAACACTACAGATACCTACAGAAAAGTACTTAATTTCTGTAGGTATCTGTAGTGCAAAAAATCCTTAGTTCGGTAGCTAAAACATTATATCTTCCTCAGCGCGTTTGTATTCATGAATTTCGTCTTTAGCAAACCAAAGGCCAATTTCGTTATTGGCTTCGTCTGTTGTTTCAGAGGCGTGCATGATGTTATGGATGGCGCGGCGTTCAATGTTAGCCACAGAAGGGCTGTCTACGCTGTAATCGCCCCTTATGGTGCCCATTTCCGCAAAAACCGGTAAAGTGTTACCAGCCAGCTTACGGACCATGTCTATGGCATGAATACCCTGGACCACCATGGCTACCACTGGCCCGGACTGCAAATATTTAAACAAACTTTCTTTTACCATTTTACCAAGTTCTTTTGGGTCAGCTGTTCCCTGAGCGGCAACCGGGTCAATGGCGTATTCAGTAAAAGTTTTTAAAGTTTTAGTCCCCAAGCGTTCCACCCATTCCTCGCTTTTTGGAAAATGGTTTTCCAAATGCTCGCGGCCAACCTGGACCATTTTCATGGCAATGACTTTAAGGCCGCGGTGTTCAATGCGGCTAACCACTTCACCAATAAGGCCGCGCTTTACGCCGTCCGGCTTAACCAAAACTAATGTACGTTCCTGTTTGATTTGCAAATGTTTTTCCATTTTAATCCTTTTAACTGTTTTTACTAACTACGAATGCGTACTAATATACGAATTCCAACCTTTAGCATTAGTATATTGGTAAAGATTAGTAGTTAGTAAAGGCAGAAGTGTTATTTAATAATTTTTACGCTCTCCATAACTACAGGAGTTACCGGTGCGCCGTCGCCCGGAGGGTTTGTTTGAAGCTCACCAATTTTGTCCACTACGTCCTGCCCTGCTTTAACTTTGCCAAAAATTGTGTAGTTGTGGGGCATCCAGGAAGTTTGATCACCCAGCAAAATAAAGAACTGGCTGCCGTTGGTGTTAGGGCCTGCGTTGGCCATGGCCAGCACGCCTTTTACGTAACCTGTTTTGTAACTGGCAGTTTCCGGATTCAATTCGTCGGCAAATTTTTCGCCAAACGCGCTTACTCCTCCGCTGCCGTTACCGCTTGGGTCTCCGCCTTGAATGACAAAACCTTTAGCCACACGGTGGAAAGTTAAACAATTATAGTACCCCGAGTCTGTTAAGCGCAAAAAATTCTCCACGGTTTTGGGCGCGTCTTTGTCAAAAAATTCCAATTGAATCTTACCAAAACCCTTAACATTTATTTCGGCTATGCGGTTTAAAATATTCACTTTGTTGTTGGTTAATTTTGTCTGGCTAAAATCTCTGGTACAGCCGCCGACTGCAACAGGGGTTGACGTTGCGGTGTCTGCGGTAGGAGTAGGCTGAGTGTCTACAGGTGTTGGATTTAACATTTCGTCTGTTACAACAGGCTCAGTACCGCTTACAGTGTTGTCACTGCGGTAGCGAAAAAAGGCAACAACTCCGGCAAAAACTAATAAAATTACTACAATACTAATAACTAAAGTTTTGTTGGACATAGATTCATTTAATTTTTAAGGGCTAAACTTTATGTATATTAACAAATAATCTACTTCTCATCAACTGCCTTTTTACGGCCCAAACTTATATGCCTTAGCCAAAAATATGCGCCGACAATAATGATCCCTAAAAACGCGAACTGGTATTGTGAAATTTTTATGCTCACATTCCCGTAAGGCACATGGGAAAAATTTTCGGTTACGCTTAGCATATAACGTAAGGCAAGGCCGGCGGCAAAAGCAAAACCGCGACCAATCCATGGCAAAACACTAAAAAACCCAAGGAGCATAGTTAGCGGAACCAAGGGTAAAATTAAAATGTTAACCAAAGGAGCAACAATACTTAACCGGCCAAAGGTAAATAATATTAAGGGCAGGGTTGCGGCAATGGCGGAAATAGTCGTAAGCAAAGTGGATTTAATATTTAAAAAATTATCCCACTTGGGAGTTAACTGTTCCAGCAGCGGCATAAAATAAACAATACCCATGGTTGCCAAGAATGAAAGCTGGAAGCCCGCGTCCCAAAATAAAATTTTAGGGTTAAGGAGAAGCATTATAAAAGCCGCAAAAAATAACGAAGGCCCCACGCTATACTGGCGGCCAATATTCCCGGCGAGCAATAACAAAACTCCCATAACCGCCGCGCGTATAACAGAAGCAGATGCGCCCGACAAAACAACAAAACCTAAAATGACCGCGAGCGTTATGTAAAGCCTGGCGCGCCTGCCAGGCCAATGGGCTAAAAAGCCCAGCCAAGACACAATAATACTAATGTTATAACCGGAAATAGCAATAACATGGGAAACCCCGGTGGCGTTAAAGTTGTCTATAACTTCTTGCGGCAGGGTCTTCCTCGCGCCAATTAATATACCCATAAGCAAACTGCTTTGCGGCTCCTGTAAAAACTTGTCTACCCTTTTCGTAAAACTCCACTTAATCTGCAGCAGCCACTCTTTTACCAAATTTTGCTTGTGACTTTTGAGCGGCAAAATTTTTGGATATTTCATAACCGCGTAAACATTGTGGCGTTCCAAATATTTTGGATAATCAAAATCGTCAAAAGCTTGCGGCTCCTGAACCTTGCCGTTGAGCACCACCCAGTCGCCGTAAAAATAATTTGAAGTTACGGGCACGCTCACTAAAATTCGCTGGCTAAACCCTTTGGGCAAAATTGTTAAAAACTGGAAAGTTTGGCGTATGTCTACATCTTCCACAATATAGCCTTCCATTTCCTGCTTGCTGTCGAACAATTCTTGATATTCGCTTTGGTACATAGATGCTTGCAACCTAAGCGCGCCTAAAGACGCGCAAAATAAAAACACCGCCATAAGCGGCAGTATTTTATTTTTTAAATTAAAGCTTAAAGCAAATGCGACAGCGCATAATGCTAAAGCAATGAAAATTATTTGTCTTGGCAAAACAAAACGTGAAGCCAGCCAGATCCCGGCTGCAAAACTCACCGCAATCCCTATAAAAATCCTGCTCTTAGACATTCACCCGAAAAGTTTTAATTTTAGATTTCTGGCCCTTTGTTAGTTCAACCTGATGTTTCTTGAGTTTAAGATGTTCTGCCAAGGCCAAAATAACCGCTTCATTAGCCCTACCTTCCAGCGGCGGCGCGCTTACATAAATATGAAGTTGGCCGAACAAATCTTTTTCTACGCGCGGTTTTTTGGAATTTGGATGTGCAGTAACAGTTATATTCATTATAGTTAAAACTCCCTCGCCTAGGCGAGGGAGTTTTTTACGAGTTGTTCCTTACGGTTTGCCACAAAATATTTAACTAACTCATAGACTCCAAATAATGCTACCGTGTAGCCAACGTCGCCTATTAAGGTTCCCCGGAAAAACGGGAGGCCGTTGGTGTACGCGGAAATTATACCGCCCCAAGTGTGGGGATATTCAGAATATAAAAAGGCAAAGTTTGTTGTCAGAAAAAACACAAGAGCGGAAATAAATCCGGAAACACCAATTTTGAGCCACTTATTGTCCGGCGACTTTTTTATCCAAAGCCCCAACAAAATCCCAAATAAGTGCGCCGCGTAAACCGCAACCATTTGCCAAAAGCCAAAAAAACCAAGAAAAATGTCTGAAACTAAACGCGCTGCCATAGTCATACCAACCGCCTGCTTCTTAGGCAAATTAGCTGCGGCAAAAATTGCCAAAGCCGTAATTGGCACGGCATTGGACATGTGAGGAACAAACCTGGTTGCTATTGCTAAAATTATTATTAAATAAATCATTTAGGTGCAATTAGTTTTTTATAATTATCATCTATTAACTTAAATAAATCATGCGCCACTTGATAGTCTTTTCTACTTTTTAAAATTTCCGAACACTTCTCTATTTCTGACATTACCCCCTCATCAAACAGTCGGGATCTTACAACCGAGTTTGCAATACCCTGAACCCGTCCAATATATTCATCAGGATCTAAAACTTCATTTTCTAATGTACCAAGTGAGTTTCTCAAATTTTCCAAGGACAACGCTCTTAAATTTGCTCTCCTGCTTTCTAAATTGTCCATAAATTATTTTATTGCTTCTAATTTCCATTCTATCTTGTCTTGGTCTTTGGGCTTGTAGCTGCTGGCGCCCACGTTGCTGGATTTACCGTTTACATAAAAGGCCCAAAAGTGCCTGGTGTCCGGCTTTATTCCGTCAATCACCACAACCATTTCGCCAATACTGCCGTAACTTTCGGTTTCTATTGTATGGTCGCGCCTTAATAAATCTATGGCATTTTCCCCTACAGGAACAACAGTTGAAAGTTTATTTAAATTAGAACCTTCAACAGTTTGCGCAACCGTTATGGTTGGTGCTTTCGGAACGCTGGTGGGTGTTGGCTGATTTGGAATATAGTCAGGACCATTTGGATTGTCCCGCGTTTGCGTTTGCCCATTCGGCTTAGGCTCCTGGCAAGCGTCACCTACGTCGTTATGATCACTGTCTTTCTGGTCGGAGTTAGATATTGCTGGGCAGTTGTCGTCCAAATTTGAAACCCCGTCCTTGTCAAAATCAAGTTGCTCTGCGGCCTTCTTTACATCTGCCAGACGCAGCTCAGCATCAGATACAGAATCCTTACTATTATTACAGCCTGCTGCTAAAAGCGTTGCAACCAATAAAACTAATAAAATTTTTGTGTACTTTTTTTGCATAAATCCTAAAAGCTAAAACCTAGAACCTAACACCTATTTTAATAGTCTATACCTTTTTGCGCAAGTATCCCCTTGTAATAAGGATGTTTAACCATTTTCATTTCCGTAACTAAATCACACTGCGCCACAATTTTGGGGTACTTGTTGTGCCCGGTTAAAACCAAATGTGTCATTTCGGGTTTTAATTTAATTAGGTCTAATATATCGCGCTCTTCAATTAACTTGAGTTCCAAAGCAGAAATAAGTTCGTCTAAAATTATTACTTCATACTTTTTAGACAAAATAATTTCCCGTGCTCGTTCAAGACCATTAAGCGCCTCGCGAACATGCAAATCTTTTTGCTTTTGGTCGCCCAAAATTCCCACAAAGCCAATACCAACTTGTTCGTTGTCTATTTTACCAACCTTTGACGAATAGCTAATGTTGTTAAAAAAATCAATTTCGCAGCTAAGCGGCCACTCACCCTCTTCGGTCTTGTCGACTGATGTTGCTTTAGCCTTTACAAACTGCAAAACAAAAACATTCATCCCCGCCCCACTAGCACGAACGGCAAGACCCATAGCAGCAGATGTTTTTCCCTTGCCTGTGCCAATGTAACAAATAACCAGGCCTTTATTCTCTATTTTTTTATCGGGAATTTTTATCTTCGGCATAAATTTTTAGGCGGCCGGCTGGAACAGCCGGCCGCCTACTTTATAACTTTATAAACTTGATAACTTTCAACTCTCAAAATTCGGCTAGCCGCATTTTGAATACCCACACATCTCACACTTTTGGCAGCCTTCGGCAAAGACTAACATGTTGGCGCAGGAAGGGCAGACTGGGGAGTTACCAAGGTTGGCAATGGAAACTTTGTGCGAAGTTTTGTAGGTTAGTTCACCGTTGGTCTTAATTTTTTCTTCCACTGTAACGGTTTCGCTAATTTGTTCGCCAACTTTTAAAGCTGCGGCCGGGGCCATGGGAAGCTCTAACGCTAGCTGCTTACCGGGTCTCTTTATATGTTTTTCCAAAACTTTGGCAATGGCGTCCGGCAAGCTAAACACTACGCCGTCGGCAGAAAAGGAAACGTCGGGACTGCGAATGCCTTTTAACTGGGCAATAATTTCTTCGGTTGCCACGTTAGAACGCAGGGCCAAGCTAATCATTCGGGTAATAGCCTCGGTTTGAGCGCTAAAGAATCCGCCGGCTTTGCCCATGGTGGCAAAAACTTCAAACGGCCCTTCCTGGTCTTCGTTAATGGTAATGTACAAATTACCGTAAGCCGTGTTCATTTTATAAGTTACACCCTGCATTATGTCCGGGCGCTGTCTTGGCGCGTATTTTATTTGCACATTGTCGCCTACTACAGACATAACCTGTGGCTGCTCCAATTTCTTTTCCAACTTGTCTTCCGCGGCTTTTTTGTCCGAAGTCATTTTAGCTTCCACTTGGTCGGAGGCATCCTTCCCTAATTTGGTGTGGTCAGTGGCCAAAATTTGCTCGTCTCTGCTGCCGTCACGGTAAATGGTGCCGCCCTTACAGCCTAAGTCGTACATTAAAGTGTAGAGCTGTTTGGTTTGTTCAATAGTGTAATCGGCCGGCGCATTGCAGGTTTTGGAAATGGCGCTGTCTGTCCAGCGCTGAACCGCGGCCTGGACTTTTACGTGCTCTTCAGGCATTAATTCCATTGCGGTTGTAAAATATTCCGGCAGTTCTTCTCCGGGGTGATTCTCCAGCCAGTCCTTAGCCAGCTTAATTTTTTCTTCGTGAACACCCAAACGACTCTTGCGGAAATATGTCCAGGAAAAGAACGGCTCAATGCCTGTAGATGTCCCAACCATGGTCCCCACAGTTCCGGTAGGCGCCTGAGTCATTATGGTAACGTTACGAATGCCGTACTGAGCAACAAGGTCCCGAATATAGCCGGGCATATTTTTCATAAAACCGGACTGCAAAAACTTGTCGGCATCAAACTGGGAGAAGGAACCTTTTTCGCGCGCAAGTTCCACCGAGGTTTCGTAAGCAGTAACCGCAATAAACTGGTAAAGCTTGTCTATAAATTCCACGCCTTTTTCGCTTCCGTATTTAAGCCCCAAATGAATTAACATTTCAGCCAAACCAATAGTGCCCATACCAACACGGCGTTCAGAGAGCTGCTGTTTTTTGTTCTCGTCAAAAAAGTAAGGAGTGGCGTCTATAACATTGTCCTGGAAACGCACAGCCTGCTGTACTGTAGTTTTTAATTCATTCCACAAAACTTCGCGCGTGTCTTTGTTAACATGCTTGGCCAAATTTACGTGCCCCAAATTACAAACGCCCCAGGCCGGCAGCGGCTGCTCTCCGCAAGGGTTAGTGCAAGGCAAGTCCGCGTAGTAATATGAGTTAGAAAAATAGTTAGCGCGGTCAATAAAATACATACCGGGTTCCGCGGACTTCCAGGCCGACTCAATTATGTTGGTCCAAATATCCTGGGCACGCACAGTTTTGTGTTTAATAACTTTGCCGCCTAATTCCTTCCAGCGTTTAATGTTGCCGTCCCACTTTTTTTCGTACAAAGGGTCTGTGGGGTCCGGGAAAATTAAATCCCATGGCTGGTCATTTTTTACAGCTTCCATAAAATCGTCGGTAATGCCTACGGAAATGTTGGCATTGGTAATTTTACCGGCTTCTTTTTTGCTGTTTATAAAGTCTATAACATCTGGGTGCCAAACATTCAAGATTAACATCAAGGCCCCGCGTCTGCTGCCACCCTGTTCAATTAAGCCGGTAACGAATGAATAAAGAGATGCCCAGGAAACAGACCCAGAAGAGCGTCCGTTAACGCCTTTAACATAAGCATAGCGTGGCCGAAGGGATGATACATTAATTCCCACTCCGCCGCCGCGGCTCATAATTTCCGCCATCTGACTTAGCGTGTCAAAAATTCCCTGCCTGCTGTCTTTCGGATGCGGAATAACATAGCAGTTATAAAAAGTTAAATTCTGTCCCGTACCCGCGCCTGTAAAAATTCTGCCGGCTGGTACGTATTTCCAGTCGTCCATCATTTCCCGGAATTTGCTTTCCCATTCCGTTCTTTTCTCCGCAGTTTTTTCCACGCTGGCAATGTGCCGGGCAATGCGTTCAAACATTTGTTCCGGCACAGTTTCAAGCGGCTTGTCTACGTGTTCAATAGTGCGCATTTCCAAACTGTTGTCGCGCATTCTCACCTGGACTTCTTTTTTACCCAAATCTAAACTTTCAATAACCCCGATTTCCCGCTGTCCGGTTTTTGGATTTACCAAAACCACAACCGTGTCACCCACGGCTAAAGTTTCCCGCTTAACGTCCTTAACCGCATAGCGGTCTAAAAATATTTTTTCGCCTAATTCGGAAAGGCCGTTTACTTTTCGGGTTTGCAAGTTTTCTTTTATTTGGGTAGACATAATTTTAGAATTTAGAATATTGAATTTAGATTTTTATAATTTTTTTAGTTCTGCTTTAAACTCTTCCACGTCTTCAAACTGGCGATAAACAGCGGCAAAGCGGATGTAAGCAACCTTGTCCGTCTTTCTTAATTTTTTCATAACTATTTCGCCAATGTCCGCGCTCTTTATTTCCCCGTCTTTGGCTTTACGCTGAATGTCTATTTCTATAGAGGAAAGCAGTTTGCGGAATGTCTCGTCTGTATGGGGCCGCTTGTCCAGCGGCAGGCGGATACTGCGCTCAAGCTTCTCCCTGGAAAATGGCTGCTTCTTCCCTTCCTTTTTTACTACCGACAAATCCAGAATTTCTATTTCTTCATAGGTGCTAAACCGGAACTCACACTTGTCGCATTCGCGGCGGCGCCTAATTGCATTGCCTTCGTCTACAGGCCTACTATCCAGCACCTTAGTGTCTTCATTGCTGCAATTTGGACAACGCATACTTTTAAAAGTTAACGGTCAAATGGCTTAAAATATTTAATCTTATTATTTTTAGGGAAATTTAAAAACCCTTCTTTCCTATAAAATAGGATATTTGGCGCAGTAGCTCCTAACTTTCCCCTCTTCCCCAAATGAAGGGTTTTATGCGGTTTTGTTTTAAACTTGGCTTTTATGTCTGGAATCTCAGATATTCTGAAACCACAATATGTAGTGCGTTACTAGTTAACTATAATACTACATATAGTTTATGTCAAAAGCTTTATATTTTAAATCAAATCCTGTTTTGGCATTTAGATATCCACAAAAATAAATTAAAAAACTCTCCGGCGGCCACGAGGGACGCCGGAGAACAAAGATAATCCCCTTGCGCGAACGTCAATGAACGTTCGGCGGACGAAATCTGGCAGACTTGATGTAAATGCCCGCGCCCTCCAGGTGGGGTGCAAGATAATCAGTGACCATCTTGCGAAACTCCTTCTGCTGGTTGGCGTCGTAGGAGTTGTAAAACCTCCCTAAGGCAGTGTGGTTCGCGTGCTCGAACTCGTTCAGATACCACTGCAGAGTGGCCTGCGGTGTCGCGATCCACTCCGTCTTACGACGCCGTAGGTAACCCTCCACCGTTCCCACGGTTTCCAGCTCAACTTCACAAACCAACTCCTTGACCTCAGGGTTCGGGTTAATGGGGCTTGAGCCAACCCGAGCCGCTGCCGTAAGGCGCGAGTACACTTCTCTTGTTGTGCCCTTGAGACGTTTGTCCCACGACCACAGAAGGGCGCCGTTGGGAAAATCAACAACTACTCGGTCGGCCGACAGGATCACAGTTTGAGAATCAATTCGCGTAACCGCCTGCCACCAGCCCAGGACAGCGACAAAGATAAATAACACCATCCCTGTCAAAGCCAAGTCAAAGAAATCCGGCGCTTTTCTCTCTTCATTACAGTCGTCCCTGTACTTCTTATTCTGCCATCGGTAAACCATAACGGGAACCCCGATGCCGACAGCAAAAGCCAAAGCAAGTACCACAAAAGTCGGGTATGCATCAAGCAAAATCCGCTCCTCCTTAGTGAGCTTCTAATATATTAACATTTCCCAATACATAAAAAAACTCCCCGGAGGCACAGCCGAAGAGTTTTTAATATTATTACAAATTTCCAATTCTTATTGTGACCAGTGCATTGTGAATGCGCCGGCTACGGAACCAGCAGACGCAGTCTGGGGTTTAGAATAGTCAGGCACTAAACTTGAAAGGCCAGCCATGGCGACAATCTTGGTGTCAGCATTGTCCATAACAAAGGCTAAACCCTCGTGGTAGCTTTGGCCATAAAATGCCAAGCTTTCCGAGGCAGGGCCTGTAATATAACTATGGACAAAATTTCCATAGCTACTGGCCGTGCTGTCTAACATAGCCACTACATTTTCCGGAGTAGGAGCCTGGGGCAGGGCGTTTGCTCTGCTGAAGCTGGCGTCGCTGGCACTAATGGCAAACATAAATGCCAATGAGAACAGCGAGACACCTAACAGACTCATTACTTTTACCGGAGTTTCTTCAGTCATCATAAATTTTTATTTATTTTTTTTTAAAGACTAAAGTAACCTATTTTAAAAATCCTTTGGGCTGCAATTTTAGTATTTCGGCATCTTGTCAGAAAAAATTTTTCAGCTTAGCTTTGGCTAAACCTCAAAATTTATTTCTGCCGATCTGCTCGAAATCCTAAAATTTCGCCTCTCAAATTATTTTTCAAATAGGTTAGCAAAAAATTTAGCTCTCCAATTGTCAGAGCCAATCGCTAATCTTTAAAATCTTCTTTTCTTAATTGTGTTTTGTTTTTGTTTCTTAATCCGCGATTTTGGCGGATTTAGATAAAGTTTTCTTTGCCTTTTTGGCAATCGACCTTTGAAAACCTTGTACATGTATTATAGCACAGCTGCGGAAAAAAAGCAAGAGGTTTCCACTACAGATGCCTACAGAATAAAAAAACTTCCGCCCAATCAGGATGGAAGTTTCTGTAGGTATCTGTAGTGAATTTTTTCTGTAGCTCCGTAGCCTTACTTCATCTTCTTGCGAATGAAGGCGGGGATGTCCAGTTCGTCGTCTGAGGCAGAGGGATCTTCTGCGGTTGGTTTAGTAATGGGACGAATGGGCTGGGGTTGGAACGGCTGCTGCATGGGCTGGGAAGGCTGGGGGTTAAACAAAGGCTTCCTGACTTCAGTCGGCTGCAGGGGCCTGGCTTCCAATTTTTTAGTTTCCTCGCGGGTAGGAAGCTGCACCGGCATGGGACGTTTGTTGCCTTCGTCAAAACCCGTGGCAATAACAGTAATGCGGATTTCGTCGCCCATGGCCTCTTCTACCACCGCGCCAAACTTTACTTTGGCGTCCGGGTCTATACTCTTGGTAATAACTTTGGCGGCTTCGTCTATTTCAAACATTCCCAAGCTGCTGCCGCCGGTAATGTTAAACAACACTCCCCTGGCGCCGTCTATTGTCATTTCAAGCAGCGGAGAATTAATAGCCATACGAGCCGCGTCTTGCGCGCGGGTTTCACCGCTGGCTCTTCCAATACCCATAAGGGCCGTGCCCGCGTCTTGCATTATGCTGCGCACGTCCGCGAAGTCCGCGTTAACAATTCCGTGGGTTGTAATTAAATCGGAAATACCGGCAATGCCCTGGCGCAAAACTTCGTCTACTGTTTTAAAAGCTTCCATGAGGGAAGTTTTTTTGTCTATAATTTGAAGTATGCGGTCGTTGTGAATGGAAATTATGGCGTCTACTTTGTCTTTTAAATTGTCATAACCTGCCTCGGCAACTTCCTTGCGCTTGCTGCCTTCAAAAGTAAACGGCTTGGTTACAACTGCCACTGTGAGCACGCCTTTATTTTTTGCAAGCTCGGCTAAAATAGGTGCCGCGCCTGTTCCTGTGCCGCCGCCCAAACCACAAGTTATAAAAACCATGTCAGCGTTGTCTACAACTTCTTCCAGCTCCTCTACGCTTTCTTCTGCCGCCTGCCGTCCGAGTTCCGGATTCATTCCCGAACCAAGGCCTTTGGTAATACTTTTGCCAATATGGACTTTGCGGTCTGCCTGGTTGTTGTGGAGCGCCTGGGCGTCGGTGTTAACCGCAATAAATTCCACGCCGCGGATACCCAACTGGCTCATGCGGTTAACGGCCGAAGTGCCGGAGCCGCCAATGCCTAAGACCTTAATTCTGGCAAAAGTTTCGATTTTTGGTTTCACTTCCATTGATTGGTGTTTTTTCATTTAATTTCAATTTAAAGATACCTTATAGATAAAATAAAATCAAGCCTCAAGTAGTTCAGTAGTTTGGCTTGTTTTTGTTTTTGTTTAGCCCTGTTAAATGCCGCAAAGCGGCAATTTGCCTTCGGCCAATTATTTAACAGGGTGGAACCTTTGTTTTTTTGATTATAGCATAAATTTGTAGGTTAGCAAAAAAACCAAAACACCCCCGCCTAAGCAGGGGTGTTTTTATTCAATTTACTAAGCTGCAGCTGCTACCGAAACCAATTCTCTAATATTGTAAGCATTCACAATCTTGGGTTTAATATTCCCATCTTTATCAACAAGAGAATTTGGCAAATAAGCTTTAGCTTCCGTTGATAAGACAACAGGCTGGCCTTCAATTAAAGCCTTGGAAAGCTCGTAACCAAACCTGTCAGCGTCATGTTCGTAATCCATTATTGCCATTAGTACTTCCATAAACTGAGGGCGGGGGCGTTCCTTCTTCCCTTTTTCGCGGCCTTCCAGTTTTTCCACTAAAGGCTTTAAGGCCTTGCGGTTAACAGCGCTCTTGGCAAAATCTTCAAAATCAATTTCAAACTTTCTTTGAAGTAATTCTAAAACTTCTCTTTCCCCACTATAGGCTTCTAAAGGTATTTTGGGGTAACCTTTCTCTTCTTTTGAATAAACATTGTCTAAAACTTTTCTGGCCAACTTTTCTGTAATAGCTTCGTTCAAAGC
Source organism: uncultured Candidatus Saccharibacteria bacterium (assembly GCA_964474825.1). Lineage (GTDB taxonomy): Bacteria > Patescibacteriota > Doudnabacteria > UBA920 > UBA920 > CAYYWQ01. The sequence continues at coordinate 871,101 of CAYYWQ010000001.1, forward strand.
CCTACCCCGCTCGCGAATATTTTCATTAGCCCTTCTGACCATTTTTATGCCGCCTCGTCGCGGAAGATAGGCCGAGTCGCCGGGTTTTTCCGTGGCAAAGCGCCAATAATTATTAACTGCCGTGGCATGAATGACTTCGTGCGCTACAATGTGTTTAATTTCCATAATAGTCTGCTCAAGGGAGGTAGTTTCTTGCACGAGCAAATCCACGTTAACAAAGACTTCGCCCTTCTTATTAAAGAACAAACCGTAAGTATCATAGCCGCTGGTTTCAGCCTGGGCCTGGTACTCGTACATATTAACCAAGTGGATTTTTTCTATGCCGGGCAATTCACTGCGCCCCTCTTTGCCGTATTCCTCAAAAACTTCATTAACTTTGTCCAGAGTGAACTGGACAATTTGACGCAACTCAACAAGTTTTTCATTTTTGTTGAAATCGTAATTGCTTTCTTTTACAATACGCTCTAAAAACTTAATCTTTTCTTCGCGATTAGGAATACCATTTAGCTGGGCAAGATCTTTCTTGTCCGCATAAATGCCAGGCTTGCCCAAGTTGTCCAGAATATATTCCGCGATTTGGCGGTCATTTTTGAATGGGAATTTTTCCGGATAATCTTTACCAAAATCTTTTTTGTCGCCTTTAATTTTTTGGCCCCGCGTATCCACGACTACATCACCTTTACCGGTTTTAATCTTCCTGTCTGTAATTTTCTTTTTTATCTCGGGCTCATCGGGGTCATCATCATATGAACCGTCTTCCAAATTGCCCAATCTTGGTTTAATCTCTTTCCCCTTGCCGTCCTGGATTTGTTTTTTGTTTGTTTTTGGGTCTAAAATTTCATAGCCCTGACCTTCATGACCGCCGATCTTCTCCTGTTTCTCCTGTTTCTCCTGTTTCTCCTGTTTCTCCTGTTTCTCCTGTTTCTCCTGTTTTCCGCGTTTATAAATTTTTCTGTCAGGCAAAATAACCGGGGTAGTCCAATCATCACGCTTTATTGGGCCGTCGCTGGAGGGACCAGGTTGAATAATTCGGTCATCCCCAACAACAGGCTCCTCAGGCACTGGCGGGAAATACCCCTCGCCTTTTACAACAGAAGTAGCCAAGGTGTCAAAGTGTCCATCTTTGTCCTGGCCAATTTCCAAATACTTGGCTAATTGCTTGCCGTCGCTGTCAAAAAATGCTTTTCTAATATTTTCGTCGAATACAATATTACCCTTTGCGTCAACATGGCCGGCAATAATTCCTTCGTGGGCCTTATTCATGGCCTCGGTGGGAATAATCCTCACAACCAAATTTTCATGGAAAGTGCTTAAAAACTTCTTGGCTTCTTCTTGGTAATGCTCATGCAAATTAACCAAATTATGCACAGCCTCTTGCAAATCTTCCGGGGCTGAGTCATCGTCGTAATCCTCGGCGTCAAAATTCGGGAATTTTACTTTTAGCTCGTTCTTAGCTTCTATTAGTTCCTGCATTTGGTTCTTTAAACCTTCTGGCATTAAATGCTGGAAGCGGCTGTCCACGGTCTGGTCCCAATTTTTACCTAACTCGTGGGTTTCCCCGCGGATATTTTTGGCAATATTTGCCAAAGCATTGTGGTAACTAAAAATAACCTTGTCACCCTTAGCTTCATGCATTAACTGGCCTTGCAACTCTTTACCGGAATGAATATGGGAGCCGGCCGCAGTTTGTTCCGCGGTTTCCATATCGTGATTATGATGCCAGTCAAAATGAAAGATCTTGGTTATGCCCCAATTCTTCTTCCAGGCCTCGCCGGACATTAGTGGTCTCATTTCAGTATGAGTATGGTTAGTGAGTATTTCTGTACCCTTACCGCCTACTCCAGCCGCGCTCATTTCCCATGGGTGCTGGGCCAAATCTTTTTTACTCCAATGTTTAACTATTTTTTCCAAAGTAGTGCCGTGTGTTTGGAAATAATGCTTCATACCAGCCCAGTGGAATTTATCGGCCATAAAACCTAGGCCTTTGTTCAATGCAAACTGCCCCAAAACACCGCCCACGCTGCCCATAAGCGCTCCACTAACAGCCCTCTTGGTTGCTTCCCAGCGGCGGAACTTGTCAAAGTCCTTGTCTTTTTCGTTTATGTCTTTAATAAGTTCCTGGCGCACCGCCAAAGTAAACTTGTCTAAATCGGCTTCTTTTAGTCCCGTTGTCTTTAAAATTTCTGTAATTGCCAAACGCAAATCTGTTTCCGCAACTTCCGTAGTGCCGTATTTTTTACCCTGCTCTTCGTTTAAGTAAAACAAATCTACATTGTCTTTGCCTTTAGCTTCACGCATTTGCCAACGGCCCATAACTCCGGCCAAAGTTTGTTTTTCGGCATCGCTTAAAGCTGCTTTGCCTTTTAAGGTGTTTAAAGAAGCAATGGCATCTTCAAAACTCATTAAACTGCTGTATTCCCGCTCTTTGGTTAACAACTCGCTCGTCTCCCCGCCTAAAGTTTTTTGGCGCTGTTCCTGCGCCATGTCGTATTTCAGATCTTTACTGCGTTTGCGGTATGCCCAATACGCGCCCATAGCGCCCCCGGCAATTAAAGGCGCGGCAAAAGACACACCAACACCCAAGCCCACCAACCCGCCAGTCACGGCCAACTTACCCAAACGGCGGCCTGCTTGCCCGCCAATAACGCCTCCTATTACACCCACAGTAAATGGATTGGCAACAATCCTGCCAAGCAAGCGGTTGTCTTCAAACTTGTCTTGCAGCCGTTCCATTAAAGTCAAAAGCCCTTTGGGTTTGTTGTTAGCCAAGTCACGCTGCTGCAAACCCAACTGGAAATTTATATCCATACTGCCGGCCACGTGGTCCATAATGGCTTTTTCATTTTCCGGACCATGTTCTTTAACTGCCTTGTCCACTTCTGCTTTAACTAAATCTTTGTAGCCTTCGGCCAAATTATAAAAATTGCTGGCAAACAGCCTTTTCTCAACATTTTTTTGGACTTCGTTTTCCCTGACCTTATTGCCTTTTTCATCAACCGCCCATTTTTTGTCTTGTAGCAGCGGGGCAATTTTTTCCTTAACATACAACTCAACTGCGTCGCGTCCGGTTTGCCCTGTAAACTTATCGCCTAAATCGTCCCACTTGCCTTGCTGGTGCCTATAAAACAATTCGCCCGCGGCCGCGGCTAAATTTGGGTCATTGGAAATTTTTTCACCAAGCTCCTGCTGGGCGCCGTAAAGCTCCTGCTCATACTGCACCACAACTTTGTCTAAAATTTCAAAATAATCTTTTTTGTCAGCATGAGGGCCATTTAAACCCAAAGAACCGTGCGCATATTTATTTTCAGCGCCAACTAAACGGCCCTCAATGGCTTTGAGCAGGTTGTTGTCTGTCTGAATTTCCTTTAAAGCTTCGTTGTAAAACTTTAAGCGGTAATAATTCTCGGTTAAACTGCGCGCCTTGCGCATAAACCAGTTAGACTTTTCGAAATGATTAGTCAACTGTTCCTCAGCCTTAGTCCAGGCCATGCGTTTGGCAACTTCGGAGATGTCTATAATAAAAGCGGTCTTGGCTTTTTCTATTTTCTTAGGGTCCTCAATTTTTTTAGGATCCTCCACCTTTTTGGGATCCTCTATCTTCTTAGGATCTTCAATTTTTTTGGGGTCTTCGATCTTCTTTGGATCTTCTACCTTTTTAGGGTCCTCAATTTTTTTAGGATCCTCCACCTTTTTGGGATCTCCCGTTTTTTCTTCTTCCTCCGCCTCTAAATCCATTTCACGGCGGTGTTTTAAAATTTCCATACCGGCTTCGTAATTGCCATGCTCACTGCCTGTGTCGCGATAATCTAACGAAACCAATTTGGCTTCGTGGCGCGTGCGCAAATTTTGCCGCTCACGCTGTGGATCTTCCCAAACATTTGGGTCTTCTCCATGTTGTTTGGTATAGTGCTCTTCCCAATATGTTTTACTGTTTTTTTCTAAATCTTTTGCCAGGTCTTCCAAAGCGCTTCCCTGCAGCATGCCTTCTTCAGCCTCCTCCTCTGCCTTTTTCCAAGCCTGGTCCGCAACATCGTACTGGCTTCCCCAATTGGCTTTTTCTATAACTTCAAAAGTTCCTTGATATTTTTCCCATAATTTATCGCGCTTTTGTTTCAGATCAGCTAAATTTTGCTTAACTTCATTCCTGACTTCTTGCCCACGCTTTCGCAAAATACCAATGGCTTCGTCTACCGGAATGCCTTCTTTTTGGTTATACCCCGGCTGGCCTCCAAAACCTTCAACAGCCACATTTATTTTTCCGTCTTTACCCGCTAGTTTAAGTCCCCCGTTTATGGAATCTATGGTATGCTCCAGGCGCTTTCTGTCCCTGCTGCCGTCCGGAAAAACCTGGCGCAATTTTTCCAGTTCGCTTACAGTGCGGGCCAGTTTTTCCCTGCGTTTTTCGTTTTCTTTTTTCTCCTTGGCTTCCCGAGCTTTGTCTTTTTGAGTTTGGCGTTTTTCTTCGGCGGCACGCTGCTCCCGGCTGGGCCTGTGTTCACGGTCCGAGTTTAAAATAACTTTTTTTTCTTCGTGATGCGGCCCAGAGTTTTCTTTGGACATAAAATTTTAAATAATAAAAATTCCTCGCTAATAAAAAAACGCCCAAAAACTTTAGGCGCCTACGTAAACTTTTTTAAATTTTTCCATTTCTTCCGCAACGACTGCCTGAAAATCCGGCACCCTGGCGCGCAAAAATTCCATAATTTCCGTCTGAGTCGCGCCTTTGTCTACCAAAACTTCCAGCGGCTGGACATCTTTTTCTTCCAGTTTCTTAAACATAGCCTGGAGCAGCCAAGTTTCTAAACGCACTGCTAAATCTTGCGTCATTTGCACATGCAGCTCTTTTGGCACTTCACGAATTCCTTTTTCCCACAAGCAGGAATCTAAAAACGCTTCCAAGGCGGGATCAACAGACACTTTTGTTTTATTTTCGGCCATAAAAAATGTATTAATGGCAATTTTCTTTTTATATAACGCAACTATAGCATATTTTGGGCAAAAAGAAAAGGGAGGCACGTGCGCAAAGCGCAGGCGATCTCCCCTTCCAGTTTTTCTATTAGATCGGTAGGTTTGTTGGCAGTGACCTGTCCGATTCAATCTTTAACAACGTTACTTCTTGTCCTTGGAATCCGGCTTCTTGGCCGGTTTTTCCTTTGGCGCCGGAACATACAGTTCCGGGTAAAGCCGCGCAGCAGCCCGCAGCGCTTCCTTCCGAGAAGACCTGCTCGTGCCTTTCGGCTTGAGCTTATCCTGAAGCAAGGCCTTAGCGGCTGTGTCGGTCCGGGCAATCTTCTTTCCCGTGTCGCCGGTCGGCGACAGGTCAGTTTCGATCTTGGCGACTTTGGCCGCCACCGGCTTCAACTCCGCCTCGATTTGCTCATTCGTGTACTTCCTTGCGTCGTACAAAATGAGCGACCGCTCGGTATTGCTGAGCGATCCGGTAGCGGTTCCGACCACGGGCGCATACTGGGCAATTAAAGCCCTGAAACCCGCCGGGTCAGCCGCAGCGACCTTTTGCAGGTCAGCGAGTGTAACCTCGTCTCCCCCTGCATCAATCGCCTCCTTGATCTTAGACTGAAGGGACTGAAGGGCCTTCATCCGGCCCTCCAAGTCCGCAACCTGCGAGCGGGTTTTCACATCAACCACCACCTTGGTGAGGGTGGTAGTCTTGGTCGGCACCGGAGCAGAAACGGAAACTGGCGGCCTTGCAGCAAGCTGCTTGGCCACATAGCTCCGCATCATTTCCGTCGCTCCATCCACAACTCCCGCCTGGTCAGGCGGATAGAAGCGGAGGAGCCGACCAAGATTCTGCCCGTTCACCACCATGTTCGGCCGGGAGGCCGGAACATTGCGGTCAACAGTCAGGTTAAACTCGGTCCGGCTGCCGGACGAACGGATGTTGGCAACGCGAACGCCGGGAACAGCGCGCCCCGTCTGTACATCGGTAAACGACACAGACGAAGCGCTGGTCGGCATACCGTCACAAACAAAGTGGCGGGTGTAACCGGTTGCCAGGTAAGGCATACCGGTCTGGAAATCGCCGCACTCGGCTGAGAAGAGGCGGGTCGCCCCAACCAGCGTTAACACTGCGATCATTGCGACCTTCGCGCCGCCATTACCGCCATTTCCACCGCCAGCGAGTGGCGGCTTGTTGGAGTCGTCTGCCTTGGGCGGGTCGGTCGGAGGCGGGGGCGGTGGAGGAGGAGTGTTCGGAGTCGCCAAGGTCACTTTAGCCTTGACGAATTTTGTAGAATCCGACTTGAGGGCGGCCGTGACGGTCACGAACCGCTCTTCCTCCAGCTTATCCGGCGCGGTGTATTCACCGTCGTCGGAAATCTTCCCGGCATCGTCCCCTGCGGGACGCAGCCACCAGAAAAGCGGTTCGGTCGCGCCAGTCACGGTGAACTTCTGCTTTTCGCCGGCCTTCAACGTGATCGTCTGGGGCGAAATCAGAAGGGTAGCAGGAGGCGGAGGTGGAGGCGCAGTGGTGGTAGCCGGACGAACCATGAACTTCACGGTCGCCGTTTTGGTCGGATCGAACACCGAAGCCACCGTGATGGTTTCTTCGGTCTCGGCCTTCACGTCCGGAGTCGTGTAGCGACCGGTCAGGGGTGAGATGGTTCCGTGAGCGGCGGTCCACTTAACATCCGTGGAAGCCCCGCCAACAGCGTCAACCTCTGCCTGAAAATTCCAGGTCGCGCCCGCGGTAATCCCGCGCATAGGCGAAGCCTTGATGCGAACTCCGCGAACTGCAGGAGCCGCAGGCGGAACGACCGGAGGCGGAGTGGGACGGACCGGGGGAGCAACAGGAGGTGGGGGCGGAGGAGTAGGACGAACAGGCGGCACGGGCGGGGCAGACGGTTTGCGGGTAATCAGTTTGTAAATCAGCCACACCGCAAACAAAATCGCCGCGAGCAATAGTAGCCCGTCCCAGGGAATTTCCCACCCGCCGCCAGTCCCGGACTCGGGAGCAATGGCGGTCGGCACGGGGTCGTAAACCTGGGCCATCAAAGACACAAAAGCCATGAGGATGCCGGCGAGGAGCCGGGTCCAGATACTGATAAGGGTAATGCGCTTCATCGAGTTATCTCCTAAAAAGGTTGCGAACTCTCCACGGACCCTATGACATCTAGGACCCAAAATATCTCGCTAAGGCACTCACGGCCTAGCACAGCAATGGGTAAAGTGAGTGCCCTTTGCGGTAACCTACCCATAACAAAATGAGTAAACAGCCGCAAAGGACAGCTCACAAAAAAACAAAAAGTAACGTTTATATCCCCCTTACAAAATTTTTAAAGAACTTTGGAGCCAAAAACTACGGGCTCACGGCTGGCTTCCCTAAAAAAGCCACCCACAAGCCCACAATTAACTATTCAACTTTGACCTAGTATTATACACCTTTTTAGGCTTTTTGTCAAGGTCTAAACCAAAAACTCCTTTAAGTTTAACAAATTCCTCTTAATTGAAACAAGAACCCCAAACTTATCTTCCGGCCGCGTAGGCAAGAAAAGAAAGTTTGGGGTTCTCTTGGTAATGATGTACTGGTCTGTTCACGGCCGCCGAGGGGCGGCGTGTCGCCGGAAATTAGTGGTTAGGGATCGACGAATCTTGCGGCAAGGCCGGAGACGGTGGCAATGGCCCCGTCGGTAAACTTCTTGACGGCGCTGGGCTCCACATATGGAACAACCAACTGAGCAAACTGTTCGTCGCCCAGGACTGCTCGGGCCCAGCGCACACGGCGGAAATCGTCGAGATTGGTGGGGTTCTTGCGTTCGTAAAGAATCAAGTTGTCCAAAGACTCGGCCGCGACGTCTACCGTCGTTTTGCCGCCTTCGGAAAGTTCTAACACGAACTTGGACGGGAAACTACAGAGTGCTCCCTGACAAAGTTGGAAGTACAATTGCCGGAACCCTTCCGACAGTTGGTGCTTCCTAACAAGAACAGCAAGACCGTCCAGGCTCTCCTGGAAGTCTGAGTAGGTAATAGCGAAATTGGGCTCACTGCCCATGGAGACAACAACCGCGTTGGCGAGCTCAATCAGTTTGGCGGGCTCGCCGACGAAAAGCGTTTTTGCCGTAAGATTGTCGTCCTTGCTCGCAGCGACAACAAACTTTTTGAAAGTTACTGCCGTGGGGTCGGAGTCGGTTTTGAAAATCCGCTCCTTCAGGGAAGTAAGCTGACCGGTCGAGAAACCGCGGTATTGAAGCGGAGCCTCGGGAGCCGGCACGCCTTGCGCAACTGCGACGAGGATCTTCTCCTCTGCGGGAGCCGGGGAAGGAGCAATACTCTGAACGTGCGCTCGCCTTTTCCAAAGGCGGGGCGGGTCGACCGAAACGGTTTCAACGTCGGATGTCGCGAGCAAAACGGCAAACGTAGGGTTAGCCTCCGGTTCCGTCCTGCCGGTTACAATCTTGAAGTCAGGAGCGACATTATCGCCGCCGAAGTTGCGGATTTGCGAATAGAGCACCTTCATCATATGAGGCGTCCACTTGCCGGTGCGGTAAACAAGGGCGCGTTGGAGAATTTTGCCGCGTTCAAAGTAGTTTGGGATTGCTCGCGCCCAAACCTCGGCCACGGTTTTTTCCACGTCCCCAATTTCGGAGATTGCGGGCAGCTCACCATACACAGGATACAAGTAGCCGCCGCCGTCCTGGTAAATAAACCGCTGGACCAAGTCGACAATGTCAATCTGGTCCGGGTTGAGCACAATGCGTCCTACGCAGTGGCTCAAGATTTGCTGGACGCGCCGGTCAAGCTCGGAAAACGCCTCGTCTTCTTCCATATCCACGAGGTTCTTGTCGGTGTCGAGGGCTGTTGTGTCCACGGCAATAATGCGCACGCCGAGACCAACAACTTCCGCGAGCTGCTTTTTGTAGCCCTCAAGTTCCCCGGGGGAAACCGAAGGGTTGTCGCTGGAAGGGACGCTGACCACAACAATCGGGACAACCCCTTCCTGCAGCAGCAGCTCCACCATAGGCTTAAGCGTGCCCGTTCCGGTCCCCTTGCCCAGGGCAAAGAAACTGACGGCAATATCTAGCGGCTGAAGCGCCGCCGAAACTTTGTCGCGATGAAATTCAAACGCTGCCCGCGCGACCTCGGGGTTAAAGCCTGTGCCGTCGCGGCCCGTGCCGTCTTCACCTGTTCCCAGCAGCACGGAAGAGAACTCCAAACCGAATTCCCCGGCTTTAAAAAACACTTCCACTGCTTCAAGTGTGGCGTGATTTGTGTCGAGCGATGCATACCGCTCGGCTGGCCATCCGCTGCTTCTTCCGTAAGCAGCAAAGCGTTTGGCCATTTGGTTGCCGCCATAGCCGGAGCCAATGACTCCGACCGTTAATCTATTGGACATCTTTCCCCTCCCTAAAATCAAAAAGTAACCAAACCTGGTTTGTCTCCACGGCCCGCGCAAGGCGAAAACGTGGATCCGAAAATTCTTTTTCAATCAGCCTTAACTCTTCGAGCGCGTGGCCTTGAAAGCCATGGCCCAAAGTTGGGTAAGTGCGGGACGGGTTCGGTCTGAGGCCAACCCAGACACCAGGCAATTCCAACCACGGCTGAACGCTATAGCTTAAAGGGTCCCGGTGTGCGGGACTCGACCGGCGAACAAAAAATTGCTCGCCAATAAGCTCGCCGTGTTTGACCAACACCTCTCGAAGATACGTGTGAGCAGGTGGTGGCCGCCAATTGTATATATTTTGCGCCTGCAAGTCAAAACTCAAACCCTTTGTAAAACAGGGCTGAGCAAAATCGACCGGAAAGAACCGCAGACTTGCTTCCGCAAATGCCTGATTTGCTAAAAGCAAGGAACGTATAAAACTATCGCGTTCGGGACCGTTAAGAACTGCGTGGTCGAAACGGATTACTCCATCCCGAACCACAAAATTCTGTTCGTAATCCGTGTTCCGGTTATGGTCGCGAAGGAACCGAAGCAAAAATTCGAGGAACTCCCTCAAAGCCTGCTCCAGCTCCCGGCCATTCCGGGAAAAACCAGACATCATATTCATTGGTTTCCTCCACCAATTTGTCAAAGTTCCAGAGAGATATTATAAACAGAAGCAGGTATTATTTCAAGGTATATTATTGGCAAATTGCGCTTAAATATAAGATAAAATTTTTTAACCCTCTTTATAAAAATAAAGATTCCTCGCAGCAGAGTTATGAATGCGGAACCTGTGTTAGCTCCTCGGCTCGCTTATCCAGATTTCCGTTGGAATAGACACACCTACGTCGCTAATAAAAAAGGCCGAGTGCGGGATCAACCATCTTAGGAATGGGATCCGCGCGCACTCGGCGTTGGAAGGTTTGACGATGCTTAACGCGTAACTAAAAAGTATAGCGCTATTTAATTGGAATTATTGGCCCGCCTCGACCGCCGCTTGCGACGGGAGGCCTACGGGGTACGGGATCGCGAGAGCGATCCTGCTCCTGTTTCAACGCATTGATTTGCGTTGTCAGTTTGTCATTCTCATGTCTACCCGCCGCCCGGACTTCGGACAGCTTAAAGTAAAAAACAATTGACACGATTACTAACCCTGAAGCTAGTACAGTGAAAACTGCGACAGCAACTCCAATCCACAAAGGCGGGATCGGCGCCCTGGTAACCACCAGGTCGTAAACCACAGTGTATCCAGTATGCTCGATCTGGAAACCCGCAAATCCTTCGCCCAGAATTTGAACAAGCATCTGCCCGTTTTCCTGGCGAACTTTTACCACATCAAACCCCGTCTGTTGGTCTAACTTCCCCAACTCCACGGTAAAAGTATCCCCCACTTTCAGACTCATATGTTGAACAATCATATGATGGGACGGAAGCCCAACTTCTACCGGCTCTACGGTTTTAGGGTCAATCGTAATAATCATCTCTTTCGAATTATCTTGCCTGGACACCACGGTGTCGGAAGCGGCCGGTGGGGCCGCCAAAGTCTTAGGCTGGGAAATAACGAAAGTGTCGCTCGGTGCTGGGATGGTGGCAGGAGTGGCGGACGCCGAAGTTTTCGGGGCCGCGGGAGAAGCAGACTGAGGAGCCGGGGAAGATGTTTTCGCTACCACGGCTTGGGAGGAGGTTGAAATTCGGGAAGCAAAAAACACATTCGCTTCCTTAAAAAACAGGTTCGCCAGTTTCGGGTCTGCCTTAGCGTCTACCGCCAGCCAAAACTCCGGCTGGAGATGGGCGTCTTCGGGATTAATGAACTCACCCTTTGCCGGCTTTTGCACGGCGGGGATAAGGTTCGCGAAGTTGCGAACCTGCGGGAACAACTGGCCGCAGTTGTGCTGCAACCACCGAAGTCCATCCAGGGCGCCTTCGCCCTTGCTCACATCAACCGAGAGTCGATAGCGTCCGTCCACGGGCGACGAACATTCTTGTGCCGTAGCGGCCGGAGCCGCCAAAAGCGCAAGGAAAAACAACAAAGCTATACGCATCGTCATATTGTTCCTCTTTATGGGACTCAAAACTTCCCGACTAATCGTCTCGCTTGTGTTCGTAAACAACAAACAAAAACCAAACAATAAGCCCTAATGGGACTCCTTACTATATCAAAAAACCTCCAAAATTGCAAGAGCCGGAAGTTTAAAAATTTTATATTTAAAAAAATTAGAGTAAAACGATTTAAACCATTTTTTCACTTTACCCACCAAAAGAAAAACTGCGGCTTGCTGGTAGGCAGGCCGCAGTCGTCCAGATAAGTTGTTACTTAGAGGTTGTCGCCTTTCTGAACTAAGGCGCCCGTTTAGGCCTAACGGGAAGGTTTCGCGTGTTTAGGGGCAGGGTACGGGTACGCCGTTAGCCCCAGTGAAGGCAACGCAGGCGGCTGTCTTAAACAGTGCCGGAGCACTAGGCCAGAGCCACCATGCGCCCCCGACAATAGCCGCGCACTCAAGAATGGGCAGACCAATTCCGTAGAGGGATTTCTCCCGCGGGAAGCATGGGATGGGAACTTTGTGTCGCTTCTTAGTGATCACAATTTCCTCTTCGGGGGGTGGAGACTGAACAACGGTAAGTGAGCCCCGACAGACAGTACGCCTGCCCATGGAGTCCGTAACCCGGAACGCAATACTGGTGTTCTTTTCGGCTTTAACGGTTATAGAACCGCCTTGGCCGATTTCTTCCCAGTCGTCCCTCGACCACTTACCCGCCGCGCCGTCGGCATCGCCACGAATGTAACCTTCAAACGTGACACTGTCGCCGAACTTGGCCGTAGCAGCCGAAGGCCGGATTTCACATTCCGTTTGAGGCGGAATGGAAACAACTTCTGCGGGCGGAGGGGCCGGTACTTCCACGGGTGGTGGAGGCGGCTCTACGCGGGGTGGAGGGGCCGGAGCAGCCGGCGGCGGCGGAATGATGGGAATACTAACGACTCGCGGATTTCCGCAAACCTTCCCATTCCCGTCCTCGGGCCCAAGGTCGAACATGTCGCGGCCTTGACTATCAACGGCCACTTTTGTTCCTTTCGGGCGGATTTTCCACAACCACTGTTTCCCCGCCAAGGTCCAAGTGCACTCATTGGTTGGCTGAACCCGGAACTTAATGCCCGCCGGTACGAACCGAAACAAATTCACGAAGTGCGGTTCGTACGGTTCCTGCGCTGCGCACTTGGTGAGGTCCGGAAGCTCGGTTGGCCACACGACCTTTACACGCGAGGCCTTCTCCCAAGCGGAGTAACGGTCGTCGGACTCAATGGATGTCGTCTGGGCGAAGGCCGAAACCGACGCCAGAAAAAACAACGCGAAAACTACCGTAAGAACGGTAGTACTTACTTTCTTCATGCTGATCTCCTTGAAATTTTCTGAAGTCCAAATTTACGGCCCGCTTGGACCGCTGTACTGCTGTGCCAGCGGTCTGCGAGCACATTATAAGTGCTATGTAATTCATAACGCTCATAACGCGCCGGCAGATACTAGAACTCTTGACTATAACAAAAAAACCGCTTTTTGTCAATAGACAATGCGGTTTTCACTCATTATTAAAGCCTAAATTGTGGCCTTTAAGGCAAGAATGATTTAAGCCACTTCTTGGCTTTGGCAACGTTTGGGTTACTTAGTACGTTTTTCATCATACCGCCCAAGTGGTTTTTGGAAGCACCGCCAGAAAATTTACCGCCCCATAAAACCAACCCTACGGCTACGGCAAAAGCGGAGTCATCCACTCGGTCTATAATAGTGTTAACGTTTTGGGGTTTTCCCAAAGCCGCGGGCAGGCGCAAATGTTTTTTTGCAAATTCAACTATGCCTTCTAGTTTACTTCCGCCGCCGGTCAACACAATACCAGAAGGCAATTTACCGTCGCGATTTATTTTTTTCAGCTCTTTGTTAATATGCTCAAAAATTTCTTCCTGGCGCGCCTCTATAATTTCCACCACGTAAGTCCTTAAGGTAACCTGTTCTTCCGCGCTGTCTATTTTAGATAAATCTATTTCTTCGTCTTTAGGAACAGCTTTTTCGTCACAGTGTCCAAAAGCCAATTTAACTTTTTCCGCCGTGTCTATGCTGCAGCGGAGCCCAATGGCAATGTCGTTAGTCACGTGCATTTGACCAATGGGAATAACAGCAGTGTGCAGCAAATCTCCTTCTTCATAAACCGCAAGGCTAGTGGTACCAGCCCCTAAATCCACAACGGCTACTCCCAAATCCCTCTGGCGCTTGCCAAGAACGGCTTCGGCCGCGGCACAGGGCGCTAAAACTAAATCTTCAATTTCCAAACCCGCTTGCATTACGGCTTTGGTTAAATTTTTTACAAAAGGCAATCCTGCCTGAACAATTAAAGTGTCTACCTCCAAACGGATGCCACTCATACCAAGCGGGTCTTTAATTCCGGTTTGGCCGTCTAACGTAAAAGTTTTTGGGAAGACATGAAGGACTTCTTTGTTTTGGGGGATGGAAATAACCTGCGAGGCGTCTACGGCGCGCACAATGTCGTTCTCCATAATTTCGCCGTCCGCGCGGGACACCGCTATTACACCGTGTGAAGCGAGTGATGAGATATGACTGCCGCCAATGCTTACATTGGCCGACTCAACAGGCACGCCGGTCATGCGTTCCACTTTTTCTAAGGCCACGGAAATACTGGACACCGCTTCTTCAATGTCTACCAAAACACCGCGGCGAATTCCCGCGGCCGGCACCTCACTGGCGCCAATAACACTAAACTCCTGTTTTTCAGGGTCAAACTTGGCCTGCACCGCCCGAATATTGGCAGTACCGATATCCAAACCGACAATGTATTGTTCTTTAGACATCCGTAGTCTGTAGCGGGTAGCAAGTAGCTGGTAGCCATGCAGTTTCCTACAAGCTACTCTCTACAAGCTACAAGCTATTTTAGTTTTTCTTTCAAAATCTTGGCCAGCATTGCGCCGTCGGCTTTGTCGCCCACTTCTGCTTTTAACTTACCCATAACTTTTCCAAAATCGGCGGAAGTGGCTGACATTTCAGTAATTGTTTTTTCAATAATACCGGTGAGCTGTTCTTCGGACATTTGCGCAGGCAAATATTTTTGCAAAATTTCCGCTTCCTGAGTTTCTTTTTGGGCAAGTTCAACCCGCTCACCCTTTTGAAAAGCTTCGGCTGCCTCTTTTCGCCTTTTAACTTCGCTGCGGATTAAACTAATAATTTCCGCTTCTTCTAATTCGCGCGTTTTGGCAATTTGCTCGTTCTGCACGCGGGTTTTTAGCCCACGCAAAGTATCTACCGCGACTTGGTCTTTAGCTTTCATTGCTGATTTTAAATCTGTTTCAATTTGGGAAAGTGAAATCATAAAGTAGCTTTAAAGCGTATGAAGTTAAAAGTTATAAAGTAAACTGATTTCTCAGCTACCTTACAAACTTTATACTTTATAACTTTTCAATGGTATTTAACGGCGTCCGTAACGCTTGACGGGAACCGGCTTGCCAAGTTTTTTAAGCTCTTCTTTTTGAGCTTTTATTTGAGTGCGCCTTCGGGCCGCGACTTTTTGCAGGTTGCGGGACTTCGGGGGCTCAAAAAAACGGGTCTTGCGGGCACGAATAAGAACGCCGCTTTGCTGGATTTTGCGGTTAAAACGGCGCAATAGACTGTCAAAAGATTCGTTATCTTTTTTCTTAACTTCTACCAATTAAATCACCTCTTTCTTAAACCCAATACATAAACATTTTTAAAAATTAGTAAAATGTCTTATTACAGGGCAAAAATAGTGCTTTTACTATAACAGTAATTGCCATTTTGGTCAAACCAGCCCTACTAAATACGAAATTAACTAAAAATACTAAAATAAAAACCCTAAAAAAGGGTTTTAGTACTTTTAGTCTATTTTAGTATTTAGTAGGAGCCGAATTTATTCGGCAAGTTTTTTCCCACCCATTACATGCAAATGCAAATGCGGTACAACCATACCGCCGTCTCGACCAACGTTAAACACCAGTTTATAACCGCTCTCGCCCACTCCCAGTTTTTCTGTCATTTGCTTAGCCGCAAAAATCATTTTCCCGACAATGGGTTCGTCTTCCGCGGTTAAATGGTAAATGGAAACAATATGTTTTTTTGGAATAACTAACAAATGCACCGGCGCTTTGGGTAAAACGTCTTTAATCACTATTAAGTCTTCTGTTTCCAAAAGAAACTCGGATTCAATAGTGTGATTTATGATGTTGCAGAATACGCAGTCTTGCATAGAGTATAGTTTATAAAGTTTTAAAGTTTTTAAAGTTATAAAGTAAGTTCCCGACTTTACAAACTTTATGAACTTTATAACTTTCAACTCGCTCGGCCTAACGGCCGAGCCGCTTTTTTACTTCTTCCACTATTTTATCATAAGATATGACTTCTTGCATCCCGCTTTTTACGTCGCGCAAAATAACCAGTTCGTCCATAGCTTCCTTCTGGCCCATTATTAAGGCAATGGGCGCCTGAAAAGTCATGGCTTGCTTCAACTGGTTTTTAACCCCGCCTTCGCCAAAATGGTCGTAAACCGAAACTTGGTGGGAAGTTAAGTCACGGAACAAACGTAAACTTTTTTTGGCGGCAAGTTCACCAAGCGGCACTAAAAACACGTCATTCCTTTGCTCCTTGTTAACCAAAACTTTGCTGCGTTCAAGCAAAAACCTAAGCAAACTGGCGCTACCGGTAAAACCAAAACTGCAATAACTTTTCCCGCACAGCTGCTGCATATAACCTTCGTGACTACCACCTTCCCCAATAATAAAAGATTCGTCTTTGTCTTTGTACTTAATGACAAAATTTGTCTGGCTATGGCCGTTGCTCCCCGCGTAAAGCGGATTTAGCTGGTAAGGCACGCCCAGCTCGTCTAAGGCTTCCAAAATATTTGTAAAATGTTTATGGGAATCCGGGTCTAGAAAATCTAAAACTGTAGGTGCTTCAGAGAGCAGGGCCTGGCAGTCTAAATTGTCGCAGCGAAGAACATTAAGCGGCCGCTGGGACAGGGCTTCATTACAATTATCACAAAGTTGGTATTTTTTGCCGGACAAAAAATCTTTTAAGGTTCCCTGGTAAGCGGTTTGGCAGGCTTCCTGGCCAATGTTGTTAATTTCCAAAACAACTTTGTTCATCCCCAAAGAGTTAAGCAGTTCCCAAATCCCGCCAATAAGCTGGGCTTCGGCCAAATGGCTAAAGCTACCCAAAACTTCAAAACCAAATTCATAATTGCTGGAAAGTTTCTTTTTTTGATCCAGCCGGCTGGTCCAGCCCGAATAATACCACTTACACACTGGCAATTTGTCAAAAATTTTATGCTGGTAGTAACTGCGCAGCACCGAAGGCAGGAGACTAGGGCGAAGCACGGCCGGTTTGTCGCCTCCATCTACGTGCAGCAGTGTCCCTTCCTCAGGCGCGTGATTTTGGAAAAAACTGTCGTAAAGATAATTATCTTCCAACAGCGGCGTTTCAATGCGGCTAAAGCCGTAAGTCCTGCTTATTCTGTTAAGGCGTTTAAGCACAGCTTCCCAAAAAATATCGGTCTCTGAAATAATATCAGCCATGCCTTCCAGGCTTTGGATTTTTTTTGGCACGTAAGCCGAGCCGGATGGAGTTTTTTTGTGTCTACCCATAGATTAGTTGAAAGTTTAAAGCGACGCCTTTAGGCGTCGTCCCGAGTGCATCCGAGGGATCCCTCGACAAGCTCGGGACGGCCGATGCAGCCGCTTTTTACTGATAGCTTGGTGTATGAAATGCTTTGGCCGCGCTTATTGGGAACACGCGGACCCAGACTCTTCCTACAATGTCGTTTTGCGGTAAAATACCCCAGACCCGGCTATCTGAGCTGCCGGTCCGGTTGTCCCCCAGCACATAGAACTCCTCACTGCCCAAGACCTTGTCTTGCGGCATGGATTTTCCCAAAGTTTCGGTGTGTTCGGGTAAGTAAGTTTCTTTTAATTTTAAACCCTGTGGGTCCTGTTTGTCGTAAATATAAACGCTGCCCTGGTCGTCAAAGGCCACACGGTCGCCGGGCAAACCAATTACCCTCTTAATAAAAAATTCCGAGGTATTCTTAGGGTTCCTTAGCACAATAACATCACCCCTTTTGGGCGGGGAAAAATGGTAGGACAAGCGGTCTACTATTAAGTAGTCCCCGTTATGGAAATTTGGCAGCATGGAAGAGCCGGAAACCACGAACGGCTCCGCCACAAAAGTCCGGAACGGCCAAATAATTATTATGGCAATGGCCAAAATTTTTACAAGGTCTAAAACAAATAATCCGGCGGCTTTAGCTGTACTTGGTTGGTTTTGAGGATTTTGATTTTGGTTTTCTACAGTTTCCATAAACTTAAAAAAATTAAAGAAGGTAATATAATTCTACTTATCGCCGGGAATAATGCAAGTATGGGGGCAAGAAGTTCATAAAAAGCCCCTCGACTTCGCCTAAAGGCTTCGCTCGGGACACTCGACTCGCTGTAAAAATCGTGGTGGTTTGAGGCCTCCCCAAGGCCGAAGCCACGAGCGAGCTTTGGCGTCAGCCAAAGCGAGTCGAGTGGTGGACGATACTGGACTCGAACCAGTGGCCTTTGCAATGTGAATGCAACGCTCTAACCAACTGAGCTAATCGTCCTAAAGTCTAACGGTAAAAAACCTTAAAAGCAACAAAATCTCCCTTTACTTCGTAAAATATAACATTCCATAAGCTCCAATGCAAGCGCCCTTAACCTAAACCTGACTTTCAGATATAATAGTAAGAGTTACTTCAAACTTTTCTTATGCCAAACATAGATTCAGCCCAGGGACCTAGCCCAACTAAAGGCCCAATTGTAACGAATTCCGCCAAAGTTAACCTACTTTCCACAAATAAACCGCCTAAAGGCAAAAGCCGAATTTTGCGGAGGATTTTTTTTGTGCTTTTGTTGGCCATAGTTGTACTAGGCGGAACTTTGGTTCTGCGCGCCGTAAATTTGTCGGACAAAATTTTCGTTGGTCGCAAAATTTCCTTTTTCCAAAAAATCAAAGAAGTCTTTGCCGGTTCCACCGGGCAAATACGCCTTAGTGGTGAAGACGAAGGACAGATTAATGTGCTACTCTTAGGCATTGGAGGAGAAGGACATGACGGCCCATATTTGACCGATACAATGATAGTCGCGCAAATAAGGCCGTCCGACGGAGAAGTGGTGCTAACCTCCATCCCCCGCGACTATTGGGTAACCATACCGGGAGGATTTGGACAGGGCAAAATTAATTCCGCCTTTTCCGACGGTTACGTAAAACATCACGATTGGGCTGAAGGCGGAGAAACCTCAGTCAAAACCGTAGAAAAACTTACGGGACTAAAAATTCCCTACTTTGCGGTAATAGATTTCTCCGGTTTTGAAAAAGCCATTAACCAAATTGGTGGCATAGATGTAAAAGTTGAGCGGACATTTACGGACTATACTTTCCCCAACGACGCCACGCTGGGTTACCTGGAACCGCAAACTTTTACCGAAGGATGGCAGCACATGGACGGTACTAAATCCTTAATTTTTGCTAGAAGCCGCCATGCCGCGGGCCCGGAAGGCAGTGATTTCGCCAGAAGCCTGAGGCAGCAAAAAGTTATTTCGGCTTTTAAAGACAAGGTTTTAAATCTAAACTTAATTAGCGACTCCGGAAAAATTAACAACCTGCTCGGAACTTTTGCCGACCATTTCCACACCAACATTTCCCCGGGTGAAATATTCCGCACTTATTCTTTAGTCAAACAAAACAATATAAGCAACATTTTGTCTTTAAGCTTAGATCCGGAAACCAGTTTAATTTGCTCAAAAATTCTGGAAGACACAGGGGCTTATGTTTTAACTCCCTGCGAAGGTAAGACAGACGCGGACATTCAAGCATTCTTTAAAAACGCTTTTTCCATAGGAAAACTCAGTAAGGAAAAAGCCATTGTCTGGATGGCTTCCAGCAACCACAACACCGCGGCCTACGACAGAGCCAGCCGCCTTCTTACTCAAGCCGGGCTGACTGTATGGGAATTCAGCTACGCGGGAAAAGAATTACCGCAAAATTTATTTTACGAAGTTAACGCTAAACCTTCTACCGCGGAATTTTTAAAAAATACCTTAAACGCCACCGAAGCCACGCTGCCTCCCCCGAATTTAAAACTTGACCCGGAGAAACTTGATATTGTAATAATTTTAGGCGGCAACTCCGCGGCCATAAAAGAACAACCATAAATTTATGAACAAATCTTTTCCTATTGTCGCTTTAGTAGGGCTGCCCAATGTGGGCAAATCTACTTTGTTTAACAAAATTGTAGGCCACATGCCGGCAGTTACTTCGGACGTGGCGGGGACCACGCGCGACAGGCAATACCAAGACACTGCTTGGAACGGCAAAAACTTTACTTTGGTGGACACAGCAGGACTTTCTAACGGCCCAAAAAACGAACTGGAACTGAATGTCCGCAAGCAAATAGAAGTGGCCATGGAAGAAGCGGACGTTATTATTTTAGTCATGGACGGAAAACAAAACCGTAACGTAATGGATGAGTCTGTATTAAAAAGTTTTAGGCGCATAAAAAAACCTCTTATTCTCTGCGTAAATAAATTAGACTCCCCCAGACAGCGGGAAGCCAAGCTTGAAGAATTTAAATCTTTTGGCATAAAAAAACTTTTTGGCGTTTCCGCCATTTCAGGAGCCGGCACCGGCGACATGCTGGACTATATTGCCGAGGTGGTTAAAAATACTCCCGCTGAAGAAGCAACAGACGAAACAGCCATTGCCATTTCCATTGTTGGAAAACCCAATGTGGGCAAGTCCTCTATATTTAACAAAATTCTGGACGAAGAACGCGTGGTCGTGTCCTCTGTACCCGGCACCACCAGAACAGCCATAGACAGCGACATTACCATAGAGGGACAAAAATATACCTTTATAGACACCGCGGGGCTAAAGAAAAAAACCTACAGGCAAGAACAGCCGGACGTGTTTGGCGGCTTCCAGACTTTTAAAGCCATTCGCAGGAGTGATGTGTGTTTGTTTGTGATTGATTCCGTGGAAGAACTAACCAAGCAGGACCAACGCGTGGCCCAAGAAATTTTTGCCATGGAAAAAGGCTGCATTGTAGTTTGTAATAAAATAGATTTATTTAAGGGCGACACAGAAAAACTTAAAGACTACGTTTCCATGCACTTCCCGTTTTTATGGATGTGCCCTGTATTCTTTGTTTCCGGCAAAACCGGTAAAGGACTTAAGGAAGCCTTGGACGCCATAAAACCAATTTATGACCGCCGCCATAAATCCCTGACCAAAGAAACACTCCAAGAATTCCTAACCAAGGCCTTAAAGAAAAACGAACCGAAACTTCTCCGCGACCAAAGAAAACCAAAAGTCTTAGGCCTCACCCAAGTAGACGTTAATCCTCCAGCCTTCCAGCTCTACGTAAACTACCCCGCAGCCATCTCCATGCAATTCCGCAAATTCCTGGAAAACTCAATTATCCGCGAATTAGACTACTATGGAACTCCAATTGTAGTAAGATTGAAAGGAAAAGATAAAAGCTAAACAAAAAAGACTCCCACTTGGGAGTCTTTTTTTAGACGGCTGATCAAAAACCAATTTTGAAAGTCGGGTTTTCCATTTTCGCCCAGTCATCTCCCGTGCTACCACCAAGGTCTTTTTTATTTAAACCCACAGAATACAAAATTTTCTTTTCAGCATTGTAGCGAATAGGCTGGTGGTCAAACGGATCCTGCGACACACTTTCTAAATAATTTGGCACTAATGCATCCAGACTCGTGGGCAAAGAACCATTGTCCATTTGATACTGCTTAATAGCAAACTGTATCTGGACAATATTAGAAAGCAAATCCGCCTCACATCCTTTAGTTATGGCAGCTCCGAGTGGAAGACCAGTTACACTAAAAATTATTTTACCCACTGCATTTTCAGTAAATGGCAGTTTCCAACTTACTATATTATGCTGAAATAATTCCAACTGTTCATCTAAATCTTTCAACTCGCATCTTACTCCGATAGCCTCAACTTCCTGTTTATGTAAATTGAGGTATAAATTTTTAGTTTGATTTTTTTTATAATAATAACCATATTTCATAAAATAACTATAAGAGGGAGAAGGATCATCGGGGTTAATGCTTTGTTTTAAGTTTTCTTCTCTGGGAAGACTAAAAGTTTCATCAAGAGAATTGGAAATGTGTGTGTATTCAAATCGCAACATGTTCTTATACCCTTCCAAGTTATTACTGGAATTACCAAGGACACTATTCACTTGAACCAGGGTTTCTTTACTGGAGCTACCATAAGGTAAAATTTGTAAAATTGTTTCAGAACCCAGCCTTCTTATTGCAATTCCAACTAAACTACCAATTAAATTATTATTGCCTGCTAGCATATTATGACCCAATTTATTTAATTTTACAGCTTCCTGTAAGGCTTCGTCCGGTTTACCTTGGTATGACAAAGACAGGGACTTAATTGCTTGCAACCGCGCTGCGGTGCGCCAAGCATTTAGCGGGTAAAGCTTGTAGGAAATATGTAGGTTAGTAGGATCAGCGTAATCCGGGATTTGAAGATATTGCTTACTTGCCGCCTGATCAACTAATAATAACGTCTGCTGATTTTTTTCTAAAGCTTCGTCAACCAACTTTTGATCCCATACAACTGGCTTAATATAATTTGTATAGGCCAAATCATCAAAGCCATCGGGGAGAGCAATTAGAGAATTACAGTCGGTAAGATCATTTGAAGTGCAGTTAGAAATTTTAAAAAGATCAAAAAATCCATTTTCACTGTCTGGCACGGAAATTTTTTGCAAACGAACTTGTGAATCATCGAGCAGTTTTGCGTCGCCCGGAAAAATTAGAGTCAAAATCCAGGGCAAGCTATAAACAGCAAGCGCCAAAAATATCAGAATGCCGAAAAACCACAAAAGCACTTTTTTCCAGCGTTTCATTTTGGGTTTTTGTGGAATTTGTGAAGACGGTAGCATAGACGCCAAAGGCTGCACTGGCGGAGTTGTTACTGGCACAGGATTATTGTCAATTTCCATATTTTTTGTTTCTAGAGGTTAATTTGGCTTTAGTATAGCACTTTTTGTGATTTTTAAATATCTGCTATAATCACTTTATGAAATTAATAGTCGGATTAGGTAACCCAGGAGAAAAATATAAACAAACCCGCCATAACGCGGGATTTTTAGCTTTAGATTTTATTTTAAACGACGGCGACGGTTTTATGACTGCCAAACCCAGTAAAGAGTTTAAGTCCGAAATGTGGACTTGGCAAAATGGCAGCGACAAAGTTATTTTTTTAAAACCACAAACTTTTATGAACGACAGCGGTCAGGCTTTAAAAACAATTTGTAATTTTTACAAAATGGACTTATGTCAAGATTTGCTGGTTGTCCATGACGAAACAGATTTACCTTTTGGAGAAATTAGAATTTCAAAAAACTCTTCTTCCGCCGGACACAACGGTGTGCAAAGTATTATTAATGAACTTGGCACGCAAGATTTCAATCGTCTCCGCATTGGCGTGGAAACCCGCGCCTCACGTGAAGACTTACCAACAGATGCGTTTGTCCTGCAGAATTTTACCGAGGAAGAACTAAAAAAACTTAAGGAAGAAATTTTTCCTAAGGTTAAATTGGAAATTGAGCGTTTTATAAAATCTTAAAACTAAACTTTCCTGACTTTACTAACTACTAATCAGTTACGAATATACTAATGCTCGCATTTAGGATTGGTATATTAGTAAAAATTCGTAGTTAGTAAAAACAGATAAAATAAAAAACCCTTCTTAAAAAAGAAGGATTCGTCGTTTCTACCTAATACCCTACTTGCAAGTGAAAAGCTAGAGACAAACGCCTCTAAACCTTTGCTTGGTGCTAGGAGCATATGATAGGAGGGATGACATATGCTTTCGCGACTTGCAAATAGGGTGTCAGATACAAACCAAGGTAATAAAAAGACCCCCTAATCACGCTTTTGGATTTTTAAAACTTACATATTATTATACTCCTTTTTAGGCCTTTTGTCAAGCCTAAAGAGTGGCGTATATAGGCCTAAAATAGGCGAATACTATGGATTTCCTTCCCTCTCTATATATACACGGCTTTAACCTCCTGCCGCAATTTGGTCCTGCCCGCCTACTTAAGCTCCGGGCTTATTTTGACAGCTGGGAAACAGCGTTCTTTGCCGGCACTGGTGAACTCCAAACCGCGGGCATTGAACCGGAGATTGTTGAAATTTTCCTAAAACACAGGGACAATTTAAACTTGGAAAAAGAACAAGCGACTTTGGAAGCACATGGCATTAGTTTAATTACTTGCGATGATGCAGCGTATCCCAAATTATTACTACAAATAGAAAAATTTCCTTCGCTTCTTTACTGCCGCGGAGTTATGCCAAGCAATGAAGAATTATGCTTGGCAGTTGTTGGCACAAGAATGATAACTACTTACGGAAGGTTAGTTACACCGCGCCTAGTGGAACCGCTGGTAGACGCCGGAGCCACAATTGTTTCTGGCATGGCCTTTGGCGTAGACGGCGCGGCACATACAGTAGCGGTAGAGAAAGGCCGCCGCACCATTGCCATTCTTGGCGGAGGCTTGGACGACAAAAGCCTGTACCCGAAAGCCCACACCCTGCTTGCGGAAAAAATTTTGGAAAACCAGGGAGCTCTCCTTAGTGAATACCCGCCAGGCACGCCAAACTTTAAACAAAACTTTGTGGCGAGAAACAGAATTATTTCGGGCATGTCCGTGGCCACAGTGGTTATAGAATGCGATTTAAAAAGCGGCTCGCTAATAACGGCCAAATACGCGCTGGAGCAAAATCGTAACGTTTACGCGGTCCCCGGGCCAATTTATTCCCAACAAAGCCAAGGCCCAAACAATTTAATTAAAATGGGTGCTAAACTAATAACTGAAGCGAACGACGTACTGGAAGACTTGAATTTAAAAACACTGCCCCAGCAGCAGCAAGTCCAAACTTTATTTGGCGACACCAAAGAAGAAACCATTTTGCTAAAACTGCTTAACCATGAACCAGTAATTATAAACGAGCTAATTAAACAATCCGGCCTGGAAGCCGGAGCCGTAACATCTACCCTAACTTTTTTGGAAATGAAAGGGAAAATAAGAAACCTTGGCGGCCAGCAGTACGTACTTAGCAGATAATAACTTTATGTCTCGTTCAACTTTTATAAAATTCATAATCCCCCTACTATTCGCCCTGGCAGTAACACTTGGTCTTGTTCAGCATTACTCAGATCCTTATGTTGGGTCAAACACCCAAACTTTTCATTCAAAAACCGCTGACCCAAATAAATCCCTGCTGGATTATTTTAAAGAGGCGAACGAGTTAAAACCGGAATCCCAAACATCAACCGCTACCTTTTTAGCAGTTGGTGATATTATGCTTAGCCGCAACGTGGCCGGGACAATAAAAAAAACCAACGATCCCTTACTCCCATTTCGCAAAATGGAAAATATTTTCAGCAGCGTGGATTTTTCTTTTGGTAATTTAGAAAGCCCGCTTTCCGGCCGCAATGATTTTAACCCTAGCGGTAGCCTGGTATTCAACGCTCCTCCCGCTTATACCCAAGGCCTAAAAGACTATAATTTTAAAATTATAAACCTTGCCAATAACCATGCCTTAGACCAAGGAACAAAAGGCGTAGACTATACCTTAAAATTCCTGAACAATGCCGGCATACAGCATGTTGGCATGGGAATGAATCTAGACGAAGCTTGGCTGCCCAAGACAATTGAGCAAAACGGCATTAAAATTTGTTTTGTGGGAGCCTCATATTCTTCGGTAAACGACAGCGGCAAAATCACAAATAATTATGTTGCTAGAATTGAGGATTTGGACCGTCTTAAATCTTCAATCCTAAATCTTAAATCTTCTTGTGATTTTATAGTGGCCACCATGCACGCTGGCACAGAATACACTCATAAACCCAACCAGGCACAAATAGGCTTTGCCCATGCCGCGATTGATTACGGAGCTGATGTTGTTATAGGCGCGCACCCGCATTGGGTACAAACAATAGAAAAGTACAATGACAAATATATTTTCTACTCCCTGGGCAATTTTATTTTTGACCAAGAATGGAGCCAGGAAACAAAAGAAGGCTTAACACTTAAAATCCAAGTATCTAAAAACCAAGAAACAAAACTTCAAGGACCTAAAGTTCCAGCCAAAATTGACTCAATAGAATTAATTCCTGTTATTATTGAAAACTACTCCACCCCCCGCCCTGCTACAGATATTGAAACAAAAAAGATTTTAGAAAAAATCGGAGAAACAAACACTCTATTAAAATAAAGCGGCCCCGGTGCGCACACGGGGCCCAACCTTACAAAACGAAAAGCGTCAGAATGTCGTCAACAGGCGCGGTAAACGCGGAGATCTCCGTCTCCATGCCCATCGGATGACTAAAAATAAGCCCCCCATCCAAATAGGTGCGCATACGAACACCTGCTCCCTCAAGAAAAACTGGGTTGTCCAGATGTCCCTGATGTCTTGCGACCCTAATACTAAGGTCCTGTAGACTGCTGGCGCCAACTGAATTTCGGCAGCGACAACCAGCGCTACTATAAGAAACAACGGCAACATTTCTCGCTTCACTAAATCACCTCCTTCCGGTTTTGGAATTCTTGGACGACACACGCCGCCCGTTAACTCAATAGATACCAAGCTATAGCAAGAGCGGTAAGAAGCCCACCCCATAGATGTAGAGGCTTCACGGTCTACCTCCTTGGCAAATTATAGCAAAAATTTAGGTATAAATCTCTATAAAAGAAATTAAAAAAATGTACGATAAAATTTCTGCAGATTTGACAATTATTTTTTTTATGGTTAAACTCACTTTTGTAACTTGCAGTTAATTCTGTAGGCATCTGTAGTGTAATTAATTCCGTAGTTCTGTAGACTCATGCCCAAACCACTAATTATAGTAGAATCACCAACCAAAGCGAAAACTATTTCGCGTTTTTTGGGTGGGGAATATCAGGTAGAAGCCAGCATGGGACATGTGCGGGACTTACCTAAAAGCAAACTGTCGATTGATGTTGAGCACGACTTTGAACCTGTCTATATTATTCCTCCCAAAGCCAAAGAAACCGTAGCCAAATTAAAAGCGCTGACCAAAGGCGCTTCCTCTATTATATTGGCGACTGATGAAGACCGCGAAGGTGAGGCTATTTCTTGGCATTTAGTGCAGGCTTTAGGTTTAGGTGATGAAGCGGAAATTGCCAAGGGCAAGGAAGACAAGCGCATAAAACGCATAGTTTTCCACGAAATTACCAAAGGCGCAATTGACGAGGCCATGAAGAACCCGAGGGATATAGATTTAAACTTGGTAGACGCCCAGCAAGCCCGCCGCGTGCTAGACAGGTTAGTAGGTTATGAACTGTCCCCGTTTTTGTGGCGGAAGATAAGATACGGGTTGTCCGCTGGCCGAGTACAATCTGTCGCGGTTAGATTAGTAGTAGAACGCGAACGCGAAATCCAAAATTTTAAAGTAGACGAGTACTGGAGCATAGAAGCGAAGCTTTCTCAAAAAAATGACAGCGAAAAAACTTTTATTGCGAAACTGCAGGAAATTGACGGCAAAAAAGTTGGCAAAATGGACATTGGCAAAGAAGTAGACGCCAAAAAAATTGTTAGCGATTTACAAGGCGCGGAATACCAAGTTAAAGACATTCAAACTAAAGAAGTTAGGCGTAACCCGGCCGCGCCGTTTACTACTTCTACCTTGCAGCAAGAAGCCGCTCGAAAATTTGGCATGTCTGCCAAACAAACAATGGTTATTGCGCAGCAGCTTTATGAAGGTATTAAACTTGGTGACGAAGGTCACCAGGGTTTAATTACCTATATGCGTACAGACAGCTTAAATCTTGCTGCCTCTGCCCTAACTTCCATTCGCGAAGTAGTCATGAAAGAGTTTGGTAAGGAGTACGCTTTAGACGAAGTCCGGCACTATACCAACAAAAGCAAAGGCGCGCAAGAAGCGCACGAAGCTATTCGCCCTACAGATGTTTTAAGAAAGCCTGACGATGTTAAAACTTTTTTGGACAAAGGCCAATTTAAAATTTACGACCTTATTTGGAAGCGCACCATTGCCTGCCAAATGGCTCCGGCTGTGCTGGAACAAACAGGGGTTGATATTCTAGCCAAAGACAACTACATTTTCCGCGCTAACGGCCAAACAATAAAATTTGACGGCTTTATTCGCGCATATACAGAAGGACAAGATGAAAAAGCAGAAGACGAAATAGAAGGCGTATTACCTGAACTTTCGGTGGAAGAAATTTTAAAGCTTCATGAACTTCTGCCAATGCAGCATTTTACCGAACCGCCCGGAAGATATTCCGACGCCACTTTAATTAAAGCCCTGGAAGCCCACGGCGTAGGCCGCCCTTCCACTTACGCGCCAACACTTTCCACCATTCAAGACCGCGGCTACGTAAATAAAGTGGACAAAAAATATTCCCCCAGCGAAGAAGGTTTTTTAGTCAACGACATGCTGGTAGAAAATTTCCCGGAAATCGTGGATATTAATTTTACTTCGCACATTGAAGAAGAGTTTGACCACATTGCCGAAGGCAAAACCAAATGGGTAGAAGTCATGAAGGAATTTTACGGTCCTTTTAAAACGCACTTGATTGAAAAAGAAAAAACTGTGGAAAAACAAATTGAAGTTTCCACAGTCCCCTGCGAACACTGCGGCAAAATGATGCTTATTAAATACGGCCGCAACGGTAAATTCCTAGCTTGCCCAGACCCGGAAAGCAAAATTACCCAGCCTATGCCGGAAGAAGCGGCCAAAATAAAGGAACTTACGGAAAAAACCAAGGGCGAAATGTGCCCAATTTGCGGCAAGCAAATGGGCGTAAGACGCGGACGCTTTGGGTTCTTCCTTGGCTGTGTGGACTACCCTAAATGCAAAGGCATTAGCAAAATTTGGAACAAGACTGGCTATAAATGCCCTCATTGTTTAACAGCTGATGCAAGAAAAGACAAGCCTGGAGATATTGTTGAAAAGAAATCCCGAGGCCGCGGCAAACCCTTCTTTGCCTGCACTCGCTTCCCTGACTGCACATTTGTTATGAACGTAAAACCCGAAAACCAAACTCAGCTGGACGAAGCCTACAAACACTGGCTTGCAAATCCACCTAAGCCTAAAAAAGTATATAAGAAAAAAACCGAAGTTTAATACTTCGGTTTTTTTAAAATTTAATATTTGCTAATTGCTCCGGTGTATCTAGTAAAAAATCTGGATTATACTTTTGCAAAACTTCTTTTTCATTCGCGCCCCAGGTTACTGAAACAACTTTTATTCCGGCCATGCGGGCGGCTTCTATGTCCCGGGTTTCATCTCCTACGTACACGGCTTGAGCTGTTGGAATATGGTGGGTAGATAGTAATTTTTTTAGCTTCCTGCCTTTTTTAAATAGGGCGTTACCCGCGTCTATGAAATCGAACACCTCAGCGCAGTTATTGTTTTCCAAACAAGCTTTTACTGCTTCAGAAGAATTAGAAGTTAAAATGGCTAAATGGAATCCCTGCTGTTTTAACATTTTTAATGTTTCAGGAATTTTGAGGTAAAGTTTTTGCCCTGCCATGCGCTCTATAAACTTTTTTCTTCCTTCTCGCTCCAAAAACCAAATTCTCCACCAAGGCACACCAAGCTCTGCTTTAATTGCGAGTGATGATAAGGTTTTTAAACGGGCAAGGTCGTCCGGCCCAACAACTTTATAGCTGTGTTTCGCAGCCAAAAAATTCCAAGTTTCCACCCAAGCAGACAAGGTGTCTGCCAGTGTGCCGTCAAAATCAAAAATAATCCATTTATCCATAACTAATCGTTTCGGCTATAAATTTCCGCGTCAAACAAAACATATCTGGCGGCTTTAAACCATCCTATTAACGATTTAAAATATCGCCAATTAGCGCCTAAACGAAGTACATAGGGAATAAAGCCGGTAAAATAAAAGTGGTCGGACTTTAGTAGTGCCCATTTGCCGCCAACAGAAACAATGAATGGATGTTTGTCCATTTTAAAACCCTGCGTTGGTTTTTTATTCTGCATTAGCAGCGGTAAAGCCTTAGCTAAATACTTTGCCTCGGCAATGGCCGCCTGGGCTGTGGTTGGCACAATGCTTTGACCACTGCCGTGCACACAAGCCATATCCCCCAAAGCAAAAATATGAGTTTCGCCTTTTACCCGTAAAAATTCGTCAGTCTCCAGCTGTCCCCGTTTGTTGCATTCGCACGGCTGGCCCATTGAACATTCCTTCGCGCGGACGCCTGTTGTCCAAACTAAAACATCAAAAGGAATTTTTTCGCCGCTGACCAAGGAAATAAAATGCGGCTCTACTTTAAAAATGGGGCTAAGTAATTTTATTTTAACGTTTAAATCTGTCAGTCTCTGGTAAATGTCGCGGCTGGCGCGTTCATCAAACCCCGGCACTAACATATTGGCCGCCTCTACAACCATAACTTCCACTTTTTCGCGCGGGTAGTCATTCTTCCAGGCAACTATGTCTGCAAGTTTATCCAGCTCCGCGACCAATTCTACTCCGGTATACCCCCCGCCGGCAACAACTAACCTGACATACTGTTTAACGGAATCGTGCTTGTGCGCGGCCACAGAAAACTCCACGGCGTTACGCAAGCGGAAAGCATCGGTCAAACTTTTTAAAGGCACACTGTATTCTTTTGCCCCCTCTACCCCAAAATATTCCGTTTGGGAACCAAAAGCTAAAATTAAATAATCGTAATCCAAAACGCGCGAGGTGGTTTTTAGTTTTTTTTGCAAACGGTCAATTTCACCAATTTCGCCTTTTACAAATTTAATTTTTTTACCTGCTAAAATTTTGCGCAACGGCAAAACTATGCTTTCCTTGAGCTGGGCAATGTTGGTAAATTCCTCCTCAGCAGTAGCGATTTCGTAAAGACTGGGGTTGAATAAATGGTAATCATGCCGGTCAACCAAAGTAATACTAACGTCTTTCCGGCCTTTAAATTTTTTCTCCAATTCAAGGGCGGTTACAAGTCCCCCAAAGCCCGCGCCCGCAATAACAATATTAGTCATTTTGGTTTCAAAAATATTTTAATCTTACGCCTAAATTATAACATAGAATGGCTACTAAATACGAAATCCGCCAACAGGATGCTGGCGGATAACTACGGTTTAGTATTTTTAGTTATTTTAGTATTTAGTAGAAGTTATTCGTATTGCAAAGCAGTTATCGGGTCCATTTTCGCGGCTTCTCTCGCCGGCAGCACCCCAAAAGCAATTCCTATGCCGCCGGACACCCCGACAGCTATGACTATGGAATAAACCGGTACGGAAAATACCCAGACCAAGCCGGCAAAGTGGGCGATTACAGAAACCAGCCAACCAAGCAAACCGCCAAAAATAATTCCCACTACCCCGCCAATAATTGTTACCAAAAGCGACTCAATTAAAAATTCCATTAAAATGTCGGAGTTTTTCGCGCCCAAAGCTTTTTTTAATCCTATTTCCGAAGTCCGTTCCGTAACCACTACATACATAATATTCATAATACCAACGCCGCCGACAATTAAAGAAATTGCCGCAATGGCTATGAGCAAAAGAGTAATGCCGTTAAAAATGGTGTTGAAACTTTCCAAAGCCTGAGCCTGGGTTTGCACAATAAAATCGTCCTTTTCGGGATCTGTAATATTATGATTCTCACGCATTACCGCGGAAATGTCTTCGGCTGTGGCGTCGCCCTGCTTGGTGTCGCCTACTTGGACAATACCAATTAATAAATAATCTATACCCATTAATTTTTTCTGGGCCGTGCCCAAAGGAAGATACAAGCTGTCGTCGGCCGTGCCGCCGCCGGCAAACCCTTGGGGGCTGTAAACGCCGATTACCTGGAAATTCAAGTTACCAACGCGAATTAGTTGGCCCAAAGGGCTCTGATCGCCGAACATGTCAGTGGCAATGTTGCTGCCTAAAATTACCACTTGAGCCGCGCCCGCGTCCTCACCTGCCGTGTAAAACCGCCCACTTTTTAAAGTATGCTTGTCTATATCAAACCTTGCCGCGGCCGCGCCATAATACAAAGCGCTTTTTTCCACGTCGCGGTAACTGGCCACGGCCTGGCCCACAACCATACCGTATGCGCCGGTAACGTTCCCCAATTTTTTTATGTCGTCCAAATCGCGCTGCTTAAAACTGGTAATGGCTACGGCGCTGTTTACGCGGCTACTGTCGGCACTGGCCGCGGAATTAGCCGCGCGGTTTTTAGTGGTTGGCGGCACGCGCGTTTCAATAAATAAAGTATTACTGCCAAACGCCGCGACCTGGTCGTCTATTAAACTACGGAAACCCGCGCCCGCGGACAAAACTAAAATTACCGTGCCAATGCCAATAACAATACCCAAAGTCGTCAGCCCCGTCCGGGCCGGATTGGAAAAAAGAGCTTTAATAGATTGTTTGAATGCGTTTAGCATAAAATTAGAGGGTAGCTTGTAGTAAGTAGTCGGTAGCCTACAAGCTACTTACTACTCATACCTTAAAGCTTCTATCGGATTCAATTTACTGGCTTTATAAGCCGGGTACAAGCCAAACACTACTCCGGTTAAAATGGAGACGCCTACTGCCAACACTACAGAGGTTAAAGAAATTACAAAAGCCCAGTCGTACCCAAGCGCCTGCATTAAAAGCGAAATTAAATAGGCCACTATTATGCCAACCACAATACCAATTAACCCGCCCACAGAAGTCAGCGTGCCGGCTTCGAGTAAAAACTGGTTCCTGACCTGCGCGTTATTCGCGCCCACTGCTTTGCGCAAACCAATTTCACGCGTACGCTCTGCAACGGTTACCAGCATAATATTTAAAATCCCAATGCCGCCGACCAGCAAAGCAATGGCGGCCATGGCGGCCAGAAATAAAGTTAAGGCATTGGTAATTGTAGTGAGAATCCCCACGGCATCGGCAATGTTGCGCACCGTGTAATCTACGTCCGCTTCCTTTTTTATGTGGTGGCTTTGGTTTAAAAACCTCTTAACGTCTTCAATGGTCTGATCTATATGATCGGACGAGTCAACTTTTATATTAATGGCCTGCAAATAATGTATTCCAATTAGTTGCTGCTGGCCAATGGCCAATGGCAAATAAATTTGGTCGTCCTGGTCCTGAAAAAAAGTTGTACCGCGCGGAGAAGCGACACCAATAACACGCAAAGGAATTCCTCCGGGCTGGTTTTGTGAACTCTGCGAAGCAGTTCTGACTTTAATAATTTGTCCAATGGGGTCTACATTCTGTCCGCCGAACAATTCGTCCGCCACTGTACTGCCCAAAACTACAACATTAGCATTACCCTGTTCTTCCTGGCGGTCAAAAAAAATCCCTGCAGCCATAGGCACGCTGACCACATCGGGATAGGCATAGTCCGTAGACACAAACGTGGTATCCAAACTTTTATTCTGCCACGTTACCGTGCCGGTTCCGCGCACCAAACCGTTAACCGCGACAGCGTGCGGCACGGCGGAAGGATCGCGCAAAGCCTTGGCGTCGTCGTTAGTTAAGGTTGTCACCACAATGCCAAATACCTGGTTGGGTGGGCCTTTTTCATTGCTTTTACCCGGCTGGACTGACAAAAGATTCGAACCAAGTTTTGTTATTTGCCCCAAAACCAAAGACTGGGCCCCGGCTCCCAAAGCTATAATTATAATAACCCCGGCCACGCCAATGACAATACCCAGGATGGTAAGAAAAGAACGCCCTTTCCTTGCTAAAAGAGTTCTAAAAACTAATTTGATGGTACTTATGAAGTTCATAAAGTTTGTAAAGTTGAAAGTTTGTAAAGTTACTGCACTACTTTATGAACTTTAAAAACTTTATAACTTTTAACTATTTCACTAACTCTTTATCCGGAGTAGCAATAGTTCTATTTTTAACTTTTTCGTCGGAAATTATAAGACCGTCCTTAACACGGATAATTCTTTTGGCGTGATTAGCAGTGTCTTGTTCATGGGTAACCAAAATAATAGTGTGTCCGGCGTCATTTAGTCTTTGTAAAATTTCCATAACCGCGTTCCCGCTTTTGCTGTCCAGGTTACCCGTGGGCTCGTCCGCAAAAATTACAGCCGGTTCGCAAACTAAAGCACGGGCAATAGCCACGCGCTGTTTTTCCCCGCCGGATATTTGATTTGTGTAAAAATCCAAGCGGTGTGAAAGCCCCACAGCATCCAAGGCTTTTTTGGCCAACTGGTCGTGATTCTTTTTTGTGCTATAAATTAAAGGTAATTTTACATTGTCTAATACCGAAGTGCGGGCCAATAAATTGAAGGATTGAAAAACAAAACCAATCCGCTCGTTTCGCAATGTGGCGAGGTAGTCGTCCGGAAAAATTTTGGTGTCTTTACCCTCAAATTCATAAACACCACCAGTCGGACGGTCAAGAAAGCTTAAAATATGCATTAAGGTGGATTTGCCCGAGCCGGAGGGACCCATAATAGCCACAAACTCGCCTTCGTCAATATTAAAAGTCAGACCATGGAGAACCGAAGTTACCACGTCTTCGTTTATGTAATCTTTTTTTAGGTCAACAACTTTTATTAGGGGCATAAGATAGATTGTAGGAAGTAGCTAGTAGGTAAAGCAGAAACAAATATCAGACCAAGTGTCTGGCTACTTACTACTGCCTACCCGCTACCTGCTAATTACTGTTTAATATACGTAACAATTTCCTGGCCTTCGTTTAAGCCGGATAAAACTTCCACTAATCCGCCGTCAGCTTCCATACCGGTTTTAATTTCTACTTCATGGTAGGTTTTCTTTTTGCTGTCATCTATTACCCGAATGTGTTTGGAGCCGTTGCTTAGAACTGCCCGCAAAGGAATAGCCAAAACGTTATCTTTCTCTCCTACTAAAATAGTCATATTGACTGTCATACCCGGCTTAATGTCGGCAATATCCGGCAGACTGGCTTTAACTAAATAATCAACCACTCCGGAAACCACGGTTGAAGCAGGGTTAACTGTTTGTACAGTCGCTGTAAAATGCCTGTCCGGGCCGAGCGCGTCAAAAGTAACATCTACAGTTTGGCCTTCCTGTACCGAAGCGATATTGGCTTCGCTGACATTAGCTTCAATATGAAGACTCTCTACGTCTTGCAGCACAATGGCTTCTTTTGAAGCCACAGCTTGTTCGCCGACTTTAATGGCTACAGAAGTAATGGTTCCGTTGGCAGGCGCCCGAATAATAGTATTTTCCAAAACTGCCTGGGCGGCCTGGACCTGCCCCTGAGCGCTTAATATAGAGGCTTCAGCGGCCTGAATGTCCGCCGGACGGGCCTGGGCTTTCTTTAAATCTAAAGACGCCTGCGCGGCGCTGACAGCGCTCTGTGCGTTTGCAATACTAATATCCTGGGTCTGCAAAGCAGACTGGTAAGCGTTATAATTTGTTACGTAAGTTGAAGCCTGTGTATTGGGAATAGTGATGGTCCAGCTGTCGCCGGCATTTACAGCCAAGGTAGAAAATTGTATAAACAAACCTTTACTTCCTAACGCCACTAATGTCGTCTTAACATCGCCCGTTCCTGTTTCCAAACCGTTTATATTAAACTTGGGGCCGCTGCCGGTATTATAAACCGAAATATTATAAACTCCTTGCTCCGTGGAGTTATAAGTTCCGCTGACTGTAATAGTAGCGCTGCCAATATTCCCCTGGTTAGGCACAGCCGACACCGTGGAATTAAGCAATGCGCTGTAAGAATTGGCGACCAAAACTTTTTGCTGGGCAATAGTATTGGCCAAAGATTTTTTAGCGTTGTCCAAAGCTACTTGGGTTACGGCAACGTCTTCATTGCTGGCGCCGGCCAAAACTTTGGCGTAATTCGCCTTGGCCTGGGCAAGCGATCCCAATGCCTGCGTTAAGGTAGCGGCCTGGTCCAGCTGGCTCAAAGTGGCCAAAACTTGTCCTGCTTTTACCTTGTCACCTTCTTTTACATTAACCTTACCAACAATGCCGCTGCTTTTAAAACTTAGGTCTAAGTCCGTGCTAGACACGGCCTGGCCGGTGGCCAAAACTGTTTGCTTAATATCTTGACGCTTAACTATGTCTGTCAAAATATTGGCAGAAGTATTACTACCGGCTTTGATTCTCCAAAAAATAAAACCAACCACGACTAAAATAATCGCTGTCCAAATAATTTTCTTTTTTGTAAAAAACTTTTTTTTAGGGCTGGGCGTAATGCTGCCCGTTTCTTGATTGTCCATAAATGTTTGGCTTTCTATTGAAATTACTGATTGAAATTGTTCTGTTCTAAAATTTTATCCACGCGTTCCTTTATTTTCTTCTCCATTCCTGTACCCGATAAATTATTCATAATAATTTTTACCAACTGCTCCAATTCATTGGCCTTAACAAGTCCCAAAGCCTTGCCAAATTTACCCATTACGATCAGGCTGTCACCAGGCTGAAGCTTCAAGTCTTTGCGCGCCTGGGCGGGAATCACCACCTGGCCGCGGCTGCCCATGATAGTTGTACCATAAAGCTTGTCGGAGCTGGTCATTTTTTGGTGGATCTTTTGAAAGCTGGCCTTCATAAGAGTGAATTTAGATTAGTATGATATTTCATACTAATCATATCACAAATAACAACTAAAGTCAATCGCAATATTTATTGCAAGGCAGCTTTTATTTTTAAGTTCAAACCCCCGGCCGACAAAACATCCCTCTCACTAATATTAGCCAGCTGCCGCAATCTTTTTTCAGCAGGCGTAATAACCTTATAAATTTCCGGCAGCATGCTGTCCATGCTCTCACCAATGGTTACCACTTTGGCCAGCCGGTGATACTTATTAAACAAATCATTAGTGTCTTTTAAAAATAAATCCAAGGCTGTAGGCTTATAAACCAGGCCGCTGTCGGTTATGTCAAAAGCTAAATTACTCTCCGCAAAATTCTCCGTAACTTCTTTGACCACGCGCGCAGCTATATTTTCCTCGCCCATTTCTTTAAGAAGATCCGCAAATTTGTTTTTTATATTTGTTAACCAATTTACCTGGTTAAAGCCGCCCAAACAAGTTATTCCATAATAGAGCAAAACCATAAAACAAACTAAAGAGGTCGGATAAATTTTTCCCTGTTCTAGATCAGCAACCAAAACGGCCTGATTAGGGTTAATAGCATGCTTGGACAAACGCACGCGCCTGCCTTTCTCGTCTATTCCCCAAAACAAAAAACTGCCTTTATGCTCAAGGTCAAACGCCCCCAAACTCCCTTGAAAATATTTTTCTATTAAATCCCAGCCTGCGGATGTAAAAAATAACCTATTCAGCAAATGATCGGGCCTTGAACCAACTTCTTTAATTAAAATTTCAGTAACCAAAGCCTCAAGTGGCACATAAATAAGCTGCGGCGCCTGAGGAAATACCATTGACCACAATTGTTTACTAGCCAGACAGGCTTGTTCAACAAACGACCTGCTATTCAAAACCTGCTCGTCTAATACAACCTTACTGAGTTCAGCGTGCAAGTTTCCAAAAGACAAATTTTTAACTTTTTCAAGAAGAAGATCGGCTTCTTTCCGGCCAAACGGTTTTGTGGCCAAAACAGTTTGAGTTTTTTGCCTATCAGCAAACAAAGACAAACGTACCAAATCTCCATCCGACTTGCCGGACAATAAAAAACAACCGGGCCAGGAAGAATTATTAAGAGAAATTCCTGCCGTGGCCAGGCAAAGTAGATATTTATTGTCACGATTTAAACTATAAATTAAATTGGAATTTAAAAAAAATGGGTGTCCAAAAATACCTAAATGGTCAACTGTAGAAACCAAAGGCCTGGATTTTAACTGGCTTAGAACTTCCTTGGCTATAAGCTCGCCATAAATATCAAATAATAAACGACGGAGAACATTTAAAAAATTTTCAGTTTCCGGTATGCCAACTCCCACATTCCAACTCTTACTGTAATTAGCCAAGCTTTCCTGGGCATGATCTTTATAAATTCGGCCTAATACCTGCTGCTTGGCCATTATAACCGTTCGTAATTCAGAAATTTCCATACCCAGTATATCAACATACAATACCAAACGGCTGATCCACCGTAGAAGCAGTATGCATAGGATGATTAATTTTTCTAAGACGTTAATTTAAAGTATTGTTAAGCCGTTTGGCTAAGCTCCTACATTTTGCCAATAATAAAGCCTAAACTTAAAAAAAACCGCGCCAGCTTTTACAAAACGACCTTGGGTAAAGGAGTTTATTGCATGTTGTATTACTGAGCATACCTGCATTATACCCGAAAATGGTAATATCTAAAAAAGTCCCGTCAGTCAGCCTAGGCTGACTGACGGGACTAATTTAAGTGTTCTATTATCTAACCCCGGCAGGGGTTAGAACTCTTTCGCCAGAACTAAAATTACCGGTTGGATCACCTAAGCAAAAATAATAAGAATAGCTAGGGTATACCTGCGTACCGCCTACATCAAAGGAAATCCCTTCCGGAATGTAATAAAATTCATTTGCGGCCACGGCCACTCCGCCATGATTATTAGTTACCTCGGTGTTGTGCGACAGGCCATCGCAAACCCCGTCAGCCGGCTGGGGCGCGGTGGGTATAATATTTACAAACTGGGGAGTTAAAGCAGTCGGTACTCCGTTAACACCGTTTGGATAGCCGCGATTGCTGGCAAAATATAACTCTAAAGCCGTATTCATTTGGGTTATATTAGCCAAACGCTTAACATTTCGGGACTTTTGCCTGGCTGATTGCATGGCAATAAGACCAATAGAAGACAGTAAAGAAATAATGGCAACAACCACCAACAATTCTATTAGGGTAAAACCTCTATTTAACTCTTTTTTATTTTTCATTTCTCTTTGAATTTTGTTGTCTTTATTATACGACAATTTTGTCAAAATAACAATGTGGATAATAAAATTGTACTGAGCTAAGGCCACTCTTGATAAAATCAAATAAATCCTGTAAAATAGCATAGATGTAGCAAATATGGGATGGTAGCTCAGTCGGTAGAGCAGCGGCCTTTTAAGCCGTTTGTCGTGGGTTCGATCCCCACCCATCCCACCAAAAAACCACCTAAAGATTTGGGTGCTTTTTTATTACGATGATATACTTAAGGTAATTAATATCCACATATGAAAAAATTTATTTTCCTTGCTCCCATAATTATTTTATTGGCAGCAGGCTGCGGTCCTTTAAAAACCCAACCCATTAAAACCTCCCCTACTCAAAATGAGGCCATAAAACAAGGTTTAACAGGAAACGTGAGCTTGGCTACGGGGAATTGCAT
Source organism: uncultured Candidatus Saccharibacteria bacterium (assembly GCA_964474825.1). Lineage (GTDB taxonomy): Bacteria > Patescibacteriota > Doudnabacteria > UBA920 > UBA920 > CAYYWQ01. The sequence continues at coordinate 909,819 of CAYYWQ010000001.1, forward strand.
GCCTACTATTGGAACGTCAAAATCCAGCTGTTCAATAAAAAAACTTTCCACAAAAATTTACATTAGAGAACCAGCAACCGGAAAAAACATGGATTATTCCTACCTTAAAAATCCAACCAAACTTATTCAAACCGTTACATCCTCTGATACAGGGAACTACCAAGCGGCGGTCCCTGCCGGGACCTATAGTGTATTTGCGGATGATAACGGTAAAGAGTATTGCAACCTTTCAGACGGGCAAGGGAATATGTGCCGGGTAACAGTTGGCCCAGGAATTACCGAATATAACATAAAAATTGACCATGCGGTTTACTAAATTTTTGAATTGCTTATGAAATCACAAACCCCGTCCTTTCCGGTAGGACGGGGTTTAAGTATTCAGTTGCTTTACCATATTTATTATTGCATCTGACGGTTGTGGTTACCATAGTGTGATTCTGTTGCTCCGCCCCAAAAACCCAGTATTGCCACAGCCGCACCGGTAATTAACAGCAGTATCTGACCGGTGCCGGAAGGAACGAAGGCATATGCGGCAACAATGACCCATAAGCCTAAAATTCCATTAAGCCATTCTGACCAAGACATAAATTTGTTCCTTTCCTAAATATTTTATTATTTTCCGACCTTTATTTAAAAGGGACCCGGGTCCTCCACGGGGCCTTATTATATATAACGAAAGGGGTAGGTATTTGTAACACAATAAAAACCTTTTAGGTAAGGTTAAATTTTTCCTATTAGTTTCCTGTAGTATTTTTTAATGCTATAAAAAATGGAGGAATTTGTGGGACGAAGAGTTATTGTTAACTGCTCTAATGTTTTTTCTTCACTAATTTCAATTGATGAGGAAACATAATTGTCGGCCGAAGCGAATAATTTAACATTGTGATTTGCGGGAATTAAAATGCTAAAATCTCCCTCGCCATCTGTTTTTTCAAAATCACCTTCTAAACTTAAGCTGACTTTCGCATTTTCTATTTTGTCCCCAGCATCGTTATAAACCGTGCCATTAATTTTTTTGGGAGTATAATAATCTTTTAAAATTTGGTACGCCGGCCTTAGAGATCCGTTGTCATTTATTAAGGCAGTGGAACCACCGGAGAGGACCCAATAATTTACAGCGGAAATTAAATTCCTCCTCTGCGAAAGTTGCACTAACTCCTGGTCAATAAATTCCGCTTGCTCCAAGTCCGTAAGCTGGCCGTTTATGTCCGGAATTGGTCCGCCAAATTCGCCAATGGCTATGCTGCCACCACTTTGACTACTAAGCTCGTCTATATCTTGTCCCAGCTTCTGGGGGTCCTTAATATAATGGTCAATGGTCACAACACCACCTAAGGCCGCGGTAGTGTTTTTGTCCATAATCAAAGCAGCCACATCTTTGTTCATTGGTAAAAAATTTACAGTAACTTTTTTGCCAATTTTTTCAAACGCAGTTTGAGAAGTTTGATATTCGTTTATTAAAAACTTGCGGTAGTCTTGCAAGTTGCCCTTACTGCGAGGGTCCCCTGGCCCGCCGTTTTCGCATTCCGGACAAGCGCTAAAAACGTCTCCGTCTTCAAATAAATCTGGATTGCGCAAAATAAAATTTTCTATCAAATACAAATGAGTAGACTGGCTAATTCTTCCATAGCCAAACCAGCCTTCCCAGCCGCTAAAGTTGCCGCGAAACCAGACTTTAAGATTATTCTTTCGAGCCGCCAAAACCCAACGCCGCAAAAACGGCAAAAATTCGCTGTCATACGGAGTGGCAATGGCAACGTGAGTCGCGCCCAAATTTGCAATGTCTTTTATTTGGCCATTAATTACAAGATCAAACGAGCTGTCTCTAAGTTTTTGCCGCGCTAAATCACGTGAATACTTCATGGTGTCCACAGACTGAACAGGGAACATTGTTGCCTCAGATGCCAAAACAAATGTCGGGGTAAAAATTAAAAATAAGATAATAAAGCAAATTCCCGGGGCAGTTACAGAAAAAGATTTCATACAAATAGTCCGCTAATTTTCATACAATGCCGCGGTCGCTCCCCCGCCGTCCTCAAAATACTCAAGCATAATTAAGTGTGTCCCTGCAGACAATGTCTTAGTTACAGTATAAGTCGTGGGCGGCTGGTCTTGCCAGTGGTCAATAATCCTTTCGCCGTCTATATATAACCTAACCCCGTCATCGGCCAAGACTGTAAAGATATGGTTCCCGGCAGTAAAAACTTCGTTCCTCTGCCAACGGGCAGAAAAATGGTCTGCGTTTATAGAGGGATGGGGCGACCCATTCTGCCAAAAATTATTTATTAATGGTTCCTGCCGCTGCAGCACAGCCGGACCGCTCAGGTTTTGATTATTAAAATACTGCGCTTCAAAAGGCACAGGCGGGCTGTCCATTTTTTGCCAATTAAACTTGGCAATGGCTCCGCCGCCGTTCTCAAAATATTCTACTTTAATATTATGAACTCCGGCGCTTAGGTCCCTACCCACTGCAAAAGTAGTTTGCGGGTGGTCATTCCACTGGTCAATAATTATTTCATTGTCTACATAAACACGAACGCCGTCGTCTGTTGTAGCAACAAAGTTATAGTACCCAGCTTCAAAATTTTGCTGTTTAGAAAAGCGCGCGGAAAAATGATTTACCGGAATAGTGGGACCAGGAGAGCCGTTGTTCCAAACAAAATCTATAGCGTTGTCATTACGCGAAAGCTTTGGCGTCCCGCTTAGGTTTTGATTGTCAAAATATTCCGCGTTAAAGCTGCTTTGAGGTAAAACAGTTGGCGGCTCTGTAGTAGTGTCCCAATTTAACTTAGCCACTGCCCCGCCAAAAGCGTCATAATATTCCATTTTAATTTCATGACTGCCTGCGCTTAAATCTAGCACCGTGGAATAAGGGGTTTCCCCTTGGTCTCGCCATTTGTCTATAACTAACTGACCGTCTATAAACAGCCTAACGCCGTCGTCTGTAGAAGTTATAAATTTATAGCGTCCAGTCTCAAAGTCCTGTTGTTTGATCCAGCGTGCGGAAAAATTATCGCTGTTAATTCCTGGGTCCGGCGATCCGCTATTCCAAATAAAATTAATATTTTGGTCGTCGCGGACCAAGCTCGGTGAACCGGATAAATTTATATTGTTAAAATACTCACCTCTAAAAGGAGTGGCTGGACGGAAAAAAGCAGTATAGATGGTATTCGAAGAAGACACACTTATGTCATGTTGCTTCGCGCCGCCGTCTGACCAATGGTCAAATTCATAGGCAGTGCCTCCGCTGTTTTGATTTTGGACTGAAACATCTAAGCTAAAACCTACAACGTACGCTGTGGTTACCGGTGTATTTTGTGGAATACCGGCTACTGTAATTTGCAAATTCGGCGGGTCTGTTATAAAAGTTAAATTGGAAATTTGAGAGGTAATTGTTACGGATTGGCTCGCGGAAATACCGGCACTGTCCGTAACTGTCATAATAATTTCATACCAGACGTCCGTCGAAGTTTCCCCTGATGTGGGAACAACAAAGCTGCCGGCCTGACTTTGTGCTGGCCTTAAAAAAGGATGGCTGTGGGTGCTGTGATGGAAAACTACTTCGCGCGTAAAAGCCGTGGCCGGCAAGCTATTGCCATCGCCGTCCGTTGCCGTAGCCGCGTAAGCTATTGTGTCGCCGGCATTATAAACAGAGTTTGACAAAGGAGCAGTAATGTTAATAGTGGGAGACTTACCCACTCTTACAGTAAAAGGATTAGCCAAAGCCATGTTGACGCCGTCGCTTACAGAAAGCCCTACCGTGTAAACGCCTTTGGTATTATAAATTTTAACCGGGTTCTGTTCCGAGCTTTGCGTGCCGTCACCAAAATCCCAAGCGTAAGTTAAAGGCCCGCCTTCCGGGTCGCTGGACCCTGCTGAAGAAAAATTAACCGTCAAAGGAATATTATCCCCGGACATAACATCTGCCCCTGCCACTGCCGTGGGTATTTGGTTGCCGTTGGTAAAACTGACTTTAAAAAGCTGTCCGGGAAAAATTGTTAAATAATAAAGCGAGCCGTCTGGCGCGATTTTTATGTCTACAATACTGCCGACACTTCTGTCAAAATCTTCCACACTTCCCACGCTGCCGTCACTGTTAAAACTTAATGTTTTTAAAAAGTTTTGGGCGTAATCACCAAAAAACAACTTACCCTTATATTGTTCCGGGAACATGGAGGCATGGTAAACCGGACCACCGATTACCGAAAAACTCGGGGTTGTGTGTTCATAACTATAAATTGGATTAATTAAATTAGCGCAATTATTTGTGCAATTACCTTCAGCTAATGGCCAGCCGTAATTACCGCCTTTGTCTACCTTGTTAATTTCCTCCCAAGTAGATTCCCCTACATCGCCCAAATATAAATTACCGCTTTGGGAATCGAACTGAAACCTAAAAGGGTTGCGAAAACCATAAGCCCAAATTTCTCCTTTTGCGTTGGCCTGCGCCACAAAAGGATTACCATTCGGAATACTTCCGTCTTTATTTATACGCAAAATTTTACCCATAGGGGTAGTCAAATCCTGGGCGTTTGCTGCATTACCGCCGTCACCAATGCTAATGTAAAGCTTGCCGTCCGGGCCAAAAGCTATGGTGCCTCCGGCGTGATTGCTTCCAGCAAGAGCATTTGATTTATAAATATCAATTGGGCCATTGCTCCCAACATCTAAAGAAGCATCAAACCTCACAACCCTGTGCATGGAATTTTGGTCTATATAGTAAAAATAGACCCAATGGTTGTTGTCAAAATCCGGGTCAAAAGCAATACCCAAAAGCCCCCGGTCATCCTGGTTAAAGGAAGGCAACTGGTCAAAAATCCTGGGAAGCACTTGGCCATTTTTATAAATTTTTATGTTGCCCTCCTGTTCTAAAATAAAAATCCTCCCGTCAGGAGCAAAGGCAAAAGCCGTGGGATTACTTAAGCCACTGCCAATAATTAAACTGGTCTGAAAACCGCTTGGCGGGCCGGCTTTGGTTTTTTGACTAAGAAGACCCAAGACACTTATTAAAATTACGCAGCAAAAAACTGTCAAAATTTTTCTCATATACTTTTTATTTAATTTACTGCCACGTCTGCAGTCCGTTTAAAAATTAAAATTTCGTCCGAAGTATAAACTTTTTGAAAAAACTTATACAAGTCACCTTCTAGCCTGGGATTACTGAAAATACTTTTCCAAACTTCGTCGTCCTTTTGCAAAATAATCCACTTAGCATATTTTTCCGGCTGAGAAAGAGACTCTTGCCAGTACGGTTTTGTTCCCACATAAATTAAATCTTTCATGGGAACGTTGCTTCTAATAATACTGACTGTTCGGGCGTAGTCGTCCATAAGTACCAAGCCGCCATCATAATTTTGCGCCATAAAGCGTTCCGCGTCGGGGCGCTTAGCGCTAGACAACCCGGTAATTCCGTCTTCAAATGTTATAACTTTGGCTCTGCCGCTTAAAAACATAAAAGTTTGGGCCATAAATATAGCTACCAAGAGAACCTTTATGGACTTCGGACTTTTGTAAAACAAATAACCAAAAAATAAAGCAATAAAAGGTACGGCCATAAGCCCATAACGGACATTAAACAAATTCCAGTGGAAATTGGACGGCGTTAGGGAAGGCACAAAAATTACCGACTGTCCCATATACAAAGTTAAAACATAAAAGGCAAAAGGCACACCCAGAAGCCCTACAAAATAAAGACGTCTTAAATTAAAACGGCTAAACAAAAACCACAAGCTACCCAATAAACCAAAAGCAAATAAAAGAGAACCGGCGTTTTCCATGGCCGCGGCCCCGTAATAGAGCAAAGAATTTTTCAAACTATGGTAACTTGGCAACTGTCCTATAGCCAAAAAAGCTTTTTGCTGAGTCGCGGCAGAATATTGGCTGTTAGTAAAATAAAGCGGGTCTCCCAAAATTAAATAATCCCATAAAAGCCAAATTGCAATCCCCGCAAAAGCCACGGTAGCAAACAAAATTAGCTTTCCTTCCATAGTCTTCCATTTTTCTTTATGGGGCAAATAAAATAGCAAAATAATTCCGGCCTCCGCTGCGACTAAAAACCAACCATCGTATCGGGAAAGCGTGGCGCACAAGCCAAAAAATGCTGCGAGGAATAACGGAGGCAGATAATCGTCCTTGTCCAAAAAAATTAAAAAATAATACATGGACAACAAGAAAAAAGCAAGCAGCGGCAGCTCAGTCATGGGAGTGGACTGCATATAGAGAATATTGGGATTAAGCATAAAAACCAAAGAAGCTAAAACAGAGGCGGTTTTGTTTTTAGTTAAATGGAAGGCCAGCCTATACAAATAGGCCGAGGTTATAACAAAAGCTACACCCGAAACAATTGACCCGGCGAGGCCGGTTCGCCATAAAAAATCAAACCTAACAAAAGGCAGCAATAACAAATGCGGCAATGGCAGCCAAATGCCTCCTAACTGGGCAAACCCAGGAGTTAAACTGTCTATGGCGCGTTTGGCAATGTTTAAATGGGACTCCGCGTCGCCGTAACGGACAATGTAATCGTTCGAATAGGAAAAATAGGTTGCCCCAATACTAATAATTACCGCTGTTATTGTTACCCATTGTAAAACCGACAGGTTAAAAAGCCGGGTTTTAATTGCATGCAGTTGCGGGACAGTAAAAGTCATTTATAAGATATCTCCTTTTAACGGATTTATTAGTACTGAGAGGAACCTCTATAAAACTTTCGCGTCAAGCGCCAATTGTCGTTGAGTTTTTACTCCCAAATGCAAACCATGCAAAGTCTTAGCCCAATAGTGGGGCTTAATAATAATTTCATAAAGCGCTTGCCAGGCCGCTACAGACATAAAAAGCCAATAAGCCGGAACTAAATACGCATACTTAATTAAGTCAAAATAGCCTCTCTTTGCGCAGCCTACCATGTACGCATAAAGGTACATTAAATTACCAAAGGCCAAACAGAACACCCCCATATATAAAATTGGCGTTGGAAAAAATGAATCAATTACATTCCCAACAGTGGAACGAAAAGCAAAATATACTATTGTCATTAACCACAAAAACGGATTTACAAAAATGGAAAATATTTTACCTCCTACCACCAACTGGAAAAAGAATAAATGATGCGCTCTCCCTTTTTGCAAAAACTCGCTTGGGTTTCTGCTATGCACCAAATAGGTTTGAATATAACCTTTTATCCACCGCGAACGCTGACGATACCAATTTTTCAAATCAGAATTGGCTTCCTCGTAAGTTGTGGCGTCCATAATGGCCGTATAGTAGCCTTTTTTTGCCAAACGCAAACCCAAATCGCAATCTTCCGTGACATTAAAAGGATCCCATCCGTTTAGCAAATGAATGTCTTTCGTCCTAAAATGGTTAGAGGTACCGCCCAAAGGTATTGGCGCGTCCAAAGACTGAAGACCTGTTAATACTAAATCAAACCACAAGGAATATTCCGCGGTAAAAATTCTGGTTAACAAATTTTGGCGGGGATTATAAAAATTTAGTTTTGCCTGGATGCAAACCGTTCCTTCCTTGGCTTTTCCAAAAGCTAAAATGGCTTTTTTCAGCTGATCTTTGTCAGGAACATCTTCGGCGTCATAAACCACCAAGTACTCGCCTTTCGCAAACTGTAAGCCGTAGTTCATGGCTTTGGGTTTGGTTTTAGGCAATGAATGCGGCACAACAATAATTTCAAAATATTCAGGCAAATTTAGAGCCAGTGCCTGATTAATAGTTTCTCTGTCGTCATCTTCTAAAAGAAGCATGACCTGAAGTTTATTCTTAGGATAATTCAACTGGCTTATAGCCGAAGCAAACTGAGGCAAGACCTCCCACTCTTTATATAAAGGACAAAAAATTGTATAAATGGGCAGCTTGCCAGGTTTAAGGTTATCTAATTCTGCCTGGCTAAACTTTATTTCAGTCTCCCTTTTAAATCCACGGAAGACTATAAAAAAATTAGCCAATACGTCTAGCAAATAAAGAGAAGTTAACAAAACAACAAAAACCAATAATACAAACTGCCAATTTACAACCGCGGCTATTGCAACAAAACCTAATACCCCCAAAAACCAAAATTTCTGGCTCCTTGTTATTATCTTTAAAGCCGAATGATGTCTGGGAGAATGAGCCGGGTGGACATTTTTAATCATAATTACAAAAGTTTAAAAAAATTAACAACACCCTAACCGCGAAGGCTAATTTAAGGTGTCCTTAAGTAATATCGGTTATAACTATAACTTGTTTCAATTACCTAAAATTTTCAACAAAAATTCCATATATTTACGGCAAAAATTAAAAGAAACGGTTTTCCTAAATTTTGACAAAAACTTAAAATGGCTTAAACTTAAGGAAGAGTAATTAATAAGCTAAAATATGAAAAACAAACAAAAACAAACCTACTGGTTGGTTGGGATTATTGTTCTTATTCTATTGGCTTTATGGTTCTGGCAGTCCAGGCACCAAGCTAACGCCCCGGTCAAAAACCAGGAAAATAGTAACAACACAACCACCCAGGATAATTTACCCACCCAAAACGGCCCTGTTTGGACTGGCTTACTCAAGGCTTCCGACAGCCCACAAAAAGGCAACTTAATGTTGGTTACTTCCGGCCGCAATATTTATATTAAAACCAGCCGCGACTTTTCAGCCCTGGTCAACAAAGAAGTCATTATGACTTATCAAGGCGACTACAATAATTTCCAGTTGGGTAACATAACAGCTAAATAACTTTATTTGCTTTTAGAAACTCCAAAAAAATTTTCCGATTTCCAACTTCTGGACACCGGAGACGGTTACCGCTTGGAACAATGGGGCCAGGCGGTTTTAGCGCGCCCTGACCCGCAAATTATTTGGCCGAGGTCTTTACCGGAAACGGAATGGGACAAGGCTTGGGCAATATTCCAATCACCCTCCGGCAGTGAAAAAGGAAAATGGGAAATAAAAACACCCATGCCAAAACCTTGGGTAATAAAATTCCAGGACACAAAACTGCTGCTTAAACTTTCCCCTTTTAAGCATACCGGCTTGTTTGCGGAACAGGCGGCAAACTGGGAATGGATGCAAAATAGAATTTTGAATACAGAATCTGAAATAAAGGAAGATGGCGTTCAAAATTCTAAATTCAAAACTCTGAACTTATTTGGATATACCGGTGGCGCGACAATGATCTTAGCAAAAGCCGGTTGCCAAGTTACTCATGTGGACGCCAGCAAGCCGGCCATAACCTGGGCAAACGAAAACCACAAGTTAAATAATTTACCGGAAGAATCTGTCCGCTGGATTTTAGACGACGCGGTTAAATATGTTAAACGTGAATTAAAGCGCGGCGCAAAGTACGACGGCATAATAATGGACCCACCGGCCTTTGGCCACTCGCCCACAGGCAAGACATGGAAATTTAACGAAGACTTGCCCGGACTGCTTGCTGACTGCGTGCAGTTGCTGTCTCCCAATGCCAAATTTCTTATTATAAACGGCTACGCCACCAATTCCTCGGCTTTAGCGCTCAATAATTTACTGGAAGACGCAATGAAATCTAAACCCGGAAAAATTGAGTTTGGCGAACTATGTTTAATACAAAAATCCAGTAGATTAATTTCTACCGGAATATTTGCTCGTTGGACAGGCCAACCATAACAATATAAAAGCCCGGCAAAATTGCCGGGCTTTTATTATCATTTTTTATGGCTGATGCTTTTCCCCGCCGGGTTCCAAATAACTCCAAACTTTTTCATACAAATCGTCCAGATTTAAACTGCCCTTTATTAAATACTCCTTAATCCGGCCTTCAGCAAGGAGCATGTCTTTTAGTTCGGGCTTGTCTAAATTTGTTAAGGCAATAACCGGGATATTCTCCAGCCGGCTTTCGCTCTTCATGTAATCCAAAATTCCGGTACTGCCATCGGACTGGGTTAATAACAAGTCCAAAATTATTAATTCCGGAGTTATTTTTTGCAAAAGCTCTTTAGCCTGCTCGGGTGTGGCGGCCCCGTAGACGTCTGTCCCCCAGCTCTCAAACTGCTTGGTTAAAGTGTTTAAAATTAACTTATCGTCGTCTATTATTAAAATTGTGTGATGTATTCGGGACATAAAATTATAGCTCAGCTGAATCGCCAATAAACTTGCCGAGCGCGATTAAATAAATAATCGGCGCTACCAGCCAAATAAATCCGGCGGGTTGGTTAATAAACAAAGACTGGATGAGTTGGGAAAAATGCTGCTGGGTACCCGGAGGCAAGTAGCTTAATATTATATTAATTAAAAGCCCAATTTGCAAAAAAGCAAAGACTAAAGAAAAAACCATGGAAGCCAAATGCCTGCTGTCAGCCGAAGACTTTAAAACAAACCTGCCCAAAAATAAAAATAGAATGAGGAAAATAACCACAAAAGCCGCCAACTGCTGTAAGGAAACTATGGAAAGGTTAAGAGGTTTAGCTGCGGCCGTACTTAAAAACGGCATTTCCAAAACAATTAACTTGGCCACGTAAACGCTTAACAAAATATTAATGACCCTGCCGCGTCCCGCGGAAAAAGTATAAATTACCGCCCCGGCAACCCAACCAAGCAAAATAAACAAATCCCAGGACGGATTGGTCCAGTTAAAGCCATGAACTAAACTTGAAGCATCTGTCAAAGACAAGCCTAAAATCATTTTTGTTTCTGCTGATATTATTTAAATAAATTATACCATAAACTCCCCTAAAACAAAAAAGATGGCCTTGCGCCCATCCTTTTGTTTGGAGTAAATATTAAATTTAGTTAAACGTCTCTTTTATGCTGTTCCAAAAGTTCTCATCGACCTCTACACTCTCGCCCCGTTCCTGGGCCAATTGCTTTAGGAGCTCTTTTTCTTTTTTGGATAGCTTGGCCGGGGTTACCACATGGGTGGTAATAAGCAGGTCGCCGCGGCGGCCGGGATCGTTTAAATGTGGTACTCCATGGCTTTTAACTTTAAGCACCGTACCGCTTTGCGTACTGCCCGGAATTTTTAGCTCAATGTCGCCGTCTAAAGTCTTAACAATAATTTTTGCTCCCAGGGCCGCCTGGGTAAAACTTATGGGCAAATCTTTTAGCAAATTATTTCCATCACGCTTAAAATCTTTGTGCGGCTTCACGCGGATTGATAAATACAAATCCCCGGGACTACTCCCGCGGTAACCGGCCTCGCCTTCGCCGGAGACGCGCACACGTTGGCCGTCGTCTATTCCGGCCGGAATTTTGACTTCAATGGTTTTTTCCTGGCGCAAGCTGCCGGAGCCGCCGCAGGTTTTGCACGGCACTTCGGGAATTTTTCCGGTACCTTCACAGCGGTCACAGGCCGCGCGAGACTGGATGTTGCCAAAAATTGTACGCCTGGAAGTCACTATTTGCCCCTGCCCGTGACATTTAGGACAAGTTACTACTTTGGTGCCCGGCTCGGCACCTAAGCCTGAGCAGGTTTTACAAACATCTTTTTTCTCAAGGGTCAAAGTTTTTTCCACGCCAAATACGGCTTCTTCAAAATTAATACTCAGTCCCATTTCCAAATCTATACCGCGACTGCGGCGGCTTTGTTGCCTCTGCTGGCCACCAAACATGTCGCCAAAAATATCACCCAAATCAAATTCCATGCCGCCAAAATCCGCGCCAGAAAAACCGCCAAAAGGATTGCCGCCTTGTTGCTGTTGATAGCCGCCGTTCCTGGCCGCCTGATCAAAAGTTTCGCCGTAAGTATCGTATTGCTGTTTTTTTGTCTGGTCGCCCAAAACCTGGTAAGCCTCGTTAACTTCTTTAAATTTTTCCGGGCTGCCTCCGCCTTTGTCCGGATGAAATTCATGCGCCTTTTTTCTGTAGGCGCGTTTAATTTCGTCGGCTGACGAATTTTTGGAAACACCTAATATATTGTAGTAATCTTTGGCCATTACTCGGTTTTAAATCTAATACTATTGTCCGGCACCACCTGCAGCTGGATTACTCCAAACTGTTCCTCGTATTTCTTTAAAGTTTCTTCCATGGCTTTCGTAATCCTTTTAAAATGGGAAGGAGAAACAATGATCCGTGCTGCCATTTGCGGAGCTGGCGGCATTAAACTAAAAAAATCCAAAATAAATTCCTCTGAGCTACTGCTAACCTGGGCCATTGTGGCGTATTGGCCTTTTAAAACTTCGTCGCTGGCTTTAACCTGGATTTGTTGTGGGCCTGGTTGCGGATTTTGTTGTTCCATAAAATTATTATTAATTTTTCAGCTGTGCCTGAATTTTACCTATTTCAATTTTTTCCTGGCTGCAATAGTCTTGCGGGTCTTGTTGACCAACAGTTTCCAAGGGCTTATTCTCAAAGCCGGCATGAGTGCTCATAATACAGCTGGGGTCAGTGTTATGAGCAAGGCCTATTTCATGGCCGAATTCGTGGAGCAAACTGGATAAAAGATACTTCTTAAGCAAGTAGTCGTCACTATTTACAAACTTAAGGTGGCTATTAAGCGACAGAGCAATTTCATTTTCGCCTACTGTGGTAGACAATTCCTGGTCTAAACGCGGTTCATAATCCGCGGCAAAGACTAATAATAACGTGTCAGTCCCCGGAGGAACAAACTGCACATTTTTAACTTCAAGCTTGGAAGAATTACTTAAAGAAAATTTTCCTTCGTCCAGCGCTCCTGGCCCAAACAACTGGACCTGCCTGCCTGTGTAATGACTAACTAACTCCACAAATTTTTTGAGTACACCTTCGTCTACCTCGTCGGTTTGAGGCTTAAACCAAACTATGGCTAGAGGATCTGTTCCAGACAAAAAGGTGGACCTAGCATCGCCCGCGTTATGAAGACCCAAAATAGTCCTTAAAAAACTATGCCTAGCCAAACTATAACGCGTGGTCTGGTTAAACTTACTGTTTGGGTCGCCCATAACCTGGACTTTGAGGTAAATAAAAACCCCAATAGCAATAATTAACAGAAGAAGGAAAAGTCTTTTCATTTTGTTTTATTGATAAATAATATTATTTATCCTTAGGAACCTCTTTATATTCCGCGTCTACGGAACCAGCTTCTTTTTTTTCATCTGCCGGTGGTGTTTCTGCTCCCGGCTGACTTGCTGATTGCGGATTAGCTGATGGAGTGGCTTCATACATAGCCGCGCCAACCTTTTGAATGGCCGCGGAAAGTTCGTCTACTGCCTTTTTTAAGGCTTCCACGTCGTCTTTGTCTTTAATTTCTTTTAAAGCCGCAATTTTTTCTTCTACTTCTTTCTTGTCTTCGGGCTTGGCTTTGTCACCGGCGTCTTTTAGAGTTTTCTCGGAAACTGAAATTAAAGTGTCGGCCTGGTTACGCATGTCTACCGTGTCTTTACGCTTTCTGTCTTCCGCGGCATGGGCTTCGGCTTCTTTTTTCATTCTTTCAATTTCGTCTTTGTTCAAATTGCTGGAGCCCTGAATAGTAATTTTATTTTCCTTGCCCGTGGCTTTGTCCTTACCACTTACAGTTAAAATACCGTTGGCGTCTATGTCAAAAGTTACTTCCACCTGTGGTACGCCTCTTGGAGCGGGTGGGATGCCGTCTAAAATAAATTTACCCAAAGACTTGTTGTCCTGCGCGAATTCGCGTTCACCTTGCAGGACGTGGATTTCTACGGAAGTTTGGTTGTCGGCAGCAGTAGAAAATGTTTGGGATTTAGATGTTGGGATGGTGGTGTTTCTATCAATGAGCGCTGTTCTTACACCACCCAAAGTTTCCAAACCTAAAGTTAAAGGAGTAACGTCGAGCAGCAAAATTTCTTTGCTTTGTACGTCACCGCCTAAAATTCCGGCCTGCACAGCAGCGCCTTTAGCCACAGCTTCCATTGGGTCAACGCCGCCTTCAGCCTGTTTGCCAACGTAGTCTTCTATAAACTTCTTTACCACCGGCATTCTGGTAGGACCGCCAATTAAAATAATTTTGTCTATATTCGCCGGAGTTAATTTGGCGTCGCTTAAAGCCTGCTCTACCGGATGACGCATTCTTTCTACAATTGGCTTTACCAATTCTTCCAATTTAGAACGGGTAATTTTCATTTGCAAGTGCTTGGGACCGCTGGCGTCGGCAGTAATAAAAGGCAGGTTAATATCTGTTTCCATTGTGGTGGAAAGTTCAATTTTGGCTTTTTCCGCAGATTCCCTAACGCGGTTCATGGCCATTTTGTCGGCCGTTACGTCTATTCCCTGGTCTTGCTTAAAGGTGTCGGTAATGTGCTTTATAAGCGCGCTGTCCATGTCTTTACCGCCGAGCTGAGTGTCGCCGCTTGTGGACTTAACCTCAAAAGTAGCTTGCTTGTCTACTTCGGAAAAATCCATAATAGTAACGTCCAAAGTACCGCCGCCAAGGTCAAACACTAAAATCTTTTGGTCTTTGGCAGAAGTTTTGTCCAGCCCATAAGCAAAAGCCGCGGCAGTTGGCTCGTTTATTACGCGAACAACTTCCAGTCCCGCAATTTCGCCCGCGTTTTTTGTAGCTTGCCTTTGGCTGTCGTCAAAATAAGCCGGAACAGTAATAACAGCTTTAGCCACGGGCTCGCCCAAAAATGTTTCCGCGTCTTTTTTAATTTTTTGTAAAATAAAAGCGCTAATTTGTTCCGGGGTGTAATCTTTTCCGTTAATCTGATACTTGAATGAAGTCCCCATTTTGCGCTTAGCTTCAAAAATAGTTCCTTCAGGGTTGGTAACAGCCTGGCGTCTGGCCGGTTCACCAACTAAAAGCTGGCCTTCTTTAGTAAAAGCTACGTAAGACGGAAAAGCTTTTCCCGCGAGTGAGGTTCCTTCCGCAGCCGGAATCATTACCGGCGTCCCGCCTTGCATAACGCTAGCAGCGGAGTTAGAAGTTCCCAAATCTATCCCTATAATTTTTGGCATAATAGCTCCTTCCTTATTCCCTCCCTCCCCTTTAGAGGAGAGGGTCGGGGTGAGGTTGAAATAATGTTGTTTGATTAAAAATTATTTACTTTCTATATCTGTAAGATGTAAATATGGCAGTTTCTGGCTTTGTACTATTTCAATGGCTTCTGGTGTCGTTTCCCTGTCTACATAAACCCATCCAGTTTTTTCATCGTGGGTAAATGGCATGTTCCATTCCTGCAAAAAGCTTGCTTTTATCTTTGCCAAATCTGGATGAGCGTCATACTTTGCCTCAAATCTTAAATGATTTCCATGTCTTGTAACACCAAACTGTGATGCTCCAGTTAGTAAATGTTTATGAATTGCAAGTATTGAGCCCACTTCTGCTCCTACTTCTGGATTTTTTAGATGATCTGCCATATTCTTTTTATAGTTCTTCTATATCCAACTTCTTAAATTCCTTCAATGTCATTCCCACAACTTTTTTGCTGGCGAAAAGTTTTTTGGAAGTTGGGAATTGGTCGTGGTGTTCGTCTTTTAAGCGGACAAAAACATTTCCTTCACTGCCGTCGGACAAACGCTTCATATGCAAAATAATTTTGTTCTTGTTAAGAGCTTTGCCGGTAATAGTGCAGTCATCGCCGTCTAAAACCTTTATGCTCTTGGCCTTTTCTTCCGACTCCATTATGCTTCCTACCTCAAACATATCTTGTATAGTCATAGCTGTTTCTGCTTCTTTCGTCGTCATTCAAGACGGCAGTTATTGATTATTCTTCTTACTGATTATCACTTGGCTCGGTCTAATTACCTTACCATTCAACTCAAATCCGCTTTGGAATTCGTCCAGTACTATTCCGTCGTCTTGTTCCGATTCCTGCTCTTTAACTGCTTCGTGGAAATTAGGGTCAAACTTTTTTCCAATGGCTTCTATTTTTTTTACTCCCAATTCCCCCAAAACTTTGTCTAGCTGCACTACTATTCCATTAATGCCTGTAAGCCAATTTTTATAGGAATCATTGCCTTCTTGTGGTGCGTGTTTTAGCCCCTGTTCCAGCGCGTCTATTGTGGGCAGCAACTTTACGACCGTAACCTCCTTGGCAAACTCCAGCAGTTCTTTGCTTTCTTTTTCTTTTTGGCGCTTATAGTTTTCAAAGTCGGCCAGTGCGCGCTTCCAGTTGCTTGTCATTGAGTCTAAATCAGCTTGTAACTGCTCTAGAGTGATATTGGAGTTTTGTTCGTCTTGATGGTCTTCGTCGGTCATATTCTTTCTGGCTTTACGAACTACTAATTTTTTACGAATATACTAATGCTAATGGTTTGATTCGTATATTAGTAACGATTCGTAGTTAGTAAAGACAGTCTATTTAATAATAAAAAAGATAAACACTGCCGCGCCACCGCCTAGTAACTTCGCTACATATTCCATCAAACTCAAATTCTTTTCGTACTTCATACTCTTGGGGCCAATTAAACCAATTACGCCTTTTTTTCCGCTTGGTAATTTAAGACCACTGACTATCATAGAGTAGTCGGACTTCTTTGACAGCGTAATTTCTTTGCCAATCCGCGCTTCCGGTCCTTTGCCGCCATAGTCGAGCATCATTTGGTCCGCGTATTCGTCAAGATGATCAAAAAACTGCGCAATTTCTTTGGCGTCTTCGGGGGGCAATGCCGGATTGTCTAAAATATTAGAAATTCCCATTGTGGAAACTTCTTCCGGAAAAAGAGCGAACGATGCTTGTTGGGAATGTTCGGAAAGTAGCTTGGCAATCCGCCTTCCCATTTCCGCGTGCGCCATTTGCAGCTTTAACATTTCCCGCTTAAGCGTGTCCTGTTCTTTTAAAGTCAATTTCACTCTGTCCATTAGCTGGTTTACAAAATAACGAAAACCTTTGTCAGTTGGCACGCGCCCGGCAGAAGTATGCGGCTGGCTAATATAGCCGTTCTTTTCCAAAGCCTGCATTTCATTGCGGATGGTAGGACTGGAAATATTAAAATTATATTTTTCCACCAAATCCCCGCTGGCAACAGGCTGCCCACTTTCGCAGTTTTCCTTAACAATAGCAGCCAAAATTTTGGCTTGTCTGGGAGAAATTTGATTATCAGACTGGTTCATATATTGATAATATCATTAGCACTCTATGGTGTCAAGTGATAATTTACGGTAAAACCGGTTCGATTTGACAATCGATTACCTGTACTATATGTTAACGTTATATTAACCAAAAATTATGACAAACGCTCCAAAAATGCAAATAAACGACGAAGAATTAAAAAAGAAGCTTACGCCTGAGCAATACCATATACTCCGGGAAAAAGGCACAGAGGCTCCTGGCTCTTCCCCGCTTCTCCACGAAAAGGGCAAGGGCATGTTTGCCTGCGCGGTTTGCGGCAACCAATTGTTTGCTTCAGATTCCAAATTTGACAGTGGTACAGGCTGGCCAAGTTTTGACAAAGCTCTGCCAGGAGCCGTGGAATTCCACGCCGATAACGAACTAGGTATGTCTCGCACGGAAGTTACCTGCGCCAACTGTGGCAGCCACTTAGGCCATGTATTTGACGACGGCCCTACGGCAACAACAGGCAAGCGGTTTTGCATAAACGGGGCTTGCTTACTTATGCAAAAACACGAATAAAATATCAAGTTTAAAAAAACTCATCCGGCTCGGATGAGTTTTTTATTTTGCAAATTAATTTCCAGTAACCACAGTAACCTCAGGCAGAGTTTCTAAAGCAACAAAAAAATTTTCTTTTTCGCAGTCAAAGGCTGCGCCTGAGTCCAGTAAATGCAGGTTAGACAAAAAAGAAAAATGCCCGTCGTCTCCTATGTTATAAATTTCAAACTCTTTGTTGTTGCCGTTGCCAGTTGTAAAAACCTTGTCGCTGCGGAACAACAAATCCCTCACAGAATAGTCGGCGTCAAAAGAATCAACGGCAGAGAACGTACTAAAATCATCAGTCGCTAAAGAATACAGTTCATTTTGTCCTGGCGAATCAAACCCTGCCAAACTACGGCCCATAATAATTTTTTTACCTAAAACGTATAAACTTTTGCCCGGGTGGTTCACTACAGCGGGAGCGGTAAAATTACCCACCTCTATAATATGGGCAGGGTCAGTAACATCTAAAACCCGGAGTTCTTTTTCCGGCGTAGACACAAACACCCAATTATTACTTACAAACAAGTCGTTAACCATTGTATCTAACTCAAACTGCCCCTGCCAAACCGGCACTACCGGATTACTAACGTCAAAAATTTGTAGTTCCCCGGCTCCGCCGGCTTTGGTTAGGCCCAAATAAATTTTATTATGGTAATAAAAAATTTTATGTCCCATGCCTCCACTGGTTACTCCGTCTATTTTTAGAGCCTTCATTATTACAGGGTTTGCCGGATTACTTACGTCTATAACTTCCAATTGCCCGTTTATGCTAGTGTTGGCAGCATACACATAATTGCCAATATTTATTACGTCTTCCAAACCAGGGCCTGTGTTCACACTCCCCATTACTGTTAAAACATCCGGATTACTAATGTCTACAATTGCCAAATCCGGCGTGCTTTGCGCGCCATAATTTAAAGCCAAATAAAGTTTTCCATTAGCCGCGTCCAGCCCAAACGCCGGACCCGCAGAAGGGTCTAGTTCTGTAATATTAAAAGAATTTACAATTTTAGGGTGCGCCCAGTCTTTATAAAAATTTATTGCGCAAGTTTCTGTTGGGCTGTAGTTGGCTACGTCTACAAATAATTGGTCTAGTCCCGCGTATTTTTCAGAGCCCTCAACCAGCCCCCAACTGCTTTTAGCGCTTGCAACTTTTACGTAAGAAGTTAAGTCCGTGTAATTCACCGACTCTTCTAAGCCTCCTGCTGCCTGGCTATTATTTTCTAAATGTAGAAAATCTGTTTTAGCTTGAGTATGGCTTTCCTCAAGTCTTGCGAGGGATGAAGGCAATGCTTCCTGGTCAAGGCCAGAAGAAATAACCATAGACTGCCCGTCTACCACCAATAAAATTACAGCAGGAATAATAATCCCAACCAAAGCCAAACAAATAATAATTTCAAATGTGGAAGATCCTTTTTGTGTTTCCTTAAGCATTTTAACAATTAAAGCTTTCTTTAGAATTGCACTGAATTTACCGCAAAATTTACGCGCTGTCAAGATTATTTTATGGCCATTGATCATTGAACTTCTTTGTTATATCCTTAAAACAAAGGAGTGCTCGATGAAAGAGACGTTTAAAAAACTGTTCTGGTCAAATTGGGCTCTGTGTGGAGCCGGGACGCTAGTGTTCTGTCTAGTGTACAAGGTCTGCACGTACTTTGACCCCTCACAGGTCAACGCACACCTCCCGTAATCAGAAGCGGATACAAGGCCTTTTAAAGCCACCCCGCGACCCTAAGCCGCTGCCACTTATCTACGGCGCCGAGACCCGACTCGGCGCCTTCTTCTTTTGCCTAAATAAAAAATATATGGTTAACTAAGAACAGGCCTAAAACAAAATAACATTTTGGCCAATTTTTCCAAACTTCGGCTGCAAAACCCTCAAACCTCCTCCGCTTAGCTATGGCTAAACATCGTCGGTTATTCGGATTTTTCGCTCGAAGTTTGTAAAAATTATCTCAAAAGCTTATTTTGCCTTAGGCCTTTATATGAAACTACCAAAACGAATGTTGGCATATTTAATAATTACCCAGATTATTCTAATATGCGCGCATTTAGTTCTCTACACCGCGGCTATTTTTTTCTTCCCAAATTTCTTTTCGCATCACACCGCCCTGCTGACGCTTTTGTTAATATTGTCCGTAAGTTTTAACCTGGCATTTGGCTTAAACTTCCAACAGCGGGGGAAAATTTTCCGCTGGTTTTATATTATTGTTGCCTGCTGGCAGCCAATGTGGACTTATTTACTTTTAGCTTTTGCCGTATCTTCCCTTATTTACTTAATAAACCCAAATTGGCCAATAGACCAAATTGTTTCTGTTTTAGTCATTTACGCAATAATCCTTAATATTTACGGTATTTTAAACGCCCGCCACATACGCGTTATAAGGCTAACCATTAAGCTCCCGCATTTGCCGGAATTTTGGCAAAACAAAACTGCTGTTTTAGTAAGTGATTTGCATTTAGGCCACATTCTAAGGGAAGAGACCGCCAAAAAAATTGTAAATAAAATTAATTCGGAAAATCCGGACATAATTTTTATTCCCGGGGATGTTTTTGACGGCCCCCACCCGGGCCTTGCCGGCTTAGTTGAGCCTTTGAAAAACTTAAAAAGCAATTACGGCAGTTATTTTTGCTCCGGCAATCACGAATTTTACGCGGGAATGGAAGAATGCGAGCAATCTTTAATTAACGTTGGTGTAAATATTCTGGACGATAAAAAAATTGAGATTGAGGGTTTGCAACTGCTGGGTCTTGCCTACCACGGCGGGCAAACAGACCAGCAGGCCGGACAAATTCTTTCTCGCCTGCAAATTGACTCAAGCAAGCCAAGCGTTTTACTTAAGCACATTCCCACGGCAATTGGCGTTGCCGCGGGCCACGGGATTTCCCTGCAACTCTCCGGCCATACCCATAAGGCGCAAGTTTGGCCTCTGAACTTTATTGCAAAAAAAATCTTTAAGGGGTTTGATTACGGCCTAAAACGCTTTGGAAAAATGCAGGTCTATACCAGCAGCGGCGTAGGCACCTGGGGCCCGCCGGTCAGAATTTTTACTAAGGCAGAAATTATTAAAATTAAATTTATAAAAGACCAATAGGAAAAATAGTTTTTAAAATTGATGGTACTAAAAAACCGTCACCCTTCGGGTGACGGTTTTTAAATAAGTAAAATTATCTCAAAGCCCCGTTAACTAAGTAATGCGTTCCCGGACCCAAATTAACACCTTGCTGGCCAAAGCCCAAACAAAACGCAATAGTATACCTGCTGGCTTTGTTACTGCTTATATCGCTTTGGTACCAATACAAATTATTCAAAATAGGGGTATTGGTATTGGTGCAAGAGCCATCAGGAGTCGGGGGAGCATCGGGAAGACGGCTTAAATACTTGGGGACCAATCCTTTAATTGTGGTTGAGAGCAATACGCCACCAACCTGATAAGCTCCTAAGGAATCCGTTGCGGTTGGATACCCATAATTGTCGTTAAAATACAATTCCAAAGCCTTGGACATCTGAGACATGTCTCCGAGCCTCTTGCCGTCACGGCCGCGCGCACGGCCCGCCTGCGCGGCTACAAGAACAACAGAAGAAATTAAACCTATAACTGCAACAACCACTAAAAGCTCTATTAATGTGAATCCTTTATTTGTGGCTTTCTTTAAACTTTTCATTTTTGTTTCAAGTTTTGTGGATTTCAGATAAATTTATTATATAGCTATTGGATAATCTTATCAAGCAACCCGTATTTCCTGGCTTCTTCCGCTGTCATCCAAAAATCCCTGTCTGTGTCATTTTCAATTTTTTTGGTTGGTTGTCCCGTGTGTTTGGATAAAATTAAATTTAATTGGTTTTTTATGCGGGTAATTTCGTTGGCCGCAATAACAATGTCTTTTTGCTGGCCTTCCGCACCGCCCATAACCTGGTGAATAAGTACTCGCGCGTTAGGCAAAGCCATGCGTTTACCTTTGGCTCCCGCGGCCAAAAGAACCGCCGCGGCCGAAGCAGCCTGACCAATACAAATAGTCATGACCTGGGCTTTTACATGCTGCATGGTGTCGTATAAAGCAAGTGCAGATGTTACTGAGCCGCCCGGAGAATTAATATAAAGTTTAATATCTTCTTTAGAATTTTCCGCGTCTAAAAAGAGCAGCTGAGCAATTACAGTATTAGCCACTGCGTCGTCTAGCGGCTCACCTAAAAAGATAATGCGCTCTTTTAACAAACGAGAATAAATATCGTAAGCCCTCTCGCCGTCAAAACTTTTCTGGATAACCATTGGTACTAAAGGCATAAAGGTAGTTGTTAGTGATTAGTGGATAGTGTGTAGCGTGCCGATTTATCGGCATCTAAGTAAAAAGAAAGTCTATTATTTCTTTGCTTCTTGCGCTGCATCATCAATAGAGTTTTGCTCAACAGATCCTTCCGGAGCAACCTCAGCTTCTCCGGGCTGCTGTTCAGCCGGCGCTTCGTCGCCCTTGTCCAACGTAGCCTCGGCGGAGTCGGAGCCGATTTTTTCCCCGTTAATATCAATCTTCCATCCAGTTAAACGCGCGGCTAGGCGGACATTTTGTCCGGCTTTGCCAATTGCCAAGCTAAGCTGGTCTTCCAGTACGCCGACTTTGGCTTCTTTGCTAGCGTCGTCTAATTGAACGTTTAAAATTTTGGCTGGCGACAGGGCGTTGGCAATAAATTTTACCTGGTCGTCGCTAAATTCTATAATATCAATTTTTTCGCCCCCAAGTTCCGCCATAACTGTTTGCACGCGACTGCCTTTTTGTCCTACGCAGCTGCCAATTGGGTCAATGCCGTCTTGGTTGCTAAATACAGCAATCTTGCTGCGGGAGCCGGCCTCGCGCGCCACGGCCTTAATTTCCACGCTGCCGTTAAAAATTTCGGGCACTTCCAATTCAAATAGTTTGCGAACCATGTCAGGGTGAGAACGTGACAAAGTAATTTTAGGGCCCTTAGTCGCAGGCTCAACGTGCAAAATTAAAACTTTTAAGCGCTGACCCATTGTGTAACGTTCCCCGCGGATTTGCTCGGAAGGAAACAATACACCAGTTGCCTTGCCCATGTCTACCAAAATAGTGTCGCCTTCTATTCGCTGGACAATGCCGTTTTGCAAAGTGCGTTCTTTAGATTTAAAGTCAGAAAACTGAGCATTACGTTCTGCTTCGCGTAATTTTTGAATAATAACCTGCTTGGCAGTCTGTGCGGCAATACGGCCAAAATTAGTGCCGGTCTTTGGGGTAATTTCCGTAATTATTTCGTCGCCAACTTTATAGCTTTTTTTAATGTCTTTGGCGTTTTCTAAATCTATTAATTTTTGTGGGTCTTCCGCCGCTTCTTCCGGAGTGGCTACCACGGTTTTTACGTCAAAAAGCTTTGTACCCATAGTTTCCGGGTCAAACTTTGCCACAATGTTCTGGTTTTTCTGGCCGTAATCTTTTCTGAAAGCCGCGGCTAAAGACGCTTCTATCATAGAAACTAATTCGTCTCTGCTAATTCCTTTTTCTTCGGCTAACTGCTCTAATGCTTGCTCTAATTGTTCGTTCATATTTTTAGTGATTAGTGAATAGAGATTAGTGAATAGATTAAAATGAAAACAACTATTCCCTAATACCTAATCGCTATTGCCTAGTAATAAAAAAGATGAGCCGCGCTCATCCAAATAAATCTTAATTCCAATCTTCTACTGCATTCACTATTATTTTAGCAGGTTTAAAGCATTTGTCAATATCGCTATATTCCACAACACAAACGTCTATTTGGGGCTGCAGGCTTTGGTATTTGGAATTATGGAGCAAATACATTTTTACAGCCTTCAAAATTTTAACCTGTTTAAAAACATTTACCGACTCCTCAGCTGTGCCAAATTTTTCTATTCCCACTGTGCGGGTTTTAACCTCTACAAAAATTATTTTTTGCTTGTTAGCGGCAATAAAATCTATTTCGCCAAGTTGTTTGCCTTTTTTGTTATACTCGTTAGCCGCAATAATTTTAAACCCCAAACTTTTATACTCTTCTTGGGCAAACTCTTCACCTAAGCGTCCAAGGGTTTTAGGTTTTTCAGTAGCTGAAGATTTTTTAAGCCAGTTAAGCATACTGTGAGCTTTTAGGTTTTAGCTTCTAGCTTTAAGGCAAGCCTAATAACTAATACCTAACAGCTAAAAGCTATTTTGGCAGATACTTTAGTTTTACCTGTTCCTTTTCCCAAGTCTGTTTTTGCGGTCCGTAATTTTTGAACATTTTTATAACCACCATAACAAACCAAACCAGTGCAATCAAAATTCCTAAAAGAGCCAAAAAATGGCTGCCAAAAAACCTGGCATTTTCATAGCGGCAACCAAACCATACTACTTCCCAAATACCCAAAGTTAAAAACAATGTAAAAAAATTCTGGCGATATTGTTTGTCTGCCGGACTTTGAGCAGTAATTGCTGCTATTTTAAACAGCACAGCAAAAACTATTGCTACAGCGCCAATAAGTAAAAACAGCTTGTCTGACCGCGAAAGTACGCTATAAACATTAAACAGATATTCAGTTGTTAGGAGGTTTTTTAAGTTGATCATAATTATTCTCTGTCATTCCGAGGGAGTGCATCCGACCGAGGAATCGCTTAAATTTCCAAGGCAAAGGGATCCCTCCACTCCCTCAGATGCATTCGGTCGGTCGGGATGACAGCTATGTTATAAATTAATGTTTGTCATTTTTCAAAAAGCATTGCGTAATGGTAACCGTCTGCCTGGAGTTCTTTTATTTTGCGTAAGCCCGCCTGCATGAGCATAATTTCCAAAGCCTGCTGCTCAATGCGCCGTTCCAGCGGTGGGCCAAACGGCGTTGCGGCCCGCTTCCATTCTACTGCCATAACCCGCCCGCCTTGTTTTAATATGCGATAGATGTTTTTAATTAATCCTTCCTTATGGTCAATTTCGTGGAGGATGTTGCCGACAATTACCAAATCGCAAAAATTTTCCGGCAATTCCAGAAGTGGCTTGCTCAGGTCAGCCTTTACTACACGAACGTTTTTGTAGCCAAACTGGTTTGCAATGGAAATTGTGGCGGCCAATTTGGTTTCCACTACGTCCACCGCGTAAACCGTACCCTGGTTCCCCACCATTTGAGCGGCAGGCAAAACATAAAACCCATTACCACAACCCAAATCCGCCACGGTCTGCGCCTGCATAAGCCCGGTTTGGGCAACTACTAATGCTGGGTTAATGAATCTGGACATATGTAAATGATTTTATATTTCCTGGTAAACTCTTTCTATTTTTGTAGCTTTTCCTTCAGGCGATGTTTCTATCACGACTCCGTTTATTTGCAACACCCCGTCTTCTTCCACCTCGTTTTTAAACTTTTCGTTGGGGTCTAAAAATTTCTTTAAGGCGTTTTCGTATTTTACTCCCAAGACTCCGTCGCGCGCTCCTGTCATGCCTGTGTCGGAAACATAGGCCGTGCCTTTTTGTAATACGCGATAGTCTGCGGTGGGAACATGGGTGTGGGTTCCAAAAACTCCGGTTACCCGTCCGTCGCAGTAGCGGCCAAAAGCAATTTTTTCGCTTGTGGCTTCGCTGTGAAAGTCCACTATTATTATATCACCTTTTTGCCCTTGCTCAACTAGGAGCTTATCTATGGCTAAAAATGGATTCGCAATAGTGCCGTCGAACTGCTTTTCCATAAACACTGTGGCGTTTAGGTTTATAACTAAATACTGCTGGCCGTTCTTAGCAAACCTGTAGTAACCATGCCCGGGAATGCTCTCCCCAAAATTTGCCGGCCTAATTAACTGCGGATATTTTTCAAAACTACCCTTAGCCAATTCCATTTTGTTGAAAATATGGTTGCCGCTGGTATATGCGTCTATTCCAAGTTCGTCTACCTCGGCCATAGTGGAAGGCGTAACGCCTTTACCATGGGCCATATTTTCTACATTCACAATTACAACGTCCGGCTTATATTTTTCTTTCCACTGCGGCAAGACTTCCCGTAAGATCCTGCGTCCGGGCTTTCCTACTACGTCGCCGATGAAAAGAATTTTAGTCATAACAAATAGTTAGTAGCGAATAGTAAGTAGTTAATAGCCCTACCAGCTACAAGCTACCCCCTACCGGCTATCGTGCGTATTCCACTACTCTTGTTTCCCTAATTACGTGAACTTTAATTTCACCCGGAAACTTTAGTTCGGCTTCAAGTTTGTTGGCAATGTCGCGGGCGAGTTTGGCGCATCCGTAGTCGTCTAGTTTAGCTGGTGTTACAAACACGCGGATTTCACGGCCGCCTTGGATGGCATAAGTTTTTTCTACGCCTTCAAAGCCGTTGGCAATATTTTCTAAATCGCCCAAGCGTTTTAAATAGTTTTCTAAACTGTCTTTTCTGGCTCCTGGGCGGGCTCCGGAAATGTTGTCGCAAGCATCCACAATTATTGCTTCCACACTTTGCGCGGCTACTGCTTTACCGGAAACATCTGTGTCGGCGTGGTGACTGCTAATAGCTTCTATTACTCTTGCGTCTAAATTAAACTTCTCCGCAACTTTCTTGCCAAGTTCAACGTGAGTGCCTTCAAGGTCTTGGTCTAGCGCCTTACCTATGTCGTGCAGTAAACAGCCTTGTTTGGTAATAAGTACATCGGCTCCTAATTCCTCGGCCATAAGAGCGCCAATTTTGGCCATTTCCACACTGTGGCGCAAAATGTTTTGTCCGTAAGAAGTCCTAAACATTAAGCGGCCAATAAGATGTACTAATTTGGGAGGAAAATTGGTAATACCCAATTCGTAAACTGTTTGTTCACCGGCCTGTTTAATTTGTTCGTTAATTTCAGCTTTGCTTTTTTCGTAAGCTTCTTCAATACGCGCCGGATGAATACGTCCGTCTGCAAGTAATTTTTCCAAAGTAAGTTTGGCAATGTGGCGGCGAATGGAATTAAACCCGCTAATAACCACTGTGTCCGGACTATCGTCTATCAAAATTTCTACGCCCATCATTTGTTCAAAGGCACGAATGTTGCGGCCTTCTTTACCAATAATGCGGCCTTTCATTTCTTCACTTGGAATTTGCACAGTTGTGGTAGTAACTTCCGCGGTTACTTCACTGGCTACCCGTTCAATGGCCTGGGCCACAATATTGCGCGCGTCGCGCTCCGCGGTTTCATGGGTTTCGTTAACTAACTTCCTCTGAAGGCCAACCATGTCTTCTTTAATAAGCTTTTCAGCGTTATCTAAAAGAACTTTTGCGGCTTCTTCACGGGTCATGCCGGCAATTTTTTGCAAATTATCCAGTTGTTTTTGCCTTAAAGCAACGACTTCTTCCTGAATTTCCTTAATTTGAGTGGTTTTGGTCTCCACTTCTTGCTTTTGTTTGTCTAACTGCGAGGACTTTGCTTCCAATTCTTTTTCTTTGCGGTCAATGCGCTCTTCAAAACGCACCATTTGCCCGCGGAATTCCGATTCCTGCTTTTTGGCCTGGTCAATAATTTCCAAACTCCTGGATTTGGCGTCCAGCAAAATTTCTTTTTCTTTGTTCTTGGCGTCCTCTAAAACTTTTTCCGCGCGAGCTTCCGCGCCGGTAACTTTTTTGCTAGCTAAGCTTTGCCTTATGGCGTAGCCAATGCCGCCCCCAACTACTGCTCCCACTACTAAATAAACAAACGTCAACATAAAATTACCTTACAACCGCTAAGTAAGGCAAAGGACAAAAGCAAAAAAGCTAATTTTTCAAAAATTAGCGCGTTATCTTTCTATGTAATTCTCCGGTTCCGTAATTAAGCACAAATGTAGAATTGAAAAAAAGACAAAGTTTTGCTAAATGATCCCTTGCTTATCAGACTTTGCGGGATTAATCAATGAATTCAGCTCCTATAGACTACCACAGTTTGATTTAGTTGTCAAAGACAGGTATAATTTCAACATACCTTAGAAGAAATATGAAAATAAACAAATATTTAAAGGGCTACACAATAATTGCTGCTTTTATTACATTGGTGTTATCGACAATCAGTGGGACACGTTTCGATGTTTCTGATAAGATTTCTTACTTTATTTTAGCTCTATGCTTTCCAGCTGTGGTTTATGGGGCCTACTTAATGTTTAAAAGGGAATTTCAAAATAAAATTGGTTACTGGCTAGCGGCTATCACTTGTTTCTTAGCTTTATCATTTTTTGTTTATACAACTTTTCTTACCTCAAAATAATAAATCAATTAAAAAAGGAGTTTTATGAAACACACTCTCCCAAAATTGCCATACAGCTACGACGCTCTAGAACCCTATATTGACGCTAAAACAATGGAAATCCACCATACCAAGCACCACCAAGCATACATAGACAAGCTAAACGCGGCTTTGGAAAAATATCCGGATTTGCAGGGCCGGCCCGTGGAAGAGCTTTTAGCGGACTTTAATAACCTTAAAGTGGAGGATGCAGACAAAATGGCCATAAGAAACCATGGCGGCGGACACTTAAACCACTCCCTGTTTTGGAAGTATTTAGACCCGAGCAACAAAAAAGACGAACTCCTGGTAAAAGAAATTACCGGAACGTTCGGCTCTGTAGAAGAATTTAAAAAACAATTTGCAGACAGCGCCACCAAACTCTTTGGCAGCGGCTGGACCTGGCTTGTTAGAAACGGCCAAACTTCCAAACTAGAAATTAAAAACTTTGGCATGCAAGACTCCCCTGTAATGACAGGTTTCCAACCAATATTCGGTTTAGACGTTTGGGAACACGCCTATTACATAAAATATCAAAACCGCCGCCCAGAATATATAGAAAGCTGGTGGAAAGTTTTGAAATTAATTTAGACTTATTTTTCAACAATGAATATGAATATCTCACCGGAGATTCCTAACAGGCAAGCTATCATAGAGGAGGCAATTAGTTTTATTAATAGCCTAGGGACAAATCTTGAAGTTCAACAGGTTGTGAAAGATTTAAAACAAGGCAACCTAAATAGCGCCAAAGATTGGTTTAACCGAGCTTATGCAATAGCAGTGGAGAACACACCGGAAGCTTCATTAGCCAAGCCTGAAGTAAAAAAAGGCTATGAAATTTATAAACTCTTGCAAAAAATATAATAAAAACCTCCCATTAAGGGAGGTTTTTATAAAATAGATTATTTACTGTCGCTTTTCTTTACCAACTTTTCTTTTCTGGTTCTGGCCATGTTGTCGAGTCTGCCTCGGACATAGTAGAGTTTGGCTTTTCTGGTAATTGGCGCTTTAGTTACTTCCAGTTTAACAATGTTTGGAGAATGAATTGGGAAAATTCTTTCTACGCCAACGCCGTAAGAAATTTTGCGGACCATAAAGGTTCCGTTTACGCCGGTTCCGCCTTTGCGGGCAATAACCAAGCCTTCAAAAATTTGTACGCGCTCTTTGCTGCCTTCTTTAATACGAAGGTGAACCTTAACTGTGTAGCCGGGCTTGAATTCCGGCAAGGTTTTTAGCTGAGCGTCAGTAATGTGTTTAACTATGGGCATTTTATTCTAAAATTATAATTGATTAACAGTCTTTGAGCCTAAACTTTTTAAAACTTCCTTTAAATCCTGGGCTAATTCGCTTTCCGCTTCTATCCAAGTCTTGCTTGGCAACTGGACTTCTATCTTTTTAGCGTGTAGGAATTGCCTATGCAGGCCTTTAAGCTGGCTTTTCTTGCCTCCGTAGAGCTCGTCTCCCATAAGCGGATGCCCTATGCTGCTTAAATGAACACGGATTTGATGTGTTCGACCTGTATGCAATTTTACCTTAATTAGGGTGTGTTCGTCAAGTCCTGTATCTCTGTCTTGCTGATTAGCCGATTCGCTGATTAGCCGATTCGCTGCCCCCAAGTACTCCATAACCGTATATTCCGTAAGCGCGTCTTTGGCTTCAATAACATTTTTAGTGTCCTGCTTTCTAAAATCCTTTTTGCTTTTGCCAATGGGGGTATTAATTATACCGTGAGGTTTTTCCATTCTCCCCTTTACCAAAGCAATGTATTCCTTTTTAATTTTTCTTTCGGAAAAAGCGTCTTTTAAATGTTGGTACATTTCCTGTGTGGTTGCCACCAAAATAACCCCGCTAGTGTCTTTGTCTAAGCGGTGCACAATTCCCGGCCTGTGTTCTTCCCCAACTAAATGAATATTTTTAAATTGATACAACAAAGCACTAGCCAAAGTCTCGCCTTTAAACCCGGCTCCCGGGTGCACAGTGAGGCCAGCGGGTTTGTCGATAATTAAAAGCCCTTGGTCGTTATATAAAATTTTTAAAGGCGTATTAGTAGCCTGTATGCTTTCGTCTTTTTTTGCAGATTGTTTATAAACTACCTTGTCGTCTTTGCGAACTACAAATTTACTCTCAGTAACAACCTGCCCATTAACCTCAACCTGCCCGCCTTCAATGTCGCGCTGAATTTGGCTGCGCGACAAATCAGAACTCTGTCCCACAATAAACTTGTCGAGCCTGGTCTTTAATTCTTCAACTGTAAAATTATGTTCGGGCATAAAAATATATCCAATAGAGGACATTTAGAATAAACACGGACCAAAGAATAATCAAAAGTGTTTTGTGAACTCTTTTAGGATTAAGTTTTAACCCAAAAAATTTTTTAAAATAAAAAGTAAAGAAAGTCTGAAAATCTAAATTTGGGTCTAATTTTTTTCGGAAGTAGCATTCCCATTTAGCTAAAAAGCAAAAATCTGAAAAAGTATTTGAAATGAGGGCAATTAATAGAACAACTAAATAATAAGGATACAATATCTTAAATTGCCAAGAAAAAACTAAGAAAAACCCAACCAACACATGAAACCAAAAAATTATCTCTGCTAAAATTCTGTATATAATGCGTTTCATACAAATAACTAGACAAATAAGTCTGGCCGGCGCTTCTTTGTTCTCTTTATAGCTTCACTTTGGCGCCAGTCGTTAATGTTTTTGTGGTGGCCTGTAAGCAAAACTTTAGGGACGGAAAACTTTTTTTTGCCAAGTTTCCAGACTTCTGGTTTTGTATACTGCGGGTACTCAAGTAAACTTTCGGAAAAAGATTCTTTGTCTGTAGATTCCAGCTTGCCCAAAATTCCGGGACGAAGACGCATAACAGCTTCGCTAATAACTAACGCGGGTAGTTCCCCGCCCATAAGCACGTAATCGCCTATTGAAAGTTCCTCGTCTGCAAACTGCCTTATGCGTTCGTCAAAACCTTCATACCTGCCGCAAACAAAAACCAATTCATTATATTTCGCAAGCCGGGCCGCGTCGGTTTGGTGGAATTTCTTACCTTGGGGCGTCAACAAAATAACCCGTTGTTTCATCCTTTTCTCTTTTCTCTTTTCTCTAGTCGCTTGTTTTATTGCGTTATAAATAACATCCGCGCGAAGTACCATCCCTACCCCTCCGCCATACGGCCTGTCGTCTACAATCTGCCGTTCTTCTAGCCCAAACTTTCGTAAATTAACTGCTTTAACTTCTAAAAGCTTAAGCTTGATTGCTCTTTTTATAATGCCAAAATTTTCCACAAAATCTTCTACGAATTTGGGGAACAAAGTAACAATACTGATTTTTAAAACCTTGGATTTTTTCATTACGTTCATTATAACATTAAAACAATAACCCCGAACTCCGGGATTAACCGGAAGTCTCGGGGTTATTCAATTTATCTGCGTAATCTGATTTTAATCAGCGTATCTGCGGTCTAGAGTTTGAATTCGTCAATTGAATTCGTGTCGTCCTGCATAGGAGCGCTATGGCCCATTGGGTTTCCACCCATATTGCCGCCGCCCATTTGACCCATGCCGCCTTCGCGACGAGGACCCCTGTGAGAACCTTCCGGTTCATAAATCTTCAAGTTGACGCGAGCTTTGTGCTTGGCGCCGACTACGCGCAAAAGTGTGCGCAGCGCTTTGGCGGTCTGGCCCATGCGGCCAATAACCTGCCCCATGTCTTCAGCGTGCAAATGCAGAGTAATTAAAACTCCCATTTCATCAACCACGCGCTCGGTTTTTACATCATCCGGATGATCAACCAAAGCCTTAACAACGAACTCTACAAACTGTTGGTCTTGTTCCATAAAATCTGTATTTCTGATAGCTGTATTTCTGCTTCGACCTTTTGATAAGTCAGCGCTATCTTTCAGTGATTATAGATGATGTTTTTTTTACTGTCAATATTTATTTAATAAAATAAAATCCCGCCATCAATAATAGGCGGGATTTTAAAAATATAATTTAAGCAGTGGGTTGTTCAGGAACTGGTGCTTCTTTTTCAGCCGGCTTCTCTACAGTAGCAGGTTCTTCCTGGGCAGGAGCCGCGGCTTCCTCTACTTTGGCAGATTCAGCAGCTGGAGCTTCAGCAGATACTTCGGCTTTTGGTGCTTCTGCGGCAGGAGCGGGTTCAACAGGTTTCTTTGGTGTATTAAACGCCCTAACTTTTTTGGCGTCTAACAAATTTTTTGTAACCAGTAAATTGTGGACAGTTGGAGAAATTTCTACGCCTTTGGAAATCCAAAGTTTTAAACGGTCCTGGTCTTTAACGGCCAAGACTTTTGTGCGGGGGTTATAGCTACCCAAAATCTCGGTGAACTTTTTGGAAGCAGAAGATTTCTTTTCCGCCAGCACTACCCTAAAATCCGGGCTGTTCTTTTTGCCTGTTCTTTGTAAACGAATAATAAGCATAATGAAATTATGAAAATAATAAACTAATAAAATTATAATGTTCTAAGTCCTCACAAACGTTCAGCAGAACCTCTGGGGATTAGAAACTAAATGAGCGTGAGAATATTCTACCAGCATTATGCGTTTTAGTCAACAGCCTAAACACCCCTTGGTCCTTTTGCATTACTGCACTAGTGCGCTAGTGTAAAAGGACCACAACCAAACAAAAAGACGGGCTATTGGCCCGCCTCGTCGGCTTTCCGATTTTTCAAATGTCTCCACACCCACCACACTCCCCCAAGAATAATCAGAACTATAATCGCGGTATCAAAACCATGCAGCCGGTCGCGGATAGTATTCCAATTTTCCCCGAGCTTAAGGCCCAAATAAGCTAAAAAATAAGTCCAAATTACGCTGCCAACAAAGGAATAAATTAAAAAAGGTGTCTTTGGCATGCGCGCTATGCCGGCGGGCAGGGAAATAAAAGTACGCACTACAGGCAAAAGCCTTCCTATAAAGGTAGAAAGGTTGCCGTACTTGGCAAAAAATCTGTCGGCAATGTCTAAATCGTGGTGCGAAACTAAAAAATATTTTCCATATTTTTCTACAATTGGCCGGCCGCCGTATTTTCCAATTTCATAAATAACCCAGCTGCCTATCATGCTACCCGCTCCGCCTGCTAAAGAAACACCCCATAAAGAAAACCGTCCCGTATAAACTAAGTAACCGGCAAAGGGGCCAATAATTTCACTGGGCAGAGGAATGCAAGCACTTTCAATAGCCATTAAAACAGCCACTCCCGGATACCCAAGAGTGGAAATGGTGTTAACAATAAAATTTGTAAGGATAGAAATAATATGTTCTATCATAAAATTTTAATTTATGACTTAGCGTATTCTTTTGCCTGGTCCAGTTTAATGGAAAGAAGTTTGCTAATTCCATCGTCGCCCATTGTGACGCCGTAAAGCATAACCGCATTAGCCATGGTCTCGCGGTTGTGGGTAATGGTAATAAACTGGGTCTGGTGTCCTAATGTGCTTAAAATTTGTCCGAAACGAATAGTATTAGCTTCGTCCAGCGCTGCGTCTACTTCGTCTAATACAACGAAAGGCGAAGGGAAACATGCCAGTAGGCTGCAGAGCAAGGCTATGGAAGTTAAAGCGCGTTCCCCGCCGGACAGAGCTTGGATGGTAGAAAGTTTTTTGTTAGGTGGTGTGGCCTTTATGTCTACCCCAACAATGTTGCTTGCCGGATGAGCGTATTTTTCCACAACTTTTTCTTCCGGCCTTAGCTGGTCTTGTTTGTCTTCTCCTTCGTTTTCTACTGCCTCAGCCATAATCTCTTCGCTTTTGTCTTCGGCCTTCATTACGCTCAAATAGGCGCGGCCGCCGTTAAATAGCATACGGAAATAAAATTCAAACTTTTCGTTGATTTTATGGAATGACTCGTTAAATTTGGATTTAATATGTTCATCCAATTCGTCTAAAATCCCCCTTAGGTCGTTCATTCCTTTTTTTAAATCTTCTATTTGGCCGCTTAAGTTGGTAAAGCGCGCTTCAGTTTCCTGATATTCTTTTAGGGTCAGCTCATCCATACCGCCTATCATTTCCAACTGGTTTTTTAGGCGCATAATTTTTTCGCCCAAACCGTTTTCCGAATGCGTCACCGGTTGCTTGTCCCACTCCTGGATTATTTCCAAACCTAAAATCCTTTTTACCTCTTCCATAAGCACTTCCATTTGGGTGTCGAACTTGGCTTTTTCAATGCTAATGGCAGATTCCTGGTCTTTAACTTTAGAAATCTTGTCCTGCAGTTCCCGGAATAAATTTTCTGCCTGGCGCAAATCGCTGCGCCGTCCTTCTTCTTCCTGGTAATAAACTTTTAAGGACTGCTCAACAGCGGAGATTTCATGACCTTGAGCTTCCAATTGTTTTTTTAAATGATCCTCTTGAGTGATTAAACCTTTAATAAAGTCATCCATGGAATGACTTTGGGCTTTTTTAAGTTCCAAATCTAAATGCAGGCGCTGCTGATCGAGCTCGGCCAGTTGTTTGGCAAGAAAATCCGAACTCATTTTAGAACCCGACAGCTCCAGTTCCTGTTTTCTGACCTGCTCGGACAGCCGATCCCTCTCTTCTAAGGCTGCCTGAAGTTCTTTTTGGAAGACTACTAAAGTCGCTTCCGGATTTTTTACAACGTTTTTGGCCGCTTCACGGAATTTTACCAAGCTGGATTTTAAATTCTCAGCCCCCGCCCTCGCTGCTTCTAAGTCTGCCGCGGTTTGTAAATTGGCATAAAAATTTTCAAAAGTTTCTTCCAAAGATTTTAATTCCAAATCAAATAACGACCAGTCAATTTGGGCAGGATTTTTTGTCCTGCCGTAAAGTTCATTAAGCTTGTCTGTTAACTGCTGTAAATGCTTGTGCTGCTGAACAAGCAAAGAGCTTAAATGCTGCTGCTGTTTTTCCGCTTCCTGCAATTTTTCCTTTGTTTCCAAAATCGCGCCGGCTTTTTGGTGCAGTTCTACTTGAAGTGTTTT
This sequence comes from uncultured Candidatus Saccharibacteria bacterium, assembly GCA_964474825.1. Taxonomy (GTDB): domain Bacteria; phylum Patescibacteriota; class Doudnabacteria; order UBA920; family UBA920; genus CAYYWQ01. The sequence continues at coordinate 944,468 of CAYYWQ010000001.1, forward strand.
GGGATCCCCTGCTAAAGTTTTTTGCCCCTGCATTTTACCGCGCACTACGCTTATTTCTTCCAAAACTTTATTTTTCCCGTCTTGAAGAACTTTAAGTTGTTCCTGGATTTGGCGGTAACGCGCGCCATCGCCTTGGCTGGAGGATTCCAAATGCTCCAATTGTTTTCTGTGTTTAGCCGACTCTTCTTCCAATTTTACCCGCTCTTCTTGGGACTCCGCAAGACGCTTGAGCACACCACCCAAAGAAGTTTTTAAAGAATAGTAACTAAAACCAAATAATTGTTTTTCGTAAGTTTTTAATTCCTGCTCCAACTCACTACGCGCTTCCATTTTTTTTGCCTGGCGCCTAAGGCTCTTTAGCCTTGGCTCTATTTCTTTTACTAAATCTTCAGCGCGCATTAAATTCTGCGCGGTTTGTTCAAGCCTGCGCAGGCTGCGGTCGCGTTTAATATAGTAAGTCTTAACGCCGCTGGCTTCGTCTATCAAATTTTTTATTTCACTAGGGCCCTGCAAAATCATTTGGTCAATTGTCCCTTGGCCAATTACCGTGTAGCGTGAGGTGCCGATGTTGCTGCGTAACACTAAGTCTATAATATCAAGCAATCTAACACGATTGCCGTTTAGTAAATATTCGCTTTCGCCACTTCTGTCTATGCGCCGGCCAATAGCAACTTCCGATGCGTCTACGGGTATGCGATGGTCGCGGTTGTCAAAAGTAGCAATAACTTCGGCAAAACCCATTTTGGTTTTTTTCTCACTGCCCGCAAAAATAACGTCGTCACTTTTTTTCCCGCGAATAAGCTTAGCACTCTGTTCCCCCAAAACCCAGCGTAAACAGTCGGCCACGTTAGATTTCCCGGAGCCATTGGGCCCCACAATAGCAATAATCCCCTGGGAAAATTCCATGGTCGTTTTATGGGCAAAGCTTTTGAATCCTTGTATTTCTAGGCGCTTAAGATACATTTATTTTTGTTTCTAAAAAAATTTAGTCGAAAAATCTGACTTTCCAAGAATGTGGTCCGTTAACTTTTAAAACTTTAGCTTTATGTCCAGTAGTCGGAGGCTCGCCAGGCGCTCTGAGAGCAAAAACTTCAACAATATCCTGCTCTTTAAAATCAAAGTCACGCAACTGGGGGTCTGGTACTAAATTAATATCTGCTGTGCCATCAGAATTATTTATTATTTCCTCTTTTGAAACAGCAAACTGACGCTCAGATGGAATATCTTCTTCTAATAATTCTTTTCTTATTTCTGCCATATTAAAACTAAAAATTGTTATTCTTAAGCGCATTCTCCGCTGCCGCCAACTCCGCTTCCTGTTTAGAAGGTCCAGTACCCCGGCCCACTTCCTCGCTGGCAATAAAGGCTCCGACAACGAACATTTTATTGTGGTCCGGTCCGGTTTCGGAAACAACGGAGTAAGTCGGAGTAATACCGCGTTTGTCCTGGACTAATTCCTGCAGTTTGGATTTGGGGTCTACATAGGTTTCCCCTGCAATAACTTTTGTCAGTTCGACTAAAATTTCCCGAGCCACAAAATTTGTGGTTACCTGATAGCCGGCGTCCAAATACATTGCGCCAATGACCGCTTCTATGCAGTTAGCCAAAATAACTTGCCTAGCACGGCCAATGTCTTTGGCTTCGCCGCGAGACATAAGTAAAAATTGTTCCAGTTGAAGTCTGCGCGCAATGTCGCTTAGCATTTTATAGTTTACCAATGCGCTGCGGAAGTTGGTAAGCTCACCTTCGGGATGGTCGTAATTTTTATACAAATATTCCGTGGCCGCAAGTTCCAAAACAGCGTCCCCCAAAAATTCCAAACGTTCGTTGTGAGGCAAATGGAAACCGCGGTTTTCGTTCAGGTAAGACCGGTGGGTAAAGGCTGAAAGGTACAAATCAGGATTATTGATTTTTACCCCTAATATTTTTTCTAGTTCTTTTTGATCAATTTGAGGCACAATTGTGGAATCCGGAGTCAAGAATCAGGAATTAAGGTTTTAACTTAATTCATAATTCTTGCTTCTTAATTCTTAAAATGGATTTTTTTGCCCCTCGGCTGCGCTCGGGACACTCGACTCGCTATAAAAATCGTGGTTGGTTGAGGCCTCCCAAAGGCCGAAACCACGAGCGAGTGCCTCTCGACTCGTCGGATGCACTCCTCGCTCGAGACATTCGACTTAGCTTAAATATTATCATTAGCTATTTAAGGGTCGAAGACCATGAGCGAAGTTTCAGCTTGCTGAAACGAAGTCGAATGGTGGGCGGTACAGGAATCGAACCTGTCACCTACTCTACGTCAAAGAGTCGCTCTACCATATGAGCTAACCGCCCTGTCTTCGTAAACACTTCGCAGGGCAAGACAATTTCTCATCAACTGATGTAAATTTGAGTCTCGCCCTCCGTAGCCTTGGCGAAGGGGGGAGCTAACCGCCCAAAGTTTATAAAATGATCAACCTACCGCTGGCGCGGGAGCTGTTTCTAAGGAGACTGTTTTGTTCTCGGCTCTAGTCGGAGTTATCTTTTGCAAAAAAAACAACATTAAGGCTATGTTTAAAAATGCATTAAGCATACCCAGTAATACCCAGAGCAATAACCCTCCCAAGGCTTTAATTATAGTAAAAATGCCTAAAATATGCAAAAAGCCATAATTATTGAGTTCTATTACTAAAATTCGTAAAGACGTCCTAACCAAAGAAACCAACCCCGCCCCCACAACAAAGCTGGCAAGGTAAATAATGGCCAAAAGCAGGCTTAAGGCCAAAATTTGCTGCCAACACTCGGCAAAAAAATCTGTGGCCGCGTTTATAGCCCTTTTAAGGGGCAGCCCGGATAAAACAACAAACATACCGGTAAAAATATTCAGGCAGGAAATAGTAAATGCTAGCGGAAAAAAAATAACCACGCTCAAGACCAAAAGCATATTTTGCAAAGGAGCAGTATCTACGTCTACCCACAACGGCGCGGCTAACACCACTAACGCCCCAAGCATGCACAACGAAGTAAGCACACTTACTTTGATCATTGGCCATAAAAAACTTTTACTTTGCTTTATGAGCTGGATTAAACTATTATGTTTTTTTTCTAATACAGATTGCGCCTTAAGCAAAATTAAAATTTTTGACCAGTTAGTCAAAAAAATAGTAATTAAGGCCAACCACAAAACACTTAAGCAAATACCTACCAACACCGCCGGATGTTGTATTAAATATTGAACAAAATGCGGGGCGTTTATCCTCTCCCCCAATTGGCGAGGGCTTTTGGGTAAAAAGAAAAAATTTAAGTTAAAAGCTCCCACAACAAACATCCCAAAAAGCCAAAACATTGGATACCGTTTGGTGATTAAGTAAGCTTTGTAAATAATATCCGCGTAGGAAAACATAACCAAATAAAGGTTTTTAAGAGCAACGCTGTATTAGCTCCTCGGCTCACTCAAATCTACCATCTAATGGTTGATTTGGCTCGCTCTACGTCGCTAATAAACAATTAACGATTAACAGATATTAACCACAGTTAATAGTCAATTGTTAATCGTTAAAAGAAAATTATTAATTGTAGTTCTTAAGCCACTGCTTCCACTGGAGGCACGGGTAAGTCCTGGAACTCAGGCACTCTTTTTTTTCCAGGCGGAATTAAATCCTTAACAATATCATGGAATTGCTCCTGCTCCAAAGTTTCTTCTTTAATTAACCGTTCAGCTATAATGTTTAGCACACTGCGATGCTTGGTTAAAACTTCGGTGGCAGTCCTAAGGCCCTGGTTCATAATTTTAGAAACTTCATCGTCAATTTTTTTAGCGACTTCTTCGCTGTAATTTTTTTGCTCGGAAATTTCCCTACCCAAAAACACCATGTCATGATGTTCGCCAAAGGCAATTGGCCCAAGGTCGCTCATGCCATAAGTCATTACCAAACGCCGGGCCATACCGGTAGCAACCTTAATGTCGTTAGAAGCGCCGGTTGTAATTTCGTTAAATACTAATTTTTCCGCGGCAAAACCGGCCAGCAATGCGGCAATCTCGTCGTAAAAGCTTTGTCTGGTATGGGAATGCTTGTCCTCAACAGGAAGCTTCATGGTGTAGCCCAAAGCTCTTCCGCGGGAGATTACGGAAACTTTATGAACCGGGTCGGAAAACGGCAGCGCTGAACCAACCAAAGCATGACCCCCTTCATGGTAAGCCGTCAGCTCTTTTTCTTTGGCCGACATAACCATGCTCTTTCTTTGCGGGCCCATCATGACTTTCTCAATCGACTCCTTAAGTTCAAACTCGCCAATTTCTTTTTTATTTTGCCTGGCGGCAAAAATCGCGGCTTCGTTAATTAAGTTAGCCAAATCGGCTCCGGAAAAACCAGGAGTACGTTCCGCAATTACGCGGAGATTAACATCTTTAGCCAATGGTTTGTTTTTGGCATGCACTTCCAAAATTGCCTGGCGGTCTTTAATGTCCGGCAAGTCTAACATTACCTGGCGGTCAAAACGGCCCGGGCGAAGAAGCGCAGGGTCTAATACATCGGGGCGGTTGGTGGCGGCCATTACAATAACATTAGTGTCGGTTTCAAAACCATCCATTTCCACCAAAATTTGGTTTAGGGTTTGCTCGCGTTCATCGTGTCCGCCGCCAAGTCCTGCTCCGCGCTGTCTGCCGACCGCGTCTATTTCGTCTATAAAAATAATACACGGCGCATTGCGCTTGGCTTTTTTAAATAAGTCGCGCACGCGGGAAGCACCAACACCAACAAACATTTCTACGAACTCGGAGCCGCTAATATGAAAGAAAGGGACGTTAGCTTCCCCGGCCACAGCGCGGGAAAGCAAAGTTTTTCCAACACCAGGACTGCCTAAAAGCAAAACGCCTTTAGGAATTTTGGCGCCGAGCGCCAAAAATTTTTGTGGAAAACGTAAAAATTCTACAATTTCTTTTAGTTCTTCTTTGGCTTCTTTTGCCCCTGCTACGTCTGTAAACTTTACGCGATTTTTGCGTTCATCATTCAGGCGAACAGAACTCTGACCAAAAGACATGGCCCGGTTGTTGCTGCCCTGCACCTGGCGCATAAGGAAATAAATAAAAAGTGAGATTAACAAAAACGGCAGTAAGATGCTGACCACGGGACCGGCCAAAGAGGACCAAAAACTGGCGGACTTGTGTTCAATGCTAATGGCAAGAATTTTGTCAGAGGGTACCCCGCTGTCTTTTAGCAGTGTTTGAATATTGTCGCTGCTGCCAAGTTGCGCCTGTACCGGAGCTTCGCCGTTTTTTAGTTTGGCAGTAACTACATTGTTGCTGTCGGCTATTGTTAGGGCGTCTACTTTGCCCTGGTTAACCGCGTTAACTATATCGCTAACCGGCACCTGCTTAATTGGCGCGTTGTTGGAAAACGCCGCCACTATCATGCAAATTAACAAAAATCCGGCCAGGGCTAACAAAATATTTTTTACAATTTTACCCATAATATTTAAAGTTTATAACGAATTAAAGTCTATATAGTATACAAAAATAAAAATGGTTTATCAAACCGCCGTTTCTGCCCTGTACCACTCGCTCCAACATAAATGTGGGCTCGGGTGCAAGGGTTATGTTCTATGAACTGCCCTGTACCAGTCGTCGTCTGACTCCTCCGGGCAGGGCATGAACCATTCGCCCTACTCACAATGGCGCGTGGCCGCGCCATGAACCTGAGCGGAGCGAATGGTTCATGGTGCCGGGGACAGGACTTGAACCTGCACGGGATTTCTCCCACCAGCTCCTAAAGCTGGCGTGGCTGCCAATTACACCACCCCGGCGAAACAAACTACAGTAAAGCTAAACAATTATACCAGTAATAACTTCTCTTGACAAGTTTAGCCTTTTATGACATTATAGTAAGTCAATTTAATATTCTATAAATTTTGCTTGTGGTGGGCAAAACCCGATAAATTTTATAATTGCCCCCGTCCGGGGGTTTTTATTTTCTGCCAAAAGTTACACCACAACTTTTAGCAGAGGATTTATCGGGTTTTATTCATCGCAAGGCTAAAAACTTTGTGGGTGATATCCGGCCCAGCCGGATCCTCAAGAAGGTTAACCTACCGCTTGAGAAGAAACCGTTCTTTAACAATTGGGTAAAATAAAAATGGCGACACATGGGCATGGAAATCCTCCCTCAGGGGGAGGAAACCCTCCGGCTACGCCTGCGCCTCCGGCTCAGACTACGCCGACCCCGCCTGCAGCTCCGCCGACTCCACCACCGCCCCCTACCCGGCCAGTTCGGCCGGAAGTGGCAGTGGACTTCGATTTCCGCAAACAAGATTGCGGAATCGACTACAGCGACCCGCACCATCCCAAACGCAAGTGGATTGTTACGATTTATGCGTTTGATGGTAACGGGGAACCGGCAACGATTGCCGCGTTCAAGATCTTCTTCATGGATGGCTCTCGCAACGTGGGCGTCGGCACTCACCCCGGCGGCCGTGGTTTTTGGTCCGACACATACACTGTCGAAACCGGAAACCACGAAATCAGAGCAACACTCATGGAGGGCGGCAAGGATCGCTTTCTGACCCTCTATGGCGTTGGCAAAAAACAGCAACGCCCCTTCTTGACACGCAACCCTCTCGCCAGAGGAAGCGGATTCTTAGCAAATCTCTGGCGGGGCATAATAGGAGATGATCGATGACCGAGGTCTTCGTATGTTTGCTATTTCTTGGAGTAGTGGCGTCAATGTTGTGGATCACGGTCTTAACCGCCTACCACTTCTTTGACTTCTGCTTCATGAGCGACCACAACCAACTCGAACGCTTCGCGCGGGCCCTCGGCAATGCTATCCGTCAAACCCTGCTCGTTAACAACGGCCAGTGGATAGTGTTCGTCACAATGACCCTGTTGGCGTTTTTAATTGGGATTGTAGCCCAATTCGCCAGACCCCCGGTAATTGACCAAATTGGATTAGAGGCTCGCCAGAGCATCTCACAATCCCCGGCGGCACAAAAGACCCTCAACTTTCTCTGGGAGGGGCGGGCAGAAATAGACAGCGAAGAGCTAAAAGAAGAACTCGCAAAAGAAAGAAAAAAGCTTTACGCGGGTTCCGGCTTCGCCTTTCTTCCGTGGTTCACCTGCGCTTTCGGTCTGCTAATTTGGACTTGCTTCTACCTTTTCTTCGCAATAAGCGATGAAATTGCAGAGGTCGCCAGGAATATGTCAGAACGTCTCGGCGCCCGTCAAAGCGCTGGGGGTCACGCCGCTGAAGGTATGTGGCCCGCGCTGCGTGAACTCTGGCTGGCCCGCCAGTCAAGACAACGACCAACAACCCCAGCAACCACAAACAACCCTACCGTAGTCCAGCCCAGCCTGCTAACTATTGCAGGAATGGCCCTGGGAACAGATTTTCTCTTCAATTTTTTTGAGCGCCTCTGGCACTCAATGATTCACAGACAAGTGTAAGGGAAAAAATGCCACAAATTAAACGACTATTAGGAAGCCTGCTCGGCAGCGTCGCTTTCGCTGTTTTGCTCGAGTGGGTAATCGGGATTCCTCCGTGGAACCTGACAGTACTCGTCATCATGACACTTGTGATGTACGAAGAATCCCAAGGCTGGTTGGCGCCAGCTTTTAACGCCGTTGGCAAATTCGTGAATTGGGCAATGCGAGTACTTGTTACGCTCGCGGCGTTCTATATTCTGAGGTTGCTAGTTTGGGAAGTAACAGGCTTTGGCTTTCTAAACAGCCTGTCGAACTGGCGGGGAGTGGGAATCAAAGGCTTGTTCGAAGAAACACTTCCCGACACAACACGTGAAACCATTTTAGTGGAGATTGCGGTTTTCATTGCCATCTTCGCTGTCAGTTATTTGTTTGCAAAAGAGGTCGTGCCACCACGGCCAAGGAGAACATCATGAGTACCACAGCGCCAAGCGGAGGAGGAGCCTCTTCAACACCCGGGAAAAAACGATTCTGGGGAATTGTTATTGTCTTAGGGCTTCTCTGGTTTGTGGGTATCAACCCCTTGGGCTTTCGCAAGATCGCCCAAAAAAATCTGCCACCGGAACTCCGGGCACCAGGCTTGGAATCAACCCTGCGCTGGTCCCCAGAGCCTACTCCGCCTCTTTGGCAATCCACGCCGCAGCCGCCACAAAACACCGCTACCGCTCCGGTGCCAACGCCGGCAGCATTACCACCAGCTCCGACTTCAAGAACCTGGGCTGTTCGCTTTCAGTTAGACGCAAAGCAGCTCCAGCAGACGGTGCCTATAACCCCGGACAAACCGGTTAAGGTTAGAGACTACGACGATCTAGTCTGGAACGCCGACCCGGCCTCCAGGGCTTGCCAAGTAGCGGCTGACAAAACCGACTGCGCCGGTCCAAACGGGCAAACCTCGCGCCCTATGGACTACACCCCTTTGCAGTGGGCCGATCCAAATTATTTTCTTGCGGAGTACCCCGTCCGCGAGGCCTACTTCCAGGAACTGGTCGGCTATATAGGAGACCAGAAAATCGTAATCGGCATCTACCGCAAGTACACCGTCCCCCCGGGGACCGGAGAGGTAGTTCTTCTCATGGGAGAGAACATCCAGGAGCGTCTGGCTCCCTGGGCTACAGGTGGGCACAGCGGCACACTCACAGTAACCTCCAAATAAAAAACAAAAATAACAACTAATAAGGAGGGTCACAACAATGCAAAATCGGGCGCGCGCCCCAGCGGCGCGAGCGCGAGCTCCGGACGGGAGAGATGTTGCTTACCAGCAATACCTCTCCTTTCCACCTTAAAAGCCCCCTAGGTTAAAACCTAGGGGGCTTTTAATTTGCCTTTGATATATTAAGGCTTATTTAAAATGTCAGTTGTCGTCAAAGTGGACACAATAATATTTACTATTGCGTAAGCTAAAATTACAATTACCAATCCCATTACAGAACTCATTAAAGTTTTTCTGCCTTTTTCCGCCAACTCCTCGTTCCCTGCCGCTGTAATATACCAGAACCCACCAACAATCAAAGTTACTACAGCAATTAACCCGGCCAAAATTAACAAGTAGTTAATAACAATTAAAATTAAACCCGTCAACGTGCTGGCACCTGCAATGCTTTTGTCAGGGAAATTGCCTTTTGGTATGCAAAGGCCATTTTTAGATTCCAATCTATCGTCACCACAAGGATTAGCTGCAGTTGGATTGCCTCCGGCAGGAGGATTAGAGGTAGAAGGATTACCTCCGGCAGGAGGCTGTCCGCTGGCTTGTACACACTTATGAGTACTTTGATCACAAGTTAAACTGCCAGCACAAATATCTTTATCAAACTGACAATCTGTACCCAATATAGAAGGCTGGCAAGTAGTCCCAAATTTGCAAAATAATCCCACATCACAGGCGTCATCGTTGGTACAGGGACCGTCTTTTTGGCTGAGCTGTGCTGAAACTCCAACTGGATTAAAAGCAAAAACCATGGCCAAAGCAAATACTATTCCAAAAAAAACTGTAAATTTTTTTATTTGTATTTTTTTCATTTGTTCGCCTACACTCCCGAAAGGGTGTTTTCTATTACTGTAATTATTGCGTAAGACAAAATTATAATAACAATACCAATAACCGCGTTTTTTAAAGAAGTCAGGCCCTTTTCCGCCTGCTCCTCGTTTCCTGCCGAAGTAATGTACCAGAACCCGCCAATAATTATAAACAGCACGGCAATGCTTCCGGCAAACAGCAGTAAAATGTTAATTACATTTATAATTAACTCGGGCAGGGTTTGGGTTTGCGACAAACCGTTACCAAACAAGTTCGCCAAATTAGGCATATGTAATCCATCCCCCACGGCGCTAGTGGCTAGCGCAATAGTAGGCAAGAACAACAAACCAAATGACAAAACCGAAAGAATTTTACTAAACTTAATTTTCATAAAAAATTTTTTTACTTAATTTATTGCCCGGACTCAGGGGCGGAAACTTTTCCGCCCTAAAGTCCGGAACTAAAGCAAAAATTATTGCTTTAGTTCCAAAAATTATTGTGAAGATTTTTGCACTAAATTGGCAACCACGTTGACAATTACGTAAGACAAAAGAATTATTACAATACCAATAATAGCATTAATGGCAGTAGTTTTTCCTTTTTCCGCTGTTTCTTCGTTACCTGCAGAAGTAATATACCAGAAGCCGCCGATAATTAAGAACAAGACCGCCAAAGCAAAAGCTATAGTCAAAAGCCAGTTAATGACGTTCTTTATTAATTGGTTAGCATCGGTTGTACCACAGTTCAAGCCGGTTCCCTGACAATTCGGAGGCGTTACCTGGGCGTGGACCAAAAATACCGGGGTCAATAAAAGCACCGTGACCAATAGCAGCTCGGCGACTTTGAACCAATTGATTTTAGAAGGTTTTAGTTTCAAGCTGTTCACCCCCTCTCGGGTTAGAAACTTAAACAATTTTTAACCTGCCAAATAGCAAGTTACTAATTGTTAATTGTTATAAATTAATTATACTACAATTTTAAATCTTTGCCAAAAACGGTTATCTTCCGGGGATTGTTACTAATTTAAACTGCGGTCCTTGGCAAATCCAAAATTCCAGAACACTGGCTAAACTCGTAGATTCATTTGTACTAAACTCCGCTTTCCAATTGCCGTCACTTTGTTTAACAAAATTAACCTGGCCAAAATCCTGCCGCTCACTGCCGCCTCTGCTGGTTTTCATAGTTAAAAAAGGTGGGTCAATCCCACCGCATGCTGTCTTTATTTGTAGTATAGCCTGTTTATTGGAAGAGCTTACCGTGGTCCACGCAGAAAATCCTTGCTGCCCGCCGCTGTTAAAGACCTGGCCTGAAATAGAAGCCAAATGTTCTTTGTTGTCATAAATATCCACACTAGGGTCTACTAAAGAATACATACTATTAGGATCTTGGGTCGTTTGGGCGGGAGTATTTGGATTATTTGTCCCCGTTCCCGGGCTTGAGTTAGTGGTAGCCGGAGTTTCGCCGGCACCCGGTGAATTACTAATTAACAAATTCGCGGTAATCCTGACTATGGCGTAAGCCATAAGGATTACCACTAAACCAATAGCGGCGCTCGTAATGGTTTTGCGGCCTTTTTCAGACTGTTCTTCGTTGCCCGCGGAAGTTAAATACCAAAAGCCGCCTATCATTAAAAACAAGACGGCAACTACTGCGGAAAATTTTAACAACAATTCAATAACAGTGGCAATGGCAGCCTGCGCGGTGCAAATCCTTGGCACTCCTTCAATAGTGTCGGTTGGCTTGCCGTTTAACGTAATTTGAAAAGCGCCGTAAAATTTGTCACAATTTTTTTGTTGCGGCGTTTTTTCTTGGGCAAAAACAGGCATGACAACAAAAATTAAACCAAAAACCAAACTCAGTAATAAAATTTTTATTTGTTTTTTTAAATTCATAATTCTAAATTTTTAATCATGCTGGTTTTTGCCGACACGTCTTTAATGTCTGTCATTAAAACATTTTGAACAATAGCCATAATGCTAAAGGCTAAAACGGCTATGGCAAAACCAACCACGGCCCAAGTAATAGTTTTTCTGGCCGATGTTACCGCCTCTTCGTTTCCCTGCGAAGTTACAAGCTTAAAGCCTCCTATAACAATAAACGCTACAGACCAAAGCCCCACAATCCCCAAAAACCCTCTCATAATTAACAACAAAGTGCTAAGCAAGTCACTTACGGGCAAGGGATTGTATATACAATAATTCGGATCCGGGTTTTGACCGGAACAGTCATGAGTAACAGCTGGAGCAGAAGGATTAGAAGGGTTCGCATTTGTAGATGGCTTAACACACACGCCAGAAGTACAGACAAACCCGGAATCTCCTGCGGTATTACAACTATCGTCGCCCGAGCAAGACTGGCATTTGCCTGTATCTTCTGAACAAAAATTAGATTTACATTCTACACTACCATTACAAACAACCCCATTATCTTTGGACCCATTTACAGACCCCGAACCTTTTAATCCTTGTGCTTGAAGGTTCGTTGAAGCACTGGACAGCCTTACCGAAGTTCCCGCCGACCATAATTCTACAGTTATTGTATTAGGTCCATTCTTAAAACCGTTTTCATCGGTAATATCCATAACGCCGTATTTGGCGGAAGCCTGACCAGAAAAATTACCAATAGGTAAAGTTGTTGGTTCGGAGCTGTCGTTAGTATTTATAAAAACATTAAAATAAACATTTTGTACCCCTCTAGATTGCATTTCAGAATACAAAGCACTATTAACACTGGCATAAATAGTTACTGAATCTCCTGCATTAAATACAGCCTTAGAAGGATTTAAGGACACAGTTTCCTTTGCAGTCGCCGAAGAACCCCCTGTAATATTCACTGTCCAATAACTGCTTTCTGTTACCTGCGTGTCATCGGTAAAAGCACTTGCGGGAATATAAACCCTAGCCTTAATTTTCGCTGTATTAGGATTTAAAAAATAGCCCTTATACTGGTCAAGCGATATAGCAAAACTAGCCGTAGCTGTTCCATTATTGACATCTTTGAGCTGAGCAACCATTGCACCGTCACCACTCGTTGTTTGGGTTAACAATGTCACCCTAACTTGTTTTGAACAATTATTTAAATCCCCCGATTCTGTAACTTTTGCGAAAAAATATAATGTTTGATTTGCAGTTGCATTGGTTACACTATCACTCCCGCTGGTCTCGTTAAAAGCAATGCCATATTTACACTCTGCCGCTTCCGCAGTTGGCAAATTTATGACAACTAAAGGAACGATTAAAAAAATCACAAAAAAAACTGATTGGAATTTTTTAAATAAATTTTGCATGTTTGTTTTCACAAATAATTTTTATTTCTTAGGTACCACCACGCCGCCTTGTACGTTAGCAGCGTTATAGCCTGGCTCGCCCTCTTTGGCGGCCCTGCAGTCAGGACTGCCCGGGTTTGTCATGGTTATATATGTCCAGGGGCTGGAAAAATTAATTTTGCATTTGGACATTAACAGTCCGTTTACCGCGGTGTTTACAAACATATACGCGGCCACTGTAAGGAAAAACCCAACAAACACATTAGTCAGGGCCTTTTTATGGGCAGTAATTTTTTCCTCGTCGCCCATTGTAACAACCAGCCAAAAACCATTATTGACTATTTGATAGACCGCAAAAATTCCAGCCACCATTATTAACCAATTGGTTACCCTTGCAACTCCGTAAAAAGCATCCAGCACCGTACAGGGTTTTTCTGTTGTGCCGCCGCACGGGACTAAACCCGCCGCACTAACAAAAAATGGGGTAAAAGTTAATATAGCCGCAATAAAGAAAAGAGATATTTTTTGTTTCTGAAGAGACATATTTTCCCTAATTATAACACAAAAATTATAATTAGGTTAATTTTGAACTCTTATGGCGCCTGCTTGTTGTTGGGCTTGATCCAGCGCGTCATTGGGGCTAACCCCTCTTAAAATTACATTGTCTATAACATTACCAAAAATATTGTCGAGCTTTACTTGGTCCGGACGATAAAAAGATTTCGCGGTAAGGTTGGCATTGGCAAACACGCCAATTTCAGGATCTTGTATTTGCAATTCTATTAAATCCCTTCGGGAGGAGGGCACTTTATTTTGGGCGTAATATTTGTCTAAGCTGTCTTTGCTGGTTAAAAATTTAATAAAATCCCAAGCTTGCAGCCAATTTCTGCTCTGCTTACTGACAATTTGACCAAAGTAGTTGGCAAAATTTACTGAAGGATTGTCCAAATTCGGCTGCGGTACGGCAGCTACGTCAAAATTTAAATTTGGGGCTTTTTGTAAAATAGTCTGTCTGGTATAGGAATAACTGTAAAGAAAAGCTGTCCGGCCATTTGCAAAAGCGTCTATAGAATAATCACTCCGGGTGTTCCAGTTATAATTTAGGCTGGAAGGAGTGGCAAAAGAGGTATAAAAGGTTAAGCCAGAAACCCCAGGTTGGTCATAGTTGCCGTTTTGCCTTGAACTTTGGGCAAAAGTCGGTCTTCCGTCCGAATTATACGGCACGGTACCCTGTTGTAGCATCATTAAATACAAAATATCCACGGCGCGGTTAATGTTGGCATTGGTGCCTAAAGCCGCCCCGCTTTGCATAAAGTAACCCTTACTGTCCTGACGCTTTAATTTTTGTACGTCTGTTGAAAGCTCAGTCCAGGTTTTTGGCGGCGTGGCAATCCCGGCGCTACCCATTAAGTCTTTATTATAATAGAGGCCCAAACTGTCCACCGACATTGCGGAGCCGTAAATTTTCCCGTCTTTGGTAAAATCACTAACCACCGCGTCCACAAAAGCGGTTTTATAATCTTTTATGTTAAAAATAGATGCGGGGGAAGGAGTAGCCTTGTCTAAATATTGCGGCAGCCAAGCGTTATTAATAGAAAAAATGTCCGGTCCATTGCCCGCGGCCAGCGCGTCCAGCAAGTCCTGTTTGTAGGTGTTAATGTCTTTTTTTGTAAAAACAATAGTAACTTTTGGATGATCTTTGCGGTAGGCGTCAAAAATCGGCTGCAGGCTTTGGGTATCCATAAACGGATCCCAAAAAGTCAGGGTAACACTGGAAGCGACCGGCGCAGGCCCTCCCCCACACCCAGCAGCCAGCAAAGAAATACCTAAAACCAAAAGCAATAATTTAGATTTAAAAAATTTGTTTTTTGTTTCCATATTCCGCGGTTTTATACTTTTAGTTTTTTTAAAAATTCCCCGAAGTCTTTTCTTAAATCTTCATGTTTTAAGCCAAATTCCACCACAGTTTTTAAGTATTCCAGTTTGTTACCGCAGTCATAATATTTACCATTAACAATTTCCTGGGCAAAACAGGCTTTTTTTTGCTCCAGTAAAATATTCACCGCGTCTATATATACCAATTCCTGGGGGGTGTTTTCCTGGGCTTTGCGCTTCATGGATTCTTCTATGGCATTAAACATTTCCGGCCCATAAACCGCGCCGCCAATTAGTGCAAAGTCAGATTTTATGCGGCCAACTCCCGGCTTTTCTACGACTTGGTCAATTTTTAAAAGTCCTTTTCCAGCTTCTTCCCCCACCGCGTAACCATAGCGTTTGTAGTCTTCAGGCTTGTTCATGCGAATGCTGGCAAGTACAGCGCTGGCTTCCTGTTTTTCAAAAGCCTCTACTAACTGCTGGCAGCGAGTGGGACTGGCTTCCACAAAGTCGTCGCCCCAAAGCACCAAAAACGGCTCGTCGCCAATAAAATCGCGCGCGTTCCAAATTGGCGTTGCGTTTCCAAGTGGCCCTTTTTGCCGGACAAAATAAAAATTAGCTAAGTTTGAAATTTTCCTGATTTGCTCCAGCTCCTCATACTTACCGGACTCCTCAAGCCGTTTTTCCAATTCAAAAGGATAGTCAAAATGGTCTTCGATAGTACGCTTAAACCAACCGGTTACTATAATAATATCTTCAATCCCGGCTGAGACAGCGTCTTCCACAACATATTGGATAATGGGCTTGTCTACTATAGGCAACATTTCCTTAGGCTGAGCTTTGGTAGCCGGCAAAAACCTGGTACCATAACCTGCCGCGGGAATAATTGCTTTTCTGATTTTTTTAGGTGTCATATGCATTATTATACAACAATTTCCACTAAATAAGAAAGCAGGATTTTACTCAATTCTAAATTCTGGATTCCAAATTCTCTATTCTGTCTTTGGTCTATACTGTATTGCTTCACCCAAATGCTGGACCGTTATACTTTCGGCTTTTGCTAAATCTGCAATGGTGCGCGCAACTTTTAAAATACGGTGTAGGCTGCGGCCGGAAAAATTATAGCGCGCGGTGGCAGTTTTTAAAATTGCCTGGCCTTCACTGTCTATTCGGCAATGCTCACGCAATTCCACTAAATTCATTTCGCTATTGGTTTTAATGCCGTCAAAGCGTTGCCTTTGGACTTCGCGCGCCTGCTCTACGCGCTGCTTTACGCTTGCAGATTTTTCGCCGCCTGCGGGCTGGGACATTTTTTCATAAGGCAAACGCGGTACTTCCACGTGTAAATCTATCCTATCCATAAGCGGCCCAGAGATCTTTTTTTGATATTTAAAAATTTGGCCCTGGGTGCAGGAGCAATGTTTACTGCTGTCCCCCAAATACCCGCAAGGGCAAGGGTTCTGCGCGGCCACTAAAGTAAATTTGGCCGGAAAAGTAAAACTACCACTCGCTCTACTAACGGTAACAACGCCATCTTCCAAAGGCTGGCGCAGCGCTTCTAAAACATTTCGGGGGAATTCGGGGAATTCGTCTAAAAACAAAATGCCGCGGTGTGAAAGCGTAACTTCCCCGGGCCTGGGAGTCGCGCCGCCACCCACCAAAGCCACATTAGAAGTAGTATGATGCGGGCTGCGCACCGGCCTGCTGGATACAAACGGGCCGTTTAATTTGCCGGCAATGCTGTAAATTTTGGTTAGTTCCAAAGCTTCCTCCAAGGCCAAGTCCGGCAAAAGTCCGGCCATAGCGCGGGCTAGTAAAGTCTTACCGCTACCAGGCGGACCTGAAAGTAGTATATTATGCCCGCCCGCGGCCGCTATTTCCAAAGCACGCTTGGCCGATTCCTGTCCGGCAATGTCGCTCATATCCAAAGCCGGATTCCCGTTAACTAAAATAGTTTCCAAATTAGCCGTGGGCTGCTTCCCCAAAACTGTAGTCTTTATTAAATGCTGCAGCAGGGTATTTAAATTACTTACCGGGTAAACCACCATACCTTTAACCAATGCCGCTTCGGGAGCGTTTTGTTTTGGGACAAAAATTTCCGTAAATCCAAGATCCTTAGCGCGAAGCGCGGCGGCCAAAACTCCGGGAACAGCGCGGATCTGACCGTCGAGCGAAAGCTCTCCCAAAAACATTTTACTATTGGCGTCAAAATCAATTTGCCCTGAAGTCAACAAAATTGCCAGCGCTATGGGCAAATCAAATTGCGTACCGAGTTTTGGCACGTCTGCCGGCGCCAGATTTACGCTGACGCGAGTTGGCGGATAAAAACAACCGGAATTTTTTATGGCAGCCTTAACGCGTTCCCGGCTTTCCTGCACTGCTGTGTCCGGGAGCCCCACTATAATAGTGGCGGGCAAACCGTTGGTAACGTCGGCCTCCACTTCAATTAGTTCCGCGCCAAGACCAAGCACAGCGGCGGAGTAAACTTTAGCTATCATGAGTTTTACTCTTAGGATAAAATAATAATATTAAAATACCCAAAATAATATAGAAGTCCGCTAAGTTATAAATTCCGGTCCAGTTAAAAACTGTAATATAAACAAAATCCCTGACGTAACCTAAAATTATCCGTTCAATTATATTAGCAAAAGCTCCGGCAAAAATAAACACCCAAGCCAAAGACTGCCCTAATGTAAATTTTTCGTAATTTTTAAAACAGTAAAAGACCATTGCCGCCATTACTGAAAAATAAACCACAAACATAAACCAAACCGGCAAAGGAAGACTAAAAGCAAAATTATTATTTTTAAATATTGATTGCGCGAAATGTTTAGCCAACAGGTCTGCTGCAATTAAAATTGCAAACAAAAAAACACCCGGCCTCCAAAAGCTTGTGGGTGTTTTGTTAAAAATTTCCATTCAAGATTCTAAATTCAATATTCTATAAAGCTTTGTCTGCCCACGGCATAGCGCGCAGCCTGGCTTCGGAAATTTCGTTACCTTCATCGTCCGCGCCATAACTGCCATTATGTATTTTAAAAAGCGCTTTGTTAATTTTTTCCAAATCAGCTTTCATTAAAGCAATCACGTCCTGACTGGCTTCGTCTGCCGCAATCTCCCCGGCATTGTCTTCGTCAGTGTCTCCCATTTCCGTGTGCGCGGAAAGACCCTTTAAGTCTTCCATTAACTTCTGTTTTTGCTCTAACAGCTTCTGCTTCATTTCTTCTACGAATGATTCTGATAACATAAAATAATATTTAGCCTTTATTAACTTCTGTAAGAATTATATATAAACCTCTATAGAAATGCAAAAGCGCCCATACTGGGCCGATAAAATGAATTAAAGGGCCGTGTGGGCGCTTGAACCCAAATTCGGTCGAACAAGCTTCGCAGTAGATGCAGGACTTAAATGTTTAAGTCCTAAACCTACTGCAAAGGTTGCTACTCTGTCGAATCCAGGCCTTCTCAGCTTTACAGCTGAGAGAAAGCGTATGAAGTCCAATCGCATTTCAAACTGCACTCTAAACTTCTCTTATGGTAACGAACAGTTACCTAAAACTCAATTGTCTATTTTGGACAATGGATGTTAGCTTGTTGGGGAACAGACTAACCTATATATTTTTGTTTTTGTTTTTTGCAATCAGCTCAGATTGGAATGAGCTATGACGAGAAGTTTAAAGGAAAACGAGGCTCAAAACTTTTTCAGCTCCGATTTCCTTAGTTCAGTTTGATACTTTTAGTTTTTAAAGTGCTTTTGGTTTCAGAACCTGTCCACAAATTTACTGTACATTCATCATATCAACAACATTCGCTTTTGTCAATTGTTACAGCTCTTTTTAACAAAAACCTTCTTATATAAGAAGGTTTTAAATTTGCAAAGATGTTTTTTTGTTAAAATTTATAAAAAATCATTTTTTTATAAATTGTGGATAAGTTGTTATTATCTTAAAATAACAACTATTTTACTATAATCTTCTCTAGCCGCGGAATTTTTGTTAAATAATCTTCAAATGCTTTCCAATATGGCTTAGCCAGTTTGGGCTCAAAAATATAGACCTGCTCTAATTGCGGCGTATTGAAAAACTTAAACAATAAATGGAAATTATAAAGCGCCCGGGGCAAACTATATTCCTCAAAAGGGTTTGTAAACCTCGCGGACAAAGCCTCTTGGTAAGGATGGGTAAACTGCTCAAATGGAATATGGCAAAGCACCAAAGTTTTCACAGGTAATTGTTCCACAGAAGAACTGGCCTGTTTTTGGGTATTATCCATTTGTTTAATAATGAATTTGTCTGTGGCCAGTAAGATGCTTTTAGTATTTATGGAAAAATTTCGCAATATTTTATTACCGCCGCCCGAGCTTGTCTGGGCCAAAACAGAACCGCGGGACTTAAGCTGTTGGTAGTTGTCCTCGTAAAACTGCCGGACTTGGAGACTGCTGCCAAATAACACGGCAGCGGGCAAAGCTTTGTCAGACAAAATTTTAAGCAACTCCCCCGGCGGCAATGCCTTTGCCTGTGGGTAATATTTTACGTTATGGTTTTTCTTAATTAAAGAAGAAAATAAGTCCGTTTGTAATAACGGCATTTTGGGAGAAGCATTTGCCGGCAAAAATTCCTGGCTAAAGCTTTCCAGGCCAAGCCTTTGTATAAAATAGTTTTTTAACTTGTCCGCACCAAGATCGTCAATGAAAGCCACGCCCTTAAAATTACTAAGTTGTTTTTTTACCAATCCTGTAATTTCCAATGGGGTGTTAAAAAACACGCAGCGTTTTTCCGCAAGCTCTATCCACCGGACCCGGTTGGGACTGTCCGTAAAAAATTCCTGGAGATTTTTTAAACTAGCTTCTATTTCTTTAGATTTCAAAAATAAATTAACTTGTGCCATTTTAGCGCCGTAACTTTCCGCCGCCTGTTTGACCTTTTGCATTTCCGGACGGTATTCGGATTGCTCATTAACCGCCACGGACAAAAATCCCGGGGGCTCGCTTTGCAGCAAGGCGTTTACCAATCCAAAAAATAAATCAGTGTCGCTTAAAGCCTGGGTAACCAAATCTTTAAATTCTAAATTACCGGAACCGGTTTCCGGATTATAAAACGAGCGGAGCAGGTAACCTAAATAACCCCAGCTGACTTTGGTGCTAATGTTGTTACTGACCGCGGTTTCAAATTCATTCAAGCCGACAATTACCGCCAAGCGGTTTTGGTACAACCCCAAAGAAGAAAGCAAACCAAAAGTTGCCTGGTCTGTACAAACAACGGCAGGCTTGGAAAATTCCCGGAGGTCGTCGCCGCTTATAAGTTCACGGAACTGCCCCCCGGAGAAAGATAAGTTTAAATCTAAAATTACAGCCTGCTGCCAATTAGTGTATTTCCAAACTAAAATTTTTAAAAGAAACCTAACCTGCTCAGTGCTTAAATCCGATTTTTTTAAAATGGCCTCGAACTTCTTTTCGTTAAAAAGCATTTCCCCGGAAAAAACCGGTTGCCAGCCAAACTCTTTCCATAGCTCCATGACCTGCTGGATCTTAGGCACAACCAATAAAACTTTCTGACTACTCCCTTGCAGCCGCTTTGCCGCCGCCTCTACTGGATTATCACTAGGCGGCAAGTCGTAAACCGTTTCGTTGTTAAAAACAAACTTAGTTTTTTCATTTTTAGTTTTTTTTGTCTTATTTTCCTTTTTTTCAGTCTTTGGGGCACTAGCTTCCGCCAAAAGTAAACTTTGCCAGGAAAAATTACAAGGCTCAATTAATTTTTGAATTTCCTCTTTTAAATCTTCCGGAAACCCGGCGTATTTTTGTAGCAATTTCTCCAAAACTTCCAAAGCAGCCTTACTGTCTGCTAAAGCCCTATGGGCATTGGGGTGTTTAATTCCAAACGTATGCATTAAATTTTCCAAATTATAGCTGTGGTGTGTGGGCAGAAGCCATTGCACAAGTTCAAGAGTATCAACCACCGGCCCCGAGAACTTTATGCCCTGGCTTTCCAAAAATTTAATGTCAAAAATAACATTGTGCCCAACAATGCAGCAAGCGCCAATTTTTTCCTGTAAAAATTCCTTAAACTCGCCAAATTGTGGCGCTTTATCCAGCTCCTCCTGGCTTATGCCGGTCAAGCCAAAAATTTGCGCTGACACGGGCTTACTGGGCTTAAAAACCTGAGTCCACTCCTCTGTTATTTCTAACTTACCTCTCACAGCCTCAAACATCACAAAACCTACTTCCAGAATCTCTTCCTTCAAAGGGTCAAAGCCGGTAGTTTCTATATCCAGGCTGCAATAAATTTTCTGTTTTGAATTCATGCTGTTTATTTTAACATTTTCCACCATTTACAAAAAGCCCTCCTTTTTAGGGAGGGCTTAAAATTATTCCGATTTTTCCCCGTCATCCTCTACTGTTTTAGCAGGCAGAGCCACTTCCCCGCTTTTTACTTTTTCCCGTACGGCTTTGTCTATATCTTTAAAAGTTTTGGCGTTTTCCCGCAAAAAAGTTTTGGCGTTTTCCCGGCCTACCCCGAGTTTAATGTCCCCAAAACTAAAAGTATTACCGTTCTTTTCTATAACCCCAAAAGCCGCGCCCGTGTCCAATAAATCTCCGGCAGCGGAGATCCCCTCGTTATACATAATGTCGAACTCAGCGGTCCTAAAAGGGGGAGCTACTTTATTTTTTACTATTTTAACTTTAACGCGGTTGCCCACAATTTTTTCGGCGTTCTTTATTTGTGCGCTGCGACGCACTTCAATGCGCACAGAAGCATAAAATTTTAAAGCGTTTCCACCGGTAGTGGTTTCCGGATTACCAAACATTACGCCGATCTTCATTCTAATTTGGTTAATAAAGACAACTGTAGTTTGGGTCTTGCTAATAATAGCAGTAAGTTTACGGAGAGCCTGGCTCATTAAACGAGCGTGTAGCCCCATATGACTGTCGCCCATTTCTCCTTCTATTTCATTGCGAGGCGTAAGAGCGGCTACGGAATCTATGACAATTAAATCCAAACCGTTGGAACGAACCAAAGTTTCCACAATGTCTAAAGCCTGCTCGCCGTTGTCAGGTTGGCTAATAAGCAAGTCTTCCAATTTTACGCCAATCCTTTTAGCGTACTCCGGGTCAAGCGCGTGCTCCGCGTCTATAAAAGCTGCCAAGCCGCCGCGCTTTTGCACCTCGGCTATCATATGCAAAGTCAAAGTGGTTTTACCCGAAGATTCCGGACCATAAATTTCCACCACACGGCCTTTTGGAAAACCCCCTACCCCCAGGGCTAAGTCTAAAGAAATTGAACCTGTCGGTATGGCTTCCACGTCCATAGTCTTGGAGTCAGAGAGCTTCATAATACTTCCGTCGCCAAACTTGTCTTTAATTTGGTCTAAGGCTGACTCGACAGCTTTCCATTTCCCAGTATCTTGAGGCAAGGCTTTTGTTGTTGGTTTAGGCATAAAATTATTTACAGGTAACAAGTAATTAATAACTAATTACTCTTACTTGTGATAAATTATAAATTACTTGTCTTATATAATAG
Organism: uncultured Candidatus Saccharibacteria bacterium; assembly: GCA_964474825.1. Classification (GTDB taxonomy): domain Bacteria; phylum Patescibacteriota; class Doudnabacteria; order UBA920; family UBA920; genus CAYYWQ01. Next base: position 966,592 of record CAYYWQ010000001.1, read on the forward strand.
TATAGTAAACAATCGTTCACCTTAAGTCAAGCCTGCGCTGTGGATAAGTTAGGGAGTGGTGGTACTGGCATTACTATTGGCAAAAAACGGGATATTTTCCAGCTGTTCCCCAGCCCTTCCCAAGGCCCCCAATTTTTTCCCGTCAAAAGTAGCCACAGTCGCGCCAGCGTTGGTAGTGGAAACCGTAATCTTTTTTTGTGCAGTTAAAACCTTAATGTCGCCGTTATGAAAGACAAGGGATTCCTTTATTCCGTCATCCAGCACAAAACCTAAAGTTCCCTCCGCGGAAAATTCCAGCTTTAAATTAACTTCTCCTGTTAAGGGAACCGCGTCAACCTGCCCAACCACAGTAATATCTTTAACGGTTGTCTTGCCAAACTTGTTACTGGCAACAATATGCAGCAGTTTTGGCCCGGCCTCCATGCCGAGTTGGGTTTGGAACTTGCCGCTTTTGTCCACAAAGACCTCCTGGCCGTTCACAGTCACATTCATTTCTGTATCAGTACTTCCTACCACCTTAACAAAAGATTCCGCCACGGCTTGCCTGTCCACCGGCTGACTAACTTCCAAAAACGGAGTTTTGTTAATGGCCAAAACCTGCCAAACAATATAACCCAAAGTTAACAAAATAAATGCGCTACCCGCGACTACGGCTAAAATTTTTGGCGTAATAACAAGATGGTTAAAAAATTTACGTGTTAAATTATTCTCACTAACCGACCTCTTCTGGATTTGGTTGGTAATATTTTTTTCTTTCTTATACTGATCGGCCAAAATTTCCGGCGGCACACCGTAAATTTCCGCCAACTGCCTCAAAAAACCCAACACATAAACATCGGGTGGCAAAATTCTAAAATCACCGCTTTCCAAAGCTTGAAAAAACACAGGCTTAATGTGCGTTTTACCGGTTACTTCTTGCTGGGAAAGGCCCAAACCCTCCCTGACTTGGCGTAAGTATTCGCTTAGAGTTTCCGCCTGAATTTTTTTCTGTTCAAAAACCATTGTTATAAATTACAAAATCCCAATGACCAATTTTTTATTTTTGACATTAGGATTTTTATTTGAAATTTGATATTTGGCATTACGATCAAACTAAATTCTGATCGTCCTCAATCCCATACTCTGCCTTCTCCTCCGGCGGCACAACTCCGTAAACTTCCCGAGGCTTGGCGCCTTCGCCGGGACCAATAATTCCCTGCTGTTCCATAATGTCGAGCAGGCGCGCTGCACGGGCATAACCTACCCGCAGCCTGCGCTGAAGCAAGCTTGCCGAAGCTTTGCCGGCTCGCCGCACTTCTTCCGTGGCCTCTTGCAAAAGAGGATCGTCGTCGTCACTGCCCTCGCTTTCAAAACCTGGAATGCCTAAATTGCGCTTGGGCTTTTCTACTATATCTTCATTATAAATTACCGCGCCAACCTGGACTTTAAAGAAATCCACCACTTTTTTAACTTCTTTTTCACCAATAAACGCGCCCTGGATGCGCTTGGGTTTGTTAAACTCGGCCGATGTAAAAAGCATGTCGCCATTGCCCAAAAGTTTTTCCGCGCCAGAAGAGTCTAAAATAGTTCTGCTGTCTATTTGGCTAGCTACGGCAAAGGCTATGCGCGAAGTTATGTTGGCTTTAATTAAACCCGTAATAATATCCACGGAAGGACGCTGAGTAGCTAACACCAAATGAATACCCACAGCGCGCGCCATTTGCGCCAAGCGCACAATTGCCGCTTCTACGTCTGCCTGGGCCACGGCCATAAGGTCTGCTAACTCGTCTACCAAAATTACAATGTAAGGCAAAGTTAAAGTATTCTCTGCGTTGTATTCTAAAATATTTCGTTTGCCAACTTCGGAAAGCAATTTATAGCGCCTGTCCATTTCAGCCACTGCCCACTTTAAGGAATTCACGGCTTTTTCCGTTTCCGTAATTACGGGCGTGAGCAAATGCGGGATGCCGTTGTACAAATTCAGCTCAACTCTTTTTGGGTCAATAACAATAAACTTAACGTCTTGCGGTGTGTTGCGGTAGAGCAAAGAAATAAACAAACTATTTATAGCCACACTTTTCCCGGTACCCGTGGCGCCCGCAATAAGAAGATGCGGCATTTTAGCCAAGTCCACGACCATAGGCAGACCCGCAACATCGCGACCTAAAGCCAAAGCAAGCTTGCTTTTGTGGTCCACAAATTCTTTGCTTTGCATAACCTCGCGCAAACGGACAATAGCAGTAGACCTGTTTGGCACCTCAAGTCCAACCAAAGCTTTTCCCGGAATTGGCAATTCCATTCTAATGGAATGCGCGGCCAAAGACAGCGCGAGATCGTTTTGCAAAGCAGCAATTTGGGAAAGCTTAATGCCAACAGAAGGGCGCAAAGTATACTGCGTTACCGTAGGGCCGACATTAACCTCACCCATTTCTACTTCTATTCCAAAATCCGACAAAGTTTTTTTAACAATAGCCACATTGGCTTCTATGTTGCCGCTGTCGACTTCTGTCTGGTTGTCGTCAAGTAAATCAAAACTCGGCAATTTCCAGTCCTTGCGTTCAAGAGGCATGGTTTCTATATGCGGGCCTTTAATTTTTTGGGCCGCGTTTATTACAGTGTCTTTGGGTTTAGCCGGAACTACTTCTTCTTCAGTTTCATCGTCTGTTATTTTAGGGTTTTTATTCGCCACTTTCTCACTAACAAAACCCTGGCTTGCCGGAGTATTTATTTTTAAAACCGGGGTCGGCATTTTTTCCGCTAAAGCCAAAGCTTCGGTGGATTCTTCTTTCTTTGGCAAAAAAACTTTAAGCGGCACATCAAAAGTAACCAAAATCCCCACAACAAACAAAGCGAACAAAACCAAACTTCCTGCCCAAAAACCTAAAAATGTAAAAGTCGGATAAGAAAACAAAGCCCCAAAATAGCCGCCGCCCTGGCCTTCAAGCGCCAACTCAAAAGCGCTCACTCCGTCTCCTAAACGGAAAAGGTGAATGAGTCCGGTAATGCTCCCGGTTAAAAGCACCGCGCCCAAGTAAGTTCTAAAATAAACACCGCGATGTTCCAGTTGCTGCTCTGTCTGGCGGTATAAAGAAATGGCTACTATTAAAAATAGCACCGGGACAATATAAACCATTATGCCAAAAACCTGGGACAAAAATTTAAATAAATAATTGCCAAAACCACCGGCTAAACCCACTAGCGACAAGAGCGACAGCAAAGCTAACAGAACAAAGGCAACAACAACAATGCCGCGCTTTGTCTCATGCGACAAATCCAGCGCCGGCCCTTTAGCCTTCCGCTCTTTTTTTTCTTCTTTGTCGTAATCCTTTTTGTTTCTACCCATATACTGTTTATGTGTTTATTATTTATGCCTTTTCTTTAGCCTGTAACAGATTTATTCTACCATTTTTTTGATTATTTTAAAATCCCGCCCTTTTGGGGCGGGATTGGCTTATTCTATTCTCTATAGACCTTTTACCTTCACCTTCTTAGTCTTTGCCTTGGCGGCCTTGGGGACTATGACTGTAAGGATTCCGTCTTTAAGGTCTGCTTCAATATTTTCGCTGTCTATGTCTACCGGCACAATTACTGAGCGGGAAAAGTTTCCCCAGTAGCATTCCTGGTAAAAATAGTCTTCCTGGGTAATTTGTTCTTCTTTCTTGCGTGCGCCGCGAATGGTCACCATGTCGTTGGCTACGGTAATGTCTATGTCTTCAGGCTTCACTCCGGCAATGGTGGACTTTATTATAATATTGTCCTTGGTCTGGTACATGTCTATGTTCAGCTGGCCTTCAAAGTCCGACATCCATTCTTCACCGTTACCGTTGCCATTAGCAGCCACAGCCTTAACCGGAGCCGCAACAGGCACCTCTGTTACCTGTTCTTCTATAATAACTTCCTCCTGGTCGTCGTCTACTTCCGGGGCCAATTCTTCGGCTTCCATTGGCTGCTGCGCAATCATCCGTGAAACCTGGACGGTTTGTCCGTCCTCGTCAGTTACATTGCCTCCCATAATTTTTCCGAAAAATGATGTCCGTTCTTTCTTAGCCATAATATTGTAATTACTGATAATACTGCTTTGCGGTTTTGTTTTAGTGCTTTCCCCTATAATAAATCATATTAAATATTCCGTCAAACAGCGTGTAACAACCCCAAAATGGCCCATAAGCAGGTGAAACCTAAGGACGAATTAAACTGGCAGCTTTTGGGGTGTTAACTACCCGAGCAAGCACAGGATTAGACTGCAATGATTCACAAAAGTCATTGTTCTCCAATTCCGATGCAATTTGCCCAATAATATTCTTTTGTCTTGGCATAACCAATTTCTCCTTAAGCAAAAAGTTTAAATTTAACTCTTCCTGTCCGGGCAGCATGGAAACAATAATCATGGGAAGGTGTTTTTGTAATGCTTCGGCAACAGAAAGCCCACCCGGCTTGGTTAAAAAAATGTTGGCAATGGCATAGAGCTCTTCCATGGGCTTATAGAACCCGAGTATGGAAATATTAGGCTGCTTAAATCTTTCTGCTAATTTTGCTGTAACTTCTTTATTGTTACCGCAGACAACAATTGTATGCCAACTTTGTTGTTTAACTAATTTTTCAAGCAATTTATAATTTAATCCAATACCGAGCGACCCCGCGGCAACCAAAATAACTTTACTTTCCAGCGCAATATTAAGCTTGCCGCGAACAACTTCTTTATTTATGACTGCTGCTGGTTTTAAATTAAAACCTGTAACAAAAATTTTCTGCTCCGGCACTCCCAAAGCAAGCATCTCCTGTTTTTGCTCTTGAATGTTTACCAAATAAAAATCCGCCTGGTCATAGAGCCAATATTTATGCAAATGAAAGTCGCTAAAAGCAATACCAAACTGTCCGGTAAAAATTTTCTGTTGTTTTAAAAACGCTACCACGCCCGAGGGAGCGGTTTGGGTGGTAATTATAACGTCTGGCTTAAATTCCAAAATAATTTTTAAAGTTTCTTTGTAATTTCTGGCTGCAATTTTTAACCGAAACGGCATACTAAGCTTGATAAATAAACTGTTCTTGTAAAAAAACCGCCACAGCCATGGCGCTTTGCTAATCATAAAAATATGAATCTTGGCGCTAATACTAATTAGCATTCCTTCCTGTGCCTTGTATACATCTGTTAAACGAACTTCAAGGCCGGCATCCGTAAAAGACCTGCCGATATTCTCGGCAATGGATTTGTGCCCCATTCCAACCGCAGTATATAAAATTAGAATTTTTTTCATATGATAGATAGGAAAATCCCGTCCTTAATGCTAGGACGGGATTATTTTATCAAATATTCTAGGAATTAGCGAGCGGGCAACAACTCTACATACCTGCCAATTACCCAACCTTGGCTTTTATCCGCCAGAGTAATGTAATACCAGCCGTTTTGGGTTTTGGTATACACATAGGTTTCGCCGGGGTGCACCTGGGTCAACTGCTTTCCGCTGGTAGTCGGCGCGTTCCTAACGTTCAAATAACCGGTTGGTGTATTGGTAACTTTAAGCTCTAAAGCGGCGCTCGCGGCCGGAGTCGGGGTAGTAGAAGGGGTTGTGGTGGCGTTCTGCGTGGGGGTTGGGGTCGGTGTAACTATTGGTGTCGGGGTAACTGTAAGCTCAGGCCTTGTTGGGAACAAACTAAAGCCTCCGCCTGACTGTTTTTTGCCTTTGTTGTTATACCATAGAAGCACCCCAAAAACGACACAAACCGCCAAAAGTGACATAAGCAAACTCAAACCAATTTTTTTGAAGGAAGATTTTTTCCCGGGCAAGCTAAGTTTTTGGGCTAAAGGAGCCGGGAAAATTTTTGGTTTAGAAAAAGTAGGCGCGGAGGCAACTTGGGAATCCGCAGGTAAAGTTTCTTCTATTAATTGTTTCTCAGAGTTGGTTAAAGTAATTTTTGGCGGCACCACCGTACTCTGACTTTGCATCATCCCCTGGTCGGAAATAGGGGTGGTCAACGAAGGTTCTGACGATTTACCCGCTGAAACATCTGTAACCGGAGTATTGATCCCTTCTACCAAAGGCTTGGGGGTCTTGCGCGCGCGCACCGGCTTAATGTCTCCGGTGTTAATGGCTTTTGATGGGGCCGCGTCGACTTCCGGAATTAAATCCGACTGGCTATTTTTGTCTTGGCTGTTTGTGTCGTTATCCATACGAGGGATAAAAATAATTTTGTTCAATAAGTTATAACAATATTATACCACTGTTTCTTTAAAAAAAGAAAAGTTTTACAAAATTTCAGCAATAACGCGGCAGGGAGCGGCTTCGGCTTTAAGTTTGGCGGGTAAAGCCGTGATTTTAAAATTTTGCTGACCAATAAGCGTTTCAAGGTTGCTTAGGTTTTCAACAATTAAAACGTCGCTTTTAAATAAAATTTTGTGCGCGCTATAAGGCGCGCGGTCCGGGCTCGGCGTGTCCATGCCGACAATTGACACCCCAAGTTCCCCAAGTTTTTTTGCCAGGCCCTCGCTAATTTCCGGATAGTTCTGGTAATATTCTTCCTGTTCATATTCCGTGGACCAGCCAAAGCAAACCAGGACAATATCGCCTTTCTGAATTTGAACAGTTGACAGTAACTCCGGACCAGCCGCTGCTTTTCCGCGGGCGTCTATAATAACGCCGCGGCCAAAAAATTTCTCCGGTGGGTACTCGTCTAAAAATTTTCCGCCGGCCAGCATATGCGCCGGCGCGTCCATATGAGTGCCAATATGCATCCCGGTTTTTATTTCAAAATGCACTATCCCGTCCTGTCCAATAGTGGAAACCTGTTTTAGCTCAGGCGCCGGATCCCCTGGAAACACGGGCATGTGGTTTGTAAAAGTATGGGTTAGGTCTATGTATTTCATGTTTATAGATGAACTGATTTTACTAATACATCAAATTCTTTATTCGTCAAAAGTTTTCTCTCAATCAAAACTTCCCTCAAAGTTTTGCCGCTGGCCACAGATTCCTTAACCACTTCAGCCATAACATCGTAACCAAATTTGGGAGTTAGTAGCGTAGCGTAAGCAGTGGATTTTTCAAGCAATTCCTTACAGCGCGCTTTATTTACTTTAACCCCGGCCACGCACCGGGTCGCAAACTGGTAAATTAATTCGTCCATTAATTTTAAAGACTCAACTAAACGGTCAGTCAAAACCGGCAACATAACACCCAATTCCAGCTGCGCGCCCTCGGCCGCGTGCTGAATGGTTAAATTATTTCCGCTAACCAAAAAATATAACTGGCTAATGGCTTCTGGCAAAACCGGATTAACTTTTCCAGGCATTATGGAAGAGCCTGCCTGAAGTTCAGGAATTGTAATTTCCCCTATGCTCCCCTTTGGTCCGGCAGAAAGCCAGCGTAAGTCATTAGAAATTTTGCTTAAATCCACGCAAAGAGAAGTTAAAGCTTGCGACAAAAATACAAAGTCTGTGTCGCTGCTGGTTTGCGACATCATATTTTTTGCCTGCCTGACTTTAAGCTTGGTAACTTTTTGTAATTGCGAATACAAAAGCTGGATGTATTTTGGAGAAGCATTTATTGCATTACCCACGGCACTGCCGCCCATATTCAAATCTAGAACATATTCCAAAGCCTGCTCAATCCGGCTTTGCCCGCGTCTGATGTATTCAGAGTAAGCCAAAAACTCCCCTCCTAAAGTTACGGGAACTGCGTCCTGTAAATGCGTGCGCCCTAATTTATAAACGTCTTTATTGTCTTTAGCTTTATTTTCTAAAGCTTCAGCTAATATATTTAAGGTTGATAATAATTTTATAGTTAGTCTGTACGCCGTAATTTTTAAAGCCGAAGGCATTACGTCGTTCGTGGAATGCGACATGTTTACATGATCGTTCGGATGCACGGTAATTTTCTTGCCTGCTTTTTCTAAAAGTTCTGTTGCCCTGCCCGCAATAACCTCATTCACATTCATGTGGTTAGAAGTCCCAGCACCACCCTGAAACGCGGGCAGCACAAACTGGTCGTCCATTTTTCCTGACAAAATTTCGTCACACGCTTTTACAATTGCAATTTTTCTGTTGTTGTCCAATTCCCCGGCCGCCGCATGAGCCATGGCGGCGGCTTTTTTTATTTCCACAATTGCGTACATAAACTCCCTGGGAGTCTTGCGAAAAGAAAACGGGAAATTTTTTATGGCTTTTTGTGTTTGCGCGCCGTAATATTGTTTGTTCATAATTTCTCTATTAATTGCGGCTCTGTAGGCCTTAGTTAAAGCTATTATATTATTATTTGCAATATCAAACAATCGCGGAAGCAACCGCGGCCACAGCCGATTTATCCAGTGGGTCTGGAATAATATTTTCCGGACTTAAATCTTTTACGCATGCCGCTAAATTTTCCGCAGCTTTTATAAGCATGTCTTGCGTTATCTGCCGAACTTTATTATCAAGCGCGCCACGGAATACCCCAGGGAAGACTAAGGAATTATTTAATTGATTCGGCAAATCCGCGCGCCCTGTGGCAACTATAAAAGCTCCTGCTTCTTTAGCAACCTGCGGCTCCACTTCCGGCACAGGGTTAGACAGCGCAAAAATTACCGGGTCTTTGGCCATGGCTTTAATCATTTCCGAAGTTAAAATATTTGGCGCGCTTACTCCAATGAAAATATCAGCAGATTTTAAAGCATCGGGAAGGCCTCCTTGCTTATCGCATTTAGTCAAATTAGCTAAGTCTTGCTTGTTCCCCTTTAAGTCTTTCCGATGATTACCTATTATCCCTTGGCTGTCACAGACTACTATATTCTGTATTCCATATTCTATTATCAGTTTCGTAATTGCTGTTCCGGCAGCGCCAGCGCCGCTTATTACTATTTTAATATTTTCTGATGTTTGCTTTTTAAGTTTTAAAACATTTATAAGTCCGGCTAAAACTACCACAGCTGTGCCATGCTGGTCGTCGTGCATTACCGGAATGTCTAATTCTTTTTTTAAGCGCTCCTCTATTTCAAAACACCTGGGCGCGGAAAAATCTTCCAAATTAATTCCGCCGAACACAGGTGCAATGTTTTTTATTGTGCTAATGATTTCTTCAACATCCTGCGTGTCCAAACAAATCGGAAAAGCGTCTATGTTGGCGAGTTCTTTAAACAGCGCGCACTTACCTTCCATAACCGGTAAGGCAGCCAAGCCTCCAATATTGCGCAGACCCAAAACCGCGCTGCCGTCTGTTATAACCGCAACGCAGTTCTTTTTAATAGTGTAGATTTTGGCAAGAGCAGAATCAGCGGCAATAGCCTTAGACACCGCAGCCACACCTGGCGTATATGCCAAAGCTAAATCGTGCCTATTTTTTAGCGGCACTTTGCTTTTAACTTCCAACTTGCCGCCAAATTGTTTATGCAGGTCTAAAGACTTTTGTCCTAAATCTTCCATAAAATATCCGTTGTCATCCCGACCGAGGCCGAATGCATCTGAGGCTGAGTGGAGGGATCCCTTTTTATGATTATTATTACCAAGGGATTCCTGGGCTGCACTCGGAATGACAAATATTTAAAATTATTATTTAAACAACTTCTCCAATTTTTCTACAGTCAACCCCGAAAAATCTTTTACCACCAAATTCGCGTGTTTTAAATCTTGCGGTTTGTTGGTGGTAGCTATGGCAACCACTTTCATTTTGGCCCGCTGCGCCGCCTTTATACCATTAAGCGCGTCCTCAAATACCACGCAGTTCTTTGGTTTCATATTTAAAAGACCGGCAGCCTTTAAAAAAACTTCCGGATTGGGCTTGCCTTTGGTTACGTGGGAAGCATTTACAATATGTTTTAAAAATTTCCGTGTTTTTGTGCTGCCCAAAACAAAAATAACATTTTCGTGCGGCGCCGAAGTTGCCAAAGCCCTTTTCACGCCGTGTTTTTCTAAATTAGCTAAAAAATTCACCAGCCCTTTTACCGGGCGAATGTGCGGACGGAAAAGTTTCCTGTATAAAGCGTCTTTTTCTTTTCCTAATTTTTTTATTTCCTGTTCCGAAAGTTTAGTTTTAGAAAAACGTTTAATAATTTCAGATCCAACCCTGCCGTTTAAGTATTGTTTGTAGTAATGCAAAGTTAAATTAAAATCCAATTTCTTAGCTATATGCACCCAAGACTTAAAATGATAATCAGAATTGTCAACCAGCACCCCGTCCATGTCAAAAATTACCGCGAACTCGTTTTTATTAGTTGTAACTTTTTTACCCGTTCCCATTTTTTTACCTCAGCCTCTCTTTTTAATGCTTTACTTAAACTCCTAAATTTTTCAAAGTAGATTATTTTCCCACCTCCTCTACTCCTAACATACTTAGACCCCTTGCCACTATTGTGAATCAACTCACGATGCTTCAGATCATTGGTGCTTCCGCAATACAAGCTCTTGTCTTTACAACGAAGAATGTAAAAATAATGCATTTATTTTTCTATTTTGATACCCTTTCGCCCAAATGAGTTTCTCGAGGATACCTGAACATCGGCTTTAGAGAACTTATTAACCAATCTACATCTTCCTCAGTAGGCATTTGCCTTGCATAGATTTTAGTATTATCTCTTCCCGCTAAAATCACTTGATCAGGCCCTTGAAACAAAAATCCATACACATAAATACTATTTTCTTCTTTATTAAATTCAAGTTGGAATATGACATTGCCTTTGGAATTTTTTACCTCCATTCCTTGTTCATCATAGTTAAACTCTTTACCATCTAAATTTTTCCAATCAGTTCCATCTATATAAAAAATTTTATCTCTATTTTGGTCACGTACAACTGCTTGTAAATTTAATTTTCCATTCTCAGACCATGCTGACCACTTATCGTCTCCTAAAATATACTCTTTTGCATTTATTAAACCCAAATGTAAAGTTGGTGGGGTCGTAGTACTAGTTCGAAAATCAAACTTACCAAAATCTTTTGAATAATTTTCCTTTTTTATACTCTCAAGTTGTTGACTAAGGACAAGCCAGTTTACTATAAAAAGTACAAGAACAAGAACTATTAAATTCCACGCGCTTTTTGAATTTTCCGATGTTTTTTTAAAGTTTTCCCAATACCCCCACGCACCAAGCAATGAAGACAAAAGAAAAAAGGAAATGGCTTTAATCATAGGTTTGTTATTTTTGGCGGAGAGGGAGGGAGTCGAACCCTCGAACCCCTTGCGGGGTTACTGGTTTTCGAAACCAGCGCACTAGACCACTATGCGACCTCTCCGCGTAGTCCTTTGTCTATTATAAACAAAAAACCGCTCTTTGTCAGCGGTTTATGTTTGATATTAAACAGGCAGATTTTCTTTTCGTTTCACCGTCGAATAAGGAAATTTTGATGAAACAACAAAATTCTTTTCTGTAGGCATCTGTAGTTCTGTAGCTATAGCTTAGAACCTTTGAGTTTGCTTCCGCGGAGCTGGGTTAATACGCTGGATTCAAAAGTGAAATTAATTTTTCTTTTTTCCTCGTATTTTTCTTCCGCGAATGTAATGAGCTTTTGCAGCAAATGGTCCAGTTCAATACCGCTGGCTTTCCATAAATGATGATACAAGGTGCCAGGCAATGGGTTAACCTCGTTAGCATAAAATTTACCGGCAGTTTTATTCACCAAAAAATCCACCCGGGCAATACCGCTACAGCCAAGCGCTTTGTAAACTTCCTTAGCGGCATTTTGAATGGCAACAGCCATTTCCGCGTCCAACCTGGCCGGAATAACTAAAGAGCCCTGCCCTTTGCCCAACTGCGCGCCGCCGCCGCTCAAATATTTTTCCTCAAACCCAAACATGTCACTGTTAAAAACAGATTCCTGTAAAACTGAGGCAATTGGCTCGCTGTTCCCTATTAAGCAACAAGTTGTGTCTGTAACATTTTCCACACCTTCTTCTATTACCACCTTGTTGTCATAATGCAGGGCAACTTCAATCTTATTTTCCAAATCTTTTAAATCCTGGTTTTTTACTTTGCCAATGCCTATGGATGAGCCCAAATGCACTGGCTTTACAAACAAAGGCCACTGGAACTGATTTTTTGCGCGGTCTAAAATTACTTGCTTGTTTTTTTCCCAATCCTGCTTGTAAAAATAGAAAAACTTAGTGGTAGGGATATGATGTTCTTCAAACATCATTTTTGTCAGTGCCTTGTCCATGGAAAGAGCCGAAGAAGCTACATCACAACCCACATAAGGAATGCCAAACATTTCAAACAACCCCTGAATAGTTCCGTCTTCGCCGTAAGAGCCATGGAGTGCCGGGAAAGCTAAATCGATTGTAATAGATGAGCCCATTAGTCCTTTTCGCTTAAACACCATTTTACCAACCGATTCTTCCAAGTCTAAATAGTATTCAGAATATTTTTTGTCGTCTTCAACTTTTTTGCTGCCATCGGTAAACAATTTCATATTCCCCAAATCTCCCCCAATCATCCACTTCCCCTGTTTGGTAATATAAATAGGCGTGACTTGGTAATTCAAGCCTTTAAGTCCTGCAATTATGAGCTGGGCAGTAATAATAGAAATATCATGCTCCGGGCTGCCGCTGCCAAAAAATACCCCGATGTTTTTTACCATACTTTATATAATTAAATTAGCAGACTCATTGTAGGCATTTTGCCACTTTTCAAATTCTTCTCGGGTCACTCTAAAATTTGATTCTAGAGTTTTAAAAGGAACGTCCTTTAACACTACAAAAGCAGAAATCTCCCCGCCACGGCAGTCGTTTACTTTCTGCTTAATCATTACTCTCTCATATTCCTCGTCAGTGACAAATGTTTTGTCAGTTTGTTCCCGATTCATAATTCAAAATTCTTAATTCTACAAATACTGATCTCCCCAATCATTTTGAAACAAAATTACATCCCCTGGTTTTAAAATATTTTTTAATTCCGCGTGTGCTTCCTGCGCGGTATTAAACCAAATAACTTTTGCTTTGTTTAATATCTGCTCAGCTATCCATGGAGTAACGCTGTTCTTAATTAGTATAACAACATCCGCCACCCCGGCCAACTGCTTGCCGATTTCCTTATGGACTTCAGCGGAGTTTTTTCCCATTTCAACCAAACCCGGAGTAATATAAATTTTTCGGCGGCTAGTAAAGCGCGATAAAACTTTTATAGCCTCAGCAACTCCTGCCGGATTACCGTTATAAGCGTCGTCAACTACCAAAACGTCGCCGGAAGATTTAATAGGTTGCAACCTATGTTCAACTGGCTTAATATTTTTTACACCGCTGATAATTTGCTGGTTAGTCATTCCTAAACTTTCTGCAATTTTAATTGCGGCATCTACGTCCCCAAGCGCATACTCCCCCAGTAAATTAATTTCGAGCTTTCCGATATTTTCAAATTCCACTACCCAAAGCAATTTTTCTTGGTCAAATACTTTATACTTTATACTTTCCACTTTATACTCTTGTAGTTTATGATCTGGCCAAATAAACTTCTGATAATTCCCCATAACCAACCTATCGTCCCCATTCACCACCACCATCCCCGCTTCCTTGGTATTTGAAACAATTTCAAAAATAGTAGCAACAATATTGTTTAAAGTTTTCATCCGCTCCAAATGCGCTTCGTTAATTCCCGTAACTACCGCAATGTCCGGCTTGGCAATTTTACAAATCTGTTCAACATCGCCTTTATAATGCTCCCCCATTTCTACAATTGCAATTTCAACCGATTCATCAATTTTATTTAAAACCCACCGCGCAATCCCCACCGGAGTGTTCACACTCTCCGGTGTACTTTCAACTTTAAACTTTTCACTTAAAACTTGGTTTAACACTTCTTTCATTGTTGTCTTCCCGTAACTTCCAGCAATACCAATAATCTTTAAATCTTTTAATTTTTTAACCTTCAGACGAGCTCTTGTGACAACAATTTGTTTTGCAAAAAAATCTATGGGCAATAAAAGTATTACGTATATTGTATAAAGTATAAAGTAGAAAAACACTGCGGCTATACATAATACTAAATACAGAATACTTAATACTGAAAGCCCGTTCTGGATAATAAAATAAATTGATGCTGCCAACAAAATCAGCTGGGTCAAGAAAGCCAATGTAAAAAGTAATCGGGCTTTCATGGTCCAAACCAAATCTTTTCTCTGCTCTCCCCGTTTAGAAGGCCACAACCCTTTTTTTAAAAGCAAAACAAAATACCGCCCGAGTTCGTAATTTTCAAGCTGCAAGAGATAAAGTTGGTATTTAATTATTTTAAAAATGTACATTATTTCAAAAAACTTAATAACTCTTTTACAAATTCCTCAGGCTTGTCTAGAAAACTAAAATGCCCGGCAGCTGCAAGAATTTTGAATGTTGAATTTTGAATTAAGGAGTGCATTTTTTCACCGAATGACGGTGGAGTCGCTGTGTCTTGGTCACCGTAGATGATGAGCGTAGGCACCGCAATCTTTTTCATGTCTTCTGTTAAATCTTCGTTTATGGAATTTAAATAAATCTGCGTCATAACCCCCGGCGTGGCCACGTAATCTTCCGCGCCGATTTGTTTATATATTTTTTTACGCAAACCCTGCATAAATTTTGGTTTAAAAAATGGCTTAGCAATTTTTGCCGCAATATTCATTGCGTTTTTTTTATCCGCTGCCATTGCAAACCCCGCGCTGTCTACCAACACTAACTTTTCGATAGCTGATGGATACTTAGACGCAAGCTTAATCCCCACTCTCCCACCAAACGAATGCCCGATAACGACGATATTTTTCAAATCCAATTTGTTTATAAACTCCCCAACAACTTCCGCGTAATCACTAACAGTCATTGGCGAAGATGAAACCTGCGATCCCCCAAACCCTGGTAGATCTAAGGCGTAGAGATTTAAGTCTTTAATCTTAAATCCTAAATCTTTAATCACCGACTGCCACACCCTCGCTTCGCTCCTCCATCCATGCAAAAACAGCAAGGTTTTATTGCCTTGCTGGCTTTCTGTTTGAAAATAACTAATTAATAAATTTTTAACAACAACCTGCTTATTCATATCTATATAATACCATTGATAAATATCCTGTGAAAGGATATAATATATGGGATTTTAACGGGATGTAGTATACCGGTAGTACGCGCGCTTCGGGTGCGTGAAGACAGGGTTCAATTCCCTGCATCCCGACCAAAGAAAAACGCCCAATCTATTTGGGTGTTTTTCTTTTTTATGATAGTAGCCATGCCCCTCGACTACGTCTTGCTTCGCAAAACTCCGCTCGGGACAAAAATAAAATACCGACCAAAGGTCGGTATTTTATTTTTGGTGGACCTGGGGGGAATCGGACCCCCGACTAATCCATGCCATGGATCCGTATTACCATTATACTACAGGCCCTTATTGACTACATGTGATATTTAACTTTTGACTAACTAGAAGATTAAACGTCAAAGGTCACATGTTAAATGTTCTTCGTTATTCTACTTCTTTTTTCCTAATTCGGCAAGACTCCCCTATTGCGGTGGGATTACAACCCTCACTTGTCTACCGTCCGGTAGAGTAATAACGCTTTCTTGCCCGCCATTGTTTTGGTTTGGTGTTTGCTGATTATTTTCCGGTACCATTAATTTTTTGGCAGAACTTACTAGTTCCGTAAAGTTCTTTAATTGTTCCTGGAAAGGCTTTAAAAGTCCGGTTTTTTGTAAAATCCAACCCATTACTACTATAACCAACGCTAGCCCCACAATATAACCAAAAGCTCCAAATATTCCGTTAAAAAAAGCTCTCCATATCCCGGGACTCCCCGTTTTCTTTTTAATCTCGCCTAAATTCTGGTTTATTGTGTCCAACTCACCTTTTAAGTCCGGGTCAATCATAATTTTTGTTTTACATAATAATTTTGTGGTGCCCTCGGAGGGAATCGAACCCCCATCTCATCCTTAGGACGGATTTGCTCTGATCCATTGAGCTACGAAGGCAACTGCCAAAAAATTATAACATAAACAGCTATATTATGCTAAAATTAATTTAGACATAAAAAAGCTGGCACTTCTTGGGCCAGTTTAAGCATTATATCATAGTTTAAGTCTGTTGTCAATATATTAAACAATAAACTTAAAGCCTTGTCAATATTGTTGCATATGGAACACTCTCAGTCTAAAAAACTTAGCTTTCTCAATATTTCGGTCATTTTTTTATTTTTGGCCGTTTTAAGCCTTTTTTTCCCGATTCGCCATGTATTTCTGAGCCATTTCAGTTTTATAACTGGCGTTTACTCAGACTTTACCAGCTTTTCCCTATACTTAGCTGACATATTCTTGGGCCTCTCGGGTGGCTTTTGCCTAGCTGGGGCGGGGAGAGTATTACTCCTTTCCTTGAAACCCCTAAGGTGGCTGACCCTATGGATTTTTGTTGTTTTTTTGACTAATTTTGCCTTAAACAAGGGAGAAAGTGCCTATTATTTACTTAAGTTCCTGGAAATGATTGTTGCATATGGAACAATTGTAACCCTGTTCAAATTAAAGCCTATTAAAACAGCCTTTTCAACCTTATTTATAACCCTTTCTACCCTCCAAAGCCTGCTAGCTTTGCTCCAATTCTACCTTCAAAGGCCAGTTGGGCTGTTTAGGCTAGGGGAGCAGCAAATCTACCCCAATATGCAGGGGATTGCGAAACTAGTGGTAGATGGAACCACATATATTAGAGGTTACGGCACTTTCCCGCATCCCAACCTGCTTTCTGCCTTTTTAGTGGCCGGAGTCCTTTTAACCCTCTATTTATTCCAGACAGCCCAAAAAACCAGGGCCAAAGCAGCCTTAGCAATAACTTTAGCCATAAATATACTAGGCTTAACCGTGACCTTTTCACGTGCAGCATTTTTGGCTTTGGGAATTGGTCTCGTAATATATTTTGCCTATTTGCTCATCTCCAAGGTTAACATCAAAAAGATTTACATTAGTCTTGCGATAATTTTTGCAAGTTTATTAACCTCATCTATTATCTTCAGGCCATACTTACTAACAAGAGCCACAATTTCTGGTTCCGCCAGCTCCCAAAGAATAGCTTACAACAGAATCGGAGTAGAGATGATTAAAGAACATCCGCTCTTTGGCGTGGGACTAGGGGAGAGCGTACCATTAATGAACGAATTTTCAACTGTAAGATTATTACCCTGGGACATTCAACCAATCCATAATTATTTTTTACTCACCGCCGCAGAAACAGGAATTATTGGCGCACTAATATTGATTTGGATATTCTTGTCCCACCTACTCACTACTTACCACAAGCTACGAACTAGTTCCAATCCTTTTCTCTATTCTCTATTCGCTATTCTCTCATGCTTCCTAGTTCTCATGCTCTTCGACCACTACTTCTACACCCTCCAGCAAACCCAAATACTCCTTTGGATAACTTTAGGGCTTATTGCGGCAGAAACAAAAAAAGTTTGACATAAAATTGGGAAAATCTTAGTATGACTTACCAATCGTGACTGAAAAGGTTGGTAGAAAATGGAGGGTGAATGCTAAAAGAGCAAACACCAATGGACATTAGCGCGCTCCAAACGCTTGAAGCGTGCTGTAAGGGATTTTCGGAAAACTTCTACCTCAAGCGCGAGCGAATTGCCTGGACAGGTTCGCTGGCAACCAACGTGATGCTATTCGAACGGGTTGCCTTGGGGGGAGCACAACTCATCACGCTCAAACAAACCCTGACCAGACTTCGAAAACAGTACGGTCCTGGGGTCGTGGGTTCAGCTACGATTTGCAGCGCACTCGAGCAGATCGCGCGGACTCAAGGGGTGACGGTATAAGCTCGGAAATAAATAGAGGCGCGTCGGTCGAAACCACGCGCCTCTAAGACTTTTTAAAAATTATTTGTGATATTCTTTCCCATTCAAAATTGTGCACGCCCTATAAATCTGCTCTTCTAAAACTACTCTGGCCATATTATGCGGAAAAGTAAGAGGGGACAGGGAAATAGAATAATTAGAATACTGTTTTAAAGACTCGTGAAGCCCCACACCGCTACCAATAACAAAAACTAATTCTTTACCAAGACCTCCAACTCGCTCTAAAAACAAGGAAAAGTCCTTAGAATTACGCAAAGTTCCTTTTTCTTCCAGCAAAATTACTACTCCGTCTTTCGGCAACTGGGCTACAATTTTTTCCGCTTCCTGAAGCTTAATTTTTTCAACTTCCTGGTTTTTTCCATAGCCAACTTCAGCCAATTCTACAACTTTTATTTTGGCATAAGGATGCAAACGTTTTAAAAATTCCGCTTCCAATTCCTTGTAAGCTTTTTCTTTAAATTTTCCTAATGTGATGATCCTTATTTTAAACATAAGCTCCTTTACTTAAACGCATCTTTGAGTTAAAATTATTCACAGTTCTTATATCTTAAACTTATATGGGCCTATAGTAAAGTGGTATTACGCGGCATTCGCATTGCTGAGGCGGGAGTTCGATTCTCCCTAGGTCCACCACTCGACTCCCTTTGGCTAACGCCAAAACTCGCTCGTGGCTTCGGCTTTTGGGAAGCCTCAACCAAACCACGATTGTTAGAGCGGGTCGAGTGTCCCGAGCGAGAAGCGCCAGCAACGAGTCGAGGGGCAAAAAAATACGTTTTGCGTTTATTCAATTCAAAAAATAAAATACCCAACCTTAAGGTTGGGTATTTTATTTTGTCCCGAGCGAAGTCGAGGGGCAATGATATTATTTTTCTTTGGGCTAAAAAGTAAAAATCTATCTAAAAAAAGTTTTTCTAATATTCTGCACCTCGTGCATAAAGGCGGATTCTTGTTCGCGGCGGGGATAGGGGAGGGTAAGGTTAAAAATTTGTTCTAGCTGGCCGGCCTTCATTAGCATTATTCTGTCAGCGAGCGTTACAGCTTCTTCTATGGAGTGAGAAATCATGACAATAGTCTTTTTGGTTGCTTTCCAAATTTTATATAGATCTTTGTGCAGCTCTTCTGTGGTTACCGCGTCCAGTGCGGAAAAAGGCTCATCTAACAACAAAACTTTTGGGTCCACTGCCAAAGCCCTGGCCAAGCCCACACGCTGGCGCTGGCCGCCGGACAATTCGTGCGGATACTTTTCCACTAAATCCTGAAGTCCCACCATTTCTATATATTTAAAACTTTGTTCCTGAACTTTTTTTGGGTGTGTATTTATAACTTTAAGGCCCAAAGCCACGTTTTCGTAAACATTTAGCCACGGAAAAAGCGCGCCGCTTTGAAAAACCATAGCAACGTCTGCGGGTTTTTCTACTGTACCACTAGATTGCTCTTCAAGTCCGGCGATAATTTTTAAAATTGTAGATTTACCACAACCCGAAGGCCCAACAAGACAAAAAAATTCTCCGTCTAATATATTAAAACTAACATCAACCAAACTTGGTTTGGGGTTATTAGAATAAGTCTTACTAACCTTGTCGAATTTTATTATTGTTTGGTCCATAATAAGGAAATAAACTACAGAAAACTATATTTATCTACAGATGCCTACAGAAAACTGCTGTCCTTCCGTAGGCATCTGTAGTGTGCCTACTCTGTAGTTCTGTAGATCTATTCGAATTTGTATCGTTCTGCATATTTAAGCAGCCTTTGCCAAATTAAAAAATTCATTAAGCCTACAAAAATTACCAAAACAATCAAAGCCATTAAAAACCCCTGCTGCTGGCCGTTGGCCGCGGTAGATACTAACACATTGCCAATACCAAAGAGGTCTTGCGATGAAGTACCACCGGGAACGTAGGTGTGCAAAACCTCCGCTACAATAATAATGTTCCAGCCTCCGGCCCAGGCAAGAAGCGAGCCGGTTACCAAATAGGGAACAACCGCGGGAAGCAGCACGCGGTCTATATATTTTATGCCCGTTAAATGAAAAATTTTTGCCGCTTCTTTTATGTCACTGGGAATAACACGAAGGCCTCCGACCATGCTAAAAACTATACTCCACATCATGGTAAGCATTAAAATAAAAATCGCAGCGAAATTGTAAAGGCCATAATGCACAAACAAAACAATTATTACCGGGAAAAATGCCAACACCGGGACTGACTGAATTACATCGAACAACGGAAATAAAATCCGCTCAGCCTTGGGGTTATGGTTAATTAGCAGCGCTAAAGGCACAGCTAAAATTAAAGCCGCAGCATAGGCAATGAACAAGCGGACAAAAGTAACCAGAACCGCGCCCACTAAAAGTCCCCAAGTTATATGGGGCAACTCTGCCAAATTTTTCCCGCCAAAATGGGACAAGACAAAAGAAACGGCAAGCAAAACCAGCAAAGGAAAAACCACAAAACTGTAAATCCTTTGGCGGCCGGACACAGGATAACTAATACTCATGTGCCGGTGAAAATGATGTATGTGTTTTGGCTGTGACATTTTTGTTTCGGAAAATTATACTACTTCTTTATTATATCACTTATGAGTCTAAGTCATTCTCAAACCGTTTGGAAACAAAATATTCTGCAATAAAAAATGCTATTACCAGGCCGAGCAACACCAGCTCCGCGTATTTTATGTAATTTTTTAAAATATTATAGGAGTAACTAAAAACCAACCCTAAAGTGGAAATTGCCGTAAGCCAAATGGCAGTAGCCGGGACCGAGGCTTTAACAAATTCACGCACGCTGACTTTAAGCATGCCCAGGCGAATTAAAACTGCGCGGTGGAAGCCGTAAACAAATTTGGAAATTACCAAATAGCGAAAAGGGTTATGCTGTAAACGAGAGTCGTAACGGCCAGTTATTTTAGCAGCCCACCTGGTTACGCGGTCATGCTTGCTTAAGTACAGGCCCAATAAATAATGCAAAAACTGTTCACCATAACCTCCACCAGCTATTAAAATTACTGCCAGTGCCGGATTAACCCTTCCTTGGGTAATTAAAAACATTCCGGTTAAAATAGTAACATTGGCCTCAAAAAACATACCAAAAAACAAAGCGGCATAAATTAAGCCGTGAGAAGAACTCATTACAAAATCCAAGAAAGATTCCATATATTAAAACCCATGAAGAGTTTCTATCTTCGCTCCAAGTTTTTTTAAACGCGTAACTAAGTCTTCATACCCGCGGGCGATAGAATAAACATTTCGCAGAATAGATGTGCCATGCGCGGCAAGCATCCCAATTAGAATTATTGCCGCGGGCCGCAATGCCGGGGGACAAATAACTTCCGCTCCTTTTAATTTGGTTGGGCCTTCCACGTAAACACGGTGCGGGTCTGCCAAAATTATATTAGCCCGAAGTTTTGTTAGTTCCATGTAGTAAATAGCGCGGTTTTCGTAAACCCAATCGTGAATTAGCGTAGTACCTTTGGCCTGTGTGGCAATGGGCACAAAAAACGGCAGGTTGTCTATGTTAATGCCCGGGTAAGGCATTGGATGGATTTTTTCTTCCAGTGCGATTAGTTTAGAGGGGAGCGTTTTAATATCTACCAAGTTAACATAACTATTATTTGACTGATAGCGCTTTAAAATTTCATATTTAAAACCCATTTTTTCCAATTTAAGCAATTCCAATTCCAAAAAGTCTATTGGACAGCGTTCAATAACGAAAGAGGAATTGGTCGTGGCAGCCAAAGAAAGAAACATCATGGCCTCAATTGGATCTTCGCCTAAAAAATATTCTACATTGCGGTCAATGTCCGGCTGGCCATGAATGACCAAAGTACTGCTGCCAATGCCTTCTATTTTTACGCCCAAAGTTTTTAAAAAATAACATAAATCCTGGACCATGTAATTTCCCGAGGCTAGCTTAATGGTTGTTTGCCCCGGTAGTTTTGCTGCGGCCATAATCGCGTTTTCCGTAACCGTGTCTCCGGTTTCATAAAGCACAACTTCTGAAGCGGAAAGTTTTGCGGCTGAAACCTCGTAAGCGGCGTGTGTTGTTTTAACCCTAACGCCGAATTTTTCCAGAGCATACAAATGCGGCCTCACAGTTCGCGCGCCCAAGTGGCAGCCTTCAGGATGGGGCAAAGAAAAACTTTTAGCTAAATGAATAAGCGGGCCCAAAAACAACAAAACACTGCGAGTCCTACCGGCGGATTCTTTGTTAAAATGCTGGAGCTGGAGCTTTTTTGGCGGAACTATTTCCACATCGCTATTTTGCCACTTAACACTGACCCCAATGCTGGTTAAAGCCTCAATTAAGCGGTTAACCTCTTCTATTTTAGGAACTCCGCGCAGTGTGGTTTTGCCTTTATTCAGGAGAGAAGCGCAAAGAAGCGCCACAGCCGCGTTTTTGGAAGTATTAACGCTTATAGTTCCGGACAATTTATGTCCGCCCTCTATTTTAAAGTTAACGGAATTATTAGCAAGCTGGATAATTTCCTGCTTTAGAACACCGCTAATTTTAGACAATGTTTCCGTAGTTAAATTCTGCTGCCCTTTTTCCATTCTGGCTACGGCAGATTGGCTGGTTTTTAAGGCCTTGGCAAAAGCAGCCTGGGTAAACCCCTTGCTTTCTCTAAGCTGGCCTATAAACTGCCCTATTTTTTGCTGTTCTAACTGGAGGTTATTCATAATTTTGATATCATATGTGATATAACATTTACAGTATACCAGCTTATTTAATCCATTTCAAGTTAAAAAGTGGATAAATATATCATATGTGGCAATATAAAAAGATTACCCTTATAAAGGGGTAACCTTTTTATTGTTCTAAAATTTGCTAAAAATGGAAAATTTTGGAAAACCAGTGTTCCAAATAATGGCTTTTTTGATTGGTAAAATATAAGGCCATTACCGCACCAAGATAAATGACATTCAAATATACTACTTTCAGCAAATCGTGCTTAATAATCTTATATTCGGCCGCATGCGCGGAAGCACCACCTGTAAGAGAGTGGGAGACTGGTGTTTCGCTACCTTTTCTATTCTTTTTGGACATAAATAAATAATAGATTAAATTATCTTCTCTACAATATCTCAATATCTGTTTAATATCTACCAATATCAAAATGATATAAGATATTAATCGATACTTATCGATATTATTGAATAGTAACAATAATTATAACAATTAAAGTCATTTGAACGCAAACGTCCGCAGTGCTACAATACCAAAGTTATGAATCTTTCTATTGTTAGTACAGCCGCTTTAATAATAGCTTTCTTAGCTTTAGTGGGAGCTGTGGCGGCTTGGTGGGACTTACGGGGCTTAAATAAAATGCGTAAAACTTTTTTCGCTGGCGAAGGCGGAGGCAGTCTGGAACCGGCCATTAACCACCTTGGCGAAAGTATTCAGCAGTTGCATGACCAACAAGTCGGGCAGGCTCAGGCCTTACTACAACTGCAGACTAACTTTAATTTCGCCCTGCAAAAAGTCGGAGTAGTGCGCTTTAACCCTTTTGCCGGCAGCGGCGGCAACTTTAGCTTCAGCATCGCCCTGCTCAACGGCCACAACAACGGCCTGGTAATAACTTCCATGCACGGACGTGAGCAAAACCGAATTTATTCCAAAAAAATTCAGGATGGAAAAAGCGACACGCAGCTGACTGCGGAAGAACAGCAAGCAGTAGCGGAAGCAATACAAACCCACGACAAACAAATAATATAGGTTCGCATAAAACAAAACCGATTGACCAACTAACCCGAAAGGAAAAAAATGGACAAAATGTTAATGGACGAAAATTTAAGCCAGCAAGCCGAAACCGTAGTAGGTCCCAGCGTTAAAATTCAGGGGGACCTGAATTCCGAAGGAAATATTAGGATAGAAGGTCAGGTCAGCGGCAAAGTTAAGACCAGCCAGAGTGTTTTTGTTAATCATGGAGCTAAAATTGTGGCAGACGTTTTAGCCGGAAATGCCGTAATTGGCGGGGAAATCCAGGGTAATATTAAAATTTCCGGACATTTAATACTGCAGACTACTGCCAAAATTGCCGGCGACATTTCCTGCTCCATTTTGCGCGTGGAAGACGGCGCCCAATTCACGGGCAAATGCTCCATGAACGGCGGCACCGCTCCGGCAATCAACGGTAACGGAAAAAAAGCCAATTTAGAACCGGAAGAATAACACTAGTGATTAGTGCTTAGTGAATAGGCAATAGGAAAAAGCAGTTTTGCATTTTCCTATTTACTAATCGCTATTCGCTAATCACTATTTTCTATAAATAGCTCCGAAGCCATCTGGCTCCGCCAGTGGCTGAGGAAACTACTCCGAAAAAGATAGGCTCCGGCTTAGCCGGAGAGGTTGGAAAGAAAAAACCGGTAGGTTTTGTCTTTCCAAAAATCTCTATGTATTATTACATTTTCGACCAAGGGAATTTACCTTTGGAAAAATACGAAAAATTACAAACCCAGATGCTCGGGCTCCTGGCGGAATTTAAAATTGCCGGCGAAACCGCAAGGGTAACGCCGCTGCGCAGTATTGCGGACTTAGTGGACACAGCCAGTCAGCGCGGAACAAAAACTTTAGTTGCCTGCGGCAACGACGACACGTTTAATTTAATGCTTGCCGCTTTAAAAGGCCGTGATTTTACTCTAGGCTTCATTCCCTTTGAAGAAGATTCCATTTTAGCCAGAATTTTAGGGGTGCCGGATTTGTATAGCGGTGTTAAGACCCTGGCTGGCCGCCGGTTGGAAAAAATAGACCTGGCGCGCATTGCCGGCAGTTATTTTATTAGCTTTCTTGAGTTTGGCGTTATGAGCCACCGCCTAGGGAGTGCCGGACTTTTTCAAAGCATAAAACTCCTGTCCAGCGAATCTAAATCTTTCACCATTCGAGTTGACGATTCCTATACAGTTAATTTAAGCGGACTTGGAGGATTGGTTGCCAACATCCGTTCCAATTCCGGTAAAGACCAAAAAATTGCCAGCCCAACAGACGGCAATTTAGATTTACTTATGCTGGAAAAACTAACCAAAATGCAGGTCTTGGGCTTTCGCGGCGCAATTATAGACGGTCTTTTAGAAAAAGTTCCCAACACCACTGTAATTAAATGTAAAAAAATAGAATTTTTGGAACCGCGCGGCTTCCCGCTAACAATGCTAGGACGGATAGTTGCCAAGTTTCCGGCCACAGTGGAAATAATTCCGCAGCGGCTTAAAATGATAGTAGGAAAAAACAGGACATTTTAAATTGATGATATAAAAAAACCATCGCCGAAAGGTGATGGTTTTTTTATAGACTGCTTAATGTATTGGTGGGCCGTCCGGGGCATTTCGGCCGTCTGTTACTACAAAACTCACGCAATCGCCCTGGTTCTTAAACATATCACCATAGTTGCGCCAGCCATTTTTTTTGCACTGGTCAACACTAGTGGGCTCAGTTGGAGCAGGGGGCGGGGTAAAGGCAGCCAAGGCTGTACCGGCAGCAACAAAGAAAGCCGCGGCAGCTAAAGCAGAAGAATAAATAATTTGTTTTTTCATTTTGTTTCTTTCTTAATATTTTAAAGCGACCTTTAAACCATTATACCATACAAAATTATTACTCAAAAAAATTCTGAATAAGTCCGTTTTTAACAATTTGCGGCGTGTAACCGCCCTCCCTGTCGCCTGCAGAGTTAACGGTAATACTGCCCGAAGCACCCGGCCAATTTTTTATTGTTCTAGACCAAGCGGCTAATTTTTCCCCGTTATAGCCAACCTGCTGTATGCCAAATTTTAATAAATAAATGGAGTCGTATTCCGTATGCCCATAACTTTGGTAAGCTAATTCCACTCCATATTTTTGTTTGTAGTCTTCGAGCAGGTGTTTAGATTTTGGATTGGTTAAATCTAAGACAAACTGCGAGCCTAAGGATCCTTCCAAAAAATCTTTATGGTCTTGCAAAAACTTTTGATCACCAGCTTCTGTTTCGGTAATAAATAATTGCGGCTTCCAGGCAAGTTCCTCAACCTGCTTAATTATTCTTTCCCCGGCCGGGGGAGCCTGCGGGTCTATAAATAGAACATCGGGGTTCTGGTTCTTAAGCTTTATTAGCTGTGACCTAAAATCAGTTGAATCAACCGGAAACTCTTCTTTTATAACCTCCCCTCCCAAAGCTTCAAAACGTTTTTTAAACGCGCCGTAAATCCCTAAAGGGTAATCTTTTTGCTCCACTATAAAAGCCACTTTGCGGAATCCTTTCCTGTAAGCGATTTCGGCATCAACCTGTCCCTGACTGTCGTCGCTTGCTACGTTGCGGAAAAAATACGGGCTTATGCCGGTCAACTCCGGACTGGTTGCCCCGGGCGAAAAAAATAAAACTTTATTTTGCTGCGCAATAGTCACGACTGGAATAGTCACACTGCTGCACAAACTGCCAAGCAGTATTTGCACTTTGTCTACATTAATTAATTTTTGCGCGGCACTCGCCCCGTCCTTTCCGCTGCATTTATCGTCTTCAATTATTAATTCCAGTTTTTTGCCGTTTACCCCTCCTTGGCTGTTTATTTCTTCCACCGCCAGCTGGTAAACATTTTTTGCCGGCTCGCCGTAAATTGCCGCGTCACCGCTAAGAGGCAACAGCACACCAATTTTATAAATTGTGTCTTGGCTAGTCTGGTATGGTTTAGTTTTAGCTGATATTAGCCAAACCACCAAAACCAAGACAATAAAAATTGCCGTCACCTTCACTTGTTTATTCATAGCATGTTCTTAATAATTAGTGTCATTGAATTTTACATTCAATAACATAACATTATAATAGCTTGATTTATATAGTCAATAATGTATACTAAAAGTGTCAGCCATAACAACACTTTTATGATACCTATAAATTCGCTAACAAATTTAGGCCTTTCTGCTGTGGAATCTAAATTATATTTAGCGGCTCTTGAGCTAGGACAAAGCCTGCCAAAACATTTAGCCGAAAAGGCCGCCATAAAACGACCGACACTTTATGAATTTTTACCTAAGTTATTAGAACAAGGACTGTTAAGCGAAACAGTAATTGGCAAACGCAGATATTTAGTGGCGGAAGACCCTGAGGTGTTTTTAGATAAAAAACATTCTGACCTTGCCCAAATAGAGCTACTGGTACCTCAACTTAGACTATTGCTGGCTACAGCATCGGTTAAGCCAAAAATAATTTTTTATGAAGGCGTCGAGGGGCTAAAAAAAATTTACCAAGACAATTTGCGGGAAAATGAGCCCACCCTGGAATTAGTAGGCATAGACAAAATCCAGCCCGAAATAGAAACCTACATTAACCGTTATTATATTCCGAGCCGCGTAAAAAAACGCATTGCTTTAAAAATGCTAATTAGCGGTTCAGAAAAAAATGATTCGTGGAATTACAAAACTGATCCTTATATGCTCCGCGAAACTAAGACAATTTCCAATAAATTTTTTCCCATACCAATGGATTGCAATATTTACGGCGACACAGTGGCCTTAGCCGTCTACCGCAGCGACAGCGAACCGATTGGGCTAATAATAAGATCTAAAGAGATAGCCACAACCATGCGATCACTGTTTAATTTCATTTGGGAAAAGGCCTAAAACCGCTTGATTTTATTGAAATTTGCGAGTATAATCAATTAGTTATGAATTTGTCCTCACTGTCGTCCCAATTAAATATTTCCATTCAAGATCTTCGCACAAAAGCAAAAGAGAAGGGTTTTTTTATTTC
This sequence comes from uncultured Candidatus Saccharibacteria bacterium, assembly GCA_964474825.1. Taxonomy (GTDB): domain Bacteria; phylum Patescibacteriota; class Doudnabacteria; order UBA920; family UBA920; genus CAYYWQ01. Next base: position 994,034 of record CAYYWQ010000001.1, read on the forward strand.
GCCCAAGGCAAATAAAATAGACAACTACATGGCCAACAAGATTATGGAATCTTTAAGGCCTAAACCCGCGGCATCTCTTTCAACTGAACCTAAAGAAAAGAAAAAAATTCTTTTACCCGGCTTTATTAAAGTCCGTGACTTTGCGGACTTATTAAAACTTCCTATTACGGACGTAATTAAAAATTTAATTAAAAACGGTGTAATGGCCACCATTAATGAAGAGGTGGATTTTGACACCGCGAGCATTGTGGCACAGGACTTAGGCTTTGAAGTTTCCACGGAAGCGGACAAAACCCAAAAAGAATTTGGTTTGGGTTTTTTGCAGGAAATTTTAGCGGCTGAAACAGAAGTCAACTTAAAACCGCGCAACCCAATAGTTACAATTATGGGTCACGTAGACCATGGTAAAACAACACTGCTCGACACCATTCGCAAAACCAAAGTGGCAGAAGGGGAAAGCGGCGGCATTACCCAGCACATTGGAGCTTACCGCGTAAAGAAAAACGACAAATGGATTACTTTTTTGGACACCCCGGGCCACGAAGCCTTTTCTGAAATGCGCGCCAGAGGCGCGAATGTTACTGATTTGATCGTACTCGTTGTAGCCGCGGACGACGGGGTCCGCCCACAGACTTTAGAAGTCATAAACCGCGCCAAGTTTACGGAAACGCCAATGATTGTGGCCATTAACAAAGTAGACAAGCCCGAAGCCAATGTTATAAAAGTAAAGCAGGAATTGGCCGGAGTTGGGGTTCTTACAGAAGAGTGGGGCGGCAAAACTATAGCTTGCGAAATTAGCGCCAAGCAAGGTTTGGGCATAGACAATCTTTTGGAAATGATTTTGCTCACCGCGGAATTGGAAAACTTACGGGCTAACCCAAACGGCCAAGCTGTTGGTACGGTTATTGAATCTAAAATGACTCAAGGAAAAGGCGCCACCGCTACGGTAATTGTTCAAAACGGAACTCTAAAAATTGGCGACATTGTTGCAGCCGGAATTGCCTTTGGCCGCGTCCGCAGTTTAGACGACGAAAAAGGCCGCAAGCTAAAAGACGCAGGCCCTTCCACCCCGGTACAAATTTCGGGTTTGTCAGAAACTCCAAAAGCCGGAGACATTTTACAGGTTACGGAAACCTTGGACGAAGCAAGGCACATTGCCATGTCGGCTAAGAAAAAAGAACACTCCCACCGCTTTGCTCGTCACGGGTTGCAAGGGGATTTAACTACCAAGAGCTTAAACTTAATTTTAAAAGCAGACGTTGCCGGGTCTTTAGAAGCTATTAAGCAAAGCATTGCCAAACTAAAGAACGACGAAGTTAAAATCAACATTCTCTCTGAGGGCGTAGGGGAAATTACTGAGTCAGACGTCTTATTGGCCAGCAGTTCCAAAGCCACGGTTATAGGCTTCCGCGTTAAGACCAATTCCAAAGTGGAAAGTCTGTCCAAACAAAGCAACGTTGTCATAGACACTTATGACGTTATTTACGAACTTTTGGAAGATGTGACTACCGCGGTTATAAAAATGTTCACTCCGGAAACAGAAAAAATTGCCTTTGGTACAGCCAAAGTCTTGGCCATTTTCCGTACTGAAAAAGGCGTAATGATAGTAGGGGGCAAAGTTATAAACGGCGAACTAAAAAAGAACAGCCACATTGCCATTTTGCGCCACACACCTGTTGAAGGACAAGAAGGCAAGGGCGACTTAAAAGAACTAGGCAGGGCTGATATTATGGAACTTCAGCAAACCAAAGTAATGGCCAAAACGGTTCAGCAAAACGAAGAATTTGGAATTAAACTAAAAACCTCTGTCAAAATTCTAGAAGGTGATATTCTGGAAAGTTTTGAAGAAAAAATTAAGATCAAGACACTCTAAATCGCACATAAAAGAACGGGCTTAAGCCCGTTCTTTTAATTGTTAAACGCACTCTTGCCGAAAGCTTAAAAATCGGGTATACTATTTAGCTGTTATAATATATGAATTGAACATATATTAAGACTCCTTAGACTCACTTACCCGCAAGCGGGATAGACTCGCCTACGTCGCTAATAAAACAAGCCATTATGAAACCAGTAAAAAAAGACACGAACAGAATAGCGAAGGTTAACTCCTTAATTCAGCTGGAATTAGGGAAAATTTTGCATGAATTTTTATACGAAGAAAAAGGTATTACCACTATTTCCAAAGTAGAAACCAGCAAAGACATGAAGTGGGCTAAAATTTGGATTTCTATTTTTAACGGCGACGACAATAAAATTTTGGCTTTGTTGAGCAAAAATATTTATTACGTACAAGGGGAAATGAACAAGCACTTTGCCACAAAAATTATCCCCCGCATTTCCTTCCACTTAGACACCAGTCCCCGTTATGTGGAGCACATAGAGGAAGTACTTAGGAAGATACACGAGGAAGACGAAAAATAGATTATGAAAGATGCATTTACAAAAGCAAAACAACTTATTGATTCCGCCGAACGCATTCTCCTTACCATGCACGAACGCATGGATGGGGACGATGGCGGGAGTGTTTTGGCTTTGGCACTGCACTTAGAAAAACAGGGTAAAAATATTACTCTGGCAATTAAAAAAGGCGTACCGCCGAGTTTAAAATTTTTACCAGGCAGTGAAAAAATTGCGGATGATATTGATCATGCAGATTTTGACCTTTTGATAACATGCGGCTGCTCCACCAAAGACAGAAGCGGCAGTGAAAATATAATCAACCTAAAAATCCCAACCATTAACTTTGACCATCATCCGGACAACACTTTGTTTGGGGATGTAAATGTTGTAGATTCTGCCAAATCTTCTGTGGCGGAATTAGTTTACGACTTTTTTGTTTTCCATAACTGGACCATTACCCACGAAGTCGCCACTTGCTTGCTGACCGGAATAATTACAGACACAGGCGGTTTTATGCATAGCAATACCCAAAGCAGTACGCTTAAAGCCGCGGCAACATTACTTAAAAAGGGCGCGCAGACTGCAAAAATTATTCGCCATACTTTTAAAGGCAAGAACGCCAACATTCTAAAAGCTTGGGGCAAAGCCATGGAAAATTCTTTTTACGATGCCAAGCATAAAATTATTTATGGCATTATGACTCAAAAAGATTTAGCCGAACTTGGAGAACTTCCTCAAGCCGCGTTTGAAGGCTTCGCGGAAACGCTAAATACTTTCCCAGGCGCCCGCTTTGCCATGTTTTTGCGCCAAGACGGGGACATTATTAAGGGCAGCCTGCGTAGCGACCCTTACAAAAAAACCGACGTTTCCGAAATTGCCAAAATCTTTGGCGGCGGCGGACACAAAATGGCCGCAGGATTTTCTTTAGCAGGGAAGCTAATGAGGGACGAACAAGGTAAATGGCGCGTTGTCTAACAACGCCTCTACTAAATACTAAAACCACTAAAAGTACTAAATTTAAAACCCGGCAAAACCGGGTTTTAGTATTTTTAGTTTATTTCGTATTTAGCAAAGATTGTCTGCAGCCTTATTTATTCTTTTCTCTAATAACTTTCATACCCTCGGCTGCCGCGGACAAACTTTTAATTAAACCGTCGATCTTTTTTAAATAGGAATCGTCTATTAATTTACCCTGTTCGTCAAACGCTTTGGCAATAGGCCCAAAAATTACATTTTCGCGAATATCAAAAGCGTTAAAAGCTCCAATAACGTTGCGTAGCTGGACAATGGCGCGACTGCCCCCGACTTGACCGGTGGAAACCCCAACAAAAGCAAAAGCCTTATGTTTAAATTCTGGCCATAGCCAGTCCAGAGCATTTTTTAAAACCGCGGAGTAACCATAATTATATTCCGGGACCACCAAAACAAAAGCGTCGGCCGCGTCCGCTATATTGCTCCATTTTTGCACGTTTGGATCAGGATAAACTTTTTTATAATCGCTCGGTTCTTTAGGGCAGTTAACAAAGGGCAGCGGTAATTCTATAAAATCTACCAATTGGGACTTATGCCCAGCCTCCACTAATTTTTGCACAATTAACTTAGCAGGGGCCTCACTCCTCCTGCCTTCGCGCACACTACCTAGAATTACAGGGATATTCAATGGCATTTTTTTCCTTTCTAAGGCTAGATTTAATCCTAGATATATATTATAATAAGCAAGCAAATTTGCCCAGGTGGCGGAATTGGTATACGCACTACCTTGAGGTGGTAGCGGGAGCAATCCCGTGCAGGTTCGAGTCCTGTCCTGGGCACCAACAAAAAAAGCCGATAAGGCTTTTTTTATTTTGTCTCTACCCCTACCGCTTCACTAATATTTTTAAACCCGTCGCGTTTTAGAAGCTCCACTAAACCTTTGTTTATTTTCTTTACGAGCCCCGGGCCTTCGTAAATCAGGCCTGTATAAATTTGGACTAGACTAGCTCCGGCTTTTATTTTTTCATAGGCATCTTCAGCGCTAAAAATGCCTCCTACTCCTATTATTGGCATACTTGGATGCTTCTGGTGAATGTGTTTAATAATAGCCGTAGACATTTCTTTTACCGGCTTTCCGGAAAGCCCTCCGATTTCTTTAGTTTCTGTCTTAAGACCAACCCGGCCAACTGTTGTGTTAGTTGCAATAACACCATTAATTTCATACTGCTTACAAACCGGCACAAGTTCCTCGATGGCCTCAAAAGACAAATCCGGCGCAATTTTTACTAAAATTGGCTTGGCTATTTTTTGCTCGGAGCGATATTTTGTAAGTCCTGACAAAATATCTATTAAAAAATTTTTATCCTGTAACTCACGAAGGCCAGGGGTGTTGGGAGAGCTTACATTTACAACAAAATAATCTCCATATTCATAAAGCCTGGTAAAAGAATATAAATAATCTTCCGCGGCTTTATTTAATTCAGTAATCTTAGACTTGCCCAAATTAACCCCGATGGGCGCTTTAGTTAAGTAAAGCGATGTCTGAGACAACTGTTTACTCATAGCATCTGCGCCATGATTATTAAAACCCATTCGGTTTATTAATGCTTCATCATCAACCAAACGAAAAATACGCTGGCGCGGATTGCCAGGCTGAGCGAGTTGGGTAACAGTTCCTACTTCCAAAAACCCAAAACCCAAATTAGCAAAACCCTGCAGTGCTTCGGCTTGCTTGTCAAAACCGCCGGCAAGCCCCACAGGATTTTTAAATTCCAAACCAAAAATATTTTGCTTCAATCTTTCATCCTGAAAATCAAAAATCAACCTCTCTATCCAGGAAAATATAGGGAAATTACCCACCATATGCAAAAGCTTCATCATGACCCCATGCATTGTTTCCGGGTCAGACGAAGCCTTAAAAATTAACGGGCGGATTAGTTTATACATTCAAAGCTAATTTTAATTCATGTTCTAATTTATTTAAAGCCACTGCAACATCTGCTGCCTGCGTAAGCTGCCGCCCCATAACCAAGTAACTTGCTCCGGCCTTTAAGGCATTAAAAGGCGTATCAAAACGCTTTTGGTCGTTAACATCAACTCCGGCTGAACGAATTCCCGGAATAACTAATTCTAATTCGTTAAAGTCCGGATTTGAACGCACCAATTCCAATTCTTTTGGCGAACAAACCAGACCGTTAATCCCAGATTGTTTAATAAGAGGGGTTAAGCGGCCAACCAATTCCTTGGCATCAGCGGATTGATAAATATCTTTAATTGCCTGATCCGTTAAAGAAGTCAGTGCCGTAATTCCCAAAACTTTACCCGAACCAAACCCTTCTTTGGCGGCCGAGAGCATTTCCACCCCACCTGAAGCGTGAACACTTAAAATCTCACAACCCGAATTCGCAATCGCTTTTGCCCGAAGCCTTACTGTGTTAGGAATATCATGCAGCTTAGCATCTACCCAAACCTTGCTGGCGCCAGCTTTTTTTAATTCACTAACAATTCCGGGCCCATACAAATCATATAGGCTGTGAATTTTTACGCAGTAGACCCGGCTTCCTACTTTACCAACAAAATCCAGCAATTCTTCCCTGCCAAATTCGTCCGTAGCTAAAATAATTTTTTGTTCTGTGTACATATTTTATTAGATTTTGCCCTGTTTAGATTCCAAATATTTTTTGCCGTGGCCGACTTTAGTGTTTATGGGCAGGCCGGCTTTACACATTGGGCAGTCTTTTTCTTCAAAAGTTTCCGCCGGGATTTCACACAAAGCTGAAAAGGGGACGCCAAGAGTTTCGCTATTTATATCTTTCGGAACCCGGTTAACCAGAACTCCCATGGCCTGGATTTGGGTTTCAAACTTCTTTGCAACATCTATCATTTTATTCACCGAAAGCCCTGTGGCAACCGTGTCTTCTATAATTAAAACTTTTTTGCCTTTAACCAGCTCGTCATAGCCGCGCTTAAATACTAACGGACCTTCGTCTGTTTTGTCGGCATAAGCTGCCAAAACTTCCTTGCCCTGGATTTCACTTAAGTGCCTGGCCACTTCATGGCCTAAAATGGCTCCAGCCACCACCGGGGAAACAACTATATCTACTTCTAGATCTTTATGCTTTTCAGCCAATAAATAACAAATACGCGAGGTCGCGGCCGTATGGGGCAGTAAATAGTCTTTGTTTATATATATAGACATATGCCGGCCCGAAGTGCCCACAATATGACTGTCTGTAATAACCGCGCCGGTCTTTTTTAAAATGTCCAAAACTTCCTCTTCTACGTTCATAAAATAAAGTTAATTTTTTAAAATAACTTTTGGGCACCGCTTTCCATGTCCAAAAGTTTTTGTTTTATAGAAACTTTACCAAAGTCGTTTTCAATGCTGTCCGTGGAATACACGCAGTCTGTAAATTTCTTTATTTTGTCCACGCAGTTATACAAAAATAGTCCGTGAGTGGCCGCGCAGCAAATTTTCTTGGCCCCGGCTTCAGTTAATTTTTCCAAAGCTTTTATCATAGTGCTTCCCGTAGAGATCATGTCGTCGAGTAATAAAACATTTTTTCCGGCAACGTCAAAGTCTCCATCCATTTGCCCGACTTCGCGGTAATGGATTTTGTCGCCTTCGTATTCTTTGCGCGCCTTGCTGTAGGACTTCCCGCCGTGTTCGGCGGCCAAATAATTCGCTCCCGCGTCCGGTGAAATAACTTCGCAAGCCTCGCCCGCAAAAGCCTCAAGCTTAGCGTAAGCCGCTAAATCTTTGCCCATGGAAATATTTTCTATATTCAGTTGCCCAAACTTGGCCGGGCCAGGCTGGTTTAAAAAGTGGCAGTCAAAAGTTATTAGTTTGTCGCAGCCGGCCTTGGCCAGTAAATTACAAACCACAAAAGCGCTGGCCACTTCGCCATTAAGCTTCTTTTTGTCTTGCCGCGAATACGGCAGGTAGGGAGCTACCACAAAAACGCTTTTAGCACCCACTTCCTTAAGCGAGTCCAAAATTAAAAGCAGAGTTACCAGACCGGTATTCTGCTTGGGGTAGAGGCGATGAAAAACTATAACTTCCTGGCCGGCACACTCGGCTAAATTGGGGATACGCACGTGGCTGTCGCCGTCCGGAAACTGGCCAATTTCAATGTTCGGTTCAAAAATATCACTAAAGGTGGGAGAAACTAACCTGACCCTGTTGGCCATAAATATAGTTGTTTTAATTAAGCGTTTTCATCATATCAAAAATTCCAATAATATGCTATTATCTTTATACTTTTACAACTCCATGAAGAAATTTACCCGGAAAATTGAAGACTTTATTTGCCAACACTGTGGGGAAGAAATTACAGGCACCGGCTATACAAACCACTGTCCCAAATGCCTGTGGAGCAAACATGTGGACATTAACCCGGGCGACCGCTTAAATACATGCGGCGGCATGATGCAGCCTATTTTAGTGGAAACCAACCACGGAAAATATGTTTTAGTGCATAAGTGCCAAAAATGCGGGACTGAAAAAAGAAATAAAACCTCGGAAAATGACGATATGGAGGCCGTAATTAAGCTCTCCAAAACTATTGCCAATTCCTGAATATTTTGGTATAGTACGCAGGAAGCCCTAAGCAAACTTGGGCGATTAGCTCAGTTGGTTAGAGCGCCTCGTTTACACCGAGGAGGCCAAAGGTTCGAATCCTTTATCGCCCACCACTCGACTCGCTTTGACAAACGTCAAAGCTCACTCGTGGTCTACGCCCTAAAGGGCTCCGACCATCGATCAACTTCGAAGCGAGTCGAGTGTCCCGAGCGAAGTTTCGCGAAGCGAGACGAAGTCGAGGGGCAACCAAATTTTGCCTCGGTAGCTCATTGGTAGAGCGTCGCCCTGAATCTTTGGGGCCATTCGCCGCAAGGCGGATTGAGAAAAACTGGGTGAACTCGGGGAAACTCTTGATACAACATCAAGACAATCCCGAACCAAGTTCCGAAGGGTTCCATAAAACTTATGGAAGTTTCGGAAAAGGCGTAGAGACTAGCAGGTGAGTCCCAACAATAACCCTGCACAAGCGCCCAGCTCCCGTTAACAACGGGATGATGATATAGTCCAACTTAGCCTTGGAAGAGGCGAGCGTAGTCAGTTCGATTCTGACCCGAGGCACCATATAAAACATCCTGAGCTTGTCGAAGGGTGTTTTATATTTTGACAATTTAGTTTTACAGCACTATACTTATAGTATAGTTATGAGATACGAAAAAGAACAAGCAATAAAATTGCGCTTACAGGGCAGAAGCTATTTGGAAATAAACCGCCTTTTAAAAATTCCTAAAAGTACTCTTTCAGGCTGGTTAAAAAATTTATCTATATCAGATGAAGCGAAAAACAAAATATTAAAAAGAGGGAGAGCTGCTGCTATAGAAGCGTTATTGAAAAGAAATAAACAACAAACTCAAATTGCACAGCAGCGGGCTCATCAAATCAGAACAGAAGCGCACCGACAAATAGGAAAAATCAATAATAAAGAACTGTTTTTTACTGGGATCGCGTTATATTGGGCAGAAGGACACAAAAAACCAATTATTTATAAAGGACAACAAAAAACTTATCACCCGGTCAGACTAAGCAATGCCGACCCAAAGCTAGTACAAATTTTCTTGCGTTTTTTAAGAGAAAGCTGCGGTGTTGAGAATGAAAAAATATCCGCAGGGTTAAGGATTTTTCAGCATCAAAATGCTGAAAGGCTCTTGCAATTTTGGCATAAAACAACTAAAATACCTATTAGTAAATTCCATAAATTTTACTACGGAATAAGCAAGTCCAGCCTAGGCAAAAAACCCTATAATCTTCTACCTTACGGTACAATCCAAATTATTGTAAATGACACGAAACTTTACCATAAGATCATGGGTTGGATTGAAGGACTAAGCAAAAATTAAAATGCGCGGGTATAGTATACCGGTATTATGCCACCTTGCCATGGTGGAGAAACGGGTTCAATTCCCGTTACCCGCTCCAAGAAAAAATGCCTGACCCTTGCGGTCGGGCATTTTTTCTTTTGTTAAAGAATTTAAATTAACTTTTTAGCCATTTTTACAAAAAAGTGCTAGACTATAAGCAACTTAATATATTAACGACACAAAAATGGTTACTCAACAATTATTGGATTACATAAGGAACCAAAAGGGATTGGGGCAAACAGAAGCCCAAATCCGCCAAGCTTTAGCGGCCAGTGGCTGGCCGGAAGCCACAATAAACGAAGGCTTTGGACAAATAAATAACCCCGGATCTCCGAGCTTAGTCCCAGTAACAGAACTGCCCAAGGCCAGGGAAATTTTTAAACAGGCCTGGGAAATATACAAAAGCCACTTTAAAACTTTAATAACAATTAGCCTGGTTCCGGCTCTGGCCATGTTAATTTTGGTAATAGTCTTTGTAGGAGGCATAGTAGGAGTAACCGCATTAAAGATTAATTTAGCGGCCGCTGGCATAGCTGGAATACTAATTGGGATTGCAGCATATATATTTGTTATATACCTAAGCGTCTGGGCAGCAGTTGCGCAGTTACAAGCGATAAAAGACCAAGCGGAAAACATAGGTTTTAAAGAGGCATATAAAAGATCCAGGGCAAATATTAACCCATTCTTCTTTACCGGACTACTAACAGGACTGGCCGTAATTGGTGGTTTTATACTCTTGATTGTTCCAGGCATTATTTTCTCGCTCTGGTTTAGCCAGTCTCCTTATATTGTGGTTGAGGAAGGACTAAAAAACACAGCCGCAATGAAAAAAAGCAAGTTCTACGTAAAGGGCCGTATTGGAACTGTTTTTGGCAAACTTTTCTATATGGGTATTATAAGTTTTGGTATTTATATTGGAATTGCAATTATTTTAGCCATTGTTAATACCGTGGGCGGCATAAAACCTGAATACACCAACTGGCTACTTAACGTTTTCTCGTGGGTTTGGGGCCCTCTAGTAACTGTATACGGCTTTCTGCTCTACAAACACTTAAAGGCCTCTAGGCCAAGCTAACTCTGTAACTTTTATAAAAACCCCTTTATTTAAAGGGGTTTTTATGTTACTTATTCCGGCTTTCAGCAAGCCTGAAAAAAGGTTTACGGTCTTATATAAGCCATAAAATGGTAAAAAGGGCTTGAAAAAAGGACTCAAAAGGAGTATACTGGGGTTACAAAGTGCTTAAAGGCGCTTTTTTATATACATAAGCCTTTAACGCTTTTAGCCCTATTTAAGGGGAACGACTGCCAGTGTCCCAAAAGGACACGGTCAACAGTCGCACTTTAACATTACGAAGCCTAAAGGGTTTACACCCTAAAGGCCTGAAAGAAGGGAGTTTGATTTAATAAATGAAAGCTCTTTCTACCCTAAAGTCTGCCATTAGCAAAAGCTCAGCCTTAACCGGCATAGCCTTAATTGCTATCGCTCCTATGGTCTTCCCAATGTTGGCCAGCGCGGCTCAGACTTCCGGGCAAACTGCCGTAGTTTTTAACATCAATACAAACCAAAATTCTCTTTCTTATAGCCAAATAGTTAGCCAGGACCCCTTGGTTCAAAATTTAGACAAATTTTTAAGCGACAAAAAATCTCCGTTAGCCGGAAGCGCCAGCCAGATTATTGGTTTTACCAACTGGAAACGTGCTCTGAGTATCAGCGTTGTGGAAAGCAACATGTGCCGCTTTACTCCTAAGTATGCCCAAAAAGGCAAAACTATGGAGTCCTACAACTGTAGCGGTATTGGCGGGGAAAATTTTAGACGCTACGAAAGTTACATGGAATGGTTTAGCGATTTGGATGCTCTCCTGAGTAAACCTAACTACGTTAACCGTCCGATTGAAAAGTTTATTGGCTACTATGTACAGCCCGGGTCAATGGCCTGGCTCAATGGAGTTAAGTCAACTGAAGCTAAACTTACTGCCATGGAAACCGATGCTAACCAGCAACGCATAACCATGCACACCAACTTACAGTTAGCTTACGTAGGCAACCAGAACATTTCTGACTTAAAATAAATATTTAAAACCCCCTCGCAAGAGGGGGTTTTTGTTAAGTATATGGGTTGAAAAAAATACTGATTTAAGATAAAATAAGTTACAGTCTTACGGCGCAGTGGCGAAGCAGCTAACGCAGCGGTCTGCAAAACCGCGATTCATGGGTGCAACTCCCATCTGCGCCTCCAATCAGCCAAAGGCTGATTGCCCCGAGCGTAGCCGAGGGGCGTAAAAAATTTTTGCCCGAGTGGTGGAACTGGCATACACTACAGACTTAAGATCTGTCGCCCGCAAGGGATTGAGGGTTCGACTCCCTCCTCGGGCACCAAAAAATAGCCGACAACTTGTCGGCTATTTTTTTATTAAGTTAAGATAGCACACTACCCGCCCGCAACTGTGCTGCCAAAGCCCACAACAACGTTTACTATCACATACGACAAAATAATTATTATAAGGCCAATAATGGCGTTGATCACCGTCTTCTTGCCTTTCTCCGCGTTCTCCTCGTTACCGGCCGAAGTAATATACCAAAAGCCGCCAATAATCAGGAACAGTACCGCAACGCCGAAGGCAATACTCAGCAGCCAGTTAATAATGTTGCCAATAAAGCCAGTGGCACCAGGATCACTGCAGGGCAAACCAGGAGGGCAAGGTGGTTTCGGCAAATCAATGCCTTGAGCTGATACAATTGCCGGAACAGCAATAATCAAGGCCACCAAAAGAAACTGAGTAACTGCGAGCCAATTTATCTTTCTTTGTATTTGTCTCAAAATATTCACCTCCTCTACATCTACCTTCTCTTGGAAGGGGATTTAAGATAGGAAAGCTTATTGGCTTAATTATACTATACTTCACAGTTATCACCAATTCACAGCCCGCCGTTTGACAAACAAACTTCCGGATGTTACATTATCTTCACTATTTAATTTTTTAGTGAGGTGCATAGAACAAAAACTTCCCCGATTACTACATCCCAACTCCGCAAGTCAAATCAATGGCTTAGTTTGTCGTAAACAAATTCTCCTGAATTTGTTTTTTTGTTGCCTTGGCGGGCAGGCAAATGGCGTTGACAAAACCTTAAAAATAAGATATTATATTCGGTCGCTATTAATATATAAATTTAACTAATGACAACTCGCACGGCATCTAAAAAAAAGAACGGCTTCCGTAAATTCTGGCGCCTCGGAATAGACGAATACAACACGGGCATGTTCGACATTTCTCCTGACGGCGAACTCGTGGTACGGGAAGGCAACTACCAGTACAATATTTTTGACATTGTAAAAAAATACGGGACCAGCACCGAAATTATGTTCCCCACGGTTATAGAAAACCGCGTGCGCGACCTTATTGAAACTTTTAACGCCTACATTAAGGTTTTGGGCTACAAAGGCAAATTCTTTTACCACTACGCCATGAAAGCCAACCAAACCAAGGAATTTGTGCTGCCAGCGGTTGCCGAAGGCGCGCACTTAGACGTAGCCTCGGCTAATGAACTGTATTTGGTTAAGAGAATGATAGAGCAAGACAAGTTCAACGCCAAAATCCGCGTTATTTGCAACGGCCCAAAAACCGAAAAATACATGAGCCTTATAGAAGAATTAAAAGGCAAAGGTCTTATTGTTGTCCCTATAATAGAAGACTACAACGAACTGGAGCGCATGCAAAAATTCAAAGGCGAGGTTGGCATACGCGTAAACTTAGACATTAAAGTCCAGGCTCACTGGGACAAAAAATTTAACCGCTTTGGTTTTACGGAAGAAGAGCTGGCCAAAATGGGGAAAATTAGAAACCTCTCCACGCTGCATTACCACATTTCCAAACAAATAGAGAGCGTTAACGGTTTTACTAAACCCATAAAACGCGCGCTGGCTTTGTTTGCCAAAATGAAGGAAAAAAACCCCGGGCTAGACACTTTGGACATTGGCGGCGGCGGCGGAGTTCCGTTTGAAAAAAAGAAACATTTTTATACCGGCAAGAGTTTGATTTCCCAAATTGTAAAAACCGCAAAAAAAGAATGCGACAAACTGGGACTAAAACATCCTAACTTAATTGTGGAATGGGGCAGCTATGTTTCCGCTCCTGCCCAAATAACTATTTTTAAAGTCTTGGCCGAAAAAGAAGTCGGCAACAAAGGCAAAGTGAAATGGTATATTATAGACGGCAGCTTTATGAATGACCTGTTAGACACCTGGGCCATTCACCAAAAATGGCATGTTACGCCTGTTAACTACATGAACACGCACAAACTCCAGCCCGTGTGGTTTGCCGGGTCTTCCTGCGACAGCGATGACAAGTACACAGCCGGCGGCGAGTACACCATGCTTCCTAAACTGGCAGACTGCCAAGAACTCTACGTGGCCTTTTACGACACCGGCGCTTACCAGGACGCCTTGGCTTCTCACCACTGCCTACTTTCTTCACCCGCAAAATTGATTGCCCAAAACGGCGAAATAAAAGTTGCCCGAAAACGCGAAGCCCCGGAAGAAGTCGGCAAAATGTTTGGTTGGTAGAATGAATGACAAGATTTAAATGAATGAACAAGAATGACATGATTACTAAATCATGTCATTCTTTTAAATCTATTAAATCTTGTTCAATCCTTCTCTGGGGGTAACTGATTTGGAAGGTTTTCGCCAAAAATGTTATACTTAAGACGGTTAGTTGCCCCGCCAAAGGCGGGGTTATCCGCCAGGTCCTGCGGATATATAATCATTATTGAAACAAAACAACCGCACTCTAAAAAGAAACTAAATCTTTACAGAGGCGGACAAAAAGGGGGTGAGCAAAATGAAAGCTCTACACATGATAACTTGGATCCTTGTAATTATCGGTGGCCTTAACTGGCTCTTAGTCGGTATTTTTGGCAAGGACCTGTTCGTCTTCCTCGGTATGGGCATGGGCGATATGTTGCCAAAAATAGTTTATATTCTTGTCGGCGTTTCAGCCTTAGTTGAATTGTTTACCCACAAAGGGAACTGTAAAATGTGCGGTAACTCTGCCGCCCCTATGATGAATAAACCAATGATGTAATTGGCAAAACAAAACTCCCTCGAAAGAGGGAGTTTTGTTTTGCTTAAATTAAGCCGTGGCTTCTTCTTTTTTTTCTTCCTTGGCTTCCGGCTCAACAGAAGCTTCGGCTTCTTTTTTAGGGGCCGGCAATAATGCTTTTAGGGACAGGCCTAAACGGTGCTCGGCCGGTTCAATGGAAATAATTTTGAATGATTTCTTTTCGCCGGGCTTTAAAATTTCCTCAGCGCTTTTTACGGCTTCGTGTGAGAGTTCCATAATATGGCACAAACCCTGGATGTCTTTGTCTAATTCCACAAAAACGCCGAACGGCATAATTTTGGAAACAACGCCTTCTACTTCCTGGCCGATTTGGTATTTCTTTACAGCCTCCAGCCATGGATCAGCCTGAAGTTGTTTAATGGACAAAGATACACGACCCTTGTCTATAGATATAACTTTAGCCTGAACTTTTTGTCCAACTTTTAAGACATCGCGCGGATTCTCTATGCGCTGCCAAGCCATTTCGCTAATATGGACCAAGCCTTCCAGCTCGCCAAATTTTACGAAAGCACCGAAGTCTACAACACCAGTAACCATGCCTTCTACAATTAATCCGATTTTGAGTTCGGAAAGCTTGGCTTCGGTCTGTTTTTCAAATACAGCTTTTTCGCTGACGATTAACTTTTCTTCCTGGGCATCGGCAGTAATAATTTGCACGTCAAACGGCTGGCCAATGTAGCTGTGCAGGACTGACAAAATTTTATTCTTGTCACCGTCTTCTACGCGGGGGTAGTGCTCAAGTGACAACTGTGAAACCGGCAAAAACCCGGTAACGTTGTTAATTTCCACCATAAGCCCACCTTTGTTGGCTTCCAAAATTTTGGTGCGCACAATTTCTTTCTTTTCCATTTTGTCGCGCAGGGTCTGCCAAACGCGTTCCTGACCGGCCTGTCTGAGGGAAAGTTCTACAATGCCGTCTTTGTTTTCCGGCTCAACTACAGAGACAAAAATTTTGTCGCCTGGTTTTTGGTTAGCCAAAGTGGCTTCGTCGTCGTAAAGCTCGCGGCCGCGGACTACTCCAACGCCATAACCTTCCAAGTCCACATAGACTTCGTTCTTGCCTACGCTAATTAAAGTACCTTCTACCATGTCTCCGGCTTTGAGGACTTTAATTTCAATGCCGCTATTAACCAACTCGTCCATTGTTTGGGCGGTGGCTGCACCGGCTGGGATGACTGCCTGTTTTACTTCTTCCGTCATAAAATTAATTTTCTTCAATCTACCTTATTCAAATAAAAAATCGACTATCGCAGTCGAATTGAATTAGCAATATGAATAAGCATGATTAATTATTAAAAAAGCGCTGTATAAAACTTATTTGGGGGTTAATGATTTAAATATTTTGTAGCGCTTTTGGGCCAAATAAGTACTAAGATTATACCTGATTTTTAAGAGCTTGGCAAGTGCCTTTAGCCCTTTTCTTTTTGCCTAAAATCCGCTATAATTTAATGGAAGATTTAAGATTAATGATTAAAGATTTAGGTCAAAAAAAGCACCTTAATCTTAAATCCTAAAACCGCTAACTACCCCATGCAAATACAGTATTTTGGACTTTCAAGCTTTAAAATCACTACAAAAGAAGCCACAATTATAACCGACCCGTTCCATAAAGACAGCGGCCTTACCCCGCCTAGGGGAGCCGCCGATGTTTTAATTTTGGCCGAAAAAAACAAAGCCCTTTATTCCGCAGTTTCCGGCATTAGCGGCGAGCCGTTTAATGTTTCCGACCCAGGCGAATACGACATAAAAGGTGTAACCGTAACCGGCATCCCCCTAAAACAGGAAGACAAATACGTAACCGTGTTCTTAATAGAAAGTGAAGACATTCGCATTTTAAACTTAAGCCACATAAAAGATTTTAATTTAAAAGAAGACGAGCTGGAAGAGTTAGGGGATATAGACATTCTAATTCTACCTGTTGGCGGCAACACAGTAATGTCCGCTTCCACTGCCAGCAAAGCCGTAAATTCCATAGAACCGAAAATTGTTATTCCTTCCCACTACAAAATGTCCGACTTAATAATAGACTTAGACGGCGTGGAAAAATTCATAAAAGAAATGGGTGGTAAAAAAGAAGAAATGGACAAGCTGACGGTTAAGAAAAAAGATTTAGTGGAAGAAGGGACGAAAGTCGTAATTTTGGAACCGTTAAGATAACTTTATGTCTTGGATTGAAAAAATCCGCCAAAAGCCGCAAGAGCAAAAAATTCGTTTGATTTGGACTGTAATAATTATTTCTGTAATAGTCCTAATTATAATTTGGGTTATAGCGGCAAAATTCTCCAAAAACCTTTCTGTAAAAGCCGTGTTCCAAAATATTGGAAGCAATATGCACCAGGAGCAGGATTTTTATAAGCAGGATCTTAAAAAAGACAACATTGAATTAAAAGACCGGTTCCATTGGTTTAAATAATTTATCCAGTAGGAAGTAGCGAGTAGCTTGTAGCAATACAAGGCCTACAAGCTACTCGCTAACTAAATGCCCAAAGATTCATCACAAGAACTTTCCACAGACATTGGCGAAATAAAGCCACGGTTTTTGGAAAAGGAAATGCAGGACTCGTATTTAGACTACGCCATGAGCGTAATTGTAAGCCGCGCCCTGCCGGACGTTAGGGACGGACTTAAGCCGGTGCATCGCCGCATTCTTTATGTAATGCACGAAATGGGCCTGCGCCACAGCGTTAAATTCCGTAAAAGCGCGGCTGTGGTTGGTGATGTGCTAGGTAAATACCACCCCCACGGCGACATTGCCGTGTATGATTCCATGGTTCACATGGCGCAGACTTTTGCTATGCGCTACCCATTGATTGACGGCCAAGGAAACTTTGGCTCTATGGACGGTGACGGCGCGGCTGCCATGCGTTACACTGAAGCCCGCATGTCTGCGTTGGCAGAGGAACTTTTGGTGGACTTGGACAAAGAAACCGTGGAGTGGCGCGACAACTACGACGCTACGAGAAAAGAACCGGTTGTTTTGCCAGGCAAATTACCAAACCTGCTGCTAAACGGCACCCTTGGTATTGCCGTTGGTATGGCCACAGACATCCCGCCCCATAACCTAAGTGAAATTTGCGACGCTATTGTAAAGCTTATTGAAGACCCGGAAGCCACCACAGAAGACTTAATGGAATTTGTTAAAGGGCCGGATTTTCCCACTGGCGGAATTATTTACGACGTCGCGGCCATAAAAAACGCTTACGCCACAGGCAAGGGCGGAATTGTTATGCGCGCCAAAACCGAAATAGTAGAAACCAAAACCGGCGCCTTTCAAATTTTAATTCACGAAATTCCTTACCGCGTTAACAAAGCCACTCTACTCGAAAAAGTTGCTGAATTAGTAAGGGACAAAAAAATTGAAGGCATACGCGACGTGCGTGACGAGTCTGACAAAGACGGCGTGCGTATTGTAGTGGACTTAAAAAAGGATGCCCTGGCCAACAAGATTTTGAACCAGCTATTTTCCTACACCCAGCTGCAGGAAACTTTCCATATGAACATGCTGGCTTTGGTAGACGGTATTGAGCCTCATGTACTGAACTTAAAAACAGTTTTGGAAAAATATTTGGAACACCGCCAAATAGTTATTCGCCGCCGCACAGAATTTGAACTCAAAAAAGCCAAAGAACGCGCGCATATTTTGGAAGGTCTTAAAAAGGCCTTGGACCATATAGACGAGGTAATCAATACTATCCGCAAAAGCCCAACCAAAGAAGAGGCAAAAGCTAACTTAATTAAAAAATTCAAACTCACCGAAATTCAGGCAGACGCAATTTTAGAAATGCGTCTGCAGACTTTGGCTGGCCTGGAACGCAAAAAAATTGACGACGAATTAAAAGAGAAAAAACTTTTAATAGAAGAACTGGAAGGGATTTTACAGTCCAAAAAGAAAATTTTAGGGATTATAAAAAAAGAAGTGGAAGACATGAAGGAGCGCTTTGGCGACGAGCGCCGCACAGCCGTTGTTAAAAACGCGGTTGGCACTTTTTCTGCCGAAGACTTAATCCCGGAAGCCAGCGTTATTATTACTATTACTAAATCCGGCTACGTTAAACGCCTAGCGCCTGACACCTACAAATCCCAAACCCGCGGCGGCAAAGGCGTTATTGGCCAAACCTTAAAAGAAGAAGACGTAGTGGACAAACTAATTACCGCCACGACCCACGACGACATTTTGTTCTTTACCAACAAAGGCCGCGTATTCCTAACAAAAGTTTACGAACTGCCCGAAGGCAGCAGGGTCAGCAAAGGACAGGCCTTGGTCAATTTCTTGCAGCTGACAGCCAATGAATACGCGACTTCCGTGTTAACCTTCTCCAAAAAAGACAGTGCCAAGTTCCTGGTAATGTCTACCAAAAAAGGCTTAATTAAAAAAGTTGAGCGCGAAGAGTTCACTAAAGTTCGCAGAAGCGGCATGATTGCCATTAACCTTAAAGACGACGACGAGCTCAAGTGGGTGGAAACCAGCTCAGGCGAAGACCAAGTAATGCTTAGCACAGAAAACGGCCAAGCCATTCGCTTCCAGGAAAAAGACGTGCGCGCCATGGGCAGAAATGCCTCAGGCGTTACAGGCATGCGCCTAAAGAAAGACGACCACATAATTTCCATGGACATTATTAAAAAGTCCATTGACGCCAAACAGCTCGAAGTTTTGGTTATTACAGAAAACGGACTGGGTAAGAAGACTGAACTTGGTTATTACAAAATCCAAAAGCGCGGCGGCTCCGGAATTAAAACCTTAAAAGTTACTCCCAAAACCGGAAAAATTGTAACCATGTATATTCTAAACAACGGCGAAGAGCACGACCTGGTTATGATGTCCAAAATGGGCCAAACCATCCGTACTCCGTTAAACGCTATTTCTACCTTAGGCCGCGCTACACAAGGCGTGAGGGTAATGAGATTAGATGAGGGAGACAAAGTAGCAAGCGCGACAATTATTTAATTAGCAGGTAGCTAGTAGGCTGTAGTTAGTAGACAAACAAAATCCGCCCCATCGAATGACCGGGGCGGGTTTTTAAATTTTATGAATAAACCTACTATTTATATGGCTGCATTTTTCCGTTTCTGACAATTTCTGCGGAATAAGCTGTGTCTCTGTCGCCGTCGGGCTTAATAGTAATTGCACCTGAAGCTCCTTGCCAATCTTTTACTGTTCGCGACCAGGCGGCAAGTTTTTGCCCGTTGTTTCCTACTTGCATTAAACCGTCGCGTAACAAATAAACTAAATCGTATTCATTTTGCGCGTAGCTTTGGTAAGGAAGTTCTTGTCCGTACTTGTCCTTGTATGCCTTAAGCAAGTGCTGAAATTTTGGGTTGTCCAGCCGCGCTACAAATTCCGCGCCAATGGCTCCTTCTAAGATATTTTTATAATTACCAAGCAAAACAACGTCCCCGGCAATTACTTCATTAATAATAATTTTGGGGCGCCAACCTAAATCTTTCAAATTTTTTAAAATTCTTTCGCCAGTAGGAGCATCAGCCGGGTCTAAAAACAGCGCGTCGGGATTTACTGCTTTTAGCTTTGTTAAAATTGAACGAAAGTCTGTAGTGCCTGCAGGAAAAGCTTCTACAATAGTTTTACCTCCCAGAGATTTCATATTTTTATCAAACGCCAAATACAGGCCCAGCGGATAATCTAACTGCTCCTGTACAACCGCCACCGTTTTATAACCTTTTTGCATAGCAACCTGCGCGTCTACCTGACCTTGGCTTGCATCGCTCGGGGAAGTGCGGAAAAAATAAGGGCTAATGCCGGCAAGCTTTGGGCTTGTAGAAACAGAAGAGGCCATTGCCACTTTTGCGGCCGCGGCCACCGGTATAGCTGCTAGGGATTCAGTACTGCACAAACCGCCCAAAATAAACTGAACCTTCTCAATATTAACTAATTTTTGAACCGCATTCACCGCGGCACTGCCATTGCACTTTGAGTCTT
This sequence comes from uncultured Candidatus Saccharibacteria bacterium, assembly GCA_964474825.1. Classification (GTDB taxonomy): domain Bacteria; phylum Patescibacteriota; class Doudnabacteria; order UBA920; family UBA920; genus CAYYWQ01. Next base: position 1,014,399 of record CAYYWQ010000001.1, read on the forward strand.
CATAAACAAATTCCAAATTTTTTCCGTTAATGCCGCCGCTACTATTAATTTCGTCCTTGGCTAATTCAAAAACATTTCTTGCCGGCTCACCGTAGCTCGCCCCATCCCCGGTTAGAGGCGCCATTACCCCAATTTTTATAGTATTTAAATTGTCAGGAGTGTTTTTCTTTACCACAAAAACCAGAGCCAAAACAACTAATAAAACACTGGCAATCCACAATTTTTGTTTGTTCATAATTTTTAGAAATATTATGCCAAAATTATAACACACTTAAGCCCTTTTAAAAATTTGTGAAATTGATTATAATATGGCATACGGGCGTGTAGCTCAGCTGGTTAGAGCATCAAGCTTATACCTTGAGGGTCCATGGTTCGAGTCCATGCACGCCCACCATAAACTCCCGCAATGGGATTTTTTTATTCAGTATTTATGCACTTTATTCCAGTAAAAACCCGCTCCGTCTTGCCGCCCAAGGACGATCTTTATAAGCTGATTGATAATCATGTCCCCAAACTTAAAGAGGGCGATGTTTTGTTTATTACTTCAAAAATTTTAAGCATTCACCAAGGACGCTGTCTCAAAATACAAGATACAAAATACAAGATACAATTAATTGAGCAAGAGGCCGATTACAGTTTGCCCAAAAGGAAAGTTGGCGGGTCGGACATTATTTTAACCATAAAAGATTTTACTTTAATTCCCTCGGCCGGCATAGACGAAAGCAATGGCAATGGTTACACAATTTTGTGGCCTAAAAATGTGAATTTATTGTGCAAACAAATTTGTGAATATTTAAAAAAGAAACATAAAATAAAAAATCTTGCAGTGGTGGCAACCGACAGCCACACTACGCCGCTGCGCTGGGGCACGCAGGGCATTGCCATTGGTTTTTTTGGACTACAGCCCAATTACGATTACCGCGGCAAAAAAGATATTTTTGGCCGCAAAATGAAATACACCAAAAGCAATATTGTAGACAGCCTCTCTGCCATGGCCGTGCTCCTTATGGGCGAAGGCAGTGAAAGTATTCCCATGTTAATAGTACGCTCCGCGAAATTTATAAAATTTACGAACAAAGAAACTTACAAAAATTTTGTTATTGAACCAAAGAAAGATTTGTATTATCCGCTCTTAAAACAATTTAAAAATAGAAAAATAAAAAGATTTAAAGATTCATGAGAATCTTTCTATTTTTAAATCTTTCAATCTTTAAATGAATTTAATGCCTAAATTCCTTGCTATTGCCGCCGTAACCATTGACGGCAAAATTGCAAAAAACAGCAGCCATATGTCTGACTGGACTTCAAAAGAAGACAAGGTCTTTATGCGCGCGCTGCTAGATAAGTGCGATGTAGTGGTTGTGGGAAATAATACTTACAAGACGGCGGTTGGACCTTTGAGCAAGAGAAATTGCATAGTTATCAGCCAGTCAGCTGGTAAGCTAATAAGCAAATCAGCTAGACTAACTTACTGCAAACCAAATAAAACTGAACTTATGAAGCTCCTAAAAACTAAAAGCTACAAGCTAATAGCTATTTTAGGCGGAGCGCAAACTTACGCTTACTTTTTGGAAAATAATTTACTGGACGAAATATACTTAACTATTGAACCTCTAGTTTTTGGAGAAGGAATAAATTTATTCGCTTCCGGAAAATCTTTTTTAAAAAAATTCAAACTCGTTAGTGTAAAAAAACTGAACAAGCAAGGAAGCTTGCTGCTAAGATACAAAAAAGATTGAGAGAGGCCGCGTGCTACTTGCGGCCCCTCCTTAGATCAATACGCGCGCTGACGTTAAAGTATACCCGGCTTTCGCTTAGCCCGGTCAGGCTAAACCTATAAGCATACGCCCCGCCGTAGTCCACGCCCCGCCAACTGCCAAGACCAAGACTGAGCCTAGGCCCAAAGTTGTACTGCTTAGGGAGTGTTGAACTGGCTGGCCGCCAGACAGACTCCTCTTCGCCGCCCAGCGAAAGCTTTTTCCACACGCGATACTCCACAATCGCGAAGTGGTAAACGCCCGGCTGGGTTACGAAGGCTGTCGGCTCCACATAGACCGAGAGCCGTTTGGTTAACTGCACGCGGCTGCGGACATCAAGAGCCCAAAACCCGCCCTTTTGGCTCCACTGCTTCTGGGCCATAACTTCAACCCAATTGTTTTTGTCGCCGCGGCCAACACCAAAAAAAATGTTGGCGTTATTTGGTGTTGCGGTGCGGAAGTTAGGAATTCCCCAAACTACTAAATCATAACCCTTCCCAACCTCACCGCGAAAATGGAACGCGTCTCGGTTCTGCCAATCCTGGGCGTGTAGACGTGAACACAAAAACCAGGCCATTGCGATTAAAGCAATAACTATCCAAACCAAACTTTTATTGCGTCTCACTGTTCCTCCTTGCCAGAGCCGCCTCTACTTGCCAGCGGATGGGAGTACAGCTTATAATATTTCTATTGAGTGGCCAACACCACCACAAGATAATATTAACCACCACAATTATGCACCAAGAAATATTGGAAGAATTAGGACTTTCGCCTAACGAAGCAAAAATTTACGAATCGCTTGTTGAAAAGGGAGAGTCTTCTGTTAGCGATGTTGCTACCAGTTCGCAAACCCACCGCAGGAATACTTACGACGCTATGAAGCGCCTTGTAGACAAAGGCTTAGTTTTTGAAATTCTATCCAGCACCGGCAACCACTATAACGCGGTGGAGCCGGACAAACTTATGGAACTGGTGGCGGAAAAGGAAACTCGGCTGCGCCACATTTTACCAGACCTAAAAAAGAAATTTCATAGGCGCCTGGCACCGGAAGAAGCTTACATTTACCGCGGATTGGAAGGACAAAAAAATGTTTTGCGGGACGTGCTAAGAGTTGGTAAAGACAGCTATTTTATTGGCGCCAAAGGCGGCTGGTATGACCCGCGTTTGGAAACTACCCGCAAAGCTTTTTTTGCGGAAACCAAAAGAAAAAAAATAAAATTCATTCAGTTGTTTGACCACGAAATAAAACTGGAAAAAGATTTCCCTAAATATTTTGAAGGAAATTTAGAATACCGGTTCCTGCCCAAACAATACTCCTCAACTTCTGCCATTCATATTTTTGGCGATTACGTGGTGACCTACACCGGAATGACAATTAAAAAATTGGCGGACGACATTGTCTTTTTTGTAATTCGCAGTAGCAACTTAGCCGAAGGCTACCGCAAATGGTTTCGGTACATGTGGGACAAAGCGGAAAAATAAAAATTTTCATTTTTACATCTCAAAGAAAAAGAGCAGGGCCGCGGGGTCCTGCTCTTTAGAGTTGTGGGGTAAGGTCCCACGGGCCTGCCTTGTTATCGGTCGAAAGGCACACACCGGTTTATGAGTTTTGCAACCCAGGAAATGAGGCCGTGGCCGCCCTGGGGAACCAGAGGAGAAGTGGCGCAGCGGCCGGAAGGCGCGTATCTGACAATGACAAACAGGTATGCCAGATTCACCAACCAACGCTGCCAGCGTCGCGGGTGAGTAGTTGAGTTCGCGAGCCCGCAAATGTCCAGGTCGTAGAACAGCGCGGGGTTTTGGATTAGCCCTTCCGCGACTTCAGGGTTTTCATACCAGCCATCATTTCCCGGAAGAATTCCCCGGTAAACATAGGGACGTAAAACCGTGTTTGGCCAACGGTCAACAAACCAGAAGAACTGAGCAATGGTCTGCAGCAGTCTGAGAAAAACCTTGTCGGAATGCTGACCCATAACAGTGAGAACCTCGGAACGCAATCCGAGTTGGTGGGCGAGGTTGTAGGCAGCCTCTATGTCTTCCATCTTGTTTTGCGTTTTTCCTTCCTCATCCCATTCCTCCCTGCTTGTCCCGTCGACTCCGAACCCAGCGCACCACAAGCCGCTCCGCTGGACAAGTTCGGCAAAGTTTTCGTGCTGCTCGCTGGCAGCCAGAAATGTGCCCATGCAGGTCAGACAGCGTGTCCGTAACTGCACACCGGTCTCTTCCTGTTCCTCGGCCATAGCTTTCATATACTGAAATATAGCCTTGGGTGTCTGAAAGAAGTCCAGGTTGGAAGCGTAGCACTCCAATTTGCAGATCCCAAAGCTCTGGGCCTTTTTCAAAAGGAACCGCAAGTCATTTCGAAAGGCAGTTAGGTCGCGGAAAGTTTCTTTTTGCCCCTTGGATGCGGAACACCATTTACATTTGTATATGCAACCCTGCGAGAGCACGAGAGAGAATTCGTGTTCCAAATATTTCCGCAGGCGTTCGTTACCCATATGCTCCCAAACCGGTTGGTAAGGGATTTCGTAGGCAGAAGGCAACGCGCCGAATAGTTGCGCGTGGTCATTCTCGCTGGCGACCTGAAGAGCGGTAGTGCCGAACACAGTACGGAACTGCTCTTTGGAGAAATGAGATGTTACTTGGCCACCCAAGACAACTTTTGCGTGCGGATATCGACGTGAGGTTTGCTTGGCAAATTTGATCGCCCGCGGGATTCCAGGAGAACCCATGACCGAAGCGCCAATTACATCGGCACCGGAGAACAAGCTAGAGACACGCTCGTCGCCGGGCTTGTCGATGTTGAAATCGACAATATCCACCTTATGGCCAACGGCCATCAATTGCGCAGCTATAGCCACAACAGAACCGGACATGTAAACCTTTTTCCCATAAGGGTACCCCAGATCCACCAGGACAACCTTTTGGGGTTTTACCGAAGACTGCAAAATCGTAAAGCTCATCTGAAGACCTCCTTAAGGTTTTCATAAGGCTTCTAGAATTGCCTTATCAAAACCCTTAGATTTTGCAGTCTTGGACTAGCTAATTTAGCATATTTTTGCTAGATTGTCAATCTATATGGTCAATTCGTATTCTAAATTTCCTTTAAATAAAGCCTTAATTTGTATATACTAGATTTTGTTCAAAGGTGTTGACACAAATGAAAAAATAGGCTATACTTATATTGCCATGATAAATATTCCAAAAAACCTAAGAGATTCGCTTCTTTCTATGAATTTTTCTGAGAAAGAAGCAGACGTGTATCTTGCACTTTTGGAATTGGGCAAAGGAACGGTTTCAGTTATTGCGCGTAAGGCAAATTTAAATAGAACCACTGGTTACCATATTTTGGACTCCCTAAGTGCCAAGGGTTTGGTTAGTGTGTCGGGGAAAGAACCTCTGCAAGAGTTTGTCGCTGAATCACCAGAAAAAATTACTGAACTGCTGCAAAAAAAATTTATTGAGTACGAAAATTATTTAAAGCAGGCCAAAGAAACTGTACCCCAATTAAAATCTTTTCATAATATTTCGGACAGGCCCAAGGTTAGATTTTACGAAGGCAAGCAAGGCCTAATAGATGTTTACGAAGACACCTTAACCTCTCATGAACCACTGCGCGCTTTTGCTAATTTTGACGACATGCACAAAGCGCTGCCCGATTATTTCCCTTCCTATTATTTGCGTCGCTCAAAAAAAGGTTTAAATATTCGCGGAGTAGTACCAGTAACACCTCAGGCACTGGAACGACAAAAATTTAACAAGGAAGAAGCCAGGGAAATGACATTTGTGCCGTATGATAAATATTATTTTTCTCCCGAAATAGACATGTATGACAACAAGCTCATGATTGCTTCGTGGAAAGAAAAACTGGGAATAATAATAGAGAGCAAGGAAATAGCAGATGCCATGAAAAAAATATTTGAACTGGCATGGCTAGGAGCAAAAGCTTTAAATAAATAAAAACAGAGCAGGGCCGCGGGGGTCCTGCTCTTAAAGTTTGGGGACAAGCCCCAATTACAACAAAGTTTGTGCGAACTTGACCGCTTCGGGCCAAGTTTTAAAGTCAGCGTTAATGCCAAGCTCCGTCCGAATAACCGTCCTAATTTGTCCGAGGCGGTCATTTAACAAATGCGGAACGTCGGGCTCGGGAGGGTATTGATCGGCCGCAATTGCGGCCATCTCCCGAAGCTCGGCCCAGGTAAAGCGTGAGCGGTTGACCCACCACGGAATAGTGGAGGTCACTTTATACGCCCAGTGGGTGCGACACGCCTGCTCGAGAATGTCACGGAGGGCGTCGACCTTGGTGATGGAAGTAACCCTAGTATTGGAAGTACGCAAGTAATCGAAATCACGATTGACCCGCATAGGCTTCTTGTCTTCCAAGACCCGGATGTAGTCTGAGTGAGATCCGTTTATCTCCTCCGGTGACAACCGCATGAGGCGGTAGCGACCAGATTTGATAGTTAGGATAGAGTCGCCGTGTTCCGCAAGGAAACCAATCCACTTAAAACCAACGTGGAGAGGTTCGCCGGGAATACCCACCATGAGAAAGACATGGGTGTGGATTCCGGCATTCTTGAAATTGGCCAGAATGGCCCCGTAGTTCTTGGGCTTGTTCCAACCCTTAAACTCCCGGAGCAGCGTATTTGGGTCGAGCGATTCAAGGCCGAGCTGCACTGAGCGGCAGCCGGCTGTGTAGAGGTCACGGGCAACGGCCGGATCGGTCAACTTACGATTGGCCGGATTCTCCATTGTCACATAGCACTGCCATGTTGCCTCGTAACCAATACGGCGAAGTTCGGCGCCGAGTTCCAGTTGGAAATCGTAACGGAAGAGCTCATCGACAATGTCGAACTTGCTCTCACCGGTCGCGGCCATGTCCTCCGCAATTTTCCGCGGCGACATAAAGCGAGGCGCTCCCAAATGCGTGTCGCTCTGCCCCGAAATGGCGCAGAAACCACAGCGCTTGCGACAATTGGAAGCGGTGTAGAGCGTAAGAACCGGATCGGGCGACCAAGGCTTTGCCTCGCCGTCGAAATGCGGCGTGGGCAAATCCTTAAACTCGGTTGGCGTAGCAGTTGGGGGATTAACTGTAACCACACCGCTATTCAGCCAAGCAGTTCCCGATGCCGCGCTAGGGTCAAGTGTTGAAACCAATTCCGTGAGTGGCTGATAGCCCTCCCGATAAACAATGGCGTCTACGAAGCCGAAAAATTCGACAAACTCTTGCTCGCTAAACGCCTTAGTCAGTCTGGGCCAAATATTTCCGCCGAGAACCACCAGAGTATTAGGCAACGCTTCCTTTATTAGCGAAGCGAGGACCAGGCCCGGAATGAGTTGCCGTTCGTCGCTGGTAGAAATCCCATATACGTCCGGCTGAAAGTCGCGTGCGACCGGCAGCTCAACGTTCATGAAATATTCGTACCAGAGATTCTTTTCGCGAGACATAAGGGCCTTAAGCGTACCCTCAATGCTGCCGTCTTGCGTCGCGCCTTGGTAGACGACATTATTGCGTTCATAAAAGAACCTGTCCTCTGTTTTTATGTCGCGCGAGATTTGTTCGAACCTGATGCGAGCGGCATAGTAACCCGCAAGAGTTGGCTTTGCGTTAGGGCCGCGGATGTTGTTGAGCAACTTCTCAACATCCTCCCCGCCGTGCGCCTTGAGCAAATACTCAAGGCCAATAATATGTCCGTAGCGCTGGCGTACATTGTGCCCCCGCTGGCGAAGCACTGCCGTAAGCTGCGTGGTCCCGCCCGGATGATGCCAAACGGAATACGCGGGAGCGTTATACAGAATGACTTTCCGCGGCTTCATGAGCGCCACCACGGAGAGCAGAGGTTCGGGCTTGATGGCCGTAATCTTGCGGAACGACATAGTAAGCTGTCTCCTTGGTGTAAGTGGTGTGCGTACATGAGTGGTGTCCAGGATCTGTCTAAAAACCGACACGGGTTCATAGTAAGTCCTGGATTCCCCGACCGGAACCTCGGCCGTAGCACGGCAGACGCCGTCCTTGTTGGGTGAGAGGCATACCCACGCGGGCACGTTGCCATTTGAGTTCCATCGGCTGTAATACTTCCAGTCAACGGTTACCGCGCTCTTTACCTCAATGTTGAAGAGGTTTAGAACACAAAAGATCGCGAGAATTCTGATTTTCATTTTTTTACCTTTCCTAATCCTGACATGCTCACAGCAACAACACTTGCCAAGCCAAACGTAATACAAACTACTGCCACAGCAGCTCCCACTTGCTGCACAACGACCTCCGCTGTATGGCCGGTGAGCCACAACACTGTTACACCTATTGAGAACAATACCCAACTAACCGACCGCAGATATGAGGCTAGCTTTTGTTCTAACTCCTTCATGTGGTCCTCCTTTAGGACTAAGCAATCTAACATAAATTGTTAATATTGTCAATAGTTATTTACTATACTTAAGCTAATTTAGCTTATAATTAAAGCTTAAATAGACATTAAAATATTATTGTGAATAAATATTGACACAATCTGTTATACAAGCTATAATAAATAGGCCATTAATTACAAACAAATGCCTCAGAATAATTTTGAATTACAAAAAGCCTTGCTTTCGTTAAATTTTACGGAAAAAGAAGCCAGTGTTTATTTGGCTTTGCTGGAACTGGGTCAGGGTAGCGTGTCGGAAATTGCCCGGAAGGCGAACATTAACAGAACTTACGGCTACAATATTCTTTCCACGCTGGCGGGGAAAGGCTTGGTAAATATTTCCGGAAAAGAACCTAAACAGGAATACGCGGCTGAGTCTCCGGATAAAATTAAAGATTTGCTAAAAGCGGAAATTATTAAAAATCAGGAATTTTTAAAACAGGCCGACGGAGTCATTCCGCAGTTAAAATCTATTCATAGTATTCGGGGACGCCCACAGGTCCGCTTTTACGAAGGCAAGGAAGGTCTGCAACAAGTTTATGAAGATACATTAACTTCACATGGAACTATATTGGCTTACGCCAGCGTGGAAGACGTACACCAAACCCTGCCCGGCTATTTTCCAGATTATTATTTTCGCCGCGCGGACAAAGGCATCCCAATACGCGCAATTTTTCCCGATTCCCCCGAAGCCGAAGAACTTATTAAATCAAACAAAGCTCAAAAAAGAGAAACAGCATTAGTACCGCCGGACAAGTTTTCTTTTTCTCCGGAAATAAATATTTACGACAATAAAGTCATGATTGCCTCTTGGCGGGAGAAGTTAGGGGTCGTTATAGAAAGCGGCGAGATTGCGGACGCAATGAAAAAAATATTTGAACTGGCGTGGGCTCAAGCGAAGAGTTTAGAAAAAAATATTAAAGCAAAAAATACCCCTAGACAACTAGGAAAAAATCTGCTATAATACATATAGAAAAGTGAGTTCTTCTTACGAAGAAACAAAAATAAAAAACAAATCAATAAAACTACTCAAGCAGTCACCTGCTCAATTTATCGCCCATATTTTTATGGCGATTGGCTATAAGGTCTGCTTATAGCTATATTCTTCTTCTAGCTTTTCTTGAAAGCTCCTACTCAAGCCTTTATTCCCCTGACGGGGTTGGCTATACGACTAGGGGCTTTTAGTTTGGCCAAATGGTGCAAATATCTTAGTTTTGTGCTAATCTACAAATTGCATTATCTAAAAAACCTAATCAAATACAAAAATATGGACCAAGACGACATAAAAGATTTATATAATGAAAAGTACCGCAAGCTTTTGGGCATTAAATACGAAGAATGGCAGGACACTGGTCCCCAAAACGAGGGGGAAGCTTACGCAAGACTTCAAGAAATAGACGAAGAGTTAAAAAATTCCTACGACGAGTGGTATGAATCCGAAGGCGACACTAAAGAAGAGCTGGGCGAACACCGCGACAAATTAAAAGCAGAATACGACTTTTTGGAAGAAGCTTTTGGACTCGAGGCTCCGGACAAAAACTGGTGATCTCTACTAAATACGAAAAGCACTAAAAATACTAAATCTGCTTTTTCGTACCTTTAGTATATTTTAGTATTTAGTAGAAAACTTTTTATGTTATATGTTGTTTCAACGCCGATTGGCAATCTTGGTGATATTTCAATAAGAGCAATAGATACTCTAAAAAGTTGTGCTTTTGTAATTGCAGAAAATCCCCATTATTCAAAAAGGCTACTAGAACATGTTGGCGCTTGGCCAAAAGAAATGGTACAGTTTGCGGAATTTAACGAACAACAGGTTGTAAAAGAGCTAACACGCCGCCTTTCTAAATTAGATGGCGCACTAATTAGCGACGCAGGCACGCCGGGAATTAGTGACCCGGGGTTTAGGCTGGTAAGGGAGTGTGTTAAAGAACAAGTACAAATTGTGCCAATTCCCGGAGCCAATGCCGCCCTAGCCGCGCTTTCTGCTTCCGGCCTACCAACTGATAGATTTATGTTCTTGGGTTTTTTACAAAAAACCGCAGCAAAAACTTTGTCTGCCCTACAGGCCGCTGTGGACGCGGAAGCAACGGCAATTTTTTACGAATCCCCCGAACGGATAACAAAAACTCTAAGTTATGTGAGTAATGCATTTCCAACCTCCCAAGTTGTAATAGCAAGGGAACTTACAAAGATGCACGAGGAATTCCTGCGCGGCACACCAATGCAAGTAATGGATTTGTTAAAAGAAAAAGCTTCAATCAAAGGAGAACTCACAGTTTTAATTTCTTTCAAATCATAAATCCTAAATCTTACATCATAAATCTGTTATGTCCGGTCACAGCAAATGGTCACAAATTAAAAGGACTAAAGGCGTTTTGGACCAAAAACGCGGACTTTTATTTTCCAAATTAGGAAAGAAAATAAGCATAGCTGCTAAAGACGGCGGGGACCCGAACAGCAATTTTAAACTAAAAAGCGCAGTGGAATATGCCAAGGCGCAGGGAATGCCCAACGACAATATAGACAGGGCAATAAAAAATGCGGCACAATCGGCTACCTCTACTAAAGAAGTGGTCTACGAAGGCTACGGGCCTTTTGGGACGGCGTTTTTAATAGAAGCGGCAACAGACAACACTAACCGCACCAGCAATGAAATAAAACATATTTTTTCCAAACACAGCGGCAACATGGGCGCGCAGGGAAGCGTGGCCTGGCAGTTTTCTACCAAGGGACAAATTTTAGTTGAGCGTGATGATAAAATTTCTGATATTGAAATGGCGGCGATTGATGCCGGAGCAGAAGACGTTCGTGAATCCGCGGAAGGCTTGGAGGTTTACACCAAACCGCTGGAACTACAAAAAATTAAAGAAGCTTTACTTTCTGCCGGAGCAAAAATTGCGCAGGCGGACATTATAAAAGAATCCTCTCAAGGCACAGACCTTACGGAAGAACAGAAACCAAAGGTAGACGCATTATTTGCGGAGCTGGAGAATGATGAAGACGTAATTGCGGTACATACTAGTGCAAATTTATAAACCATCACCAGTGTCATTCCGAGTGCATCCGAGGAATCCCTTTCTTTAAGGGATCCTTCGTCGGCTGCACTCCTCAGGATGACACAGAAGGAAAGAATGGTCATACTCGGAATTGACCCCGGAACCGCCACAACTGGCTACGGAGTTATTGCATCTACCAAGAAAAAGGACGAGTTCCAGCTCGTGGATTTTGGCGTAATTGCGACCAAAAAAGGGCTGCCTGACGCGGAACGGCTGGCAATTTTGGCTGAAGATTTAAACGAAATAATAAAAAAATATAAACCGGAATGCATTGGGGTAGAAAAACTTTTTTTAACTACTAACCAAAAAACTGTAATGACCGTTTCCCAAGCCCGGGGAGTAGTCCTGCTAACTGCCCAGCAGCACAATGCCTATATTTTAGAATTCACTCCGCTGCAAGTTAAAAATTTTATTTGCGGTTACGGCAAGGCCGAAAAAAAACAGGTACAGTATATTGTGCAAAAAACTTTTAAATTAAAAACCATTCCAAAACCTGACGATGCGGCAGACGCTTTGGCCATAGCTTTGTGTGCTGCATTCCATTTTCAAAAGCAAAAAAATTTATCCACACCTAGACACTTATAAGGGCCGTGGTATACTATCTTTACTTCTGAAACTCAGAAGACTAAGCAACCAATAAAGTTCCCGAGAGGAACTAAGGAGAAAAAATATGTTTTTTGACGACACAGCCATGGGCGGCGCGCCAGTCGACCCAACAATGCCAGACGAAGAAGTAAAAGAAGGTGAAGGCGAAACAGAAAAAACAGGCGAAGACGCCGGCACCGAAGCCTAGAGCCATTTAAAAAAACCCTCCCAATTTTTGGGAGGGTTTTTTTATTAGCGACGTAGGTGAGTCTATCCCGCTTGCGGGATAAGCGAGCCTAAGGAGTCTTAATACAGGTTCAATACCTCGTGGCTTGCGGTGGGGAACCTTTATTTACTAAACTGCTTTTATTTTTTTATATTTTCTTCCTATGCGGATTAACACCGGTTCACTGCTAACTTCAATTTTTATATCGTCACTTAACCTAACGCCGTCAACATCTACCCCGCCCTGAGCAATTAATCTTCGAACTTCTGATTTACTAACACCAAAAACCAAGGCGGCAATTCCTGAAATCGATTGCAGTCCGGCACCAACCTCTTGTACTTCTACGTCTGCCGGGACTTCGCCTTTACGGAATTGGTTAACAAAATTGTCTTTAGCCTCCGCGGCTTTAACGCCTCCGTGGTACAACTTAGTAATTTCTTCGGCCAAAATTACTTTTTGGTCGCGGGGGTTGGGAAGCTGCAAAATTTCGTCTATTTTTTCAAGCGGCACTCTGGTTGCCAGAACAAAATATTTTTTTATAAGCCCGTCGCCAATGGACATGACTTTACCAAACATGTCATTAGGTTCATCTAAAAGGTTAATAACATTCCCCCAAGAAGAAGACATTTTCCGTCCGTCTGTGCCTTCCATAAGCGGCGTCATTAAAATGTCCTGTGCTGGTTGTTTATACTGAGGCTGAATAACACGCCCGGCCAATAAATTAAACCTTTGGTCTGTGCCGCCAAGTTCTATATCGGCCTTAATGGCAACGGAATCATAACCCTGCATTATTGGGTATAACAACTCCCTTAAAGAAACCCTTTTGCCGGCCTTAAGCCTTTTGCTAATGTTTTCCCGAGCCTCAAACTCATGGAGGCCAAATAAATCCGTCATTTCCGCTATTTCTTTAAAGCCAAGTTTCTTAAGCCATTTTGAATTATAATGGATCTCTGTTTTCTTTTTGTCTAAAATTTTAAAGGCCTGGTCAGCGTAAGTTTTCATGTTGGCCTTAAGTACTTTTTCGGCCATCATTGGCCTTTCCGCGTCCTTGTCCGAAGTGTCGCCAACAAGCCCGGTAAAGTCGCCAACAATCAAAACCGCCTTATGACCCAGCTCCTGAAACTGCCTAAGTTTCCACAACACCACAGCCCGGCCAATATGTAAATTTGGGGAAGTAGGGTCAATGCCTAACTTAACGCGCAGCTTTTTTTTGCCGCGCAGCTTTTGTTCTAAGCTGACTTTATTTATAACCTCGTCTACACCGCGGGTTAAAAGTTCTTCAATTGGATTCATGATATATTGTTTTAATTAACTATATAATAGCACTTTTTTACCTATTAAAGAATTTGAAGGTACTACTCTCAAAACCTGTGTTTACATGCATAGAAATATTCTTTTTTTCTTGTGATTTTAATTGTTTATTAATTTGTCTTTTCTGTACTGAAATTAAATTCTCGACTTGCTTTGGTGACTTCTTTACAAATTCCTTTAAGCTTTTATTAACAGACAGCAACAAGCCGCCATTGTCCTCAAAAACAAATTCCTTACGCAACCAGTCTGGAGAACTAATGACAGAATGAACACAAAACTCAAACAAAAAATTAGAAGCCGGGGCCGACCATTCTAATAATTTCCTAAGGCCTAATTTATTTTTTTGTCCCCCAAGCCGCTTTAGGGAAAACATAATAATCAATGTAATTATTTCCGGAAAGCATAGTACTAAACTCATCATAAAATCGTGATGATCTTCTGAGCTTGCTTTAATTATTTTGACTTTCTTTGACTCCAAAAAAAATAAAATCCGTTTTGCAATAATATTGTGCTGTAGACCTATTGCTATCCATTTCTGAAAACGCAAAGGAACAAAAGGTCCTTGTAGGGGATGTAACGATAAATGCGCTGCCCCGGTTTTTTTTATTTCTTTGGAAATCCCTTTTTTTATTGAACAGATGTCAATTATGAGCTGGCTCTTTTTTAAACTCACTTCTTTTAGAATCTTATTTACTTGTTGTCTAGGGAGCGAGAGCCAAATGACATCTGCTTGCCAGGCTTTACGCCACTGTGCCGGCTTGCTGTTTTTGTCTATTTTTATAACCTCTCCAAGCTCTTTTAATAACGGGGTGAGTAAATTTTTTCCCATCCCGCCGCTTGCTCCAATAATTGTGTTAGTCATGTAAGTTAAATTAACAATAAATTAAATGTATATTAAAATACAAACCAAAGGGGAGAAGTGGTTGTCTTGCAAACATCTGTAAGACAACCACCGTCTGTTACTTTCCCAGCAAAACATTGAGTCCATGCTGGGTAGTTCCCGCGAAAAAAACCATAATCGGGGAACCAAATGAATGTATAGTGTGGAGTTTGTGTAGTGCAGCAGCTGAAGCTGTCGTGATACACAGTTCTGCTTCGCCGGCAGCACACATTCTTGCGGCAACGGCATTACTGGTTGTCAGGACCACTTCATTCCCGAAACCCTTAACAAGCGGTGCTGGGGAAGGGTGGGAGACCACACGCCAAGAGGGCGCAATGCTCTGACCGGCCAACTCCGTCCGACAACAAAGTTGCATGTCATCCAAACGCATGTTGTAGGGAAACAGAAACGGGAAGACATCGGGATTGGTGAAGAATAATTCATTTAACCGGAAATATACGGCGCAGGTCCAAAACAGGGGCAGAATCCCTACTTCCGAAACCTGACGTGCCTTGGCTAGGGAATCTTCGGGCGTTCTACAGAGAATCATTTCTATTTTGTGATCAACGCCGACTTCCCGGCTCCAAGCATAAGCCGCTTGGACAATATTAGTACCTTCGGGCCCTAGCGCGTAGTGAATCACGCGCCGGACTTGTGGGGAAACCAGTAGGTGAGAAAGTTCAGCCGCCGATAAAGCAGTGACTGCGGAGAAAAACGGAAGAGCCATAGTCAAACCTCCTTAATCAACGTAGGTAAGCCATTGCAAACGAAAGGGAATCAAACCATGCACAGCTTTTTGATACAACTCCTGGCAGAGCAACAACAACTGGTTGGAAATATCTAACTCGCGTTCTCCAAAAGCTGAAACAGCCAAGACTTCACAGGCAGTACCGACAACGAACATCGCGTCACAACTCTGCGCCTCGAGCAAAGACACTTTCTTTTCTGTCACTGACACACTATATTGGGCGGAAAGTTGCAACAAAGAGGATCGTGTAATTCCCGAAAAAATGTTACCGCGGGCCGGCGTGAAAACCTTCCCCTTCTTAACAATGAAGATGTTTGCAACCGAAGTTTCGGCAACATTTCCTTCAAAGTCCAAAAGCAACGCATCATCCGCCCCCGCCTTTTTAGCCTCAAGAGCCGCCAGGCGGGAATTAACATAGTGGCCGGCAATTTTTGCTTCTACAACAGACGAAGCTGGATGCATGCGAATCCACGAACTCTGCATGAGCCGTAACGGCTCCACCCTTTGTAACCAGGGAAGGACCACAATGCCGGTATTTACCGGCAGGTGATCCGCGCATAAGCCGAGCCCCTCTCCGTTAAAAATTATCGGCCTGACATAACCTTCTGTAAGACCGCTTCTACGGATCAGTTCCAGCGCCGCCTGTTTCAGAGCGCTTATGGGGAACGGGCATTCCATTTCCATAACACGCGCCGAACCGAGCAAGCGGTTAAGATGGTCCTCCAACCTAAAAACCGCTCGTCCATTATTGCTGGTACGGTAGAACCTAATCCCTTCATAAACAGCGCCGCCATAGTGCAAACTGTGCGCTGTCATAGGGACGTGTGTCTCGTGCACAAACTCACCATTAAACCACACTCTACAATCCTCCTTATGTTTCTCTTCTAACACCCAAAAGAGATAGAAATTCATTCTGTAGGCCGGTGTCGCCGTGTTGCCAAAATTAGCAACAAAAAACTGACCCGCAACAGGCCAGTTGGAGGAGTCGAAATTTTTAGGAATATTATTTCGGCGCCTTGAAACTAACCTTTTGCAAAGGGCCGTAATAATAAGTAGATTGAAAAGTAAATGTTTTGTTCATGCTTGTAATCCAATCCTCCTTCGCTAAAGCTTCGGAGGATAATTTTCTATATCTAAAATTAAGGTAAATTAAAACCGCCCTCTACAGGGCGGGTAAGAAATTAAGAAATCTTAATTACCGCAAAACCTGCAGAGCAAAGTTTGCGTAGTAATAATTAGCAGATTGTTGAGTGAAAAACTTCATATTAATTAGAATTTATCATAAAAACAGCCTGTTGTCAACGAAACCCAAAAAAAGTATAATTAGACCATGCGCGTTTACAGTTACAAGACAGAAAACAAGCCTGGGAAAACAACCAAGCGGAAATTCTGGAAATTCAAAAAATTTAAATGGACCTGGAAACAGGCTTTAACCTGGGCGTTCCGCCTCACGGCTTTAGGCATACTGCTTATTGCCCTAATGTTTTTATATTACACGCACGACCTGCCGGACCCAAATAAATTACTTAACAGGCAAATCCCTGAGAGTACCAAAATTTTAGCGCGGGATGGCAGCCTGCTTTATGAAGTCCACGGCGAATACAAACGCACGCAGGTCAAATCCGACCAGGTTACTGACAACCTAAAAAACGCAACAATTGCTATTGAAGACAAAAACTTTTACAAAGAAGGTGGTATTTCCATTACCGGAATTTTGCGTTCGGTTTACAGGTACATTGTTAACTTTGGCCCCAGCGGGGGAGGTGGCAGCACCTTAACCCAGCAGTTTGTTAAAAACGCGCTGCTTACCAACAAAAAAAGTTTTGACCGCAAAATCCGTGAAGCAATTTTAAGCATTGCCATAGACGCTCGTTTTTCCAAAGAACAAATTTTATTATTTTACTTAAACGAAATCCCATACGGCAGGAACGCCTATGGCATAGAAGCGGCTTCGCAAAGCTATTTTGGCAAATCGGCTAAAGATTTAGACTTAGCTGAAAGCGCCTATTTGGCGGCACTTCCCCAGGCTCCCAGCTACTATAACCCTCTGGGCACGCATCGCGACTCTTTAGATGGCCGCAAAAATTTAACCCTGCAGTACATGAAAGACCAGGGTTATATTAACGCGGACCAAATGAAACAGGCGCAGGAAGAAAAGGTAAATTTCTTGCCCTTGTCTAATAATTTGGAGGCCGCGCACTTTGTGCTTTACGTAGAAGACTATTTGGCCGACAAATACGGGGAAAGCAGCCTACAAGAAGGCGGCTTAAAAGTTTACACCACACTTGACCCAAAATTGCAAAAAATTGCAGAACAGGTTGTCAAAGACAATGTAAACAAGCTTGGCAAAAAATATAATTTTGGTAACGCGGCTTTAGTGGCGGTTGACCCTAAAACCGGACAAATCTTAGCCATGGTGGGAAGCAAGGACTATTTTGGCAAACCTGAACCTGAAGGCTGCAAGCCCGGGAAAAACTGCGTATTCGAACCAAACGTAAATGTTGCCCTGTCGCAACGCCAGCCAGGCAGTAGCTTTAAGCCTTATGTTTATGTAACTGCTTTTACCAAACAATTTGGTTACAGTCCGGCTTCTCCTTTATTTGATTTAACTACAAATTTTGGAACCTACAACGGCAAAGACTACATACCGCACAACTACAACGGCGAAAACAACGGACTGGTGAACATGCGCAAAGCTTTAGCCGGAAGTTTGAATGTGCCGGCGGTAAAGGCTTTAGATTTAGTTGGTGTTAATAACGCAACCAAAACCGCGCACGATTTAGGAATTACGAGCCCGCTTTCCAACTGCGGTCTTTCCCTGGTTTTGGGCGGCTGCGAAGTAAGACTGCTCGACCACACCGCCGCGTTTGGTGTTTTGGCCAATGGAGGCCTGAAAAACGAAACCACTGCAATTCTAAAAATAGAAGATAGCAGCGGAAAAACTTTAGAAGAATATCAAAGCAGTCCCAAAGAAGTTTTAGACCCTCAGGCAGTCTACGAGCTCACAAGCATAATGACAGACAACAACGCGAGAAGTTATGTTTTTGGCTCCAACTCGCCTTTAATTTTACCCGGCCGCACTGTGGCTGCCAAAACCGGCACCACCCAAAACTGGCACGACGGCTGGACATTGGGCTTTACACCTTCTTTAGCCGCCGGCGTTTGGGCGGGAAACAACGATGGAACTCTACTAAAAAAGAACGCGGACGGAGTAGTTGTTGCCGCGCCAATTTGGCACGACTTTATGAAAGCGGCATTAGCCGGCACTCCCGCCGAAGAATTTACAGTACCTTCCGGCATTCAGCAAATTACGGTAGACGACGCTTCCGGAAAACTGCCGACCCAATACTCACAGTCTACACACCAAGACACTTTTGCCGATTACTCCGCCCCCACGGACTATGACAGCATTCACATTAACCAGGCCTTTGATTCACAAACCAACTTGCCGGCAAACCAACTCACTCCGCCACAAAATATTGTTTACCGCGTTTGCACTATTTATAAAAGCGAAAAACCCGCCAACCCCAACTGGGAAGACCCGGTGCAAATTTGGGCCAGCACCAGGCCAGAAGCCTGCCCGGCCGGAACCATACCAACCGCAACCCCCACAACAACGGGCAACGACGGTAGTTTAAATGTAGATATTTTGGATCCAGCGGAAGGCAGCACGATTACTGCCATGCCTTTTGCGGTTAACGTGCAAATAAATTCACCCAATCCGGTAAGCAAAGTGGACCTTTCAATTGACGGACAATTTGTGCAAAGCATTTTTAATTCTCCGTTTACTTTTATGGTCAGTAAAACCCTCTCGGCCGGGCAGCACACTTTGGCAGTCAGGGTTTTTGACAACCAGGGAAAAACTGCGGACACCAGCACGGGAATTATTTACAGCAACGGACAGTCCGCGCTTAACATTAGCGACCCCGCTCCAGGAACGACTGTTAGTCTCCCGCTAAACCTTACGGCCGAAAGCCCCAACCTTTACAGCCAGGTTAATTTTTTCTACCAAAAAGACGGGGGGTCGCCCCAGCCCATGGGAATAGCCAGTAATATTAGCCATCCCGGCGACAAATTTAATTACAGTTTAACCTGGGAAACCGCTCTCCCTTCGGGCAACTACAAAATTTTCGCCCAAAACAGCGGCGGCTTAACCAGCCCAAAAATTAATATTATAGTTCCTTAGCTATGAGCTACCTGTTGGCCATAACTTTTTTACTGGCGCCCGCGTATATAATTAAATTTAATCTTTTTGGCTTCCCAAGCAACGTTTTAATGGCTTGGGTCTTTTTGTTTTGGATAATTTTTGCTATTTGGCTAATTGCAAAAAAACAGATATCAGCATTTCTGACGGTCGTCAAAAACACTGATAGTAAAATCCTAATTTTAACCGGATTATTTTTTACATCGGGAATAATCAGCTTGTGGGTAGGCGACCTTGACCGCGCGAAACTGGGACAATTTATTGTTCTTTTCCTTCAGCCGATAGGTATTTTTTTCATCGGAAAATTCCTAAACGAAAGTTTTCCAAATACAAAATACATAATACATAATACTTTATACGCCTTGCTTGGTCTTGCTGGCGCTTACGCCCTAATCCAATACCTCACCCTCTTAGGCCTGCCTCCCGCGTGGTGGGGGAACAACGAGGAACCCAAACGCGCTTTAAGTTTTTTTATACATCCCAACTTTTACGCCCTGTGGTGCGCACCACTTCTGGCGTTTTTGTTGCCAGATTTAGGATTTAAGATTAAAGATTTACGAAAGAACCATCTTGCCGTTATTGCTTGGGTGCTTGGATCAATCGGATTGTTTTTATCTTTGTCCCGCGCCGGTTGGCTTGGGCTCGCGGCCGCAATTTTAACTTATCTGATTGTTGCTGCGGATAAAAAAATTAGGCAAACAGTTTTTGCCGCAGTTATTATTATGATCATAATTATTTTTGCAGTCCCTAACTTCCGCTACCGTGTATTACTGCCTTTTTACGGAGAGAAATCCGCTGTGTCGCGTTTTTCGCTCTGGGACACAGGTTACAAAGGCATAAAGCAGTCGCCTCTAACCGGTCTTGGACTCACAGGCTTTTCCAAACAATGGAATACCTTAAACACAGACCCAGGCCTAACAGAAACCCACAACTACCCGCACAATATTTTTTTGGACTTGTGGGTAGAAACGGGCTTAATAGGACTAATAAGTCTAACAGGACTCATGGGACTCTATATTTTCCGCGGCCTTAAAAACAAAAGCAATCTTATTGCGCTATCTGTTAGTCTATTTTTAATAACCCTTCTGGTCCAAGGCCAAATAGACAACCCCTATTTTAAAAACGATTTGGCAATGGTGTTTTGGATAATTTTGACCTTTATTTAAAAAAGACAATTAATAAAAAATTTATGAAATTAAAATTTTTTATTGCCCTTCTAATAATTGCCACTGCCTGGGGTCTGGTTTATTTCAAAAATAAAAAAAGCCTACCAAACAGCGAACAGGCGCAAGAAATAAAAATTGGATTTATTGCCCCCTTAACAGGAAGCGCGGCGTCTTACGGCGAAGAGACGCGCAATGCCGCTTTAATGGCGCAAGAGGAAATTAACTCGCAGGGCGGCATTAACGGAAAAAAGTTAAACATAATTGTTGAAGATGGGAAATGTGATGCTTCCGCGGCCCTGGGCGCGTGGCAAAAATTAACCGAAACCGACAAAGTCAATATAATTTTAGGCGGTCATTGCAGCACGGAAACAGTTGCGCTAGCCCCTAAAACTGCGGGGAAGAAAGTGTTACTGCTGGCAAATATCACTTCCAAATCCGAAATTGCGAATGAAGGCACGTGGGTTTTTAGGAACTCTCCTCCAAACAGCTATTACGCGGAACAGGCGGCCAAACATGCTTTTAGCCAAGGCTACAAAAGAATGGCTGTAGTAACCGAACTCAAAGACTACACTAAAGATTTTAACCAAACTTTTATTAAGGTTTACCAAGATTTAGGGGGAGTGGTAGTGACCGAGGAACAGGTCACCCCTGACAGTACGGATTTTAGGACAGTCATGGCAAAATTAAAAACAGGTTCTTTTGACGCAGTACAGGCATCTTTTCAAGGCCCCGCCACTATGGGCATATTTGCCAAACAAATGACCGAAGCGGGAATAGACAAACCCTTGCTCCTAGACGCCGCTTTTAACGGCAAGCAATTCCTTAGCGCTTCGGGCAACCAAACACCCAAAGTTTTTTACGGCATCACCGGGTACACAGACCCGATCCAACCGGCAGCTAAAATTTTTGTTGATAACTATAAATCTAAATATAACAAAGATATTAATTTTAGCCTGTTTTACATTGCCGCTACATACGACATGGTCTACCGCCTAAAAAACGCAATTGCGAATTGCGGCTCCACGGAAACCGCTTGCATACAAAGCCGTTTTCAAAAAACTGAACCAATTTCAGGCGCGGCCGGCACCATTACTTTTGACAGCTTGGGAAGACCTCGGTCACCCATAGCTGTCGCTACTATAGTAGACGGCCTAGCCCAATACACTTTAATAAAATAAAAAAAACACCCTCACGAGAGGGTGTTTTAAATTTATCTTTTAAGCCTTATAACCACTTGGCGGTAGGGGTCTTGGCCCAGACTTTCACTAAAGACTTCGGGGCAGTTTTCTTGAAGGTAGGCATGGACCAAGCGGCGTTCGTAGTTGGGCATGGGCTCCAGGGCTTGTCCGCGTCCGGTTTTTTTAAGCTGCTCCACAGCGGCTTTGGCTGTTTCTTTTATATACCACTCGCGCTTACGTTTGTAGTCGTCTACATCGAGCGAAAACCAGAACGGTTCCTGAGAGTGAAATTTTTTAGAAGCCAGAGCCTGAACTAAAATTTGCAAAGAGTGCAGAGTCGCTCCCTGGCGGCCAATGAGCAAGAAAGAGTCAGGGGAGCTAATGTTAAATATTAACCCTTTGGTAATGCTTTCTTCAAACTCCACCTGAGCTTTAACACCAAGGTAACCGAGCAATTCATTTATTATTGTTTTTACTTGTTCAATTTTGTCGTAGTCGGTCATAGGAATGTAGTTAGTAGTAAGTAGTTAGTAGCCAAAATTCCTGACTACTACCTACCAGCTACTTACTACGGACTAACAGACTGTTACTTTGTATTTTTTTCTTCATTTTTTGACCAAATATGACCAGAAGCCATGACCCTAGCCCCTGGAGTAATCCCATCTTTTCCAGTTTTAAGTATCCAATACTGCTGGGCTATTGTAAAAACTGTGGTCGCGGTCCAGTAAAGGGAAAGTCCGGTAACAAAGCGGAGTGACAAGTAAACAAAGAATACCGGGAAAAAATATGTCATCTGCATTTGCATAATTTTAGCCGTAGCATCCACCGGGCCTTTGGCTGTTGTCAGCATTAGCTTAGACTGCCAGAACTGGCTAAGTCCGGTAAGCACTGCCAGCACCACTCCCGGCCAATACCAAACACTACCAACCCAGGGGATTTTAGACAAATCTAAAAAGTGCAAAAACATAAAGCTAATATGTTCCGGCGCTTTAACAAAAGTATACAGGCCTTCAATCTGTCCGGTACCTAAAGCCGCGCGGAAAACCTGGTTTAAGGCCAAGAGTAAAGGAAGCTGGATTAACAAAGGCAAGCAGGAAGCAAAAGGGTTAATCTTGTGCTCTTTGTAGAGGTCCATCATGGCTTTAGCTTCAGCCTCTTTATTACCTTTATGCTTTTCCCGCAGTTCAGTAAGCTTTGGCTGCAAGTCGTTCATGGCCTTTTGGCTTTTGAGAGACTTGTGGAAGCTGGGCGCCAAAGCCAAACGAATAAGTACAGTAAGTAAAATAATAACCACGCCAATGTCGTGGCCCGGAATGACATTGTAAAAAAAGATCAGCAGGTTAAGCAGAGGGCGGTAAACGGATTCGTGATATAAAACACTAATAAAATGGAACATTCAAATAAAATTAAGGAACTAAATCTACCGAAGGCTCGGCCCAAGGGTGGCAATGAGCTAATCTTTTTGCTGATAAAAACAAACCTTTAAACACTCCATGCTTAAGCAAGCTTTGCCTGCTATATTCGCTGCAGGAAGGGTAGTGCCGGCAAAAACCATAAGGAAAACTGGCAGAAAGCCAGCTATGGTCTGGGGACAGGAGTAGCTGATAAAGACTAATTAACAAAGACAGGGCCTTTGTTGGTAAGCTTATAAAGTTTTGAAAAATTTTTTTCATTTTTTATGTCAGAAGCTTGCCGGACCTGCACAGCTCTTCAAATTTTTTTACGAGTTCTTTACTTTCCTTGGCCGCGGCTGCCGGTTTTATAACAATCGCGTAATCGCCTGTGCGAAAACTCTTTATATTTAAGCGAATAAATTCCCGAATTAAGCGCTTAAGCCTGTTTCTTTTAACAGCGCTTTTGGAAACTTTAGTGGAAACCACAACCGTGAACCGGGAAGGCTCGTTAGTTATAGCCAAAAATTTTACTGTAAACAATGGGTTAAAAAAAGCCCTCCCTCGCGCAAACACACGCTGTACTGCTGTTGTCTTGCCCAAGCGATGCTCTTTTTTAAACATAAACCTTAAATTAAACCGTCAGTTTCTTGCGGCCTTTTGCCCTGCGGCGAGCCAAAACATTGCGGCCAGTCTTGGTTTGCATGCGCTTTAAAAAGCCATGCCTGACTTTGCGCCTTTTGCTTTTGGGTTGGTAAGTTCTTTTCATAATAAAGTTAATTATCTTCCTCGCGGCTGCATCCGCGGCTAATAAATCTTAAATAATTATACAGAAAAAACCTCTTGCAGTCAATTGGCAAAAAGACTAAAACTCAAAAAAATAATTGGACACATCTTGTCCACAGGATGTTAACAGACTTTGCATTTTCCCTTTTATTTAAGGCCTGTTTTGCCTTGTTTACATGTTGATAACTCCCTGTTACAATGAAATACACAACTAAAAAATATTTGAAATCTAACACCTAAACCCTAAGAAACAGAAATAATAATACCGAAAATCCCTAAAGGACATTATGAATAACCAACAACTCTGGCAAGCAATTTTAGGAAGCATGGAAGTATCCCTTAGCAAAGGGAGTTTTAACACCTGGTTTAAAGGAACAGGCATTATTGAGCATGGGGCGGACTATATCATTGTTGGTGTTCCCAGTGATTTCCACAAAAATTGGATTTCCGGAAAATATCACCAGGAAATGCTAAAATCCTTAAAAACTATTTCCCCTGAAATTAAAGAAATCCGCTACCAATTAGGCAACACCCCGCAAGCTGCAGCGCCGGCTAAGACCACCAGCAAAAACGAGGGGACCACGCATCACCACAAAGAAGCAGGGGGCTCTGGGTTTTCCGGCTTAAACCCCAAATACACTTTTGAAACGTTCATTATTGGCAAAAATAACGAATTAGCCCACGCGGCTTCCATTTCCGTGGCCAAAACGCCCGGAACACAGTATAATCCGCTATTTATTTATGGAGGTGTGGGTTTGGGTAAAACCCATTTAATGCAGGCTGTTGGCCACAGACTGCTCCAAACCAACCCCCAGGCCAAAGCCATGTATGTAACTTCCGAAAAATTCACAAATGACTACGTAGACGCCATAAAACAGAACCGAATGGAAGATTTTAAGAAGAGTTATCGCCATTTGGATATTTTAATGATAGACGACATCCAGTTTATTGCCGGCAAAGAAGGTACCCAGGAAGAATTCTTTCACACCTTTAACGAACTGCGTGATAAAGGCAAACAAATCTTAATTACTTCAGACCGTTTGCCAAAAGATATCCCCGCTATTGAGCAAAGACTAGTCTCCCGCTTTGAATGGGGGATGGTGGCAGACATTCAGGCGCCGGACCTGGAAACCCGCATGGCCATACTCCGCACCAAAATGGAAAAACGCGGCACCCAGATTTCCGAAGATATTTTATTTTACATTGCGGAGAATATTCAGAACAACGTGCGCGAACTGGAAGGTGCCTTAAACCGTTTAGCGGTCTACCAGCAAATGGAAAACCGCGGGCTGGTACTTGACCAGGCTAAAAGCATTTTAGCCAGCATTATAGGCACTAAAAAGAAGATTACCTCGGCAAAGAAAATAGCTGAATCTGTTGCGGAATTTTACAATATTACCACTGAAGACCTTATAAAACAGTCGCGAAAGAAAGAATTTGTTAAGCCTCGCCAGATTGCCATGTACTTAATTCGCAAACAACTGGAAAACTCTTTCCCTTCCATTGGTGATTTTTTTGGGGGCCGCGACCACACCACAGTTATGCACGCTGTAGAAAAAGTGGAAAAGCTGGTGATAGAGAAGGACCAATTCAAACAAGAGATGGATTTAATACTGGATAAGCTGTTCACATAACTGTTAATAACTTTACAAGTTGGGTATAAAAAATATTCCAGGTGATATTTAAAAAGGTTTCCGGTTTATTATCAACAGCTAATTTCACACCAAGTACCATTATTTATTACTTAAGCAAGGCTTATCCCCAAATCCACAAGACTTATTATTACTATCTATTTATACTTTATATTTAAATACTAAGTAACATGAAAATAATTTGTACCCAAGAAAATTTAAAGAACGGGTTACTGACTGTTGGAAGGATTATTTCATCTAGCAACAGTTTACCTATCTTAAATAATATTTTAATAAAATCTGAAAATGGTTTATTAAAGCTTTCCTCAACAAACCTGGAAATTGGGATCACTACCTATATTCGCTGTAAAATAGAAGAGGAAGGGGAAATTACCATACTTTGTAAAACCATAACAGAGTTGATTGGTAGTTTTCCAAACCAAAACATTGAGCTTAAAACTGAAAACGGGCAAATGAAGGTGGAGACCGAAAATTACCATACCCAAATTAAAACCTTGCCGGCCGAAGAATTTCCTTTGATCCCGGTTTTGGAAAACAACAACACTTTGGAGCTGGATGCGCAGGAGTTAAAGCAGGCGCTGGATCAAGTGGTGTTTGCGGTTTCCACAAACCAGACCCAGCCGGAGATTTCTGGGGTATTACTTTCTTTTGAAGGCAAGAATTTAACCATAGCAGCTACTGATCGTTACCGTTTAGCCGAAAGAAAATTGGTTTTACCTAAAAACGACAGCGGCGACCAGCAGATTATTGTGCCGCATAAAACCATTTTAGAAATCTCTAGGGTTATTGGCGGACAAAAGGGTAATATAGAAGTTAAATTTACAACCAGCCAGATTGCTTTTAAGTTTAATAACACGGAAATTATTAGCCGTCTAGTGGATGGACAGTATCCGGACTATAAACAAATTATTCCCACGGAATTTCCTACTCAAGTAACAGTGAAAAAGCCGGAACTTCTTAGTGCCTTAAAAGCCAGTAGTATTTTTAGTCAAACAAGTAATAGCGTAAAATTTGAATACGGAGATAATTCCCTTAAGCTCAGTACGGAATCGCAGGACTTGGGAAAAAGCGAGGTGGATATAGCGGCTACAGTTGAGGGAAAATCCGGCATGGTAATGCTAAATTACCATTATATTATTGACTGTTTAAACAGTATAAGTTCTGAAAATGTTATAATGAAAATCATTGACGACAGTTCCCCGAGTTTGATTTTGCCCGAAAGCCAAAGCGATTATTTATATTTAGTAATGCCTATTAAATCATAATATGAGAATAAAAAGCATAGTAATAAAAAACTTTCGCAACTATCCAAGTTTAGACATAGATATAAATAGTGATGTGGTGGTGTTAACCGGCCCCAACGCTGTTGGTAAGACTAACCTGCTAGAGTCGGTGTATTTTGCCTCGTTGTTTAAGTCTTTTAGGGACGACACCGAATTTATTTTCTTAAAAGACAGTTCTAATTTGGAACTAAAAATGCTGGTGGAAAAAGGCGATCAAACTTTCAGTTTTGAGGTTTTTTTGGAACGACGTGAAAAGATTTACGCCAATTTTTTACTGGACGGAGTAAAAAAGAAAAGAAGGGAAGCACAGGGTTTTATTAGTGTGGTAATTTTTGACCCTACTGACGTGGATATGTTTAGTAAGACTCCAGAAGCCAGGAGAAAATATTTAAACATGGTTTTGTCCCAAAAGAGGATAGATTACCTGGACGCACTTGTAAACTATAAAAAAGTTTTATTCCAGAAAAACAAGTTGCTTCAAGATATAAAACAAGGACGTGGGAACCGAGAAGAGCTTGAGTCATGGAACGAACAATTGGTTAGTTTTGGCAGTCTAATAATGTACGAGAGGAAAAAATTTGTAAATTTTTTGAATAATAGTATTGCAGAAATTTATTCCAGCATTTCCGGGTTCCACCGCCCTGTTGAAGTGGCTTTGGAGAGCCTGCCGGGTGACAGTTTTGAGGAATTGGCAGAAAACTTCCGATTAAAACTTGCGGCCGTAGGTCAAAAAGAACAGCTGGTTGGTATGTGTTTGGCTGGACCTCATCGGGACGACTTCTTTTTAAAAAGCGAAGGCTTGTATTTGTCCCCGTTTTCCTCCCGGGGTGAGTTACGCAGCCAAATTTTGTCCTTAAAAATTTTAGAACTGGAATATTTAAGTAAAGACGGAGAAAAGCCGATTTTGCTACTAGATGACGTGCTGAGCGAATTAGATGATACCCGGAGAACGTTCCTGCTCAAATATTTACAAGGAAAATTTCAAACCTTTATTACCACCACTCACCCGCTGGAAATGCCTGCCCAGCACATTACCTTAACACCTGCAGTAGAAGAAGAGGCAAAGTAGAATTTACACACCGCCGCCTTTTGGGCTGGCGGAGCCAGTCCCTTTAGGCGGCTCTGGCCAATTTCTTCGTTATTTTCTTCCGGTGTTTGTCACCGTAAGTAAATTACGTCTCCAAGCATCCTCAGAAAATGCCTCGAACTTGACTCAGTGTTTAAATTCTAACTATCTATAAATAAAAATTATGTCGCCAAAACCAAAACAGGGTTTTACATCAATCCAAAAAGTTCTGCCAAACAAACTAAAACAATACAAATTAGAAGCCGCGTTCTATAAACACCAGGCCATAAAACACTGGAACGAAGCTGCAGGAAAATTCATTAACCAAGCTAAAGACCAAACAAAGGCAATAGATTTAAAAAACGGAATTTTAGTAGTCGCCTGTTTGTCCAAAGAGTTGGCTTATGAAATAAGAATGATTGTAGAAAGAATAGTTTACGAAATAAACAAACTCATAGGAAAATCTGTGGTGTTTGGGATACATATGGAAATATAAAAAAACACCCCTAGTCAGGGGTGTTTTTTTATATTTTTTCTTTAGCTTTTTTTACCAGCTCGCTCGAGCTTTGTATTTTACCGCTTTTACCAACATTGAAAACTAATTCTATTCCCAGTTTTTGGCAGAGGGCTTGCTCGGGGTTTAAGGAAGATGTTGTGGTGTCGGCATCTTTTTTGTCACGGTCCCCGCCGTTGGCGAAAATGTCGGGCTTTAGGGTTTCCAGTTCCGCGCAGACTGACATGTCGGTAGGGTTTTCCTGGTGGCCTGTAATTACAACCTCGTCTACGTAGCGGATTGCCTCCACAATGGCTTTTCGCTCGTCCTGGTTCATAAAGACAAAGCCTTTTTTCTTGTTCAGCCAGTTGTCGTTGTTTATAATTACAACTAATTTGTCGCCGAGTTGTTTGGCTTCCTGCATCATTTCTACGTGGCCAACATGGATTGGGTCAAACCCTCCGGAAATCGCTACGGTTTTCATATTTTTTCATTCTCCCTTCCTTCTTTAGCAAAGTTGGAATTTTTTTCGTAAAGATCCAGTATAACTCTTTCTATTTCCGCGGGGTTAGGGACGTCAGAAAATTCAAAGCGTTCCACCTTACCCGCGGTTTGCACAAAAACATCGCCGTAGTTAAAAATTGTTCCAAAAATTCCCGTGGTTTCGCTGGTGACATCTTCTATTTTGTCTATGTGTAGTTCGGAAATGGTGTGGTTAAACAGTCCGACCTGGTCAATGTCCACAATGCGGATATTGGTAATAATTTGAATGTTTAAATAATAGAAAACAAAAATTAAAAACAAACTTAAGGAAAGGAACATCGTATAAACCTGGGTGAATAAATGTGTTATGTCGCCGGCGCTGTCCACAAACAAGTCCGGGGCGTAGCGGGGCATGTAATGGTTAAACAACAACAGGGCCGCGGTAAAAAAAATCCAAACCAAAATTTTTAGGAAAAAATGAAACCAATGCTCGCGCACCACCAAATAAATGGTTTCTTCTTCTAGCTGGCTGGGAAAAAGTTTGTGAAATGAAGGCATAAATTATAAC
This sequence comes from uncultured Candidatus Saccharibacteria bacterium, assembly GCA_964474825.1. Lineage (GTDB taxonomy): Bacteria > Patescibacteriota > Doudnabacteria > UBA920 > UBA920 > CAYYWQ01. Next base: position 1,043,642 of record CAYYWQ010000001.1, read on the forward strand.
GGACAAAAGTGGTAAAAGTTACTGCAAAATAGACTGCAATGTTTGGTAGGATGTGCCAAGAATGGACAAAAAAATAAAAGCGTAGAACACGCTAATGCTAAAAGAGAGTAAAGTGGATTTGCCGTAGCGAATAAGGACGTAAACGCCAAAAATAGAAAACAGGCTCAGGATGCCAACAATAATATAGTATATGGAAGCAATAAGCAGGTTTAAGGGTTCCGAAAGATTCATAAAATCAAATTAACTTTTGTTGGATAGACGCGGGCATAGAGGCTCCGAGATGTTTATAGCCTGCTTCTGTTGCTTGTCTGCCTTTGGGGGTTTTAGTAATTAATCCTAAGCGGATTAAAAACGGTTCGTGAACGTCTGTGATAGTGTCTTCTTCTTCGCCTGTGGCCGCGGCAAGAGTGGTAAGGCCCACCGGCTGCCCGTTAAACTTATGAATCAAAGTTTCCAAAATTCTGCGATCGTTTTTGTCCAAGCCAAGCTCGTCCACCTCCATTAATTCCAAGGCTTTGGCCACAACTTCTTTGTTAATTGTATCATGGTCGTGGACCTGGGCAAAGTCCCTTGTGCGCTTAAGAAGGCGGTTAGCAATGCGCGGAGTAAAGCGGCTGCGGACAGAAAGAAGGGCCGCGCCTTCGTGGTCAATTTTGGCGTTAAGAATTTTAGCAGAGCGCACAATAATTTTTTCCAACTCCTCCGCCGTGTAATATTCCAGCCTATATGTAGCGCCAAAGCGGTCGCGTAGCGGGGAGGAAATAAGTCCCATTCTTGTGGTTGCGCCAATTAAAGTAAATTTTGGTAAGTCCATTCTAATGCTTCGGGCGCCTGGGCCTTTACCTAAAATAATATCCAGCGCGAAATCTTCCATGGCAGGATATAAAACTTCTTCCACAACTTTGTTTAAGCGGTGAATTTCGTCTATAAATAACACATCACCCTGGTTTAAATTGGTAAGGAGAGACGCCAGGTCCCCGGCGCGTTCAATGGCAGGACCCGAAGTAACGCGAATATTAACTCCCATTTCCTTGGCAATAATAAAAGACAGGGTGGTTTTGCCTAAGCCCGGCGGGCCGTAGAACATTAAGTGCTCTAAAATTTCCCCGCGCTGTTTGGAAGCTTCCATAATAATCCCAAGGTTTTTTTTCACTGATTCCTGACCCACATATTCACCCAAAACAGCCGGCCGTAAATTTTGGTCCAGGCCCTTTTCGTCTTCGTCCACAACGGCTGCGTCCAGCGGAGCCGCTATATCACTTTCTTCTTTGTTAGACTGTATCATATTACTATAATACTATATTTTTCTGCGCGTTGACAGGTGGCCGAAAACGGCACATACTAAAGACCAGATTATTAAGTTTTTGATATGAAAAAACTATTTATATTTGCTACGGTTTTGCTTTTGGCAGCCGCATGCAACAGCTCAAAGCCTGTGGTTAATCCTCCGGCCCCAACCCCGTCTGACACCGCTTCAAATTGGAAAACTTATACAAATGCTAAGTATGGGTTTGAGGTAAAGTATCCGGCGGCCTGGGGTGTTATTAGTAATACTGAAGCAGGGGCGAATATTGGAGACCCGGCCAATCCCGACACAGCAAGAATGTCTGTTTTTGTGGAAACAGAAGACCCCGAAGCAAAAATTTTAGACACATATGGAATTGCTAATTCCGAGGCGTATGTTTTTCAAGGCGTTGAAGGCAAAAAACTTACCGGTGAAAGCGGAGTTACGGGCAAGCCGGTTAATGTTTTGGTTGTAAAAAAAGGCAACTTATATTATGAAATAAGCACTCCCCCGGAAATATTTGAACAGGTGCTCGCAGGTTTTATGTTTGGGCCGCAAGCAGTAGAATACAAGAATACTCAGTATGGTTTTACTTTTTCTTTGCCGGCAAGCTGGCAAGGGTATTCGATTTTTACACAGACCAGCGGCGGCTGGAGTTGGCAGGCTCACGACGTCAACGATTCGCAAAAGATCGTTGCCAAAGGTCCTGCCTTAGTTATTCGCAACCCTAACTGGACCGTGCAAAAACCCTACCAGGATATTCCAGTCCTTATTTTTACCATTCAACAATGGAGCGATATCCAAAGTGAAAAGATTTTATACAGTACAGCAGCGCCTATGTTGCCCAGCGAACTGGGTCGAAACACCAGATATGTTTTTGCCTTGCCCGCCCGTTATAATTTTGCGGATGCCGATGGTATACGGGAAGTGGATGACATTATTCAAAGTCACCCTTTAAAAGGGTTTTAAAAGGAATAAAAAAATCCCTCTCGTCATGGCGAGAGGGATTTTTAGTTTTAATTTGTTTTTGGAATTTGTAATCCGCTGCTTGGCGTGCCGGTGGCGCTGACAAAGCTTTCGGTTTTGTGGTAAAGCGCTGGGGATTGGTAGACAGATTTAAAAACATCTGTTTTAGTTTGGCCGTTGTTGGTAACTTCTCGCGTCCAGGTGGCCTTCATGGAGCCGTCTGTTTGGCGGTCGTAAACTACGGGTTTTTCTAAGGTGACCTGACGGCTGTCTTTAGTGCCGTAAAAATCAAATATTAGAGTGTTCTTGTCTTTTAGGTACGGCCAAATTAAAATTGCGGCAGGAGTATTGTTTGTAAATTTTAAATCCACAATGCCTGGGTAAATGGTGGCGTCTGTGCCTTGGGGCGCGTAATACTGTACCGCATAAGCGTGGTTGCGGCGTTCTGTAATTGGAAGTCCTGCAGCCATGGCCGCACGGAATGTAGTGGAAGAAACCTGACAAAGGCCGCCGCCAAATTCCGGCACAGTACCGGTTTTTTTTATTACTAGCTCGGGCAGGAAGCCATGTTCGCCGTCCACATCGCCCAGGTTGTCGTTAAAGCTAAAGGTTCCGCCTTGGGGCACGATTATCCCTTTCATTTTTTCCACGCCCACGGCAATGTTGTGGCGGCGGTTGTTGGGGCTGCCCGCAAACCCGGAAACCCCCTGAGCCACCAGTTCGGTGATCCCTAAGTTATTTGTGTCAGCCAAATTTTTGGTTGGCCTGACTTCGTTTACCGCAAGTTCGGCTTTGGTTTGGCGAGCCTCCAAAGCATTTAAAACATTAAAAGTGCTAGCATAAACATTCAGGCTTAGGCCGGTTTGCGGCGGTGTGAATTTGGTGACGCGTCCGTTCTCTATAATAAGCTCGGGCTCAACCATGGTTTGGTTGGTGGTGCTGGCAATGGTTGTTTGCAAATATGAATAGATTTTGTCGGGTGAGAAATGGTAAATTTGGAATGCCTGGGGCTCGGGGCTTGAGGGCAGTCCCAGCCAGGAGCCGATTTGCAGAGGCAGGGAGTTTGGTGATTCCTGCAGCGGGGAAAATTTGGGCCAGGCATTTAAACCCTGCCAGCCAGTAACTGTGTCGGCATCCACAGTAAAAGTTTTGTCGTCCACTGTTAAAGTAAGCGGCTTGTTGTCATAGTCAAAACCCCGCGGCTGGACTTGCGCGTGGGAGGCTGGGGCAATTACCAGTGAGCTGATAATTAGTAAAAAAAATAGTAATAGTTTTTTCATTCGGATCCTAATGTTCAAAATAAATAAAGCTGGTTTTTTTGGGTAAATGTTTTTTAACTTTGTCCGCCCATTCAATTACCGTTATGGTTTTGGGCTTTCCCCATAATTCGGTAATTCCTAAAGCTTTTACTTCTCTAAAATTTTTAGCCCTATAAAGGTCTAAGTGATAAACAATCATGGGTCTGCTTTTGGTCCCGGCCGGGAAGACATTCATTAAGTTAAACGTCGGGCTGGTGATTTTGTTCCTGATTTTTAAAGCTTTGCCCAAACTTTGCGTAAAAGTGGTCTTTCCGCTGCCCAAAGGCCCGACTAAAGCTAACACTTCTCCGCCTTTGAGTTGCCCGGCAATTTCTTTCGCAGTTGTTTTTACTGCGGATAATTTAATGAGTTGGGACTTAATCATAATAGGATTTTAGCATCAATTGACCGAAATGGTAAAATCCGATATACTAATCAATCGTACTGATTCTTTGTTAAATAAAATACACCAAAGTTACGAAAGTTTTTAATGTTAGGGTTAGTATTTTTAGTATAATTTAGTATTTAGTAGAAGTATGGAAATGTCCGTTCGCCAACAAATTTTTGACCAGCTGCGTAAGAGCGAGAAAATTCTTATTGCCTTGCCGGAAAAACTTACAGCCGACAGTCTTTCTGCCGGCCTGGCTTTGCAGTTGTTTTTGCGTAAATTACAAAAAGAAGCTGTGGTGGCCAGTAGCGGCAGTTTGCCGGAAAACCTGCGGTTTTTGCCCGGAGCCGATGGGATTAAGTCTAGTATTGGCAGTGGCAGCGGCCTTGTAGTAACGGTAGATGCTACTATAAAAAAACTGGAAGAAATAAGCTACCACACCACGGACGACAAAGTCCATATTTATTTAAAATCTAAAAACCAGCCGTTTACTCCGCAAGACTTGAGTTTTACAGAAGACAAGTTGCCACTGGATTTAATAGTTGTTTTAGAAGCCCAGTCTTTGGAAAGTCTTGGCGCGCTGTTTCGTGACCATGCGGATTTGTTTTACCAAACTCCAAAAATTAATATTGACCACAAAGCCGGCAACGAACTTTTTGGCGCTGTTAATTTGGTGGAACTGGCCGCAACTTCTATTGGCGAAATTTTAGCCGGGCTTTTGGAAGAGTTTGAACAGGGTCTCATAGACGAAGATATTGCCACCTGTCTCTTGGCAGGAATTATTACCAAGACACGCAGTTTCCAGCAGGCCCAAACTACGCCGGAGGCATTTTTAAAAGCCTCGCGTTTAATTGGCGCTGGCGGCAGGCAACAGGAAATAATTAAAAATATTTATAAAACCAAGTCTTTGGCCTTACTGAAACTTTGGGGCCGATGTTTGGCTCGTTTAAAAACAGTGGGTGATTTATCTTTAGTTTATTCTTCCCTAAATGCTGGGGACTTTGAAAAGTCCGAAGCTTCGGGCGAGGAAATTTTGCCTGCCTTAAAAGAATTGTTAGACAATTTGTCCGGGTACCAAGTAGCAGGGATTTTTGCGGAGCAGGTTCAAGGCGTCGTGCGTTTGGTGTTAGCAATTTATTCCACATTGCCGCTGGAAAAAATAACAGAAGCCTTAGAAATTAAAACCAAACCAGTAACAGAACTGGGACAATACCAAATTTTTGAAGTTGAGTGGAAGGACTTAAGTTTGGCAGAAGCTGAACAGCGACTGCTTTTTGCCCTACAGCCGCTCAAAACTTTTTTGGGTTCAGTTTAAGGATTTTAAGGAAGAAGTTTCTAAGCTCTTTGGAAATTTTTTCTTTCAAATCCGCAAGTAGTACAGTGCGGAGAAGGAAGGAGGAGAAGGAATGGAAGCTGAAATTACTCTGGCAAAGGCAATACATTGGTCAGGGGCGGAAAAGGTAATGGCCCGGTTGGCATGCGAGTTGGTTGCCCGCGATATCCAGGTTGAAACCCTGGGATCAGAGATGTCGGCCCTGCGCGCAGAATTGTTGAGGTTGCAGGAGATAAAGCGGGGGCATGAAAGCGAATTGTTGGAAGTCGGGAAGCGCAATTCTGCTCTGGGCCAGCAGCTCGTGGAAGCACACGCGCAGATTGCGTCTCTCCTGCAGGCTGTAGACTTGTGGAAGTCGCAGCTCACAACTTTGTCGGACCGGAGGTTTGTCTTATACGGTTTGTTGGAGGACAAAAATCCGATCTGGAAAACCCGCACAATTTCGTCTAAGGTCATCCGTGACCTATTGCTCGTAATTATGGACACCGGCGCCACGCCCCAGGCAGTGTCCGATGCCAAAACTCAGTTCCTGCGGCTCGCGGCGGCCAAGAAGCCGCGCGGCCGCAAAAGCCGCAAGTCCTAGTTTCGTCGAGGTTCCTATGGAATCTCCTATCAGCCGGCGCCGCCCACCAGGGACGACGCCGGTATTTTGTTGGCGAAATTATGTTATAATTACTAAAGACAAATCAAATATCCAGAAACAAAAATGAGTAAGAATTTTTTAGCTAGCACGCCAAAACAACTGCAGGAAGCGCTGGACGATGTTAACCGCAAAATGGCGGAGGAAGAAACGCAGGCCAAGGCCGGATCCCTTGGCTTGCCTTATATTGATTTGCATAATTTCCCTGTGGATTTAATAATTTTGGGCATGTTTACCGAAGAAGAGGCTAAGGAAATAGGCGCGGTGCCTTTCTATAAAGAAGGGAAAGATTTACGTTTGGGTGTTACGAATCCGGACCACCCGCTTCTTTTGGAAAAAATTAATGAGTTTAAAAAAGAGGGCAACAAGATTACCTTGTACATGATTTCCAAACGCAGCCTGGCTCAGGCTATGCGTTTTTACAGTAAAGTTCTTCGCCCCAAAGCCGCGCATGAGGAAGCCGTTAGGGTTGGTGAAGGCCGGGATTTTGTAGAGGAGATAAAAATACTTCAAGCAGAGGAAGAGCAAAAGAAAAAAACAGCCAGCGAGCTCATGGAAGTAATGTTTGGCGGCGGACTTTTTTACAAAGCTTCAGACATTCATTTGGAACCAGAAGAACATTTTGTTAAACTTCGCTTCCGTGTGGACGGAGTCTTGCAAGACGTTTTACATATTAGCAAAGACTTGCAGCGCTCTTTAGTTACCCGCATAAAAATTTTGGCGCAAATGAAATTAAACGTGGAGAACGTTCCCCAGGACGGGCGTATTACTTTTTACTATTTGGACAAACCCATAGACGTCCGTGTTTCTGTGTTGCCTAGTGCATACGGCGAGGAAATAGTTATGAGACTTTTAGGGACTGGTGCCGTAGAACTTCATTTGAAAGATTTGGGTTTCCGGCAGCAGCATCAGGACGCGGTGCATAGAATTTTAAACAAGCCTAACGGCGCAATTATTACTACTGGCCCCACGGGCAGCGGAAAAACCACAACGCTTTATGCTTTTTTAAATGAACTCAATGAGCCAGGCGTAAAAATTATTACTTTAGAAGACCCGGTGGAATATAAACTGGAGGGGATAGTGCAAACGCCAATAGACCACACAGCAGATTTTGATTTTGCCAAAGGCCTTAGAGCAATTCTGCGGCAAGACCCGGACGTAGTTATGATTGGTGAAATCCGCGACCAGGAAACTGCTGAGGTGGCGCTTCAGGCCGCTCTTACCGGACACACGGTGCTTTCTACTTTGCATACTAACGACGCGGCTGGTGCCATTCCTCGTTTAATAAATATGGGAGTAAAACCTTTTATAATCGGCCCCGCGCTTTCTGCCGTGTTGGCCCAGCGTTTGGTGCGCCGCTTATGCCAAGACTGCAAAACAAAAACAGCGCTTGCTCCAACTGTAATGGAAAAAATAAATTATGTGTTAAAGCAATTACCCAAGGCTTCAGGAATTGAATTGCCAAAAGAAATGCAATTCTATCACAGCCCGGGCTGCGAACAGTGTCACAAGCTCGGCTACAAAGGCCGCTTGGGCATATACGAAATTTTGGAAGTTACAGACGCAGTCCAAAAGTTGGTTATGAAAGAATCTTCCATGTCGGAGTTTAAGGAAGAGGGTATAAAGCAGGGAATGATAACTATGCTGCAAGATGGATTACTAAAAGCGTTAGATGGTTTAACAGATGTAGAAGAAGTGTTTAGGGTTGCGGGGGAGGGATAAAAGAGTAATAAAGTTCGTAAAGTTAAAAAGTAAAAACCGCTTGTTTAGGCGGTTTTTTTAATTGGGAGGGTTGACAATTAGATTGAAATAATGTATAATTGCGGGTCATAATCCAAAATTGTGGGTTGTGCATTTTTTGGTCTTTAAAAGTCTTTAGGAGGATTTTTTAAGGACCCTGAACCAGTCAGCGAAAGCTTCCGGTTTAGGGCAAGGAAGAAATTATATTCCCTGGGCAGGTTTGGCTATTATTTTAGTACCCAATCCCGCCCAGGGAACAGTCGCGAAGTTCCTTGGTTGTTGTTATCTCACGTTCAAAGGATCCAGATGAAAAATTTACTGAAGTTCGGTTTGCTGTGGCTCACGTTCACCACAGTCGTTTTTTCACAGAACAACATCCAGCCAGCCGGGGGCAGTGATTCCCAGCCGAAGGGCTGCAACGGGACGGTAATGTATGTTACGGAGATCCAATCGCAGACAGTGTATCAAGTCTGCATTGAGAAGAACGGGACGCGTTTCCGTTCTGTTGGGTACTCCGGCTATTCTTATCGGCTGGCCCTGACGAATGACGAACAGGTCGCCGCCTACGAAGCGACCGGACGATTGTTCCGTTACTGGACGGGCGTCTTCCAGGGACAGCACTATCTCCCGGGGAACGGCCGCATTACCCAGCTCGAAGGCAACACCATCTCGTTCGAGTATCCCAATGCCGCACCCCGCACTTTCGCCCTGTACTACGACGGCGAATTTTCCACGTTCCGGACAGGTCCTATTACCGGCTTTCCGAAGCCTACCCAGAATTGCCTCAGAGCTGTCGACAACGGCGGCTACTGGTGTCTGATGCCAGACCGCAAGCTGTTGTTTTGGCAGCGTGGGTTCGCCGGGTTCAACACGCTGGAAGGGGCCCGGGTGGTTGCTGAGGGGGTGGGAGGGTTGGTCTCATTGGAGTTGGGTTCCGTGCTCTACACGACCGTTAACGAACTCAATTGCGGCGTACCTAGCTCCAGGCCCCAGCCTTGCAGGTTGCAGAAGCCGGCCCAGATAATTCGGGCAAGCTTCAACTACGGCAGCTTGCAGTTCGACCGCAAAACTTTGGGGTCGGGGTATATAAACGACAACCCCTACTCCGATGGACTTGCGGTGTCGGACGGCAACCTGTACTACATTGACTACGACCCCTCCATCGGATCCCGCATCATTCAGTTCGACCTGAAGACCAACCGGTCCAGGGTTGTTCTGGACGGCAACCTGTTCAGGCTTCGCCGTGATGATGGTACGCGCATTATGCCGGGGTTTGGCGCACTTGTTGTTGCGCCGAATCTCAATCCGGCGATGGCCGCGCCTGCCCTTCCGACCGTTCGGTAGTTTCTTCTCCCAGCCCGACTCCATCAAACATTTTTCGTGTAGAGTCGGGGCCGTTCTCGGCGGTTTTCTCGAGGTGCAGGCAATCCAAGTGGTTGCCTGCGTTTTTTTATTGTCATAAATAGTTTATAATACTGAATATGACATCTCCCAAAACTGCCCGCTATATGTTAATAGACGGTAACGCGTTAATTCACCGCGGTTACCATGCTATTCCGGTTTTAAATACTAAAAGTGGTGAGCAAACCAACGCGGTTTATGGCTTTAGTTTAATTTTGCTAAAAGCCATGGCCGACATTAAGCCCACGCATATTGCCTGCACGTTCGATTTAGCAGGCCCGACTTTTAGGCATGAGCAATACAAAGAATATAAAGGCACGCGTGTTAAGGCCGACCAGGAACTTTATAACCAAATTCCTCGGGTAAAAGAAGTGGTGCGAAGTTTAAATATTCCAATTTTTGAAAAGCAGGGTTTTGAGGCGGACGATTTACTCGGGACTTTGGCTTGCGGCATTCACAAAGGTTTTCCTGAAGCAGAAGTTTTAATTGTTACCGGGGATTTAGATACGCTGCAATTAGTGAATCATAAAATCAAGGTGTATACCATGCGGAAGGGTATTTCTGACGTGGTAATTTATGATGCTAAGGCAGTGCGGGAGCGTTACGGCCTTTTGCCTGAGCAAATGGTGGACTATAAAGCCCTCCGCGGCGACCCCAGTGACAACATTCCTGGCGTAAAAGGTATTGGAGAAAAAACTGCTGAGGAATTAATTAAAGAATTTAAATCTTTGGACGGTTTATATCAAGCGATTAGAGAAAAGAGAGTAGAGAATAGGATAAAGCCACGGATATTGAATTTACTTACTGAACAGGAGGAGCAGGCAAGGATGTCTTATAAATTATCCGTAATAGACTGCAACGTACCGGCAGACATAACTGTTCCGGCCTACGATTTTGACGCGCCGCATTTACAGCAAACAGTAAAGCTGTTTCAGGAACTGGAGTTTAGGAGTTTGATAAATAAGCTGCCGAAACAAGATTCAAGATTTAAGATTCAAGATTCAAGTCAGACCGACACAGAGCTATTAGCTTCTGAGGAAGACGTCGTTTCACAAAGTAAGATAGGGACACAAGATTATAAGTTAATAGATACAGAAGAAAAACTTGAGCAAATTTTAAAAGTATTATCTTCCGCAAAAGAAATTTCTGTAGACACTGAGACAACAAGTTTAAATACTATAGACGCTAAATTGGTTGGTGTTGGTTTGGCTATGGAGCCTGGGCAAGCCTATTATCTTCCGGCCAATATTGTGTTTAATTCCCCTGACTTAAAGCAAATTTTAGAAAATCCGGAAATAAAAAAAATCGGCCACAACATAAAATACGACCTGCAGATCCTGAGCACTGAGCACTTAGCACTGAGCACTGTTTCTTTCGACACCATGATAGCCTCCTACCTTTTAAACGCGGGCACTCGCCAGCACGGCTTGGACGCTTTGGCTTTTAACGAATTTGGTTACCAAATGCAGCCAATAGAAGATTTAATTGGCAAAGGTAAAACGCAGATTACCATGGATAAGGTGGACCCGGAAAAAGTTTCCTGGTATTGCTGTGAAGACGTAGACATAACCTTGCGCCTTAAAGAATTGTTTGAGCCGCAACTGAAAAAAGAAGGTTTGGAAAAAGTTTTTTACGAAATAGAAATGCCTTTGCTGGAAGTTTTATCTGCCATGGAGATGGCGGGCATTAAAGTAGATGCTAAGTTTTTAAACAAACTTTCCTCGGAAGCGGAAATTGAAATTAAAGATCTAGAAAGAAGTATTTATAAGCTCACAGGCGAGGAGTTTAATATAAACTCGCCTAAGCAAATGAAGGAAGTGCTGTTCGACAAGCTAAAGTTGGAACCCATTGCTAACAAGAAGAATAAGAGTGGACTTAGTACTGCCGCGGGAGAGCTGGAAAAAATGTTGGGACAGCACCCGGTTATTCCAAAAATTTTAGAATACCGGGAAATTTCCAAGCTGCAAAATACTTATTTGCTCGCTTTGCCTGAATTGGTTAACAAAAAAACTGGACGTATTCACACCAGTTATAGCCAAACTATTGCCGCAACAGGCAGGCTTTCTTCTATAGACCCAAATTTACAAAATATTCCTGTACGCGGTGAAGGCATGGGCAGTAAAGTGCGCCAGGCTTTTGTAGCGGAAAAAGGTTATAAACTTTTAAGTTTGGACTATTCTCAAATTGAACTGCGCATTGTGGCACACTTAGCGCAGGACAAAACCATGCTGGAAGTTTTTAAGAATGACCAGGATATTCACAGTAAAACTGCAATGGAAATTTTTGGAGTGAGCGCAGACAAAATTACACCAGACATGAGGCGCGACGCTAAAACTATTAATTTTGGAATTTTATACGGTTTATCATCTTTTGGACTTTCGGCCCGCATTGGTGAAGTTAATCGTGCCGAAGCCAAAGAATTTATTACCAAATATTTTGCGGCTTACCCAGGTGTGGCTGAATATATAGAGCAAATTAAACTTCAAGTTAACGAAGAAGGATTTGTAAAAAATGAGCTTGGACGCATACGCAAATTTCCGGAAATAAAATCTTCTCAGTTCTTTATTCGAGCCGCAGCAGAAAGAGCAGCTGTTAATTTTCCAATTCAAAGTTTGGCAGCAGATGTAATTAAGGTGGCGATGATAAATATACACAAGCTAATCAGCGAATCAGCGAATCAGCCGATCCGCATGCTACTGCAGGTGCACGACGAATTGGTGTTTGAGGTTCAAGAAGATAAAGTGGAAGAATGGGCAAAAAAGCTCATACCTTTAATGGAAAATGCAATTAAACTCTCTGTTCCCATTAAAGTAGAAGGTAAGGTCGGGGATAATTGGGGAGAAATGGAGAGGTTAAATGAGTAATGAGGGGCAAAATCTAGGCCGAGTTCCTTTTGAGCTTGGTGAAAAAATTGGTTCTGGTACGACTGCGGAAGTTTTTGAGTCCGTGAAGAATCCAAATTTGGTTGTCAAAAAATTTAAAATAATTTGGGCAGAAGGAGATGAGTCAGAAAATTATTCTGAGGAGACTTTTAAAAGGATTTTTAAAAGAAATTTTGACCAAATGGCTGAAGCTTTTGGTGAGTATTTTCCAAAAGGACAGTTGGTGTTTGGAGAAGAGGAAAAAGGGCAGACTGTAGGTTACTTAATTCAGGAGAAGATATTTAAAGACCGCCCCTTGTTTTTTACCAAGGAAAAAAAACAGAAACTAGAGGCTTTGGATAGTGTTCTTAGTCATATTGTAGAAAATTTTAAAAGACTAAGTGCGGAAAAAGAGAAGGTGTCCGGAAAATTAGGCACACGGACTTGGAATTATTTGCCAGAGATGTTGTCGCAAGATGAAAATAAGGAAACGCGGGTTACTATGCCGGACTTTATGGGTCCAGACGATATGGTATATGGTCACACTGCGGACAATCCAAAACCACGATATCTTTTACACGACATTTATCGTTTCGTGGCAATAAACCAGGATAATTTGCTAAAGTTTGTTAAAAGTACAGTGGCTTTTAAAATTTATGATTTTCCTAAAACCCGCGCTGCTTTGGAATCATTAAAAAGTATTGAATAAAGTTTATGGATTTAACTGAGTATCATCAAAAATATATTAACATGCCCCAAGATTGGGTGGAGTTTGGTCTTAGGGCCAAAGATGCCCAATTAAAACAGGTCTTTGAGGAAATTAACTGGCAGCCAGCGGCCGACGCTGTAAAGATTGCGGTTTTAGGCTGCGCGGACAAGCGCTTTGTTGCTGGCCATAAACAACTTTTTAAAAAGTTTCTAAAAAAAGAAGTAGAGGTTACAACTTTTGACATTACAACCGAGCATCTTTCTGGCGCGGAAAATGTAGTTGAGCACGACTGCACCAAACCTTTTCCCGGCGCGTCGTTTGATTTAATTTTTTCTCACATTCTACTTAAGTTTATGCCTGCAGATTCGCAATGGTTGGTTTTAGAAAACTCTTTTAACGCTTTAGCGCCAGGTGGTGTGGCATTACATTTTATGGACGTACAAGGCCAGACCGTGCCAACAAGCATGATAGCAGAAGGTTTTTTTCAAATTCCTTTGGCGGAATTTAAAAATCGTCTTACAGAAAAAGCAATTAAATTTCAAAGCTGTATAGTCAAGTCTAAGGCAGAACAAAATAGAGATTTGGAATGCCTGGCGTTGTTTAAATAGTATGCAAATATTAGAAATTTATAAAAAATATAAAATAATGCCGCAATTGGCTGAGCATCAGTTTGCTGTTGCGGCAGTGGCTGATGTTATTTGCGAGAATTTTAAAATTGATATCGATCGTGAAAATATAATCAAAGCGTGTTTGCTACATGACATGGGGAATATTGCCAAGTTTACTTTTGACGAACCTAGTAAATATTTAATTCCAGAAAGTGAACAGGGTAGACTCGAATATTGGCAACAGGTAAAAGACGAATTCATACAAAAATACGGCAGCGGCAGTCATAATGTAACCATGAAGATAGTGGGGGAGCTGGGGGTGAGCGCAAGAATTATAGAATTAGTAGACTGCGTGGGGTTTGAGCAGGGCGTGGACAACGAGGCAACAAATGATTTTGGTAAAAAGATTTGCGCTTACAGCGACATGCGGGTGGGGCCGAAAGGAGTGTTCAGTTTGGAAGAAAGGCTGGCGGATTTAAGGGTGCGTTATAAAAACCACAGTGAGGGAACGCCGGAGAGGGATTCTTTTGAGCAAGCTCTGCGGCAAATAGAAAAACAAATTTTTGAACATTGCAGTATAAAGCCGGAAGACATCACCGCACATGCAGTAGGGGAAAGGAAAGAGGGGCTTAAGAGTTTTGAGATTTAAATAATTTTAAAGTGGATAAATAAGGCAGAAAATATATTTTTGCCTTATTTTATTGGGTTTGACTAACGGTGAACGATTGTATACTATAATAATATAGCGAAAAGGGAATAGCGAAGAGGGAAGAGGAAAGCGCAAAGATTAAAGTATGTTCCAAAATGGAACATAGTGAAAAACCTCATAAACAAGCCAATGTGCAAAAAATGCATATTGGCTTAAACAAAAGGAGCTATATGCAAGAAGAAATAAAAAAAGGAGAAATTGTTATCTATAAAGCCCCAGAAGGCCCGGAATTACAGGTGCAGATGGATGGGGAGACAGTTTGGATGACTCAAGATCAGATTGCTAAGCTTTTTAGTACCCAAAGACCGGCAATCACAAAACATTTAAATAATATTTATAAATCCTCTGAGTTAAGCGAAAAAAGCACAAGTTCCATTTTGGAACATATGGGTGGCTTAGGGCAAAGATATAAGACCAAGTCTTACAATCTTGATGCCATAATATCAGTGGGTTATAGGGTTAATTCTGCAAGAGCTACTCAATTTCGTATTTGGGCAACGCAGAGGTTGAAGGATTTTTTGCTTAAAGGTTATGCAATTAACCAGCACAGGCTGGACCAATTAAAGCAGGAACATAATAGCCAGGTAAAGGAACTGCAGTCTACGGTTAAGCTTTTTCAGAATGTAATAGAGGCACAGAGGACTGAGGGGTATGAAAAGGAATTTTTGAATATTATTGTTGACTACGCTAACACGTGGACGGTCCTTCAGGAATACGACGAAGGCAAATTAGAAATTTCTAATGTTAGCAAAAAAACTTCTAAAGCTTTAGACCATAAAGAAATACAAAAATCCATTCAGCGGTTTAAAAAACGCTTAATGGACAAAAAACAGGCCAGCGGTTTGTTTGGCCAGGAAGTTGGCGGCAAGTTTGAAGCTGTGCTTGGCAGCATTTACCAAACTTACGGCGGTAAAGAATTGTATGCAAGCCTGGAAGAAAAGGCCGCGCACCTATTTTATTTTGGTATTAAGGACCACCCGTTCGTGGACGGTAACAAACGCATTGCCAGCTTACTATTTTTATTATTTTTAATAGAAAATAACTATTTACTCAACAAAAAAGGCGAACGTAAGGTTAATGACACCGCGTTAGTTGCATTGGCTCTCCTTATTGCAGAGAGTAAGCCTCAGCAAAAAGATGTAATGGTAAAGTTGATAGTAAATCTTATAAACAAAAAATAGGGCTTGTTACTTGTCTTTAACTTTAACAAAGAGTAAATTAGTGGTATTATATAAGGGACAAAAAATCTGTTGAAACAAAAAATGTTCCTCTATAACTGGTACCAAAAATTTAAAGTAATTAAGCGTTTTAATTATATTTTGATAGTCCTGTTTCGGGCGGGGTTTTCGGCGTTCTTGTATAACGCGGGACTTAAGAAAAATATTCCAGTTGCTCAGAGGCTGGACAGGCACGGAAAAACCGTAGATGAATCTATTTTGCCTGTAAAGCTTCGCCAAACTTTGGAAAAATTGGGTCCGGTATTTGTAAAGTTCGGGCAAATTTTAAGCACTCGCACGGACTTGTTGCCAAAGCCTTATATTGAAGAATTAACAAAGCTCCAGTCGCAAGTGCCGCCGTTTTCCTACAAAGAGGCGGAAAAAATTATCCAGAAGAATTTGGGCAAACCGGCCGGGGAGATTTTTAAACATTTTGAAACAGTGCCTTTTGCTTCAGCCTCTTTGGGGCAAGTTTATAAAGCTGCTTTAACAACCGGGGAAACTGTGGCGGTTAAAGTCCAGCGGCCAAAAGCCAAGGAACAAATTAAGTTGGATATAGCGGTGCTTTTAATGCTGGCGCATTTTGTTGAAAAACATATACCCGGAGCAAAAGAACGCGGCATTGTAGGCGTGGTAAAAGAGTTCCAGCGCTGGACAGTGAATGAAATAGATTACCGCAAGGAAGCCACAAATTGCGAGGTTTTTGCCAACTTTTTTAAGGACGACAAAAATGTTTACAGTCCAAAGGTGTATTGGGATTATTCCGGCGACAGTGTTTTGTGTTTAGAATACGTGGAAGGAATGTCCTTGGGAAATGTGGTAAAAGACCTGAATAATAAAAAGCTTAACAAAAAGCTAATTGCCCACCGCTTGGCTGACTCATTCATAAAGCAGTATTTTGATTACGGCTACTTCCACGCGGACCCGCACCCCGGAAATATTTTTGTGCTTCCGGGCAATAAGTTAATGTTTTTGGACTTTGGCATGGTGGGCCTTTTGGATAGCCAACTTACTGCTTTGGCTTCCGGAGCTTTTTTGGCGCTGCTCCAGCGTGACGTGGAAAAAATTGTGGCAATACTTGTGCAAATTGAGCAGAACTATGACGAGCGCGCGCAGACTAAAGACGTAAGGGATTTGGTAAATGTTAATGGCCTGCGGAAAGAAATTACACAAATTGTACTTCAGTGGGCCAGCGTGGGCCAAGCGGGGCAGTTTACTAAATTGTTTTACCAAATAGTGGACGCGGCCATTCAAAACGGTATTGCCGTGCCTGTGGACTTAACTTTGTTTAGTAAATCCATAATGACACTGGACGCCGTGGCTCATGACTTGGACCCGGGGCTAAAAATAGAAGAGTGGGAGAAGCCACTGGTTGAAAAAATTGTAATGGAGCGGTTTAAAGCGGAAAAAATAAAAGACCGTACTCAAGGCGCGGCGCTGGCCTTGGACGAGCTTCTTAAAAAATTGCCGGATTCCACGGCTACTATAGTTAACAATTTAGAACGCGGCAAGTTTGGTATGGAAATAAATACCGACCAACTTTTGGAATATGAAAAGCTTCTTAATGCCAATTCCCACTTTAGCACTTACGGGACATTTTTTGCGGCCATACTTATTGCCGGCGCCTTAATTTACCAGAGCGGCACGCATCCGTTAGTTTGGGACATTGCCATACCTGGTTGGGGGCTTTATGTTGGCTTAGGGTTGATTATATTATTTTTCTTCCGAGTCCGCAGCCGAAGCGTCTAGACAAAAAAATAATTAGGGTTATAATTAAGGCAATTAACCAACTATTACCATGGACAAAAGAGTAGAAAAAGCGTTTCGTATCAGTGATGGGCTAGCTAGTCTGGCTCATAAAAAAGTTACGGGTCTTGTTAAGGAGCTGCAAGGCGAAGGGGTGTTAACTGCCGCTGAAGGCCAAAAAGTTTTAAAGGGTCTGGGCAAAGTTAAAAAAGCTTTGTACGACGACGTTAGTGGCGAACTCAAGAAAGCTTTGAATAAGAAAGCTCCTGCTAAAAGTAAAGCTAAGAAACGAAGATAGAATAAAAAAACCACCCTTATCAGGGTGGTTTTTAAATTTACTTAAGCTTGGCCAAAGCTTTGGCCATTCTGGATTTTAAGCGGGAAGATTTGCCTTTCTTAATCACGTTTTTCTTGGCGGCTTTGTCTAAGCTGGACATGGCTTTTTTCATGGCTTCCATTGCATCGCTCTTTTTGCCGGCAACAATAAGTTTGCGGACTTCCTTTACGGCTTCTTTGAAAACATCTTTAGTCTTTAAATTCCGCACATGGCGGCGAATGCTTTGTCTCATGGCCTTAGCGGCCGACTTGGTATTAGGCATAAATAGTATTTAGTAGATAGTAATTAGTAGTTAGATTGTTGCGACACGCTTGTCCCGTAAAGTTTGCAGCAACTTTTACTGGGATAAAAAGAGTTTAGCAGAAAATAATAAAATAATCAAGGGTGGGTGGGAGGCGAAACGTTAGACGTCCGCCTCCACCGAAGCGATCTACCACTCGAGCGAGACGCCGAACTTGGCGCCGAACTTGGAAGGGCTGTGCTCCTCTTCCTTGTGCTCGAAGGGCGATCTATAAACACTGTGAGTGACACCGGCCGTGAGCCGGTACTTTAACCTGTTGTGGAAATGGGCTTCCCAACGGACCGCGCCGACGGCCTCCGCCTCCCATTTTTCGTTGATTCCGAGGTAGCCGCCTTCAGCTACGGCAAAGAAGTTGTGGTACAGGTGCCGTGCGTATTCGGCTCCAGGATTGCCGATCTTTATAGAGCTTGATCGGAATTGGAGATGGCGGTAGTTACCGGTCAGTTCGTGGAGTGGATGGTGGCTTTTGTCGAAGAATTCCACGTAGGCACCCGCTTCCACCATGGCGCCAACCAGTCCTTTCTCTGAGAACAAGGGACCTGCATTGGCCCGAATTCTCCATTCCCGGTCTTCTTTCCCTTCAGGGTTCTTCCAGGAATAACCTAGAGTTGCTGCCCCAAACTGCTGGGGATGGCCCTCGTCGGCTAAGCGGAGCCAGGTGGCTCCGACGGAAACGTTTCCAGTTAGCTTTTGGTGTGTGCTAACCAGTTGCGTTCCGCTCTGGTAGATGGCGTTGATCTGGTAATCCTCGGCAAACATCTCCGAAGACAAAATAAAAACTGCTACAGTCAGCAGTGTTAGTCTCACTCGCGTCTCTCCTTAGAGTTTTTTCGGTATCGTATAATACCACCAAAATATTAAATAAAATACGCACTTGTGTCAAGACATAGGGGGGTTGACACAAGTAGAAAAAAGCCCTCAATGAGGGCTTTTAAGTTATTTTACCAATTCCGGTTTCCCGTTTGTGATTTTAAATATTTTTTCTACTTTTTCCGAATACTGTTTTCCGTCCATGTTAATTGGAGAGCCTGTACCTTGTATTTTTACCTGTGTTAGAGCGTCTCTAAGAGAAATGCTTTTATTTAAAGATATTCTATGAGCTTCCCCTATGGTTTTAATGCCATCGTATCCAAAGGTGACAAATTCTGCCGCCGACGCTTCTGTTCCGTACTTGGCTTTATATTTAATTAGCAAATTAGTAGCGTTGTCCGCAAAAATATTTGTTTGGTAAACATTTTCCGCAGCTTTCCCGGCCGCATCAATTTCGTCTTGAATTAAGCCGTCCGCGCTTAAAAGTTGTCCGTTAAATTTAAGTTCTTTGGCTTGGGTAATAATGCGGCTCCCTCCGGGAGGATTTACCGGAAAATAAATACCTTGAGCTCCGGCGTTTTTTGCCTTGGTAATTAAAGTCCTGAAGTCTTGTTCTGTAACTATAACTTTTTCATTCATTACCACCACGCCTCCCAAAGCTTGGAATTTTTTTATAAATGCCGCGGAAATCAATTCTGACCAGGCGTCGATTTGTTCTATTACTGCCACCTTTTTTACTCCAAGTTTGTTAAAACCATACTCAGCCATTTTTTCACCAGTGGCCTCTGTGTTAAAGCCAATGGAAAATATATAGTCTCCCGCTGTCTTCATGTAGTCATTGCTGTCCCAGGTTCCTAATATTGGTATTTTAGCTTTATTAAATATTGGCGCTACCGGCTTAATTTCTTCTATGGCCATGGTAAACACCGCGTCTACTTTGTTTCGTGATATCAGCTTATTGGCGGCATTTACAGAGTCGGTTGCTTTAAACTGGTCGTCTTCTACAATGTACTCGATTTTTTTCCCAGCTGTATTTTCTTCTTCCACGGCCAATAAAGCACCCCGGTTTACTTCTTCCGCTATAGAGCTGTAGCCTCCTGTCATTGGCAAAATAGCTCCAATTTTCAGGGTAGCGGTGGTTGCGCTTTGTTTGCTATTATTTATTTTTATGACCACGAAGGCCAAAATCGCTAATACCGCAATGACTAAAATTTTGTTTCTCATTTTGTTTTTATGAAGCTTTTTAACTTATGTAATCTAATTTTACTTAATTTAAGCCAAATTAGCAATTATTTCTTTCCTTGCAAATGTTTTATCTTTTTTATTTCTTCTATTCTGTCGCGGAGGCGGGCAGCGAGTTCAAATTCCAGGTTTTGGGCGGCTAAGTCCATTTGTTCTTCTAGCTCGCTTACGTAGAATTTTAATTCTTCCGGAGTCATTTTGGAGGAATCTACCTGGCGTTCTTTTTCGTCTTCTATTTCTTTATGACTACCGGCAAGGCGTGAGTCGGCTATGGCTTTTTGAATACTTTGGGGGGTTATGCCGTGTTTGGTGTTGTAAATTTCCTGAAGTTTTCTGCGCCTATTTGTCTCATCTATCGCTCGTTTCATTGAGCCGGTAATTTTGTCCGCGTACATTACCACATGGCCTTTAAGGTGCCTGGCGGCGCGGCCCATCATTTGCATAAAGAAAGTCTCGCTGCGTAAAAAACCTTCTTTGTCGGCATCTAAAATTGCCACCAAAGAAACTTCTGGTAAATCTAATCCTTCCCTAAGCAGGTTAATGCCAACTAGTACATCGTAAATACCTAGGCGTAAATCGCGTAATATTTCCAAGCGTTCAAATGTGTCTACATCAGAATGCAAATACTGAACTTTAACCCCGTCTTCTTTTAAGTATTCGGTAAGTTCCTCAGCCATGCGTTTGGTTAGGGTTGCCACTAACACGCGCTGATGTTGCCCAACTCTTTCTTTAATTTGCTCTATTAAATCATCCACCTGGTTTTTAATGGGCTTTATTTCTATGCTTGGGTCTAAAAGGCCTGTGGGTCGAATAATTTGTTCTACAATTGTGGGAGGTTTTAACTCCTTTAGTTTTGGCCGCGCGTCTATAATGCTTTGTTCTTCTTCGGTGCGCTTGGATTTAGAAATAAATTTAATGTCTTTTTGGGTCAGGCTTCTTTCTATTTCAAATTCCGCTGGGGTGGCCGAAACAAACACGGCTTGGGTAATTTTTTTCTCAAATTCTGTAAATTTTAATGGGCGATTGTCTAAAGCACTGGGCAGTCTAAAGCCGTAATCTACTAAGGTTGTTTTTCTGCTTTTATCTCCTTCGTACATAGCGCCAATTTGGGGGATGCTCTGGTGGGACTCGTCTATAAATAGCAGGAAGTCGTCCGGGAAATAATCTATTAGCGTAGAAGGTGGATCGCCGGCATTTCGGCCGTCTAAGTGCCTGGAATAGTTTTCTATACCCGCAACAAAGCCGGTGTTGGTGAGCATTTCCAAGTCAAAGTTGGTTCTTTGTTCCAGTCTCTGGGCTTCTAAAAGCTTCCCTTCTTTTTTAAATTCTTTGAGTCTTTCAGCAAGCTCCTCGCGTACTTTTTCCATGGCTTCTTTTAATTGCTCCTCAGGAGCAACAAAATGCTTGGCAGGGAAAATTGTGAATTCTTCTAAGGTTTCCAGTTTATGTCCGCTGACTGCGTCCAGGCGTTCTATTTTTTCCAACTCGTCGCCATTAAAATCCATGCGGATTATTGTGTCTTCGGAAGACAGGATAATTTCTAACACATCTCCTTTGGCTCGGAAGCTTCCGCGTTCAAGTTCTAGGTCGTTCCTATGGAACTGCAAATCTGTAAGCCTTCTTAAAAGCTTGTCGCGTTTAAAGCTTTCTCCCCTTTTTATTTTAAGGGAAAGCTCCAAATAGTTGGCCGGATTGCCTAAACCGTAAATGCAGGAAACACTGGCTACAATCAACACATCTTTTCTAGAAAGTAGCGACTGGGTAGCAGCGTTACGAAGCCTGTCTATCTCTTCGTTAATTTGCGTGTCTTTCTCTATGTATGTGTCTGTGCGGGGAATATAGGCTTCCGGCTGGTAGTAGTCGTAGTAGGAAACAAAATAGTGAATGGCATTGTCCGGGAAAAATTCCTGGAATTCCGCGGCCAGTTGCGCGGCTAAAGTTTTGTTGTGGCTAATGATTAAAGTAGGTTTTTGAAAATGCTGAACCACATTGGCCATAGTAAAAGTCTTGCCGCTTCCGGTAACGCCAAGTAAAGTTTGGTATCTGCGTCCGGCTTCTATAGACTTAATTAAGCCCGCAATTGCAGCGGGTTGGTCGCCAGCTGGTTTAAATTTAGATTGTAATTTAAATTTACTCATAAAATATATAAAGAGAATACGACTTATATCATAACATCATAGACGCACAAAAAAAAGTGCCGAACGGTGGATCAAACCGTTCGGCGTAGGCCATCTCGCATAAGGATGGCTAAAAAGGAGTGGCCCAATAGGGCCATGGAGGAGCCAGTGGAGGCCAGAGGATTATGTGGGGGATCCTCACGAAATGGGGCAAAAGATTTTTTTCATCACTCACCAACCCAGGAAAGTGATTACTCATCTCTAGTCTCAGTTCCGTATGACCTCCGGACAGATACTATGCGGATTGGTGTGCAGGCACCATTCGGTACAGTAACTGCTTTTCAGGTTATGATGAACGCGAGGCTGCGTTCCTCAAGCCTGATATCCCTTCTTTGAATTATTTGTGAGCGGACGCTCTTGCAAGCGCCCGCTCCAAATCCGGTTGCAGAATGTGCCTCATTCCATCCTGCTATCCTGTGGAGTCTCGAGCCACAAGAAACCGGAAAACTTTTTGGTGCCGGACGACTGTAGAGTTCTTCCTCGTACAACCTTAGGAAGGTCTCTAGTTTGCCGTCCGGCGTGTTAAGCCGGGCTTGGGTGGTCGCGCAACCACCATATTCTGCCTCGGAGGTGGCAGAAAAGACCCGGCTTGTCGGAGTTAGACCATTTTTGCATTTGCCGGCCGCTTTGTCAATGGTGGGTATTGGTGTTAAAATATTATAAGCTAATCAGTAAATCAGCTGATCAGTTAATTAGTAGAGGGATCCAGTTATGTAGTGCTGATCCGCTGATTAGCTGACATACTGATGCGTTTTCCCTATATGATTGCTTATTTAAAAGGAACAATTTTAGAAAAAGGATTAACATATCTCATTGTTTTAAATGGAGGCATGGGTTATAAGGTTTTTGTAACGCCTGAGAATTTGGAAAAAAAGATTGGCGACGAAGTTTCCATGTTTACCTACCATAAAGTCTCGGACGACGGACAGAGTTTGTTTGGCTTGCCGGATTTTTCTACGCTGCAGTTTTTTGAAATGTTAATTACTGTTTCCGGAGTTGGCCCTAAGGTTGCACTGGCGATTTTATCTGCGGCACGCGTAGACGCGGTAAAGTCCGCCATTGCCAACCAGGACGCCGGAGCGTTTACAAGAATTGCCGGTGTGGGAACAAAAACGGCGGAAAAAATTATAGTTGAGTTAAAATCTAAAGTTGGGGTTTTGGGGACAGATAATCAGCAATCTAATAATGACGTGTTCGACGCATTGTTGGCTTTAGGTTATGGCCAGAAGGAAGTTCGCGAAGTAGTAAGTAAATTAGACGGCAAACTTTCTCAGCAAGAACAAATTAGGGAAGCGTTAAAAATACTGGGAAAGCATTAAATTAATGAAGTTAGTTGAATTAACATCTTCAGATAAAGAACAATACAACCGCTTTGTTGCCTCGCAGCAAGCGGGTAGTTTTTTGCAGGCTTGGGAATGGGGAGAGTGGCAGGTTCGCCTTGGACGAACTGTTAGCAGATTTAAGATTTCAGATGACAGTGGGAATCAGGCCGGATCTATCCAGCTAATTAAAATGCCCTTGCCGTTTGGGAAGTATTATTTATACGCGCCATATGGACCGGTTGTAAGTGGGCAGTGGGCAGTGGGCAGTGGTCAGTTGTTAGACCAATTAAAACAGAAATTTCCGGAAGCAATATTCATTCGCCTTGAGCCAAAAACCTCTTTTCTATCCACTACTCACTATCCAGTACTCACTAAGTCCGCCAACATTCAACCCACAAAAACTTTAGTTTTGGATTTAGCCAAGACTGAGGAGCAGTTACTTGCAGAAATGCACCCAAAGACACGCTACAACATTAAGTTGGCGCAAAGGCATAACGTAGAAGTCAGTTGCGATTTAATGGTAGTTCCCGGATATGGTTTGTATTTAAAGGAAGCGCTGGATTTGTTAGTACAAACTGCCGGAAGGCAAAGCTTTCAAACTTTTCCGCGAAGTTATTATGAACAGCTTTTAAACTTCTTCGCACTTCACAATTCAAATGGTGATGTAAAACTTTATGTTTATAAAGCGTTAAAAGACAAAGAGCTTTTGGTAACCGCGGTTATGGTAGACTTTGGGGGAACAAGGACTTATTTGTTTGGCGGCAGCAGCCCGCACCATAGGGAAGTTATGGCGCCGTACGCGCTACACTGGCAGGCAATTTTAGATGCCAAAAATTTAGGATTAAAACTTTATGATTTCTGGGGAATAGAAACTAGCTCTGGCGACACTCCTGGGTTTGTTAGGTTTAAAATGGGTTTTGGGGGAGAGGAACTGGTTTATGCAGGCGCATACGATATTAGCAACAAGAAATTGTGGTATCATGGCTACAAGGGATTGCGCGGAATTAATAGGTCTTTATTACATATCAAAAATTTTACCTCCAAGACTTATAAATAAAAGAACCCCTTCTGGGGTTCTTTTATTTAGTATTATTTCTTAATTCCTTATCAATGTCTTTAATACTATCCTCTATGTCTTCCCTAAAATTTTTTATTGATTCCATCCATAGGTCATCTCTCGAAGTTTCTTTTATCCGTTCTAGGAAAAGCTTTAATGTCGGTTTATTTTTATCTTTTATTTGCTCAGGAATTTTATTTAGGGGAGTCCAAGGGTGTACATCCAAGCTTTTAATTTCTTCCACCAGCTTAGTCAGTCGTTCTTTGCGTTTAATCAAATCTTTTTTTTGTTGTCTTTCGTTACCAGATCGTGTTTCATTTCTATCTTTAGTTGCCTTTTCTCCGTCCTTAGTGCTGTACTCAATAACTTTGTCTATATCATTGGTTCCAAGACGCTTATTTAATTCTTTTCCTAGCTGCGTTGGAGTTTTTTCTCCCAGTTCCCCCAAGGTCTTCTTAAAAGACCCTGACTCAGTCGACGAACCAAATAACTCTTGATCAATTTTTTCATCGGCTCCTGGGGCAGTTAGGTCGTCAAGCTTAGGATACCCACGTTTTTTAAAGGGATTAGTAAATATATCTCTTCTGTTGAACATATTGGTGTTTTAGTCTATGTTTTAAAGACTTTATGTTTATTAAGTATATAATATTTTTTCTTATTTTGCCATTTCAGTTATAATGTTATTGTTATGGTTAATCTTATAAAAAGTTTTATTCCCAAAAGTTGGTTAAAAATTTTCAGGCCTTGGTATCACGGCATGGTTGCCTGGGATGCTAATATTTATTATGACCAACCGAGTGAACATTTAACAGTAATTGGTGTTACTGGTACAGCAGGGAAGTCTACCACTGTGGCAATGCTGGCTCATATTTTAAATTTTGCCGGTAAAAAAACCGGCTACATTACTACGGTAGATTTTTTTGACGGCAAACACCAGTTTATGAATAAGCACGGGCTTTCCATGCCCAATGAAATTAAGCTGCAAAAACAGCTTAAAACTATGGTAACGCGCGGTTGCAAATACGCAATTGTAGAATGCACCAGTGAGGGCCTTGAGCAGAACCGTCACATTGGAATTAATTTTGACGTAGCTTTGTTTACTAATTTGTCCCGCGCGCATTTGGAAGCACATGGCGGTTATGGAAATTATCAGGAAGCAAAGGGCAAGTTGTTTACATCCTTGTCCCGCGGCAAACGCAAAAAGTTTTTTCCGGAAAAAATAATTGGTGTGAATTTTGACGACCAGACTTCCGGATACTTTTTTAGTTTCCCGGCCGACAAAAAATTCGGAGTAACTTTTAGTGGTATTCAGCTAACAGGCGGGCAAAAAGTTTTCTTTGCGGAAACCACAAAGTCCAGTCAGGGCTTAGGGTTTATTTTAGAAGGCCAGCAGTTTAATTTGGAAATGCTGGGAGAGTTTAATGTAAAAAATGCCGCACTTGCCTCGGCCTGTGCTGCTTCTTTGGGTGTAGACTTAGCTAAAGCTGCTGAAGCTTTAAAGAATTTTCATGGCGTTCGTGGCCGTATGGAACAAGTGCAGAATAATAGAGGTTTAAAAATAATTGTGGACTACGGCTGTGAGCCCGAAAGTTTTAAAGCCGCCGTGGAAGCTGCGGCTTTGCTGCCACATAACCGTTTAATACATGTTTTTGGCAGCACAGGCGGACACAGAGACACCAGTAAACGCTTTGAGTTCGGTAAAATTTCCGCCGCCTATGCCGACCATATTATTATTACCAATGACGACATTTACGACTCTGACCCAAAAGAAATTGCGGCAAATATTGAACAAGGGATAAAAAGCAACGCGCTCCGCAAACCTTCCTATGAAATAATCTTAGACAGAAGATCGGCCATTACCAAAGCATTATCTACCGCTCAAAAAAATGACATAGTCCTAATTACCGGAAAGGGGAGCGAACAGTTCTTGGTCTTGCCTGGGAATAAAAGGGTAGAGTGGGACGAAGTTTCCGTGGTTAACCATGAATTACTAACACCTAACACCTAATGACTCTTTACATAGACACAACGGATTTTAATAAAATGGTTTTTGGTGTTTTTGATGGGAAAAAAACTATCAAGCGGACATATAAAATAGATCCGCACAAATCAAACGAGACTTTGGGAAAGCTAGATGAATTTATAAAGGGATTAAAGATTAAGGATTTAGGATTAAAGATAAAACAGATTGTAGTTAACAAAGGCCCTGGTTCCTATACCGGCGTGCGCGTGGGCGTAACTATCGCCCAAGCTTTGGGGTTTGCCTGGAACGTACCGGTAAAAGCTGTGGTAAAAGATAAATTTATCATTAGTTGATTGTTGTAAATAAAAACGCTGATCTTTTGAGATCAGCGTTTTTTAGTATTTATCGATTATTCCTTTAATCTAAACAACCAAAAAGTCAAAACCAGCATTACCGCCAGCCATATGGCGAGAATTAAAATATCAAAACCAATTGTGGCAAAGTTAAATGGGTATAAATAGGCTTGGCGCAGGCCGTCGGCCAGGTAGGTAATGGGTAGGAAGCGCGCCACAACTTGCAGGCCGTGCGGCAGGGTTTCAATAGGGTAAAAAATATTTCCTAAAAATGTTAATGGCAGGCCAATGGCTGAGGTAATAGGCGCGGCAGAGTCATAGCTTTTGGCAAAAGTGGAAATGAGCAGGCCACAGAGCAGAAAAATAGAACCGCCTAACAGGACAAGAATCAGCGTAGAAATTATATTGCCAACAAATTGGGCTTTAAAAACTAAAGCGCCTAACAGGGTTAAGATAACCACTTGGGCAATAACAATAGTTAGCCTGGCGCAAACCAAACTCAAGGCCAGTTGCCATTGTTTTAATGGAGTGGCCAAAAGGCGTTTAATAATTCCCCGGGCTTTTAAGTCCACCATCCAGTAAGCCAGGGAATAAATGCCGCCTTGCATAATGGTCATGGCAATTATTCCGGGCAAAACGTAATTGGAATATTTTAAATTGGTGTTTATTATTTTACCAACCGGTAAAACTGAAAGCACAATATAAATAAAGGAAGGCATTAGCACAGTCCAGTAAAAGCCTTCTTTTTCCCGGTAAAACATTTTGAAGTTGGATTTGAAAAGTTGCCAAAAGCTATTCATTTTCCTCCTCTTCCCCGTAAGCGCGGCCTGTTAAGTCCAAGTAGACGTCTTCCAGAGTTGCTGTTTTAACAGTAAAGCCGTAAAAAACAATGTTGTGGGTTTTTAATAAATTAACAACGGCGGAAATTTTGTCTAAGCTGGTAATTTCCAAAATAACTTTGGGAAAATCAGCGTGGACTTTTTTTATTTCCGGCATTTTAGAAAAAAGTTTTTCGTCCACCTGGTTGTCCGTAAAAAAAGAAATCTGCGTAGTGTCGGAAAGTCTGTCTATTAGTTTTTTTGGCTCGTCTATTTCCAGTATTTGCCCTTGGTCCATAATAGCCACGCGGTGGCAAAGGTATTCCGCCTCTTCCATGTAATGAGTGGTAATAATAATTGTAATGCCGCGGGAATTTATTTTTTTAATTAACTGCCACATGTCCCTCCGGGCTTTTGGGTCCAGTCCTGTAGTGGGTTCGTCTAAAAACAAAATTTCCGGTTCGTTAACCAGGGAAGTGGCAATTGTAAAGCGCTGTTTTTGCCCGCCGGAGAGGTTGGAAAACTCCTCGTGCTCTTTGTCTATTAAATTTACTAAGCCAAGCAGTTCTTGTTTGTCGGCCTTTAGGTTATAGAAAGAGGCAAAGAGGTCTAAGAGTTCCCATAAACTTAAATGGTGCAGGTATTGGCTGCTTTGAAGCTGAATGCCAATCCGTTTTTTTATTTCTTCAACCTGTTTTAGGTTATCGAACCCTAAAACTTGCACAGTTCCGGAAGTCTGCGGCTTTAATCCCTCTATAATCTCTAGTGTTGTGGTCTTTCCAGCTCCATTTGGCCCTAAAATCCCAAATATCTCCCCCTTCTCTACGTTAAAGCTTGTTCCCTTAACTGCCTCAAAAACCCCTTTGCCTTTTGGCAGGGGGTAAGTTTTTTTAAGATTTGTAACTTCTATAACTTTGTCCATTGTTAAATGCATTATAGCATTTTGTCTTTTTTATAGGTATAATAATTTTATGAATACAGAATTTAATCCCATTGAGAAATATGGGCCAACTACTTTACCGGAGTCAAAATCAGAGCATGAACTGCGGGAATCAAAGGCAGAAGTTTTGGAATTAGGGAAAAGATTTATTCAAGGACGGGATTGGAAAGCACTGGAAGATTTAGTTAGATCTTTGCCGGACAATGATTTTCTTGTCACTCAAACTACTTTGTTACAGGAGTTAAATGATGGTTTATTTGATGTTCAACTGAAGCCTGGACCTGCCAATAGATATTTTGAAGAAGGGGACGGTTGGGAAACTTTACGCTGCGCCACAGAAATTATAAGGAAAATGGGAAATAATCCCAGCTCATCCAAATATTTGCATAAGGTTATGGAGATGGACAGGATTCCTAAGGTTGTTTTAAAAGAAGGGCAAGCTGCCATTACTAATGATATAAATGCAGGAGCTGATTTAGATATTGATGTTCGTTGGTTTTATTATAGGGCATTGACAGAGGCTTTTTTAAAATTTCCAGACGATCGAGCCCTGCTCGCGGTAAAGCAAATTTTAAATAAGATTGACCAGCAGGTACTTGAAAATACCAGACATTATTACTACCCTGAGGGAAAAGATATAACAGGGAGTTTTGAAGAAACGCCACAGGAGTTGTTTGACTATCAGTTCAAGGCTGCGGAATCTAATATGCCCAGTGACTTAATTGCAGGCATATCCGCCGGTGATATGGCAGTTGGCACTAAGTCTTTTATAATAAAAAAATTAGGGGGAGCCAAACAGCCGGAATCACTTCCTATGTTTTTAGAAGTGATAAAGCTCGAAGGCTCAGATGCCCCAATATATTTTCATCCTATATTGGAGGCTCTTAGGCAATTGGACCAAAATTTGGTGGCGGACAAGCTCTTAAATTTGGTTAAGAGCGGAAACCCATTTGAAAAAAGAAGCGCATTATGGCTGCTATATAGGTTGGAAATTGGACAAGTTGGGGTTTCTGAAGAAGGCGTACATTATTTGCATAAAGTTTATGACGTGGGAAACTATAATAATCCTAATTATTATGTACAACGCTTAACTTCCGGTGGGCAGGTTGGTATTTTTTCCCAAGAGGGAAAATTTGAGAAATATTTTAATTTGGAGGGATTGGGCAGTGAAGAACAGCGCATTAGAGCTAAATTGTTGGACATTACCTACGCTACTTTGTTTGGGCATCACGCTAAGGAGAAGCCGGAAGAACGCAAACAAAGAACAAAGTTATTAGAGGAGTTTCAGTTAAAATATTTTGAATTTTTACAACACGATTTTTTCAATGATCTTCCAGTAAAGTTTTCTGATTTAACTTTTCCGGAACAAGGGCAGTTTTTAAAATTTTATTCTGACTCTGAGGAGTCAGAAAGAGCGAGACTGAAAGATTATTGTAAGAAGTTTGGGCTAACTGGGTTTCGTTCATTAATGTCTTTGGATTATGATGGGGGTGTCGCCGCCAAGCTTTTAGACATGGCCGAAAGTTTGCCTCAGTCACGAATGCAGATGATTTTAGATAAATATGTGGCAATAGTTTCCGCAGCTGATACCGCGGAAATGGCACTTTGGGAAAACTTACCTCAATCCGCAAATGCTTCTCCAGATTTAAAAGAACGGGTAAGAGAATTTATTATGGAAAAAGGTAGTAGATTTTTAAGGCATTTAGGGCTGGACGAATCTGAGGCATTTTCACACAAAGACACAATCATGTATTTAAGTGGAATTCGTACAGAAGTAATGATTTATGCCGCTTTATTTAAAGAACTTTCTAAAATTAACAAACTTTCTATAACTGACATTAAAGACGCTAGGTTTGACATCGTCCCAGCTAAATTACTTTCTGAAGATGATAAAAAACAGATGTTGGAAATTTTTGCAAATAATAGAGACGAGAGCTATCCTTTAAAGTTGAGAGAAGCGACGT
This sequence comes from uncultured Candidatus Saccharibacteria bacterium, assembly GCA_964474825.1. GTDB lineage: Bacteria > Patescibacteriota > Doudnabacteria > UBA920 > UBA920 > CAYYWQ01. The sequence goes on from CAYYWQ010000001.1 coordinate 1,073,827, forward strand.
TAAGAAGTTTTGAGCAAACTTTACAAGCAGAAGGGCCGGTTTTTAGAGTGCTAAAGTACAAAGGAAGTATTGTGTCGTTTTTCCACGCTCAACCACAAGGAGAGGATGCTATTTATGTTGGATCTTTGAATTTGAGTCCTGACGCCCAAGACAGCTCTATTGCAGTTAGTATGGTAGTTGCGGCTTTGGAACAGGCCGGGACAGAAAAAAATATAACAGCTAAGGTTTGGTCTAAAAATGAAAAACTTTATAAATTTTATAAGCGCTATCTACATTTTCAAGATGATGGGGTAGAAGAGAATTATGAAGGAACGGGGGAAAATTATTACAAGCTAAAAAAACCAAAGCAGGAAGAATCTACTTTTGCAGTAGCGGCTTAAACAGCTTTTGCATTTTGCCACAGTGCTTCAAATACAGTTTTGTGCATTTTGTAAATTGCAGGGTGTTCTATGGTCATACTGACAATTTTTCCGGCTTCCATGCTAATGTAAGAAATCTTGCCGTCGTAAATGTACATTATGGTGGAAAAGGCCGCGGGCGCCGGTATAACGCGAACCTGGGTAACGTTGGGGTTAAAAGTTTTAGCGTGCTGCCGCACAAAAGCGGAGTCCACCATAATAATTTTTTTCTTTATGCCTTTAGTTGTCCGCGCTTCCGTAAAGTTTTTGTTAAGTTCAGGAAATTGTTTATTTAGCGCCTCGCTGTCTATGTAAGAATAAATTTCCGTAGCTGAAGTTAAAGAATCCTCCACGACCTGTTGTGCTCCGTCCAATCCTTCGAAAAATTTAATTGTTGGTTTGGTTGCCGCGAGTTGATAAAGACTTCTAAGTCCCGGTAAGGTTTTGCCCAATTCTTCCTCCGCCGTTGTAATGGCGGATTTTTGTTTAGCTAAAAGAAGTTCCAGGTGCTCTGGATGTTTGGCTATAAATTTGGTGGTGGTTTTTGGCAAGTCTTGTTTTTCTACTAATCCTTTGGCTACTAAGCTGTCCAGGTGGTAGTAAGCGTTGCCGCGCTTTAACTTGGTGTGGAATAAAATTGGCTTCATGCTTTGCGGACCCAAGTTTAAAAGCAGCTCGTAGATTTGGGCTTCGTTTTTGTTGAGGCCTAGTTTTTCCAGGAGGGGGATATAAGGGGATTGTTGTATTTGATTATTATCCATATACCCTTATTATGCGCCCTTTTTAGAATTTTGTCAAGTTAAAACTGACATTTTACTATTAATTTAAGCCATTTATTTAAAAGAAATATAGAGTTTATATATTATTACATCAGTATATTATTGACATTTTGTCAAATTTAGACTACAATGCGTAGTTAACATAAAAACAGCAAAAAGCACCTTTTACAATATATATGACTTTCTGAGGAGAGAGTCGGCAATAGGCGCCGAAAAGCCTGGTAAATTAAGTCTTTTTGTCGCAATAAGCGGCTAATTGGTTATCTCTCCCAAAGAAATAGCTTGTTAGCCGCTTTTTTGGTAGAAGGGGATTTGGAGAAGAATACACCACATATTTCTTCTTCAAGTCTCTCTCTATAAAGAGGAGAGAGCCTGCGCTTAAAAAGAGCAGGTAAAAAATTCTTTTAAAACCATTTGTCTTGCTCAAAGGTTGGAGTAAGGATTAGAAACCCTAAAACAACCCCGCTCCATGCTCAGCATGGAGAAAGTAGACTTTAGCTAGAGTAGGTAAGTTACAGTGTTAAGCGCTTCGGCTTACAGGAAGCCGCGGCCCTGACCGCTTACCTATGGACCTAGCAATGAGTGCACCCTTCATAACCCAAAAGGTTGTGAAGGGAACAGTCATTGTTATAAGTAGAATATAGAATCTAGAAGATAGAATTTAGGAAATAGGTGCGTGCGGAAATTTTTATCGCCTGTGGTAAATATTTCTGCCCTCGCTACTACAGGAGTAGTGAGGTAGCACCTTAAAATTTTCAAATAAGATTTTAATTTTTGCTTAAGTTCGTCTTAAGCGTATTAGATTTTGTCGGCAGCGTTGAGCAGCAAAGCTATGTCTTTGCTTTTTTAAGCTGCCGACAAGCCATGCATCTTTTTGGCGCATGGCAGCAGAAAAGGAGGCGGATATCGTGGAATACCCGCCGGGCAAGCAATAAAATTGCCGGGGTACAGCGTGAACCCTATCCCAAATTCGCTCGACAACTTCTGTGGCCTTTGCAGAAGATCGTATTGATAAGGCAACCGGCAAGCAATTCTTGCCAAAGGAGGGTGGAAATGAAAACTCCACCTGGAAATAGGGGTAACTGGAAGAGGCCCAAAAAACCAGCAACCGGAAACCTAGGGTATTAGTTGTCCCTAAGTGGAAGGTAAAAACCCGTCGCCGACAACTAAATGTGCTGCAGGAGTAAGGTAAGACTAGTAGTTATATTAGTAGGCTTGGATAAGGGCGTATGATCCTGGACTGAGTTAAAAGTATAATGAAGTGCTTATCTGAAACTGCACACATGGCAAGGAAGAGTCCTCCCTCCAGGAGGTGAGCGAGCTTGGGATAGTATCTCCGGGCCGCCTGCCTGGAGAAACTGCTCTATACCCCGAGGATCCGATGCTTCATGATTTGGGGTGAACTTCCAGACGCCCAGGCACTTTGTTTTAGGAGGTGTGTTATGTTGAAACTTCCGTTTTAGCCCGGTCTCTGGATCCGGGCGAAGCCTGCCGCAAGGTAGGAAAACCAGCAACCAACCTATAGCAACAGATAGCTATGGGAAGGTTTACCCTAGGCCGTGTCTGTATGTTTTGTTAAGTAGTTTACGGAAAGGCGGATGATCTGGAACGTAAACGAAAGGCGAGGCATGGTCGTGTGGTCCCGTGCGGCAACGGGACAAGGAAGAAAGTCTCTCCGCGTCTGTGGAGAGGATGGGCGAGCTCGGGACACAATTCCGCGGCTCGGCCTGTCCGAGTCCGCGGGAGAATGCCCAGAATCTTTCAGACGCCCGAGCGTTTTTGTTGTAAAAATCAAAACCGCCCGCGGCGCCGGATGATGCGCCAAGGGCAAAGGAGCTTGTCATGGTTGAGGTAAAATGGGGTGCAAATGCGGATCGTCCGTATTGGTTTCCCTTTAGTGATCAGATAAAAGAATGGCTCTCTAATAACGAGAGCCTGCCAGACACTTTGTTGTACCTGCGCCCAACGTATAAGGAGGGGCAGCAGGAGCAAGTGGCTGGACGTTTGGTTGTTGTGCTGGGTCGTGATGATTGGCCGAGCACAAAAGGGACCCTTGAGGCGGAAGGGAGCTTGAAGATTGACTTCATTCCGCAGGGTAATTTTCTTCGGATTTGGGGGCTACCAAATTGTCCCGACCGGAGAGACGGCGAGGAGGTGGTGAGGATTCTGAGTCGTCTGTTGCCCGAGGTTGCAAAGACTGACCCACAAAAAAAACTTGCAATAATGGCAATGGTCTCTGAGGCCTATGTTAAAGAGTGCTCGAAGAGATTTGAAAAAACCCTTGAAGGAACCCGCAAGGCGATCAAAGACGGTAACGCAGCCGTGGCCAAGCTCCAAGTGGAGCTCGTGAAAAAGATTCGCGAGACCCGAGGGGCTGAGCGCAAGCTTGAGCAAATGGAGTCCTCGCGCGAAGCGCAGACCGAAGGATACGCGCAGGAGTTTAATAAACTCCTGCAGGTCCCTAAAGTCCGTAGGGTGGAGGCAAAGGAGGGCAAAGTGATAGTTTACACCGACGTTCTTTTTTGTACGGATCCCCGGACGGGGATATGTCACGAGATTGGCGCGTTCAGGATTGAACTAGTTGCGGATATGGGGATCCCGTACTGGTTTAACTTAACCCGTTCCGTTGACGGGTACAACAATAGAATGCAGGCACCACATATTTACTCGAACGGGCAGGCCTGTCTGGGTAACGCCGCGGAAATCTTCCCGGAACTCATAGGTAACTATGAGTTTGCGGCCGCAGCCATGGTGGCTATCCAGTTCGTGGAGTCGGTGAACACCGACGACACGGCTGGAAAACACATTGACAAGTGGCCGGTGGCGAAGGAGCAACCGGTCAAAATCGCAACCGCAACAAAGGTGGCAAATTTAGTGCCGCCACAACCGTCTTGGAGGAGCAATGGCTGAAAAGTTAAGGCGTGAGTGGGGCGGCGCCAAGAAGTTTGCGCCTCATGAATTTTCCTCGCGAGTAGAACTCGCGGGAGGCTTGCCTCGGGTTCTCGTGACCCGCGATGCGTACGAAGATATGTACTGCATCGTTGACGCGGTCGACAAAGAGGTAGGTTGGCTTGGCGCTGTCCAGCGTCTCGGAAATGATTTTCTGATCACGGAGGTTTTCCTCTTTGACCAGGAGACGCACGCGACAACGTGTGAGATCACGCCCGACGGCATGGCGGAGTTCGCCATGCAGCTCATGTCGTCCCGACCGGACGGCATGGAAGTAGCCAACTCAATCCGCTTCTGGGGGCACAGTCACGTGAATATGGGGACCAGCCCTTCGGGGCAGGACGAGACCCAATTGCGTGAGCTGGCGGCTTCGTGTGGTGATTTTTTCGTTCGGGGCATTTTGAATAAGTCCGGACGGATGGAGTGGACCATCGTACTTGCTTCTGTTGGCGTCGTAATCCGCGACGCCGCGTGGGAGCTTTACGAACCCGCCGCCGATGCCCGCCGCCGACAGCGGTGGGAGGCGGAAATCGCAACTAAAGTCCGGGAAAAGACCTACCCGCAACCGACCTTCGGGTCGGAACGTCGGTGGTCATCAACGATTATTCCCGGACCGGTCGCCTCCGCGGTCCCGCTCTCCAAGCGGGCACAGCGGCGGCTAGAGAAAGCGGGCAAAAATGGCCATTGATCCGCTTCGGCATCTAAGCGTCTTTTCGCCGCATGCCTTTGGGCAGCGGCGGGTAGACGTAATTGGCTGCGGGGCCACAGGGTCCCGTATTGTGCTTTCTTTGGCGAAGCTCGGCGTGGAGAACATTCACGTGTGGGACTTCGACGTCGTCGAAGAGCACAACATTCCGAACCAAGCGTTCTGGCAGGAAATGCACGTCGTGCACGATTCTGCCAAACCGAAGCTGGCGAAGGTCTCGGCCATGGCCGAGATCGTCGAGATCGCCACGGGGACCAAAATCACCGTCCATCAGGAGAAGGTGGACGGCACCCAAAGCTTGGGTGAAGTAGTTTTTCTTCTCACCGACACCATGTTTTCGAGAAAGGAGATTTGGGAAGGAGCCTTGAAGTTCAAGCTCCGGACCGAACTCTTAATTGAGACCCGCATGGGTGCGGACTCGGGCCGGGTGTATAGCCTGGACCCGAATAAGCTCGGCCAAATCAAAGCATACGAGGAGACTCTGTGTTCTGACGAAGAGGCCGAGGTTAGCGCTTGCGGCGCAAGTGTGTCGGTGGGGTCAACCGCGGAAGTGATTTCCGGACTCGCGGTCTGGCAAATGATTCGATGGTTTTCCATTGAGCAGGGAGGCGACGATGAGCTCGACAACGAGATCATTTTTGGCCTCCGCCCAATGCTGACCATCAGCAGGAAGTTTTGATATGGGCTGGCTGGCGGGCCGTAACGAGATAATTCAACTTCGTCTCCAACCACCAAAGCCAACGGCCTATGTTAATTTTGGTTCAGGTATTGAGTTCACTGCCGACTTCATTGTTGGTATGACACTTCGCAACCTGATCCAGTTTTTGCAGCAGAACTGTAGCTATCGTTCTATTCACGGCGATGAAATCCCGTGGTTGCATGACTTCCTGCGAACCGGCGACCTTAAGAATTTCCCGGCGGATTTGGACTATGTTATCCAGCCGGGTGACAAAATTGTTCTGGACTTAACGAAGTTGTTGAGTCCGGTAAGTAAGTAAATGTAGTATAGAGGCCGGCATTGCCGCCCGTCGAATGTAGACGTTAAAAAATATGGGTCCCAAAGGGATTAAATTTAAAACCCATCCGCAGTTTGTAGAGCATTGGCAAACAGCGAAGACAGGAGTAAAACAATGCGGAGTTTCATTAACGTCAGAATCGGCCGGCTCCCCGGTCGGATTTCGGAAATTGTGCTTAATGGCGACCGCACGGTCGCTACCGCGTTGATGACCGCCGGCCTGGACAGCGCTGGCTACGATATCCGGGTGCAGGGTGCACCCGCGAGCATGACAACCGGACTCAACGAGGGGGACATTGTCCTCCTCGTGAAGAAGATCAAGGGGAACGGCGGGATTGAGGGCGCAACCTTCGTTCACGTCGGCCGCGTCCCCGGACCCGGTCTTGTCCAGTTTGCACTGGATGAGCCCACGGTCTTCATGGCTTTGTCTGCCGCTGGTCTCAATCTGGGGCCGGATGAGGTGGTTTACCGCAACGACCAGCTTTCTTCCATCGGGGAACCGGTGGAAGACGGCGACAAGATCGTCGTCCGGCATCCGATGCCGGCGATGGTCGCGGCTTCGCCGGAATTGCCGTCCGGCTTGCACCAGACTGCGCCGGTAGTTTCTGCCACGTTCGATTTCTCGGCCGTGGTCGGCACCGACCCGGCCCAGCTCTGCTCCAGCGCGGAACGGCTGACCCGCGAAGCGGAGGAGCTCGAGGCGGGAGCTCGCGCCGCGCTCGCCAGCGCGGCCGAGAAGAAGGTTGCGGCCTCGGCCCATTGGGCCAAAGCCGCGGCTATCGAGACCGCCAACGAGGCGTTGGCAAATGCCAGCGCCCAGCTCGAAACCCTTGGGGTTATTCGCCCCAAGGGCGAAGGACGGTGGACTGATATCCGCCGCCTCTTCGGCCTCTCGTAGTAGACGAGGTGCGCGAAATTTTGTCACCGTCTTAGCAACAGATGGCGAGACAAGCAGGGGCAGACCTGCAAACATCAAATTAATAAAAAGGAAAATAAAAAAAGGTAAAAAAATAAATCTTCCCGCAAGGGTTGCCTGAAACCTTAAAGCACCACAGGCGTAAAAGCACGGGTACACTGATCGTAATGTCAACGAGTTTAATAAAATAGGTCTCTGCCACAAGGCGGAGGCCATCGAGTCAAGAAGTAAATGGCAGGGTGATGCCCACCTGCCAGCCACGAAGTTGTGGCAAACAAAACGGGACAATGCACCAAGATTGGGGAGAGGTAGACTGCACACCTACCTTTCCTCTTTCCAATTTAGCGCACAAAATTTTTGTGAGCTGGATTGGGAGGTGAAGTATTAAAAAATTACCAGAACTTCTTTGCCAGTTCTGCCAGCGCAAGCTGGAGGGCTGGGAAGATTACCGGCAGACGCACGAATGCGTCTGCGGAGCTAAGTACTTTGTCGTCTCGCATGACGACTTGTGTATGGCTCCGAGTTTGGCCCACGATGCCTTTGGTATTAAGGAAGAAGGCGCGGTCGAAGTCAGGGTCATCGAGAAGTTCGATGTCCTGACCGATGAAGGCCAGGTTCCGGAAGATGGGGATTGGCAAGACATGGTCTTTGCCCTTCCTAAAAAATAAAAAGCCCGGTTGGTGGACCGGTTAAATAAAACCGCTAAGCACTCAAATTTGGGACGAGTGAGTTAACAGTCATTCGTCCCAAATTTATTTATTATTTATCTTCAATCACCTGCCGGAATGACGGCTTAAGAGTAGTTGGGGAGCTGTATGGTTTAGCCAATTAATTTTGGTACAAATCTCTCTCCTCAAGCGGCTCCTTAATGCTTTTAAACTTTTCATTTCGGCAGTTGGGTGGAGGAAAAATAAAAAAAACAAAGGTGAACAAAATGTTTAGTTGGTTGTTAAGATGGTTGAACTTGGACAAACCAACGGCCACAGGTGCGGCCGTTGAACAAGTGACGACAGAAGTTGCGGTCGTCGAAAAACCAAAAACGTCAGAGCCCCCGCCTGCCCCGCGGGAGGAGGCGGACCGGGACACGCATGTACTTAATTCCCAGTATCGCAGCATTCGGCCGTTTGTGCCGGCGGCTGAAGTTCCCAAGGCCGTTGTGGCGGCGGATCTTGTGGAGTTTGAGGCTATTCCCGCTGGAGACGGGAAAACGGCGCCCGGGGATTGCCGACCGACGCGATTCCCCAATGGGGCGATCCTTGAGGTTGTCCAGAAAAGGGAGGGGGTAGTAATGGTGCGGTGCTATGTGCCGTACCACTACACCAACAGGAGGTGGTGGCGGCCAGAAAAATTGATGGGTCAAATTTTTTTGATGCCAACAGAGAGATTTTGTTGGCTGGCCCAGCAGAAGTACCCGCCGGGCCACTGGGCTTTGCGGGACTACCGGGACGAGGTGGCCCGTCGGCAAGCTCAGGGCTTGCTGGATTACATCAACCTGCCCCCGCCTGGGGGCAAATAAACGAAGCATTCAGTTTTGGCCGAAAGCACGCACTTTCGCTTTCGGCCACTTCTTTCAGATTACGACTCATGTCGCGGTCTGAAAGTTGTCGAGGTTATAGTTTGGAACATCTGCTTTGTGAGCGCCCTTGCTTGGTAGATGTTCCGCATTTTGGCCTTGACAATAACAGTAGTTTGTGATAAATTAAGTAGTTAAAACTTAATATTTCTCAAGGGCGCATTTTGCGCCCTTTTTTTGTTTGCCTTTTTCTTTTAGCCCGCAGTGATGGCGGGTTGGAAGAAGGAGGAATATGGATAAGAGTGTTTTTGGATTTGTGTCCGCCTTTTTGGTGGACTCGGGATACAACTTGGAATGGAAAACCCAGGAAGGGCGGACATTCGAGGTTTCCGGTGACCCCAGGTTTCCGGAAATGTATTACGAGGTTTTTGATTCGGCCAAAAAGGTGATCCGTAAGCAGGAAGCGGATTTTGCTTTTGAGGCCGCTTCAGGAGATTTTTTTCTCTTTCTTTTCTCCGGCGAGGAGAAGAAAGGAGAGTCTTTGTCCAGGGAGCAATTTTTGGACCAGGTGCAGAATCGGTTCCCGGCATTTGTCCGGATCCGATAGGCTAAGATGCTGGTACATAATTTAAAGAAGAAAGCAATTTGAGAAAAGAAGGAGAGGTTTTGACTGTGCCGCGAAAAAAAGGGCCGCAGGCTAAACAGAAACAGCGGGAGGCCGACGAACGGCGCAAAAAAGGTACGGCCAAACCGGCTAATGAGTCGGCAAGGGCGTATCTTAACAACAAGGAAATGGCGATGCCGCTCGACAAGCTGCATCAATATCTTCGTGACAAGAAGGGGTTTAATGTTTCCAGGGCGACCGCCTGGCGCGCCAAAAGGACGGGGTATTTTTATCCGCAACACGTGCCGACGTTTGGCGCTAAGCGGATTAAATTGACCCTGGATGAGAGGTCTGCTTCGGTGGATTTTTTGGTCAAGCGGTTTGGCTTTACCCGTCAAACCGCCCGGGAAGCCAAGCGGCGTGGGTGGTTTACGGTCGACGTGAACACACGCGGCCGTATTAGGATTCCGGCAGACCGTTATGTTCCGCCGGCGGAGCTCAAACCTGAGCTGGTGGTGGAAAGGGTAGACCTCACTCAGGAGGAGAGGCAGGCTTTTCCGGATTTTTTGGCAAAGCGGTTCGGGATTTCCCGTCGTACCGCCGCGGTAGCCAAGGAGCGCGGCTGGTTCAAAGTTTTGCCCGCAATGAGGGGGAAGCTGCGAATTCCCAATGACCGCAAAATGCCGAGCATTTTCCCGGGGAAAAAGGTGGAGCTGACCACCTCGGAAATGCAGACCAGCCTGGATTTCTTGGTTAATCGGTTCGGCATTCACCGCACTACTGCCGCGGTAGCCAAGGAGCGGGGGTTCTTTATTGTCATGTCGCAACATATGGGCAAGACAAGGATTCCCGTGAATCGAGTGGTGGGCATGGATGAGACGCGGTATTTCCGTCGCGGCCGGCCCCCAAAGCCTGGAAAAAAATAAGGAGGGGGCATGAGACTTGCAGCAGGCCGAGAGCACGCACTTTCGCTTTCGGCCATTTCTTTTAGAATACGATAAGTATCGTGACCTGAAAGAAGTTCTAGTACTTGACAAACCCCCAATTCGTGCTATATTAGGTATACACATTGCACGATTTGGGGATGATATGTGCGCTTCCGATTCACCCGCTTTAGGCGTAAATATCGGATAAAATAATAAAACCTTAGACCGAAAACATTAAGTTTTCGGTAGGGTTAGTTTGTCGCCAGTTTTTATTTTAATGGTAAAAAATCTGATAAACTCTTAATTTTAATAATACCTTTTATTTAAGCCATAAAAGGTATATTTTTAGTGTCTCTGCAACTTTCTTTTGTTGTCATCCCGAGCGACTGCTGAGTGCATCCGAAGCAGGAGTCGAGGGATCCCTCCACTCGCCCTCGGATGCACTCGGGCTCGGTCGGGATGACATCTGTAAAAATTTTTAATTTTTGTTTGTCAATTAATCAACTAATTAAAGGATATATAAATGCCCGCCAAAGCATCAAACGTCGCCTTAGCTAAGCCTGAGCGCAAAATCGTCCGCAAGTTTTTTACCAAAGACCACGAAACCAAGTTGCTACCCAACCTTATAGAGGTGCAGCTCGACTCTTATAAATGGTTTTTGGAAAAAGGCCTTAAAGAACTTTTAGGGGAAGTTACTCCTATTAGAGACTTTACTGGCAAGAATTTAGAATTGTTCTTTGGCGATTACTTTTTTGACAAAACCAAGTACGACGAATTCCTTTCCCGCGAACGCAACACCACTTTTGAAGCTCCTTTGTACGTGAGCGCTAAGCTTATTAACAAAGTTACGGGCAAAACGAAAACTCAAGACGTTTACTTTGGCGATTTTCCTTTAATGACCCCGCGCGGAACTTTTATAATCAACGGTGTAGAACGCGTTGTAGTTAACCAGCTTATAAAATCCCCGGGTGTATTTTTTACTTCGGAAAATGTCCGCGGAAAAGTTTTGTACGGCGCGAAAATTATTCCTAACCGCGGCGCATGGCTGGAACTAGACACTGACAGCAGCGGCGTTATTGGCGTAAAAATAGACCGCAAACGCAGAATTCCTATTACAGCTTTAATCCGCGTGTTTGGTTTAACTTCTAACGAAGACATTTTAGCCGCTTTTAAAGATGTAGACACAGACCCGGACGTAAAATACATTCAATCCACTTTAGAAAAAGACGCTTCCACTAACGCAGACGAAGGTTTTAAAGAAGTTTATAAAAGAATCCGCCCGGGAGACTTAGCCACAGTAGACAACGCTAAATCCCTCATCAGTGGTATGTTCTTTAACCTAGAAAGATACGATCTTTCCCCGGTTGGCCGCTACAAATTTAACCAACGCTTGCATATAGACGAAAGCCGCGACAACGCACTGCTTCTTTTGGAAGATTTGCTCGCGGTTGTTAAAGAAGTTATTCGTTTAAACAACACCCAAGAAACTCCGGACGACATTGACCACTTAGCCAACCGCCGCGTGCGCGCCGTGGGTGAATTAATCCAAACTCGCTTCCGCGTAGGTCTTGCTCGTATGGCCCGTATTGCCAAAGACAGAATGAGCTTGGCGGATTTAGAAAGCGTAACTCCGGCTCAGCTTATTCATGTCCGTCCTATTGTGGCCACTATGCAGGAATTCTTTTCCTCTTCCCAGTTGTCACAATTTATGGACCAAACAAATCCTTTGGCCGAACTGGAACACAAAAGAAGGCTCAGTGCCATGGGCCCTGGTGGTCTTAGCCGTGAACGCGCTGGGTTTGAAGTTCGTGACGTGCACCATAGCCATTACGGCAGGCTTTGCCCAATCACCACTCCTGAAGGACCAAACATTGGTTTGGTTGCCCACTTGGCTACTTATGCCAGAGTAAATGATTTTGGTTTTATTGAAACTCCTTACCGAAAAGTTAAAAAGGTCGCCAAGAACGACGGCAAAGACGCGGTAGGGGAAATTGCTTCGTTCGATATTAAAGACGAAAAAGGTAATGTTATTGTAGCTGCCGGAGCGGAAATTTCTGCTACCGCTGCCAAAGAAATTGCCAAGAACGAACAACTTTTGGAAGTTCCGGTTAAAGCCCGTGTTCTGTTTTCCGAAGTAATGTATTTGGATGCTTTTGAAGAAGAAGAGCTTATTATTGGTGCGGCCGGTATTGCCTTTGACGAAAAAGGTTACTTTATAGAGCAGCGTGCTTCTGTAAGACTGCACACAGTGCCAAGTATTGCCGCCACTTCCGAAATAGACTGCATAGACGTGTCCCCAAAACAAATTATTTCCGTAACCACCTCCCTCATTCCATTCTTGGAACACGATGATGCTAACCGTGCGTTAATGGGCAGCAACATGCAACGTCAGGCCGTGTCCTGCATTAAGCCGGACGCGCCTTTAGTGGGTACTGGTATGGAAGCCAAAGCCGCGCGCGACAGCGGCACGGTTGTAGTTTCCGAAGAAGACGGGGAAGTTGTTTCTGTAACCGGCGACAAGATTGTAGTTGTTGGCGACAAAGGCAAAAAGAAAGAGTATCACTTATTAAAATTTTTACGTACCAACTCAGCCACGGCTGTTAACCAAATCCCTAGAGTAAACAAAGGCCAAAAAGTTAAGAAAGGCGATTTGCTCGCAGACGGCGCCTCCACCGAAGACGGAGAATTGGCTTTGGGACAAAACGTTTTAGTGGCTTTCCTTTCCTGGGAAGGTGGTAACTATGAAGATGCTATTTTGGTTTCTGAGCGCGTAGTTCAGCAGGACCGCTACAGCTCCATTCATATAGATGACTTTAAAATAGACGTGCGCGACACAAAACTCGGGCCCGAACAAGTTACCCGAGACATTCCTAATGTTGGTGAAGAAAAGTTAAAAGACTTAGACGAAAACGGAGTCATCCGCATTGGCGCGCAAATTAAATCCGGTGACATTTTAGTCGGTAAAATTACGCCAAAAGGTGAGACCGATTTAACCGCAGAAGAAAAACTGCTTCGCGTAATTTTTGGTGAAAAATCCAGGGACGTAAAAGACACTTCCCTTACGCTTCCTCACGGTGAATACGGAAAAGTTGTTAACATCCGCGAATTTACCAGGCAGGCCGGGGACAAATTACCTTCCGGTGTTATTCGAAGCATTCAGGTTTCTGTTGCTGTGCTTAGGAAAATCCAGGTAGGGGATAAAATGGCCGGACGCCACGGTAACAAAGGTGTTATTTCAAAAATTATTCCAGTTGAAGACTTGCCATTCATGAAAGACGGCCGCGCCGTGGACATTGTCTTAAACCCGCTTGGTGTTGTGTCCCGTATGAACCTGGGACAAATTTTGGAAACCCATTTGGGTATGGCCGCTTATAAACTCGGCTACCATGTGGCTACTCCCGTTTTAGACGGAGTCACAGAAGGCGAAATTAAATCGGAACTCAATCGTGCCGGCGTGCCGGAAGACGGTAAAGTTGTTTTGTACGACGGAAAAACCGGCGAGGCTTTTGACGAAAAAGTTACGGTTGGTGTTATGTACATGTTAAAACTCCACCACTTAGTAGACGACAAAATGCATGCCCGCTCAACCGGTCCGTACAGCTTAATTACCCAGCAGCCACTTGGTGGTAAAGCGCAGTTCGGTGGACAACGTTTTGGAGAAATGGAAGTCTGGGCTTTGGAAGGTTATGGCGCGGCTCACACTTTGCAGGAAATGTTGACCATAAAATCCGACGACGTAGTCGGCAGAAGCAAAACCTACGAAGCTATTGTTAAAGGCGAACCAATTAAGAAGCCAAACATTCCGGAAAGTTTCCGTGTTTTAGTTAAAGAATTACAAAGTTTAGGATTAGACGTAGAGCTGCTGGGAGCCGACGGCAGCATAACTACTGCGGCGCAGGAACAGGAAATAGTAGTGCCGGGCGGCATGCAAATGCCATCCGCTGTCCCTGACCTTTCTCTGTTTGAGGATGAGCCAAAGAAAGAGAAAAAGTATAAAAAGGAGAAAAAAAGTAAATAGCGATAAGGCAATAGTCAATCTAAGAACTTATCACTAATCACTATATACAATTATGTTAACTCAAACAGAAGATTTCAAAGGTGTCCGCATTAAACTGGCCAGCCCGGAAACCATTATGCAATGGTCTCACGGCGAAGTTACCAAGCCGGAAACCATTAACTATAGAACACAGCGTCCGGAAAAAGACGGTCTTTTTGACGAGAAAATTTTTGGTCCTATTAAAGACTGGGAATGTTACTGTGGTAAATACAAGCGCATTCGCTACAAGGGGATTGTTTGCGACAAGTGTGGCGTAGAAGTTACAAAATCCAGTGTGCGCCGTGAACGCATGGGCCACATTAAACTGGCTGTGCCTGTTGGCCACATTTGGTTTTTGCGCGGCGTTCCTTCCCGCTTAGGGTTGGTGCTTGATTTAGGCGTGCAGGAATTGGAAAAAGTTGTTTATTTTGCTTCCTATATTATTACAGAAGTAGATGAAGAATCCAGGCTGCAGACTTTGGAGCAGATTGAACGCGAATTTAAGGCTAAGAAAAAAGAAATAGAAGACAAGTTTGAAACTTTAATTGCCAAGACCAGAACCGCAGTCCAGCAAAAAGCCGGCAACAAAGACAAAGATTTGGTTGCCGCGGAAATTGATTCTGAAGTTACTAGACTCAAAGACGCCTGGAGCAAAGAACTGGAAGCTTTGGAAACCATTCGCGACCAAGCCCGCTCTGAACTTAAAGCCATTAGAAAAATGCAGGTTATTAGCGAACTGCAATACCGCGACTTGTCTTTAAAATACGGACCGGTGTTTAGCGCTGGTATTGGCGCCGAAGCTTTAAAAGGACTTTTAGAACAAACTAATTTAGAACAGCTGGCTCAGGACTTGCAAACTAGTTTGCCGGAACTTGAAGGCCAGGCAGAACGCAAAGTTTTAAAGCGCCTTAAATTAATAAAATCTTTAATCAATGCAGGACTCCGCCCGGAATGGATGTTAATTACCATGCTGCCGGTTATTCCTCCGGATTTGCGCCCTATGGTGCAGTTGGACGGTGGCCGTTTTGCCGCATCTGACTTAAACGATTTATATCGCCGCGTCATTAACCGTAACAACCGCTTAAAGAAACTTTTGGAAATTAAAGCTCCGGAAGTTATTACCAGAAACGAAAAAAGAATGCTCCAGGAAGCTGTGGACGCGCTTATCGACAACAGCATTCGCCACGGTAAAGAAGTAACGGCGTCAACTGGGCAAAAAAGAAAACTGCGTTCCTTGGCAGACATGCTTAAAGGTAAGCAGGGTCGTTTCCGTCAGAACCTTTTGGGTAAACGCGTAGACTATTCCGGACGTTCCGTAATTGTCGTAGGTCCTCACTTAAAATTACACCAGTGTGGTTTGCCGAAAATGATGGCCTTGGAATTATTCAAACCATTTGTTATTTCCAAATTAATTGCCCGCGAATACGCGCATAACGTAAGAAGCGCTAACCGCCTTATTGAACAGGCTCGCACTGAAGTTTACGACATCTTGGAAGAAGTTACCAAAGACCACTACGTATTACTTAACCGCGCTCCAACCCTGCACCGCTTAGGTTTCCAGGCGTTCCAGCCGGTATTAATAGAAGGAAAAGCCATTCAGCTTCACCCCATGGTCTGTGCCGCTTTTAACGCTGACTTTGACGGTGACCAAATGGCCGTACACGTGCCCCTTACCGAACTTGCGCAAAAAGAAGCGCGCGAAATTATGGTCTCTGCCCATAACTTGCTTAAGCCTGCCAGTGGCGACCCGGTTATGACTCCTGACAAAGACGTAGTTGTAGGCTGTTACTATATTACCCGTATGCACCCAGGTGTTAAGGGCGAAGGAAAAATTTTCAGCAGCCCCGGCGAAGCCATAATGGCTTACAATAACAAGTATGTCCACATCCAGGCCAAAATTAAAGTTCGTTTGGAAAATGGCGAAATGGTGGAAACTTGTGTTGGCCGCTTAATTTTTAACAAAGTTGTACCTCCGGAACTAGGGTTCCGCAATGAAAATTTTGACAAAAAGAAACTCCAGGCTTTGGTCCGCGAAGCTCACCGCGCATTGGGCAACGAACGTACCGCGGAATTAATCGACGAAATTAAGCGCACGGGTTTTTACTACATGAAGCAGTCCGGTTTGTCCTGGGGTATGGATGACTTAATGGTTCCCCAAAGCAAGCACGCATTGTTCTTGGAAGCGGACAAAGAAGTAGACGCTACTTACCAGCAATACCGTGAAGGTCTTTTGACTGAAGAAGAACGCAAAAACCGCGTGGTGGAAATTTGGGCAGACATTTCTGAACAAATTGCCAAGAGTGTTACCGGCACAGTTACGGAATACGGTTCGGTTAACTATTTCGTATCTTCCGGTGCTCGTGGTAGTTTTTCCCAAATTACCCAAATGTCCGGTATGAAAGGCTTGGTGGTAAACCCGGCCGGAGACGTTATTGAACTTCCTGTTAAAGGCAGCTTTAAAGAAGGTCTGGCTGTGTTGGAATACTTTATTTCCACTCACGGTTCCCGAAAAGGTATGTCCGACACCGCTTTAAGAACTGCCGATGCCGGTTACTTAACAAGACGTTTAGTAGACGTAGCCCAGGACATTGTTATTAACGCGGAAGACTGCGGTACGGAAGAATTTGATTACATTACTTTGGAAGACAGCAAGAAAATGGGTAAACCATTTGACCGCCGTTTGTTCGGCCGCGTGTCCGCGGAAACAGCCAAAGACAAAGACGGTAATGTCCTAATAGAAAAAAACCAGGGCATAGACGACCAACAGGCAAAGGCTATTGTGGAAGCCGGCCTTACGGAATTAAAATGCCGCAGCGTGCTTAAGTGCAAACTGTCACGCGGTATTTGCCGCTTGTGCTATGGTTACGACTTGGGTTTTAACGACATGGTCAAATCCGGAGCTGCCGTGGGAATTGTGGCCGCCCAGGCCATTGGTGAGCCTGGAACTCAGCTGACCATGAGAACTTTCCACACTGGTGGATCTGCTTCCGTAAAAGATATTACCCAGGGACTTCCCCGCGTAGAAGAATTATTTGAAGCCCGTGAACCTAAAGGTCAGGCCACGGTTTCCGAAGTGGACGGACAGGTTTATATTGCCAAGCCAAACAACAAAGAATATATAGTCAGAATCCAGGGAGCCGACGTTGCCAAAGACAGTTACGATTTAAGCGGCGCCAATTCCGTGCTTAAAGACGGCAGTAAAGTTGTTGCCGGAGAAACTTTATTCACAGACGGCAAAAATGAAAGCGTTAAAGCCAAGACCGCCGGCCACGTTAGGGTTGAAAAAAACAAGTTAATGGTCATTCACGAAAGTGATGACATTAAAGAATATGTTGTCCCGGCTTCTTATTCCCTTGCAGTTAAGGAAGGGGACTTGGTGACCAAAGGACAGCAGCTGACAGAAGGCAATTTAAACCCCAACCAAATTATGCAGCTCAGAGGTTTAGAAGCAGCCCAGCGTTACATTGTAAAAGAAGTCCAGGACATTTACGTTTCCCAAGGACAAAACATCCACGATAAACACATTGAAGTTATTGTCCGCCAAATGTTTAGCAAAATGCGCATGCAAGACGGCGGTGACAGCGAATTTGTGGTTACCGAAATTGTGGACAAAGCCAAGTTTAACTACATCAACGAAGAATTGGTTAAATCCGGCAAGCGTCCGGCCACTGCGGAACAGTTGCTTATGGGTATTACCAAAGTTTCCTTAAATACCGAAAGCTTCCTGGCCGCAGCGAGTTTCCAGGAAACCACCCGCGTGCTCATTGAAGCGGCGGTTACCGGCAAGACCGACTATTTGAGAGGTCTTAAAGAAAACGTTATTATTGGTAAGCTTATTCCTGCAGGTACCGGTTTTACAGACCAAATTGCTAAAGAGAACTTAACTGTTCGGCACGAAGCAATTTTGTCCGCCGAACCTACAGCTGAATAGCCTGTTTCAAAAAGAAAACTCCTCCCTTTGATAGGGGAGGAGTTTTTTGATATACTATAAATAGATAAAAAGTATGACAACATCATACTTTTAAATATTAACAAATATCAAATGCCCAAATTAGAAGTTTCCAAGCGAGCTCAGAATGTTATTGCTTCCCCAATCAGAAAATTTTTGCCATATATGCAGCAGGCGGAAAAAGACGGGGTCAAGGTTTATAAAATAAACGTGGGCGATCCGGACTTGGAAGCGCCGCCGCAGTTTTTTAAAACAGTAAAATCTTACGCGGCTAAAACTTTAGGCTATGCCCCTTCCCCCGGAATAATTTCGCACATGAAGGCCTGGCAAAAATATTACCAGCAGTTTGGGGTTAAGGTGGAATTAAATAACATGCTGCCAACCGTTGGCTGCGCCGAAGCTATTATGCTTGCTCTTCAGGCAGTGGCAGACCATGGCGATGAAATAATTGTTTTTGAGCCTTTGTATGCTTCGTATAAATCTTTTTCTGTTATTGCCGGAATCAAGCTTGTGCCGGTATTGCTTCCTATAGAAAAAAACTTTGCTCTTCCGGACGAGAAAGAAATTACCAAGCACATTAGCAAAAAAACCAAGGCCATTGTGGTAATTAACCCGGACAACCCCACAGGCAAACTGTGGAGTGAAAAAGAACTGGCGACAATTATCAAGATAGCCAAAAAGCATAATCTGTTCATTATAAGCGATGAGACTTACCGCGAAATCCGCTTTGACGGCAAAAAACCTTCCTGCCTTTTAACTAACGTTTCTGCCAGGCAAAATATAATTGTTTGCGACAGTGTTAGTAAAAGGTTTTCTATGCCAGGCGCTCGCTTAGGCTGCGTGGTTAGCTTTAACAAAGAAGTAATGAACTCTGTTCTTAAATTCGCTCAAGCGCGATTATCAGCAGGTACATTAGAGCAACTTGGTACAGTCCCATTACTTTCCAACTCCAAAGGCTATACCACAAAAATTACCAAAGAATACAAGCTTAGGCGCAATGTGGTAGCTGAGGGCTTAAGCAAAATGCCAACAGTATTTAAGCCGGCAATGGGAGCGTTTTATCAGGCTGTTGGTCTTCCTGTTAAAGATGCGGAAGATTTCGTAAGGTTTATGATTGGCGAATTTCGCTACAACAACCAAACCGTAATGGTGACCCCAATGCAGGATTTCTACATAACTCCAGGCCGCGGCAAAAACCAAATCCGCATTGCTTATGTTCTAAACGTAACAGAACTTAAAAAGGCTATGGATGTGCTTAAGAGGGGGTTGGAAGCATTTTTGAAAACGAAATAGCTGGTAGCTGGCTTGCCCTGAGCATGTCGAATGGGTAGTGAGTAGGCAGTAGCCAGAAAAAAACCACCCCGCCAGGCGGGGTGGTTTTTTAAGCAGTAGCGGAGAATGATTTTGGTTTCATAAGTTTTGAGTGTTCTTTTGCGGTGTCTTGGTAAGCGACTTCCATGATTTTTGCAACCAGTTGGATTATTTGTTTTACCCTTTGTACTTCCTCAAAGGTAAGTTTTAAATGTCCACCGTTTTTTCGGTTTTTTCCCTCACTGTCAAAATTGGTAATTTTTTCCAGCTCCTGGGCGTAAAGTTTCAATGTGGATTCGTCGTCTAAACTTAAAGGTAGTCGTTCTAGCTTTAGAGTATTCCCAATTTCCAGGATGACTCCATTAATCAATCCTACGCGACACATATAACGGTTGTAGTTTTTGTCGCCAACTTTTAAAATTTCTGCTGGGGTGTTGTAAATAAATCCGGGCTTGCTGCCATCTTTGTCATCTTCATCTGATGCGCCTTTTTCTAATAAGCGGTTTTGGAAAAAAGCCAGCTTATTTAAAAATTCCGGATTAGAATATTCCCGGTCAAAACTACTTTCAGCATGAGAATGGCCTAAACTTGTTTCTCCAAAACCTCGCTGGTGTATTTTGAATGTCATAAAAAACTTTTTTATTAATTACCTAGGCCACTCGGCGACCATTAATAAATCTGTTTTTGTCAGGCTTCTTTCTTTCAACAGTTGCCAAATGTGTTCGGTTACAAAGGGCATGTAGGGGTGGAGGAGTTTTAAGACCATTATGAGGTTGTGGAGCAGGACTTTTTGGGTGTTCTCCTTTAATTTCCCATCATTTAGCTGTCCTTTACTGGCCTCTAAATAAATATCTGCCAAGTCATGCCAAGTGAATTGGTAAATGTCCTGGGCGGCTTCGTGAAGGTGCAAGCCTTCCATGTTTTTAGTGGCAGATGATATAACGGCTTCAAGTTTGGAAATTATTTCTTTGTCGGCATCTGTTATTGCTTCCCATTTGTTATCACTCTTTTCCACATTAGTCATAATAAACCTGGCAATGTTCCAGAGCTTGTTGGCAAAGTGCTTCATGCCTTTAATTTTGTCTTCTGCCAAGGGGATGTCGTTGCCCGCTGCTGTAGAGAAGATCAGTGCAAAGCGCAGTGCGTCTGTACCGTAGGTGTCTATAACACCTAACGGGTCCACCACATTGCCTTTGCTTTTGGACATTTTTTGTTTGTCTTTGTCGCGGACCAAACCGTGCAAATAAACTTTTTCAAACGGCGGCTTGCCGGTTTTATAGTAGGACATCATTACCATTCTGGCTACCCAAAAGAATAAAATGTCCCAGCCGGTTTCCATTACTTGCGTTGGAAAATAAGTTTTTAAGTCTTTTTCGTCATGCGCTAAAAGCGTTGCATAAGGCCACTGACCACTGCTAAACCAAGTGTCAAAAGTATCCGGGTCTTTTTCTAAGTTTGCAGATGAGCATTTTGGACAAGCTGTTATATTATTAGCCGTGTCAACAACCACTTCTTGGCAATCGGCGCAGTATTTTACGGGAATGGGAATACCCCACCAAATTTGCCGGGAAATGGGCCAGTCGCGGATGTTTTCCATCCAGTGCATAAAGATTTTTTCAAACTTTTCCGTAACAATTTCCACTTCTTTGTTTTGTACAGCCTTCACTGCCATGTCGCGCAAGCTGGGTCGACCATCTTTAAGCGGTTTAGTCATGGCAATATACCACTGCGGAATAACTTGAGGTTCAACAACCTGGCCGCATTTGTAGCAAACATTTACATTGTGTTTGTAGTTTTCGTCTATTTTTTCCACTAAGCCTTTGCCCTGTAGTTTTTCTACAATTTTTGCTCGGGCCTCTGTAATTTTCATGCCAGCGAATTCTTCGGCAATAGGCAAAAGTTTTCCGCGTTGGTCAATAACTTTAACAATGGGTATATTATGGCGCTGGGCAATTTCGTAGTCTACTGCGTCGTGCGCTGGGGTTATGGTCATAACGCCGCTGCCGAATTCCATGTCTACGGCTTCGTCTTTAATAACTGTGGCGGTTAGGGGACCGTTAATCCATTCCAGTTCAATTTGGTCGCCGTGTTTGTATTGGCTGTAGCGTTTATCGGCCGGGTGCATAACCACGTGTTTGTCCCCAAATTTGGTTTCCGGCCTGCTGGTGCCAATGGTAAAGGGCCCGTATTTAAAGTAGTAAAACGGCTCAACTCGTTCTTCGTATTTGGTTTCCAAATCTGCCAATCCCGTTTGATGTTTAACGCACCAGTTACAAATTCTGTTGCCGCGGTAAATAAGGTCATCTGCATACATTTTTTGGAATGTGTCGTAAACAATTTCCACAATCCGTGGGTCCAGCGTGAAAATGTTGCGGCTCCAGTCGCAAGAAGCTCCTAGGCGTTTAATACCTTGTTCACTAATGTGTTTGTTCTCCTGCACAAAATCCCAGGTGCGTTTGTAAAATTCTTCGCGCGTCATTTTAAAGCGGCTAGTACCTTCTTTGTCCAGCTTTTTTTCAAACACCACTTGGGTCTCAAACCCGGCGTGGTCTGTGCCCGGCAGCCACAGCGCTCTTTTGCCGTTCATTCTGTTGTAGCGAATTAAAATGTCTTCTATTGTCATACCCAAAGCATGCCCAACGTGCAGGGGAGCATTGGCATTCGGCGGCGGCATTATTATAGTGTAAGGCTTCCGGCTTTCCGCGTTCGGCAAATTGTCCGGATTAAAATACCCTGACTCTTCCCACTGCTTGTAAATTTTTTCTTCGACCTTGCTGTGGTCGTAGGCTTTTTCTAGTTCTTGCATAAAGAGTAGTTAGTGCTTAGAGAATAGAGATTAGGATAAAACAAAACACCACAAAAGTGGTGTTCACAAGCCCTCGCGGGCGGTACCATCGTGAAATTAACTTAATTTAATCGGGTAACGGTTGAATGCCGGCCAAGTCTACTAATCGATACTTCGATTTTCTTTTGGCGCTATTCCGGTGACAGCCGGAACATAAGCTTGCCTATATTATAAATGAACGCGAATAAAGTATCAAGGGTGAAAAGGTGATGGCGGCAGAACTGGGAGTTCTGCCGCCATGATAGCGGACTAGCGAATTTGGGGCTTTTGCGTTGTCTCTTAGGCAACGACTGCTTCGGCAATGGGGACGGCCCTTACGGCTACCCATTTCAGGCCTGGTATTGCTTCGGTCCAGGCAAGTAGGTCTTTGCCGAAATGCTCACTGCAAGTCCTTTTTACATCTTCCAGTGACAGGCTGGGCATGAGCGTTTCAGAGTTTGGCCCGGTACTGTAAGCTTGCCAAACGCCTTTCTCTAAATTGATCACGTAGAGTGTTTTCATTTGCATCCTCCTAAATTGATTTAGACGATTTTACTTCCCAAAAATTGGATTCCTTTGCCCAATTTTTGAAAAACAAAAAACCGCTCTTAGCAGAGCGGTTTTGATATCTTAGAAAATCAAAAACCTCACTCTGCGAGAGCAGTAGAGCAAGAGGAGGAGAAGCTGATCATGAATTGCAGGGAGGACTTTATCATTTATTTGGAGAAAGAGTTAACGTTGAAATTCATATAGGTAATATAGTAAAAGGTAAAAATTGTGTCAAGCCGCAGGCCCTGAGCAAAGTCGAAGGGTGGATATCTAAAGGCTTAAATTTGGATCAGCTTTTATGGTTTTATAGCTTTTGGGTTTGTAGCCGTTGTACAGCATAAAGGCCGCGGCTAGGCCTATCATTTCGGCGTTGTCCGTGCATAAATTCATGGGCGGAGCCATGAATTTAACATTTAACCTTTGACATTTAACATTTAACTCATCGCGCAGTTTTTTGTTAGCGGCAACTCCGCCAGATAAAGATATAGACTTGGCTTCAAATTCTTTAACTGCCTTAAAAGTTTTGCTTACTAAAACGTCTACCGCCGCCTCTTGGAAAGCTTTGCATAAATCAGCGGGTTTGGTTTTTGGGAAATCGCGGGTGCGGTAAAGAACCGCGGTTTTGAGTCCTGAAAAAGAAAAGTTATAATCTTTGCTATTCATCATGGGTCGTGGCAGTTGAAAATCTGGTTCGCCTTTTTCTGCTAATTTAGAAACTTCTGGTCCGCCCGGATAGGGGAGTCCTAGTAATTTTGCGACTTTGTCAAAAGCTTCGCCAGCTGCGTCGTCTACAGTTTGTCCTAGGACTTTGTAGTTTTTTTCGTCTTTCATTAGTACCAACAAAGTATGGCCTCCTGATACTATGAGAGCAATTTGTGGAAAAATATCTTTAATCTTTAATCCTAAATCTTCAATCTTGCCCATAGGGGAATAAAGATGTCCCGCCATGTGATTGACTGGGATTATTGGCTTGCCCGAAGCGAGTGAAAGCGCTTTGGCAAATTCTACTCCAACAATTAGGGAGGGGATTAAGCCAGGTCCTGCGGTAACTGCAAAGTAGTCTATGGCTTGTAGTGAGTAGGGAGTAGCTTGTAGGGCTTTTTCCACAACGGGGCGGATCCATTTAACGTGGGCTCTGGCCGCGGCTTCAGGAACAACGCCGCCCATTTTGCTGTGGAGTTTTATTTGGGATTTTACTATGGACGATAAGGTTTTTATTTGTGGCCATTTTCCATTATCTGTCACAGACAAAATAGCCGCGGCAGTTTCGTCACAGCTGGTTTCTATAGCTAAAATAGTTTTAGAATTGCGTTCCATAGCTTTGGTTATTATACTCAATCTGCCTTTTCCATCAAGCGGCTCATAAAGTCAAATGTTTATGTAAAATTTACTTTTGTAGTACCCCTTTGTCATAAATTCGTAAAGCGCCCGGCACCACTGTTTTAACTTTAAAGTCCAATCCGGCTTTGGTTTTTATTGGTTTTACTTCGTCAAAACCAGAATCTGCAGCTATGCCAAAAGTTTTTGCTTCTAAGGTTTCGGAAATCCTTGCAGCTGGTGAAGCTGCTGACTCAGCACCTCTGCATGACATTACCAAAATTTTAGGGTGCGAAACAAAACATTTCCTCAAGCGTGTGATTGCCTTAAGCATGGCAGTGTTGCTTTTTGGGCTAAAATGTTTTGAGTTAACTGTCTCTTTTTCGTAATCTTGCCCTAACACAAAATCTTTTTTTGAGCCGTGGGCGTTTATCCATGCAAATTCCATAGGCCCATAGCGATGCTTTAATCTAAACAGTCTTTCGAATAGTTCTCTCGGATTTCCACATTCCACAATTCTCATAGCGTACTCGCCCTTAAAGTTTTTAAAAGTTTGTTCCAGAACCTCATCGTATCCATATAATATGCCCGGGCGATCGTGCACAGGGAAAATAACTGCTCCGTAGGGTTTAGTAGTGCCGCCGCTTTCCTCGAATTGTTTAAGTAAGATGTCCTGGGGGTATCTACCAAAGTTTCTTATACCATATTTTTCGTATAAAAACTTGGTAATGCCAGGCTGCGAGTCTTCCAGATTTTCTATGGCCTGGATGTTTGAGAGAAGTGCCTCATTAGGCGCATTTATATTACTTAATTCCCAAAAAGGAGTAAAGTCTGCAAATTTTAGGCCTAGTCTTTTTAATAGCCCAAACTCTATAATAACATTTGCCGCCACTTTGCCATGCTTGCTTTCTGAATACATATTTGCCACAGCTTCCCACTGCCGTTTAGGGATAGGTAATTCAAGTTTTGCTTTTATTTCGAGGAAGAGTTTTTTAGTTTCGGGAGATTTTACATGTTCCCAAATAAAAATAGCAAGTGGTACATGGTCTAGCCAAGTGTCTGAATTTTCTGTAAGGCCATCTTCCAAAACACCCAAGTGTTTTAAAAATATTTCCTTTGCTTTTTGCTTACTAGCTTCGTTACCGTCTTCCATTAAAATAATTAGGCTGTAGTAATCTTGTAGGTGAAAATAACCTGAGCTTAAGTCTCTGTCTATTACTTCCAGGTTTTGTCCTAAAAGCGTTAAGCCAATTTTTTTTGCCCCCACTTTATAGAGCATATCTTCGTCTTCTCCCGGATTTATTTCTGCCAAATCTGTAATTAAAGCTAGGGTTGCTGAATAGTGGTAGTTGGCTTTTAAAGCTTTATCGAGTAATGGCTCTGCTTTTTTTATTTGCGAAAGTAAATCCCAGGCATCTGAGAGTTCTACCTTTTTTTTGTTTATTGCATTAATTGAAGCAAATACCATGTCCAGTTCTCTGGCGTCTTGATCGGTAAACTTAGGCGAATATTCAGAGATGCCTTTTCTCGGTATTTCATTTGTTAATTCAATTGTAGGTAAGCCTTCTTTTTGCATAATGAAATAATAACAAAAAACCGCCTAAAAAGCGATTTAAGCAGCTATGTGTACACCTTAAAATTAAACTTTCATTAGTTCGTCTATTGCGGAAGTTAAGTCTTCCAGCGAAGTATAGTAGTGGCCGTAAAAACCAAACTTTCTTGCGGTTTCAATAATTTCTTTACTGTCGTCTACCACTAAAATTTCGCGTTTGTTGCCCATTTCAAATTTGTAAATTTTTCCCCAAAACTCAGGTTCTACTTTTAAGTGGCCCACATGGGCGGAGGTAAAAAATTCGTCAAACATTTCGCCGAGCTTTAATTTGTGCAACAAATACAGGGAGCGGTATTTTTCGTTGTTCGTGGAAAGGTAGCAGCGCACGCCTTGGGCACGCAGGCTTTGAATGTAGTCCAGCGCAGTTTGGTCTAGAGTACTTTCGCCTTTAAACCAATAGTCCATTAAATCTTCCACGGACTTTTTCCAGCCCCAGGCCGGCAAATATTTTTTTAATTCTTCCTTTAAATCACTCTTGCCTGTTTTGCAAAGAATAAATTCTTTTTGAAAAAACGGCCAAAGTTTTTGTTCCGGTACGTTAAAGTCCCGGGAAAATCTTTGGAGGAAGCGTTCCTTGCGGTTAACTACAATTCCATCACAGTCGAAAAAAATGGTTTTAAGCATGGCGGAAAGTTCTGTTTGGCTTGATAAGTTAAAGTAATGTCTATATAGTTATATTATCATAAATATTAACTTTAGGCTTTATGGAAAAAGACTTCATTGCAAAAGCAGAAATTACAATAAACGCGCCGGCGGCCAAAGTTTGGGAGGCGTTAACTAACCCGGATATGATTAAACAATACCTGTTTGGCACTGAGGCGGTTTCGGACTTCAAAGAGGGAAGTCCAATAACCTACAAAGGTGAGTGGCAAGGGAAAAAATATGAGGACAAAGGAGTGGTTTTAAAAGTAGTGCCGGAAAAACTTTTTGTTTCCACCTACTGGTCCAGTATGTCCGGCAAGGAAGACAAGCCGGAAAATTATAACAAGGTAAGTTATGAATTGTCGCCTGCCGAAGGGGGTACTAAAGTAACCATTACTCAAGACAATAACCCCACAGAAGATTCCAAAACCCACAGCGAGCAAAATTGGAAAATGGTGCTGGAAGGCTTAAAAAAACTTTTGGAAAAATAGATAAAACAAAAAACACCCCTTGACCAGCTCGGGGTGTTTTTTAATTAAGATTATGCTTTTTTCCAGGCGCTGTTTACGTATTTGTAAATTGTTTCGGCATTTGCAATATCGTCGGGATTGTCTGAATCACAATAAACCCTGTCTATCTCGTAACGGGGAGGCCTGTGAAAGGGTTCGTTCATGAAGTGGTAAAATGTTGGCTGCTGGAAATATTCCAGTGCCTTTTGTTTGTTCAGCCTAAACACAAAAGTAGTCCTTTGTTTTTCTTCATTTGAAACTGTTTCCGCTAAAGACAGGTCTGCTTTTGTAATGTCCCGGCCCGATTGTCTTTCTAGAAATATTATTTCATCCACTACCGCGTTTATTCTAAATTCCCTAGGCGAGGTTGCGTGTGTTTCAATTGCGGCTTCTGCCGCGGATCTTTCCAAGCATATAGGGCAGCTGTCCGGGTAGTTCCCGTGAGCGCAAAAAATTTTATCGTGGCCGTGTTTTGATTCTTGCACAGTATAATTATTTTAAAGATTTAAACAGCCATTCAAGGGCAAAGCCAGCAAGCATAAATGCCGGGATATATATGGGTTTTGTAAGTCCCCACAGGCTTCCACCTGCTTTTAGGTAGTTATGTTCGGAAGGCGATTGCCCGAGAATTAACTTTAACACAAACATCCAAATAATTTCTAACACAAGAAACGCTAGTCCGTAAAAAATTGCGCGTTCAACTATGGGTAAAGAAAAAAGCCAATTATAAGTACTCAAAAAAATTGGATACGCTAAAGCATATAGGGGAATGTAGGTAAGGGAACTGTAACCAAACAAAAACTTTCTTTGGTTCATTGGAGGCTGGAAAATCTTCGCGGGGTATATGGCATCCACCACAGCTGTAAAAAATACCTCAAGTCCAAGCCCAACAATGGCGAATAAAATACTTTTTTCAATCATAAATTTACCAGAGTTATTTTAGGGTAGGGTTTGGTTCTTTCTCGGCAGGATTAACGTTTAAAGGTTCAAAGGTGGTGGGGTTATAATATATGCGGTCATATATTTCAAAGGGTTTTCCAAAGAAGCTGTTGCCTTTTTCAATTTGAATATCTAAGTCCCATAAATCATAATAAGACATGAAGTGGCCATTTTTGTCTTCCCCAAGGGAAAACTTGTATTGGTTCATGACAAGTCCGTCTAAAAATAAATCATTCCGCCCTTCGTTTAAATTATCTTGATATTGTTCGTAAAGTGACTTAAGTTCAGTGGCTATTATTTGGTGGTTTTGCTCGGCTTTTTTCTTCCAGAAATCATTAATTTTGAAATAATACTTGTCATCCTTACTTTTTTGCGGCCTGTAGTCTGATATTCCAAAAGTATTATTAATTTGGGGAAGCCCAAGGTATAGGCGGTAGGCATCTTCCCGTTCTTTTGACACCATGGTTTCGTTTAAATAGGGGACGTCTTTATCTAGAACCTTTCGACCATGAATAAGATTAGTTGCAAAATACTTTACTTTGTCTTCCACACTATAACCATAAGGGTTAATCCCCCTGTGTATTAAGTCATTTACTCCCGGTTTGTATGCGGCGGCCTGCTCACGCGTAACGCCTTTTTGCACAAGATCTTGTCTGGCCCTTGCGATTTTATCTTTGGGGAATTCCGCGTCGTCCATTTTTTCGGCTCCAACTCCCAGCAAAGCTGCTCCTAAAACGGCGGAGCGTGCATATTTGCGTGCCACCCTTTTAATTTTCTTAAAAGGTTTTTCTTTTTGTTCCTGATCCTTATTAGGTTGTTCAGCTTTAAAACTAATATTGGAAGGCCTGAGTTTTTCCATAATAGATTTTATATTTTAGTTACAATGGTCATCTTTGTGCAGTCTAATTTTGAATTCGTTTTTCGCTCAATTTTTTTACTATCCAATAAAGCAGCGGTCCAAACAAAATAAGGAGGATGGGGTATGCCCAGTAGTGCCAGGTATAAATCTTTACGTCGTATACTTTGGTTCCAATATTGGGTGAAAGTCTGTCTAGTATATCGGTATTAACGGGTTTTAGCGCGTATAAGACCGAAACACTTCCTCCTGTTGTAAGTGCTCCGGAAATTAAAGTTGGAGTAAATAATTCTTGTGATTCTTTTATTGTGGATTTATATGGGTCCACAAACTGGAAAGTAACTTTTCTACTCCACAAGCAGTATCTTGCTCCTCTACAAAAATCAGGATTGTCCATGTTATTAATTACTGCTTTTGTTTTTTGGGCTTTTTTATAAAAGGAAATATGATCCTGTAAATAAAGCGCTCCAAGCACAACCAACAACACACTCGTTAAAACAGTTGCCAATTTTATTTTACCAGTCATATTGTTAAAGTTTTTAGTCTAAATAATATATCTTAATTATAGCCTTTATTCCAAAATGATTCCATTAAACCAAACAAAAAACCCACCCTTCCGGGTGGGTTTTAGTAATATTTTTAATGCTTCGCGTCTTCGGGGACCATCATGTAAAACAGGGTGGGGATTATGAAGAGGGTTAAGAACGAAGAAAGCATAAGGCCAAAAATTACAGCGCTGCCCAGGGAGGTCCATGTTTCGTTGCTGAGGGTTATGGGGAGAATGCCAAAAATGGTACAAATGGAAGTAATAAAAATTGCTTCCAGCCTGGATTTTCCGGCGTCTACAATGGAGTCTAAAAAGCCAATGCCCGTGCGCAGGTTTAGGTTTATTTTGTCCATTAAAATAATGGCGTTTTTAACAACAATGCCGAACAAAGCTAAAATACCAATTAGTCCGGGGAAGCTTAAGTTTACTCCAAGTAAAGCCATGCCCAGGAAAACACCAATGAGCGCCAGGGGAATGGTGACCAAAACAATAAAGGCTTTGCGGAAAGAGTTGAACTGAATAATTAATGTGGCAATAATTAGCAAAATGGCAATGGCCATGGCGTTAATTATAGACTGCACGGATTCCTGGTTTTGCTCGTTTTCCCCGCCGTAGGAAATGCTGTAGCCTTGGGGGAATTTGTAATCGGCAATTTTGCTTTGGAACGCGGCCAGCACCTGGTTGGAATTGGTTTGCGCGGTTACGTTGGCTGTAAGAAGCACAGTGCGTTTTTGGTTAATGCGCGTAATTTGGTCCACGCCCGGTTTTAAGGTAATTTCGGCAACGTCTTTTAAAAACACCGACTGTCCCTGCGGGCTTACAATTTGTAAATTTTGCACGGCGGTTAAATCGGGGATGCTTTGGCTGGCAAAGGTAGCGTTAATTTTAACTTCCTTATTGCCTTCTATAATATTGCTAACCTCGGTGCCGGCAATTGCCATGCGCAAAACCGTACCGACATAGGCGGAATTTAAATTGTATTGGGCAAGTTTAACAGGGTCCAGTTTAAAGGTATACTGGGGCGCCGCGTCTTTTAGTGAGATGTTGGGGCTTACCACTCCCGGGATTTCCACTAGTTTGTCCTGGAGTTCGCGCGCTACGGCAGCTAACTTGGACAAATCGTCCCCGCTAATTTGCGCCTGGAACGCGGCTCCCGAGGGAGGACCGCCGGACAGGGAAGCGACTTCTATTTTGGCGCCCTCTATGTCGCCAACATCTTTACGAATAACGTCCGCAATTTGGTAAGACTTAAGTTTGCGCTTGGCTTTGTCTACAATGGTAATGTTTATTGCGGCCGTGTTCGGCGCGGCGCGGCCCTGGGACAGCGGGCTAATGCCGCCGGTAATGCTGGAAAAATTGGCGATTTCTTTATACTTAAGCAAGCGCTGTTCTACTTCCTGTACCACTTTGTCGGTCTCCGTAAGTTTTAGGCCGGTGGGCGCGGTAATGTCTATAAAAATATAATCGTTGTCCGCGGCCGGGAAAAATTCGCTTTTAACCAAACCGACAACAGGTAATGACATGGCGGCAAAAAATACAATTACCGTGGCCACAATGGTCCAGACCCGGCGTTTTTTGGTGGCCAGCAGGGCGCGGATGTAGCGTTCGTAAATGGGAAGGAAAATGTCAAAATGTAAAATGCCGTGCATTAAACGGTTGCCAAAACTGCCGCCGGTGTGGTTGCCTTGTACAAGTAATTTTTCTTTAATTAAATTGTCGTCTTTCCATTCGCGGTCTACCAATTCCGCATTGGCTACAAGCTGGGCTTTGCCGTCTTTTTCGTACCAGCGAACCATAAACACGCCGCCAATTAAACCGCCGCCCGCAAGTATGTAGCCAAACCAGCCGCCAAAATAAATTCCCAAACCAATTGTGAGCAGCAGCAAAGCTTCCAGCAGGAAAAACATTTTTTTGGTTAAGCGTACGCGCTCCAGCACCGCGGCAAGCGGGTGGTTAACCATAAGCGCAATAAGCAGGGAAGATATTAAAGTTATGGAAACCGTAACAGGGATGGATTTAATATATTGGCCAATAATTCCCGTGGAATAAAGCAGGGGCAAAAACGCCCACACAGTGGTTAAGGTTGTTGTGGTTAACACAACTTTAAAGTCATGCAAAACCAAAAGTACGGCTTCTTCTGGGGTGTATTTGCCGGTGCGCAGGTATTGTTTGGTTGCGGACACAACCACAATGGCGTCGTCTACCAAAAGCCCTAAGGCTAAAATTAAAGAAAACAGGGAAAGGAAGTTTAAAGAAATTCCAATATTTAAAAGCGTGGTAAACGTTGCTAAAAACACCAGAGGAATAGCAAGTCCGGCAACCAAAGCTTCTTTAAGCCCCACTATAATAAACAACACGCCAAAGACCAAAAGCAAGGTCAGCAAAAAGTCATGCTGGAGTTCGTCAAAGCTTTTATTTATTTCCTTGGCATTGTCCTGGGTAACGTCGTAGTGAACGCCGGGGTTAAAAGTTTTTATGGTGCTGTCTAAGGTTGCGCGGGCTTCGGCCACTGTGCCTAAAACAGAAGAGCCGGTGCGCTTAATTACAGAAAGAGTAATGGCGTCTTGGGGCTGGCTACCTGCAGTAGAAAGCCTCGCAAGTGTGCTTTTTTTAATTGCCGTGGCGGAAACGTCTGCAAGATCGCCAATTTTTACAGTACTGCCGTCGGAGCTGTGGCTTACAGGAATAGCCGCAATGTCCGCAGCTGAGTAAACTTTGGAGTCGCTGCGCACGGAATATTGGAAGCGCTGGGCGTCAAAGGTGCCGGAAGGAATGGCTAAGTTAGTTGCGGCAATGGCCCCATTGGCCTGGTCTGCTGTAATGTTGTGGGCAAGCAGCCGGTCGGGGTAGTAAGCAACCTGATACTGCTTTTCGTCGCCGCCGGAAATGTTAACCTGGCGTATGCCCGGCACTTTTTCCAGGTTGTCTTTTAAAGTTTCGGCGTAGCCGTGCATGGTAAAGCCGTCGTATGGGCCGGTTACAGCGAGCTGGATAACCGGTTGGTCGTCTACCGAAATCTGGTTGACCACCGGGTCGGTGGCGTCTTTAGGAAGGTCGGTTTTTGCCTCATTAACTTTGTCGCGCAAATTGCGGATGGATTCCGTAAGGTTAGCATTGGCGTCGAATTCCACGGTAATTGCGGAAACGGAATTGGCGGAGTTGGAAGTAATTTTGCTTAAATCTTGAAGGCCCGCGATTTTAGTTTCAATTTTTTTAGTAACCAATTCTTCAACGTCAGCAGGGGAGGCTCCGGGCAGCGCGGTTATAACAACCGCAATCGGGATTTTAACTTCCGGGTCTGACTCGCGGGGCAGTTTGAAAAATGAGTAAAGGCCGGCTCCCGTGAGCAGCATAATTATAAGCAAAACCACGCGGAAATTGGTAACAAAAAAATTCAACCAGCTTTTACGAAGCTCTGGGTTAAATTCCAATTTGTCCAAATATAATTGGTCTGTGGTTTTAGGTTTTTCGGGCTGCGTGTTGTTTAATTCGTCGTTCACGTTTGTTTGTTAATTAAATTATTACTGAGCTTGTACTGCTTCACCGGCCGAGACGTCGTAAGCATTGGAAACAATTTGCATATCTTCGGTGAGGCCGGCTGTAACTTCCACATTTTCTCCGTCTACTGTTCCGGTAGTTACAGAAATTTCCTGGGCTTTATTTTCGCCGCTTAAAGTATAAACAAAAGCCTTGCCGTCCGGAGTGAGTTTAACGGACTGCAGCGGTAAAATAAACCCGTTCTTTCCCGCTTGGGTGGAGCTGCCCAAAATATTTACGGCAACGTTTTGCCCAACAGTCAGGCCGGAAGCCTGGGGGTTGGCAATGGCAATGTCTACTTCGCCCGTTCTGGTGGTGGCGTCTACGCTTGGGGCAATGTTAGTAACTGTGCCCGAAGCTTTGCTTTGGCCAATGCTAACCAAACTGCTTTTTGAAATAAAAGCCAAATCCGTGCCGCTGACAAAAACTTTTATTTGCAAACCTCCCTGGTTAACAACAGTGGCGACTTTTTGGCCCGGGCTCACCACGTCCGCGTATTTTATAGACAGGGCGGAAACTTCGCCGTCAAACGGGGAAGTTATTAAAGTATTTTGGTAGGCAGTTTGCGCGGCTTGCACTTGTCCTTGGGCGCTTAAAATTTGGGCTTCCGCGGCTTGTACATCTGCCGGGCGGGCTTGGGCTTTGCGGGCGTCTAACGCAGCCTGGGCTGCGGCCACTGCATTTTGCGCGGCAGTAATAGAACTGGTTTGGGTTTGCAAAGCGCTTTGGTAAGCGTTGTTGTTGGCAACATAATACGCCGACTGCGTGTCCGGAATATTTACTGTCCAATAATTACTGGCCGGTACATTGTTGTCCGAAAATTTTATGTACAAACCCTTAGTCCCCAGCGGTTGTGGCGTGGTGTCCACCCTGCCGCTGCCGGTTTCTAAACCGCTATATTGAAAATAAGATCCTGAACCAGTGTAATAAACTTTCACATTATACTGCCCTTGGGCCTCGCCTGTGTAGCTGCCGCTGACCGTAGCGGTTGTTCCGCCGCTGTTGCTGCTGCCCGGGGTGGCTGAAAGGCCGGAGTTAAGTAATGAGCGATAGGCGTTAGTAACAGCGGTTTGCTGCTGCTGTTTGGTATTTTCTAAATTGCTTTTGGCGCTGTCTAAGGCAACCTGTGCTATGGTAATGTCTTCGCTGCTGGCGCCGGCAAGCAGCCTATTATAGTTAGCCTGGGCCTGGGCCAAACTGCCGCGGGCAGAAGTTAAAGCCGCTGCCGCAGCGCCGGAGTCCACGGAAGCTAAAACCTGTCCGCTCCTGACCTTGCTTCCAACCTTAACATTGACCGCGCTAATTTTGCCGCCTGTTTGAGCTTTTAAGTCCACTTGCTGGAGCGACTCCACATTACCGTTAGCGGAAATAGTGTGGGAATTTTGCGAATAATCTTTTACGCTTAAAAGCTTCACCGAAGGCTTATGCGCCTCCTGTGAGTCAGTTGTTTTATTTTGGCTGACCGCCCGCGCGGCCAAAGCCGCAATTACTACCACAATTATGGCCACAATTATTACGACCGTGGAATGTTTTTTTACGTACTCAAATTTCATAATTTTTCCTTTATATAATCTATATTAAAGTTAAAAACCGCTATTTATAATAACCTAAAAATAGCGCAATGTCAATGAAATCAATGCCAAGCCTTCTATTGAAAAATCTGACGTTTTCTGCTAAAATATCAAAAGTCAGTAGTTAAATGACCCAATAAGGCGCTATCATCTAATGGTTAGGATAAGTGGTTTTCATCCACTAAATCGGGGTTCGATTCCCCGTAGCGCTACCACAAAAAACTCGAACAGATGTTCGAGTTTTTTGTGTGAGGAAAATGGGTCATGTCCCCATTGCTTTTTATCACTCACTTGACGACTTTGCTAAAATCTGCTAAAATAGCACTTAGTTAAAATGAAAACCCAAAAATTAAATCTTAATTTAATATGGGAAGCTCTAAAAGGCTATCACGAGATAGAAATCTTGTGTTCGCCAACCCCCAAACAAAATCCGCAGAACAAAACTGCCAATCTACAGCCCTAACCACTGCCATTTTCAATTTTGCCAAACTCATTTTGGCACTCGAAACCAGTAATTCTATATAGGATTACTGGTTTTGATTTTTAATTTAAGTTTTTTATGGTAAATGATATTATAGAAAAATTGAGGATTGAGTTTGAAAAACTTATCACCGAAGAAGTACAGGTGATATATATCCTTTCCCGTATACGAAAAATTTTAGAAATAGATGGGAAAGAAAAGAAATACAAAAAATTAAAATTTTATTGTGATTGGTCTTTGCATTCACAAATTGATAATATCGATCCAATAAAAGAACTATTGGGTATAGTGGTTTCTGGAGAACCTCATGAGGCAAGTGACTTTTTTAATTACAAACCTTTGGACGAAGAATTAAAACAGTTTTTGCAGGAGTATAATATTTCAAGCAAAATTTATGAATCAAACAAAAACGAGAGACTTTTTAAAGAAATTTTAACTAGAATATACTCGGATACGCCTTTAGTGATCAAAAATGTTAAAAAGACTAAGATTACAATCCATGAAGTAGTGGTTAAAAACACTCGTGGTATTGGATTTTCAATCCAACCAGAAGAATAAAATAATTAAAATCCTAAGATTATATGTCGATTAAACTCGTGAAAGCAGAAATACTACGTTTTTTAAGTTCCTCTAAACCAGAAATAATTTGCATTAGTGGAAAATGGGGCGTTGGTAAAACTTATGCGTGGAAGCAGTATCTAAAAGAAGCCGCAAAAGGTGGTGTCGTTTTTAAAGATTACAAGACTTACGCGTATGTGTCATTGTTCGGCCAAAATTCTTTACAAGAACTTAAAAACTCAATCTTTCCGAGTACAGTTAATATTAACGAACTAGAAGAAGGTCCTGATATAAAAACATACAATGGCAGGGTTAAAAATTGGAGAAAATTATTACCCGCTATCTTTAATATTGTTAAGGATAAAGTTTCAATTAATGGGATTGAGCAACTTTTTTTGTTGTTAGTAAAGAAACAAATTATATGTTTTGATGATATTGAGAGGCATGGTGAGGGTTTGAATGTGAAAGATGTGCTTGGTCTAGCTTCTTACTTAAAGGAAGAAAAAAAATGTAAAGTAATTATAGTATTAAACGATGAGATGCTTGAAAAAACTGACAAGGAAGTATTTAATGGTCAACT
Organism: uncultured Candidatus Saccharibacteria bacterium; assembly: GCA_964474825.1. GTDB lineage: Bacteria > Patescibacteriota > Doudnabacteria > UBA920 > UBA920 > CAYYWQ01. The sequence goes on from CAYYWQ010000001.1 coordinate 1,109,451, forward strand.
AGAAAAAGTTGTTGATGTGCTGCTCCGTTTCAAGCCTAATCCTGAGGAAGCGGCGGAGATTGGGATAAATAAAAGCACCTCCTTTCATAAAGAGCTCGCAGACGATTCTATAAAGCTAGGTATTATCAATATCAGAGTTATTGGTAAAATACAGAGACTTGCTTTATTACTAGAACAAAAACTCAAAAAGTTTGATCCGCGGATATTTAAAGCGGCACTAAGGTCTTTAATATTGTTAGGGTGGGCAGAATACCAACCTAAAGAAGCTCCCACAATTGAATTCATTAAAGACAATCATCGTTTCTATTCTGCTTGGCTCGATAAAAATAACAAGGTGAGCGAGGAAGAAAGTAAGTGGGGCGCAATAATGAGTTCTTTTGGATGGACTCATTTTGATGAATTTGATTTAGAAATCCTCAATGGAATTAAGAATGGGTATTTTGACGATGTAAAGCTAGACGAAGAAGCCGCTAAATCTGAAAAAACCATAAAAGCTTCAGACCAAGACAATTCGGTTAATGAAGCCTGGGGATTATACCACGGCTCATTTGATGATAATGAGCAAGCGGTTCTTGAGGCGATTTATAATGCCTCAATGAAAAATGCAAATAATATTAATCCGTCAAATTTAGATTCTACCGTAAGATTTCTGAAAGAATTTGGGAAAAATACTGAAGCTAAAAACCTTATAGAAAAATATCTTGAAGCACGTCCGGGAGACAGAAAAATTTATAACTTGCGCGATTATGCATTCCGAGAGGATGTCCAAGATCCGGATGTGATAGCTGCATTTAATAAAAAATTTGCTGAGTTCGAGGATAAAAGAGACCCTTTGGGAATATTAACAGATATTGTTAAAAAACACGGCTGGAATCCAGAAGATATAGAATTATTAAGCAAGCTTAGTTCCGAGGACTTCTATAAAATATTTAAAGAAGCAAAGGGTGATAATCGGGATATATATGTTCGTGGTGCTTTGACCTTTTCATCAATACGTGATATTGGTGAAAAAGAAAAACAAATATCAGAAAAAGCTAAGGAGGCATTAAAAAAGATTGGTTCAGAAAATCAAATAAATAAACGTAGGGTTGGATTGTATGGGATAAAAATTGAATAGAAGAATAAGTTTTCAAAAATACCCAGGCTTGATCAAAGGGGGTTGGAAAGCTTTTTTATTTTAGTTTTATTTATGTCCAAATAACGTTATAATGAATATATAACCTTTTAAAAAATGCTCTGGGAAATCATAATTGTTTTTATATTAACCTTACTTAACGGCTTTTTCTCTATGAGTGAAATAGCCCTTGTTACTGTAAGGAAAACCCGCATAGCGGCTTTGGCTAAGCAGGGGAACAGGCGCGCAAAGGTTATTCAGCTTCTCCAGCAAAATCCGGAAAGCCTGTTTGCCACTATTCAAATAGGTATTTCGGTTATTACTATAGTGGCCTCGGCTTTTGCCGGTTCCAGCATAGCCGCAGATTTGTCTATGTTTTTAGTTAAGGCCGACATTGCTTTTATTGCCCTGCATTCCTATGCCATAAGTTTTGTAATTGTGGTGGCTTTGCTTTTGTACGTTAGTATAACTTTGGGTGAACTTATTCCTAAGTCTTTAGGCCTTCGCTATGCCGAGCCAATGGCTTTGCTTGCGGCTTACCCAATTTGGTGGCTGTCTAAAATTAGTTTTATTTTTATTAAAATATTTAGCTATACTTCCAACTTATTTTTAAAAATATTTAAAGACACTACTACTTTTACTGAAAGCAGGCTTTCCGAGGAAGAAATTAGGAGTTTGATTTTAGAAGGCCGCAAAGCCGGTACCATTCAGGCCCACGAACATAATATTATAGAGAATGTTTTTGACTTCTCCGATTTAAGCGTGGACAAGGTTATGGTTCCCAGAACCCAAATGTCCGCGTTTAATATTGCCGACTCTGCCAAAGAAATTGTGCATAAAGCCATAGACTCCGGTTATTCCCGCATACCGGTTTACGAAGGCAGCATAAACAACATAGTGGGAATACTTTATACCAAAAGGCTTTTGGTAAAGTTTGACCACGGCACAGAAAATTTAAACATAAAAGATTTCTTGGTTACCCCTTATTTTGTCCCAGCCACAATGAAGATTGGAGAAGTCCTCCAGCGGCTGCAAAAGAAAAAATCCCAAATGGCTTTAGTTACCGATGAGCACGGGGAAATAGAAGGCCTGGTAACTATGGAAGACATTTTAGAGGAAATTGTTGGTGACATTACCGACGAAACAGACGAAGAAAACAAAGGAATAAAACAGGAGGGGAGCGATTTCCTGGTTGCCGGAGAAACTTCGGTAGTGGATTTTAACAAACATTTTAATACTAACTTGCCGGAAAACGAAGATTTTAACACCCTTTCGGGTTTTATTTTAGACCGCTTAGGCCGCTTCCCCAAAGCAGGGGACGCCGTGGATTTTGAAGACACAAAATTTTTAGTAAAAGAAGTTACTTTACGAACGGTCAAGACCGTTACCGTTAAGCAAATAAAAATTTAGATTTTGTACACTGAGTCCCAGAAAGCTGGCCATTCCAGGCGTGCAACAAGTGTATAACTTTTTGTTTTATTTAAGCAAAAAGGTGTATAATGCTATTAATTAACCTTAAAAAATAATGAGGATTTTAAATCTTATTGTAGCTATTTTATATACTATAATTTTTGGCTTTTTGGACATTGCCGGAATTATTTCGATTACAACTCAACATAGTGCTGGTAATTACGCCGCCCCCTTATTTTTTTCGGCAGCTGTTATTCTTAATTGGATAACATTTGCAAAATGGAAAAACGCAACGTCAATTATAAAAAATATTAACCTAATTGCTGGAATTATTTATACAGCAGCATTAGCAATCCTTCTTGTTATTGACATTAAAATTGGTTTAGGAAAAAACCTTTTCTTTATTTTATTTTTTGGAATACCGGTTTTGGTAAACTGGCTATCATATTTTTATTGGCCAAAGCCAGTTATTAACCAAGTTGCATAGGGTCTTGTTAAGTAAATTTTAATTTTAACAGAGCCAAGAAAATTTCCTGCCTGTCTCGCTTGGCCACCATAAAAACACCCATCTTAAGGGTTGGTGTTTTTATTATTGATTGGTATAAATTTATTTCATAAACCTTTTTGTACATATGCTATAATCAAAAGGTGGAAATAAAAAAACAAAATTTAGACGGGATTTGCGGGCTTAAAAAAAGGACTTTTTTAAATTATCCTGTTGTAAAAAAGCAGCCTTTGAAAATTGTGGCAATGGACGGGATTCGTTTGGCAAAAAAACCAACGCCTAAGCCAATAATTATTCCTACTGTCCGGCTGCAGCATCAAGCTAAGGCTAAGATATCTGCTCAGTCGCACATAAAGTTTGATTTTAAAAAGTTTTTCACGACTAATGCCAGAGTCTTAGTTACTGCCTGTGTTGTGTTAATAGCTTTTGGTTTTGGGATTTGGTTTGAAGCCAGGACGCCAAAGAGTTCGGCGGAAACTATTTTCACGCCGGAAGTTTCGGCCGTGACTTCCAAACCTATTTTTTTAGCCGAAGCCCCTCCCGGAGTTACGGCGCCTTCCAACACCAGCAACGAAGCTTTGTTTAACACTCCCATAGAACTTCTTAAGGATTATTTGGCAGCAGCGGCCGCGCCTGACCAAATGGAGGTCCGCAAAGCCAAATTAAAACAGTTTTTAAAAGACTGGGATTCTCCTCTGGTAGAGCAGACGGACATAATTGCCGAGCAGGACCATTGGAAATTAATTTTGTCTATTGCGTTCGCGGAAAGCACTTTGGGTAAACATTGTTATAAAAATAACTGTAGCGGCATAGGCGGCTCCAATATTCGCGAGTATAAAAGTTTAGACAATTGGATTTTAGATTTTAACCGTTTGCTGGAGAGACGTTATAAAGGAGATACTTTAGAACAAATGTGCGGGGTGTACGTGCAGCCATGTAACCCGAACTGGCTTGTGGCGAATAAACAAATTTTAACAGCTTTGGACGAGGCAGGAATTGAGTAAAGACATTTAACATTAAACAGGAAATATTTATGAAAAGATTTTTATTTATTAAGACTATTATTCTTGCATCTATAGTTTTGTTAGTAGTGGCTGTGCCTGGAGTGGCGCAAAAAATTCAGTTAAACCCTATTAAGCCTACGGCAAAAAACCAGGTAATGAGCGATGAACAGCAGGGGGTGCTGGCGGTTCGTACAATTAAGCCTTCTGTGGTAGACATTTTGGGCTTTAGTTCTTCCACGGTTTTTCGTTTAGGCGGTAATGCCCCCCTTATTCAATCGCAGCCAAGCGGCGTAAAAGGCACGGGATTTATAATTAGCGCCGACGGCTTAATAGTTACAAATAACCACGTAGTGGAAGACGTAAATTTCCAGTATACCGTAATGTTTGCGGACGGCTCTAAACATCCGGCCAAAGTTTTGGGATTGGATAAATACGACGACGTAGCCTTGTTAAAAATTGAAGCGCAAAATTTAACTCCCGCCACTTTGGGCGACTCCGATGTTTTGGAAACAGGCCAGAGCGTGTTTGCCATTGGTAACACTTTGGGTCGTTACCAGAATAACGTAACCAAAGGCGTAGTTTCGGGTTTGGGCAGGAGTGTGGATTCCGACAGCGCCAGCCAGCCCAGAATGCAGCGCTTAATCCAAACAGACGCGGCCATAAGTCCGGGCAATAGCGGCGGCCCGTTAATTAACTTGGCAGGGGAGGTGGTGGGAATGAACACATTAATAGACACAGAAGGTCAGTCCTTAAGTTTCGCCATTCCCATAAATGTTATAAAAGACGTGGTAAAACAGCTGCAGACTTTCGGCAAGGCTTCGCGTCCCTTTTTGGGGGTAAAGTTTACAACGCTTAGCCAGTGGGTGGCTGTGGCAGGAAAAAGCGGACTGGAAGATGGTGCGTATATTTCCGAGGTTGTGCCAAATTCCCCGGCAGACAAGGCAGGCATAAAAGTTGGAGATGTTATAGTGGCCGTTAACGGGAAAAAATTAAACCAGTTTAACCAGTTGGACAATATAGTGGCGCAGTTCCCGGCCGGTTCCCAAGTTTTAATTACTTACTCCCGTAACGGACAGACAGTAGATGCCACAATAATTTTGGCGGAGTACCAATAATAGTGGATAGTGAAAAGTGAATAGTTATTATAGAAAAGTCCCAATCCAGTTTGGATTGGGGCTTTTGTGATCAGGAAACTTCTGACAAGCAGAAAATCTCCTGGTATGGAGACTAATGCAACTGGCCTTCAGTTCCCGATCGTGTGGCCATTACTATGCTAAACAGCATGAGTGTGGCGACCACGTTGACGATAGAAATATGCTCTATCATTTTTAGCAGCTCGGAAACTTGAGCGGCTATGAGAGCCATACTTACTATCCTCGGCAGGAATTGCGTGGGAGGCAGCTTTTTTGTTAGCGCCTCTTTGAAATGCTTGGTTTCGCTTTTAGCGCCAAGCACCATAACCAACGCGACTCCCGCGAACAGGAAGTAGCCGGAGTACATTAGACTCCTTTCTTCCGGTCAGTAACGTGCTGACCGGATTCCCCCTTAAGTATTATTCCACTTGCGTGGGCATTTTTCTTATAGCCCCGTCCAGTGGACTGGTCATTATAGGCTTATTTAAGGTATTTGTCAATAGGGGCCGCATAATGTAAAATAAATAGTAACAATTAATATCTATTAATATCCTAATATCAATCAATATCAGGATGATATTTATAGATATTAGTGGAAACTAATAGATATTTTTTTATGTCCGAAGACATTTACAACACTATAATAATAGGCAGCGGACCGGCAGGGCTAACTGCCGCTCTTTATGCCGCGCGCGCGGAATTAAAGCCTTTAGTTGTTGCGGGCCTAAACCCTGGCGGACAGCTTATGCAAACTACTGAAGTGGAAAATTATCCGGGTTTTCCTAAGGGCATAATGGGTCCTGAACTTATGGATAACATGATGAAGCAAGCCGAGCGCTTTGGTACAGTTATAAAGCAGGAAAATGTTACGGCCGTGGATTTTAAAAACACACCGTTTACAGTAACTACAGATAAGGCCACTTACAAAACTAAAACCGTAATTATTGCCACAGGCGCGGACGCTAATTGGCTTAATTTAGAAAACGAACAGCGCCTGCGCGGCCACGGCGCTTCTGCCTGCGCCACTTGCGACGGTTTTTTCTTTAAAGGTAAAGAAGTAGTGGTGGCTGGCGGGGGAGATAGCGCTATGGAAGAAGCTTCCTTTTTAACCAAGTTTGCTTCTAAAGTTACGCTGGTTCACAGGCGCGAGGAATTTAAAGCCAGCAAAATTATGCTTAAGCGCGCGCAAGACAACCCTAAAATTACTTTTGTGGCCAATGTTACAATTACCGACATTTTAGGCAAAGACAATGTTGAAGGCGTAAAAATTAAACACAATGTTACTGGCGAAGAATCTGTAATTCCTGCCAGCGGTTTTTTTGTTGCTATTGGACACACTCCTGCTACTAAAATTTTTGCCGCCGCCGGAGTGGAAGTGGACCAAAAAGGTTATATTATAGTAAAAGACCGAAGCAAAACCAACATAGAAGGCGTGTTTGTAGGCGGCGACGTTAACGACCCTCACTACCGCCAAGCCGTAGTTGCCGCAGGTATGGGCTGCATGGCCGCACTGGACGTGGAAAAGTATCTCGCGGAAAAAGAGGCGATTTAATTTTAATTATTGGAAAGTTTTTTTAGAAAGCAATCTCGTCCGCCCAAGCCTTGGCGTAGGAGGATGTTGAGAAGTATTTAGCGGAAAAAGAATAAAAAATATGAGTGACGAAGTTATTATTCAGCCGGAATTACCAAAGGAACAGAATAGTTTCTCCTGGAAAAGAACTGGTAAAACTATTTTTGCAATACTGCTTTTGGCAGTTGTTGCCACGGGTGTTTATTTTTTCGTAACTTACAATCCGGTAAAAATTGCCTGGGCCAGCATTGCGCATAACCGCCGTGAACATTTTACAGACTGCGAACATTTGCCCTTTTACGGACAGGTGGAAAAAGCTTTTATTCAGCATAAGGATATAGTAGACAAAGTAAAAGCCGTGCCCGGAGTTGTGGATTTCAAGCCTGAGGAACACTGGTGCAAAATTTTTGAGCAAGGTACACAGTTTGTTAAGGGGAATGGCCTTTTAATTTATTCCAGTAAGGCAGCAAGAACAGAAGCGGAAAAAATTATTGGTAAAGATTTTTTTGGTTTTCCTTACCATGGATACGTTCAATAAATTATGGTTACAATTTTCGGTAAAGTCATTAAAGGCCTAAAGTACGGCAGGAAACTGGGCTTTCCGACTGCTAATATAGACAGAAGAGATTATGTTAGGCGCAAACTAAAAATCAAACTTGGGATTTACGCAGGGCGGGTCAATATAGAGAAAAGAGATGAGAGAAAAGAGAAAAGGAAAAGCAGGGCAGCAATAGTAATCGGGCCAATAGACGCAAAGGGTTTACCTAAACTCGAAGCCCATTTGTTAAACTTCAAAGGCAATTTATACGGCAAGAATTTAAGAATTTATTTAGAAAAATACATCCGGCCTTTTAAAAAATTTAAAAACGAAGAAGAGTTAAAGAAGCAGATTGCCAAAGACATTAAGCTGATTGATAAAATCAAATGAACGAAAATAACAGAAAGAAATATAGTCCCTTTATTGTATTTATATCTTCCCTCATGTGGGCAGGGGACAGCCCGTTTAGAAAACCACTTTTAGTGGGCGGTTTGGGCGCGGCATTTATTGGTTTTTTGGAGCATGTTTTTAATGCCGCTGCCTCGCTTCCCGGGTTAATTAAAGACCGCGCGCAGTTTAAATTGGTTTCGGCCAAACAGTGGGCCGGACTTTTTTATATTGGTGCTGGTGCTTCGGCCTTGGCCGCGCTGCTGTATGTCAACGGCGCAGTTGCCATGAATTACAATTTTACAGTGGCGAATTTGCTGCAAAAAGTTCAGCCATTGTTTGCCATTGTTTTAGCTGTTATTTTTTTAAAGGAAAAGTTGCCGGCTAAATTTTGGCTTTATGCAATTCCTGCTCTTGTTGGAGCTTATTTAGTAACATTTGGTCTGGCAAACCCATTAGGAATATGGAACTCTGCCGGTCCAATAGGCTTAAAGGGCCCGCTTTTAGCGGTACTGGCTGCGGTTTTGTGGGCAGGGGGTACTGTGGTTGGCCGATCGCTTATGATGAATTTGAAATTAAATTTTGTTAATGGAATGCGTTTTATTTTTGGTTTATTATTTTTATTTGTCTACGTTGCTGTGACTAAAGGTTTCCAGTTTTCCCAAATGACAGGGCTTATGTGGCGTAATGTTTTTATAATCGCCATGCTTACCGGTTTTGTGGCTTTGCTAATTTACTATTATGGACTTCGCTACACCAAAGCTTCTGTGGCTACCCTTATGGAACTGGGTTACCCTTTGGCTTCTATTGTTATAAACTGGAAATTTTTAGGTATTAAACTGGACGTTTGGCAGATTGTGGGAGCTTTGGTATTATTAGGGTCAGTAACTTTGTTAGTGTTAAATTCCAGCGCAGCTAATTCAGACCAAAATGAACCAAGACAAACCACCTGAAATTTTAAGAGACCAGCTCCATTTGTCTGATTTAACTATGGCAGACGTAGCTCCTCTGCTGGACGAAATTATTGTGGCGCAAAAGTCAGTATTCGCTCAAAAATATCCGGATTTAAAAAATGAAGAATTAGATGTGCATATGGCTGAGCTGCGAAGCGATTTGGCAGAGGCGGTTCCAAGTTTAATTTCTGTCGCAAACCTAACTGTTCAACCGCGGGAAACGGCTTTAAATAAAATAAGACAAGATATATTAAGATCAATAAATATTTAGTTTATTATTAATCTCTAAAGAAATGACCAATCCGTTCGAAAGCGCCAAGAAGCAGCTAGAGCAAGCGGCACAGATCGCTGGTTTCGACAAAAATCAAATTGAGCAGTTAAAACTGCCGCATCGTTACGTGGAAGTCAGTATTCCAGTAATTATGGACAACGGCTCCCAGAAAATTTTTACTGGCTTCCGTAGCCAGCACAACAATAACCGCGGCCCTTACAAGGGAGGCATTCGCTACCACCAAGACGTAAATCTGGATGAGGTACGGGCTTTAAGTTTTTGGATGTCCTTTAAAAATGCCGTAGTTAACGTGCCTTTTGGCGGCGGTAAAGGCGGTATTATAGTTAACCCTAAAGAATTATCAGAGTCTGAACTTGAAAAACTTTCCAAAGGTTATGTGAAAAAAATGTATCCAGTTTTGGGTCCCGAAATGGACGTGCCAGCTCCGGATGTTAACACCAACGGCCAAATTATGACCTGGATGACGGAAGAATTCCAAAAGCAGACCGGCAGTAAGTCGCTCGCCACATTTACAGGCAAACCAATAGGCAAAGGCGGCAGCCAGGGCAGGGAAGAAGCTACAGGCTTTGGCGGTTATTGGGTATTTGAAAGCTTGGTTAATTTGAAGTTGAGTGATGTTAAGCCTGGCTCAACTATTGCAGTCCAAGGGTTTGGGAACGTCTCTACATTCTTTGCCAAAAAAGCTTTTGAGGCAGGTTACAAAATTGTCGCACTGTCAGACTCCAAAGGTGGCATATACAGTCCCGAAGGAATGGATATGGAAAAGGTTTTTGCCCATAAAAAATCCACGGGCGGACTTAAGGATTTCCCTGGCTCCAAGAATATTACCAACGCGGAATTGCTTGAGTTGGATGTAGAAGTTTTGGTTCCGGCTGCTTTAGAAAATGTTTTAACGGCCGAGAACGCGGCCAAAGTTAAAGCCAAAGTAATTGTAGAAATGGCGAATGGCCCAACCACTCCTGAGGCGGACGAAATTTTTGCCAAAAACAGCGTAACAGTAGTGCCTGACATTTTGGCCAATAGCGGCGGGGTTTGCACTTCTTATTACGAATGGTACCAGAACATGCACAACGAAGAATGGAATAAGGAACAGGTTTTGGAAAAACTGGAAAAACAAATTAAGCAGGCTTTTAGCGATGTGTGGGAACAAAAGGAAAAATACAAAACCACATTTAGGAACGCCGCTTACATTTTAGCAACACAAAGAATTATAGATGCAGGAAAGTAGTAGGTAATTATAGAGAGACGGTTCCAATTCCGGACCGTCTTTTTTGTATTAGTGGACAAAAAGAAAGCCCTGCGACCACGGGGGTGCAGGGCAGTCAGGTGTAACTTGGCGGTCATGGATGAGATCAGCGGGCACGAGCCTTAGCCCGTGCCACATACCACTCAAACCACACACGGTAACCAACCACTATGGCTACCAGCAGGGCAAATGGGCCAAGGCCCATGAATTTTGCGCCCGCTCCGCCTACGATCATGAATGCTCCGCTGTATAGCGCAGAGCGGCTTTTTTCGGTCATGAGATCCTCCTTTTTCGGTCGAATAACACTTGAGAATATCAGAGAAAGAGAGTTTTGTAAAGATAGCTATGTTATAATGTAGGCGGAATAAATGTTAATAAATTTTGTTATTTACTCTATGCACGATTTAATAATAATTGGTAATTCCGCTGCCGGCATGTTTGCCGCTGTTTATGCTGCGGCTCAAAATCTAAAAGTTTTAATGTTTGCAAACGAGGTAGTCGCTAAAAACGAAGACGAAGATTTTGCTATGATTAAAAATAAATTTAACAAAACGCTTGAAACACACAGAGAATTTTTTACGTTAAAATCTAATAGCCCGGTAATAAGCCTGGACAAAAACGTTGTGAGTTTTTCTGTTGAAAATGCCAAAGGCGAAATTTTTTATAGCCGCGCGGTTATTGTTGCGGAATATTTTTTAGACAAAGAAGACATAACTCTTAAAGATTCGTTGGGAAAAATAAAAGTTGACCAAAACATGGGGAGTAATGTGCCTGGGTTATTTGCTGCCGGTTCCGCAAATAATTTAAAGAATAAAGACACTTTTATTGAAGCAGCTGAAGGCGCTAAAGCCGCTATGGCAGTAAGTAAGTTTTTAAATAAACAAAAATAGGCTTAAGAAAGAGATATATTGACAAATCTTGCCTTTTATAATACAATATAGTGCTAATTAAATATTAATTATTTTGTTTATGAATAAATTAAAGATTTTTGCTGTTCTTGGCTTGTTTATGGCCAGTTTGGCATTTGCGGGTTCGGCCTCGGCTTATTATCCGACCATGAACCTTACAACTTCCGGCAGCAGCACCACAATTTTTATTAGTGGCGCGCAGCCATATACCTCAGTGGTTGTTAATTACACCCCCTCAGGCAGTAACTTGTCCTCGTCTGTTAATGGCACCACCGACGGTGGTGGCAGCTTCACTACCATGATTAGTTCAGTAAACAGCTCTTCTATTGTAGCGACTGTTGGCGGCCTGCAAGTTTACTCTGCCGGCAGCGGTTATGTAGGGGGATGTACCTACAACTGTGGTACCCCATACGGGTTAAGCTTAAGTCAGTCCAATGTTTATGTTTCAGTTGGCCAGAGTACTACTGTTACGGCATATAACCAATACGGTAATCTTTATGTTAGTAGCAATTCTAATCCCACCGCTGCAACTGCCAATGTTTCAGGTAACTCTGTAGTTATTTATGGGCAAAATTCCGGTTCTACTACTTTGCAAATTTGCGCCAATAGCAACGGGGCATGTGGTACAGTGTATGTAACTGTGAGCGGCGGCACCTGCTACTCCGGATACTGCGGCGGCAGCGGCAGTTTGGTTTTAAACCAGACCAGCCTTTCTTTAACTGTTGGCCAGAATTCTTACGTAACGGCAAGTAACGGTAATGGCAGTTTATATATTTCAAATAACACCAACTCTTCGGTGGTTTCCACAACTGTAAGCGGTAACCAAATTAATTTTTACGGATTAAGCGCCGGCAGTAGCACAGTCACCATTTGTGGCAACAGCATTTATGGCGGCGGCAATAACTGCGCCAGCGTTTATGTAACTGTCAGCGGTGTTTTGGGAGCCAATACTAACTTGTGGTTTAGTCCTGCCAATCCAAATCTATACTTAGGCCAAAGCCTGGCGGTTTCTATTAATAGCAGCGTGACCAATAGCTATTCAGGAGTTAGCCCTTACCTTAACAATTACTATTACATTTCCAGCAACAGCAATTCAGGTGTTGTTTCCGCCAATATTTCCGGATCGGTTTTAAATCTTTACGCAAACCAAACCGGCTCAAGCAACCTTAGCATCTGCCATATTTCTTTAGGCTTTTGTAGTACTCTTTATGTAACGGTTGGAGGCGGCAGCGGTTCAGGTAATTTGAGCTTAAGCCAAACCAATGTTAGCCTGTCTTTTGGTCAGAGTACAACCGTAACTGCCAGCAATTCTTTTAGCAGCTCAGTGTATGTTTCCCAAAACACCAATCCTTCTGTGGTTTCCACTACTGTAAGCGGTAACATAGTTTATATAAACGCCCAAGGATCCGGCAGCAGCAATATTAGTATTTGCGCCACTGGCAGCGGCGGCGCCTGCGGTAATGTATATGTAACGGTTACCGGCGGCGGCAGCAACGGCTTAAGCTTTAGCCCAAGCAACCCAACGCTTTACGGCGGACAGAGCTTAGCAGTGGCTATTTATAACAGCCTTGCTTCTTACGGTTTGTTTGTTTCCAGCAACAGTAATTCCAATGTTGTTTCGGCTTCAATTAGTGGCAGTACCTTGACTCTTTATGCCAACAATCCCGGCACCAGCAACATTGTGGTCTGTTCAAACGGCAGCGTTCAATGCGGTACTTTGTTTGTAACAGTCAGCGGTAGCGGCAGTACAGGCAGCAGTATCTTCTTTACACCGAGCAGCCTGAGTTTAACAATTGGCCAAAGCAATAACGTTACAATTTCCGGGCCATATAGCTATAACTATTATATTTCTACCAATTCCAGCCCAAATGTTGCTTCCGCGGTCATTCAAAATAATATTTTAACTGTTACGGGTACTAATTCCGGTTACACCACTTTTTCCATTTGCCAAAACGGAGTTAGCCAGTGCGGCAGTTTGGGAGTAACGGTAAACAGCGGCGGTTATGGCGGTTACGGCAGCTTAAGCTTAAGCCAGACCAGCGCCGGAATTACAGTTGGCCAAACAACTTACATTACGGCTTACAATTACGGCGGCAGCATTTATATTTCTAATAACAGTAACCCGGGGGTAGTTTCACCCACGGTTTCCGGCAACCAAATTAACCTGCGCGGCCTAGCCGCCGGCAGTGCCACAGTTACAGTTTGTGGTAACAGCAATGCTCAGTGCGCACCTATTTACGTAACAGTTACCGGTACCAATGTTTCGTACCCGGGCGGGGGAGTCTTAGGCAGTTCCGCGTATAACAACGGTCAGTTAATTTCCGAATACGGCACTGTCTATATTGTTTATCGCAATACTAAAACCGGATTTATTTCCGCTTCCGTGTTCCGCGCCTTGGGGTTTAACTTTAGTAATGTTTTAGAAGTTGGTAATTCCGGCGTTAGCGATTCCGGCTATACGGTACGCACGGCAAATGCTTCTCACCCATGGGGCAGCTGGATAAAAAGCGGCAAAACTATTTACTTTGTCCATGAATCCGGCCTTATTCCCGTCCCAGACTGGAACACCTTCCTAAGCAACGGCGGCCAAAGCAATATGGTTGTCCCAGCCAATCACTACGATTTTACTCTTCCAATTCTGTCCCCAATGTCTTACTCAGACTACAGACTACAGTAATCATTACCAATTTAAAAACCCCTCCATACGGAGGGGTTTTTGTTTTTCTAAAAGCTAGTAGCTAAAACCTAAAACCTTTTTAAAGTTATTGTGCTACGCGCTCGACGTATTGACCATCTCTAGTATCTACTCTTACAATGTCGCCCTCTTTTATAAACATGGGGACGTTTACGGAGAGCCCTGTTTCAAGGATGACGGGTTTGGTTACGTTGCCGCCGCTGTTGCCTTTGGTGTCGGGCGGGGCTTCGGTGACTTTGAGTTCTACTTTAATAGGAAGCTCAATGGACACAGGTTTGTCGTTAAAGCGCAGAATACTTACGGCCATGCCTTCCGTTAGGAAGTTTTCCTGTTCTTGCGTAACTTCTTTAGGAATGTCTACAGTTTCAAAGGTTTCGCCGTTCATAAAGTGAGTGCCTTCTGCGTCCGCATACAGGAAGCTGGCTTTTTCTCTTACCACATCTGCCTCTTCTATGCTCTCACCAAATTTGAAAGAGTACTCGTAGACTTTACCGGTAATAACATTGCGCATTTTGGTTTGCATTACGGGTTTTCTTTGGGCCGTGCGCATACGGTTTGACCAAATAATCATTACTGGTTGTTTTTCCCAGAGAATGATGGTCCCGATTTTCATGTCGTTTAAATCCATAAAATTTTGTTAAAATTTTTTCTACTAAATACTAAAAGCACTAAAGGTACTAAATACTAAACTTAGAATTTACAGTTAAATTAAACTAATAGATTTAGTATTTTTAGTTTAATTTAGTATTTAGTAGAGACTAAGAAGCAACGAATGGTAAGAGCGCCATATGGCGGGCCCGTTTGAGCGATTTAGTTACCAATCTCTGGTGCTTGGGGCAGGTGCCTGTGCGGTTGTGGTTTAAGATTTTGGCGTGCGGCGACATAAAGCGGCGCAGAGTCAAAGTGTCTTTGTAATCCACGGTGCTGAACTTGTTGCTACAAAAGTAGCACTGTTTTTTTACAGCCGGTTGGCTGTCTCTGTTGTTAGATGGTCTCATAAAATAATTATCAAGTTATAAAGTTTATAATGTTCGTAAAGTTTATAAAGTTATGCAGTTGCTTTAAGAACTTTATAACTTTATGAACTTTCAACTCGTTTTTTAGAACGGAATACCCTCTACATCTACACTGTCGTCTTGTTGTATTGTGGGAAGTTCTTCTGTTGGCATTGGCTGGTCTGTTACTTCATTCTTTGGAGCAAAAGATTTAGCCGGGGGAGTGTAAGGGGCAGAGGAACCGGAGGAGGAAGATCCGGAAGGTTTGCCTAACATTATCATGTTGTCGGCAATAATTTCCGTGCGGTTTCGCTTGCTGCCGTCCTGGGCCTGCCAGGAACGTGATTGCAAACGGCCTTCTATAAACACCTGCGCGCCTTTTTTAAGGTATTGCTGGGCAATTTCACCCAGTTTGCGCCAAAGTACTACGTTATGGAATTCAGTCTGTTCTACTTTTTGGCCGGTGGCCTGGTTGGTGTAAACATAGCTGGTCGCAACGCCGACTTGGCAAACGTTAATTCCCGTTGGCGTAGTCCTGCTTTCCGGGTCGCGTGTTAAGCGGCCGATTATCATAACTTTGTTTAAGTCCATAAAATTATTGTTAATAATTTTTTTCTACTAAATACTAAATTAAACTAAAAGTACGAAATCTAGGAGTTTAAGTTTTAGTATTTTTAGTTATTTTCGTATTTAGTAGAGATTATTTCGTTATGTCTTCCGCCAATGCTTCTTCGATTTTGCGGTCAATGTCTTCGGGGGCTAAGTCTATTACCGGAGCTTCTTTCTTGGGAGCGCTCGCGGTTGGAGTAGCGGCTGCGGCAACTTCCGCGGGCGGGCCTTTGCGGACAATTTTGCTTTGGGCTTTTTTGTCTTTCTCCATGCGTTCCAGGTGTTCGTCTATGTTAATTAACAAGTAACGAATTATGGTGTCCTGGGTGCGGATTTTTGCGTCCAGGTCGTTAATTTTGCCTGTGTCCATAGTAAAATTAACCACAACATAATAGCCGTTGCGGGTTTTGCCTATGGGGTAGGCCAATTTTTTCTTGCCCAGAGGAGTTTCTGTAATGGCAGTGCCACCAAAATCTCCTACGAACTTCTTAATGCTATCCGATATGCCAGTAACCTGGTCGTCGGCCACAGTGGACCCGAGCAGGTACATGAGTTCATATTGCGGCATAGAAAGTATCCTTTCTATCCCTGCGGCTCAAGGCAGCAGGAAATATGTTTATTAATGTTTTATGATTTTAGCATAGTTAGTGCAGTTTGTCTAGGCAGCTTTTATTTTGATTTTTAATTAAATTCCTGTAAGATTTATATAAGTTTGAGTCCAATTTTTCGAGAGGAGGGCCTCATGGTCCTGATAATTTTGTTTTTGATGGCGCTAGCGCCGCTTAAGGGAGAAGAGCGTTTCCTCAGCAATGAGGACGTTCAAAAGTTTATCCGGTTTAACGGAAATGCGCCGCTGCCGCGGTGCGAAACCGGCCAAAGCGTGCCAATTGAGGCTACTTTTTCGGCCACCGATGGGCGCCTTTTGAAGGTAAGGCCCTGGAAGGGCACCCGTCAAGGTTGGCTCAAGACCGCCGCCTCACAGCCGATCGTCAACCAGGCGATCGCTTACTTCAAGGGGGCGACCAGCCTCCTAAAGGGCAACAACAAATCCATCACAGTCAGGGTTCACTTACCCTGCGAACAAACGACGCAATAAAAAAGGCGAGTCCTACCCGACTCGCCTTTCGCCATATATTCGTCATTGCGAGTGCAGCCGAAGCAATCTAATTCCGATACGAGATTGCTTCGTCGGATGCACTCCTCGCAATGACGATTAATTCGCAAATCTAAAATGCACAACATCTCCATCTTGAACTACATATTCCTTGCCTTCAACTCTTAGCCAGCCTTTTTCTTTTGCTCCTACATACCCTTTGGCTTCAAGTAGTTTGTCCCATTGTATTACTTCTGCGCGTATAAACCCTTTTTCAAAATCTGTGTGAATTTTTCCGGCTGCTTGGGGAGCTTTGCTGCCGGCTACGCATGTCCAAGCTTTGGACTCTTTTGGTCCGGCGGTTATAAATGTAATAAGTCCCAGAGTTTTGTAGGCTTGTTTTATAATTTTATCTAATCCGGATTCCTGTAGACCAAGTTCTTTTAAATATTCTGTGCGTTCTTCATCGGCAAGTTCTGCGAGTTCACTTTCCAGCTGTGCGTCTATGGTAATGAAGCTAGTAGCGGGTAGGGGGTAGTTAGTAGGATCTGCAAAAGACTTTGTATTTAAATCAAATTTTTCATTTGCCACAAACATCATTGGCTTGGTTGTAAGTAACTGGATTTCCTTAGAATTTTCGCGTTCTTCGTCGGTTAACTTTACCGAGCTAGCCATTTCACCTTTTTCCAAAGCGGTTTTGTATTTCTCCAAAACCTGTTTTTTTATTATGTTTTCGCGGTCACCAGACTTAGCCTGTTTGCTTACGCTGTTTAATCGGGTTTCTACATTTTGTAAATCTGCCAACTGAAGTTCAATGGCTATTGTTTCCATGTCCCTTTTAGGGTCTACGTTTCCCTGCACGTGAATAATGTCCTTGTTTTCAAAAAATCTCACGACTTCTAAAATGGCGTCTACTTCCCTTATGTGGCTTAAAAATTGGTTGCCTAAACCTTCGCCTGCGCTAGCACCTTTAACTAGTCCGGCTATGTCTACAAATTCAATGGCAGTGGGAACTATTTTTTCGCTTTTTTCTAGTTCAGCAAGTTTGGCCAAACGTTCGTCAGGCACGGCAACAACACCCACATTGGGGTTAATGGTTGCAAACGGATAGTTTGCGGCCTCAACTTTGCTTTTGGTAATGGCGTTAAATAATGTTGACTTACCAACGTTTGGCAAGCCAACAATTCCGATTTGGAAGGACATATATTAGCGAATAGTGATTAGCGATTAGGGAATAGGATAAAACACATTGCGTATATTATAGAGCAGAAGCAGGGTTTAGCCAAGAGGCGCAACACTTTAATTGCTTAGGTGGATAAGTGTTTTGACGTTTATTTTTAAGGGTATATGCTTTAAGTAGACAGGGAGAAATCCCTTTCCGCTTGCGACACGCCGCCCTTACCTATTGGGAAACTCACTCCTCAGAGGGGTGAAATGGTGCAAGGCGTGGATCAACGGTAAGCATCTCAAAACTTGTAGGAGGTTGAGATGTTTGAACAACTAGACCAAAAGATGGCCAAGAGCCGTCTGCGGTGGACTGTTTGGCTTGGCGTGACGTGTGTCGCTGGGCTCATTGGGATGACCGTGCTGGCGCCGAAAGTCTGGCCTCAGCAAATGGACCTGGTTAAGCTGGCAAAGGAGAGGTTGTATGCTCCGCTTCCGCCAGCAGCGCCTGGACGTCCACACGTAAAGGTTGTGGGAGCGCCGGTGCCGCCGCGCAAAGGCGGTAAGACCACTAAGGTTTTCGTTTTCCGTCCCGAGTTGGTGCAGCCGCCGGCTGTGCCGCCAAAGGTTTGGATAAACGAAGAGGATGTTCCGGTATTTAACTCTCCCAATTCGGGAGGACCGGGAATTCCTTCGGGTCCGGGAGTGCCCGGCGGACCTGGTGATCCCGGATGTTTTGGTCCGGGATGCGTAATTGGTGGGCCGGGAGACAGAGCTTTTCCCACTCCGCCGCCGCCCGCTGCTAAACCCAAACCCGAGCCGCCAAAAGCACCGGAGCCGCCTAAGCAAATTGTGGTAGGCGGAAATGTGCAGCAGGCCAAGCTGGTCAGTCAACCCAAGCCGCTCTACCCCGAGCTGGCGAAGAAAGCGCGAGTCCAGGGAACCGTTCGTTTTAACGCCATTATTGGCAAGGACGGTAACATTCAGGATTTACGCGTGGCGTCTGGTCATCCATTGTTGGTGCCAGCGGCGTTTGAAGCCGTAAAACAGTGGAAATACAGGGCCACAACCCTCAACGATCAGCCCGTAGAGGTGCTAACGCAGATTGATGTTAACTTTACGTTAACTCAATAACTGCAGGTGGAGGATTGCCGCAAGGCAGTCCTCCATCACATCCAGTTTTTCTGGAAAAGAAACAAAAATTTACCCCGTTAAATCTTGCAGCTAAATTTAACAGGGGCAAAAACCAGAAGTTAATTCACATTTTGTGTGATTGCTAAAAAGCAACTATTAACCTAAGGATCCAAAACCCACCCAGTCATTCGACGGGCGGGTTTTAGATTTGGGTTGACTAAATTAAATGGAGAGAGTAGTATTTCCCGCATAGGAGTCCAATTCTGTTAGGAGGGCTTATGCCTCGTTATACGACGTGGGGTGGAATCCCCTCGGCTTTCTATTCCAACCAGACCCGGAAAAGAAAATCGAAGGTGGGCGCTCGCGCCCGTCGCCGTTTGAAGATGAAAGGCCGTTTCAACGGCAAGCGCGATAGTCGTAGTTCTGGGTGACGTTACCCGATGCGTTCATTCTTTCGTCTCATCGGAGACTAAGATCCGGCCGCAAGAGCGGCCACAACAAGAAACAAGCGCACCAGCGCAAAATCTGCGGAGGGGCGAAATCAACTCGCTCCTCCCATCTTACCCTAATAAGGGTTTTTATTTTTCCTAAATGGATTTTGCTTAATTGACCAAAGACACTTAAAGGAGTAGTATATCAAACAGAAAGACGCCCGACGTTTAGGTAGGGGCGCTTTTTTTGTTTTAAGGAGAGAACTTGAGGACAAACGAAGATCACGTTTTAAGTCGTGTGGCGGCTCAGGTGCTAAGGCCGCTTGTGGCCGCTGCTGAGGTGGTGCATGGCCAAAAGCCTAAACAGGTTGCGGCCAACTTGGAGCTTCTTAAGGAAGAGGACACAGGTTACGGCACGCTCGTTAACTGCTCAGTTAACGTCAGCGGTAAGCTTGTGGTCGTGGTAAGTCCCCGCCTGGGAAAAGCAATGGAAACGGTGGAATGCACCGTTAACGAGTTGCTGCTCGACTGCAGCACCGTGTTTTAGTTCACTAGGAGGAAGCATGCTCAATACAATGTTCCCGCTGGAGGAGCATCCTCAACGGGAAGCAATTTCGCGCGCTAGCGCTGCGGCGGAGCTCGGCTACGACTACACGGCCGCGCGGGCCGTGGAAGCCTTAACCCGGGCCGGATTTTCGGCCAGAGTGGAACGGGTTAACTCGGTGGTTCTGACCGTCGCTCAGGCGAAGGTCCACGCCACGCCCTACGAGCTCTGGGAAGTTCGCGTCCCACACCGCCCCGCGGCCGTTTCCGCGCCATAATCGCCATCATTCGCCACCCAAAACAGGAGAGTTGCCCCGCGGCAATTCTCCTGGCAGACCTTTACGGTCGTTTTTTTTTATTTTGTCTTAATAATTTTCCCTAATTGACCAAAAATAGTTAAAGGAGTAATATCTTTATCAAGAGAGTGGCGTTGATCGAAGTTAGGTCGGCGTCTTTTTCTTAATTCAAACTAGAGGGTCATACTAAGAATGAAGCGTCAACGCTCGGTACGGCGGAACACTGCCCGCCGCGAAGAGGATGGTGCCCGTTTCAAGGCCACCCCAAGTAGTCATTGGAAGTCTGTTGCGGGCGCCCTTGGAGTAAAGCTGGGGGATATTTCCCCGGCTCCTCAGGAGACTGAGAACAAGAAGAAGGGGAAAAAGAATAAACCCCTCTCGGTCCGAGGGCAGGCGGCGTTAGCCGCCGCTCTTTGCCGGTCCTAGACCGGTGTTGTTTTATAGGGGTTGCACCAGCGCGACCCCTCATGTTTTATTTTTGTGCTAAAATTAAAGAAATTAACATTTTTAAAATTTATGGCTAGGACAACTCCGGTTAATCATGGTAAAGAAGCGCCTTTATATAATGAGGGACATTCTCCCCAGAATTTTCATATGGCGCCGGAATTATTTGATAAAGAACAGGATATGGGTTCAAATACTAATGGTAAAGAACTTAATGAGGCGGGCAATGTGGAAGTTTGGGTTCCTACCGGTAAAGAATTAACAGAAAGCCCACAACAAAGAAAGCGAAGACATTTAGATGAGGAATTAGCTAGAAAAGCAGCAATTAGGTCTAAGCTAGAAGAGTTAAAAGGGGAATAGTAAGATTATATGAAAATAGCCAACCTAAAGAATTTAAAGCCTAAGAGTTTGATTGTTTTTGACTTGGACGGGACGCTTGCGCCTACTAAGGCTCAAATGGACAGTGAGATGGCAGGGTTAATTAAGCAATTGCTTAGTGTGAAAAAAGTTGCGTTAATTGGGGGCGGTAAATTACAGCTGTTTCAGCATCAATTTTTAAGCCAGTTAAAAGTCCCAAAGGAGCTTTTAAAAAATTTGTCTTTGTTTCCAACTACAGGTACAACTTTTTTGCGCTATCAAAGTGGTTGGAAAAAAGTCTACGCGCACAATTTAACTAAAGCCGAGGTTAAGCAAATCACCGAAGCTGTTAAGCGGGTTTTAGAGGAAATTAAATACAAGCCCGCGGCTAAAACTTATGGAAAAATTCTGGAAAACCGCGGCAGTCAAGTAAGTTGGTCTGCGTTAGGCCAGGATGTAGTTAAGGTTTTGGGGGAAAAGGGAATAGATTTAAAAAACAAATGGCGCGAGGAAAACACTCCACTTAAATTAAAAATTGCCAAACATTTAAGAAAATATTTACCAAACCTGGAAGTCCATGCTGCCGGCCACACCACAATAGACGTTACTAAAAAGGGTATAGACAAAGGCTATGGCCTGCGCCAAATGGAAAAGTATTTAAAGGTGAAAATAAAAGACATGCTGTTTGTTGGCGACGCTATTTTCCCTGGCGGTAATGACTACGCGGTAGTAAGAACAGGTGTAGATTATTTCCCAGTTAAAGACCCGGAAGACACAAAGAAGATTATTAGAGAGGTTCTTAAATAATTTCTTCTACAAAATAAAAAACCTCGTAAGAGGTGAGGAGGTCGGCGAGCTTGGCCGACCTCCGTTTTTGTTTCATTAGGCAACTGCCTTTCTTGGCGGCATTTCTGCAGCTGTTTCTTCGACGATCCGCCAGTTGGCAAGCCCGTCGAATAAGAAGAAGCAGTCGCGTGGGAGTTCCTCGGCCTCTAGGTCGAGATGGAGGGTGGAGCCAACGGGGTCGGGTCGGCACCGAACCTTGGTTTTAGGGAGATTAGTTCCCCAAAGTATTCCGAAGTCCGGATCTGTCCGGTTCCAGAAGAATCCGCGAAGAGCGGCCCACATGAAAAGTTGAGATTCAAACTGAAGTCGCAGGTGAATCATAGCGACCTCCTTTGCTTAAGAGTATATTCCTAAATTTATATTTATACAAATCAAATAAAATACCCCCGCCAAGGCGGGGGTATTTTACAATAAATTTATAGCAAGCCGATCTTTTGTTTTACTTCTACTAACGTTTCCTGCGCGACTTTTTTTGCCTTGTGTGCGCCTTCTCCTAAGACTTCGGCCAAGTATTCGGGTTTAGATAGGAATTCTTTTTTCTTTTCCCTAAACTCTGCAAAGTAATCGGCTATGGATTTAGCCAGGGATTCTTTAAGTTCGCTGAATTTTAGGGTTTCTGCTCTTTGCGCGTCACGGAAATAACTTATTTGTTCCTGGTCTCCAAAATGTTCTAAAAGTACAAATAAATTTTCTACTCCCTGGGACTGTTTACCGGCTTCGCTTGCAGTTACGGATTTTTTAAGTTTTTCCATTATTTCTTTTGGTTCATCATCAAGGAATAAGCAGCCGGCAGGGGAGGACTTGGACATTTTTTTGTCCGGCTGCTTAAGGTCCATAACTTTGGGGAACTTGGTCCACAGCGGTTCTATTTCTTTAAAGAATTGCCCAAAACGGTTGTTAAATTTTCTGGCAATAACATTGGTCAGTTCCAAATGCTGCTTTTGGTCAATGCCAACTGGGACAAAATTGGCTTTGTAAACCAAAATGTCCGCGGCCATAAGTACTGGGTAGTCAAACAAACCCATGTTAATGTTCTTGGCCTGCTTTTGGGATTTGTCTTTAAACTGAGTCATGCGTTCCATTTCCGCAACAGGAGTAATGCAGTTAAAAATCCAGGCCAATTCTGTGTGTTCCGGAATTTGGGACTGCAAAAATATTGTAGATTTGTTTGGGTCTACTCCGGCTGCCAAAAAATTAGCAAGCAAATCCAAAGTCATTCCCTTTTTTTCTTTGGGCTCGTAGTCCTCGCTAATGGAATGGTAGTCTACCAAAGTAAAAAAACAATTATACTTCTCAGTATTTTGCAGTGTTACAAAATTAGAAAGCGCCCCTAAATAATTGCCAATATGCAATTTGCCCGAAGGCTGTATACCCGAAACTATGGTTGGTTTAGTCATATAGTAGATTATATCAAAAAACTCCCCAAAAGGGGAGTTTTAAGTTTAGACTTCAATTACTACCGGTAATACCATTGGTCGTCTCTCTGTTTTCTGGTAAAGGTATTCACCAATTTCATCTCGAATAACATTTCTCAAGTAAGCCCAGTTGGGTTCTAGTTTTTCTTTGCCTTTGCTTTCAACTAGTTTGCGGACTTCGTGTTTAACTTCTCTTATTAAATCGTCGTTGCCTTTCATATAAATAAAGCCGCGGGAAATAATGTCGGGTTGGTTAACGAGTTTTCCGCTTCGTCTGTCCAAAGTCATAATAATTACGAACATTCCGTCTTGCGCCATAACTTGGCGGTCGCGAATAACAACTTCGCCAACATCGCCCACACCAAGGCCGTCTATAAAGACATAGCCGCTGGCTATTTTAGGGTCTTCTACAATTTTGGCGTCGCGCGCGGTGTTAAGTTCCAGAATTTGGCCATTGTCCAAAGTAAAAATGTTGGTGTCAGGAATACCCATGGTTTTAGCGAGCTCAGCGTGAGCTACTATCATGTGGTGCTCACCGTGAATAGGCATAAAATATTTGGGTTTGACCAAAGCCATCATTAACTTTAATTCTTCCTGCTGGGCGTGTCCGGAAGTGTGGATGTCCAAAGTTTTGTTGTAAATTACGTGCGAGCCAAGACGTGTTAAGTTGGACAACATGGTTGAAATGGCGCGCTCGTTGCCAGGAATGGGGGAGGCAGAAACAATTGTGGTGTCGCCCTTTTTAATTTTAACTGTTTTGTGGTCGCCGCGGGCAATGCGGGCAAGTCCTGCCGCGTCTTCACCCTGGGCGCCGGTGGTTAAAATAACTATTTGGTTGTCCGGCAGTTTTTTAGCTTGCTCAGACTTTAAAATAATTTTTGGCTGAATTTTAAGGTAACCCAAAGACAGCGCGATTTCAATATTGTTGACCATAGAGCGGCCGGTAACAATAACTTTGCGGTTGTATTTGGCTGCGGCGTCAAACACTTGCTGAATACGGGAAATACTGGTACTAAAGTTGGCAAAAATAATTCTGCCTCTTATGTCGCCAAAGGTTCTGTCTATAGTAATGCCCAATTCGCGTTCGGAAATACAATAGCCGGGCTTGGTCGCATTCGTAGAGTCGGACATTAAAAGCAAAACGCCTTCAGCGCCGAATTTGGCAATTTTGTCGAATTCCGTAGGCTTTCCGTCTACAGGCGTGTGGTCAAATTTCCAGTCCGTGGCGTAAACAATTTGACCTACCGGAGTGGTAATGCATAAGCCCATACCGTCCGGGATGCTGTGGTTAGTGCGAAAAAAACGTACTTTAAAATTACCAAGTGACAAAACATCGTCTTTGGTTAATACGTTTATTTTGGAGCGTCCTAAAACACCGAATTCTTCCAAACGCTTTTTGGTAAAGGCTGCGGTTAAGGCCATGGTGTAAACGGGCGGGTCTCCAAGTTTAGGGAGAATGTAAGGCACGGCGCCAATGTGGTCTAAGTGACCGTGAGTTAAAATAACTCCGCGAATACGTTTGCGGTTTTCTTCCAGCCATTTGGTGTCCGGAATAATATAGTCAATGCCGGGCATAGTGTCGTCCGGAAAAGCCAGACCCATGTCTATTACAATTAGGTCGTTGCCGTATTCCAATACGGTCATGTTTTCTCCGACTTCTTCAATACCGCCCATCGGGATGATGCGCAGGTTCTGGCGGGAAGCCGTGTATGGGCTGGTGGCGGCCGCGGTTTGCGGGTTTAGGCCAGTAGCCTTGTTTATGAGCATATCCAAACGGTCAGTGCCGCCGTGGGGGTTATGCTGGTTGCTGCCCGGGGCGTTTTGTGGCCGCGGCACAGGCATGTTTTTTCTCATCATGTCTAAAAATTGTTCTGCCTATTTGCGTTCTAGGCTAAATTAATATTAGTTTATCAATCAGTCTAAAGACCGTGATAAATCTTTTACAGTGGCTTACTGGGCCGACCATTAAAAGATTTGCTCGCAATTAGCAAATGCCAAATAAAAAAAGATTTTTTATGAGAAATTTGATAACTGATTTTTGCTTTATTTCAAGACGTTGCTAACCGTTTCTATAATTATACACTGTTAAGGGATTTTTGTCAATGTTGTAACTAGATGGCCGAAGGCCACGAGCGAAGCCTTATGGTGCCGCGGGAGGGACTTGAACCCTCACGACCTTGCGGTCATACGCACCTGAAGCGTACGTGTATGCCAATTCCACCACCGCGGCGTGAATTCAGTATAAAGTAAAAAGTTGAAAGTTAAAAGTATTTTTTATATCTGCGCCATCTGTTTCTATCTGCGTATCTGTGGTTTTTATTTCCACTCCCTGCTCTGTTCCGTATACCAGTTGTTTATATCGTAAAAGCGCTGGCTTGGGTCGAATAGGGTTTTTATGCCAATGTTTTTTATGTTAGGTTCAAGCGCGTAAATATAGACGGCTTGGTCCAGTAAAATAACGGCGTTTTTAGAAGCAATTATGCCGTCCAGCTGTTGGTATTTTTCGTTGCGCGCTGCCTGGTCGGTTGTAGCGCGGGCGTCGTTAATAAGTTTGTCTAAGTTAGGGTCCGCAAGGCCGGTTAAATTAAAGCCAGGGTCTTTTATTTGGCTGCTGTGCCAAAAAGGGAAAGGGTCTGGGTCGGCGTTGAATTTTTCCGGGAACAATAAAACATCAAATTGGCGCGGACGGATAACCTGGTCAGTGAGCTGTTTGCTTGGGACTACGGTTAAGTTAATTTTTATGTTGAGTTTGCGCCATTGCTGGGCTAAGATGTCCGCGGCCTGGGAGTTTAGGGAGGAATCGTTGGTAATTAAGTTAAGTTCCAGGACCTGTTTGCTCTTTGTGCGAAGATTGGTGACAGCGTCAATTTTCCATCCATCCTGGTCCAGTAGTTGGTTGGCTCCTGTTATGTCCGGCTGAGCCGACAGGGGGTTGGAAGACAGTCCCTGGCTTAAAAGTAGAGGGGAAGTGGGCAGCAGGGCCTGGCCGTTAAAAACAGTGTTAATAATTTCCCGGCGGTCCACGGCCTGGCTTAAAGCTTGTCTTACGTTACCGTTGCTTAAAATTTTATTGCTTAAATTAAAAAATACAGCCTGGTACTGAGGGAGGGGAAGTTTGAGGATTTGCGAATCGCTGCGGTCTTTGTCAGGCTCTACAGTACCGCCCAAAGAAACAAAACCAAAGCCTTGGATTTGTCCGCTGTGCAGGGCGTTTTTTGCGTCCTGGTCAGAGTCATAAAATTTTATGGTCAGGGTGGAGATTTTGGGAGCGCCTCCGTAAAAATCACCAAACGCTTCCAGGGTAATTTGTCCAACTTTGCCGCTGGTGAGCTTGGTTATTTCCTTAATGGCGTAAGGGCCGCTGCCCACGGCTTTCAGGTTGGTTTCTGAGAGTAAAAAGTTTTGTCCGTTAACCTTTCCCCAAATAGCTTTAGGTAAAATGGGCAGAGTCAGGTTTTGAATAAAAGGTCCGGAGGCGTTTTTTAAGGTAAATTTTACGGTAAAGTCATCAACTTTTTCCACTGTGGTGGTTTGCCACATTACGCGCAGCGGACTTTTAAAATTGGGGTCCTGGAGGGTTTGGATGGTAAAGAGTATGTCGTCGGCGGTTACGGGTTTACCATTTTGCCACTTGGCATTTTTTTTCAAAGTTACGGTGTACTGTTTTAGGTCTTCGGAAATCTGGGGTTGGGCTTCGGCTAAGTCAGGCACCAGCTGGCCGTTGCCGTCGTATTTATAGAGTCCGGAAAAAACCAGTTTGGTTAAAGACAGGTCGGGTTCCATACGGGCCAGTACCGGATTAATGTAGGTTGGTTGTCCTACTAATCCTTCACTGTATTCGCCGCCATTGGCCGGTACTGCAACGGAATGATTGTAATAAAAGTTTTTAACTGACAGGTACAAGTTGGCAAATGCCAAAAGCAGTAAGACTATTACGGCGATTTTTTCCCGTTTGCCCATTAAAGAAAAAACTTTCCGCAAGTGGGAAAGGCGAAGGTTTTTTATCTGTTTAGCGCCGGTGTAAACTTGCTTGCTAAAAGATATTAAGTTTTGGAACAAATCGGTCATTGCTTACTTAAGGAGCAAGAGGGCGATGTTTATACCAACGAATAAAATTCCTAAAATAATGGTTGCGTAAAAGAGCCATTTTTCAAAACCCCGGCGTGTCTGGACTATGTTACCGGCTCCGCCGAAAACATTGGAAAGCCCGGCAGACTTGTTTTGCAGGCTAATGACAACTATGAGGACAACCATAACCAGAATGTCCAAAAAGGTGAAAATTGGGTGTTTCATATGAGTTCAAAAAGATCTTGATTATTATACTAGAGTTGGGAGGTTGTGTCAAAAGTCCGTGGTCCTGCGAAAGGCGCGGTTTTTTAAGGATGTTCCGGGCATTGTGCTATAACTGTTGGGATATTAGTAATGCGATCCGCTCTCCAACTATTTCAGATAAATCATCAAATTTAGTTTTGCGAATATTGGCCACTGTGCCGAATTTTTGTTTAAGGAGTTTTTTGGTTTTAGGGCCAATGCCTGGGATGTCGTCCAGCGCGGAGCGGACAGCTTGTTTGGACCGAAGCGAGCGGTGGTAAGTTATGCCAAACCTGTGAGCTTCGTCGCGCAGTCTTTGTAAAAGCTGGAGTGCGGGACTAGTGTGCGGGAGGATGATGGAGTCAGATTTTCCAGGCTGAAAAATTTCTTCTATTCTTTTTGCTAATCCAATAGTAGGGAGTAGGGGGTAGGGGGTAGCTTGTAGGATTTCCACTGCGGCTGAAAGTTGTCCTTTGCCCCCGTCTATTACTATTAGGTCTGGCACGGGCCACTGCAGTTTTGCTGATCCGCTGATCCGCTGATTAGCTGATTTACTGACTCTCGCCATGCGGCGAGAAAACATCTCACGCATCATTGCAAAATCGTCCGGCGTCTTCTTGGTTTTTATGCGAAATTTGCGGTATTCGCTCTTTTTGGGCAGACCCTTTTCAAACACCACCATGCTGCCCACAGCATTGGTGCCTTGTATGTTTGAAATGTCGTAGCATTCTATGCGGTCCGGAGTTTTTTCTAATTTTAAAACATCTTTTAGCTCTCCCAGCGCCTGGTTAATTTTGTCCAAATGTCCGGCTTGGCTTTGCAACCAGTTTTTTAAATATTCCTGCGCGTTGGTTTGTCCAAGTTTTGCTAATTCCCGAGCTTTGCCTTTTTGGGGCGTGGTGATGGTAACTTTTTTGTCGAACCTGGATTTAACAATATGCGCAACTAATTCAGAATCATCAGCATGGGTTTGGGTGTAAATTATTTTAGGGATACTGGAAGTTTCCAAATAATATTTTTCCAAAAACTTTTGTAATGTTTCCATTCTGTAGGCATCCGTAGTGTTTTTATTCTGTAGTTCCGTAGCCATTTCGTATATAAAATTTTCCTTGTCAAACAATTTCCCGTCACGCACCTTAAAAAGGTTCACGCAAGCATAGCCGCTGTCTTCGGCCACGGAAACAATGTCCCAGTCAACTTTTTTGGTTAAAATTACGGTTTGTTTTTCATCCAGTAGTTCCAGACTCCTTAGTTGGTCGCGCATTTTAGCGGCTTTTTCGAACAAACGCTGCGCAGACGCGGCTTTCATTTCCACTTTTACTTCTTGTTTAACCTTGGCGGTGCGGCCGGACAAGAAGTAGCAAATTTTTTCCAGTTGTTGTTTGTATTCATCCAGTGTTATTTTTCCAACACAAACACCCGGGCAGCGGTGTAAATAATAGTAGAAGCACGGCCTGGTGCTTATTTTTTGCGCGCTGCAATAGGGAAATATACGCCTTACTAAATGAAGGGTACTGCGGATTTTGTAGGCTGCGGTGTAGGGGCCGAAGAGAGAGCTTTTAGCTTTGCTTATTGTAGAGTCAACTTTCCTCACAACTTCAATTTGGGGGATTTCGGTTTCGTAATTAATTTTTATGAACGCATAGTTTTTATCGTCCCTCAGCATTATGTTGTAGCGCGGCAAATATTTTTTTATGAGCGTGTTTTCCAAATACAAACTTTCCAGTTCGCTATTTACAACCGTGTATTCAAAGTCTGCCGCCTCTGCCATTAAATAGGGGATTTGTTCCCGCGTATCGTGCCCGGAAAAATATTGGTTAACCCTATTTTTTAAGTTTTTTGCCTTCCCAACATAAATAACCTCGCCATTTGAATTTTTAAACTCGTAAACGCCGGGTTGTTTGGGTAAGTCTTTAAGTTTTTCTTTTAGTTTGTCCATGTTCTTTAATTATAATTAAGGCTAGACAGAAAGTCTATAAAAATATAATCTTCCAGTAATGAAAAAGTGGCTGTTGTTTTTTGCGGCAATTGTGGTGGCCGTTGTTGTGGTCCCCATAGGGATACCCCTAGGTACAGGGGTGATGAAGAAAAAGGAATAGGAGGATAAGGCCATAGACGAAGACGCTGTTTTGAAGGGGTTGGTATTTGCGGTTGCCATATTCATGACCGGAATGGTTTTTTCCGACCATGAGAAGGTCCTGGCTTTCCGGCGGCGGCGTAAAGAAAAGGCTTACCGCAAGAAGTTCGTTATGCGGCGGCGGCGCATGGGTCAGGAATACCTGCGGTTCCTTGAGAGCTGCCGGCAACCCAAAAAGCCGTTTTTTATTCGCGTGTGGTGCACTGCTGTCTATTTGGACCTGGTTTCATTCCGGGCTCGCATGTCAGCGGTTACTCCTCAGCGCGTGGTCATTGAGGATGAAGACGAAGACTAGCTCAGACTGTCGTGAGACGGGCTGAGCTTTTTGCATAAAAAAACCCGCCTTTTTGGCGGTTTTATAATGAGCTGATATTTTTTACTTACCCTTTAATTTTAGCATAGGCAGGCTAATTCGTCGAGCCTGGCCTTTTTTACGACCATTGAATTTGAACAGTCTGTTTACTAATATGTATATGTAAGGAGGATCTATGTTTAAGAGACTGTTTGCGAAGTCGCGCATTCGGAAACTCGACCTGTCTGTGGTTTGCCGCAAGCTGGTTGAAAAGGGATGGACAGAAGAGCGAGCAAAGGCAGCGGAAGCCGAGTACAAGAAGTTTTTGTACCTCGTGGCTACCGACCGCCTAACCTCCGTGGTACCGTGGCACGACGATGTGGACGAAGTCTGGCATATGCATATGCTGGACAGCAGAAAGTACGTGGAAGATTGTGACCACATTTTTGGTTACTATCTCCATCACAACCCACATTTGAATGTTGGCACGGCAAAGCAACGCAAAGCGTTCGCTGAGACCAAGCGAGAGTATTGGCGAAATGAACGAGATGGCTCGTTTAATAGCCTGTACGACGACGGTGGTTTTACCGGCCTAGGCCATGGTTTGTCCCCGCCATGGGACCCTCCCCATTCTTCTGGTCACGACTGTGGTGGCCATTCGGATGGTGGTCATTCCGACAGCGGATCCAGTTGTGGTAGTAGTTGCGGATCTTCGTGCGGAAGTAGTTGTGGCTCGGGATGCGGCAGTGGTTGCAGTTCGTAAGCAGTATGCGGAATTGTATTTTCCGCAACAGTGGTATTCCACTTCTTCGTTGAAAGAAGTGGGTTTTTGCTTTTTTATGAGCCTTATTTATAACTAGTATTTCTATTTTCGTGGTTCTCGTACCCTAGGCTCTTGCCACTTCTTGACATAGGTGGTAGAATTGTTACTATGTTTGTCTAAAATTTCTACTAAATACGAAAGTAACTAAAAATACTAAATCTATTAATTTAGCACAGTGTATATTACTTGGTTTCGTACTTTTAGTTTAATTTAGTATTTAGTAGAGGAGCTTTTATGAATGACAAGATCTCTATAAGAGGCGCGCGTCAGCACAATTTAAAGAATATAGACGTAGATTTGCCGCGCAATAAATTGGTAGTTTTAACAGGCTTGTCCGGGAGCGGCAAGTCTTCTTTGGCGTTCGACACAATTTACGCAGAAGGCCAGCGCCGCTATGTTGAAAGTCTTTCTGCATACGCGAGGCAGTTTATTGGGTTAATGGATAAACCCGATGTAGATAAAATAGAGGGTTTAAGTCCCGCGATCTCAATTGATCAAAAATCTGCCTCCCATAACCCGCGTTCTACTGTTGGAACAGTTACGGAAATTTACGATTACCTCCGTTTGCTTTACGCGCGCATTGGCATACCGCATTGTCCAGTTTGCGGTAAAAAAATTGCCGGCCAAACTTCCCAGGCCATGGTGGAACAGCTCCTTTCTTTGAAAAAAGACAGCCGCTTAATTTTGTTGGCGCCGTTTATTAAAGACCAAAAAGGCGAGCATCGAGTAATTTTTGAACAAATTAAAAAAGCCGGGTTTGCCCGCGTGCGCGTAGACGGCGTTTTAATGGATTTAAACGAAGCCCAGAATTTAAATTTGGACAAACAGAAAAAGCATACTATAGACGTGGTGGTTGACCGCTTAACAGTATCTGCCGAAGACAAATCCCGCATTGCTGAAAGTTTAGAAAAGGCTTTGGATTTGGGCGACGGACTTGCAACTGCGTTTCAAATAACTGTGGACGGTAAAACCGAAAAACACGGACCCGACATTTTGCTTTCCCAAAAATTCGCCTGTCCGGACGGACATATGTCGCTTTCGGAATTGGACCCGCGCGACTTTAGTTTTAACAGCCCGCACGGCGCTTGTCCTGAATGTAAAGGTTTGGGCACCAAGCTTACTGTGGAAGCGGATTTGGTAATGCCTAACCAAAAGTTAACTTTGGCTGAAGGCGCCATTCGCCCGTGGAGCAAGACCACGTCACGCCTTTCTTGGTATAGCAGAATTTTAGAAGCTGTGGCTAAGGAATATGGTTTTTCCGTGCACACGCCCATTAAAGATTTACCCAAGAAATTTTTGGAAATAATTTTACACGGCACAGGAGACAAAAAAGTCCGCGTGCGTGGGGAGTTTGCCAGCCGCGAAGGCGAGTTTGAAATGAACACGGCTTTTGAAGGCGTAATAGAAAACTTACAACGTCGCTATCGTGAGACGGACAGCGAATACATGCGCAGCGAAATAGAAAACTATATGCGCGTGCGCCAGTGTCCAACCTGTAAGGGTCAGCGTTTAAAACCCGAAGTTTTGGCTGTGACCGTGGGTAGTAAGGGGATTGTAGAGGTCGTAAACATGACCATAGACACTGCCGAAGAGTTTTTTAAAAATTTAAACAAAGAACTTTCCCAAAAAGATCAGGCTATTGCCAAGCAAATTTTAAAAGAAATTAATGCCCGCCTGTTGTTTTTGTTAAATGTAGGACTGGCCTATCTTTCCCTTGACCGTACCGCCGACACTCTTTCTGGCGGGGAAGCCCAGCGTATTCGTTTGGCCACACAAATTGGCAGCGGCCTTACCGGGGTCCTCTATATATTAGACGAACCTTCCATTGGGCTGCATCAGCGCGACAATCGTCGTTTATTACAGACCCTAAAAGATCTGAGGGATTTGGGCAATACCGTTATTATAGTAGAGCACGACGAAGAAACCATTCGCGAAGCAGACTGGGTTGTAGACATTGGCCCGGGTGCGGGCAAGCATGGTGGGGAATTGGTGGCAGAAGGCACGCCGGCCCAGGTGCAAAAAAATCCTAAAAGCATAACCGGACAGTATTTGTCCGGCAAGGAATTTATAGAAGTCCCCAAAAGGCGCCGCGCAGGCAACGGGCGCAAGCTTTCTATTGTGGGCGCTGAGGAATTTAATTTAAAGGACGTAAATGTAGACATTCCGTTGGCTAAATTTGTTTGCGTAACCGGCGTGTCCGGCAGCGGCAAATCCACTTTAATGAACGACATTCTAGCCCGTGCTTTGTATAAATATTTTTATAACAGCAAAGACGAGCCGGGTAAACATAAGAAAATTTTGGGACTTGAACATTTGGACAAAATTATAAACATAGACCAAAGCCCAATTGGCCGCACTCCGCGCAGTAACCCTGCCACATATACCGGTTTGTTTACTCCTATTCGCGACCTGTACGCAGACACCAAAGAATCCCGTATGCGTGGTTACAAAGCCGGCCGCTTTAGTTTTAATGTTAAGGGCGGTCGCTGTGAAAAGTGTTTGGGCGACGGTGTCTTACGAGTAGAAATGAATTTTTTGCCAGACGTCTATATTACTTGCGAGGAATGCCATGGTAAACGCTATAACCAACAGGCTTTGGAAATTCACTACAAAGACAAAACAATTGCAGACGTATTAGAAATGACAGTAGACGAAGCAAAAATATTTTTTGCCAACTTGCCAATGTTGCACCGAAAATTGCAAACTCTGTCAGAGGTCGGGCTTGGTTATATGCGTCTAGGCCAAAACGCCACCACAGTTTCCGGCGGTGAAGCCCAGCGTATTAAATTAGCC
The DNA here is from genome assembly GCA_964474825.1 of uncultured Candidatus Saccharibacteria bacterium. Taxonomy (GTDB): domain Bacteria; phylum Patescibacteriota; class Doudnabacteria; order UBA920; family UBA920; genus CAYYWQ01. The sequence goes on from CAYYWQ010000001.1 coordinate 1,142,889, forward strand.
ACCGAACTTTCCCGCGCTTCCACAGGCCGTACACTCTATCTTTTGGACGAGCCAACCACTGGTCTTCACTTTGCGGACATTAAACGCTTGGTTCACGTGTTAAATAAATTAGTGGAAAAAGGAAACACTGTAGTTGTAATTGAGCATAACTTGGACATGATCAAGACAGCGGACTGGATAATAGACCTAGGCCCCGAAGGCGGCAACAAGGGCGGTCAGTTAGTCGCAGCCGGCACACCGGAAGACATTGCCAAGGTTAAGACGTCTTATACCGGACAATATCTTAAAAAGATTTTGTAAGGCAGCCTGCCCCGTACCTAAGTCTACGAGTGATGCGGGGTATTTGAAGAAGGCCCTATAAGATAGTAACAACTTTTTCCTTATAGCGTTGTATTTAGTACGGGAGGAATAAATCCATGAAGACTCACGAATACAACATTAAAATTTTTTCTGCGCAAGATACTAGGGAAAATTTAAAAAAAGAGCTTGAGCGTCGCAGTCAAGCAATAAATTATCCTTGGTAGATTAAAAGGCCCACTTAAGTGGGCCTTTTACCTTTTTTGCTTAAGATAAGGCTCCTATTTTGATCCCGCCACGGCGGGATTTTTTAGTGTTATGTGTTTCCAACACTTCTTCATGAGAACAATAAATATAAATATAAAATGCTGTTAAATATTGACAACAATCGTATTGGGATTATTTTTAATAAAATAATCCAAAGTTGGGCAAAAGCCACACGATGACAGCTCAATTAAAAGAAAAAATCCAAACTGAAATAGGTAAGGCCGATAACCTTTCTATTATTAGTTTGGTTAATGACTTAGTAATTTATGCCCATAGCCTGCGGGCTTCAGATATTCATATGGACCCAACGGAAAAGTTTTTTAGAATCCGTATGCGGGTAGACGGCGTTTTGCACGAGTCTTTTTTATTTCCAAAAAATATTTATTCGGAAATTATTTCCAGAATTAAAATTCTGTCCGGCCTGCGCATAGACGAACACCAGGCCGCTCAAGACGGCAGGTTTAGGCTGCCTTTAGAAGAGGGGAAAGCCATAGACGTACGCGTTTCCGTAGTGCCAACTTTTTTTGGTGAGAACGCTGTATTGCGTCTGCTTTCTGACAAAGAAGAAAATTATACATTGGAGGCTTTAGGTTTTAGTAAAGCGAATGCTGAAAAAATTATGCATGCTGTGAAAAGGCCCTTTGGCATGATTCTCGCAACCGGTCCCACAGGCTCTGGCAAAACCACAACAATGTATACAATTTTAAAAATGCTTAACCGGCCGGAAATATCGATTATTACAATTGAAGACCCAATTGAATACGCTGTAGCCGGCATTGAACAAATTCAGGTTAACTCTAGAAGCGGCTTAACTTTTGCCCAAGGCCTGCGCAGTATTTTGCGGCAAGACCCAAACGTAATTATGGTTGGTGAAATTCGTGACAGTGAAACTGCTGGTATTGCCGTAAATGTTTCTTTAACCGGTCATTTATTACTTTCTACTTTGCACACCAATGACCCGGCTACAACTTTGCCAAGGCTGCTAGATATGGGAGTGGAATCTTATTTAGTTGCCTCTACTGTTAACCTCGCAATTGGCCAGCGCTTGGTGCGGCGGATTTGTGAGAAATGCCGAACTGTTAAAACACTTACAACTACAGCAGTAGAAAGTTTAGCAGGTGTGGTGCCGGCTGAAAGTTTAAAACAAGACGCGAGTTTTTATGTCGGCACTGGGTGCGAAAATTGCGGAGGCAGCGGCTACAAAGGCCGCGTTGGTGTGCATGAAGTTATGGTAATTAACGAACCACTACGCGAGGCAATTCTGCAAAAAGCCCCGGCTTCCCGACTACGTTCCATTGCCCTAGGGCAGGGAATGGTTTCTATGGCAGAAGACGGTTTGTTTAAGGCAGGGAGTGGACTTACAACTATAGAAGAGATAGTAAGGGTAATAACAGAAGCATGAAATTATTTGCTTACAAACTTTCCACCAAAGAACAAACGTTATTTGCCAAGCGCTTAGCTTATTTAATGCGCGCCGGAGTTCCTATATTAGACAGTTTAAATTTACTTAAGGAACAAATTCAGGCTAAGGCCGGCAAGGAGCTTTTGAGAAAAATTGTGGCCGACGTTGCCAACGGCCAGTATTTGTCTACGGCACTTTCTAAGTTTAAGAATTCTTTTTCCGGATTTTTTATAAACATAATCCGCATTGGGGAGAGTAGCGGAATTTTAAGCGACAACTTGGAATATTTGGCTGAGGAGCTTAAGAAAAAAGATTTACTGCGCAGGAAAATTTTAAGCGCCATGTTTTACCCCGTGTTTATTGTTGTGGCAACTCTAGGGTTAGTTACACTTTTAACCGTAATAGTTTTTCCAAAAGTTTTGCCAATTTTTACGAGTATTAACGTGCCTTTGCCGCTTTCTACCAGAATTTTAATTGTGGTAAGCAAAATTTTTATTAATTACGGTTGGTTGCTTTTGCTGAGCCTTGTAATTTTTATTATCACTTTTGTTATTTTGCTCCGAAGGCCCAGCTATAAATTTGCATTCCAAGTTTTTTTATTAAAACTTCCTTTAGCCGGCAGTATTGCAAAAAGCTACCAGCTGTCTAATTTTTGCAGAACCCTGGGACTACTGCTAAAAGGGGACAGCAGGCTTCAGGAAGCTGTGGCCATTACAGCCACGACTATGGAAAATTTGGTTTACCGGAGACAGTTGGAACTTTTAGCTGTTTCGGTTAGCCGCGGAGAAAAAATTTCTACAATGCTTTCTGGCAAAAAAGATTTATTCCCGGACCTTGTAACGCACATGGTTGCCGTGGGGGAGACTACTGGCAATTTAAGCGACACCTTTTTGTACCTTGCCCAAATTTACGAAGAAGACTTGGACGACATAACTAAAAACTTGTCTAGCCTGCTCGAGCCCGTACTTATGATTTTTATGGGACTAATGGTTGGCTTTGTGGCTATTTCCATAATTACTCCTATTTATTCTATTACTCAAAAACTACACCCTTAATATGAAATCAGCCGGCTTTACTATAATAGAACTTTTAGTAGTTATGGGAATTTTAGGAATGTTGGCTTCCCTGGGGCTTTTGGTCTCCTTAGATTTTTACCGGTCTTACGCTTTTAATTCTGAACGAGACACAGTTATAGTGCTGTTGCAAAAAGCCCGTAGCCAAAGCTTGGCAAATATAAATCAGCTGCCTCATGGCGTGCATTTTGAACCATCTGGGTACACCTTATTTCAAGGTGCTGTTTATAAAGCCGGGGATGTTACTAATACAGTTTTTCCCGCAGACTCACACATTGCTAATACTGGAATTACAAATATTATTTTTGAGCAGCTCTCGGGTAATATCATCAGCGGTGTTGGAACTTTAACGCTGGATGATAATTCCCACCGCCAAACACAAATTAGCATTAACTCTTTGGGCAGGGTGGAGTGGTAATTTTATGAGTAAAGGTTTTACTCTTTTAGAAACTTTAATATATATTTTATTTTTTACTTTGCTAATTGGCGTTTTGCTGGGAATAACTTTCCAAGTTATTGCTTCCACAGACCAGGTAAATAAAAAAAGTATTGTTCAGCAAGAAGCGAATTTTGTTTTGCGTAAATTAAATTGGGTTTTAAGCGGGGCAGATAGTGTGACTAGTCCATCTCTTGCTGATGGAAGCGGTTCGGTTTTAACAGTTGTAAACTCAGGCGCAGGCGTAACAGCGGCCACTTTTGATTTAAACGCCGGAGTTATAAGACTTGAGTTGCCACCAAACCCTCCCATGCCTTTAACTACATCAAATATTACTGTTGCGAATTTAAATTTTACTCATTCACAAATTGTGGGACAACCGGAAAAAATTACAGCTTCTTTTCAAATAGGAGCAGAGCAGTTTAGTCTAACTAAATATTTGTATGACTAAATATCAGGCCGGCTATATTGCTTTAAGTTCTGTAATTATTATCTCCCTTTTACTTGTTACCATTACCGCAGCTTTGAGCTTGGTGAGTTATTATAGCCGCTTTAACATTTTGGAAAGCGAGTACAAACAGCGGTCAGTGGCTTTAGCACAAAGCTGTGTAGATTACGCTTTTAGTCAGCTTGTTGTTAACCCAAATTATTCCGGAAATGAATGTTTAAATTTTAGTTCAAATAACTGCAAGGTCGTCAGCGTTACTGCTGGCAGTTATCCTAAAACTATTCAGTCGCAGGCACAATATGAAAAAAGTTATACCAATCTTTCCATTGTTACAAACAGTAGTTTCCAAATTCAGTCCTGGCAGGAATTGCCGCAAATTATTACGGCCGCCTGCCCTTAAATTATTAATCATCAAACATGAAAAAATTTAAAAAGCAAAAAGGATTCACGTTAATTGAAATCCTTGTAGTCATTGGCATTATTGCCATTTTGGCAGTTATTGTTTTAATAGCTATTAACCCGGCAAAACAATTTGCGCAGGCAAGAAATACCCAAAGAACCGCCAATGTGAATACTATATTAAACGCAGTTGGCCAAAGGCTGGCCGACAACAAAGGCGTTTTTTCCGGCACCTTTACCCTAAACGCTACCAACTATACTTGCGGTACATTGCCAACTGCGGCCGCAAACATTACTACAGGCCAGCCCGCAACACCAGCTACTGTGAGCCCGGCACTTGGTTGTTTGGTGCCAACATATTTAGCATCTTTGCCGCTAGACCCAACAGCGGCTGGCGGGGCTGCTGACACTCTATACCAAATTTCCGTAGACGCAATCCAAAGAGTTACTGTTTGCGCCCCCTTAGCAGCAAACGAAACCAGCATTCCTGGAGCTGCCGCGATTTGTGTAACACGCTAATTTTTTATTTAAAAACCTCCTGCAAAGGTGGGAGGTTTTTAAATTGAGCCTATTGCAAAATTTACTTCAATCTGTTATAAACTCATATAAGTTATGTTCGTGAAAATGGAGGATTAGCAGTATGCAAGAGTTGTATGTTGCAACGCTTGGAGCCGTCTGGTTCGCGCACCGTGCGGGAAACCAGGTTGTTCTCGATAAGGTTACCGGAAAGGAGCGGAGTTTCGTTGGGGGTTGCCTTGGGCTAACCGACGACTTCGGAGCCGTAGTTTATCAAGACGCCATTCCCCGCGAGCTTCCGGAGAAAGTGTTCCGTCCGGACGAGCCAGGTTTTGGCGCAACCTGGAAAGGTAACACAACGCCAATCGTCGGGTTGTTCTCGTCATTTCAGACGGCATCATCGTATGTTGATTCCAAAGCGTGGAATCTCAGCGTCCCGATGCCGGAAACCGAGACGATCATCCAGGTGCTAACCGACCGGCACGAATGGGTGATCTTTGGCCACTCTGCGGCCAAAAGACTTTTCAAACCAGGAGTCATGATTCAGCGCGTTGGTCAGGTTAAGGATGTTGAGCCTGATCTGCCGAAAGTCGAAGTGAATAGTTCCGGTTGGACTGTGTGCCCCGATTGCAGTAAGTATCAATACTGGGGCGGCGTGGGAACCAAGAAAAACTGTGAAAGATGCGGCGTCCGGTATCAGGTCGCCCCGGCTACGGCCCCGTCGCGGTCTGGATCTATCGCAGCTTGGAGTCGCTCCAACTTTTGAAAACGTTTTACTCAGCCGGCCAAGGAGGTCTGGCGAAAAAGATGCAGAAACAACATCAACATGGAGCCGGCGATCACCCCACCGCCGGCTTCCACATTCAATTAACTTTCATGCTTGACACTATATTTTAAAAGGTTTATAATAGCTAAGGATTTAAGAGTATTAAATCTTCCGCCGTCGCTTAAAGCTATGGCGAGACACAAGTAACACTTAAAAACGGCATAAACCACAGGTTCAATTTTGCTCTAGTGTAAGCCAAGTTTGGCTGATTGCTAGGGACCCCACAAGTCGGGGGATTAGAACACTATTCCTGAAATTTGGAATGTGTTTTTTGTTCGCTAAATTTGACCTCCTTCTCCACTTATTTTCCCCAGGTAATACACATCGTGATCGCAGCAAAGCATCTTAAAGTAAGAGACTTTGCTCCGCTCAAGATACGAAAAGCGGAGAGTTCTTTAACAGCTGAATAGTGATTAGAAAACATTAGTTACCGCCCGGTAACTAGTGTGTACAAAACCATCGTGTCTTGATTGATTTAAACCCAATCGAGATGCAATGTTTGCGTCAATTCAATTTGAGTTCAATGATATTCTGTGAATAACAGAAAAATGTTTTGATAATTTACATTTTACAAAAATAAATTATCGCCAAGGTTTGTCTTTTAGACAGATCGAACCACTGGATTTAATTCTCCGAAATTTAATTTGGATTACGGGTTAAGTTTAGTTTTAATAAGAGTTTGATCCTGGCTCAGGATGAACGCTGGCGGCGTGCCTAAGACATGCAAGTCGAATGCTCCGCAAGGGGCATGGCGAACGGGTGAGTAATACCTAGGAACATCCTTTAAGTTGAGCATAACCAGTTGAAAAATTGGACAATTCTCAATGTGCCCGCAAGGGTAAAGTCGCAAGACGCTTAAAGCGTGGCCTGGGCACCATCAGCTAGTTGGTAGGGTAATGGCCTACCAAGGCTTTGACGGTTAGGGGTCCCGAGAGGGATAACCCCCACACTGGAACTGCGACACGGTCCAGACTCCTACGGGAGGCAGCAGTTTGGAATATTGGACAATGGGCGAAAGCCTGATCCAGCGACGCCGCGTGGACGATGACGGCCTTCGGGTTGTAAAGTCCTTTTGGCAGGGAACAATAATTTGAGCGTACCTGCAGAATAAGTGGTTGAACTCTGTGCCAGCAGCAGCGGTAATACAGAGACCTCAAGCGTTATCCGGAATCATTGGGCGTAAAGCGTACCGATAGGTGGTTTTACAAGTCAGAAGTGAAATCTTTAAGCTTAACTTAGAGACTGTCTTTTGAAACTGTAAAACTAGAGGGGCAAAGAGGAAGCTGGAACAAACGGTGTAGTAGTGAAATGCGTTGATATCGTTTGGAACACCAATAGCGTAGGCAGGCTTCTGGGTGCCACCTGACACTGCTAGGACGAAAGCGTGGGGAGCGATAAGGATTAGATACCCTTGTAGTCCACGCTGTAAACGATGATGATTAGGTGCTAGGGAGTATCGACCCTCTTTAGTACCATAGCTAACGCGTTAAATCATCCGCCTGGGGAGTACGGCCGCAAGGCTAAAACTCAAAGGAATTGACGGGGACCTGCACAAGCGGTGGAGCATGTGGTTTAATTCGACGGTAAGCGAGGAACCTTACCAAGTCTTGACATGTACCTGCATACATTGGAAACAGTGTAGCCTTCGAGGGTGGTACACAGGTGCTGCACGGTTGTCGTCAGCTCGTGCCGTGAGGTGTTCACTTAAGTGTGAAAACGAGCGCAACCCCTACGGTGAGTTACAAGTGTCTCACAGAACCGCCGGCGTTTAAGCCGGAGGAAGGTGGGGATGACGTCAAATCAGCGTGGCTCTTACGACTTGGGCGACACACGTGCTACAATGGGGAGAACAAAGGGACGCCAAGGAGCAATCCGGAGCAAATCCTATCAATACTCCCCCCAGTTCGGATCGAGGGCTGCAACTCGCCCTCGTGAAGCCGGAATCGCTAGTAACCGTAGATCAGCCTCGCTACGGTGAATACGTTCTCAGGTTTTGTACACACCGCCCGTCAAGCCATGGAAGCGGGAAGCGGATGAAGCGTCCTTTAGTGGACTCCAATCCGAAGCTCGTAACTGGGGCTAAGTCGTAACAAGGCATCGGTAGCGGAAGCTGTCGATGGATCACCTCCTTTCTAAGGAATAAAATATATGGCCTGGTAGAATTTCGATTTTACCTGTTGTCATACATTCCATAGGTCGTCGTTAATTTTTTCGAAAATTAGCGCTACTCTATTACGAAGAGACGCAAACGGTTCTGTACTTTCTAATCACTATTTAGCCGTTAAAGGTTAAACTGCATGAAAAAAATCGCCCACAAGGCGATTTTTTGTTTGGTAATTTACTCTTGATTTTTCAAGAGTTTTATGGTATTTTATAGAGTCCCGAAGGAGGGATAATACAAATGCTACTTTACCAGATTGCACCTCTGGTTGATTTTTTGAGCGGGAACAAACCATCTCGCTCCGCTTTGGATTCCTTCCTTCAGGGAAAGCTGAAGGCTGGGGCACATCCATTTTTCCTGATGCAACTCATGATCTTCGTGTCTGCGTCTTGCCCGGATCGGGCGGACTATCTGACAGATGCGGGTATTAGGGCTTTGAAACGAGTGAAGGACCGTTTGCAACAAGTTCCTGATGTTCCAGGAACCGAAGTCCAGGATCCGTTGCAACGCATATACGATGCGCCCGATGTCCCTCGTAAGACTGACGAGGGTATTATCCACGGCGTCGTAATTGAGTCCTGCATGAACCTCATCCAGTCAAAAGTCGGCGGATCAATCCCAACTAGCGGATGGAAGAATTGGATGGGGACCGTTAGTTTAATTTGTAAGCATCCTCAATCGACAGTTGCCGTTTTGGACAACATCGTCCAATTGACCTCTGGAATGGTAGAGCAGGATAGTCGTTTCCCAAAAGGAATGGCAGAGATGTTTGAGGCTATCCAACAAGAATTCTTCCAGAGGAGAGCTCAGCAGATTGGACTGAAGCGCTTGGTTGGGGAATTGGTTGAAACATGGAGCTTGGATTCAGCTTATCGATTCTTCGCTCTGCTCGTTCATCTTTTCCTTGCGGCAACCGATCCCGCTCAACCGTTGGGTGCGGATGTTCCTGGGACCACGATCTTGCGGACAATTTTGGAAATCAAGGACAAGTCTTTGACTCAAGCAAAAAAGGAAATCCTTGACTATCCTTTGTTTTCCGCTTCCGAAGCCGACACTGACTATGACACTTCCATGATTGTGTCGAGGGCGGCACAGGTACTTGTGGAGATGCTCAAGGCAGAGTTGCCGGCTGTCGAAACCGTCCATGCCATCGCTAAACTTCTGAAAACGGTTAATCGTACCAACCGTGAGCAGTGGGTGGCTTATCTCGCGTTTCAAGCCAAACCGACTCTTGGCATCGACCCGCGCAGCGCCGACCTTTTAGAGAGTCTGCTGGGAGCAGAAGCTTGGAAGGCTTTGTGTGAACTTTCCAACCCAAAACATTGGGGTACTAACGTCCAGGTCACTACCGGTTTTAGACTTTATACCGGCTTGGATACCACATCGGAGGAGTACCGAGTTTTTTTTGGGAAGCTCCGCGCCATCGACTTCGATCATCACAACACCAGATTGGCTGAACTGTTGGACCGTCAGGTTCACGCCTCGGACCATACGCCTAAAGAAGCCAAGGACGCTTGCGACCGAGTTGTAAATCTCCTCGCCGGTGACACCGTTTTCAACTCCACCCATCTCCGCTTGGAATGGATGCGAGTCAAGCGCCGCGCTGACGAATTTCTCGGCGCTCACATTCCGCGCATTGATGTTGCCGTTCATCCGAAGTTCGGAGAGAGCGGTACCGCTTGCAAGTTCCGGATTTTCTTTACGGAATTGCCTGACGACCAGATTAGCGGCCTTATGGGACCGGAAGGGGAGATTGAGTTCAATAATATTGTTCTCCTTACTCTTTTCGGTCGAGACGGGCTGCGCGCTGCAGTGCTTGAATCCCTCGGCGCTATCCTGATTCCGCGTTATCTTGAACGGATACCAAGTCCGTTGCGCGGCGGCTTTGGCGGCAACTTTACTGGCGAGGTTTGGGCAGCGCGTCCTGCCTACCATACGCTGATACAAGTCCAGGAGAATCCCGATCCTGTCGGGCCTTCCTTCGGCAACCGTATTAACCCGGAAATCGCCAGGCTCGTGTTCCTATGGCTAACAGGCGAGGCCGCGGACTGTCCTTTCCGTCTGTATCGTAAGGTCAAGGAGAAACCCGAAGGGGAACAAACCGAGGACACTTACTACGTCGGTTGGGATTCGGCGAAACACTACCTTCTCTCCGAGAAGGTGACGCTATCGCAGGTTTACCTGCGCACTGTTCGGGCACATACCAAGCCGGTCGGTGTCAAAGTCGAAAACGACGGTACGGTTGTGGTGCGGCAAGTCAGCGACAGGGCCAAACGCAACTACCGGCGATTTTTGTCCGACACCGGGCGACAGCTCGACATGACTCCAGTTCGCAAGACCTGCGAGTTACCCGGCGGTGTGCGGATTGTTCTCACTCTGGAGCGTACCTTCAACCAAGGGACTTTCAACTCCCTGGACGAAGTCTGGGTAATGATCCCGGACTTAACCTTGAAGGCCGACGCGAAACGTAGCTTTAAATTCTGATCCCACACATGGGGTTGGGGGCAAGTTCTTCGTGGACTTGCCTGACCTTTTAAGTTCGTAAATTTATTTGTGAATTTGAAAGGTAAAAAATTTTAACTTTGTATTAAGAACGGACTGCATGAAAAAAACTACCCGCAAGGGTAGTTTTTTGTATATCAAACTTTATTTAATTTTACATTTGGTCGGGAGCGGAGGGGTAGTTTTGAAGTTCTTGGTCGGTTACGATTTGTATGTTGGCAACGCTTAGGCCTAAGCGGTAAAATACAGTCATGGAAGGGATGCCGCTTTTTTGTCCGTTTATTATTAGGTAGACAGTTGGGTTAGTTGCAGTTTTTATTGCCGCTCCATTTTGTGCCATGACAGGCATGCTGCTGAGTAGGGAGGAGTCAAACTGGGTAGGGGAAATTGTTTGGACTTGCGACCACTGGTATCCGCGGTTTAAGAATGAGTCGGCGGAGTTAAATGGCGCGTACTGCCCGTTTGTTACAAGGTAAATTGTGGGAGTGCCACTCACCTGGATTAATGAGCCATTGGCAAAAGATGAGTTTGGCATTTGGATGCTGCCGGAAGGTGAGGTGGAAGCCTGAGTAACAGTGAAAGGGATGGTGTAAGTATTTCCGTTTGAGGAAACCGTAATGTTGTAGGTTCCGGGAGTTATAACATTGGAGGTAGTAGGGCAGGTGCCCGCCGCGGTGGTGGTTGTAGCATTATTGGTTATTGTGGCGGGGTAGAGCGACGAAGAACATGGCTGCGTGTAAGTCGGTACTGTAAACTGTAAAGCACTGCCGTTTGAATTTCCGGTTGCGGAAATGTAAGATCCGTTACCAAACTGGATGCTGGGGTTTGGGTAAGTCGGAAAACCGGATCCGTTTAGGGTAACTACGCTGCCCGGTGCTCCGGAGTTGGAACTCAAGGAAAAATTCGATGGCGCGTTAGAGGTTGGGGTAAAGGAGGGGACAGTAATAATTTGTGAGCTTGTGCCGGTTGCCGCAAAAGCCTGGTTACCGTTTCCGGAAATATTTAATAAATATTGTCCAGAAGGAATTATCCTGCCGGTAACATCCGTGGCAACATTCCCATTGTAGTAGCCGTTGTTGGGAACACCTGCGGCAATTTGGTAAGGAGAAGTCCCGTAACAAGTTACTGTTGTGCCATTCATGGGGCACGAAGTTGAAGAGTACGGCACTAAAGAAATATTTGCGTTGGTGGAGGTTGAAGAGTACGGCACTGTCCAGTTAATGCTTTGGCTGTTTCCGCTATACCAAGTTTGGCCGCCATTGGTGCTCGGGGCCGGGAGTATAATCGGGCCGGTATCGGCGGAAGCTTTTAGTGTAAAGCTTAAAGCCAAAACCGCGGCTACTAAAAGATATTTTATTTTCATATCTTTTTTCCTTTCGCGACTTGTGCGTGCTAATTTAATTTAACGCTGTACAAGTCCAGATTAATATTTTTACAAAAAAACAAAACCGCACAATTAAATAAGATTGTCCGGTTTCGCCACTAGCCCTGCCCGCCATAATTTTTTAAATTTAGGCGGGCTATCTGTGATTATAAGGCGGCCAAATAATAAATCGCAGGTTACGGGCTTACAGTTTTATTAAATTTTAACAATTCTGCACCTTGTTTTAATATAACGCAAAGCATGTTTTATTGTTTCGTCCTGAGTTAAGAATAATTTTGAGGTCATTTTTTCTTTAACACATTTTGTGAAAATTTAAGGACATGATATAAGGCCAAATTATTGACATAAGGGCTAAAATTTGCTATACTTATGAGGTATAAAGTATCGGCTAGCCTATAGTGTATCGTAAAAGCAAAGCAGGCGTGCTGATAAACAACAGTGAAACAAAAAAACAATTAAATATCTACTCTGTTGCCTCCAAAATTTTGAGGCGCGGAAGAGTGTCTAGAACGCCTGTATGTCACCGCTGCAAAAACAGCTAATGGCGGCGTCGGACCAGCTTATTGGCGTAAGCCAAGCAGCGCGTCTGACTCCTTACTCGGCTGAATATTTAAGTTTACTTGCCCGCAAAGGCAAACTCAATGCTGTAAAAATTAACCGCGACTGGGTTACTACTCCCCAGGCGGTTTTAAGTTATGTAAAAAAACAGGAACGCAAACACTCAAAAATCTTAAAGGGGCTACAAGAAGCGGAAAGGACAATAGCTCCGTGAAAATAAAACTTGAAAAAAATAAAATCCCCAGAACAGCAAGCCATTTCAAAAAACGGAAGGTTTTGGCTGGAAAAGCTAAAAACTCAGCGGACACTATGGAGCAAAAGATTAAACAAATATTTAAAGTTCCGGGTGAGGTTTCCAAGAAAAAGATTGCCAAGCGGAAAATTATAACAAAAGACATACTGCCGGTTATAGACGTTGAGTCTCCGGAGTTTGCAAAGATGGTGGAAATTTTTCCGGCATCGCGTTTGAAGGACGCGGTTATTCAGGGCAGTAAAATTTTGCTTAAGCCAATTAAGGTTCCAACCTTTGCCAAAGCAGGAGCCTTGCTTTTGCTTTTAAGTTTTGGAGTTTACGGCGCGACTTTAAGCAAAAATTATTTGGAGCAGGGTTTGCTTAAACAGTTGGCCAGTAAGCAGCAGGCCGCTAAACCTGTTGCGCAAAATAAAATAAATCCAAAAATTAAAGATGGCGCAATAGCCAAGTTAAGCCGGGCTGTGCCAAGAGTTTTGGGGGAGTCCACAACCTCTCAATCAAATTCAAATCTGCCTGCGCAAATTAGAAATATTTTAGACCAGTATATTAAAGAAGGAAAAATTACAGGACAAAAAGGCGAGCCGGGGGAACCTGGACGAGCAGGAGGTTCTGTTGTTGGTTCAGCCCCTATAATTTATTATCCGCCAAATCCTTCCCAAAATTTTACCGGCGGTACTTATTTGGGTGTTACAAATCTTTCTTCCCAAAATCATACGGTTACCAATAATTTAACCGTAAGCGGCAATACGACCATTGCCGGCGCTTTGAATGTTTCAAATTTTTCCATAAATGGAATAACCGTGGCCGGAAGCGCGCAGTGGGCCGCGGACGGAAATAATATTTCTTACAGCCGAGGAAATGTGAGTGTTGGTACGGCCAGTTCTTCCGGACAACTTACGGTGTTAGACAGCGCCGCGGGAAGTTACTACGGCAGCGAGCTGGTGAACAACGGTAATTTTTCCGGAAGCACTGAAGGCTGGACTTTAGGAGATTCCTGGGGTTATTCAACTAATGGCGTAGGTTTTGTTGCCCCGGTTTTTTCCGGTGCTGTAACTCGGTTTAGCGCTACAGAGTCGGCCGGAAGCGGGTATAGTGTGGGTGATGTTTTAACTTTACTCCCCGGCACGTCTGACCCTGCGGGCACAGGTGGGACAATTACTGTAACCGCTGTGGCAACAAACGGACAAATAGAAAGCATGAGGGGAATGGAAGCCATCGGTCGGGATTATAACGTAAATCAGATTGTAGATGTTGTGGGTGGCAGCGGCAGCGGCGCGCAACTTTTAATTACCAATATGGACGGTGAAGGAGGTGTAGAAGATTTTGTAATTCAAAATCCAGGCAGCGGTTATTCTTCGGGTTGTGATACTTACGAAGTAGAGGGCACCAGCGGGCATGATTTCCGGCCAATACTTTGCGCAGGCAGCAGTGGCGGCGTGGTTAGTTTTACTTTGAGAAGCGGGGGAAGCGGGTATTTGGAAGAAGAGCATAATACCAGCGGCGGCCATGGCAGCGGGTTTGTTGCCAACATTCGTGAGGTTTCCGCTTTGGGAACCATTGATTTAATCCCGGGGTTTGACGACGGCCATTACGGCACTGGCTACCATGTAGGTGACGTGTTAACTGTTTTGCCAGGCATAGGTGACAACGAAGCCAGCGGCGGCACGTTGACCGTAACCGAAGTTTCCAACGGAGAAATATTTGCCTCTTCCATTCAGAACGACGGCATTGGTTACCAAGTAGGCGACGTGCTTACTATTCCTGGTGGCACCGGCGGGGAATATACTGTTAGCGGAATAGACGAAGCCGGTGACGGACATATTGAAAGCATTGCCGGCATAAATGGCGCTGACCAAATGGGCAGCGGTTATGAGCGAGGGGACATTTTAAATGTAGCGGCCGGCACCGGTGGGCAAATTACTATTGACGCGGTTTTAGACGGCCAGGTTTTCTTTGCTTTTCCGGAAACAGTTGCCAATGCCGGTAGCGGCTACGCGGCAGATGACATAATTACAGTAAACGGTGGTGACGGACCTGTAGATTTAATTATTGTAGAAGTTGCAAACGACAGTTTAGGATTATGGGAACCCAATACCGCAGACGGCAACAACGGAGTTACTGCTTCGGGTACTGGTTATAGTGTAGGTGATATTGTAAATGTTGATGGCGGCAGTGGAGGACAATTATATGTACAAGTCGTAGACGAAAATGGTGGTGTGCAAAGCTATAGTGTTTATGAAAATGGAAGCGGCTACACGCTGGGATATAACGCCTATGCTACTTCTTATGGCGGCAGCGGCACGGGTTTTGTGGCAAATGTAGGTGTGCTCCCCGAAGGTGGGGTTCTGTTTGCGGAAAGTAACAGCAGTCATAACGGCACCGGTTACACTTCCGGAAATTACAGCGTAACAGGCGGCAGCGGCAGTGGTTTCTCGCCAATGGTACTGGCTGGAGATATAAGTTTTGGTTTTTTCACAGAGGCGAATATTCATAATCCGGGCAGCGGGTATGTGCCGGGGGATATAATTACTATTTCCGGCGGCAGTGGCGCTAAAATAATCATAGCCGGTACCAATAGCAGTGGCGGCGTAACAGACTGGAATCTTTATAAACCTGGCACAGGCTATACCGCGGGCTACGCTACTCATTCTACAACGGGTGGGTCGGGAACAGGTTTTAGTATGGATTTAGGTTTTCCAGATTTTGGCGGAATTGTGGATTCTGAGCTTACAGAAGCCGGCAGCGGCTATGCTTATGGAGTCCACCTGGCTCTCGGCGGCCATGGCAGCGGTTATATGCCTTTGCTAAATACTGAAAGTGAGTTGGGCGAACTGCAGTATAATGACTATCAACCTGTAAACGGCGGCAGTGGGTACCAAGTTGGGGATTTAGTAGATGTTTCCGGCGGCACCGGCGGTAAAGTTTTTGTCACTAGTGTTTCCCCAAGTGGTGCTGTAAGGACTATCTACATTGCCAGAAACGGCACAGGGTATGCTTCTGACTGGGCTTATAGGTCAACAACCGGCGGTTCAGGTACGGGCTTGTTAATTAACGCTTTTGCCAGGAATTATCACAACAATGCAATAACCGCAGGTTCTATTACTTCAGCTGGCAGTGGCTATACCAGCGGGACTAATTTAACTTTAAGCGGCGGCTCAGGCAGCGGCGCCACAATAAATATTACTGCTACTGGTTTAGGCGGAGCAATAAGTGAGGTAGATGTTACAACCGGGGGCTCTAATTATATTGCCGGGAATCATGC
Organism: uncultured Candidatus Saccharibacteria bacterium; assembly: GCA_964474825.1. Lineage (GTDB taxonomy): Bacteria > Patescibacteriota > Doudnabacteria > UBA920 > UBA920 > CAYYWQ01. The sequence continues at coordinate 1,158,673 of CAYYWQ010000001.1, forward strand.
AGTTTCCGGCGGCCACGGTGCCGGCGCAGTGCCATTCCTGGCAGTTGAATCTGCCGCAGGCGGTAACCTCGTCCAGGATTTATCAATAGAATCCGGCCGTCGTTACCGAGTAAAATTCACTCTTTCAGGCGAAGAAGAGGGTTGTGTAAGCGTATTTTTAGGGGGAGCGCTTGTCTCAGGTGACAGTTTCTGCGGCGACACAATTGCTGAGGTAATAGTTGAGGCAGTTAACAGTAACGGTTTAATTTTTTCTCCTTCTTCCGATTTTATTGGCAACATTAGTCATGTTTCTGTTACCCAGCTTAAGCCTGGCGCGACCGCCGTTTCTATTGTAAACAGTAACAGCGGAAAAGTTTTGGGAATTTCAACAGGAATTTCCGGTGACAACATTTTCTTTGGCCAGGAGTCCGGAGGGTTTAATACTGACGGTTTAGGTAATGCGACTTTGGGTTATCAAACTTTATACAACAACGCAGAGGGCAGCAACAATTTGGCTCTTGGCTACCAGGCTGGTTTTAGTAATGCTAACGGCAGCAATAATATTTTTATTGGCAACCAGGCCGGTTACTCGGAAACCGGTTCCAATAAATTATATATTTCAAATAGTTCCAGTTCGCCACTAATATATGGCGATCTCACTGCCGGTCTTTTAGGTATTAACACCATAAATCCCAATGCCACTTTGGACGTTTTGGGTAACCCGGCCCAAACAGGAACCGGCACTATTTCCGACGACGGCGACGGGAATATTACAGGCACCGGCACAGCTTTTACCACAGAGCTGCATAGAGGCGACATTGTAAGAGACAGTAATGGTGAAGAGGCAATTGTTATATATATAGAGAGCGATACCGTTATGCAGGTATCTAAAAATCTAAATGGTGACACAGACCAAACCTTTACATATAAACATCCCGTACTAAATGTTACTAATTACGGTGCGGATTTCCCCGCGCTTTCTGTTTCCGCAAGAGGGGGTTTGTCCAGCCTTAATAGTTATTCCTATGCCGGAGGCGTGAGCAGTATTGCCTGGGGAGACGACAACCTGGCCAGCGGTGACTATGCCGCGGCTTTTGGCTCCACCAATGCGGCTGGTGGTAATTTTTCTTTTACTGCTGGTCTTGGCAATATTGTAGAAGGAGATGCGTCCGCGGCTTTTGGGTGGGGTAACAGTGTTTTTGGTCCTAATTCTTTGGCTCTTGGCAAATTTAACTCAGTCCATGGTAATACTTCCATGGTGTTTGGTGAGAATATGCAGGTGGACGGCAGTAATTCTGTGGGTATTAACTTAAACTACTATGAGTATCCAAACCTTACCCGTGACAATACCATGGCTATTATGGGAGGCAATGTGGGGATTGGTACAACAACGCCCGATGTGGCTCTTTCTGTGCAGGGGGACATAAACCTCACGGGCAACATTTACAAAAACGGCAGCCTGTTTGGTGGCGGCGACAGTGCCTGGTCAACAACCTTAGGCAGTGACCTATATTTTGATGCCGGGAATGTTGGAATTGGCACGAGCAATCCAGCGGCTAATTTACATGTTTATGGGGAAGGCTCCGGTGAATTTACAGGAGGTTATGAGTCAGTTTTGGCTATTGAGTCCGCGGATGCTAACCCTTGGGCGCTTTCTATAAGAAGGCAAGATATAGGCGCTAGTTCCGACATTTCCTTATACAACAACGGTGACGAAACCACTGGCGACTGGCGCTTTGCCGTTGGCGACGGTGCCGATTCTTATTACACCCCGGTAGACATAAATAAGTATGGGCTAACTATTGGTGAGCAAGGTTTGGTTGGCGGCAATGCTTTAGCTATTTCTCCGGACGTTGGTGGCGGGATGCTTTATGGAACTATATCGGCTCCTGTGCCGTTTGCCTGGTCTTTGGGTTATACAAGCGATGTTACGGTAACTTCAACCCCTGTTATAACTTGGAATGGTTTAGGGAAGGTTGGTATTGGTACTACTACTCCGGCTGCCCTGTTTGATATTCGTGGTTCAGATGGTTCTATTGGTAGCGGCCTTATTGCTGACGACGGTGACGGAAATATTACGGGAACTGATACAGCTTTTCTTGCTGAATTACAAGTAGGCGACTCTATTGAATTCTATGGGGCTAACGCTCCCGGAATAATTACGGAAATAATTGATGATACTCATATGATAGTAAGCCATGTCCATACAGACCCGTTTATAGACTCAGGATTTAATTATCAAAGCCCTTTGCTGAGTGTAAGTAATGCTTATGAGGGCCTGCTTAATGTATATGGTTTAACCAACAGCGCAAGCTTAGGTGTAGGTAGTTTAGTTTCCGGTGGTTACTCTTATGCCCTGGGTGCATATAATACAGTTACTTCTCCATATACCGAAGGACCGGGCGGAGTTGCTATTGGCGGCGGTAATACAATTTCTTCAGTGCTCGCTTCCGCAATTGGCGTGAACAACACAGTTACTGGAGACAGCTCAAATGCCTATGGTCTTTATAATACAGTTTCCGGACAAGATGCTTTTGCGATTGGCCGTTATTTGAACGCTACAAGCACGGGCGGATTTGTTTTAGGGTCAGGATATTCTTACGACCATTTATTAACCAACACCATAGACAGCTCTTTAATGATTGGCTTTAACAGCGACATTGCCACTTTGTTTGTAGGTCCCGGAAATGGCACCAGCACAGTGGGCAATGTTGGTATTGGCACTACCACTCCGGGTTCTGCTTTAACTGTTGCTGGAGATATTAATTTTACAGGGAATTTGCTTTACAATGGTTCACCAATAACTTTTAATATTTCCAGCGGTCTTACATTAACCGGTTCGGATTTTGTAGATTCTGTGGACATTAATAGTGAAGTTATTGAGCCAATCCATGTTTCCTTTAGCAGCGACGGAACCCATATGTTTGTTATTGACGACGATACCGGCAATATATTCCAATACGACTTAGGCTTAGCGTGGGACATAACGACTGCCAGTTACAGCAGTAATTCTTTTGACCCAGGTTCAGAATTTGCCTTCGGTGTGTGGTATGCCTCTTGGAAAACAGACGGAACCAAATTGTATGTAGAGGGGAACGCTGATGGCGACACAAAAGTAGTTGAATATTATCTTTCTTCCCCATGGGATATTTCTACGGCTTCTTCCACCGGAAATTCTATAGATATTTCAACTGACATTAGTAACGGAGGGGATTGGGTTTGGAACAGCGACGGCAGTGAGGCTTTTGTAACTGCATGGGAGGGAGGGCTTATACATAGGTATTCACTACTAACTCCTTGGGACCTTACTACAGCAACGTATACAGGCCCGGTGCTTGAAGTCAGTATCGGCAGCGGTTTTCCAATTGGCATGAGTTTTTTTAACAGCGGCTTAAATATGGGAGTAGTTATGTTTAATCCTGGAAGCGGTAGTATAGTTTTGTATAGTTATACGCTCGATTCCGCCTACGATGTTTCCAGCGCTTCCCCGGACGGTTCCAGTTTTGACCTTACCGTTTATGGTAATATTACTGTTCCTTTCTTTAGCCCAGAAGGCGACCAGTTCTATTTTCCTGTTGAGGGTTACTCTGCTGTAAATGGTGGAGACGGAAGTATTATTCAATTTGAACTAGGCGCTAGCAGTAGTGGATTGCAATGGACAACTTCAGGCAGTGATATTTATTTTTCAAGAGGCAATGTTGGTATAGGCACCCACGAAGCGTCCGCCCTGTTAGACGTGCAGGGGTCGGGTATGCTGCCGGGGACAGGCACAATTAGCGACGACGGTTATGGTATTATTACCGGCATAGGTACCAGGTTTGAGGAAGAATTAAGCGAAGGGGATACCATTTTAATCGGCAGTTTTCCTTTTGGTCTTCCTGCTACAATCTATGAAATTTCTGACAATGAACATATGAGAGTCCAGCACGACTTAAGTGAGACCTATGTAGACACAACTTTTGCTTATCAAAAACCCCTTGTAGTTATGGGAGAGCCAAGCGGTCCGGAAACTATTTTTAGCGCCAGCGGTTATACGGCCAGCCTTTCTTTGGGTTACCAAAATACAGTTAGCGGTTATTTTGGTACCGCAATTGGAACGGGAAATACGGTTATGTCTGCTGTTGGGCCCGACGGCCTTATGGGAACGGCGGCCTTAGCTCTGGGCAGTGCAAATACTGTAAGGGGTCAGGGGAGTATTGCCATAGGAAGCTATTTAACAGCCGGCGCCGACGGGGCAATAGTTATAGGTAGTGGGGATTTTGAAGACGAAGGTTCTCTGACAAATAACATAGAAAACTCATTAATGGTTGGCTTTAACAGCGATGTACCAACATTGTTTGTTGGCGCCGGTTCCGGCTTAGGAACTTTTGGTAAGGTTGGTATTGGCACCACCACTCCTGACTTTTTAATTACTTTAAGCGGGGGGGCGTACAGTGATGGTTCTTCCTGGTCCAATGCTTCGGACAAAAACTTAAAAGAAAATTTTGCCACTGTCACCCCGGCAGACATTTTGCAAAAAATTGTAAGTCTGCCTATTAGCCAGTGGAATTATAAAACGGATACAGCCACAACTACCCACATGGGCCCAACGGCCCAGGATTTTTACGCTGCTTTTGGCCTAGGTGGTAAAGGAGGCGCCAAATCTATTTCTACCATTGATGAGCCGGCAATTGCTTTGCTTGGCATCCAAGCACTAAACCAAAAAATTATTGACTTGCAAGGCGCGCTTGTAAATAACGCCAGCTCTACAATTGCTTTAACTGTTACCCAAGCCGTTGTGTACGAAAAAACTTTAACAGTTTTGGGACAGGTTTACTTTAGCGGAGACAATGTCGGACAGGCGCAAATTTTGGCCGGTGAAAATTCCGTGCGAATAAATTTCAGCCAGGCTTATTTGTATCAGCCGATTATTACTATTTCACCAATAGACTTTGACGGCAAATGGAAATTAAAAAACGTAGATTCCCAAGGATTCACAATTAAGCTGACTGAAAAGCAAAACTTAGACGTCACTTTTAATTGGCACTCTTTTGCATCTGAGCAGGCTAAGCTTACTGTTAGCAGCGGCACAACTTCGCCTATTACTTTGGTTGTCGTTAGCGGGGAAGTTTTGGGAGAAGCTATCTCCACTCCAAATACAGGCCCTGTAATCAGCAACAGCCCTCAGCAACCAGCTGAAGCTCCTTCGCCAACTCCGGAAGTTTTGGGGGAGTTTACAACATCCCCTGAGGCTGTTGTTGATCAACCTGCTTTCCCGTCCCCGGACCCTACGCCGGTAGTTGACGCACCAGCAGATGTGCCGGATTCGCCCAGCCCTAAAGCCCCGGACGAAGCCCCAACAGTTACGGCTCCTGAACCACCGCCAGCGTCCGCTGCGCCAAGCGAGCCGACTCCTTAAAAACCTTTCCAAACAAAATGGAAAGGTTTTTAAATTTGACTTAGGAAATTGAATAAATGATAATTACAAATATAGCAGTACGCGGGTATAAAAATTTTGAAAATAATGAACGAAGTTAGCCAAAACCTAAAATTAAGCGTGGTCCTGCCTTGCCGGGACGAAGAAGCGGCTGTGGGGGAGTGCATTTTAAAAATAAAACAGGTGCTGGAGCAGAATAATATAGATGGGGAAATAATAGTATCAGATTCCTCGGCCGACAGTTCAGCCAAAATAGCTCAAAATCTTGGTGCGGTTTTAATTCAGCACGGACGGGAAGGTTATGGTACTGCCTGCCTGGAAGGGTTTAAAGCGGCAAAAGGAAAATATATATTTTTGGCAGACGCTGACGGAAGTTATGATTTTGCGGAAATACCTAATTTTTTGGCACACCTGGAATTGGGTAATGATTTTGTAATCGGCAACAGGTTTAAAGGAAAAATTGCCCCCGGGGCAATGCCTTTGCTTCACCGCTTTGTGGGAAACCCACTGTTTCCGTTTATGTTTAGAATATTTTTCCGCGCAAAAATTCAGGACGTGCACTGCGGAATGAGGGCCGTGGCTAAAGAGTCGCTCGCTCCGCTGGCGCTTAATTCCACTGGTATGGAATTTGCGTCGGAAATGCTAATTAAGGCCGTGCAAAATAAACTTAAAATACACGAGCTATCTATAAATTATTACAAAAGGAAAGGCGTTTCAAAACTGCGTCCTTTTGCGGATGGCTTTAGGCACCTTAGGTTAATAGTGCTCGCAGGAGCTTTTAAAAAATGAAGATAGCGGTTTTCCATAATTTTATGGACAACATAGGCGGCGCGGAAATTGTGGCGCTGGCTTTAACTAAAGGCCTTTCCGCGGACCTTTATACCACCAACATAGACCGCGACAAAATAGAAAAAATGGGTTACGGAAACATTTTGCCCAATATATATTCCATTGGCACAGTTCCAAAAAACGCTCCGTTTAGGCAGCAGCTGACTTTTTGGAAATTTAGTCAGCTTAATTTAAAAAAGAAATACGACTTCTACATTATTGCCGGGGACTGGGCCATGTCCGGCTGTGTTAATAACAAGCCAAATTTATGGTATGCCCACTCTCCCTTAAATGAGCTTTGGGCCTTTAAAGACTATGTAAGAAACCAGGTTATAGAAGGTTGGAAAAAACCTTTTTTTGATGTATGGGTTTGGTTTAACCGAAGGCTTAATAAAAAATATGTAAATCATGCCCAAATAATTATTTGCAATTCCAAGAATACGCAACAAAGAGTAAAAAATATTTATAACCGTAAAGCTGGGGTTTTGAATCCTCCGGTAGATACGGCAAAATATTTTAGCAATCCCCACAAAGGTTATTGGCTTTCAGTTAATCGGCTAACAAAGGCCAAAAGAATAGAACTGCAAATGCATGCCTTTGCCCAAATACCGGAAGAGAATTTAATTATAGTGGGCAGTTACGAAAAAGGCTCTAAGCCTTTTGAAAAATACAAAAAATTTATTGGAGAAATAAAACCTCCAAATGTTAAAATTATAAACTGGGCAACAGACGAGGAATTAAAAGAGCTGTATGCCAACTGCATTGGCCTAATAACTACTTCCATAGACGAGGATTTTGGCATGGCGCCGGTTGAAGCCATGGCCGCGGGCAAGCCGGTAATAGCGCCAAACGAAGGCGGCTACAAAGAAACACTGGTCGATGATGTTACTGGAAAACTTATTTCAGACATCAGCTTTGAGAAATTGATTAAATCAATCCGGGAAGTCGGTAAAAATCCGGAAAGTTACAAGCAGGCATGTTTACTGCAAGCCGCAAAGTTTGACACGCAAATTTTTATAAATAAAATTCAGCAGCTATTAGAAAAGCCCTATGCCTAAAGCATTGTTCATTACCGGAAATAAGCGCTCCGGCACTTCCCAGCTCGTTAGGCTCCTAAATTTACACCCGGAAATATTTGTTTCGCATGAGTCAGACGCTGTGCTCATAATTTCGCGTTTTTTAAAGGGAGAACCTTTCTTAAGCCATGCCGCAGATTCTTCTGTTGGAATGGAATATACTTTAAAAATTTGTGGCCAACTTTTGAGCAAACAAAAAAGCGCTGCAGAAAACTTTTTTGCAATTCAAAAAAAGCTTATGGAAACGGGCAGCCCGTGGCTTCCATCAGAACCTAAAAAAGACCCGCAATGGGTGGGGGACAAAAAGCCTTTTCAGTATTCGGATCCCTCTATAACAGATTTTATCCGTTCCAGTTTTCCGCAGGCTGTTTTTATTCATTTAGTCAGGCATCCTTTTGCCGTAGCCCAAAGCGCGCAAAAATTTAACAAAACCGTTAATGGGGATTTTTGGAGAGGTTTAAGTTTAGAGGAAATGGTGGAAGAGTGGGCTAAAAATGAAAATAATGTTTTAGAGCTAAAAAAATCCGGTTGGGCCAAAGTGATGGACGTGCGCTATGAAGATTTATGTAAGGAAACAGACAAAGAACTTACGCGAATTTTTAATTTTTTGGGGCTCAAAGTAAACGCAAATATTTTAAAAACAGCAGCCAAAACCACTCGTTACACACTAAAAAAAATACCAATAATTCCTTGCAGTCAGAACACGCTTTCTATTATGGGCCAGTATGGATACACACCGGGGCAGGCAGAAAAGGGAAGGGCGCAAATTTTACTTTCCAATTTATATTGGAAAGTGCACAAAAAAATATATGCATAAAAAAGTTTTTCAGGAGTTTGAAAAAATCTGTTCTAAAAGAAGTTTAAGAGGTTCGGTTCTGGAGGTTGGCGCCAAACCGGATTTTTCCAGCCTTTTGAATATGGAAGCGCTAAAGGCCATGGACGAAAAAATAGGCATTAACCTGGAAGGGGCATCTGAGTATAAAGATTTTAAAATACTTAAAGGCAATGCCAATAATATGGATTGTTTTGCCAGCAATAGTTTTGATTTAGTTTTATGCAACGCGGTTTTTGAACACGACAAATTTTTTTGGAAGACACTTTCGGAAATAAAAAGGGTTGCCAAACCTGGCGCGCTTATTGTTATTGGCGCTCCGGGTTTTGGTATTACTGCCGCCGAAGGCCGCTTACGCGCCATCTTAAATCACATTCCCTTCTTGCCTAGTTTTTTTACCAGTTCTACTTTAACACTTCTGGAACACAACTTCCCGGGCGATTATTACCGTTTTAACAAACAGGCTTTTGAGCAAGTTTTTTTTGAAGGAATGAAAGAAGTCAGTATTAAAACTATAATGTCCCCCCCAAGAATAATAGGCGCAGGCATAAAATCATGAAAATATTGCACGTGGTCGGCAGTTTAGACCCTAAAGACGGAGGCGTGGTCCAGGTTGTTTTGGGCATGACAAAGGCTTTGGTAAAAAATAATATAGATGTTACTTTGTTCGCGCCTGAGCCGGGAAACGTAGAGGATATAAAAGATTATGGGGGAGTGAAAATAAAATTTTTTAAAAAAGCTTTTTTCTCGGTGTTTTTGGCTGGGCATTCGCTTAGGTCTGGCTACAGCCCTGCATTAGCAAAAGCTTTGGCAAAAGAGGCTGGTAATTTTGATCTGGTGAATACCCACAGTATTTGGCACTACCCGCACTATGCGGCTTTTTTGGCATCTTCTGCGGCTAATGTTCCTTTTATGTCCACGGTCCAAGGTGAGTTAACTCCTTGGGCTTTAAAACAGCAAAGCGCTTGGGGCTTACATACTCAGAAAAAAATATTAGCTAAAGCCTCAGCCATTCAGGCTGTTTCCAAACAGGAAGCCCAAAATATTAAAAACTTTACCAGTAACCCTAATATTTTTGTTGTGCCCAACGGCATAACGCCCGAGGACTTTTCGGGGGAGAATGGTAATGATTGGTTATTTACAAAGTATCCGGAGCTAAAAGGCAAAAAGATTGTTTTATTTTTAGGCCGCGTTAATGCGGGCAAGGGTTTGGAAGTTTTGGCTCATGCGTTTGCTAAGGTGTCCGCTCGCGAGCCTGACAGCAGGCTCCTTATAGTCGGACCGGACGAATGGGGCTACGGCAGGAAAATAAAAGAAATTTTAAAAAGAGAAAATGTTTTAGATAAGACTGTTTTTACAGGTATGCTGGTTGGTAAAGAAAAACTTTCTGTTTTAAAATCTTCAAGTGTTTTTGTTTTGCTCTCTGAGTCTGAAGCCTTTAGTGTTACAATTTTAGAAGCCCTTTACTGCGGCTTGCCTGTAATTATTAGTCCGGAATGTAATTTTCCGGAAGTAGAAAGTTTTGGAGCAGGCAAGATTATTGAAAGAGATAGTGAGCAGCTGGCTGTCAGTCTTTTGGAAATGTTTGCAGATCTTCCACGTCTCGCCCAAATGTCTGAAAATTCCAAGAAACTTTCGAGTTCAGGAGAATATTTTTATGACAACATTGCCAAAAAAATTATAGGGATTTACGAAAAAATTAAATTCAATGTTTAAGCGGGTAAAAAAAATTATAAAAATTAACGCTCAGAGGGCAGTACTTTGTGTTATTCATAGGCGTTTGCCGTTCCGCTCTTTTTTTGGTGTAGGCTTGGTTAATAAGAAATGGGCAAGAGAACTAAATCAAAGACTCCTGGATAGCAATAAAGTTAAAGTAGGGTTTGGTCCTGTAATTAGCGGGGAAGACGATTTAGGCGTTAGAAAATGGCGCATAGACCCAATTGTTAATTACATTAACCAAAGCAGCAAAAAATATTGTGCCGGAATTTTTTTAAATGTCCAACAAGCGGAAAAATTCGACATTCTTGTTATTGTAAAAGACTTATCTGTTTTAAGTTTTACGGATATTACACAATTAAAGAAAAATAATAAAAAAATTATTTACGATGTTATTGACCAGCCGTATGGGGAGAATGCAGCTCATTACCCGCAAATAAAAGAAATCTTTAAAGTCGTAGACGCCATAATTGTTTCCAGTCCGCTTCAGGAGCAGGATTTATTAGGCCTTAATAAAATTGTAACTTTAATAGAGCATCCGGTCATAAACACGCTGGCAAAAGATTACAGCAGGGGAGGCAATGGGCCAATAAAAATTATTTGGCAGGGCTACAGCGAACACCATAAGCGCATGGAATTTTTGCATCCTATGATAGAAAGAATTGCAAAAGAGTTAGGGAAAAAAATTACCCTAACTTACCATACTAATTTATTGCCAAAGCGAAATGGCTTTGTAAATTTTAAAACCTGGACTGTCAATAACTGGGAAAAGGCCTTGGTTAAGGCGGATATTGCCGTGGAAGTTAAAACTTTAGACGACCCGTTGCTGCAGCGTAAACCTTCCACTAAAGCGGTTTTGTATGGAGCGGTTGCGCTACCGGTTGTTTTAACCCCGTCAGCCGCAGACAAACTAGTCGTTACCCATGGGCAGACCGGCTATTTTGCTTACAGCCGGGAAGACTGGTATATATATTTAAAAAAATTGGCGGAAAATGTAAGTCTTCGTCAAAGCATGGGTTTGTTGGCTAAACAGCGCGCTCTGGAAAATTTTAATATTGCAAAAATTGGGGAAAAATATATTAGCCTGTTGGATAAAATGGTTTAGCTGTTTATATAACTTTCAACAATTTCTTGCGAATTGCCTTGTTCAACAATCTCGCCCTTCTCCATCCACATAACTTTACTGCAATATTTTTTTACAGCAGACAAATCATGGGTAACTAAAACAACGCTAAGTCCTTGGCTTACTGCTTCCTGAATTTTTTTAGCGCTTTTGTTTTTAAAGTTTTCGTCGCCAATTTCAAAAACTTCGTCCAGCAAAAGTATTTCCGGCCGCGAGAAAATGGCCAGGGAAAAAGCCAGACGCTGCTTCATGCCTTCGGAGAATTGGTAGATTTTTGTTTCCATGTATTCGGCAAGGCCTGAAAATTCCGCAATGGAATTTAGTTTGTCTTTTATTTCCTGCCTGCCTAAGCCAAACAGAGAACAGCACAGGAAAATGTTGTCTTTCATGCTTAGCCTGTCCTGCAGGGCCGCGCCTAAATTTATTAAAGAAATTATTTTTCCGTGCGTCAAAACCTGTCCCATATCCGGCTGGTAAATACCCGCAACTATTCTCAGCAGGGTGCTTTTTCCGCTGCCGTTTTTACCCAAAATACCTAAAATTTCTCCCTCTTTAAGTTCAAAAGAAATATTATTTAACGCCCAAATGTCTTTTTTTGGCTCCCTTCCCGAAAATATAGACAAGAAATACCACAAAACACTCTGCTTTTTTTTAAAGCCAATCCTGAATTTTTTTGAAATATTTTTTACACTCACTCTTTGCATTTTAAATCCTTTCCGCAAATTTCCGTTTTAAGCAGCTAAAAATAAAAATGCCCACCAGCAAAAAAAGCAGGGTGTAAAGTATTACCCCTAAAATTATATACAGTTCGGGTGTTCTGCCATAAAGCAAAAGGTCCCGGGAAGCGGTTAAGAAGTAGTATAGGGGATTAAATAAATTAAAAATAAACAGCCGGTTCTGCCCGCCTATGGTGTAAAAAATCGGTGTGGCAAACCATAACAGTCTCGCAATAAAAGCCCAAATATTTTCTAAGTCCGTAAAGTAAACAGTCAGGGAAGAAAGTATTAGGGAGGCTCCAAAAGTAAACAGGAAAAAAAATAAAAAAATCACCACATAAAAAAACAACCCTTTTAAAGGCAAGCCAGAAAAAATCATAAAGCCTGCAAAAACAATAATTTCAAAAAAATGGGAAAAGGAAGCTTTGAAAGCAGAGGAGCTTACAATGGCCTCTAAAGGAAATCTAATAGATTTAATTACTCCCCGGTGTATGTGTATTGCTTTGGTGGACTCTGTAGTTACGTACTGGAAGAAGTTAAACATTATTAAACCCAAAAGCAGGTAAAGAGGGTAGTGCTTTATACCTTCTCCAAGCCTTGCTGAAAAAACCGCCAAAAGAAGGCCAAAGGTCAGTAGAGGAGCGAGTAAATACCAAAATACTCCCAAAAAACTGCCTTCATTCCGCTCTTTAAATCCGGCCTTGGCCAGTTCAAAGCTTAGGCGGAGAAAACCTTTCATTTTGTGGGCAGATCCCATATCCGCGGGTTTTAATAAACTCTCCATGATACAATAAAGTATATTGTATTTAACACCTAAAGTGAAATTACATAAATGCTCCAGGTTATAGTTGGTGCTATTTTACTTCTTTTCCCATTTTTACTTTTAATAAAATATAAAGACAAAAGCTTGGCTTTTGTTTATATTTTTTCTTTGTGGCTGGCATTCCATTTGTTTGTTGCTCTGGTAACTCAGCTGCTGCATATTTTTACTTACCCTGTTTTGCTTGGCGCTAATTTAGTTTTAGCCGGGGCGGTTTTAGGGGTAATGCGGTCTTCTTGGGTCAAGCCAAAGCTTTTTCCCGCTGAGTTCCTAAAAAATAATTGGGCGCCGCTTTTTGCCCTGGCCCTGGCTTTTATTTGTCTTTATTCTGTCCACTATAATTATTCTGGAAAATACAGTGTGGTTGGTACATCTGAATATAAGGAAGTTAAAAATATGAAGTATGAGTATCCTTATTTTGCAGACGAGTGGTATTCCGCAGCCTTTATAAAAGATTCAATAAGCTCCCGTTCATTGCCAGTTAGAAATCCGCTGACAAAACTTAAGTTGCCTTTTGTAAATTTTGAAATTGCTTTCCATTCATTTTTGTCCGGTTTGTTTTTGCTTTTAGGTGTAGAGCCGCTTACGACTTACCCGGTCATAAGTTTAATTTTTAATTTGGTTATTTGCGGTTTAATTTATCTATTCCTCAGAAGGAATAACATTGGGAAAAAGGCCGCGGCAATTTGTGGTCTTCTTGCTCTGTATATTACAAACGGCAGCAACCTCCCCGGACTGTGGACACTTATTCCTTTCACCTTAGGAATTATTTCAATTTTACTTGGGTTTATTTTTTTAAGTTCCGGCAAAAAAATGGAGGCTTTGCTTACAGCGGTCTTGGTCCTTTTATTTTACCCGCCGTTTTTCCCTTTTTATACTTTAATGATTATTTTATTTTTGTTGTTTTCTAAAAATTTGAGCACCAAAGAAAAAATTAATGACGCTGCCTATTATTTTTCCATCTGCCTTGTTATCGGCTTTCTTGTCTCACTTGCTCACTTTGCGGCGGGCAAGGGAACCACAGGCGCCCTCAACGAAATATTTTCCAAAATATTTTACCAAACTCTAACAGTGCCTTATAATCCTAATTTTCCTATATTATCAGTCGTGCCCTACTTGGCTTTGCTTTTACTGCCCTTTGGAATTTACTCCGCGACAAAAAAGCATATTTGGCTGGCCGCCAGTGTTTTTTTAGGGCTGGCTTTTTGGATATTTTATTCCCTTTCTACCTTCCGGGTATTTATAGAATATGAACGCGTAGTAATTTTAACTTCAATATTAATAGTTATAGTAGCGGGATTTGGGCTGGAGTATTTGGCCGGACTGCTTAAAAGAGTTAGATTTTTTAGGGGAAATAGCTACGTTGAATATTTGCTTTCGGCAGTACTGATTTGTTTTTTATTTTTTACTTTTAATTATACCAACAGAGATTCCTGGAAGAATTTTACTACAGACGCGGCAGCAGACGGCGAGTTTTTAATTCCTTTGGCCGTGGCTAATAATTATTTGGTTCTAGATGACTTAGAAGTTTTTAAAAATATTCATAATAAAATTTTCTTAAGCTTGCCTTGGAAGGGAACAGTCTTGGGAGTTGCTACTAACAATTACCCGGCCAGCATAAAAACCGGCACCATTGGGATTTATCCATATTTAGGGAAGCAGTTTATGGCCGTAAGTTGCCGTGAAAAAAGCCTGCTGGCCAAAGCCTACAGGCTGGATTATGTGTACCTACCAAAATTTACCTGCCCGGAATTTGAATTTGTAAGTAGTAGCGGGGAAGGCTTTTATTTGTACCAATTTAAAAAGCCCCAGGCCTCTTAACTTTTCGCCAAAGTTTTTATATATTTTAAAACAATTTCCGCCTGCTCCTTAGGATTTTGCTTGTCGGAATTTAAAGTAACGTGCGGGTTTTTCGGCGCTTCATAAGGTTTATTTTGGTCTTTAGGGAGTTTGCGCGCAATATATATCCACACCGGTTTTATTAGCCGGTCAATTTTTTGGCGGACATTCTTAAATGGGGCAATTACAGAAACAATAACAGGGGACTGTTTGGAAAGAGCCAGCGCGAGTCTGGCAACACGCAGGTTGTGTTCAGTCCTGTCTTGTTTGGAAAACCCGGCATCTAAAGAAATAGACTGGCGCATCTCATCTCCATCTAAAACCACGCCGCCTATTTTTTCTTTTAGCAGTGAAGCCAGTGTTGTCTTCCCCGCGCCGCTTTGTCCGGTTATCCAGTAAATAGGGAAGCGCTTTAAATTTTTCTCCCTGGTTTTTGTTCCTGAAATATTTTCTACTTCCGAAGAGAGTTCTATTTTTCTAATGGCATAACCTACGTCCCTGCCGTAGCAAATTTCGTCTATGTCCGGTATGGTAATAATTTTTACCAGCTCCCCGTATTTTTTTAAGCTCCGTGAAATAATATTCCAGCGTTCAGCGGTACTGTAAGGGTTGGTGGGGCTAATTTCCGTGTCCCTAATGGCAATGACAACGGGTTTGCCTTTTTTTAGTACAGTCTCTATTAAGGTAAGGTGGCCTTTATGAAAAGGTTGCCACCTGCCCACGAACAAGCTGGCCGGTTGGATTTGGGGTTTCTTCATATCAAAAAGTATATCATCTTTATTTTGGATTGTCTTAGCTTAAAAAAATACATTTACAAGGCTGGGATTTTAATTTTAATGGATTATGTGTATAATACTTTAGTATTATTAAAATTAATTTTTAACTATGGATATGAACAACAAGTTTCAAAGAGTTTTTATGAAGTGGCTGCCTTTGGCGATTGTCACAATAGTTCTAGCAGGAACAGTTTATGTGGCGATACAACAGAATTACAGGATGTCTGCCAATGACCCGCAAATTCAGGTGGCGGAAGACGTAGCAGAGGCCATTACCAGTGGTACAGCGGCTCCGGACAGCATTGTCCCGGCTGCTCCCACCGCGGACATGACCAAAAGCCTTTCCACTTTTTTAATTATTTACAGTGCCAGCGGCACCCCGGTTGGGGGCTCTGTTGCGCTCGACGGAAAAATCCCAACTCCGCCCGCCGGAGTGTTTGACAACGTAAAAAAACATGGACAGGAACGCTTAACCTGGCAGCCCAAGGCCGGAGTTAGAATGGCTACGGTTATTGTAAGTTTTGCGGGTCCGGAATCCGGTTATGTGTTAGTGGGTCGTTCTTTGGAAGAAGTGGAAGCCAGAATAATGCAGCTTGGTTTGTTGGTTGGCCTGGGCACTTTAGTTGCTTTAATTTTAAGTTTTTTGGCTATGTTTTTTATGGCAGGTGCCGGACATGGCCACGCGCATGAGCATCACCATGACCACGAGGTACCGGGCTTGTCCGGGCATAACCATAATGACTCCGCAGTTTAAGAGCTTTTTGAGCTAGTCTTGCCAGGGAAAGCAAATTACGCTATAATCCTCTCATCATCTTAATTTAAGTGTCTGCGGCCTAAGAGCCTAGTGTCAGTTAAATTGCAATTTATTTTAAGTAAGAGTGTAAGATGAGCTCTTAAGTAGAAAGGCCAGATTTCATGGCCAAGAAGTTATTTGTCGGCGGAATTCCGTGGGCAACCACATCCGACGATTTGCAGCAGTTGTTCAGTGCCCATGGCACAGTTAGCTCTGCGACAGTTATTACGGACAAAATGTCCGGACGCAGCAGAGGTTTTGGATTCGTTGAATTTGAAAACGACGCCGAAGCCGATGCGGCAACAGCAGCTTTAAACAACAGCCAGTACGGCGGCAGGACTTTGGTAGTCAAAGAAGCCCGTCCTCTGGAAGACCGACCAAAAAGAAGCTTTGGCGGCGGTGATCGCGGCGGTTACGGTGGTGGACGCGGCGGCAGCGGCGGTTACGGTGGTGGCCATGGCGGCGGTCACAGAGACCAATACTAATTTTGAGTTTCGAAAAGCTCTTCCTTCTGGGAGAGCTTTTTTGTTTTAGCAGATATGTTATAATTTCTTTATGCACAGAAGACATAAGCACGACATAATAGTTATATTGGCCATGCTTGGTTTTGCGGACACGATTTATTTAACTGTCTACAAGGCTTTGGGAATTGCGGTTCCTTGCGGCCTAACAGGAGGTTGTGAGGCAGTGCTTTCCAGTAAGTACTCTTCCTTCCTGGGGGTGACTTTGGCAGAGTGGGGGATTGTGTTTTTTGGGGGAATCATTATTGCCGCGCTTTTGGCCAACCATTACGACAAATGGCGCAAACTTTTAACAGTGGGTTTGGCTTTGGGCAGCGTTGGTGCCCTGGTTTTTTTGTCCCTGCAATTTTTTGTCATTAAACAAATTTGTGAGTATTGCCTGCTAAGTGATTTATTGGTTATTGCCTTACTGATTTTTGATATTAATATAGAACACCGCAGGGAAGTTTAGAAGTTTTCGCCAAAATTCCAAATTCGTGCTATACTGTTTGAAAGTTTAAAACACCTGAAACAAAAAAAATGTTGACTAATCTTATAACCTATTTTTGGATTGCCTTAGCCTTACTCGCCGTTGGGAGTATTTATTTAATTGCCGAAGGTTACAAGGTCCATAAATTGTTCGCCGACTCCATTGTCGGCAAACTTGTCAAAGCCCTGGTGGTTGTATTTTTAATTGAGCTCTACAGTTTGGGAATAGTTTGTTTTGCCTTCCTGACCTTTTATAAAAAAGGCATATGGGTTTTGTTTCCTATAGTTTTGCTTTGGATGGTTTGCCTTTTGTTCGCAATTTTTGCAATTCGTTCCGCAAAAAAACAAGTTACAAGTTTGGTTAAATAATTTTTATAATTAAATTTTTTTACTATGGCAAATATGCAGTCAGCGCAGTTCTCTAAACCAGAGGCCTATGACCCTCGCTGGTTCATTTGGACAATTGTCTTCTTGATTGTTACGGGCATTTCCTTGGTCAGCTATATTATGCTCAGCGATACAAGCTCGGCAGACGATGGCTCCACACCAACTCACCGTACCACAACACAACAAAAATAGTTTTTTAGAAATAAATCAAGCCGACATAAAGTCGGCTTGATTTATTTTTGTAGATGTGCTATAATACATATAGTGAAATTCATAAATCAGTGCCAAAATAGCATTGGTTTTGCAGAAACAAAAAAATTTACCCACCTGAAATTTTGAGTGTTTGAGTGAAAGTAGACAAAGGGCTTTTTATATATAGCAAAATGTGGAATTAAATCCTTTTTGTTGTATACATTCTCAAAATCTTGGTGGGCAAGAACAAAAACACAATGGAATATTTGTTAAGAGCAATACAGCTTCCCAATATTAGCTTGCGTCGCGCCGGCGATTTTTGTTTTGCAGGGCTGCTTCATGTTAAGGATCATGTCATTCCGCACGCGCGGAATAATTATCATCCACATATTTTGGGCGACAGAGCTTTGGGACTTATGTCTATGGTTTTGGTTGGGGTCAAAATTCTCACTATCGCCCTCTTAACTGCAGGACCAATTCTTCCCGCCTTTTCTTCCGCCATTACCCAAGGCAACATTATTGTTTTAACTAATCAATCAAGGCAGGACTTTGGACTTAACAGCCTGTCAGAAAACTCAGTGCTGGATAAAGCAGCGCAGGCCAAAGCAGACGACATGCTGGCCAAGGGTTACTTTGCCCACGTAACACCAGACGGAAAAACCCCGTGGGATTTTATAAGTTCCGCCGGCTACAATTATTTAATGGCCGGGGAAAATTTGGCAGTTAATTTTGCGGAAGCAGAAAGCGTGGAAACTGCCTGGATGAACAGCCCGGGACACAAAGCAAATATTTTAAATAAAAATTTTGAACAAATCGGCATTGGCATTTCACAAGGAGAGTTTCAGGGGCACTCCGCCATTTTTGTGGTGCAAATGTTCGGCGTGCCGGCGGATCAAAAAATTGCCATTACCAACCAACCCACCAAGGTATTAACTGAATCAGTACCTGTCCCGACAAGTCCTACGGCACTTTCCGACATTAAAGGCGCGGCCGTGCAAGTTTCTCCGGAGAAATTAATTATCAGCAATGCAAGCACCGAGGTTAAGGACGGTCAGTTGCAAATTAGCGCTCATGTTGCCGGCGACCCGGTTAAGGTTTTGGCATACTTTGGCGACAAAGCTGTTATGATGTCGCCCCAAACCAGCGGCGCGTGGACGGCACAGGCGGACTTGCAGCAGTTGGCTGCCGGAAATTTAACAGTGCACATTAAAGCTTTTGACATTAAGGAGCAGACTGCTGACATTCAATTGGCAGATTTCAGCAACGGCACAGTTAGCAATTACAATGTAGTTGCGCCAGTTGACTCTTCTTCAGTAAAAGTCTCCTGGATGGGAAAAATTTTCCAGCCAAAGAGCGTGGCCGAGAAATTCTATTTATATTTTATTGCCGGAATTTTAAGCAGTATGATTTTAGCAATTGTCATTAAGCGCCATATTCAGCACGTTAACCTAATAGCCAATGGGTCCTTCGTTGTAATTTTGGCCAGCTTATTACTAATGGCAAGATAAAGGCTTGGCAAAATAGAAAATTAATACCTAGCCGCCAAAAGTTTGGCGGTTTTTTTGTGGGTGTGGTATATTAAATAGGTAATGAACAACCAGACCCAAACATTGCCCGAAATTTTAAAGGCCCACCAGAGCTTGGTGGTAGTTGGGGCTAACTGGGGGGACGAAGGCAAGGGCAAGGTTATAGACAAAGTTTTGGGTTTCTACGATGTTGCGGCCCGCTTTAGCGGCGGAGCCAACGCCGGACATACGGTATTTACCCCGGACGGCAAAAAAATAGTCAGTCATTTAATTCCTTGTGGCCTGGCGCAAAACAAAATTTGCGTTATGGGCCGCGGGGAATTTTTTAATTTGGATTTGTTTTTAAAGGAACTGGAAGAATCCAAACAAATATTGGGTGGCCAAATTCCGCCTATATTTATAGACCAACAGGCACCCCTTTGGACTCCGTATCACCGTTTGTTTGAGGCATATATAGAGCATAGGCGTGGCGCTAAAAAAATTGGCACAACTAACAAAGGCATTGGCCCTCTGGAAGGGATTTATAAATTACGCCTTGCTCCGGTTGTTGGGCAGTTATTTGAAAAAGATTTACTTTTAGCTTCCCTTCAGGCTTTGTATAACGTACTGCAGCCGTGTTTTGAAAATCCGGATTTTGTAAAAAGCCTTGGCGAGGAAATTCCTTTGCCGGAAAAAGTTTTGGCGGATTTGTCTGAATCATCAGCGCAAATAAAAGAATTGGTAGCAGATACTTCGTTTTTATTACATCAGCATTTACAAAATGGTAAGAGGGTTCTGTTCGAAGGCGCGCAGGCTACCGGGCTGGACGCCTGGTGGGGGACTTATCCATTTGTGTCTTCCGGAAATTCTGTAGCGGCTGGAGCTGCTTTAGGTACGGGACTGCCCATGCAAGCTTTTTCAGCCACAATTTTAGTGGCGAAAACTTTGCCCACCCGTGTTGGCTTTGGGCCTTTTGTTTCCGAAATGTGGAACCGTGATGAAGCCATGAAGTTTGCCAAAGAAAATGGCCAGCTATTTGCAAAAGGAAAAGAGCGCGACGAATATTTATTA
This sequence comes from uncultured Candidatus Saccharibacteria bacterium, assembly GCA_964474825.1. Classification (GTDB taxonomy): domain Bacteria; phylum Patescibacteriota; class Doudnabacteria; order UBA920; family UBA920; genus CAYYWQ01. Next base: position 1,178,731 of record CAYYWQ010000001.1, read on the forward strand.
TCATCTTTGGTAAAAATAAACGGTGGTGGGGCCAGTAACGCCGAACTGTCGCAATATTTCCAAGTCCTTGGTGACGAACGGGGGGCTACTACCGGCCGCGGCAGGAGCGTTGGGTTTTTAGACATTCCTTGGTTGCAATACGCCGTTAGAATTAACCAGCCAAAATGGCTGGCTTTAACGCGGTTTGATATGCTCTCGGGAGTAAAAAGTATTCCGGTTGTTGTGGCTTACAAATACAAGGGCCAAACTTTGCCGGCCAGCCAATTGCCGCCAACCTGGGAAATGGAAAAAGTTGAACCGGTGTTTGAGCAGTGGGAATGCTTTACCGAAGACATTTCCGGAATGAATGACCAGGACAAATTACCACAAGGAGCCAAAAAGTTTTTAGAAAAATTAGAATCTCATATCAAGATCCCGGTTTTATTAGTCGGTACCGGTCCGGGCAGGGAAGCAATTGTTGTCCGCTCTTGACCCAGTAGAGCTACATGGCAATTAGATATCAAAATAGCTTTGTTGGAATTGGGCCGTTTGTAGTAGAAATAGTCTTTGATAAGGAACAAATTTGCCATGGGATTGGATTCTACTGGGTTGACAAAATCATAAAAAAAGACTAACATTTATGAAATATCTATGGACAAACACATTCCAGAAGCCTTAACGTTCGACGACGTATTGCTGGAGCCGCAATACAGCGATGTGCTGCCCACTGAAGTTGATACCAAAACATTTTTTTCAAAAAACATCCAGCTAAATATTCCTATTGTTAGCGCCGCCATGGACACTGTTACCGAGGCGGCGCTTGCTGTTGCTTTGGCCCAGCAGGGCGGTATTGGTGTTATCCATAAAAATTTATCCATAGAACGACAAAAGGAAGAAGTGGACAAAGTTAAGCGCAGTGAGTCTGGAATGATAGTAGATCCTTTTACCATGAGGCCGGACAAAACCATCCGTGAGGCCATTAGTTTAATGGACAAGTACGGTATTTCCGGCGTGCCTGTTGTTTCCGCTGACGACAAATTAGTCGGCATTTTAACTCACCGTGATTTGCGTTTTGAAACCAGAATGGATGTGCCAATCTCCGAAGTTATGACCAAGGAAAAATTAGTTACCGTTCCCGTTGGAACTACCATGGAGCAGGCAAAGGAGCTACTGCATAAACACCGCATTGAAAAAGTTTTGGTGGTAGACGAGCAGGGCAAGCTTAAAGGTTTAATTACTGTTAAAGACATTCAAAAGCAAATTAAGTATCCCAATGCGGCTAAAGATAAAATGGGCAGACTTCGCGTGGCTGCGGGAATTGGTGCAGGCGGGGACTTTATGGAAAGGGCCGCGGAATTGGTTAAGGCGGGTGTGGATGCGTTAGTTATAGACAGCGCGCATGGCTTTAGTAAAAGAGTTGTTGAGGGGATAAAGAAAATAAAAGCCCAATTTCCGGAAGTAGATTTAGTGGCAGGCAATGTTGCTTCTGAAGACGGCGCCAAAGCTTTAATAGACGCAGGTGTGGATGCTGTTAAAATCGGTATGGGTCCGGGCAGTATTTGCACAACAAGAATTGTTAGCGGTTGCGGCGTGCCGCAAATTTATGCCATAACAGAAGCAGCCAAGGCCTGCAAAAAAGCAGGTGTGCCACTTATTGCCGACGGCGGCATAAAGTTTTCCGGTGACATTACCAAAGCTATTGCCGCGGGAGCGCAGACCGTTATGGTCGGCAGTTTGTTTGCCGGAACCGAAGAATCTCCGGGAGAAACTATTTTATACCAGGGCAGGACTTTTAAATCTTACCGGGGTATGGGCAGCATTGGCGCTATGAAAGAAGGCAGCAAGGACCGCTACGGCCAGGACCAGATTGCGGTTGGTAAATTAGTACCAGAAGGCATTGAAGGCCGTGTGGCTTACAAGGGCAGTTTGGAAAAAATGGTAGAGCAGTTAATTGGGGGACTGCGCTCGGGCTTAGGATACTGCGGCGCGCATAATTTAAAAGAACTTCAGGAAAAAGGAAAATTTATTCGCATTACAACTGCCGGACTAACAGAGAGCCATGTGCACGACGTTACCATAACTAAAGAAGCGCCGAATTATCACTTAGACTAAACCGCTGATGGACGCAGATAGTAACGCGGATTTAACGATAATAAAAAATACCCCGACTTGGGGTATTTTTTATTATCCAACAATTAATTTTGGTTTAATATTTCGTCTATCCGTAAACACAAATCGTCAATTTTGGTTTGGGCTTTTACATAGTAATCGGTAACCTGTAGCTCCTTGGCTTGGTTTACAGATTCCGGTTTGTTTAAATTGCTGTAAATAATTACCGGAGTTTTGCTTAAGCCGGCCTCTTGGCGCAGCTGGCCCAAAACTTCGAAGCCGTTAAGTTTTGGCAAAAGTAAATCTAAAATTACTAAATCTGGCCTGTGAGTTTTAAATTTTGCCACTGCCTGCTCACCGTCTTCAGCCTGAATAATTTCATGGTGCTGAAGCATTAACTTATCTGTTAAAACTTTACGTAGCTCTCCGTCATCTTCTACTACCAAGATTTTGCCGAACATAAGGGTAAAAATAATTATTAGCGACGTAGAGCGAGTCCGACCATTTATGGTCGAGCGAGCCGAGGAGCTAATACAGGTTCAATAGCCTGCTAGCTCTGTCGCGAGGAACCTTAATTTGCTTAAGTATAACAAATATTTTCAAACAGTCCAAAATTATTAAGTGTATTAAATTTAAGAATTGGGCGAGATTTTTCTTGCATTTTTGGCTTAGGTATGCTATAATATAAGTACAAAATTTTTTAAAAGCTTTAAAAAATGGTTCACCCATTAAATCAAAATTAATTTAACGGGTAAAAATAGCTATTTTTGAAGCGTGAAACAAAAACAAAATGAAATCTTATTTTAAAGCCTTTTTAGGCTTTAGTAGTGTTTTTGCACTATCAATTGTGTTGGCTGCCCAAACAGCCTCGACTTTGTCTTACGTAGACGCCAGTGTCACTTCCAGTGAGCTGACATTTTTAAATACCCGGCATTTTACAGCCGGAAAAGTTTTGGGGGTCGTTTTTGCGGCAACCCCAACTCCTGCTCCGGCTGCTTACCAGTCTTCTTTACCCGCTCCTACAAAACTTTCCATAACCTGTTCGGCTGATGGAAAAACCGTAACTTCTAAATGGGTAGCGCCCAGCGGTTATAATACTTTTTATTTCAGGGCGCAAATAGGAGCCACCAGCAGCAATTGGGCCCCGGAAGTTGTGCAGGATGATGTTGTGGGAACCACCACCACTTTTTCTTCCCAGTCGGGTAAAGATTATAATATTTGGGTACACACCAAAAATCCTGTTAACGGCAATTGGAGCGACCTTATACAAGGAACTGTGGTTTGTAAAGTAGCTCCGACTCCGACACCTACTCCTACTGTCATAGGCACGCCTACGCCAACTCCGACGCCTGAGACTATTAATACTTTAGATTTTTTTCTTACAAACCATCCGGAAAAAAGTTTGACCGGCAGTCATCCTATTAGCCAAACTATAGCCGGACAAAACGCCTACTATGTAAAATGGGACAACGTGTCTTATGAAATTTATTCTTGGGATGACAGTTATATTTATTTAAACGAGGACCATAGCGGGACGCCTAACCCGCAGGATTATACTTTTACCCCGGGCAAATGGTTAAAGCGCCAAATGAAAGTAGGGGAGACAATAGATGTTTCCGACAACCGTTTGCAGTGGTATGATCATCAAACTTGCGCCGTGGGTAATAACCAAGCGTTCCCTTATAAAATAGTCTTAGAACAGCATATACCCAATTACAATATGGGGGGAAGTTTAGGTACTCAAGACGTAATTGTAGTTAAATATGATTATTCCAATGCTACATTAAAAGATTTTGAAAGATCTTATTACAGCAAGGAATGGGGTTGGGTCAAATGGGAATTCTATAAAAATGGCGTGCTCAGTCAAACCTCAACTTTTAATAATTTTACCAGCCAGCCGCCCATTGCCCCGAATTTAGGATTAGCCTGTTCCAAAAAAACTACTCCTCCTTCAGGCGGATCCACAGAGTACTTAAAAAAACAAACTTTGGTTTTTTCCATTGACCAAGGTTTTAGTAATGGGATGTTGGCGCTAGGGGATACGGTTGGCTTGGAGAGAATGATAAGCAATTTAAAACAATTGCAAACCAAGTATGAAGTTTATGTTAGTGTTGAGCCTAAACTACGGGACAAAACTAAGATAGATAAAATTTTAGACGTACTTGTAAAAAACAATATTCCTTTTGTTTTTGACGTTTACGCTTCGGACAATATGTCCGTGGGGAATGACGAGCTGAATTTGGCATTCGATGTCCCGCACGGCAGGGCAATGTCCATTGAACAGATCGGGGCATATAAAACCAAGTACGGTAATTCGTTCGCGGGACTTCGTTCCCATGAAGTATTTGCTTCAAACTTTACCATTTTAGCTTGCCAAAAACTTGGTGTGGATTGGTGCGATAGTTTTAAAAATAACTTACCAAAAGATAATTTTTACCAAAAAGCTTTTCTGGAAGAATATATAAAGTTTGCAAATGAAAAGGGGATGTTCTTTATGTTCCAGGATTTTTATTGGTCTGCTTACCACCCGTGGGATTTTGACAAAAATGTAGTTAAGCAGGAGCAGAATGAACAGGAATTAAAAGATTTAATAAACAAATACCCAAACACGGTTGTGATAATGTTTGCCAATAACGAACCTGCTTATTTATCACGAAGCAAAAAAGATACCTGGACAGATGCCTTACAACCGGTAATAAATTCTTCCATAAAAGGTTTTGGCCTTTCCGACCAAAGCTGGATGTGTGAAAGCGAATTAAGTCCGGAGGGAGGCAAGCTTTCCGGTGTTGATTCAGGCAAACTCTGTCCGCCATCTGAAATTGCCTCTTGGGCTAGTACTGCTTTTGCCAAAGGCGCGAAGATTGTGCAGTTTGAACCAAGCTGGTACTTGTGGAATTTTCCTAAAGCTACCATTGGTGGTTTGGTAGATTATACAAAAGACGCTGCCTGGAAAGACCGCGGCGCCCCTTCTTCCGCGCTTGTGGAATTGGGAAAGGTTTTGGGAGTAACTATATCTAGCCCTGTCGTTACGTTGCCTCCTATTGCCACAACGACTCCTCCATCAATTTTCAAAACCTCAGTGATTATTCGTGCTAATGGCACTCCAGTTGACACTGTTTACCCCAATATGGAGTTAAGGGCGGGGGACAAGCTGCTGAAAAGTTGGACAGTAACTGCCACTTCGGCTAACTATGTTTATCAAACTAATGATGACTATTCCTCTTCCAAATTAAGAGTTACCTTTACCAATGACGCCTATAAGGAACCCCAAGACAGGAATTTAATTGTAGACTATTTAGATGTAAACGGAAAAAAATATTTAACCACCGACCCTTCTATTTATTCTGTTGGCTCTTGGACTCCGGCCAATGGCTGCGAAGGCGGGTATAAAAAATTAAATATTTTAGCCTGCAACGGATACTTTGAATTCCAAATTCAATCGTCAGTCACCCCCACGCCTACTCCTATTGCATCGGCCACTCCATCCCCAACCTCAACTCCAAATCCAACTCCGACACCCACGCCTATTCCTACTCCCGACCCGTCATTAAAAAGTGAAAAACCTATTGGGTATTTTGATTTAATACAAAACGGTGTGGCAATAGGTTGGGCGGCTGATCCTGATGTGCCGGCGCAATCCATAGATGTTCATTTTTATTTGGACAAACCGGCGGGAAGCGGGGGAATGATTGGTTATGCAGGAGCAAATGTTTTGCGGTCAGACGTAAACAAGGCAGTAAAGGTTACGGGTAATCATGGTTTTGAATTTTCTATTCCGGCAAAGTATCGTGATGGAAAAACTCATACACTATACGTCTATGGCATAGACGCAGGCAAAGGCGAAAATCCTTTGTTAACCGGATCCCCAAAAACTTTTAATTTATTATCAGGTGTAATTCCTACTCCTACGCCAACACCAAATCCGGTAAAGCCGGTTTTACAGACGCCTGTGCCGAATTCTACTTTGAGCGGGCCGAGCCAGACTTTTAGCTGGGGTGCAGTGGCCGGTGCAACTAAGTATTGGTTAGATGTCGGCAACAGCCAAGGCCAGGGAGATATCTCAGCGGGGGAGTTAACGGCAACTTCTAAAACTATTTCTAATCTTCCAACAGAAGGTGGTACGCTTTATATCCGCTTGTGGTCTTTTGTGAATGGGGCCTACTCAGATAATTTTAATGACTACAAAGTTACCGCCGCTTCCACGGACAATACTCCCGTGGCCTTTGGCGCCACTGCTACAAGTAAGCTTGGAAATTACCCCAGACCAAAAAACGGTATTCAAACAATGTTTTACACCATACTTGGCCGTTCCAGTTTGGACCAGTATATGAATTTTTTGAGTAAAGAAATAGATTATTTGTGGTTTGACCAGTCCAGCTTGGCATATCCTGCCGCAGCCAATACTTATGACTTCAGCGATTTTTATAAAGGTGTGGGACAACTCACCGCTTTGAACCCAAATATGAAAATCGGCACCCATGCCGGCTCGGTCGCGGAATTTGGCTCTTACCATTTGCCTTATAGCTATTTAAGCGACAGCGATTTTTTGCATGACACAAGCGGCAATTTAATTAAAGATCCCGCGGAAGACACTTTCCGTTTTTTGAATGTCTCCAGTCCCGCGGCGCGCCAAAAATTAGTCAGCGCCTGGAAAGATATTTTTGCTAAAAACCCTTCCTTGTCCGGGATAAATATGGACGGCTATGAATTATATTATACGCGCCCGCCTTTGCAGAATGGCTGTAAGGAAGGCGCCTGTAATACCGCGGGTTTTTGGTTTAACGGAATTACGTCGTTGAGCCAGGAATTACGGGCCGCTTTGCCCGGCAAGGACGTAACCTATAACGGTTTATTCTTTTTTGCCAACTATTCCATAACCCAGGGGCCAATGAATTCCGGGTTCGTAGATTATAATGACGGTGTATTAAGCGAATGGCCGCACGAAATGTACAACAACCCCCAGGTGTTTGCCCAATACTTAACCGTTATTAATTCCATTACCGCCAAAAATAAAAAAGTATTCTTTTGGGTCCAGCCCAAAATTAGCAACGCTTATACCCCGGACTTAAATTTGGAAAGGTTTTTTCTCAGTAGTTATTTGTTAATCCAAAATAATCCTTTAACTTATTTTGGTTATCACCCCGGCGATATTTACAGTCCAACTCCCGGTATTTTCTTTTATCCTGACTGGAACAAAGATTACGGCTTGCCTCAGGGTACGTATACTTCCAGTTCGGGATTGTATACCCGGGTTTACCAAAACGGCATTGCTGTAGTCAACCCAAACGGCTATAGCCAAACTTTTAACTTCCCCGACTCCCGCAAATATAAACTTTGGGATGCAGCCAATGGCGCGGAAGTTTCCGGTTCAATAACAATTCCTGCTAACACAGGTAATTTTTACTTTGTCTCCACTTCCCCGGAAGTACAAAATTTACAGCCGCTTGTTAGCCAAACAACAGCTGGCGTGTGCCAAAATCCCACTAATATAACCCCTACATCAACCATTACCGGAAACACCACGAGTTTGTCATGGAGTCCGGTGCCGGGAGCCGTGAGTTATAACATTAGGTTGGACGACGGTACTACTGACAGGTATTTAGATACAAGATTTGCAAACTGCCTTAGTAGTCCCCACTATTATTGTGTCAACGGGATTACTTCCACATCTGTTGCCAATGTTCCGGTTAAACCGGGTAGAAGTTATAATTTTTGGATAGACCCTGTATATTCGCCTGAACGAAATTACTGTAATGGTGTTGTAAATTTTAGTACCAAACCTTAAATTAAAAAATCCGCCCCGAGTTATATCGGGGCGGATTTTTTAATTATGTTGGTATTATCCCCATTCAATCGTTACGGGGGGCTTGTCTGATATTCTATAAACTACCGCGCCTACTTCCCTTATTTCATTGGTCAGCCTGCGGGAAACGTGTTTTAAAAAGTCGTAGGGGAGTTCTGCGGCGCGGGCGGTAAAGCCGTTTACACTCCAGACGGCCCAAAGAGCTATAACGTGCCCTTCTGCCGCGTCGTCGCCTTTAGTGCAGGTGGTCATGGAATTTGTAACCACGCCTCCGGCCTGCCAAATGTCGTTGTAAAGTTCCCACTTCCGCAGCTCTTCAATGTAAATGCCGTCAATTTTTCTGGCAATGGCCAGTTTTTCGGCAGTAACTTCTCCCTCGATTCTAACAACCAAGCCGGGCCCTGGGAAAGGGTGGCGGATTAGTAGTTCTTCCGGAACACCAATAGAGCGGCCAATGTTTCTGCCTGTGTCTTTTACGCTGTCTATTAACGGTTGGATTTCAGGCAAAGAAAATTTTAGCCCTACGTTGTGGTGAATTTTTATCTGTGCTTTCTTGGCTCCTGAGTCGTAACCGCCGCCGCTTTCGGAAACGTCTGTATAAAGTGTCCCTTGGGCAATAAATTCCGCGCCAAAGTTTTTAGCTTCAGTTTCCAGAATTTCTTTATAAACGTCCCGCATGGAAAGGCGTTTTTCCTTCATGGAAACTTTGCCTTTTAATTCTTTTAAAAATTTGTCCGTGGCATCTACAATTTTTACTTGTATCCAGGGTTCGCTACCAAAATATTTTACAACGTTAGCTTCGTCATCCGGCCGGTCTATGCCTTTAATATAGACACCCAGGATTTGGTTGGGTTTTTCGTTTACCCCATGTTTAAGGAGAAACGCCACAGTCGCGGAATCGCTACCGCCGGAAAGAGCCAGTAAAACTTTTTTGTCTCCAACCTGTTTTTTTAATTCATCGATCTTTCTTTTTGCTGTCTCTTGGGCCGGGAATTTGTCTTTGGCGCCGCAAATATTAAAGCAAAAGTTTTCGTAAATCTTGTCGCCGTTTTCCGTTTCCGTAACTTCAGGGTGGAACTGCACGCCCCACAAATGTTTGTAGTGGCCGGCGGAAGTTGGGGCGTCATCTGTTACTCCGACTATGGTTAATTTATCATCCGGCTCAATAATATCGCCATGACTTTCAAGGACATTAAAATGTTCGGGGAGATTATCGAGCAGCGGCGATTTCCCGGTTAGCTTGAATTCATGTGTGCCAAATTCCCGCTTTTCCGAAAGCCTGACTTTTACGCCAATATGGTGTGCCCACATTTGAAACCCTAAGCAAATTCCTAAAACCGGAATACCTAAATCAAAAATTTTCCCGTCAAAAGGAGGTTGTTCGTAAGCTGAGGCCGGTCCGCCGGAGAGTATTATCCCTGTTGGCTTTATAGCTACTACATCATCAGACGTAACCGTTGCCGGGTCTGCCACTAAACAAAAAACGCCCAAGGCGTCTAATTTTTGTTTGATCAGGTGATCAAACTGGCTGCCCATGGAAAACAAGAGAAATAATTCGTCAGTCTTCCTGATTTTTTTCTCTTCCGATATTTCCTTTAGGGCTTCAGAGGTGGCTTTTTTAAATGTTTGGAGCATATACCACATTATACAGAAAACAAATAAGATTATCAAAAACCGCCCGCAGGCGGATATTCTTTGGTGGACCATGGGAGAATCGAACTCCCGCCTATCGGATGCAAACCGATTGCACTACCACTATGCTAATGGCCCTTATTATAAAACCTTTGACATTTAACCTTTGACAATTGACATCAGCGATTGAAAATCCCGAGGAGCGACCCTCGGAATAATTATATTATCATTTGAATTATCATCGAAGTTTGGCCGCCTAACTCAGGGCCAACGCTGCCACTCCCAGGTAGTTTATTAAACAGCCACAGTACACTCATTATGCACATAGCCAAGCCAAACAGCTTCCACCAGGTGTAGGTGCCGGCGCCTATGCCAACTCCTAAATATTTTTCTGCTAAATCTATTTTACCGGAAAACTGGTCGGTAATAACAACGGAATATTTCATAACAAGTACACCGGCAATAAAAAGGAGAGGGGAGAGGAAGAAGCGCATAAATTTTGTTTTTATAAATATTATGGTTTTAAACCCAGGATCAGCTTTTCTCTTTTGATCCGTGACCATTTTTTAACCTGAATTTCTCTTTGTATTGCTTCGTTCAATGTTGGGTATGTTTCTGTGTAAACTATTTTCCCGCCTCCATGTTGCTTGGTCCACTGTGCGCCAATGCCGGGATTATGCCTTTTTTCTCTTTGAGGAGGATAATTGGTGTTTCCCGCGTACAAAGTATTATCTTCGCACCGAAACAAGTAAAAATAAAACATATATTTTGCCCCTCGGCTGCGCTCGGGACACTCGACTCGCTGTAAAAATCGTGGTTGGTTGAGGCCTCACAAAGGCCGAAACCACGAGCGAGCTTTGGCGCTAGCCAAAGCGAGTCGAGTGGTGGGTGCGGCAGGGATCGGACCTGCGACCCCGTCATTATCAGTGACGTGCTCTACCACTGAGCTACGCACCCGTAAAACGGTTTTGCTTAGAAATCTCTCCTTCTATTAGGGAGGCAGGTGGCTGATAAACACCTTAACTTCTTGGTATTTTACCAGAAAGGAACTTTTTTGACAACTGGCAGAGAATATATTATGATAAATGAGTAATTACCGTCTGTTTCTTGCTGAAATCAAAAAATTTTGTAGCACATTTGGAACCCAAATTCAGGTTCTTCAAAAACCATAAAAATGCTTTTTTCCAAACTGTTTGCCAAAAAAAAATCAATGTTAGGCGTAGATATTGGCACGGCTAACATTAAGGTGGTCCAAATAGACCAAGCTGAAACTCCTGTTTTGCAGACTTATGGGATTGTAAATACGCCCTATCAACTGGGAGGCAAGAATGACGAACAGGCTTTGCCTGAAATGGCCAAACTGCTTAAGACGTTACTGGAAAAAGCAGGGGTAACCACGCGGCGCTGTGTTATTAGTTTTCCCAATATTTCAGTATTTAGCTCTGTTATAGAGCTGCCCAGCATGTCAGATTCTGAACTGGCCCTTGCCGTTGAGCATGAAGCAAAAAAATATATACCGCTTTCTTTAACCGACGTAGATATGGACTGGGTCATGATTTCCAAAGACCCATTGGGCAAGGGGACAATAAAAGTCCTGTTGACAGCTGTGCCTAAGCAAGTGACTAAAAATTACCGCCGCTTGTTTGAAATGGCCGGTTTAGAGCATGAAGTAGGGGAAATTGAGGGACTGGCCCTTATTCGCTCTTTAGTCGGGAATGCGCCTACCAACTGTGTTATAATAGATATAGGAGCAAAGAGTACCGGTTTAAATATTATTGAAAATGGTTATTTAAGGTTAAGCCGTAACCTTAACATTGGCGGCGAAACTATTACTGCCAAAATAGCACAAACTCTTAATATTAGCGAAGCTCGAGCTGAACAATTCAAACGGGATTTTGGAGTTAGTGGCAGTACTTTTATCCCAGAAGCAATTAGGCCGGTCCTAAATGTGATTAAGACTGAAACCAAACAGTTAGTTACCCTTTACCAGTCCCAAAACAATAAAAAATTAGAAAAAATTATTTTAGTTGGCGGCGGCGCGAATTTACCGGCAATAACGAGTTTTTTTAGCGACCTGCCGGCTCCTGTGGAATTGGGTAACCCTCTGAGAATTATTAGTTACAGCAAAAATTTGTCCGCCGTACTGCAGCGCCATGCCTTAAGTTTGCCTATTGCCATTGGTTTAGCTTTAAGAAACGAATAACAACATAAACATTTAACAATTAACCTTTGACATTTGACTGCCAAAAAAGTCATATGTTACATGTCAAAGGTCAAATGTCCCAAAACACGTGGCACAAATAAACCTTTTAAAACAAAAAACCTCAATTGACAGCGTCTGGCAGATGACTACTTCTGTCTTGGTTAAGCTATTGGCTGTTGCTTTTTTGGCAATGCTCGGATTTTATGGCTGGCAGTTTTATAAAATAAATAAAATTGCTGCCCAGGAAATTTCGGACCAGCAGGAAATCAGCACCGCCCAACAGTCGGCCGGTGCGATTACTAACCGTGAAGAGCTTTACACCAGACAGGCGCAATTATCGGAGCAAAGCGGCTTAATACAGAAACACTTATACTGGTCCCAGTTGTTTCCGGCCTTAGCTAAGGTTACTTTTAAAAAAGCCAGTTATACCGCAATACAACTGACTAAAGAGGGGCAGCTGACACTAAAAGTGACTGTTCCCGATCTATATTCCATAGATAAATTTTTTGACGTTTACAACCAACCGGAATTCAATGAAAATTTTTATAATTTGCGTATAGGTTCTTTTCAAAAATCCGAGGGGGACGAAAAGGAAGGCTATAGCTTTGACGCCCGGTTTGATTTTAACACTGGGTTGTTGCGATATGAGACCAAAGCAGACAAAACCAAATAACTTATGGACATAAATTTTCAAAATAAACTGCCTAAATTTGAGGCTCCTGTTTCCATTAAGGCTTCACGGAACGCCATTACGGAAATAGTTTTGCTATTGATTGTAGCCGGTTTATTTTATTGGTTTTTATTGTCTCCTAAAATGGCGGAAGTTAAACTCAAACAGGCTGAGGCAGACAAATTTACCGAGCAAAAGCAAAGCATTCAGCAAGACGTGGCTACTTTAAAAAAATTATCTGAAGATCTTAAGGAATCCGGGGACGACCTTGTCCATTTAGACCAGGCGCTGCCTTTGGAAGAAAGACAGGTTAGGACTCAGCTGCTTTTGGACCAGCTTATTAGGTCGTCGGGTTTGTTTGTTGGGGACATAAGCGTTAATGACCCCCAGGAAACCGTTGTTGCCGGCAATAAAGCCTTGCTAAAAAATCCCTTTGGCGTGCCCCGTTCCCTGGGCATGCTAACTGTTAATGCCAGCGTAAGCGGTAACTTTGACCAGCTTTTGGACTTAATAAAAAAATTGGAAAATTACGGAAGGTTAATGGATATCTCAACGCTCAATCTGAGCGCTGGTAGCGGCGGTGTTTTGAATATGAAATTAACTTTTACCATGTATTACTTCGGTACTTCAAGCTGATTTCTTTCGCAGCAGCCTGTTTATTTTAAATAAACTTGTACGGTATGGACAAAAAAAAGATTATTCAAATAATTGTAATAATTGCGGCCTTCGGAGGCAGCGGCTTTGTTCTTTATAACGGCTTGTACAGTTCCAACTCCGGGGGAGCGCCTTTGCCAACCGCCGTGGGTGGAGCACCGCTGGCCGCTTCTCCGGTTGCGGGCGGGTCTGCCAACGCGTTGTTGCCGTTTGGTAAGACTTTGGATTTTAAGGGGACATTGGATTACAACAGGTTCCAATATGACGCAATTTCTTTCCCTAAGTTAAGCACCAGCACGGAAGTCGGTATTTATGACCAAGCAAGCCAAACCTACACCCAGCCTTTAATTTATACGCCGGATAGCATACCCGCCCCGTAACTCAAAACTTTAAATATGGAACCACAGCAAAAGACCAATACCACCGAAGGTTTTGAACAGTTCTTAGTTTCCAACGGTTTTATAAAACCGCAGACTTTGGCTGAGGTAAAATCCACTCAAAAACCGGGCGACAAGAATTTAGACCAGCAGCTCATAGCTCGCAAGGTCTTGGAAGAAGAAGAATTGGCTAAGGCAAAAGCCGCTTTTTTTAATATTCCCTACGTTGATTTGCGCCAGACTCAGGTGCCGGTATCAGTACTGACTTTGATACCACAGGAGTCCATGAATTTTTATAAATTCGCGCCGTTTGACCTCCAGGGTCAGGTTTTAAGGGTAGCGGTTAGCGACCCGGGAAATCTTTCAGGTTTGGAAGCGCTGGAATTTTTGGGTCAAAAACAAAACCTCCAGGTTCAGCTTTATTTGGCTTCCGAAACTTCCATAGACGTAGTTATTGGTAAAAAACGCAACTTAAAAAAAGTTGTAGGTGAAGCTTTAAAAGATTTCCAGAGCAAGGAAACTTTAGGGGACAAGAAACCGAATGCCGCGGGGACCTTGGGAGCCAAGCCCGAAGTTTTGGAAGAGGCCCCAATTATTAAAATTGTGGACGTTATAATGTCCAACGCAATAGAAGGCAATGCTTCCGATATCCATGTGGAGCCCTCGGAAAAAGACGTCCGTGTCCGCTACCGTATTGACGGTATTCTCCATACTTCCCTTATGTTGCCCAAAAGCATCCATTCTGCCATTATCAGCAGGATTAAAATTTTGTCCAACCTTAAAATTGACGAGTCCCGCTTACCTCAGGACGGCCGTTTCCATATGGAAGCCGGGAAAAAATCGGTTGACTTGCGCGTGTCAATTTTGCCTTTAATTTACGGCGAAAAAATCGTCATGCGTATTTTGGACAAAACTACTAACGCCCCGACTTTGGAGCAATTGGGTATTCGCGGCAGGGCGCTTAACTGGATTAAGGAAAATATAAAAAAAACCCACGGTATTTTTTTAATTACCGGACCTACAGGAAGCGGAAAATCCACCACCCTGTATTCAATTTTGTCTATTTTAAATACGCCGACCGTAAATATTATTACCCTGGAAGACCCGGTGGAATATTTTATTGAAGGTGTTAACCAGAGTCAAATTAACAGCGATATTGGTTTGACTTTTGCTTCCGGCTTGCGCAGTATTTTGCGCCAAGACCCTAATATTGTCATGGTCGGTGAAATCCGCGACAAGGAAACAGCGGAAATTGCGGTGCACGCGGCCCTTACCGGACACTTGCTGTTTAGTACTTTACATACTAACAATGCGGTTGGTGCTATGCCCCGTATGATAGACATGGGCATTGAACCTTTTTTACTTACTGCTTCCGTTAACCTGGTTATGGCCCAACGTTTAGTGAGAAAGGTGTGTCCCGATTGTAAAAAAGAAACTGAGCTTGCCAAACCGGTAGAAGAAGAGCTAAGAAAAGGCCTAGAAAATATTCCGGAAGATTACTTTGAAGGCTTTGACAAAAATGACTTAAAGGTTTTTAAGGGCGAAGGTTGTGAAAAGTGTGGGCATACGGGTTATGTGGGTCGTTTTGGTATTTATGAAACCTTGCCCGTAACGCCGGAGATCCAAGAAATGATTTTAAGTAAATTGTCTACCAAAAAAGTTTACGAAGCCGGTCTTAAGATCGGAATGATTACTATGAAGCAGGACGGAATTATTAAAGTCCTTAGGGGAGAAACCACCATGGAAGAGGTTATTAGGGTAACAACGGAGTAAGGGAATTGCACAAGATTGCACAAAATTGAACAAAATCATGGCTTATATTTTTAAACAAAAATTTGATATCCGGGAACTTACAGGACAGCCAAAAGCTGTTAAAAGGGTTATGGTATTTGAACCGGAAATCGACCTTTGCGGGTTGTACGCTTACCATATAAGCGCCGCGGATTATTTTGTTAAGTCTTGCAGTAACAGTGGTGTGTTCATCAATCATTTGCAAGAATTTTTACCCCACTTACTTTTAGTTAACCATCAGGCAGTTTTGTCTCAATCGTCGAGTTTTTTTAAAAAAATAAGGCAGGAACACCCGGAATTATTGGTTATAACAATCGGTTTAGGTGCCGGTGCCGAGGATCTTAAAAATTTAATGTCTAGTGGTGTTAGCGCGCATTTAGACAGGCGCACCACCAAGCCGCAAGACATAGTAGCCGTAATTGCCTCACTTTTAAATTAAAATAAAAATTTATGTACAAAGCCAGTGAATTGGAATTAAATAAACTTCTATCAATCGTGCTTGAGCGCGATGCTTCGGATTTGCATTTAATTGTCGGCGAGCCTCCAGTTATCCGCGCGGACACTGTCTTGCTCCGCCTGGACAACTACCAGGTGCTCAGCCAGGATACTATTGTGGATTTATTGTCCGTATTGCTGACTCCCGAGCAGCAAAAAATGTTTGCAGCGCAAATGCATATAGATTTTTCCTATGCTTTTAAAGACAATATCCGCTTCCGTGTTAACGCCTACAGGCAAAAAGGCGTACTTGGCGTTGCCATGCGCGTAATTCCCAACCGCATTAAAACTTTGGAAGAATTAAACCTCCCGCCAATGTTTAAAAAGTTTACTGAACGTAAACAGGGTTTAATTTTAGTGGTGGGCCCGACAGGGCATGGTAAATCCACTGCATTGGCCTCCATGATAAACGAAATAAATAATACTCGCGCCGACCATATTTTGACCATTGAAGACCCTATTGAGTTTGTGTTTACTCCAAACCAGTCCGTTATAAGCCAGCGGGAATTATATTTAGACACCCCAACGTTCGATGGTGCCTTAAAAGCGGCATTGCGGGAAGACATTAATGTTGTTTTGCTTGGTGAAATGCGGGATTTGGAATCGGTCGGGGCAGCGCTGACAATTGCTGAAACCGGGCATTTGGTTTTCGCCACTTTGCATACTAACGACGCGGCGCAAAGCATTGACCGCGTGGTGGACGTGTTTCCGGCTGAGCAACAACAGCAAATCCGCAGTCAGCTGGCCAGCGTTTTGGCCGGGGTAGTGTCTTTACGCCTTCTGCCAAAAGTTGGCGGGGGACGGGTGCCGGCATATGAAATTTTGGTGCCCAACCATGCTGTGCGGAATGTTATTAGAGACAACAAAATTTACGAAATTCCAAATATTATTCATACCTCTCTGGAAGAAGGCATGGTTCCTTTAGATAAAAGTTTGGCACTTTTGGTCAAGCAGGGTCAGGTGGAATTTGAAGTAGCTCAAAATTTTGTTTTAGACAACGATTACTTTTTGTCCCTAGTATCTTAATTAGCAGTATATGAAATTCAGTTACAAAGCCAGAGACAAAGAAGGGCAAGTTAAAGCCGGCGAAGTTATTGCCAGCGACGAGGGACGGGCCGAACAGCTGCTTGAGGAAAACGGCCTGGTGGTTTTGAGTATGAGTCAGCAGTCGGAAACAAGTTTGGCCAGCCTAAATCCTTTTGGCAAAAGTGTTAACAGTAAAGAATTGGTTTTGTTTTCCAGGCAGCTAGCGACCTTAATTTCGGCCCGCGTTCCTATTTTGCCTTCACTCCGGATTTTAGAGGAACAAATTGACAGTCAGTATTTGCTAACTGTCACTAAAGACCTTGTTACGTCTATTGAAAACGGGGAAAGCCTTTCGGCCGCGCTGGCCCGGCATGACGAAGTCTTTAGCAATGTTTACGTAAGCTTAGTGAGGTCAGGGGAGGCCTCGGGTTCCTTAGACAAGTCTTTAATATATTTGGCGGATTCCCTGGAAAAGGATTATGAATTGCGCAGTAAAGTAAAAAGCGCTATGACTTACCCGGTTTTTGTGTTAACCGCCTTAATGGTGGTTATGGGTTTAATGTTTAAATTTGTTTTGCCAAATTTAACATCGGTCTTGGAAGAGCAGGGAGGAAGCTTGCCTCCTATTTCAGTTGCCTTAATTTCTTTTACCAAATTTTTTAACCACTATTGGTGGCTGCTGTTGCTCATTATTGCCGGTGTGGTTTTAGGGATCCGCGCTTACGTCAACACTAGCTTTGGCGGGAGACAACTGGATATTATCAAAGTCCGCGCGCCGGTTATTGGAAATATTTTTACTAAGATTTATTTGGCCAGGTTTGCCAGGAACCTTTCTACCCTGGTCAAGGGCGGGATTCCCATTATAAAATCGTTGAATATTGTCAGCGACATTATAGGCAACACGGTCTATCGCGACATTTTGCTCGAAACCATTACTAATATCGAGGGCGGTAAAACTATTAGCGACGGTTTGGCCGGAAGAAAAGAATTTCCCAATATCGTTGTGCAAATGGTCAAGGTGGGTGAGCAAACCGCCCAGCTAGACGAAATTTTGGGAAAGCTCGCCGCATTTTACGAAAAGGAAGTAGACAGCACTGTCGCCACTTTAACTACTCTAATGGAGCCGTTAATTATGATAGTTTTGGGTATTGGTGTTGGTATTTTAGTTGCTGGTATTTTAATGCCGATCTACAATTTGGCTAACACCGGCTAATAGAAAAGATAAAATTTACAAACAATCAGTGCGATAAATTTTATCCCAATTCCGTGTTTCCCGCTATTTGTATCATCTGGTTATGGTGTGTATAAGTTTGCTTGCTTAAATCAAATACTTTTTGTATACTTAATTTGTATTAAGCGTATTCGGAACCCTAAATTTTTTACAGGATTCCGAATAATTGTCTTAACTTAATTACAAGTAAGTTTAAAACTTACTTCAATGATTGGGGGTGAAAAATTTGAGAAACAAAAACAAAGGTTTTACTTTAATTGAATTGTTGGTTGTCATCGCCATTATTGGTTTATTGGCTTCCGTGGTCCTCCTTGCCCTTAACTCGGCTCGAGCCAAGGCCAGGGATGCTAAGAGAATTGCCGATGTGCGCCAGGTAATGAGCGCTTTCGAGTTGTTCTTTAACGACTACAACAGCTACCCAACAGTAGGAGCTGCTGGTGTTTTTAGCCCTGTAGTTCTTGGCCCTACCACCTTAGATGCAGGTGCTGTGGGTCCTAATAAGTTTGCTCCTAAGTACATTGGTCAAATACCAAGCGCGCCGACTCCAGCCGATGGTACATGTAGTTCCCCGGGAACCAATGATTATAATTTTTACCAGACTGGTAACGTTAATACAACGAGCAGCTATATGCTTACTTTCTGCATTGGCGGTCCAGCCGGTTCTTACACAGCTGGTGCTCATACAGCCACTCCTGCCGGAATTCAGTAAACAAAGTTTTTTGCCATACTTCTCCTCCCCCCGCCAAGGTGGGGGGAGAGAAGTATGGGACAGTAACTAACCGTGTCTATATTTATACCAAAACAAGTCATTAATTTAGCAGCTGTCATTGTGACCGCTGTTCTTTTGTTATGGGCTATTTTCTACGGGATATCTGTAGGCAAGCTCCAGGCGCAAAGCGCAGCGGTGTTAAATAACGCGGGCAGCTTGTCCAAAGGCCTTGAGTATTTTTTTTCCGACCAGGAACGCTTTCCTTCGGCTTCGGAATTTCAAACAGATGCTAATCTAATGCTTAATTATTTCAATCAGTTCCCCCCATATAACCTGGTTTCAACTAAATGCCCTTCAAGTTTTTCTTACCAGCGCCCCGGCGTTAATAGTTTTAAGCTCAACTTTTGTTTACCGGTTGCCAGCAATAATAACGCCGCGGGCTGGAATCAAATTACAGAAAGCAAGTAGATAAACTAGAGCTGCCGCTAGTTTGCAACTAATCACTAACCATTGTGAATGTTTAATTTTGAAAAACTTCGTTGGCCATACCGGGAGGATACTTTATTTTCCCTCCTTGCGTTCGTTGTTTTTATTGTGCCTCTTGCTTTCAGTCAGGCCACCAATGAGAACTTTGAAACTGTTAAATTAGTTTGTTGGCTGCTGTTCATTGGTGTTGCTGTTTTAATTAAAGTTTTTAGCAGCCAGATCCGCGAAAAAACTGCCCGCTTCAACAAGCCTGTGCTATTTATTTCAGCAGGCTTGGTAGTGTGGGCTTTTTTAGCAGCTTTTTTAGCGCCCGATAAGCTGTACGCTTTTTTTGGTTTTTATTACCGTTTTACCAACAGCTTTTTTTTCCTGCTGCTTTGGGTAATGACATTCTTGCTGCTTATAGACCTTTTAGACAAGGACAAATGGATTTTTTTATTAAAAATTTTGTGTTTTGACGCTCTCCTAATAGGAGCCAAAGGGATTGCGGAAAGCATGGGTTACACGCTTTACCAAGGGCTTGAGCAGACATCTTTTTTCCGTTCCCCAAGTTTTCTGGGTAATCCTGATTTCTCCGCAATGTTTATGGCCTGTGTGCTGCCTTTCGTGTTGTTGTTTTGCGCACAGGCTAAAAAGCTGTCCGCTAAAGTTTTTTACGCTTTGAGCGCCTTTATAATTTTATTTTGTTTGGCTATTTTTGCCAGCAGGGGAGCCTTGTTGGCCGTAGGAACGGGAGCCATAGTATTTTTATTTTTAATTTTATTAAACACCAGAGGAAAGTTTTTTTTAAAAGCCTTGTTTGCCGTAATTACCCTAACAGTTTTATCTTTTGTCATAATCCGTATCAGTCGCCCTGACATTTTGCAATTTAGGCAAACCGGACAAAATGTGAGCTTTAGGCTAGCAGTATGGAAACAAGCGGGCACCGCAATACTTCACCGTCCCTTGTTTGGAATAGGTTTGGGTAATTTTGCGTTGTACCACGAACAAGTGGAGCGGCCTCAAGACATGGATGTATTTGATGACCCCCATAATTTATGGATTTTTTTGGGCTCAACCGGCGGGCTGCCGTTGCTCCTGTTGTTTTTGAGTTTAATTTTTGTTGTTGCGTGGAAAGCTTTTCGTGAGTTTCTAAAAACCTCGCATCCATTGCTCGGGGCAAGCTTGTGCGCTCTTAGTATTTTTTTTGTTTCCGCTTCTTTTACGCCCGTTGCCATTCCTTGTTTTTTGGTTTTAGCCGTAATTTTGGCCGGCATGGTGGCGCTGGTTAATCCGGAATTTTATAAATATAGTTTGCGCAGGGGGATTAAAATATTAATGGGTCTGGTAGGAGTTTTCTTTTTGGTTTGGGCCCTTGCCTTGGGAACCGGCGAATGCACTTTGCATTTTGGGTACAAAGCTTATATCTTGGGAAATTATTCCCGCGCCCTAAAACTTTTTAATTTGTCCAAATCCGTTAATCCGACAAACAAATTGGCGGAAATTTTTGCTATTCAATCCCAAATCCACATAGCCGGAAACCATGAGGGCGTGGTTAAACAAATTGAAAATTTTAAAAGTCGCCACCCGCTTCAGGCAAACACTTATGTTTTAGCCGCCAACGCTTACGCAAACCTGTATGCGGCATATAAAGACAATGTTTATTTGGACGAAGCTATTTTAAACCTAAGCCGGTCCCTGGAAATTGACCGCCAGTTTTCGGAGCGCTTCGGCGAGTTGGGATTCTATTATTATTTGCGAGGTGACAATACCAAGGCTTTGGCTTATGTGCAATACAGTCTGTTATTGAAGCCGGATTTATTGAACTCCTTTATAGTAGAAGCCAAAATTTACCAGCAAGAAAAAGATCTGGCAAAGGTTAAAGAGGCACTGCAGAACGCGTATAAGTTGGACCCGACTAATTTTAGGGTTAAGTTTCTGTGGTACGCGGCTAAAAAGGCCAAAGACGTAAATGAGGTTCCCTTAAATGTAATTTACTCCGAACGCTAATGGGTTTTTTTATTTTCTTTTTAATATTTATATTCGGGTGCTTAATAGGCAGCTTTTTAAATGTTGTAGTGCTGCGCCTGCCTTTGGGGGAGAAGCTTACAGGTCGGTCTCATTGCCCAAACTGTAAAAGAATTTTGTCGGCCTTTGAGTTGGTGCCCTTGTTTAGTTATTTGTTTTTAGGAGGGAAGTGCCGGACTTGCCACTTAAAAATATCCCCCCGCTATTTTTTTATTGAAATGCTTACCGGTCTACTTTTTGTTTTAGCGGCCGTGCATATTTTTCCTGACACCACAATCCATTTTGTGTCGTTGGTAAAGTTGTGTTTAATACTTTCAGTCTTACTAGCGGTTTTCATAATAGATTTTGAATATTTTTTGATTTTAGACCAAGTCCTTTTGGTTGGGGGAGTAGGGGTAGTGCTCCTGAGTATCATAATAGACGCCCTCGGAGGCTCCTTTGCACGGGGAGTAACCCTGCCTTCATTGGCAATGGCTGTTATTTGCCCGATTCCTTTTTTTCTGGTGTGGTTTGTTTCCAAAGGCAAATGGATGGGCTTTGGCGATGTTAAACTTGCCGGGTTTTTAGGATTGGCGCTA
This sequence comes from uncultured Candidatus Saccharibacteria bacterium, assembly GCA_964474825.1. Taxonomy (GTDB): domain Bacteria; phylum Patescibacteriota; class Doudnabacteria; order UBA920; family UBA920; genus CAYYWQ01. Next base: position 1,200,481 of record CAYYWQ010000001.1, read on the forward strand.
GGTTGGCCCCAAGTTTGGGTTGGGGTTTTACTCGGCGTATTTTTAGGGGGGATTTCCGGAATAATCCTCTTAGTCAGCGGTAAAAAAGACCTAAAAAGCCAGGTGCCTTTTGGGACTTTTTTAAGCGTTGGTTCGGCCTTGGCCTTATTTTTTGGCCCTTGGCTGCTGCATTGGTATTTGGGATTATTGGGCTTTATAGCCTAGTTTTGCTATAATTATTTAAATAAGGGCTCGCACAGAGCTGTACTTTTTACACGAACTGATACAAAAAAAAGAAAACAATAATGCCGGATAAAAATAAAATAAAAAATAGTGCAGGGTTTACCCTAATGGAGTTATTGGTGGTTATTTCCATTTTGGGAATAATGTCCATAATGGTTACGGTCAACCTGCCGGGTTTGCGCGTTGATCGCAATTTGAACATTGCCCAAAACGAGCTTGTGACCAACTTGAGAAGAGCACAGAGCTACACCCTGTCGTCCCATGTTGTCCCAGGCGGGCAGTCCCCCCAGTTTTTTATTTTAAAGTTTGATGCAGGTTCTCAGCAGAGCAGGCAAAAGTATACCTTGCAGGCTATGTATAATGTTACTTCCAGCCCGGTTTTGGTGGATGTGGAAAATTATATAATGCCGCCGGGTATTCAAGTCTCCTCAACACCCATAAGAATTTACGCCCCAGCTGGCATTACGCCGTCGGTTCAGGCGCCGGCCTGCGGTTTGCTGGCATTTGGCTCGCCTTTTGCCAAAGTTTATTTAAACGCCGGCTGCAACATTAGCAACTTCCAGCCCTTGGTGGACGATTACGCTAATATTATAAATTACGTAACCAACGTTAATAATTACCACACCACCACTGATTCTTACGCGGTTATAACTTTAACAGACGCTGGGGGCACCAAATTCCGGCAGGTTATGGTTAGGGGGGTTAGCGGGGTAATTTGCCCGACCAAAGACGGAGCGACTTGTAGTAATTAAGGCCACCGAAAACAATAAAAAATGATAAAATTAACAAAAATTATCAATCCCGTAAACCCTGAGGCATCAAAAAATTTTCAAAGTGGCCAAACCATGATTGAAACTTTGGTGGCTGTGTTTATGTTGATTATGGGAGTTTCCACTTCTTTGGGTTTGGCGATTTACGCCCTAAACGCTTCTACCAGCATTACCAAACAGATCGTTGCGGCTGGTTTGGCCAGGGAAGGAGTGGAAGCGGTTAAGGCCATGCGCGACACTAATTGGTTAAAGCAAACAACCATTGACTCCAATTGTTATAATTACTTAAACCCCGGGCAAACCGCTAAGTGCTATAAGAATTGGCTGAAACAAACTTATTGTATAAACCCTAAAAACAATAATGGAGCAGGGAATTGTAATGGTGATGCCCCTGACCTTACTCCCAATAATTATGTTTTATATTTTGATTCTACTGCGGCCAATTTTTGGACATTACAGAAAAGTACTACCAATAACTTTGGATTGTTTTTTTACGATCCTAAAACCACCAATACCTGGAGATCCAGGGGGTTTTATAGTTCCACCACAGGCAATGGCATGACCTGCGTAAATGCTGCAGGAAGGTCTGATTATTGCCGTAGAATTATTTTGACCAGGGACGCTACCGCACCCTATAACCATCCGGCGGCCGGAGCAAGTTATGACGGTGAAGATGTTGGTCCAATGCTTAAAGTCCAGTCGCAGGTTTGGTGGGTGGACAAAAAGTGCCCAAGAGTTCCTACTTTTGATCAAGCCAGTACCTCTTGCCGCTTGGAGATAATTACCTACTTAACCAATTGGAAAAACTACTAGTCCAGCACTATTTAAAATAGTAATATCATTGTAAATGTTTGAAAGCATATTAAAAAAGAAGTTTCGACCTAGCCCTATGAAAAATAGTGCTGGATTCACTTTAATGGAAATTATTGTTGCCACAATGATTTTTGCGGTGGTCGTGTCCGCGCTTATGACCATGTTTAATTATGTTTTAAAAATCAATAGAAGGACCGAGGCTTTGCGCCAGGCGAGTCAGGGGATGAGAGATTTAATGGAAACAATTGTGAAAGAAGTGCGCAACGGCCAAATAGATTACGCAGTGGTTAATGGCACTTCGGATAATAATAACAGCTTTTATGCGAATGTTAATAATCCTTGCCGGCCTTCTAACTTGCCGCTGGTCGGCGCTGGACCTAGCTACCCAGTAAAATCTACCTACCCTGTATCCGGAGGTCCGGCTAACAGGTTGGCTATTTTAACTTCCGAAAATAATTATGTATGCTTTTATTTGGGAGAAGGGCCCGGTAACACCAATGGACCGGGCAATACAACCCTTCCTGTCGGCTCGAAGTTAAGTGGAGCCGCGGCGGGGAGTTTTGCCGCTGTGCTACCAAGTAACCCTAAACCGGTACTAGCCCTGCAAAAAAATGTTCTCCCCCTGGAAGTTTTGACCCCGCCAAATGTGAGCGTGCAAAACCTTGTTTTTTTGGTAAAGCCAACTTGTGACCCTTACGCTCCTAACTGTACCGATTACATCAATAGTTACCCAAAAATCCAACCGCAAGTGACTATAATTGCTAAGTTCCGGGTAATACTGCCCACCGGTGAGCAGACCGACATTGATTATCAAACTACTGTCTCGAGCAGCGATTATAACATCCCCCATTAAGCTATTGTTTTATGACCCAGTAATACAACTTTTAATAAGTTCCGCTTGTACGGATTTTATAAAATAGTCACTTACCGAAAGATTCGCAAATGAAAAGATTTGCTTCGCTGTCATGCGGAACTTTGCAAACGCCTCGCATAAATGTAATTAATAGCAATATGATGTCAACATTAAAATTTATTTTGTTCCGAGAGCCTTACAGGCGTTTGGAATTGAAAGTTGATATACTGGGATGATAAAAAAAATACATAATATTAAAAGTGATTCCAGTCAGCAAGGGGTTACGTTACTTCTGGCAATTATGATTTTGTCGGCTGTTGTTGCGATTAGTTTCAGTTTGGCCTCTATATTATTTGTTGAAGTCCGCAGCAGCGGGGAACTGCTTAGGACAGAGGCTTCCTATTATGGCGCCCAGGCTATAGGCGAACAGGCTTTGTATAAGGTTAAAAGAAAAGTTAATGCCAACCCAAATAACGGGGAACAATGCGACAACGCCTTGTCTAATTGTTATTCCAGGACTGTTGGCGGAATTGACACCAACAGCATTGCCCCGTCGGAAAATTCCATTGCCGACCCAATTCAGCAGGACACCATTCCCCCGCAGTCAGGCCTGATTACTTCAGGCACTGAATTTTCCCCGCTTGCCAAGCATTACGTTTTTTACGACCCGGACCATCCTACTTCCGGAAGCGGATACACTAAATTGACTTTAACCTACTTGTCCCCCGAAGCTTCTTACTTACAGGTTTACTTGTGTGAATATGATCCGCAAGTTACTGTTTCTACCGCCGGCCAGGGGCATTATGCCACCATACCCTGCAGCGATCCTAAATCTTCTGACGGTTACTGGAGAGGAGGTTTTGGGGGTGTTGCCGGCGGATTTAGCTTCTACCCAAGCGTTGCGGCTCCGGGATGTAATGGGGACGGTACTTGTAGCTGGACCCTGGATTCCGGCAAGAAACAGGAAATTATTATTTTTAACCCAAGCGGCTCCACGCCGGTTTATATCCAGCTGCAGACTTTTGGCAGCGATAATCAGCCCAAAGGAATCCCTTATTTTCAGCAGACTGCCGTTGATGTTAACGGGCAAAACAGCACGGTAGGAAGAAAGCTCCGCATTAAAATCCCAAATTAGCAACTAAAAAACCCCTCACTAAACGAGGGGTTTTTAATATTAATAAATTATTGTGGGATTTTTAAAATTTGTCCGGCCTTAAGGGTAAAGGGAGTTTTTAGATTATTTAAAGTTGCCAGGGTTGTCCAGGTAATATTATATTTTTGGCTTATATTAAATAATGTGTCGCCCTGGTTTACTTGGTATTCAATAAGGTGGGATTGGCTTTCGGAATTTTTTACTGAACTGGCACCTAAAACTTGGGGAACCGCGCTGTCTTGGGACGAACTTTCCTTTATTAAAAGGCTAAAAGCGTAGCCCGCAAACCCCAGCGCCAGCACTAAACAGGCAATTGCACCGATTTTAAAAATTTGGCTGTTTTGTCCGCGTCCGACCCCGAGTTTGAGGCTTGGAGAAAGGTCAATTTTTTTGCGGGAATTAGCCATGAAAATTTTTGGTTTAGGTTTCTGGAGTCGGTGTTTAAACTACAATGCTAAGCTAATTTTACATCTTTTTTTGTTAAATCGCAATTGGGGATAACTGAAAATTTGGCGTTTTTGAGTGCTTTTCAGCTTGTGGCCGGACAAATTATTTAAATAGCCTAACTGCCAAAAAAATACTATAATTAAAATATGAATAAGGCTGAAACTAAGCAAAGAATTGAAAAATTGCGACAGGAAATAGAAGATTTGCGCTACCGTTACCATGTGTTGGATGATCCCAACGTCAGTGACGACATTTACGATTCATTAAGCCGGGAATTAAAAGTTTTGGAGGACCAGTACCCGGAATTTAAAGATCCTTTTTCGCCAACCGACCGTGTGGCCGGCAAACCTTTGGATAAATTTGTTAAGGTTAAGCATGACGTGCGTATGTTGTCGTTGAATGACGCTTTTTCCCTGGAGGAACTGGAAGCGTGGGAAAAAAGAATAAAAAGGCTATTGCCGGAGGCGTCCTCTTTGGAATATTTTTGTGAACTTAAGCTGGACGGTTTGTCAGTTTCTTTAATTTACGAGAAAGGTAATTTTGTACGCGGCGCCACAAGAGGGGACGGATTCATTGGTGAAGATGTTACCCAGAACTTAAAAACCATTCGGGCTATCCCGCTTAAATTACGTTCGCCCTTTCCGGAGTTTATTGAAGTGCGGGGCGAGGGCCTTATGAGCAGAAAAGTTTTGGCTGAATTAAATAAAAAATACGAAAAGGAAAGCAAGCCTCTATTGGCAAATACCCGCAACGCCGCGGCCGGTAGCCTTCGGCAGTTGGATCCGGTTTTAGCCGCGGAAAGGCGTTTGGATTTTTCAGCATGGGACGTGGCCCAGATTCAGGATTCGAAATTCGAGATTCAACTAAAAACGCATTCTGAAAAACATCAATTATTGCGCCAACTTGGTTTTAAAGTAGACAGCCATGAGTCGGTTTGCCAAAATTTATTGGAAGCGGAAAAGTTTATAGACAAAATTGAAAAATTAAGGAAAGACTTTCCTTATGGAACAGACGGTGTCGTGGTTTCTGTTAACCAATTAGATTTGCAGGCCCAACTTGGCGTTGTTGGCAAAGCGCCGCGCTATATGGTGGCGTACAAGTACGCGGCGGAAAAAGCCACGACAATTATAACTGATATAAAATTTAACGTCGGTCGTACCGGCGTACTCACCCCTTTGGCTATTTTTGAGCCAACCTTAGTTGCCGGTTCCACTATTGGTAAAGCCACGTTGCATAACATAGACCAAATAAACAGGTTGGATGTTCGGGTGGGTGACACCGTGGTCATTCAAAAAGCCGGGGACGTTATTCCGGAAGTTGTTGAGGTTTTATTTAAGCTCAGGGCAGGCAAAGAAAAAAAAGTCCATGTGCCGGAAAAATGTCCGGTGTGCGGCGGCAATGTTGAGCGGAGAGTAACCGGCGATAAAAAACAATCATCCGTTGCCTATTATTGTACTAACCCCAAGTGTCCGGCCAAAAACCGCCGGTTTATGCAGCACTTTGTTTCTGTTTTAGAAATTTACGAAATCGGGCCGAAAATCTTGGACCGTTTCCAGGAAGAAGGCTTAATTTCAGACGCAGCCGACATTTTTGCTTTAAAAATTGAAGACATAAAAGACTTGGAGAGGTTTGGGGAAAAGTCCGCCGAAAATATTATTGCTTCCATAAACGAACACCGCTCTGTTGCTTTGCAAAAATTTATTTATGCCCTGGGGATTTTACATGTTGGGGAGCAGACGGCCGAAGACCTTGCCCAGCATTTTGGCTCGCTGGAGAAATTAATGTCAGCAAGCTTAAACGAAATTAACTTTATTGAAAACATTGGTCCCGTAGTTGCTCAAAGTGTCTTTGACTATTTTCGTCACAAGGAAAATATTAAGTTTGTCCAAAAGCTTTTAAAGAACGGGATTAAAATTTCCCATGAACAAAAAAAGGTTGGCAAGTTTACAGGAAAGACTTTTGTAATTACCGGCACGCTGGAAAAAATGAGCAGGGATGAAGCCAAGCAAAGAATCAGAGAATTAGGGGGTAAGACGGCAGAGAGCGTTTCTAAGTTAACGTCCTTCGTGGTGGTAGGTAATGAGCCCGGCTCCAAATACGCTAAAGCGAAAACCTTAGGGATAGAAATTCTAAGCGAAGCTGAATTTCTAAAAATAATCAGCTGAAGTCCCGTAGTCAACCGTAGGTTTTACTACTGGGACTCAAAAATTAGGAGTGGAGATTTTAAACGAGAAAAAGTTTTTAGAGTTCATAAAATAAAAATTTTTAAAAAATGAAAACCATATTGTTTGTTGTAATAATGCTTTTGTTGGGTTTTGCAGGATTTCAGAAATACAAAAATTTTTCCCAAGAAAACCAATGGCAAAAGTATCATAATGTTAAATATAACTACAGCCTGTCTTTTCCGCCTGACTGGCAGGCGGCAGCAGATACTAATTCTACTTCCACCGCCACCACAATATATTTTTATCCTACGAGCGGTTTAGAATTGGTTAATCAGCCGAGCATGCCGCCAAAATTTGTTCATTATGTATCGGTTAGTATTTTGCCTAACCCTAAGCATTTTGCCGTGCCGGACTGGTACGCGGAGTATGCCGGTTTTAATCTGCTTAATCCGCCAAAAGACCTTTTTATGGAGAACGACACCTTACTTTCCCATGAAGCCCTGCGCGTTACAAAAAAGAAAAAGGGCAACAAAATAGTCAAGTCTGAACAGTTGGTTGAATACGGCGATTATATTATGGACATAGCTTTAGAAGTTTCTCCTAATGATAACAGCGAGCCGCCGGTAAATAATTTTTTAGGTATAGTCCATACTTTAATTTTTGACAAGGAATAACCCATGCTGACTAAAATCCGTTCCTGGTACGGGAAATACGAACGTCCTATTTCTTCGCTCTCGCTAATTGGCGGGTTCGTGTTTGACGCGCTTACGCTTAAACGGGTAGATTTGTTCTGGGAAAATCTTTGGGTCATTGGGCACATTGTAATTGTGGGGGCGTGTATAGTATTAATCCACGCCATAGAGAGGGAAGAGGGAGCAGAGGCTAATCCTTCCAAATTGCATTTTTGGTTGACTAACATCCAGCAGTTTTTTTACGGAGGGATATGGTCTACCTTCCTGGTGTTTTATTTTAGGAGCGGGGACTTGGCCGTGTCCTGGCCATTCCTGCTAATTTTAGTCTTGTCCTTCTGGGCTAATGAATCTTTAAAGCGCCACTTTGTGCGCTTGGCTTTCCAAATTTCCCTGTTCTTTCTTTCCGTGTTTTGTTTTGCTATTTTTTTAGTCCCTGTGCTGCTTCATAAAATTGGCCGCGGACCTTTCCTTCTGTCCGGCGCAGCTTCCTTAATATTTATTATTTTGTTTTTATTTGTAATAAGGCTAACCAACGTTGAAGAATTTAAAAAAAGCCGGAAAATTTTAGCATTGTGTATTGCTGGGGTATTTGCGTTAATGAATGTTTTTTATTTTACCGGTGTAATACCGCCCCTGCCTTTGGCTATAAAAGACGCGGGTGCTTTCTATTCGGTGCGCAGAAACAGCCAGGGTAATTATGTTGTAACAGGCCAGCAGCAAAATTGGCGGGATGAATTTAGGCTTTATCCGGATTTTTCAATTGTAAAAGGTTCTCCCGTGTTTGTTTATACCGCGGTGTTCTCGCCGCCGGATTTTGATTTAAGCATTTCACATGAGTGGCAGCGTCTGGATTCCGCAACTAATAAATGGGTAACCATAAGCCAAATTCCCCTAAAGGTAATAGGTGGGCGCGACGGCGGTTTTAGGACTTACTCGGAAAAAACTTCAGGGCTATTGCCAGGGCACTGGAGGGTAAATGTGCTAACTTCCGGCGGTCAACTAGTAGGTAGGGTTCGGTTTAATTTGGTTTTGATGGCAGGTCCGGTGGAAACAGTGGAACAGGTTAAATAGCATATTATAGTGAAACTGTGGTTATTCTGTGGAAGATTGTTTATCAAAGCTAAAAATCCTCATAAATAAGGCATAAAAAATAAGGGTTTGTGTTAAACTTTACGCTTGACAGGTATAGATAAATCATTTATTATAGATAGACATTAAACAAAGGTAGCAGCACCTATGTTGAACACTCAAACATTAGTCAACAACCAGCGGTTTATGTAAACGGCCAATTTAAATTGTGCCTTTCATAGCCGCGAAAGCGGTTTTTTTGTCGCTTGAAGTTCTTTCCATAAAAAAATTTATATTCATTTGTATACTGCTCACAGATCGCACGCCGTTCCAAATTTATTTGGGAACTCAGGCCGGAAGATCCTCCGGGGCAGTAGTCAAATGGATGTAATATAATAGACGGCCAATCAGTACCTCAGTCACACAGAATATTACAGCCACGTACTTTAACAACAAAATAATGGATCACCAAAACATCAACCATTTTGATGATCCATGGGTAGAAACATTGTAAAATGTAAGTAGTATAACATTGTATCCGCCCATTAAATTTTCACAAATAATTTAATGGGATAAAAGTAATTTGCTTATCATTTCTCTTGCCGAGGAATGGTAGTCACAAATTGCTAGTCAAATAATTCCCGACGCAAGTCGGAAAGAATTAAAACAGTTAAGGGTATATGGTGGATGCCTAGGCAATATGAGCCGATGAAGGACGCGACAGCCTGCGAAAAATCTCGGGGAGCTGGCAAATAAGCTTTGATCCGGGAGTGTCCGAATGGGGAAACCCATACGCTGGAAGAGCGTATGCCTATATGTCGTGGGATATATAGTGCGGGAACCATGCGAAGTGAAACATCTCAGTAGCATGTGGAAAATAAATCAATTGTGTAGCAATACACAAAGAGATTCCGTCAGTAGTGGCGAGCGAAAGCGGAAAGATATAGAAATTTATTCGTTGGGTGAAATATAGTACTCAGCGAATAAATATCTATTAGCCCAAACCTAGTTAGTGTTGTTTTGGTCGCAAGATTGAAACTTAAAGATTACAGTCGTTGCTAATTAGGTGTAATAAGTGGGAGTTATTGAGGCGCTGTAGAGCCTCTGGGAAAATTATGTGCTGTTTAGCAGAACACGCCTGGAACGGCGGACCAAAGAGGGTGATAGTCCCGTATCGCGAAAAACCATGCAATTTCCTAACTTTTTCTTGAGTACGACCAGACACGAGAAATCTGGTCGGAAATCAGGTCGACTAAGATCTAAGGCTAAATACTCATATTGACCGATAGTGAACAAGTACCGTGAGGGAAAGGTGAAAAGCACCCCGGAAGGGGAATGAAATAGTATCTGAAACCATATACTTACAAGGAGTGGAAGACCTTATTTTGCATTTATGCAAAATGGTTAACCGCGTGCCTATTGAAGAATGATCCAACGAGTTAATCTTTAGCAGCTTGATTAAGTTCTATCAAGAACGAAATCGTAGTGAAAGCGAGGATGAATAGTCCGTATTAGGATTTTGTTCGGCTGATGATTTATCATCGGCCGCGACAACTTCCTAAATGTTGCTAGAGTTAGACCCGAAACCCAGTGAGCTACGCATGGCCAGGATGAACGTTATGTAAAAGTAACGGGAGGTCCGGACGCACTATTGCTGCAAAAATAGGCGATGAGCTGTGCGTAGGGGAGAAATTCCAATCGAACTGGGTGATAGCTGGTTCTCCTCGAAATAGCTTTAGGGCTAGCGTCAGATGTTCCCTTTAGAGGTAGAGCACTGAATCGAAACCTGCTGCGCAAGCGGTAGGCTCGAACCAAACTCCGAATTCTAAAGATTAAGAATCTGGCAGTCAGTCCGTGAGGTCTAAGCTTCACGAGACAAATGGAGAAGAATCCACACCACCGTCTAAGGCCCCCAAATCCGAGCTATAGTGCAAAGGATGTGGGGTTGCTCATACAACCAGGAGGTTGGCTTAGAAGCAGCCATCCTTTAAAGAAAGCGTAACAGCTCACTGGTCAAGCGATCCTGCGCCGACAATATATAGGGGCTAAGCTCAGTGCCGAAGACGTGGATTAGCATGAATTAATTTTTATGTTAGTGGTAGAGGAGTGTTGTACATGGATTGAAGCGGTATGCGTAAGCGGCCGTGGACTTTGTACAAGTAAGAATGTTGGAATAAGTAATATATATAGAGGTGAGAATCCTCTTCGCCGAATATCCAAGGGTTCCAGGGCAACGATCGTCGTCCCTGGGTTAGTCGATCCTAAGAGTGGGCCCCAAGGGGTTCACCCGATGGAAAATACGGTTGATATTCCGTAACCACTGTACAGTTATTTAAGGCGGAACACATCATGATAACATTAGCGTCATCTGACTATTGGCGTTGTTGTGCTTGTAGGATGGTTTGGCAGGTAAATCCGCCGAACCTATGCAAGTTAGTCCTACCTCGCAAGAGATGGTCTAACGCGCTGTAATTTCGAGAGCACGAAGAAACCTGGCAACGGGGATTAGTGTGAATCAAGGTGTCAAGAAAAGCGTCGTAATCGCGCTGTATAGTGCTCGTACCGTAAACCGACACAGGTGGATGGGGAGAGAATCCCAAGGCGTCCGGAACAATGTTCGTTAAGGAACTCGGCAAAAAAGCAGGTGTACCTTAGGTATATACCTTGCCCTTTTTTTGAGATTATATCAAAGGAAAAAGGGCTGCAACCAAAGACCTCTCCCGACTGTTTACCAAAAACTTAGGTCCGTGCTAAAGCGCAAGCTGATGTATACGGGCTGATGCCTGG
>CAYYWQ010000002.1:0-11098 GCA_964474825.1 uncultured Candidatus Saccharibacteria bacterium
TCAGCTAATCCTGATGAAGCATGGAAGTTTATAACAGAAAAATTAATTACTACAAAACAAGATTCAGTTTCATCAGAAAAACCTGATTATTTAAATAGAGCTTCTATACCAGTAATAATAAGTGCTTATTTAAATCCGAAATACCAAAATGAAGCACTCGCAATAATTAAAGACTTTGTAGAAATGCGAAAAGGAATTCCTCATAAGACAGAGTTGATTTACAAACAAATCGGTGGAGATATGTTTTCTGACGATCAAAAATGGGAACTTGTAAAACTACAACTCGATTATCAACCGTACAAGGGTATACCTGCCAATGGTCATGTAGAGAAAATAGTTAGTGAGTTAGCAAACAAAGGACATGAGGAAGCATTAGCTACTTTGGAGGCATGGGGTAAAAACCCTGAATATAATAAGTTTAGAGGAGTTCTTGAAGGAAACATTACTTCAAATGTTCCAGGTCTAATTGCAAATCCAAAGACGAAAAGCCGTGGTATAGCCATTTTAAGAGAGTTCCTTGATAGTGATTACTTCATAAATAAACAAGGAGAATGGGATGTATGGCAAACTGCTAGAGTCTTATCACAGGTTCTGGTTGAAGACTTTGAAGAAGGAAAGGCAATTATCCAGGAAATATGGGGGCGAGATTCACTCACTCATAATCAGCAGATTGTAATTACTAGTAGCATTAATGACATTGAAAATAACGATGATTTAATTGCAAGAGTTTTCGAGGAAATAGTTTCAGTTTGGCTTACTGACTGCAAAGATGAAAATAAGCTTTTTATAGCAAAAATACCTGATCTCCAATCACGGTTGTCCGTTGTCCGATATGGAGACAAATTAGCAAAGGCAAAAAAATATGAAGGTGCAATAAAAATTGCCAAATTCTTTATTGATGATCCAGATCCGATTTTAGAAAACGATCCAGATGATCCAGAAGGAAAACATAATCTTCATGAACAGGTTAAAAAGGGCAAGGATGTAAATGAAATTACCACGGTTAGAGCCTCAGTTGCATGGATATTGCAAAGTATAGCCATATTGCCAGGACGAGATTATATTCCAGAAATTATTCCCTTAATAGAAAAACTAACTAGAGACGAAAATTATTATGTAAGGGCTTACGCTTGTATTCCTTCAGAGCAGTTGATGACCGTAAGGCATACCGTCTTACCAACTAATCCCAAAGAAAGATTCCTCGATATTAAGGTGGCAAATGAAATTGAGCGAATCGCCTATGCAATGTTGCGAAATAAAGAGAACTGGGGGTTGGAACAAATAATGATGGGGATTTTGAGACTTTTTTATAACGTTAGAAGTGTTACTTCTGAGGAGGCAAATGAAATATTGAATACTTTCTTGGAAACTAAGAACGACAAGATTATTGAAGAAGCCAGAAGCTTATTTATTTTCTTTGCAGAGTTTAGAGCAAGTGCCATAGATGAGGATAAACTGAAATACGTTTATAGCAAAGAAAGAATAGCAGAGTTAAAGGATTTTGATGATACTTACTTTAAGGAATTGCTTATTAAAATCTTAACCGATTCATCAGGTGAAGTTAAAGCAGGGCTTGCTTGGGCATTTTGGCACTTACCAAAAGAACAGGGAGTAGATTTTGAAAACTGTTTTGCAATCGCCTATAAATATTTTTTAATCCTCACTGATTCTTATGAGCACGAAGTTATGACAAATATTTATTATTTCATTGAAGAAAATTTTGAGCAAAAGTTTGAAGAATGTTTTGAACTTTGGAAGAAGTGCTTGACTGTTGAGAGGCCATATTTGCAGAGCAAAATTACAAAAGATAACCTTTACGAAATGCACTGGTGGCCATTTCATTACAATGGCAAGATACTTGTGACGATTGCTGATGAGAAAGGCAACGAAGAATTTTTAGAGTGGGTTGATTATCTGGCTGACTATCCAGACGGAGTAATAATTACAAATGACCTCGATATTGTTATAGATAGGTTTACAACACTTCCTGTAGCAGACAAGTCAAGATCAGTTTTTGAAAAGCTTGTAGCTCGTAATCCACAATATTTTGAAAAAATGAAAGGGTGGTTAAAAAATGTTTAAATACCTGTAAAATGATCAACATTGATACTCGTTAGGCAATTTTCTGAGCAAAGAAAATAATAAGAAGATTTAATAGTCAGTAAGATTATGTCCAGCATCTGAAATATGCTTTTTCTTAATTTATAGCTGAAGAGATGTCTGGCTAATAAGCTTTAGTTTCTTTAGTAGTATAAGTGAAAGGAAAGTAGAGGAGGTTGCAATTCCTATACTTCCCAGAATATCAATCGGATGATGAACTTTTGCATAAACTCTGGCAAAGCCTACAATTAGTCCGAGTATAAACAAGAAAATCCCTAAGCGTTTATTATAAACAAATAGTATTGAAGCAATACCGATAACAAGTAAGGTGTGATCTGATGGGAAACCATTATTTGCCGCATGGGGAATAAGTGGTTGAATCTTTTCTATTACAAAAGGTCTCGTGTTATAAAACAGCCTACCAAGAATATTGGCAATAATAAATGCAAGAGGAAAGGTAAGAAGGGATAATGAAAGAATATTTTTTCTTGCTGTTTTATTTGCAAATACTACTGCAACGATTGAAATCAATATGATAATTATGTAGAGATAATTTGCTAAAAAAACGATAATTGAGTTAATCATAGTTCTTAAGAGTAATTGCCTCATCAGCAACTACTTTTCCCCAGGTTTGCTTCATAAAAAAGAGCGCAAAAGCATGAAGACGCATTAGTTTCATCACTTGGTTTCTTGCCCATAGCTCAAAGGGGGAACCTGGAACTACAGTTCGCAGAAGCTTAATATTTTTCTGCTTTTGTTCAACAAAAGGCCGAAGTTCTTTTTCGTATGCTTGAAAAGCTTTCTGATAATCGCCATTGGCAGCTTTGAGTTCTCCGGCAAGGATATATGCACCCACCATTGCCAGCTGCGAACCATAACCAGTAAGAAGCGTTGGGCAATATCCAGCATCCCCAACCAAGGCAATGCGTCCTTTTGACCAGGTATCCATCCGCACCTGACTGACCACATCAAAGAAGAAATCCTTAGTTGTTTTCATGGATTCAAGCAAGCTTGGTATTTCCCATTCTTTTTCGGGGAATAGTTCAGAGAGGAGCTGTTTTTGTCTTTCTGTATCATGGAAATCGTATTTCAGCTCTGTTTCGTGTCGCAGCGTAAACACCGCAATTACACCACCCTCTTTTAAATGATAGAGTGTGACACTTTTACCAGGCATATTGTAAAAACTGACTTCTCCATAGTGTGATAGATGATCTGGAACGGTAAAGGCTGCAACATAATGCCCCATATATTGTTTGAAACGTGATTCATTACCAAATACCAAAGTTCGTACTTCTGAATGCAGTCCGTCAGCTCCAACCACCAGATCAAACTTCCTACTTTTCCCGCTTTCAAAAACAACATTCACCCCTTCTGCATCTTCGGTTAATTGTTTGATAGGGTCTCCAAAAATGTATTCAACATCATCTTTTGTATACTCATACAAAATTCGAGCCAAATCCGCTCTTCGCATATAGGTAATTTCTCGACCGGTAATTTCTTTAGTTAGTTCTCCCACATTCATACCTGATATTGGCTTGTTGTCTTTATCAACAAAGACATATTGATACCCTTCAAACCGCTCTTTTTCAACTTGAGGCCAGACTTCCATCCGCTCAAGCACCTCAACTCCTCTTTTTCCATCCAATCCAAAAATATATCCGCCTTGTCTAGGCACAGGTGATTTTTCAACGACAGTTGGATTGAAGCCATACCGCTTGAGCCAATAGGCAAGCGTTGGTCCTGCAATCCCAGCTCCCGAAATGAGTATATTTTTATTTACCATAATTAATATATGTTATTAAAAAACACAAATAAGTCGCAATTTGTTTACCGTTTTGCAACACGTAATCCATTACCAATTGCCAATAACTCGCCAGCTTCATGAACAATGACTGCAATAGTAATTGTCATAATACCTATAAGAGCTGAAGGAATAAGCACAGCTAACAGAAGAAAAGAAAACACAATATTTTGCCTGCTAATGCTTCTGGCTTTTTTCCCAAGCTCAATTGCGTAAGCTACTTTTTCAATATCATCACCCATTAAAGCTACATCTGCTGCTTCAATTGCTGCATCTGTTCCAGCCGTTCCCATTGCCATACCAACAGTTGCGGTTGCCAAAGCTGGGGCATCATTTACGCCGTCACCTACCATCACCACGTCTACATATTCTTTTTTCAACTCATTGACTGCTGCAATTTTGTCCTCAGGCTTAAGATTTGCTTTGACAGTATCAATACCAATTTCTTTGGCAATAGCATTAGCAGTAATCTCATTATCTCCTGTCAGCATGGCGACTTTGACCCCCATACTGTGAAGTTTCTCAATAGCTTGTTTTGCGTTTGGGCGGATTTCATCACGGATTGCCAAAGCTCCAAGCAGTTTTTTATCTGTGCCGACAAAGATGACAGTTTTGCCATCTTGGCGCAATCTTTCAACTCTTGTAATAAAGTTTTGGTCTACATCTGTAAAAAGCTCTTTTTTCCCAACCTGAATCAGCTGTTTACCGACTTTTGCGGTTGCGCCAGCTCCTGTTAAGGCTTTAAAGTTTTCAGCTTTTTGCAATTGAACCTTTCTGTCCTGTGCTTTGGCAACAACCGCTTTTGCTAAGGGATGCTCTGAATATTGCTCAACACTTGCAGCAAGTTGTAATATTTCTTTCTCATCGCCATTTACCGCTTCTAAATCAGTTACTATTGGCTTTCCGATTGTGAGCGTTCCTGTTTTATCAAAGGCAACTGCTCGGATTTTCCCCACATTCTCCAAATGCATACCGCCTTTAATAAGGACGCCATTTTTACCAGCAGTCCCAATACCCGTAGCAATTGCAACTGGTGTGGACATAACTAATGCGCAAGGCGCAGCTGCGACTAAAAAGACGATTGCCCGCTCTGCCCAGAAAGAAAATGAAAATCCAAACAGAGGTGGAAGAACAAGAAGGGCCAGTCCTATCAAAAGGACGATGGGCGAATAGCGTTTTCCGAAGCGGTCAATAAAAACCTGCGCTTTACTTTTTTTATCTTGCGCTTCCTCAACCATCTGCACCATTTTAGAAAGGGTGTTGTCAGCAAATGCAGCGGTCACTTTAATTTCCAACGCACCTTCCTGATTGATGGTCGCTGCAAATACTTTCATGCCAGTATTCTTTTCAACGGGTATGGATTCTCCCGTGACTGGTGCTTCATTAATGCTTGATGAACCTTTGACAATCACGCCATCTGTCGGAAGCGATTCACCAGGACGGACAATAAATATATCACCAACCTGTAACTGTGTTGCTGGTATCGTTTCTTCCTTGCCATTCTTTAGTATCCGTGCTTCTTTGGGCGCAAGATCGAGGAGTTTTCGAATTGAGGCACGGGTTTTGGCAAACGTATAGCCTTCGAGTCCCTCAGCTGCTCCATAAATAAAGACTAACAGCGCTGCCTCTTCCCAGAGTCCTAATACGCCAGCCCCTATTGCTGCTGCCAGCATTAGAAGTTCAATGTCTACTTCTTTACAATGAATAAGCTCCTCAATTCCTTCTTTTGCCCAGTAGTATCCACCAATAACACCTGCAAGAATATACAACACTGTTGAGAGATATTCAGGAATTAAGCCAAAACGGGAAAGAACATAGGACAGCCCAATCAGTGCTCCTGCAATGAGAGCATTACGCATCTGCGGGTAGGTATACCATTTATATTCAACTAGTGATTCTTTTTCGTTTTCTTCCATAATTACTTCGCTAAGGGAATAACCTCCCGAAACTTTCCGCCTTTTGATTGTTCTGGCGGTTCTTGAGCACGCTCTATGGCAACATGTTCAAGCCCGCGTTCTTTAAGAAGATCAGTAATGATGCTATTGGTTTTCTGCCAAACAGCATCTTGATCAACTTTCGGATCATAGCGTAAACGTACTCGTAAAGTTGTGGGGGTGGTCTGTACAATTTGTGTACGTTCAATACCTGGAATTCGGTCTACTAAAATACCAAAAGAAAGGGGCACAATTTGCACCTTCTCTCCTTTCTCAGTAGAAAAAGTTAAGACATCTGCTGAGCGACCTCTAACATGAAGAGCTGGCAGAGGATTGCCACATTCACATGCATCAGGTTTCATCAGTACGCTATCTCCAAGGTCATACCGCAAAATTGGCTGTACTCGATTTGCAAGATTACTTACTAAAACCGTATGTGACTGCTCACCAAGAGGAGTTGGGTTATAGTCAGCATCAACTGCTTCAAGTTTTACCCAATCACTATTTACATGCATCCACCCATTATCACAGGCATAACTTAAAAAAGGAACCTCAGAACAAGCGTAAGAGTTACCAACTTTTGCATGAAATGCTTTTTCAATTCTTTCATATTCGCTTGGTACTAATCCCTCTGCTGAAAGAGTGAGTAACACAGGATTGATATGCAATCTGCCTTGTTCTTGTTCTGTTGCTAACATAGCTGCCATACTTGCGTATGGAGCAAGAAGTGCTGGTTGAAACTTATTCAGTTCATCAACCAATTCGGGTAATGGTCTATGTGCTGATAACCCTAAGAACCTATCACCTCGACTTTTAGCTAGTTTAGCAGCAGCAGTAGCAGAGGCAAAATGAGCACCAGTTGCCATAACCATAGCCATTTTACCTTGTCCTTTCACAATTTTTGCAAAATCCAATGGGCTAAGCCATTCAGTTAGCAAACGTATCGCAACCGAAGTTGTAACAGACATTGCCCTTTCATCATGAAGAAAAATGCCTGGAGTACCTGTAGTGCCTGAAGTTGTAACAGTTGTATACTTGCCAAGATATTTCTCCCCAACCAATTTAGGATTACCAATAAACTCACGGACAGTTTCCAAAGAAACTTCAGGGTCAGTACACCAATCATCAAAATGAGCCATCAGCTTTTTCTTATCTGTAACGGGTAATACTTTGGGGTCTTCAACTCTATCTGGTGCATCTTGATAGAGTTCCTGATAATAAGGAGACTTAGCACGAGCAAAAGCGACCATTTCAGAAAAACGTGCTTGTTGTCTTTCCTGAATTTCTGCTAACCCTCCTCGTTTTGTTCTCCAATTTTCAAACAACAAGCGTGGGAGGCTTTCAGATTGTCTTAGCGTCTTCATTGGTATTAGTTCTCTTTCAGGCATAAAATTAACTTATTTTTCATATCTGAGACATTCCTCAATGTGTGCATAAACTTTGGAGATTACTTCCTCAGAAGTTTTCAGTAACTCTCTAGTTTTTTCATCTCTTAAAGAGTAGTAAATGTTTTTCCCATCACGCCTGTTTTTAACCAAGCCACACTCATCAAGACATTTGAGGTGGTTAGAAATATTTGATTGGGATTGCTGTGTCTGATCTACAATTTCACTGACTGTTTTTTCACCGTCACGAAGCACTTCAAGAATAGAGAGTCTTGTTGAGTCGGACAGTCCTCTAAAGAATTTTGCTTCAATTGAAAAATCATCACTTTTCATATCATTACTTAATGATATGTACTTACTGAATAGAAAGTCAAGGGGATCTATGGTAAGTTCTTGACAATAAATGCTTTATTCCCTAATATATCCCTCATAGGGGGATATATGGCATACCGACCAAAAGATACTCACGAAAGAATAACTCACCGTCTAAAGATAGCCAGAGGACATCTGGATAAGGTTATTAAGATGATGGAAGACGATGCTTACTGCATTGATGTTATGCATCAACTCCAAGCTGTAGAAAGTGGACTAAAAGAAACAGGCAATGTACTTCTAGAAAATCACCTTAAAGGCTGTGTTGCTGATTCTATAAAAAAAGGAAAAGCAGATGAGTCTATCGCGGAGATAATGGAAGTTTTTAAGAAAAAGAGCTAAATCGTCATTTTATGTCTGAAATAAAGAAAACATTTAACGTAAAAGGGATGCACTGCGCTTCCTGTGTAAATGTGCTGGAAAGAACACTAAAGAAAGTTGAAGGCGTGACAAGTGCAAATGTTAATTTAGCAACAAACAAAGCTACTGTTAGTTATGATGAAAATACTCAAGAGCACTCTCTTGCTTCTGCTGTAGAAAAAAAAGGATACAAACTCATGTTGGATGAACCCAAAATGGATATGGAAGACCATATGAATCATATGAGTGACGAAAAAAGCCTGAGAGAAAATGTTATTGTTTCGCTTGTTTTGATAGCCATAAGTGTCATTATTATGATTTGGGAAATCTTCTTCCCTATTTCTTACACCATAAAAGAATTCTTTCACCATCTATTGCCTCTCTTTGCCACCTACATGATGTTTGTCGTTGGAAGACCTTACCTTGCTGGAGTATGGCGATTTATTAAATACAAAAAAGCAGACATGGATTCACTTGTGGGTATTGGTACACTTGTTGCTTTCATTTACAGCTTTGCTCTTACTGCATTTGAAACACCTCTTAAGGCATACCTGAACACAGAGCACACTTACTATGATGTCGTTATCATTGTCATAGGACTCATCACGTTAGGGAAATACCTTGAGGCACGAGCGAAATCTCATACTTCTGACGCTATCAAAAAGTTGGCGGGATTACAAGCAAAGACAGCCAGAATAGTTCGGGATGGTAAAGAAATTGATGTTCCTATTGGAGAAGTAAAGGTTGGTGATTTGATTCGAGTTAGACCAGGAGAAAAAATACCTGTCGATGGAATAATAGTTGATGGAGAGTCCTCAGTAGATGAATCAATGGTAACTGGTGAAAGTATTCCAATTGATAAAACAGTTGGAGCACAAGTTATTGGAGCAACAATCAATAAATCAGGGAGCTTTATTATGAAAGCTACTAAAATTGGAACTGACACTATGCTTGCTCAAATAATAAAGCTTGTTGAAGAAGCACAGGGCTCAAAAGCTCCAATACAGCGTATGGCTGACAGGGTATCAGAAATATTTGTTCCTGCTGTTTTAATCATTTCTGTTCTAACCTTTATTGGATGGGGTGTTTTGACTGGGAACTACATTAATGGTTTGGTTGCTATGATTTCTGTTCTTGTTATTGCTTGTCCTTGTGCCATGGGACTTGCTACGCCTACAGCTATTATGGTCGGTACTGGAAAGGGTGCTGAACATGGAATTCTTATCAAAGACGCAGAGAGTCTTGAAATTGCCAATAAAATTCAAACAGTTGTGTTTGATAAGACAGGAACACTTACTAATGGTAAACCAGAGGTAACAGATATTATTCCCCTTAGTAAATTGAAAAAGGATAAGGTTTTACAACTAGCTGCTTCCATTGAAAAAGGTTCTGAGCACTCATTAGCAGAAGCAATTGTAAGTTACGCAGACGAACACAAAATTAA
This sequence comes from uncultured Candidatus Saccharibacteria bacterium, assembly GCA_964474825.1. Lineage (GTDB taxonomy): Bacteria > Patescibacteriota > Doudnabacteria > UBA920 > UBA920 > CAYYWQ01. Next base: position 9,397 of record CAYYWQ010000002.1, read on the forward strand.
AACAGATGGCGTAATTAAATTTAATGCTATCGCAGGGTATGGAGTTGAGGGAACTATAGATAAACAAAAAGTCTTCTTCGGAAATCAAAGACTTATGGATAGAGAAAAAATTTCATTCAGCAATATTTCAGAACAGATTGAGAAGTTAGAGAGTGAAGGAAAAACAGTGATGCTTCTTGCGGTAGACGAAAAGTTAGTGGGACTTATTGCAGTTGCAGATACATTAAAAGCATCAGCTAAAAAAGGCGTAGAGGCATTACAGAAAAAGGGGATTGAGGTTGTTATGATAACAGGAGATAACCTTCGAACAGCAAATGCAATCGCAGCAAAACTTGGAATAACAAAAGTATTAGCTGGAGTATTACCAGACCAAAAAGAGGCTGAAATAAAAAAAATTCAAGCCGAGGGTAAAAAAGTTGCAATGGTTGGAGATGGAATAAATGATGCTCCAGCGCTAGCAGCTGCTGATATTGGTATTGCTATGGGGACAGGTACTGATGTTGCCATAGAGGCTGCTGACATAACACTTATAAACAAGGATCTCATATCAGTTGCGTCGGCTATCGAACTTTCAAGACAAACAATGAGAACAATAAAACAAAATCTTTTCTGGGCGTTTGGTTACAATATCATTCTTATCCCAGTCGCTATGGGAGTTCTTTATCCATTTTTTGGAATTTTACTAAATCCTATTTTGGCATCAGCAGCTATGGCATTATCATCAGTATCAGTAGTTTCAAATTCACTTTTACTAAAAAGAGCAAAGGTTTAAAAATTTGATAGAATATAGATAAATCGATATGGAGATTAAAATAAAAAAACAAACATTATTGATAGGTGCGGTAGTTACAGCATTTGTAACTATTGGATTGCTGCTTTTACAAATTTATTCCCTAGAACATCCAGGTTTTACACTTGTTCCAAATTCTAAGCTCCCAACTGATACTAACCTCGTTGCAATTTTCCTCACAGGATTATTTGTAGGAGGCCTTAGCTGTTTGGCTGTTCAGGGAGGGCTTCTTGCAGCAACTATTGCTCAAAGAGAAGAAGAGAAGCTCACAGATAAATCTAAAAAGTCTGGTAATGCGTTACCAATACTCTCATTTCTGATAGCAAAACTTATTGCATATACAATATTAGGATTTCTCCTTGGTTCTTTGGGTTCAGTCTTCCAGCTTTCATTAACCGCAAAAATTGTTATGCAGCTTGCAGTGGTTGTATTTATGGTAGGCACTGCGCTCAATCTCTTAAATGTTCATCCTATTTTCCGTTATTTTGCTCTACAGCCACCAAAGTTTGTTACAAGATTAGTTAGGAAACAATCAAAACGTTCTGATTTGTTTGCTCCGATTATTTTAGGTGCTTTTACAGTCTTCATCCCTTGTGGAATAACCCAAGCAATGATGGCACTCGCCATCGGCTCAGCAAACCCATTCACAGGTGCTGCAATACTATTTGCCTTTGTTTTAGGAACGTCTCCTTTGTTCTTTATACTTGGATATTCCGTTACAAAACTTGGAGATACTCTACAGAAAAGATTTATGAAGGTCGCTGCTTTTGCTCTTATACTTCTTGCTGTATTTAACCTCAATAATGCAATCGCTTTGACTGGAAGCAGTTTCACGCTAGATAACGCTTGGAAAGGTATTTTTGATTCTAAACCAGCTCAAAATAATAATGTTCAGGCATCTACAGAAGCAAC